>NZ_JAAOXO010000001.1:0-1208054 GCF_011605365.1 Paenarthrobacter sp. MSM-2-10-13 | reverse complement strand
CGGGTGAGCATTTCTTCATCGGCGAGGTGCCGGACTTTGTCCAGGGCGGTGCTGATGATCGACGCCGAGCGTGAGGGCAGCTCTCCGGAGGCGAGGGCGTCGGCGAGGGCTTCGCGGCGGGCCGGGACGTCCTGGCCGGTCATCCCGGTGTGGGGGAGGACCTCGGTAGCGAGGGCGAGCCTGCGCCGGGCTTCAGCGATACCGATCCGCAACCGTGCCCGAAGGAACTCCGCCGTGTTCCGGTACCCATCATCCACGACGCTGGCAGGAGCTGTGACCTTCGAATCCGGGACGTGTTCGGTCCAGCCGGTCCGCCATTCCGGTGCGGCCGCTGACGCCCCCGGCCGAGCTTGCAGTGCTTGCTTCCGGGACCGTTCCACCGCCTGCGCAGCAACAACTTGCAAGTACTCCACGTTTCGGGAGATCTCCTCGACCCTGCCCGCGAAATCAGCCGCCTCAACAAACCCCAACAACCGCACCTCATCGGCCGCTATTGATCGCAGCGCATCAGTTGCGGCAGCACCCTCAAGGAGCACGGCCTCCAGGACCGCCGCACCGGCCGCCGCGGACTCCGCGGACAACCCGGCCGCTGGTTCTTCTGTCAGGGTGGATTCCCCGCGCCCGGACGAATGCTCGTGCAGCACACCAGGCACCGGTTCTTCTGTCGGGGTGGATTCCCCGCGCCCGGACGGCTGCTTGTGCAACAACCCGGGCACTTCTTCCGGCCCCGGTTCCCCAAGCCCATGCAACGATTCGAATCCAAGAAGCAGCCCAGCGTTCCAAGAGGGATCAGCGGCGGGTCCTGCCGCCGTCGGGGGCTTGCGCACCGATGGGCGGGAAGGCATGTCCGAGGAAACGGGGGAGACAATTCCGGGCACCTCACTGGCGCCGGGGGAACCTTCCCGCCGCGCCACGACCTGCCCAATGCCTTCCATAACCCAACCCTGTCACGAAGGCTTCACCACCATCAGACCCAATCGATGCTATGTGGAAAACCCCACCGCCGCTCACACCAGAGGTCCTCGTTTGGTAGCCGATCGCGGAAAACATGGTGATCAGATGCCTATAGGGTCGGCAGCGAAAGGGCAGGTTCAGGTCGATGGACGCCCCGGGGCCGATATCCGAGCGCTGCAGCGCAGCCAAGAAGGTCGGCCAGGTACCAGATGATTGCCAGCCACATCTCCGTGCCCTGCAGCGTTGGGACGTTTCTGTCACCGGTTGAGGGTTCAGCGCTGAAGGCCATCCCCTCGCCGGGCACCCACCGTTCAAGTGCCTGGCTGAGCTGAGTTCGTGCCCAATTCCTGGCATCCTCCCGGCGGTGCGTGGTCTGCTTGAACGCCAGCCACAGTGGGTGCACCACGTCCAGGACGTTGCAGGCGTTCTGCCGGCCGGGGGAGAAGTATCGTGGGTCCGCGGCGTGCTCCAGAACAGTGTCTACCAGCCGCTCAACGTGAGGAATCGGTACGCCGAATTGGGCGAAGGTGCCGCGCGTCAGTCGGTAGTAACCGTTGACTACCTCCAATCGATTGTCGTCCGTTGGGGTGACCCATGTTCCCGAGGCGGAACTGACCCTCGTCAGCAACCAACCGAAGAGAGCCTCGAGGGAACCCGTGGCATTGGGATGGGATTGCGCGAGGTTCCAATACGCAGCCGTCCCCCATGCGTCCACCCAAGCACCGGATCCCCATGCTTCGTTACGCCACGGGAGAGTATCCAGGGAAGACCTTACCGCTGCCGGATCCATGTCAGCTATGGCGTGGATCGGATGCTCGAAGCGACTTCCGATGAGGTCCAGGGCATAACCGACAGAAAGCACATGGTAGGTGGCAGGACCGGCGCCGAAGGTGATTGTTGAATCCCCGTAGACGTCGGACCCGAACTCTGGAACCAGGCCCGTGACGGGATCTTGGAGCTTCCGGAGCCGCGCCATGTGTTCGTCCCGTGACAGTTGCGGAGGGACAGAACCCAGCAGCAAGTCCGCGATTTCAATCGCGTCGCAATGGGCCCTGACGGTCGGCTCAGCACCTGGCTGGTCGCGGTAAGCGCCGCCTGCTTCAGAGGTCCAACTCCGCCCAAGAAGGGCTGATGCATCGGCGCGTGCAGCGTTGGCGAAGGCAGCCAGCTCAGCCATCAAGGCGTCGTCGGACCGCGCCTCAACAGCCGTAGCCGGGATTGTTGCCTCTCGCCGGTCCCTGATCCGGCGCGCGGGGTTTCCACCCACGATCAACCATTCCGGCACATCCTTGGTTACCACCGCTCCGGCGGCCAGCACTGCGTGCGAGCCCACAGTAACGCCGTCAAGAACCACAACATTCGAACCGATCCAGACATCGTCCCCTATGGTGATGCCCTGACTCGTGAGCGGCTGCTTAAACACAGGCTCGGAAGCATCCATGGAGTGGTTGAAACCGAGGATGGACGTGTGGGCACCGATCCGCACGCCATCGCCCATGGTGACGTTGCCTCTGACTACGCTGAAAGCATTGACGGTGCAATCATCGCCCAGGGTGATGGCGCCTGTGATGTAAGCGTAGGCCGCGATGAAAGAATCAGCACCGATGGAGAACGTGTCGGGATCCACGTTCGCCAAGGGAGACAGGAAGGCCCGCTCGCCAATTTTGACTCCAGCACGTTCAACCAAGATCTTGTGGTGGGCGTCCTGCGCCTGGCGTTCAGCCTCCGAAGCAGAACTCCAGAAGGACCACGGTGAGTAGTCATGGTTGAGGCCGTGCTGAGGATTCACGTTGATGTCTCCATGGTGGGGCGAAGATGGACAGCGCTTCCCCCATTATTCGCGGCTACAGGAGGGCGGTCAATGCGGCGTCGGTAAACGATCAGCCTCGATCCCTCCGGATGTCCACACTTCTTGTCAGTGACCCATTCACTTCTAGTGAATGTCCCGGACAAGCCCCGAGTTGTCAGTGCCAGTGAGAGCCGTCGCTGCCCAGCTTGCCAGCAATTTCAAAGCGTCGTCCGTGCCGGTGCCGGGCTCGGCGTTGTAAACCGTCAAGGTCAAACCAGCATCGGCAGACAGGTCGAGGGCTTCGTAGAGCAAGTGAAGGTCGCCCACTATCCGGTGGCGGAAATGCTTCTTCCCTGTGTAGTGCTGGCGGACATTGTGCGCTGCCCAGCGGACCCGGAACTCCTCGCTGCGGGTGGAAAGCTCGCCCACCAGGTCGCTGAGGCCGCGGTCGTAGGGATCCTTGCCGGCTTCGGTCCGCATAATTGCCACGGTGTCGTTTGCGGCACGTTCCCAATCCGTGTAGAAATCGTGGCTGCGAGGGTCCAGGAACAGGAATCGTGCATGGTTTGGTGGTCCGGAGGGGCTGTCGTAAATGTCGGCATACAAAGCCCGGCCGAGGGCGTTCGTTGCCAAGAGGTCCAAGCGACCGTTGCGGATGAAAGCGGGCGAGCCGCTAATCGCATCCAAGGTGAGTTGTACGCCCGGCCGGATGGCCTGCTTCCGGACCGGTCGACGGCGGGACTTGCCGCCGTCGCTCGCCGCCCGGGCGAGATCGTAGAGGTGGGCTCGTTCGGCGTCGTCGAGTTGGAGTGCGTTCGCCAGGGATTCCAGCACGCTCTCCGAGACCCCCGCGAGGTTTCCCCGCTCAAGTCGGGTGTAGTACTCCACGCTTACGCCGGCCAGCATGGCCACCTCGCCGCGACGTAGGCCCGGTACACGGCGGTTGCCGCCATAGACGGTCAGACCCGCTTGCTCGGGCGCGATCTTCGCCCTCCGGGTGGAGAGGAAGTCGCGCGTCTCGGTCCGATTGTCCATGCTTCAACGGTAAATCCTTTGGCCCGCTGAGGGAGTCCCTGTCATTACCCCTAACAGCAGTGACTCCTTCCTCTCAGGGAATCAGGGTTAGATAGAGATATCCAACAAAGTGAACCACGCAGGAGAAACATGCCTACCGCTAACGCTTACGCTGCCCCCTCGGCCACGGGCGACCTGACCCTGACCACCATTGAACGTCGCGAGGTCGGCCCCAACGACGTCCACATCGACATCAAGTTTGCGGGTATCTGCCACTCTGACATCCACACGGTCCGCGGTGACTGGGGCCCGCAGCAGTACCCTCTGGCCCCTGGTCACGAAATCGCCGGAATTGTCACCGCGGTCGGCTCGGACGTCACCAAGCACAAGGTGGGCGACCGTGTTGGCGTCGGCTGCATGGTGAACTCCTGCAAGGAGTGCAAGAACTGCCTGGCCGGAGAGGAACAGTATTGCCTCAAGGGCAATGTGGGCACCTACGGTGCTGTTGACCGTGACGGCACCATCACCCAGGGCGGCTACTCCAGCAACGTCGTGGTGAATGAAGACTTCGTGGTCACCATTCCGGAAGGTCTGGACCTTGACGTCGCCGCTCCGCTGTTGTGCGCCGGCATCACCACCTACTCGCCCCTGCACCACTGGGGTGCCGGCCCCGGTAAGAAGGTTGCCGTGGTGGGTCTAGGTGGACTCGGCCACATGGCAGTGAAGATTGCCGACGCCATGGGTGCTGAGGTCACCGTGCTGTCGCAGTCGCTGAAGAAGATGGAAGACGGCTTGAAGCTCGGCGCCGACCACTACTACGCCACCAGCGATCCCTCCACGTTCGAGGAACTTGCGGGCACCTTCGACCTCATCATCAACACCGTGAGCGCCTCCATCGACATCAGCGCGTACCTGCAGTTGCTGACTCTCGACGGCACGTTGGTCAACGTTGGCGCACCGGCCGAACCCCTGCCCGTCAACGTTTTCTCGCTGATCACGGGTCGTCGACGCTTTGCCGGTTCCGCAATCGGTGGTATCCGCGAAACTCAGGAAATGTTGAACTTCTGCGCGGAGCACGGCCTCGGCGCAGAGATCGAGGTCATCCCGGCCAGTAAGATCAACGACGCTTACGAGCGCGTCCTTGCCTCGGACGTCCGCTACCGCTTTGTCATTGACGCCTCCACTATCGGCTAGAGTCGCTGCACCATAAAGGTGCCGCACCATAGAGGCGCCGCACCATGAGAAAGGCCATGCCCCTTGACGGGCATGGCCTTTCCGGTTCCCGCAGCAGGGACAATGGTCTGGTGACTTTCAGACTGGACACCATCGGCACGGGGCTGGCTTTTGCTAAGTCCCTCGCTGACCTCACGGCGGCCCTGACAATCCAGGCCGACGCCGGCGCTCTCCGTGGGCGAAAGGCGGCGTTTGGGGGAGCGGTAATGGTTGGAGGCATCGCCGTGGTTCAGGCACCTCCGGGCACAGGTAAAACCACCCTGGTCCCGCCGTTGCTCGCCAATCTCGTGTCCGAACAGAACCCTGGCCAGCCACGCGTTGTCGTGACCCAACCGCGCCGTGTGGCAGCCCGCTCAGCCGCACGCCGCCTGGCCTCGTTGGACGGAAGCCGCCTCGGTGACAGAGTGGGCTATACAGTCCGGGGTGAAAGCAAGGTCAGCAAAGACACCGTGGTGGAATTCGTCACGCCGGGCATTCTCCTGCGGCGGCTTCTGGCTGACCCCGGACTTGAGGACGTGCACGCCGTGGTCCTGGACGAAGTCCACGAACGCGGCCTGGAAACGGACCTCCTGGTAGGTATGCTCGCGGAGGTCCGGGAGCTGCGCGGTGACCTGACCCTGGTGGCGATGTCGGCAACTCTCGACGCACCGCGCTTTGCAGCACTATTGGGAGCGGGCGGGGACCCCGACGGCGGTGTGCCGGCTCCGGTGGTCGACTGCCCTTCAGCGCTGTACCCGATGGAAGTCCAGTGGGTTCCGGCCCGGGAGCATCGTTTGGATACCAGGGGAGTGTCCCGGAGTTTCCTCGATCATGTGGCCAACACAGCAGCGGCTGCCTACTCGGCTGCCCTGAGCCGGAATCCCGCGGCGGACGCCCTGGTTTTCCTTCCGGGAGCCCGGGAAGTTTCCGACGTCGCCACCCGTCTTCGCAGGCAGCTGCCCCACAACGTGGAAGTTCTCGAGTTGCATGGCCAGATCGGTCCGGAAGCCCAGGACCGGGCGGTATCTGGCCGAGGACCCGGCGGATCACCGCGGATCATCGTGTCTACATCCTTGGCGGAATCCTCCCTCACGGTGCCCGGCGTGCGTTTGGTCATTGACTCGGGGCTTTCACGGGAACCGCGCCGGGATGCCGGCCGCGGCATGTCCGGACTCGTGACCGTTTCCTGTTCCCGTGCCTCGGCCGATCAGCGGGCCGGCCGTGCAGCGCGACAGGGCCCAGGAACGGTGGTTCGCTGCTACGACCAACAGGCCTATGGCGCAGCTCCGGCACATCAGACCCCTGAAATCTCTGTTGCAGACCTCACCGGCGCGGCTCTGATTCTTGCGTGCTGGGGTGCGCCGGGCGGTTCGGGGTTGAAGCTCCCGGACGCGGCGCCTGCCGTCGCCATGACCGACGCCGTGGAGGTTCTGCGTGAACTAGGCGCCGTAGGACAGGACGGAACGGTCACCGCCATGGGTAAGACTTTGGCCCGCATCCCTGCGGACCCCCGGCTTGCCCGCGCCTTGTTGGACGGGGCCGCGGTGGTGGGGCGCCGCACGGCCGCTGAGACGGTGGCACTCGTGGCAGGTGACCACAGAGCACCCGCTGCCGACCTAACAAAGCTGCTTACTGCGCTGCGTTCGGGATCAGACCCCGGCTCCCGTCGTTTCGCCGAGGACGTCAGGCGGATGCAGTCGTTGGCAGAGAAGGAAATGCGGTCAGGGGACGGGGCTGCCGGGGTCGGGTCTCCCCAACCGGCCGCCGATGTCACGGCAAGGGAAGCACCCGGCTTTGTGGTGGCGCTGGCTTTCCCGGACCGCATAGCCAGGCGCGTACCCGGTGATGGGTCCACCACGTACTTGCTGTCGTCCGGGACGCGGGCCGGGCTTCCCTCGGGGAGTTCACTGTCCGGGCATGATTGGCTTGCTGTGGCCGAGGTGTCACGCGCCCAGGGGCGTGATGCCGCCGGAACCGGCGCCGTGGTCCGTTTTGCCGCGCCGTTGTCATCCGAACTGGCCGTAGAAGCTGCACCGGGCCTTCTTACGGAGAAAGTGCAGGCAAAGTTCGATCAAGGCCGGGTGATGGCCAGGCTGGAACGCAGTCTGGGTGCCATCGTGTTGTCCTCCACACCCGTTCGCCCCAGCGCGGAATCGGGGCGGCACGCAGTGTCCAGAGCGTTGGAAAAGTCGGGATTGTCCGTGATCGGCTGGTCAACGGCAGCTGATTCCCTACGCCGGCGCCTTGCCATGGTGCACCGTGAAATCGGGAGTCCGTGGCCTGACGTCCGTGAGGCTGCCCTGCTATCCACGCTTGATGAGTGGCTGGGCCCTGAGATGGAATCGATGGCAACCGGGACACCCGTCAGCGCCATAAACCTTGTTGACCCCCTCAGGCGCCTGCTCCCATGGCCGGAGGCCGCTCGGCTCGACGACCTCGTCCCGGAGCGTCTGATGGTGCCAAGTGGTTCGCGTATCCGGATCGACTATCCCGAAGTTCCGGACAGTACGCCTCGCGGCGGAGCGAATCACGTTGGTGCGGATCACGACGGCGGCCGTCCGGTGGTGGCGGTCAAGCTTCAGGAATGTTTCGGTTGGGACAGCACGCCGCGCCTCGTGGACGGCAGAGTTCCAGTCTTGTTTCACCTGCTATCCCCGGCAGGAAGGCCGTTGGCCGTCACGGACGATCTCGCGTCGTTCTGGTCCGGTCCTTACTCCCAGGTTCGGGCCGAGATGCGTGGGCGCTACCCCAGGCATCCCTGGCCCGAAGACCCGTGGACTGCGCCGGCTACGGCTAAGACGAAGAACAGGATGTAGCCCAACGCGTGCTCCGGGAGCCTCCGTCGGGGGCCTCCGGAGCACGCTCCAGGAAACGCTAAGCGAGCCGCTCCAGCATGAACTGAATCTCGCCGTCCACGAACGTTCCCAGAACGCTGCTTGCCGCAAATTCATCCGGGGCAGTGGTCAGTGGATCGAGTTCAAAGGCGGTGAAGTCTGCCCGCTTGCCCACCGTAATGGATCCCGATACGTCCCACAGCCCTGCAGCTTTGGCCGCGTGGGAGGTGTATCCCTCCAACGCCTGAATTGCGGTGAGGGCTTGGGATGGTGCGATGGGTTGCTGGTCCGGTTGTCCCGATCGCCGGCGCAGTTGGGCGTCCGCGATGATCGGGAGCGGCTCGAAGGGTGCGATCGGCCAGTCAGAGCCGATGCCCAGCGTCACCCCGGCATCACGAAGGTCCCTGCAGCGCCAGGCCCTGCCCGCCCGCTCAGTGCCAAGGCGGGTTGACCAGTTGTCGCTGTGATCGGCCATGGAGTAATGGGTGCAATGGGTCGGCTGCATGCTCGCCACTACTCCTGCACCACGGAAACGCTCCACCAGCTCATCCGGCACAGTTTCTATGTGCTCAATCCTGTGAACAGTTCTGCGCAGAACATCACCAGGGACCACATGGCACAGGGATTCGAGGGCCTCCAACACGTGATCAACCCCGGCGTCTCCGATTGCGTGCGTCGCAGTCGGGATGCCCCGGGAGGCAAAATAGCGGACGGCAGCGGAGTATTCTTCGGGACGCGGCCAGAACGGCGCTGTGGACTGTCCTTGAACATCAGGTTCATAGAGCCAGGCCGTCCCGTTGTCCACGGTCCCATCGACGAACAGCTTTATGGCTTCAACGGACCACCGGCGTCCGCCTGTACCGATACTGCGGGCCAGTTCCTTCCAAGTTGCTTCGCCGCTGCCGGGCATGCACCAGGGCGCGGACCGGAGCCGCAAAGGAAGCTCGCCTTCGGCCTCCAAGGCCTGGAAGAGTGCGGCGGATTCCTCGCTGTGGTCCATGATGTGACCGCCGGTCAGTCCCGATCGGGCAAAGTCTCTCAAGAGCTCACCGAGGCGGGCTTTGCGCTGGGCAAACGACTCCTGCGGGATGTGGCGCTGGACCAACTCCATCGCAGCGGCTTCGAGCAATAATCCGGTGGGCACACCGTCTGCGTCGCAGACCACCTCAGAGGCCTGGTCGAAGTCATAGCTGCCATGGATTCCGGCCAGTTCCAGGGCTCGGCTGTTTGCCAGCGCTGAATGTCCGTCGAACAAGCGGATGAACGCGGGCTGCTCGCCTGAAACCCTGTCCAGCACACTTCGGTGCAGCTGAACTGAGCCGAAAGCGTTCGGGTTCAGTCCCCATCCACGCAACCAGCCGCCGTCGTGTCCTGCTTCTGCCCGCAATACGGTGAGGACGTCTTTTAGGGTCGCGGCACCGTTGAGGTCAGCGCCTACCGTCAGGTCCAAGCCGAACACCGGGTGAATATGGCAATCCACCAATCCCGGCGTGAGTGTCGCGTTGCCAAGGTCCACCACTTGGGTGTCCGTTTGCTGCCACTGGCCGGCATCCTGGCGACTACCGACGGCGGCAATCAACCCGTCGCTGATGGCAACGGCCTGGACTGGCTGGCCAGGGTGTAGCTCGTCCATGGTGTGAATGGTGTCGGCAAGGATGATGAGGTCAGGAGTCATGGGTTTCGAAGCTTCCGATCCGGGCGAAGACGTGGGGGCGGGTGGTGCGCAGTCTGCGGGCAATCAGCAGGCCTGCAAGGAAAACAGCGGGGGCGACCATCAGCAGGATGGTGTTGGTCAGGGCGTCGGCGAAGGTGAGGAGCTCGATGTTGATGGCTATCAACGCCACAACACCGAACAGTAGGACGGCCGAGGCCACGCTCAAAGGAATGAGTATGCGGTTGGTGGCTGCGGCCGGGTTGCGCCGAAGGTAGATGATCGCTGCTACAGCGACCAGTCCCTGCAGAGCCACAGTCCCGAAGATACCCGGCGTGTTGACCCAGATCAGCAGTTGCTTGTACGGGTCGGCACCGGCGATGGCGCAGACGATAATGACGACGGCGGCCAGGATGGTCTGCATCTGACCGGCACGGTGCGGGGACTTGTACTTGGGGTGGGTCCTGCCGAGGAACGCGGGGAGCACGCCGTCATTGGCGAGCATGTACACGTAGCGGTTGATGGCGTTGTGGAACGCAAGCTGGGAGGCATAAACGCTGGTCACAATCAGCACATGCATGACTACTTCGGCCCAAGGACCCACGTACTGGTTGATGGTGGCAAAGAACATGCCGTCGGCTAGCTCGCCGGCAGCAACAACCACGTTTCCATCGCCGTAGGCCTGGATAACGGTCCACACAATGAAGGCGTAGAACACGGACATAAAACCCACCGCGATGTAGGTTGCCCTGGGTACGGACTTGTCCGGATTCCGGGCCTCGCGCCGGTACAGCACGGTGGACTCGAAGCCCATGAAGGCAGCAAAGCAGATGGCCAGGATGGCAAGAACACCTGGAGTGAAGGCGTTTTCAGGGGAGAAGGAGGAGAAACTGATGCCTTGGGCGCCGCCGCGTGCCAGGATTCCGAAGCCCATGATGGCCAGGATCGCGGTTTCGGCGATGAGCAGGACGCCGAGTACCTTGGCGCCGACGTCGATCCCGCGGTAGCCGAGGAACCAGACCGCCGCGATGGCCGCCAGTGCAACTACGGGCCAGGGAACATCCAGGCCGAAGAGGGCGCGAAGCATGCCTTGGGTTTGGACGGCGAACAATCCGTACACGCCGATTTGTAGGCAGTTGTAGGAAACGATCGCCAGGATGGCTGAGGCCAGCCCTACCGTCTTGCCCATGGCCAAGGTGATGTAGGTGTAGAAACCACCGGCTGCTTTGACGTGCTTGGTCATGGCCATGAAGGAGATCGCGAAAACCAGCAGGACTGCTCCGGCAATGATGTAGCCCATGGGGGCGCCTATGCCCCCGACGCCAATGGCGAGAGGGGCAACGCCGGCCATCACTGTCAGGGGAGCCGCTGCGGAGATCACCAGGAAGGCAATACCGCCGGTGCCTATGGCATTTCTTTTGAGCCCGTTGCCGGCATCTGCTGCCGGAGGTCGGGTTTCGAGGTCGGACATGGGGATCCTCTGGGTGTTTGGGGAGGGAAGATTCAAAGGTGAGCCAGACATAAAGCGAAAGGCTTTCGTTTATGGTAGGTCTTTGTGACCGGCGGCACAATACTTCGACGCAAAGTTCTGGCTAGAGTCGTAACAACAACCTTGAATGGAGACACACGTATGGCACGCCCGCTGGTCCCGCTGATATCCATCGACGCCCTCGTCACCGCTGCCTTGGAGCTGGTGGATGAGGCAGGGGACTTCAGCCTGCCGAAACTGGCCAAACGGATCGGGGTCAGCCAGTCCTCCATCTACAACCACGTCAGCGGCCGGGAGGAGATCCTTGAGCTCATGCGGGGCCGGATCATCGCGGAAAGCCCGTACGTCCTGGAGGATGAGCAGGATTGGGAGGCTTCGCTTCGCGCCATCGTCCGGAGCTATCGTGATGCCTTCGCCCGCCATCCAAAACTCGCGCCGCTGCTGGTACTCCAGACGGTGCAAGATGCCCAGGTCATGGCCCTCTACGAGAACCTGGCTGTGGCCCTCGAAGCCGCAGGGTTCCGGGGCCGGGACGTGATGTCCGCAATTTCCACCATTGACAGCTTCGCCCTGGGCTTCGCTTTGGACTTGGCGGCACCGGACGTCGTCTGGGCACCACCCGCACAGGGGTACCCCGCCCTCACCAATGCCTTGGCCCAAGCCGGACCTGCGGACGAGCGAGGCGAGGCCGCCTTCGAGTTCGGCCTGGAGATCCTCATCGCCGGACTGCATTCCCGTCTTCAGTCGACGGTGCTGTGAGTGAACCTCCTTCAAACCTGGTGGGACGCCGTGGTCCGCGGCTTCACCGACACCCACACCACAGCGGTGCCCTTGCCAGCCCTGCTGGTCATACTCGCGTGCGCCGTCGTTCTGAGCATCCCGCGCGTCACCTGGCGCTGGTTCGGACTCTACGTCACCTTTGTCCACGAGCTGGGCCATGCCTACGCCGCGCTCATGACGGGCCGCTTTGTCCATGGGCTCCGGATCGGACTGGACCATTCGGGCCGCCTTGTCAGCAGCGGCCGGAGCGCTTTCGGGGCAGCGTGGTCCGGATTCTGGGGCTACCCTGCACCCGCCGTGGTTGGTTTGTGCCTGATTGCCGCCTTCGCCGCCGGCCGCTCCGGAGCCGCCATGTCCATCGGGGCCTTGATCCTGCTGGTCTCGCTGATCTTCCTGAGGAACCTCACCGGGATCCTCGTAGCGGTGTTGAGCGCCGCGATTGCCCAACTCATGATCCTGTTCGCCACACCCACAACCGTCAACTACGTTGTACTGGCTCTCGGCATTGCCCTTTCCGTAGGCGGCGTCAGGGACCTGTTCAAACTTGCCGGTGTGCACACCCGTCGCCGCGACCGACTGGCGGCATCTGACGCCTTCATCCTGGGCCGCAGCACTGGAGTCCCGGCGTTCGTCTGGTTGACCGGGTTCGCGGTGGTGATCACCGGATGCTCCCTCGCGTCCGCCTGGTTGCTGTGGGGGATGCTCACCGTTTAGCCGGTGGTTGACCGTAGTGGGAAGCCGACGGCGGTTGTTCGGCTTTGGTTGCTGGCAGGCCTTGCCCTGTGGGCGCTTAGGGTGTCCAATCCTCTATAAGGTTCGAACTGGAGGTGTTCGGACTCCGTGCCGGGATTCAACACCAGGAGGTGCCCATGTCCGCGAAGGGCACGCGCGAAACAACCAAGGGTCCCGGAGCCGGCACCCCGGATACCAGGCGAGGCGACAACGGCACTGTCTTGGCGGCGAGTGATCCAGCGAAAGTCCGGAACGTGGCCCTTGTGGGGCATTCGGGTGCGGGCAAGACGACACTGGTGGAGGCGTTGCTGGCGGCAACTGGAGCCATCACCAGGATGGGCTCCATCAGCGAAGGAACCACCGTCAGTGACTCCGACCCCTCAGCGATTCATCAGCAACGGTCAGTCACGTTATCCGTAGCCCCGATTATGGTCGACGACATCAAGGTCAATCTGGTCGACACACCCGGCTACACCGACTTCACCGGCGAACTTCGCGCAGGTTTGAGGGCCGCCGACGCGGCCCTTTTTGTTGTTTCGGCTGTTGATGGCATTGACGGTGCCACTGTGGCGTTGTGGGGCGAGTGCGAGAAGATCCGGATGCCGCGTGCGGTGGTAGTCAGCAAACTGGACCATCCGCGCGCCGACTTCAGTGCCGCCGTCGTGCGTTGCCAGGAAGCGTTCGGTGAGTCGGTCCTCCCGCTGTATCTCCCGACTGCGGGCCACGCCGGACTCATCGGAGTCCTCCACGGCACTCTTCACGGCACTGGGGGCCAGGATCTGATGCCCACCGCGAACGTGGAAGCAGCCAGGGGACCTTTGATCGAAGGAATCATCGCTGAGAGCGAAGACGAAACCCTCATGGACCGGTACCTTGGCGGCGAAGAACTGCCGCTCGTGGACCTGATCGCCGACCTTGAAACGGCTGTCGCGCGGGGCAGTTTCTTTCCCGTCATGCCGACGTCGGCCGAAACCGGTCTTGGCCTCCCGGAACTCATGGCCCTGTTGACCGATGCTTTGCCATCGCCCTTGGAGCGCATCACCCCCGCGGTGATGAAACTCGACGGTTCTTCGTTGAAGCCTCTGGAATGCAACCCCGCCGGGCGCCTCGCCGCTGAAGTAGTAAGGACCACTGTAGATCCGTTCCTCGGCCGGGTGTGTTTGGTCAGGGTCTTTTCGGGGACTCTGAGGGAGGATTCGTCAATCCACATCGGCGGACGGGGCCTGGCAGACAGGGGCCATGAGGACCACGACGCCGACGAACGCATCACGCATCTCTACTCGCCTGTGGGTTCGAGCCTCCAAGCGGTTCCACAGTGCATTGCCGGCGACATCTGCGCCATCAGCAAGCTGGCCAGCGCCGAAACAGGGGACACTGTCTCCAGCCGTGAGGCACCGCTGCTAATCGAGACCTGGAACATGCCCGAGCCTTTGATGCCTGTAGCTATTGAAGGGGCCTCACGCAGTGATGAGGACGCGCTTGCCAAAAGCATCGGGAAGGTGGCGGCCGCCGATCCGACGCTGCGATTGGAACGCAACCAGGACACGCACCAGCTGATCCTGTGGTGCATGGGGGAGGCCCACGCAGAGGTGGTCCTGGACAGGCTGCGTGGTCAAGGCGTTAAACTCCAGACCGTGGACGTGATCACTCCACTCAGGGAAACCTTTGCCAGCAAGGCCGCCGGACACGGGCGGCATGTAAAGCAATCAGGTGGCCACGGGCAGTTCGCCATTTGCGACATCGAGGTGGAGCCCCTGGCCCGCGGCGGGGGCTTTGAATTCGCTGACAAAATCGTTGGCGGTGCAATCCCCGCTACGTTTGTCGCGTCAGTGGAAAAGGGCGTCCGCTCGCAAATGCTTAAGGGTGTGTCAGCGGGATTCCCCGTGGTGGACATCAAGGTGACGCTGGTGGGCGGAAAAACGCACAGCGTTGACTCGTCCGACGCAGCTTTCCAGGCTGCCGGTGCGCTGGCGCTACGGGAAGCTGCGGCAGCTGCCAAAATCCAGTTGCTGGAACCCGTATCCTCCGTTGTCATCAGCGTTCCGGATGACTACGTGGGTGCGGTGATGAGTGATCTGTCCGGACGCCGGGGCAGGGTCACCGGCACCACCGCCGCAGACGGAGAGGGAACCGAAATCAGCGCCGAGGTCCCGGACCAGGAGCTCCTGCGATACGCCATTGAACTCCGCGCCCTCACAGCAGGAACGGGGCGTTTCCGCCGGTCCTTCCTTCGCCACGAGCCCCTTCCGAAGCAGGTTTAAGCGTTTGTCCGCAGGAAGGCAGCAACTGCCGGCGCCAAGGACGCCCCCACCTCGGCCGCGCCACGCTTCATACCCTTGACCGCAAACGAATGGTCGCCGCCGTCGACCCACTGAAGTGTCGCCGTCGGGCCGATTTTTTCTACTACCTGCTCCAGTAGTTCCGGCGTCGCGAACGTATCGCGGGTGCCTTGGAGGAAAAGCATCGGCACCGTGACGCCGTAGAGGTGTTCGTCCCTAAGCTTTTCAGGCTTTCCGGGGGCGTGGAGAGGGTAGCCGAGGTACACCAGACCCCCTGCGGGCATCCCGTCAGCCACAGCCATGGATGCCATGCGTCCACCGAACGATTTACCGGCCGCCCAGAGGGGCTGTCCTTGGCCGAGCTCAGCCGCTTTGTCCATCACAGCCCGCCATGTAGCGATGGCTAGAGGAGGGCGATCCGGAAAACGCCGGCCGGCCTCACGGTAGGGAAAGTTGAAGCGCAACGTCGCCACCCCTTCCTCGCCCATCGCCTCAGCGAAACCCTGCAGGAACGGATGTTCCATTCCTGCTCCCGCGCCGTGCGCCACTACCAGGGTGGCGAACGCCTGCGTGGGCCGGATGTGAAGGGCAGAGACTTCGGTTTCTCCCACAGCGACGCTCAAGGATGTTTCAGTATTTGGCATGCAACCATCATGTCCCATCCCGACAAAACGCACTCAGGTGCAGACGCGCAGGGCACAAACGGGGTAGCTTGTGGCCATGGCGAGCGAAGCAACCACCGTTACTGTCCCTGGTCCCGAGGGCCCGCGCGAGGTCAGGATCTCCAGTCCAAGCAGGGTGATGTGGCCTGAGGCCGGTCTGACCAAACTGGACCTTGCCACATACCTCATCGACGTCGGCGAGGCTTTCGTCTTGGCTAACGGGAACCGGCCCATCAGCCTCCAGCGTTACTCGGGCAACATCGAGGGCGATATGTTCTTTTCCAAGAATCCCCCCAAGGGTGCCCCGGAGTATGTCCGTTCCGTGACGGTGACGTACCCCAGCGCGCGTTCGCATCCCCAGTTGGTGATCGACGAGCCGGCGGCTGCAGTGTGGGCCGCGCAAATGAATACTGTGGTGTTCCACCCCTGGGCGTCCCGGGCCAACGATCCTGACAATCCGGATCAGCTCAGGATCGATCTGGATCCCCAACCCGGCACGGACTTCGACGACGCTATCCCGGCGGCTCTGGAACTACGCACCGTTCTGGAAGAAGCCGGACTGACGGCTTTCATCAAGACCTCCGGAAACCGTGGTCTGCACGTGTACGCGCCCATCCATCCGAAGCATGAATTCCTGGATGTCCGCCATGCCGTGATCGCTGCTGGACGTGAGTTGGAGCGCCGCATGCCGGAGAAGGTCACCACTGCCTGGTGGAAAGAGGAGCGCGGTACGAGGATTTTCGTGGACTTCAACCAGGCCAACAGGGATCGCACCATTGCCGGGGCGTACAGCCCACGTGCCGTCCCCACGGCCCAGGTGTCCTGCCCGTTGACCTGGGACGAACTGGAGAATGCCGATCCCGCGAAGTACACCATTAAGACGGTCCCGGACCGCCTGGCGAAGGTGGGCGACCCCTGGGCGTCCATGCACGATCACCCCGGTGACATCGATGTTCTACTGAAGTGGTGGGAGCGCGACGTCAAAAACGGTCAGGGGGAAATGCCCTTCCCGCCGGAATTCCCCAAGATGCCTGGCGAGCCCATGCGCGTACAGCCAAGCCGGGCACGCAAGCCGGAAGAGTAGGCCGGAAAAATTGCACCGGGAGAGCGTGTGCCGAGACGACCAGGCATAAGTATCCCTGCCACTGCCCGAGCGTGCAGCTTGTCCCTCAGTAGCTTGTCCCTCAGTAGCTTGTCCCTGAGCAGTTCGTCCCTGAGCCGTCCATTTCCGAGCGGCTTGCTCTTGAGCTTGTTTGTGGGCTGTATGTTTCTTGGCGGGTGCACCGAAGGCTCTGAGCCACGTCCGCTCCCGCCCTCCACCGCTGCAGCACTCCCGTCAACGCCGACGCCAACAACGCCGAATCCAACAACGCAACCGGCAGTGTCAGGCTCTCCTTCCGTTCCTACCCTCGAGCCTGCGCCGGCGCCCACGAACAGCGTCGCAGTCACCCCGGCGTTCCAAGAGCTTCGCGCCACCCTTGAACTGTTCTCGCGGGAGAAGCTGGATGAAGGGGCGTCAGCTGTCCTCATCAAGGCACGGGTCGGCCAGCAAGAGTGGACTCACGCTGAAGGATTCCTCAGCCGGGAGGGGCGGGCTGCTGTCCAGCCGGGTCACCGTTTCCCTGTGGGCGAGCAGTTCCGGACCCTGGTGGCTTTGTCAGTCATGAAGCTTGTGGAGGAGGGCCGGCTCGGATTAGAGGTCCCCGTTTCGACGTATCTTCCCGGATCCCTCGCTGTGGATGGTCCGGTGACAATCCGGCAGCTCCTCGGAGACACCGGCGACGTTCCGGCTGCGACAGGTCCGGATGCATACGCCGTGCTCGGTCAGGTGGTGGAGCGGCTCAGAGGCGCGCCGCTGAGTGGCGTGCTCCGCACGGATGTCCTGGCGCCCTTGAACCTTCTTTCCACGGAGCTGCTGGATGCTGATGCAGCAATCCCCGGTGACCTCATCCATGGATACGTCCAGTTGGAGGGAGAAACCGTGGACGTTACCGGCATTGGAATCCCAGACGGGATCGCCAACGGCGGCCTGGTGTCCACCGTTGAGGACATGTCCACGTTCTACGCCGCCCTACTGAGGGGCCAGTTACTATCCCCGGCAGGCCTTATCGCCATGAAGGGGACGGTGTTTGACGACTATGGCCTTGGCCTGGATCACTGGGATGACCGTTGCACCAACGGCTCCTACTACGGCCACGCCGGCGACGTTCCGGGGTATGGAAGCATTGCCATGAGCAGCGCGGACGGCAACCGCCAACTGTTCATTTTCGTGGCCTACCCACCCCAGGAGTTGTCCACACAGCCCTCAGCCTTGGCACTGGAAATGACCGGCGTCGCCCAGGTGGCCTTGAATGCGGGATGCCGCTTCCAGTTCCGGTGAACGGCCAACTCCGGTGAACGGCGAACAGGAATCCAGTGACCTCTATTCGAAGCGCGAGGGATCGCCCGTCCCGTAGCGGACAACCTCGGCCACGCCGCTGGAGAAGTCGATCACGGTGGTGGGTTCCGAGCCGGTGTCACCGGCATCAATGACGCCATCCACCTGATTGTCCAGGCGTTCCTTAATCTCCCAGCCCTGCGTCAACGGTTCTTCCTCGTCCGGCAGCAGAAGGGTGCTGGAGAGCAATGGTTCGCCCAGCTCGGCCAAGAGTGCCTGGACCACCCGGTGATCAGGGATGCGCACACCCACGGTCTTCTTCTTGGGGTGCAGGAGGCGTTTGGGAACTTCGCGGGTGGCGGGGAGGATAAACGTATAGCTGCCGGGGGTGACAGCCTTGATGCTCCTGAAGATGTCGTTGTCCAACATCACGAACTGCCCCATCTGTGCAAAGTCCTTGCACACCAGGGTGAAGTGGTGTTTATCATCCAGATGCCTGATGGATCTGATGCGGTCCAGGGCTTCCCTGTTGCCGATCTGTGCGCCAAGCGCATAACAGGAGTCGGTAGGGTAGGCGATCAGGCCGCCACCTTGGAGCATGTTCACCACTTGGCCGATGGCGCGTGGTTGGGGATCTTCCGGGTGCACATCAAAGAATCTGGCCATGTGAAGAGCCTACGACAAAGCTACGACAAGACGTCCTTGTTGGAGAATTTTGCGTAAGCCAGCGCGCCGCACACCGCGATGTACCCGGTTTGGAGGAGGGCGTTCTCACCGAACGATGTCCAGGAGATCGGCTGGCGCAGAAGATCTGCGAAACCAAGCCAGTGGTGGCTGAACAGCCACGGATGCAGCCACTCGAGCTGTGGCAGGTTATCCAGCACCTGGGACACCACGGAGAGCACAATGGTGGCAGCCATGGCCCACTGGCACGTCCGTGAAGGTTGAGATCAATAGGCCTATAGCTGAGAGTCCCAGCAGGGAAACCGTGATGTAGGCGGCGATCAGCAAAGATCTCGACGCCGACTCGCCAACGCTGATGGTATCCCCGGACAGCAAAGTCACCGGACCCACAGGAAAAAGCACGACGCCGGCCAGGGCGCCGGCCGCAGCTACGGTGGCGTTAGCGGCGCAACAGAAAGCGACGGCCCCGGCATACTTCACCAGCAAGAGTCGTATCCGCCCTGCGGGAGCGATCAGCAGGTACCGCAGGGTTCCAAGGTTCGCCTCCCCGGCGATGGTATCCCCGGCTACCACCCCAACCGTGAGCGGCAGGAACAGAGGGACACACACTACCAACGCCGTGACGGCGACGAAGAGGCCGTTCTGGGTGATGCGGTCCAGGAAGAGCGGCCCGCGGCCAGGAGCGGTGGGCTGCGACGATAACTTGACGGCCACGGCGATCAAGATGGGCACGGCAGCGAGGGCGATCAACATGGCCCATGTGCGGAGCCGACGGAAGAGCACGGACAACTCCGAGCCCAGGAGCGCCCATCCCATTCCCGGACGTACGCCACCACCGCGGGACAGGCCAGTGGTTTCAGCCGACAACGTCGAACCCCTCTCCGGTCAGGGACACGAACCGCTCTTCCAAACTCGCGTTCTCCACTGCAAAGCCACGGATGCGGACGCCGTCGGCAACCAACGCTGACACTACCGCCTCGGGTTCACGGCCATTGATCCCGGTCGCATACACCGCAGTGGTTCCCCGGCTACCCACAACTCCCGGGGCTTCGCCGGGAACCAGGCCAAGGCGTGCCAACACCCGGGACGCGACGTCGACGTCGGGCGTCTGCACCACAACGCGGGCCTGTCCGGCGGACCGGAGCTCCTCAATCCGCCCCTGGGCCACAAGGCGACCGGCACTCATCACACCCACATGGGTACACATATGCTCCACCTCGGCGAGCAGGTGGCTGGAAACGAACACGGTGGTCCCGCCAGCAGCGAGGGAGCGAACCAGATTGCGGACTTCACGGGTGCCCTGGGGGTCCAGGCCGTTGGTTGGTTCGTCCAGAACCAGGAGCTCCCGCGGCCTGAGCATCGCGTTGGCCAAACCAAGGCGCTGCTTCATGCCCAGCGAGTAGGCGCGGACCTTTTTTCCCGCCGCATGGCTGAGTCCAACCCGGTCAAGGGCATCCTTGACGCGCCGACTTCTGGTCGATGACGACGCATGGGGGTCGGCGGCATCCAGACGCGTCAGATTCCCCGTACCCGAAAGGAAAGGGTAGAAGCCCGGCCCCTCCACCAAAGCGCCAACGCCCGGGAGTACAGAAGCCAAACCTTGGGGCATCTCCTTGCCAAGAACGCGGATGTCCCCGCTGGTTGCCGAAGCAAGGCCGAGCAGCATCCTGATAGTGGTGGTCTTCCCCGAACCATTGGGCCCAAGAAAGCCGAACACCGATCCACGAGGTACAGCAAGGTCAATTCCGTCGACGGCAGACCGGCGCCCGAAGCGCTTCACTAAGGCGTGCGTTTCGATAACAAGATCAGATGAGCGGACGGGATTCGCATGCCCACTTCCATCAACATTGGCGGCTTCACTGGGTTCGTTCACTGGGCGGCAGCGGCCGTCTGGAGCCGTTCCAAAGGCACCATGCCGGCAAAGACACGGCCGTCGTCGAGAACCAACACGCTCACCAGCGACGTCGTTAACGCCCGGCCACCGTCAACAGGAAGCAGCGCTTGGGACAATTGGGGATTGGACGTGAACTCAGCAGGAGCAGAACCCGCGGGCAAGGCGATCACGGAATCCCAGCCTTGACCCATGACCTGCTCCCGATGAGCCGGTGCCTTCAACGAAAGGTCGTGTAGCGGCTCTGACGGAAGGGTCATGGTGGGCACGGGCCTGGCCGGAAGTACCTTCTCAGTGATTGTCGCTCCCTGCGGCGGGGTGAAGTCAAACAACGCGGCATCCGGCGTGGACAGGTCCAGTTGGGTGTATGCCAGTGAATAGGCAGGTTCGGCCTGGCCCTTGGCCCGCACCTCGACACCCAGGGGCAGGCCGGTTTCGGAGTCGACGTCGATGCTCACCGAATCAACCAGTGTTTCGGAACTGCGCGGGTTGAGGACCAAGGAATATACGCTTCGACCAGCAACCGATGCCGCCTCACCAACGGTGACCTCAGTGCTGGCATCAAGGGAAGCAAGGAAACGTCCGGCCATGGCCTCGGGGGTCGGAATCTCCTGCGCGGGCATCTCCTGCGCGGGCCTGTTTGGAGTGGGCCTAGCGGGCAGAGTGTCCTTCAGTTCAGCAAGGGACGGTGCCGGCACTGTCAGATGTGTGGCGCTGTTGTCCTTCGAGTTGTAGAACCAGAGCTCGCGGCCATTGAGGACAACGTCGCGTTCAGCCATGCGGTCAAGAATCTGCAACCGCGCCTTCAGGGGGCCATCCACGTAGACCCTGGCTGTGTGCGAACCAGTCAGGAATTCCACGGCGGAGGCAGCACCAGGAACACTGCCCGAACCGGACGAGGGCAGCTCGGGAAGTCCCAGTTCGGCGTTCTGCTCCATAGTGCCGGACAGAGCCCGCACCTCAGTGCGCGCGATCATGGCAAGGATTTCTTCAGCGCTCTTGGGCGGAAGGGAAACGCTGGCGCCTGCTTGGACAGAGCCGAACACCACGGCAATCGCCAAGGCAAGGGGAATCAGGAGAGCTGACAGCCACCGCTGCCGGGCCCGCGCCATTATTACCAACCACCGCTCGTGAGAGGCATGAGTCCAGACTACTCCGCTTGGCTGCAGTGATCACCCGCCCGGCATGACGTAACTGGATCAGTTCTGAAGGAGTTGCCTGGCCAGTTCCACCGCACCGTGAACCGGAGGCTGCGCCAGAATCCGGATCGAGGACGGGTCCTCCAGGGAAACCTTGCGCGCCACGGCCCCGGCCAGCTGACTCTGATTCACCAACAGAGCACCAGCCATGACCAACGGCAGATCCAATCCCAACTCACCCAGAACCTGGCGGGCATGCGTTGCCAGCGAATGCGCGGCCTCAGCCTGGATCCGCAACGCCGCCGGGTCACCCTCGGCTGCCAAATCCAAAACAAGCGGCGCCAAACCCGCCCAATGGTCAGGTTCGGGTTTGGCGTAGAACGAGTCCATGAGCTGCAATGCGTCCGCGCTCGCCGTTGCCGCCATCACGGCTCTGACCAATGTGCCTGGTTCCAGACCTGCGTAGTACTCCCGCAAAGCCTCGCGGACGGCGTCGCGCACCACGGAGTAGCCGCCACCCTCATCACCCAGCAGATACCCATAGCCTCCGCTGCGGGCTTCCCGCCCGTCACGGTTCCGACCCCATGCAACGGAGCCGGTGCCCGCAACCACTACAGCTCCGACGTCGAGCCCTGCTGCTGCAAGGACTATGCGGGTGTCGTGCACAACCTCGATCCTGGCGCCCGGGAAATGCTCCGTGAGCAGGGCGGACAGGACAGCACGGCTAGCCGGGGTATCTGCTCCGGCGGCTCCGGCACAGACGGCCTCGATCCCGCCGCCCACCTTTGCAGCAATGCGGCGCAGCACCGCGTCAGCCCCCTGGTGGCCCACCGAGGACAGGTTGGCGCTGGCCTCGGTGATTTCGACGCCGGTGCCGCTGCGGGCGTCGATGTCGCCTTGCGCTGCGTCGGAGCGAACAGCGTGCGTCTTGGAGCCGCCGATGTGAAGGCCCAGCACAGCCGGAGTCACAGGGTTCCCGCCGATTCACTGCTCTTTCGCTGAAAATCCTTCAACTGACGGCCCTTCGTTTCGAGTGCTGACTACTGGACAAACATAAACCCGGGGATTGCCAGTTCACCGGATCTGGTGGGTTCAGACCGACAGCTCAACAATGGCGACGGGGTCAACGGTGGCGACGCGGTCTCCATTGGCAATCGGGTCTACATTGACAATTAGGTCTACATTGGCATAGACCAATGGCGTTGTCCATAAGTAGGATCTCCACTATGTCCAGCAATGTCTCACCGTCAACTCCCAAGTACTACCTCCTGAAGACCGAGGTATTAGGGCTTATAGCGGGTCAACGTCCGGGCACACTCATTCCCACCGAGCGCGCCTTGGCGGAAAAGTACGCAACTTCCCGGACCACGGTCAGGCAGGCGATCAGCGAACTGGTGGCCGAGGGAAAGCTGGGCCGCATCCAAGGGCACGGCACGTTCGTGGCGCCTCCAAAAGTGACCCATGTCCGGCAGCTGACTTCCTTCTCCGACGACGCCCGCACCCAAGGTCTGCGGCCTGACTCCAAGTTGCTCGCCCTGGACGTTCTGGGCTCTGATGCGGAGGTCGCAGCACATTTGGGGATTGACCAAGGCAAGCCCGTCACCCGGCTCGAGCGTATCCGCCTGATTGAGGGGGAACCGCTGGCGCATGAGGTTGCTTGGCTTCCAGCAAAGCTGCCCCGGTTCAAGTCCCAGCTGGCCAAGGCGGGATCGCTGTATGCTGCCCTGGCCGACGTTTACGGGATTCGGATAGCCGACGTCGAGGACACAGTGGAGACAGCACTCGCCGGCCCTGCTGAGGTCAGGCTGCTGGGAATAGAGATGGGGGCACCTTTGCTGCTGGTACACCGCCTTGCCCGGGATGCAGTCGGCGCGCCGGTGGAATGGACCCGGAGCGCATTCCGCGGCGACAGGTTCCGGTTCGTTTCCCGCGTTAGGTCAGGTAACTAAGGTGGCCAACTCGTCCTCGGGTGAGTCCGTCATCCGCCGTGTGGTCCGCTTGGTCGGAGCATTCGACGACGCCCATCGCACCATGAGCGTCGCTGCGTTGGCCCGGCGCTCCGGCTTACCCGTGACAACCACGTATCGCCTGGTGGACGAGCTCTTGAATGAGGGCCTGCTGGAACGGGAAGCCAATGCCGAGGTTCGGCTCGGCACCCGCTTGTGGGAGCTGGTGTCCAGGAGCTCCCGCATGGTCGGCCTCCGCGAAGCTGCCCTGCCGTTCATGGAGGACGTCCAATCGGTGGTTCAGCACTCCACTACGTTGGGGATCCTGGATTCCGATGAGGTCCTCTACATTGAGCGCATCGGCTCCCGTGATTCCATGGTGGACATCACCAAGGTTGCCGGCCGCCTGCCGGTCCATGGAACGTCCTCGGGGCTGGTGTTGCTGGCCTATTCTCCACCTGCCTACCAGGACTTGTTTCTGGCCCGGACGCTGGAGAAGTTCACTGACGTGACGCTCACCGATCCCGCTGAACTACGGCGACACCTCGCCGGCATCCGTCAACGCGGGTTCGCTTCCATGCCCGGCATTATTGTCCCTGAGTCCAGTGGAATCGCGGTCCCGGTGGTTGGTCGGGCAAATACCGTGGTGGCTGCACTGAGTGTTGTGGTTCCCAGGAACGAGGAAAACACGGCAGCCCGCGTGCCTGTTCTGATGACGGCAGCACGCGGAATCTCCCGAGCGCTGGGATGGCGCGGAGAACTCAAAGGTGCCCTCCGCCAAAGCAATGGAAGTCTCTGATTCCCGTTCATCGGTAACCCTGTGGCTTCACTCACAGGGCCGCTGGCACTGTGGAACCAAGCAGGGCATCTCGCCCGGGCACCACACTTAAAGGCCCTTGTGGGTTCATTCCGTGCTGCCCTGCGTCCAACTGAGGTTTCAGCAGCCGCAATGCAGCGGCAGGAGGAGTTGTGGTGGAATCAGCAACACAGGCAGGTAATCCGCCCAAGGACGGGCGGGTGGCCGGCAAGATTGTCGTAGTCACGGGCGGTAGGGGAGACCTAGGCGGCGCAACGGCCAGGTTGCTTGCCGATCACGGAGCCACGGTGGCCAGCTTGGACCGTGCAGGAACTGCAGTTGCAGGCGTACATGCCGGCATCACCGAGTACGACGTCGATGTCACAGATGAAACCAGCGTGGTCGAAGCAATCCACCGCGTCTCTGCGGATCACGGCAGTCCCGACGTCTTGGTCAATGCTGCAGGAATCATCGGTCCGGCCGGAGCCAGCCACACAGCAACACTGGACGATTTCGACCTCATCTTCGATGTCAACGTCAAGGGCGTGTGGCTCATGACCAAGCACATCGTTCCGGGGATGATCCTCAAACAGTCAGGCAGCATCATCAATTTTTCCTCAATCCATGGACTGACCGGTGGGCGCAACGTGCCTCTTTACCACGCCACCAAGGGTGCTGTGCGGCTCCTCAGCAAGTCTGATGCGGCGGCTTACGGCGCACACGGCATTAGGGTCAACTCGGTCCACCCCGGGTCAATGAATACCCGGATGAGCCGCCGCTCGGCAGAGCAATCGGACATCGGCGCGGAGGCTTACTACAAGCAGCTGGTGGGCGGAAACCCGCTTCCCCGGCAGGGCGAACCGGACGAGATCGCGTACGGGGTCCTTTACCTGGCTTCCGATGAGTCCCGGTTCACCACTGGTTCAGAGCTCGTCATCGACGGCGGATACACGGCGGTTTGAGCAGTATCGCTGACAAACACCGCGGGCATAACACCGCGTCATCAACGTCACCGTAGTACTGCAGGTTCTTTGTGTGACCACATTCAACGGAGAGAGACACCACCATGAAATTCATTAACGGGACTAAAGCAGATACCTACGATGTCGTAGTTGTCGGATCCGGCGCAGGTGCTTTGACGGCGGCGGCGACGGCCGCGCGGGCCGGCAAATCCGTCGTCGTGCTTGAAAAGACCGAACTGCTGGGCGGCACGTCTGCTGTTTCGGGCGGCATGCTGTGGGTGGCTGACAACCACCATGCACGCGAGGCGGGGCTGAGCGATTCCAAGGAGGCGGCCGCGGAGTATGTCCGCGCGGTGGCACGGGGTCGGAGCCGTAAAGAGTTGCTGGACGCCGCTCTGAACTACGGCGACACCATGCTCCGCTTCACTGAAGACGAATGCGGCGTGCGGTTCATCTTCCTGGACAATTTTCCGGATTACCGGCAGGACCTCCCGGGCTCGGTTGAGGGTGGCAGAACGGTGGAACCTGAGCTGTACAACGTCCGTGAAGCACTCGGCGATCTCGCTGTCCATGTCCGCTCTGATGGGCGGGCCCCCTTCACCATGCAGGAATATGAAAACTGGGGAGCTTTTACCAAATTTCCCTGGCAGGAACTGTACGAGCGCCAAGAGCAGGGCCTGGTGGCAAAGGGCCAGGCGCTGGTTTCGATGCTCTTGGCCAGTCTGGTCCGTGATGGCGCCGCGTTGGTAGTTGGCGCCCGCGGACATCGGCTGCTCAGTGATGGCAGCAGGGTAGTGGGCGTCGAGCTCGAATCGGGGGAGGCCTTCCACGCCAACGACGGTGTGGTCCTCGCAACCGGCGGTTTCGAGTGGGACACGGCCTTGGCGGACTCGTTGCTGGCTTCGCGGCTGTACATCATGTGCTCGCCTCCTTCGAACACGGGCGACGGCCTGAAGATGGCCCAACGAATCGGTGCCCAAACCCGCGGTACCCGGGAAGCCTGGTGGGCGCCCATGTCCATCACAGGAGACACCCGGGATGGCCAACCTATTGGAACCCTGCTCCGTTTTGAGAGGCAAGGGCCGGGTTCGCTGATGGTTAATCGCCACGGCCGCCGCTTCGCCAACGAATCCCAAAACTATAACGACCTCGCACGGTGCCTGCAGTCATGGGATTCGCCCAATAACCAGCCCCTGAATACCCCGGCCCACGTGGTCTTCGATCACAGTTACTTGGAACGCTACGGCGTCCTCGCCCACCGGGCGGGCCAGCCGACTCCGGACTATCTGGTGGAAGCTCCGTCCCTCGCCGAACTCGCAGCGAAGATCGGTGTCCCCGCGGAAAACCTCCAGGCCACGGTAACGCGCTTCAACGAGTACGCAGTGAGGGGGGAGGATCCTGACTTTGGGCGCGGCGAAAGCGCCTACGACAAATACTGGGGCGACGACGATTGCCCTTGGCCCAACCCCTCCCTCGGACCACTACACAGTGGACCGTTTTACGCCATGGAGGTAGTCAACGGCGCCTTTGGAAGTAACGGGGGAGTTGCCACGGATGGTTCGGCAAGGGTCCTGGACGTTGACGGGCAAGCAGTTCCCGGACTGTTCGCCGCGGGAAACACCACGGAAAATGCCTACGCTGCAGGCTATCCGGGGGCCGGGGCCACGCTGGGACCCATCATGACCATGGGGTACCTCGCAGGCCGTGCCATTGCCGGGCAGCCGGCGGAATACGTCGCTGCAGAATTCGCGGGGGCCGGATCCGGTGCTGACTCCGGAGCCGGCGCATGATCCGCCATGCGGTCCTCTTCAAATTCACACCGGATTTTCCCGTCGCGGACCGGGCCGCATGGATTGAAGGCTTGAACCGGATGGAGGGCAACATTCCGGGGCTCTTGAGCCTCACCCACGGGCCGGATGTGCTTCAGCATGATCGATCGTTCGATTACGCGATCGTGGCCGACTTCGGTGCTCTGGAAGACGTTGATGTTTACAACACGCATCCGCTGCATGAGCCGCTCAAGAAGTACTCGTTCCCTAACAGCGAGCAGATCATCGCCGTTGATTTTCGGCTTTAGCTCCGACGTTCCCGAACCTGCGCCATTCGAAGGAGAATCGCATGTCCAGCACAACCCAGCAGTCTACTGCGCTGCGCAAGACACCCGGAAAAGCGGCCTTGGCCTCTTTCCTGGGTAGCACACTTGAGTATTACGACTTCTTTATTTACGGCTCAGCCGCGGCATTGGTGTTCGGTCCTTTGTTCTTCCCTTCGGATGACCCCGCAGTCGGCTTGATCGGTGCATTCGCCACCTTTGGCGTGGCTTATGTGGCACGTCCGGTGGGCGGGCTGGTGATGGGCCATTTCGGTGACAAACTGGGCCGGAAGAAGGTCCTGCTCATCACGTTGAGCGTCATGGGACTTGCTTCCCTGGGCATCGGATTCCTACCCAGCTACAGCCAGATCGGGGTATGGGCACCCATCCTCCTGGTGGCAGGGCGCCTTGCTCAGGGTTTTTCCGCCGGCGCCGAATCTGCGGGTGCTTCAACCTTGACCCTGGAACACTCTCCCGAGGGACGGCGTGGATTTTTCACCAGCTTTGTCATGACCGGATACGCCTCAGGGATGGTGCTTGCCACGCTTGTTTTCATTCCCGTGGCCGCACTTCCCACTGAAGCCCTCATGAGCTGGGGATGGCGTGTACCGTTCTGGCTCTCCATTGTGGTTCTGGCCATCGCCTACTGGGTGCGGACGCACTTGGACGAAACCCCGGTGTTCGAAGAAGCAAAGGACCGCAAGTCAGTTGCGCCCATGCCGCTCCGGGAAGTCCTGCGCTTTCAATCGGCAGATGTGGTCCGGGTGGTTGGCATGTCCATCATGTCGGTCATGCAAACCATCTTCACTGTCTTCGGCCTGTCCTACGCCACAGGTGCGGCGGGATTCGATAAAGCATCCATTCTCACCGTCAATGCCGTGGCAATCGGCCTGTCCATGTTTGTGATGCCCTTGACCGCCAGGATCTCTGACCGGGTGGGCCGGCGGCCGCTGCTCCTGACGGCGGCCATCGGCTGCTCGGTGACCATCTTCGCCTATTTCGCGGCGTTATCCACCGGCAACATCTTCTTGGTCTTCGCCGCGGCGTTCGTCAACATGACACTGCTCTACTCCTGTTTCAACGGGATCTGGCCCGCTTACTTCGCTGAACTCTTTGCCGCCCCCGTCCGCTACTCCGGGATGGCTTTGGGCAACCAGCTGGGCTTGGTGGTTGCCGGATTCGCGCCGTTGATCGCAGGTTTGCTCCTCGGCAAAGGTAGCGACGGCTGGCTACCCGTAGCCTGCTTCGGGGTCCTGTGCATGGTTATCGCAGGGGTAGCTGCGTTCTCTTCCCGGGAGACCGCCAAGACACCCCTTGAGGACCTCGGGGAGCCGTACTGGCAGGGCGTCGCGTCCCGGAACGGGAAGTAGGCTTCGGGAGCAACTGCATCAGGAAGCACGCAGCATGCTGCGCACAAACTCCCCGCTCGGTTCCGCGTAGGCATCAACTATCCGGCTGAACAGGGCAGTACCTTCGGCCCCGGGCCAGTCCTCAGGCAGGAACGCCGACGGCAGTCCGGGGTCGAGGTACGGGATGATCCGCCACATGTCGATGCACTGCACATACGTAGCAAAGGCCTCAGGTGAAGGCTCCACGGGTTGGCCGGACTGCCCTTGGGCATCGGCGCCGTTTCCGCTGCCTGATCCGTGCTCGTGGATGAAGTCCCTGTGCAGTGCAGCTACCGCATCCAGGTCCCACCATTTGGACGCGGCGTCCTGAAGGGTGCCGCCCACCAGCGGAGTTTCCGTCACGAAGATGGTGGACATGGTCCGTAGCTCCAGATCTGTGAGGATTTCCTCCACCTCCGGACGCAGCGAATCGGGGCAGATCCACAGTCCGGCAGCCACCGTACCGCAACCGATCCAGTGCAGCCTGCGGCGTAATTGATGCCGTTTTTCGCGTTCGGTCTCCGGTATGGAGAAGGAAATCAAGCACCAGGGATCTGATTCCGACATACTCCGCGGGTTGTAGATCCTCCGGTCGCCGCGGGCCAGCATGGTTGCGGCGCCCTCGGTCAACGTAAACCCGGGCACACCATTGCGGGATTCCTGCAAC
Source organism: Paenarthrobacter sp. MSM-2-10-13 (assembly GCF_011605365.1). NCBI lineage: Bacteria > Bacillati > Actinomycetota > Actinomycetes > Micrococcales > Micrococcaceae > Paenarthrobacter > Paenarthrobacter sp. MSM-2-10-13. The sequence goes on along the minus strand of NZ_JAAOXO010000001.1, from coordinate 1,178,716 downwards.
ACCACAACTTTCTTGCGAAGCCGGCCCAGGGCAGTCCGGGTTACTGTTCCGGAAGTCCCCAACGCTTCCATGAGGGTCACAATGTCCTTGGTGGACATCCAGCCTCCGGCGTCCCGCAGATACAGGCCAACGACTGTGCGCAGCAACGAGGTTGTACTCCCGGGGCGGGAGTCCATGTCGTCAAGGACGGCACTCATCACCGGCTCACAGCAGTTCGGAGAGGGCATCGCGGATGGCTGCGACTCCCAACTCAACCTCGGCGTAGCTCGTGCTCAGGGGCGACAGGCCAATGCGGAGGCCGTGCGGGGGGCGGAAGTCCGGGATGACGCCCTTTTCCCAGAGCTTGGCCGTGACATCGGCGAACAGCGGGTGGTCCACGGTAATGTGCGAGCCTCGCTCTGCAGGATTCCGGGGGCTTACGATTTCCGCACCAAGTGGCACCAAGTGCTTTTCGGAGAGCGCGATTGCGTACTCGGTCAGTTTGACCGATTTTTCACGCACGGCGTCCATGCCTACCGAGGCGATCAGTTCCAGCATGTCCTTCATCGGCTGCATGGCCAGCACCGGCGGTGTTCCGGTGATAAACCTGCGCATGCCCTGCGCGGGCTTGTATGACTCCGTCATTCCGAAGGGATTATCGGCACCCATCCAACCCCATATGGGTTGCTGCAAACGATCCTGCTGAGAGGCGTTGACGTAGGCAAAGGCGGGTGAGCCTGGTCCGCCGTTGAGGTATTTGTACGTGCAACCGACCGCGAGGTCCACGCCCCATGCGTCAAGTTCCATGGGCACCGAAGCAACCGAGTGGCAAAGGTCCCAAAGCATCAGTGCTCCGGCTTGGTGCACCTTTTCCGTGATCCCCCTGGCGTCGGCCAGGAACCCCGAGCGGTAGGCTACATGGCTGAGGACCACCACTGCCGTCCGCTCACCCAGCAGTCCGTCCAGGTCTTCGGCACGAACACCGCTGGCAGGGTTCGCAGCGATCCATTTGATGCTGGCCCCGCGCTCCTTGGCGATGCCCTCAATGATGAATCGGTCGGTAGGGAAGTTGTCGCGGTCGATGATGATCTCATCGCGGCCCGGCTGGGCGTCCACGGCTGCGCGGATCATTTTATAGAGCATCACCGAGGTGGAGTCACCCACAGTGGTCTGTCCCGGAGCGGCACCCAGGGTCACTTCACCAATGAGGTCGCCTACCGCGGTGGGCTCGTCCATCCACTGCTCGTCCCATCCGCGGATCAGGCGGCTGCCCCAGGCGTCGTGGACAAAGGATGCCAGATTCGCGGAGGTGACCTTCAGTGGGCGGCCCAGTGAGTTGCCGTCCAAATACGAGACGAGCTGATCGGCGTCGGGCGCGTAGAAGGCCTCGCGCTGGGCGGCGAGGGGATCAGCGGCATCCAGTTCGGCCGACGTCGGTTTTTGGGTTTGTTGTGCTGTTGTCATGGTTCCTCCTGCGGAAGTGTTGGGCGGCAGAGGCCGGGCGTCTGGTTAGTTGCCGATCTCGGTGCGGACGGCGTAAAGCTCAGGGAAGAACGTGAGATCCAGGGCGCGCTTCAGGAAGTCCACTCCCGACGATCCGCCTGTGCCTACCTTGAAGCCGATGGTGCGCTGGACTGTCCTCAGGTGGCGGAACCGCCAGGCCTGGAAGTTGTCCTCAATATCCACAAGATCCTCGCAGGCTTCGTAAAGGCCCCAGGGAGTGTCGTCCGCTTCGTAGATCTTCTGGAAGATGGGTACGAGGTCTTGACGGAAGGTCCACGGCTCGCTGGTATCCCGGGCCAGGATGTCGGCGGGGATGTCGTAACCTGCGCGGGCCAGGACGTTCAGGAAAGCGTCATACAACGTGGGCTCCTCCAGGAGCGTGCTGAGTAACGCATGAGCCTCGGGTTCGCTTTCAAAGACGCGCAGCATCCCGCGGTTCTTGTTGCCCAACAGGAATTCCACGCCGCGGTATTGATACGACTGGAACCCTGACGAACTGCCCAGGAAGCCGCGGAACTGGGCGTATTCGCGGGGCGTGAGGGTGCCAAGGACGGACCATTGCTCAGTCATGGTTCGCTGGATGGCCTTGACCCGGGCGATGCACTTGAGCGCCTTGCCCAAATTGTCGGCGTCGAAAAGCCTCCGGGCTTCCAGCAATTCATGCAAAACCAGCTTCAACCAGAGCTCGCTGGTCTGGTGCTGGATGATGAACAGCAACTCGTCGTGGTGCTCTGGCTCGCTGAGGGGGTGCTGGGAGCTCAGCAGGCGGTCGAGGTCCAGATACCCGCCATAAGACATTGCATGCCGGAAATCAGTGCGGACACTGTCCTCGATATCGCGGACGCTTTGGGCGGAATGGACTGTGGGCTTTTCCATGCTGAGACAATATCACTTGCATGACGCACGTCAAGGTATTGATTTACGCAAAGTATCCAGCTCCGGTTTGTAGCTAAGTTCTCGCGTAGGCTGAATCTCAACCGTTGGGGAAGGGGAGTGGCCATGGATGCCCGTCAAGACACTCATGCACCTGTGTCCGTATATCTGGACGTCGACGGCGTGGTGAACCCCTTCAGTCCCCTCGGAACCACGGACTGGGGAAGCGAATGGACCTTCGCCGACGCCGGAATCCTGGATGTCGCTTTTGCGCAGGAGGTTGTCGCTGAACTCAATGACCTTGCACTTCACCCCGATGCTCGATTTGTGTGGCTGACCACCTGGGAGGGCCTCGCGCCGGAGTTTCTATGCCCCGCCATCGGCCTGAACGGACAGGACTGGCCGGTGCTTTCCAGCCTGGGCTGGGATGAGGGCAATGAGTGGTGGAAATTGGTGGCCCTTCAAAAGGATCTGGCCGGCGCCGGAAGTGAGCGGATCATATGGATTGACGACCAACTCAGCCAGGAGTCCGAGGCCCGATCCTGGGCCGAATACCAGCAAGATCGTGTGCTTTGCATCTCACCGGATCCGCGCAAAGGTCTATCGCGTCGCGACCTCGAGGCTGTCAGGGCTTACCTGGGGTGAACCGGAGCCCCGGCACGTTTGTCCGCTCACCGGAAGGCACGTAGGATTCTTAAGGTTTCAAGCCCGCCGGAGTGAACACCGCAAGCCGAGTCAGTTGAACACTTGCTGAACTATGCTGTGGATGGCAGGTATGGGGAAGTGAAACTGCTGAACGTCGTCGACTCTGCAGATTGGGCAACAGGTGGATATCACCTTCATGGTCGCGCTGGTAATAGCGTTGGCCCTATTCTTTGACTTCACCAACGGGTTTCACGACACTGCCAACGCGATGGCTACGCCTATCGCCACGGGGGCGATCAAGCCCAAGACGGCTGTCGCCCTGGCTGCCGTGCTCAACCTCGTCGGCGCATTCCTCTCTACGGAAGTGGCCAAGACCATCTCCGGTGGACTGATCCGGGAAGGGTCAGAGGGAATCCACATCACCCCTGACATCATTTTTGCCGGCCTCATGGGGGCTGTTCTCTGGAACATGATCACCTGGCTCAAGGGCCTGCCATCGAGTTCGTCACATGCACTGTTCGGCGGCCTCATCGGCGCAGCAGTAGTGGGCATCGGCTTCCACTCCATCAACTTTGAGACAGTACTGCAGAAGGTGATCCTGCCTGCCATCTTCGCGCCGCTCATAGCAGGGCTCGTCGCGTACATCTGCACCCGCCTCGCTTATGCCCTCACCTCCCGGCATGATCCCGAAACAGGCGACAAGCTCACACAGAAACGTGGCGGCTTCCGCACTGGACAGATTTTCACCTCAAGCCTGGTGGCCCTGGCACACGGAACCAACGACGCCCAGAAGACCATGGGCATCATCACCCTGGTGCTTATCGCAGGAGGCACTCAGGCTCCGGGCAGCGGTCCGCAGTTCTGGGTTATTGCAGCCTGTGCTTTCGCCATCGCGATCGGTACCTACGCAGGTGGTTGGCGCATCATCCGCACCATGGGCTCGGGCCTCACCGAGGTAAAGCCGGCACAGGGTTTCTCCGCGGAAACCAGCACCGCCTCTGCCATCCTGGCCTCATCCCACCTGGGCTTTGCCCTTTCCACCACTCAGGTAGCATCAGGCTCGGTCATTGGCTCAGGCCTTGGCCGAAAGGGGACATCTGTCCGCTGGGGCACTGCGGGCAAGATTGCCTTGGGCTGGTTGTTCACGCTACCGGCCTCTGCCATCGTCGGCGCGCTGACGGCTCTCCTGGTGAGCATCGGCGTCGTTGGCGTCATCATCGCCGCAGTGGTGGGTACTGCCGCGGTGCTGTTCATGTTCGTCGTTTCCCGCAAGTCGCACGTCGGCCACCACAACGCCGTCGAAGTTGAAGAAGCCGGCCATGCCGTGCGGTTCCGCAAGAAGAAGAAATCCCGAAAGACAACCCCCAGCGAGGATGTGCAGCGATGAAATGGTTGGAATTGCTGCAGGTGGCGGGAGTAACCCTCGTGGCCGCCGTTACCTTGGTGGTGCTTTACTCATTGGGCGTTCGCCTAACGGCCATCGCCGGTGACGCCCAGCAAAAGTCGCCTGTTTTGGTGCGCTCATTGGCCTACGTATGCTTCGCGTTCTGCGCAGCCGCGGTACTTTTCGGCATCTACCTGATTGTGCCCTATTTCGGAAAGTAGCCGCTGTTTTCTGGCTGTGAGGTCCTCCAGGGAGAATAATCAGCAGTGCAGTTATGCACATAGCTGCGTGATTCTGAACCGGCAGATGTGGGGCCGTCATGACGTTCCTTACCCGGGACCAGCTCATTGGACTGGTGCTGGTTCCCGTCGTCGTCTTGGGACTTTCTGCCTGCCTTCCTTCCGGAAACGACGGCCTCCCCTCCATCTCCACGCCCAACTCGACGTCCGTCTCACCCCCGGCGACGTCCACGGCTCAGGCCGCCTCACCAGAGGCCACATCACCGCAGGAAGCTTCAGCTGAAGCCACCGCCACGCAGGCCGCCTCAACACCGGACGCTGTCCAGACCAGCCCACCGCCGGCCGCAACGCCGCAAAGTGAATCGGCGCCGCAACAGCCCACCGGCGTCGGACCAACCGGCAGTCCCCGCAGCGGCAGTCAACCCGAGCGGGCGCCGAAGTCCGAGGAAACCGCAGAGGCGCCCCCGCAGGAGCCCACCGTGGTGAGTTGGCTGCCAACCGGGCCCATTGGGTCAGATGATCCCGCCCCTGGCCAGCGGTACCTCATGCTGCAGCAGTTCCAATGCGATGCGCTGGTCCAGAGCGTTGAGGGCGCAGCAGATGCTGCCGTCTGGCAGGCGGGCGCGGCGGTGTGCAGGGCCCTGCAAACCGGAAGGCAGGACGACTGGCAGCAAGCGTCCGTGGCCGTGGCCAGGACCCCGCGAATCCCGCAAAAGCAGTGCCTTGAGTTCCGGGTGGCGGCCACATCGGCATTTCTGGTTGCTCAGTACCGCAGTAACCCCGGATCTGTTTTCGAGGCGGAACCCGGTCCCGGCGAAGCGTGCCCCCGGCAATTGCTGAGGTTGACCGTAGTGGACGAGGACTTGCGGCCAGTGATTGGCATGCCCCGCGCATCGGGACCCACCTCAGGGGGCACTATTGTTCGCTTGGACGGCTACTACGTGCGGGTAGGAGAAGTCCTGTTTGATGGCGTCCCCACAGTTCCGGACATTGTGGCCGGGGGAGGGGACTACCAAGCGTTATACCTGCGGATGCCGCCCGCTGAAGGCAGGGAATCCATCCGGATCTCCATCAAAGACACGGTGGAGGTTGCCGGAACGGTGACGTTCTTCTACGTGGATCCTGCCGTGCCTGGCAGCACCCTTCCACCTGCTGCTGAACCGGCCAAGGAGCCCTAGACGCCCAGTTCATCGCCGCGTACGACTCCGAAAAAAGTCGTCCCGGGTAAGCCAGCCAATCCCGCAGCCCGCTGATGAGTCAGGGTCGCTGCCCAGTCCGGTCGCTGCCCAGTCCGGTCGCTGCCCAGTCCGGTCACCGTAATGGCCGGTCACTGTCCTGGCCGGCTCGGATTGCCCTAGTCTGAGGCTATGGCGATTTTCCAGTATTACGTAGCGTCAACCATTGATGGCTTCATCGCCTCGCCTGAGGACGATCTTGGCTGGCTCCTCCAGTTCGACCAAGCTGAGGGAGTCAATGAGAGCATCGAATCTTTCATGGCGGGCGTTGGATGCATCGCCATGGGCGGCGACACCTACCGCTGGCTCATGGAACATGAACCCGGCAAATGGCCGTACCCGGATACCCCATGCTGGGTCTTCACCCACCATGAGTACTCAGCACCGGCCGGAGCGGATATCACCTTTGTCCGTGGCGACGTCCGCGAGTTCGCACCGGACTTACTCAAGGATGCAGGCGACAAGAACGTCTGGCTGTTGGGCGGAGGCCACCTCGTGGCTCAGTTCGCCAACGCCGGATTGCTCCACGAGATGATCGTCACCATCATTCCCGTGGTGCTGGGCGCGGGAAAACGGCTGCTGCCGCTCAACGGCCCGACGGCGCCGCTTGAGTTGGTCTCTTCCAAGATCCTTGGTGGGGCGGCGGCTGAACTTCACTACCGGCTTCAGTGACGGTTGTCCCGGATCATATTAGTGATCCGGGCAGTTGAGAGCCGGCGGCCCTTGTCATCGGTGATAACAATCTCGTGCGTTGCCAGTGTGCCACCCAGATGGATGGCGGTGCAGGTGCCCGTCACGATACCGCTGGCAACGGAACGGTGGTGGGTTGCGCCCACCTCTATGCCTACGGCGTGTCGTCCCCGGCCGGCGTGAAGCGATGCAGCGAACGACCCCAAGGTCTCTGCAAGGACAACGTGGGCTCCGCCGTGCAGGATACCTGCCACCTGCGTGTTTCCTTCCACCGGCATAGTGGCCACCGTGCGCTCCGCACCCATTTCCGTGAATCGGATACCCAGTTTCACCACGAGGGCGCCAACGCCATGCGCTGAGAGCCAATCGTGGAACTCTTCGGGGACACCTGCTTCATTGAGCTCGTCGACAAACCGGTTCGGCGTGAAATTGTCCATCATGCCAACTAGGCTGGCACCTGTGAGTGAAACAACCAAACCGGACCAGGTTCCAACGGCCCAAGCTGCTGCCATCGCTACAGCACCCACCCCCTCTGCATCAACCACCACCAGCACTACGGGGGAGGGCCGGCCCAGGCTGCTGGTCCTGGACGGCCACTCCATGGCATTCCGGGCTTTCTATGCCCTTCCTGCGGAGAATTTCTCTACGGCCAGGGGGCAATACACCAACGCTGTCCATGGGTTTACTTCCATGCTGATCAACCTGATCAAGGACCAGAAGCCCACCCACGTTGCCGTGGCATTCGACGTTTCTGACGACACCACGTTCCGTAAGGCTGAGTACAGCGAATACAAGGGCGGCCGCAACGCCACCCCCGCCGAGTTCGCCGGCCAGATCGGCCTCATCGCCAAGGTCATGGAAGCCTGGGGCATCAGGACCATTGCCATGCCCGGATATGAAGCCGATGACGTCCTGGCCACGCTGGCCGCCCAGGGCGACGCCGCAGGCTTTGAGGTGCTGCTTGTTTCCGGTGATAGGGATGCGTTCCAGCTCATCAATGACAACGTCTTTGTCCTGTACCCCAAGCAGGGTGTCAGCAATATCCCCCGGATGGATGCTGCGGCCATTGAGGAAAAGTACTTCGTCAAGCCCGGTTTGTACTCTGACCTCGCTGCCCTCGTGGGTGAAACCGCGGACAACCTTCCCGGCGTTCCGGGCGTCGGCCCCAAGACCGCGGCCAAATGGATCAATCTCTACGGTGGCCTTGAGGGCATCCTGGAAAACCTAGACTCCATCGGCGGCAAAGTGGGCGGCGCCCTGAAGGAGAACCTTGAGAACGTCAAGCGCAACCGCAGGCTTAACCAGCTGCTGACCGACCTCGACCTACCCCTCACCTTGGCTGACTTGCACGAGCCACGTCCGGACCGCCAGGCGATCGAGGAGCTTTTTGAGGAACTCGAATTCCGGACTCTCCGGACGCGGCTGTTCGATCTCTACGGTGACGACACCGCCGGAGCGGCCCCGGACACCATTGAAACCCCGGAATACACCGTCCTCAAGGACGCCCCGGGACTCGAGGCCTTCTTTGCCGCTGGATCCGGCGTGCGTTCGGCACTCGCGGTCCAACTGGTACCCGGACGCGTCGGTGATGACGCAAGTGCCCTGGCTGTCGTCAGGAGCAACGGTGCGGCCTACATCGACCTAACGGGCCTGGACGCCGCAGCTGAGTCGGTTTTGTCCCGGTGGCTCCAGGACCCCGAGGAAGCCAAGGTGCTGCACGAGTTCAAGTCTGCACTCAAGGCCCTCCACAACCGTGGCCTCGGCTTGGAAGGCGTGGTGGATGACACCTCCATCTCCGGCTACCTGATCCAGCCGGACCGCCGCAGCTACGACCTCGCTGAGCTGGCCCAAGTGCACCTGAAGATCTCCTTGGCCGCTGCTGCGGCCCAATCCGGACAGTTGGAATTGGACCTTTCCGGTGACACCGACGAAGCTGCCGCAGCAGCGCTCGTCCAGCATGCCGCCGTCGTGCATGCACTCAGCAAACACTTCGAAACCGAACTTGCCGACATCAAGGCCGACGCCCTGTTGACCACGCTGGAACTCCCCGTGGCGCGCGTGCTGGCCCAGATGGAACTCACCGGCATCTACGTATCCACCGACCGGATGGACGAACAGCTCGCCGACCTCACCAAGGTCATCGAGAACGCTCAGGAGCAGGCTTTTGCCGCGATCGGACACGAGGTCAATCTCGGTTCGCCCAAGCAGTTGCAGACCGTCCTGTTTGAGGAACTCGGCCTGCCCAAGACCAAGAAGATCAAGTCCGGCTACACCACCGACGCCGCGTCCCTGAAGGGGCTGCTGGAGAAGACCGGCCACGAATTCCTGGTCCAGCTCATGGCACACAGGGAATCTTCCAAGCTCGCCCAGATGGTGGAGACCCTCAAGAAGTCCGTTGCCGATGATGGTCGTATCCACACCACGTATGCGCAGAACATTGCAGCAACAGGCCGCATCTCCTCCAACAACCCCAATTTGCAGAACATCCCGGTCCGCAGTGAAGAAGGGCGTCGCGTTCGCGGCATCTTCGTCGTCAGCGACGGCTATGAGTGCTTGCTGTCGGCCGACTACTCCCAGATCGAGATGCGCATCATGGCGCACCTCTCCGGGGACGAGGCCCTCATCCAGGCCTACCGTGATGGCGAGGACCTCCACCGCTTCGTGGGATCGCGGATCTTCAACGTTGCGCCGGCCGAAGTCACCAGTGCCATGCGTTCCAAGGTCAAGGCAATGTCTTACGGCCTGGCGTACGGCCTGACGTCCTTCGGATTATCCAAGCAGTTGGAAATCTCCGTGGATGAAGCCCGGACTCTCATGAAGGACTACTTCGACCGCTTCGGCGGAGTCCGCGACTACCTGCGCGGCGTAGTGGACCAGGCCCGGACAGACGGTTACACAGCCACCATCGAGGGCCGCCGCCGCTACCTCCCGGACTTGACCAGCACCAACCGGCAAGCCCGCGAAGCAGCCGAGCGCATCGCCTTGAACTCACCCATCCAAGGCTCAGCGGCAGACCTCATCAAGCGCGCCATGCTGGGCGTCTCGGCCGAACTCGCCAGCCAAGGACTCAAGTCCCGCATGCTGCTCCAGGTCCACGACGAACTGGTGCTGGAAGTTGCGCCGGGAGAACGCGAAGCCGTGGAGAAGCTGGTCATCGAACAGATGGGCTCGGCTGCTGAATTGTCAGTGCCGCTGGATGTCCAGATTGGCGTCGGTTCCAGCTGGTACGAGGCCGGACACTAAGCCAGGCACGTATTTGTTGAGTCCAGCCAAGGATTCAAGCGAACGCCTGAGGGCGCGCCGCCGAGATGGTGGCGCGCCCTCCGGCGTCTGGCTAGGCTCAATGGCGTGGCCGATCCCAATGAAAACAAGTCCGGAAAGTACACCGTTCAACGATTCCCTGCCGTAGCTGATCCAGATGACGCCGGCTACAGCCGCTGCACCACCTGGGTGCAGGCCGTATCCCACGGGTTCCACCAACAACGGCGCGACGATGAATACCTCGCCAGAACCTTGGCGGCCTATCAAACAGATCAGCGCGAGCTGACGGGCGTCTACGTCAACGGCAACGTGCCGGAGCATTCTCTTGGCTCAGAGGTTCCCGTGGCAACGTACGCCACCATGCGCAAGGCCTTGAACATTGGTTTTGGCCGCCAACTTGAGTCCAACCTCGTTACCGCCGTGACGGTCCGCGGCACGCACCGGCGGAACGGAATCCTGCGCGGCATGATGACCGCCGATCTGGAAGCTGCCAAGGATGACGGCCTTGCCATGGCCGCCCTCACGGCGTCTGAAGCGTCCATCTACGGCCGTTTTGGCTTTGGCGTGGCCACTTTTGAGCGAAGCATCAAGGTTGATACCGGCCCTCGGTTCAGGCTCCGGGGGCTGCCGCAAGGCACCATGGAAGTCGCCGATCCGTCCGTGCTCCTGGACGTGGCACCGCAGGTCTTTGAACGTGTCCAGCGGCTCTCGCCGGGTTCCATTGACCGGCAGGAATACTACCGGCTTCTCGCTTCCGGTTCCATCGGCCACGACGGCAAGCCCGACACCTCCGTTCGTTGCGCCCTGCACTATGACCTTTCCGGATCATTGGATGGCTACGTTTCCTACCGCTTCAAGGGCTGGGACCACAAGCCGTTCACCATGGAGATCGTGGACCTCGTGGCCGCAAGCAATGCGGCCTACATGGACCTGTGGAGGTTTCTGGGCAGCATTGACCTCATCGACGAAGTGACGTGGGTTGAAGCGCCGGTGGATGACCCTCTTGCGTGGGCGCTGGAAGATCCGAGGTGCATTGAGGCCTCGGAGATCCGCGACATGCTGTGGCTCAGGATCCTGGATACACCAGCTGCCTTGCAGGCCCGCAGCTTCCCCGTTGCCGGCAGGCTGGTGCTGGAGGTGACGGACTCCCTGGATTTGGCGGGTGGCACCTGGGTTCTGGAGTCCGACGGCGGTGCTGCCGCCGTCGTGACGGAAGCGTCAGGCGAGGCGCCCGACCTCAGCCTGGACGTCGCCGACCTCGCCTCCATTTATCTTGGGGCTGTGTCGCCCGTTACCTTGGCGGCCGCTGGTCGCATTAGCGAGCACACGCCGGGAGCTGCGTTCCTAGCACAGCAACTGTTTGCTGTGGAACGATCCGCGCACTGCCTGACGCACTTCTAGAGGCCGTCAAGCAAGCGCGACCACCACCACAACCACCTAGTTACAACCACATAGTTACAACCAGAGAAGGACATCCATGGGGGATTCCACGCGGCGGCCGTTGGCCGGCCGGCGATCAGTGCTGCTTGGAATGGCAGGCCTTGCCTCGGCTGCCCTGACGGCGTGTGCGAGTGGCCCTACGCATACCGCCGGCTCGAGCGGAGACCTTGCTGCCCCAACGTCCCCTCGTTCGGGCCCGGCCACACCGCCGCCTTCCATAGCCGCCAAGTCCCGCGAGCAAGCCGTTGCGGCCCTCGCTCCAACGTCTCCCGCTTCGCCAGGGCCCGCATCCACTGTGCCGTCGAAGCAACACATCATGGCGGAGTTCCACGGAAGGCACCCCAAGGAATGGGGACTGCACGTGACGGGAGTGGTGAACCGCACAGCGTCCGCCAAGGTGGTCTTGACATTTGATGCGTGTGGCGGTCACGGCGGCACAGGATGCGACCACGCACTCCTGCAAACTCTCCGGAGACACAACGTCCCTGCAACGCTGTTCATCAACAGCCGATGGATCCATGCCAACCCCGCGCTCTCGGCAGAGTTGGCCGCCGACCCCCTGTTCGAACTCGCCAATCACGGCACTGCCCACCTGCCGTTGTCAGTGAGTGGCAAGTCCGCCTACGGCATTCAGGGTACCGCTTCAGTGGCAGCCGCTTACGATGAGTTGATGGGTAACCAGCAAATCCTGCAGGAGCTGTGCGGAACGGCCCCGAAGTTTTTCCGCCCAGGCACTGCGTTCTACGACGAAGTTGCGGTGGAAATGACGCGAAGGCTCGGTATGTTGCCGGTCAACTTCACAGTCAACGGCGACGGTGGAGCCACATATTCTGCTGCCACAGTGGCCGGTGAAGTGGGGCGTGTGGTGGCCGGGGACATCGTCATTTCGCATTTCAACAGACCTGCGGCAGGCACCGCCGGCGGCTACGCGCGGGCTTTGCCCCAGCTGCTGGACCACGGAGTCTCCTTTGCCCGCCTCGGGGACGTCCTGACGGTGTAACGCTCCTTTTGACCCTGCTTTGCCAATGCGACTAGAATAAACGGGCGTGTACTACGTGCATGCATCCATTTTGTACTAATCCACAAATCAGGATGACCCGGTAATTTGCCGTGTTCTGCCGTCCGGACCCGGGCGGCAGCGGTTTGCCTGACCGACTAACTATCCACAACGGAGCCCCTACTACATGACCATCACCTCCACCGAGAAGCCCGGTACCCCCGTAGTCGCCATTAACGACATCGGTACCGCTGAGGACTTCCTCGCAGCTGTCGACGCCACCATCAAGTACTTCAACGACGGAGACCTCGTCGAAGGTACCGTCGTCAAGGTCGACCGCGACGAAGTTCTGCTCGACATCGGTTACAAGACCGAAGGTGTCATCCCTTCCCGCGAGCTTTCCATCAAGCACGATGTTGATCCCGGCGACGTTGTCGCCGTTGGCGATCAGGTCGAAGCTTTGGTTCTCACCAAGGAAGACAAAGAAGGCCGTCTGATCCTCTCCAAGAAGCGTGCTCAGTACGAGCGCGCCTGGGGCGACATCGAGAAGGTCAAGGAAGAAGACGGCGTCGTTACCGGTACCGTCATCGAGGTTGTCAAGGGTGGCCTCATCCTGGACATCGGCCTGCGTGGCTTCCTCCCCGCATCGCTCGTGGAGATGCGTCGTGTCCGCGACCTCGCTCCGTACATCGGTCAGCAGATCGAAGCCAAGATCATCGAGCTGGACAAGAACCGCAACAACGTTGTGCTGTCCCGCCGTGCATGGCTCGAGCAGACCCAGTCCGAGGTTCGCTCCACGTTCCTCAACAAGCTGGAAAAGGGCCAGGTTCGTCCGGGCGTTGTTTCCTCCATCGTCAACTTCGGTGCATTCGTGGACCTGGGCGGCGTAGACGGCCTCGTTCACGTTTCCGAGCTGTCCTGGAAGCACATCGACCACCCGTCCGAGGTTGTCGAGGTTGGCCAGGAAGTCACTGTCGAGGTCCTCGAAGTGGATCTGGACCGCGAGCGTGTCTCCCTGTCGCTCAAGGCTACGCAGGAAGATCCGTGGCAGACCTTCGCCCGCACCCACGCCCTCGGCCAGGTTGTTCCGGGTAAGGTCACCAAGCTGGTTCCGTTCGGTGCGTTCGTTCGCGTCGAAGACGGCATCGAAGGCCTCGTGCACATCTCCGAGCTGGCTGTCCGCCACGTGGAGCTTGCAGAGCAGGTTGTCTCCGTTGGCGACGAACTGTTCGTCAAGGTCATCGACATCGACCTCGAGCGTCGCCGCATCTCCCTCTCCCTCAAGCAGGCTAACGAGGGCGTTGACGCTGACAGCACCGAGTTCGATCCCGCTCTGTACGGCATGGCCGCTGAGTACGACGAAGAGGGCAACTACAAGTACCCCGAGGGCTTCGACCCCGAGTCGAACGAATGGCTCGAGGGCTACGAGACCCAGCGCGCCGCTTGGGAGCAGCAGTACGCTGACGCCCAGACCCGCTGGGAAGCTCACAAGAAGCAGGTTGCCCAGCACGCTGCTGACGACGCTGCTGCTGCAACGTCCGGTGAGTCCGATTCCGGCACCACCAGCTACTCCTCGGAGCCGGCTGCTGCTGAGTCCAACACCGGCGGCGGTACCCTGGCGTCCGACGAAGCACTCGCTGCACTGCGTGAGAAGCTGACCGGCAACTAATTCCGCTTCCCTCACGGGATGAGCTGGATAGCCAACGAAGGACCCCTGCCTCCGGGCAGGGGTCCTTCTGCTTTCGGCCCCTACATCGCATCTGTTTCCTCCCGACGCACCCTTAACCACTGGTGCAATAGGCGGCAACGGGCGCGCTGCCGGGATGAGCATAGGTGCAAACGGCGTTAGGGGGTGTAAACGGCGTTAGGGGTGCGAACGCAGTTCAGTAGGGGACGTCCACCCATTCGGTGCCCTGTGGCAGCAGCTCAAGAGTTCCTGCGGTGAGGGACGCCAGCCGGGCGTGGGCCTCGGAGATGGCACCTGCATCGTCAGGCAAAGCCACTCGAAGAACCGTGTGCCGGGCTTCATATCCGGTTTTCGCCATGACATACCCGGCGCCGCGAAGTTCGTTTTCCAAACGACCAGCCTCCGCGTGGGGGACGTCAATGGAGCACAGGCGCAGTCTTCGCCGCTGAACCAACGGTGCCAGGTCCAAGGCGGCGGACACCGACTCGGAGTACGCGCGGACCAGGCCGCCTGCGCCCAGGAGGATCCCGCCGAAATAGCGCACGACGACGACACTGACGTCGCTAAGGTTCGTCACCTTGGGTGAGGTCTCCCTTTTGACGAGTGCCTCCAGCATGGGGACACCTGCCGTACCCGAGGGTTCGCCGTCATCGCTGGAGCGTTGGATCATGCGATCGGGCCCTATGACGAAAGCTGAGCAATGGTGGCGGGCGTCGTAGAATTCACGGCGAAGGTCACTGACCAATGAGCGTGCTGTTTCCTCATCGGGTGCGCGCCGGAGGACTGTGATGAAGCGGGATCTGCGGATCTCCAGTTCGTTGCGGAAATCCGCACCGGCCGCGATGGTCGTATACGTCGTAGCGCGGCTGCCATCCTCATTTTCCACCGCTTCAGTCTAGTGTTGGAGGGTGTTGAAGATTGGGTTGACTGGCGGCATCGCCTCGGGAAAATCGTCGGTGGCGTCCAGGTTGCGGGAACTTGGTGCAATCCTGGTGGACGCAGATCTTATTGCGCGTGAGGTGGTGGAGCCCGGAACTCCTGGCCTGGAGCGGGTTGTTGGGGCCTTCGGTCCCGGCATCCTCGACGCCAATGGCAGGCTTGACCGGCCGAAGCTCGGTTCCATGGTGTTTCAGGACCCTTCCCAACGCGAAGTTCTCAACAGCATCATCCATCCGCTGGTCCGGGAGGTTGCTGCGGCAATCGTGGCCAGTGCGGGACCTGGTGACATCGTGGTCCAGGACATTCCACTTCTTGTCGAAACCGGGCAGGGCAGCAACTTCCATTTGGTAGTGGTGGTGGATGCCCCGGATGACGTCCGCGTTCAACGCATGGTGGAGTTTCGGCAGATGACCACGGAGGACGCGTTGGCTCGTATGGCCTCACAGGCTACGCGAGCAGAACGCAACGCCGCTGCCGACGTCGTCCTGGACAACTCCGGAACCCGGGAGCAGTTGCTCGCCGCGGTGGATGCTTTATGGACGCACCGCCTGGCGCCCTTCGCGGAGAACCTCCAACGGAGCACCAGGGCCCCGCGCGAAACCGGGCCGGTCATGAACGCTTCCAAGGCGGAGTGGATTGCGCAGGCGCAGCGGTTGGCTGAACGCATCACCGCTGCAGCTCCCCACGAGATCCTTGCAGTGGATCACGTCGGCTCTACCTCGGTGCCAGGGATGGCGGCAAAGGACGTGATCGACCTTCAACTCGCCGTGGCTGACCTTGAGACAGCAGACCGCATTGCTCCTGCCCTCGCCGCGGCCGGTTTCCCCGCCGTGCCCGATTCCCATCAGGACACCCCGAAGCCACCGGAACTGGATCCCGCGCTATGGCAGAAACGGTTCCACGCCAACGCTGATCCGGGCCGTGCGGTGAACCTGCACGTCCGGGTGGCCGGCTCACCCGGATGGCGGTACGCACTGCTGTTCCGCGACTGGTTACGGGCAGAACAGTCTGCGGCGGAACTGTATCAAGCACACAAACATGAAGTGGCGGCCACGCACGCCGGGGACCAGGGCACTGCTGCCTACGCCGACGCAAAGGAGCCGTGGTTCACAGAGGTCGCTTGGCCACTCATGGATGCGTGGGCCACCCGCACAGGGTGGATGCCGCCGTCGTATATCTCTTCTGCTGAAGGCAAACGCGGACAGTAGCTGTCCTAGGGCAGGAGTAGATTGGTTTATATGAGTCTTGCCCAGGAGATCAACCGTGTGGTCGCGCCCTTCGAAGTAATCAGTGAATTCAAACCTGCCGGCGATCAGCCCACCGCTATCGCGGAACTGACCGAGCGAATCAACAACGGCGAAAAAGACGTTGTCCTCCTTGGCGCCACAGGTACAGGTAAGAGTGCAACGACGGCGTGGCTCATCGAACAGGTCCAGCGACCCACCCTGGTGATGGTCCAAAACAAGACACTCGCCGCGCAGCTGGCCAATGAGTTCAGGGAACTGCTGCCCAACAACGCGGTGGAATACTTCGTGTCCTACTATGACTACTACCAACCTGAGGCCTACGTAGCGCAGACGGATACTTTCATTGAGAAGGATTCCTCCATCAATGAGGAAGTGGAAAGACTCCGTCACTCCGCCACCAATGCGTTGCTGACCCGACGCGACGTCATCGTGGTGGCCACGGTTTCCTGCATTTATGGCCTGGGCACGCCCGAGGAATACATCGCCGGCATGGTCACGCTCCGCAAGGGCGCAGAGATGAACCGCGACCACCTTCTCCGGAAGTTTGTCTCCATGCAGTACGCGCGGAATGACATGGATTTCCACCGGGGTACCTTCCGGGTCCGCGGCGACACCGTGGAGATCATTCCCATGTATGAAGAACTCGCCATCAGGATTGAGTTCTTCGGCGATGAGATCGAGAACATTCAAACGCTCCATCCCCTCACCGGCGAAGTGCTGCGGGACGAAGAAGAAATGTATGTTTTCCCGGCCTCACACTACGTGGCTGGTCCGGAGCGGATGGCCCGCGCCATCAAGCGGATTGAGGACGAACTTGCTGACCGTTTGAAGGTCCTCGAAGGCCAAAACAAGCTTGTCGAAGCCCAACGGCTGCGGATGCGCACAACATACGACCTCGAAATGATGCAGCAGATGGGTTTCTGCAACGGCATCGAGAACTATTCCGTCCATATCGATGGCCGCGAACCCGGAACGGCGCCACACTGCCTGATCGACTACTTCCCTGATGATTTCCTTCTGGTAGTGGATGAATCACACGTCACCATTCCGCAGATCGGTGCCATGTACGAGGGCGACATGTCCCGCAAGCGGAACCTCGTGGACTTCGGCTTCCGCCTTCCCTCGGCCATGGACAACCGGCCCCTGAAGTGGGACGAATTCCTGGAGCGCATCGGCCAGACCGTCTATCTGTCCGCAACGCCGGGTAAGTACGAGCTCGGCAAAGCCGACGGCTACGTCCAGCAGATCATCCGCCCCACCGGCCTTATCGATCCCGAGGTCGTGGTCAAGCCCACCAAGGGTCAAATCGACGACCTCCTCGGTGAAATCAGGACCCGGACGGAGAAGAATGAACGCGTTCTTGTCACCACGCTCACCAAGCGCATGGCGGAGGACCTGACGGACTACCTCGTGGGCCACGGAGTGAAGGTTGAGTATTTGCACTCCGACGTCGACACCCTGCGGCGTGTGGAACTGCTCCGCGAACTCCGGATGGGCGTGTTCGATGTCCTGGTTGGCATCAACCTCCTCCGTGAAGGCCTCGACCTGCCTGAAGTTTCCCTCGTGAGTATCCTCGACGCTGACAAAGAAGGGTTCCTGCGATCCTCAACCTCCTTGATCCAGACCATCGGCCGCGCAGCGCGTAACGTGTCCGGCCAAGTCCATATGTACGCGGACAGGATCACCGACTCCATGGCCCACGCCATCGAGGAGACCAACCGACGCCGCGCCATCCAGGTTCAGTACAACACGGACCATGGCATTGATCCTCAGCCATTGCGCAAAAAGATTGCCGACATAACCGATCAGCTGGCTAAGGAAGACGCAGACACCCAGGAACTGCTCAATAACAACCGGCTCGCCAAGGGGGGCAAGCGCAAGACGTCCGCAAAGGGTGCCGCCACCGTACGCCAGGACGGTCTTGCCGCAGCTCCAGCCGAAGACCTTGTGGGCCTCATTGAGCAACTAACAGAACAGATGCACGGGGCGGCTGCAGAACTCCAGTTCGAAGTCGCCGCCCGCATCCGTGACGAAGTCAAGGAGTTGAAGCGCGAATTACGCCAGATGCAGTCCGCCGGGCACGCCTAAGGTAAGGTTTAGGTCACGTAGGGGAGTATCCCAAGCGCTACATCCGTCAGCACGCAAGGCACAGATGCCTCGCCGGATCTAGCGGGCCGCCAATTTTTGCATTCACCGCACCCTGGCAGGCCGGAGAGACTTACACCGCTTTCCCGTACCCTGCGAAAGGCACCTTTAATGCAGCTTCCCGTCTGGTTTGAGATCGGCTCCTTTGTCGTTCTCGGAATCATCCTGCTCATCGACCTCCTGTTGGTCGTCAAGCGTCCCCACGAACCTTCCATGAAGGAAGCCGGCCTCTGGGTCGGCTTCTATGTAGGACTGGCGCTGCTGTTCGCAGTAGCCATGTTCGCATTCGCCGGTCCCGAATATGGGGGCCAGTTCGTCGCAGGGTGGGTCACTGAGTACAGCCTCAGCATCGACAACCTCTTTGTGTTCATCATCATCATGGCCCGCTTCTCGGTGCCCCGTAAGTACCAGCAGGAAGTGCTGATGGTGGGCATCATCATCGCGCTGATCCTTCGCGGAATCTTCATCGCCCTGGGTGCAGTAGTGATCGAGCAGTTCAGCTGGGTCTTCTACATCTTCGGCGCGTTCCTCCTCTGGACTGCGTGGAAGCAAGCCAAGGATTCCGGTGAAGACGAAGAAGAGGGCGCCGAGAACCCGCTGATCGGTCGCCTCCGCAAGGTCTTGCCGATGTCCGAGAAGTTCGACGGCAACAAAATCCGCACGGTGGTGGACGGCAAGAAGGTCTTCACCCCCATGCTGATCGTCTTCGTGACCATTGGCTTGACCGACCTCCTGTTCGCCGTTGACTCCATCCCCGCTATCTTCGGCCTGACCCAGAGCGCCTTCATCGTCTTTACGGCGAACATCTTCGCGTTGATGGGCCTGCGTCAGCTGTACTTCCTCCTCGGCGGGCTCATGACACGTCTGGTGTACCTCAAGCACGCCCTATCCGTGATCCTGGCCTTCATCGGCGTCAAGCTTGTCCTGCACGCCATGCACGTCAATGAGCTCCCGTTCATCAACGGCGGCCAGCACATTGAGTGGGCTCCTGAGATCCCCACTTACGTATCGTTGGCCGTCATTGTCGGTACCATCATCATTGCTGTCGTAGCCAGCCTGATGAGCCCCGCAGCACGCCAGGCGAAGCTGGATGCGCGTTTGGAAGAGGACGCACGCAAGAGCATGAGCGAGGCAGAGTAACTGTCCTCCAAAAGTTGTAGTCTCGTGAAGTGACTACCACTTCAACTACGGCGCTGGACCCACAACGGGTTCAGCGCCGTACTGTTTTCCTGCTCAGTTCCGCGCAGTTGCTCAGCGGCGTCGGCAATGGCGCCACACTCTCCATTGGGTCCTTGCTGGCCGTGGATTTGTCCGGATCCGAAGCCTGGGCGGGATCCATCACCACCGTCCTGACACTGGCTGCCGCAATCGCAGCACTGCCGCTGGCTCGCTTGGCTGAGGCCCGCGGACGGCGCGTGGGCCTTGTCACCGGGTTGGTAGCTGCGATGGTCGGTGCACTGCTCATCATCGCCTCAGTCATGAGCCAGTCTTTCGTTCTACTTTTGCTGGGCGCAGCCTTCCTCGGCCTGGGCACTGCCGCCAACCTGCAGGCCCGGTTCGCCGCCGTCGACCTCGCTGAACCGGAGCGCCGGGGCCGATCATTGTCCACCGTGGTCTGGGCCATCACCATCGGAGCCGTGGCTGGGCCCAACCTGATCCAGCCCGGAGCCGCAGTGGGGGAGGCACTTGGCCTGCCGCCCATCGCAGGCCCCTTCGTGTTCTCCGCTGTGGGACTTTTCCTGGCAGCCGGACTGTTGTTCGCAGGCTTGAGGCCGGATCCACTACTGCTGTCCCGTCGGCTGGCTGCTCACGTTGGGGCTGGTGACGATCCAGGGGCGCAACCCGTCCGGGGAACCATCCGGTCCGGTCTTCGCGCCGTTCGTGCATCACCCCAGGCGGTGTTGGCGCTGGCGGCAGTCGTCGCCGCCCATGGCGTCATGGTGGCCGTTATGTCCATGACACCGCTGCATCTCCAACAGCTTGTGGGTGGAAGCCATGATGGACACCATGGTGGGACCACGGACAGCACGGATGCCCTGGTGGTTATTGGGCTAACGATCTCCCTCCACATTGCCGGCATGTTCGCCCTGTCGCCCCTCTGGGGGTGGCTGACGGACAAGGCCGGCCGCTTCCAGACCATTGCCATGGGGCACGGGCTCCTGTTGGTGGCGGTGTTCATCGCCGGATTCGGCCAACGTGAACCTGTGTTGGTCACTGTGGGGTTGATATTCCTCGGCCTGGGATGGTCCGCGGCAACCATTGCCGGGTCAACGCTCTTGGCCGAAAGCGTCGAACCCGAACAACGGGTCACTGTGCAAGGCGTCTCGGACACCCTGATGGGTGCCGCAGGAGCACTCGGCGGCGCAACGTCCGGCCTGCTCTTAGCCTGGATCGGCTATCAGGGGCTCAACATCGCTTCAAGCCTTCTGGCGGCAGCAGTGTTGGCCTTGACGGCCGTCATTGCTGTCCGCCAGCGTATGTCGGCCGCGGGGAGCGGACCACTGGAGAACACATCCACCTAGCGCTGGGCGCGCACCATGCCCAAGAGCTTCCTGAAGATCCCCTCACCGTCTTCACCGATGCCATCATGGTGGAAGTCCGATGTGACCCAGGCCTGAAGACCTCGCACGGCTGCAGCGGTCTCCAGCGAGAGATCGTGGTCCACGTAGATATCGTCTTTGTACACGGCTGCCGCTACGGGCACGCTGTTGGATGCCAACCGGGCGGGGTCATACAACGGTTTCCAGTCTTTCCGGGCCGCGAGGTGTTCGGCGACTTCCCGCAGGGGAACAAGCGCCGGATCCTGTTCGAAGTACCAGGGGTAAACCATTTCTCCCGTGAGCAGCGGCTCGACTGCTTCAGGCTTGAACTCCGGGTAGTCCTCAAGAACACGCCAAGCAGCCCAATTGGTTGCCTCGCCTTGGCCGTAGATGGATTCGTGCAGGACGGCATAGAGCGGATTGGCCGCACGGCTCACGAGTGCCCGTACCTGTTCCAGGAAAGATTCGGACAACCGCTCACCGGTGAGCGTGCTGATGAACGCGTCTTCCAGAAGGTAGTGGAGCCCATCCACCCTGGTGTTTCCGCCCAGGAAGGATCCCACCATCTGGAAACGCTCAGGAGTCAGCCGTTCACCGCTGGCCAGGAGTTCAGGGTGCTGCTCCAGATGACGGGCGATTCGCGTGACCTTTTCCCGGTCCTCCGGGTACCACGAGAAATACTCGGCGTTCCTTGCGGCAACCCGACGGAACGTTGCCTGGTAAACGCGGTCTGCTGAACCGTGGAGCGGGGCCAGGCCACCGGTGATCAGCACCTCACGCAAACCCTCCGGCGCAAAGGACAGATACGTCAGCGCACAGAATCCACCGAAGCTCTGTCCCAGCACCGACCACGGCCCGGAGCCCAGAACGCCCCGGATGTACTCGGCATCGGCCACGATGGAATCAGCGCGGAAATGGGTCAGGTAGTCCGCTTGCGCTGCGGCGTCGCCACGGAGCTCCAATGACTGCCGCTCAATCGGAGTGGATAAACCCGTGCCGCGTTGATCAAGCATCAGGATGCGGAAGTCCTTGGCGGCCGCCTTCATCCAGCCGGACAGTGACGTGACGCGGTTACCCCGGCCGCCTGGCCCACCCTGGAGGTACAGCAGCCACGGCAGCTTGGCGGCCTCTTGCGGCGAATGGCTGGTGGAAGAGTATTCCCGCGCAAAGATGGTGATCGTCTCTTCGGGGACCAGCTCCTGGTGCACCAAGGGAACCGTAAAATAATGCTCCGCCGTCCGGAGTCCACGAAATTCGTGGCGGGCTTGGATGCGGTGCCCGCCGGCGGAGGGCCGCTGGTCAGCCACTGACGATTCAGCCATGGGTGAGAGCCTCTTTCGCCTCACCGATGCTCGTCCCGTACGCCTGGAGTGCGTCGCCCGTCAGCCTGAACGTTGACCATTCCTCCATTGGGAATGCACCGAGGTTCTTGTAGAAGTTGATGGAGGGTTCGTTCCAGTTCAGGACGCTCCACTCCACCCGGGCGTAACCGCGTTCGACGGCGGTGGTGGCCAGATACTGCAAGAGCGCCTTCCCGTGGCCCTCGCCACGGGCATCCGGAACCACGTAGAGGTCCTCAAGATAGATGCCGTGGACGCCCTCCCAGGTGGAGTAGTTCAGGAACCAGAGCGCGAAACCCTGAACTGTGCCCGCACTGTTTTCCGCAATGGTGGCGTAGACACGTGGATTCTCGCCAAAGAGTACTTCGGTGAGCATGGCCGGGGTGTTCTTCACGGCGTCCGGTTCCTTTTCGTAGATCGCAAGGTCGTGGATCATCCGAAGGATGGCAGGGACGTCTTCAATGGTGGCGGGGCGGATTACACTCATGCATTCGAGCTTACTAGGGGCCCGCGGGCTTCCTACCGCCAGGCAAGCTTTGACGTTCCGTAACGAACAGGCGGCTGCCGATACCTGAGTGGGGCGCCCTCAACCAGAAGAGGCGGCCCTACAAACGTGAGCTGGCCGTAGGGGCTCTCTGCTCCCAGGAGGTTCGGCTCCCGCAGTGAGCTTACAGGGATGCCCTGATACCCGGAAGGCAAGGCGAACAGCTCCTCTGCCGTCCGTGCCAAAGAGAGACTCGCAGATCCACCGGCTCCAGTCCTTGATCGCTCCGCCAGCAAAGCCAACACCGCCGCCGCGAGTCCGTAACCTGTGGCGTGGTCCAGGGCCTGTACCGGGAGCGCCCCGGGTTTCCACCCGTCGTCGTGCTTCTGTCCATACCGCTCCGCTATTCCGCAAGCCGCCTGTACCAGGCTGTCAAAGCCCCGCCTTTCCCGCCAATGGCCGCTAGTGCCCCAAGCTGTCAGGGTGCCCACCACGAGCTCTGGCCTCGCAGCGAGCAGGGCAGCGGGAGATAAACCGAATCTGTCCAAGCCGCCGGCCCGGTACCCGGTGATCACCACATCCGCGGAGGCAACAAGACCGTGGACAGCTGCCAGGTGGTCCGACTTCCTGAGATCCGATTCGGCGCTGCGCTTGTCGAACCCGGCGTCGATGAAGGCTTCGCTCAGCTCCGGAAGGAGGGGCGGGTCGATACGCAAAACGTCCGCACCCAGCGCACCTAAAAGGCGCGTTGACGTGGGCCCGGCGATGACGCGCGTCAGGTCGAGCACTTTCAGCCCGTCCAAGGGCCGGAGCGGGTCCGCAGACGGCGCCCATGACGAGGCCTTCGAACCCAAGGACGCAATATCAGAGAGGGACAGGCTGACCCAAGGGCCGGAGCTTGCCGCAGAGTGCATGGGGGATGAGACCCATGCATCGCGGCGCCGGACAGCGGAAGCCGCACCCTTGTGTGCCACGATTGCAGTCTCCGCCTCCAAGGAGGTCATGGACAACAACGCGTTGTCCACGTCCTGCGGAACGGTCGCCGAGAGCGCTTCCATCAACCGGGCTGCATGATGGGGATAGTTGGCGTGAAGGCGGATCCAGCCGTCCGCAGTGCGCCGGAACCCGGATGCGGGCGCGAAGCCCTGGGGCTTGCGGCCCCCAATCCGGAGGTGCCCCAGCGAATCGAAGGATGCTGCCGTCAGCCCTGAGTCAACCGAGTATCTCCCCGGGGAACCTGTCAGTGCGTTGAGCGCTGTGGCGGCGCTTTGAACCGAACCGAGCGCCAAACCCTCGACGTCCAAGCTGCCACCCCACCACCGACGTGAACCACTGCAGGCCGCCGGCTGTTCCTTGCGCAGGGCTTCCACCCCGCGCAGGCCGGAGGTCAGATCGGGGACGGATTCCATGGCGCCGGGTTCCATTGCACGTGTACCTAGAGCCTGTTGACGTCTGTCACCCGGACCACGGCGGTGCCGGTCTCATCGGACGCCGCCAAGTCGATGTCGGCAGAGATTCCCCAGTCGTGGTTGCCCGCGGGATCGTCGAAAATTTGCCGGACCTTCCACGTGCCCGTTTCCTCATTGATGATGAGCAAACCAGGACCCCGCGCGTCAGGACCGGTGCCAATGTCGTCATGTTCGTCGAAGTAGTCGTCCAAGACCTCTTCCCACCGCTCCGCATCCCAGCCGGCATCGGCGTCGAGTTCGCCCAACGCGGCGGAGTCCTCGTCGGCAAAAAGTTCAACCCTGCGGAACATCTCATTGCGAACCATCACCCGGAAGGCCCGGATGTTGGCGGTCAACAGCGGCGGCGGGGGCGGGGGAGCGTCATGGGGCGTGGGGGCGAGCCCGGACGTCAGCTCTTCCCACTCATCCAGCAGGCTGGAATCCACTTGGCGCACCAGCTCGCCCAACCAAGCGATGAGATCTTCAAGATCCTCACGAAGGGAATCCTGAGGAACTGTTTGCCTCAGCGCACGGAAGCCATCGGCAAGATACCGCAGGACAATGCCTTCGGATCGGGCCAGGCCAAAGAACTGAACGAACTCGCCAAAGTTCATGGCGCGCTCGTACATATCCCGGATGATCGATTTCGGAGCAAGTTCAAAGTCGCCCACCCAAGGCGCTGCCTTGCGGTATACCTCAAAGGCCTCGCCAAGAATCTCCGCCAACGGCATGGGATAGGTCACTTCGTCCAGCATGGCCATGCGCTGGTCATACTCGATACCGTCAGCCTTCATGGCCGCCACCGCCTCGCCCCGCGCCTTCTTTTGCTGGGCGGAGAGGATCTGTCGAGGTTTCTCCAGTGTTGACTCAATGACAGAGACAACATCCAGGGCGTAGGAGGGAGACTCCGGATCAAGCAGCTCCAAGGCAGCAAGTGCAAAGGGGGAGAGCGGCTGGTTGAGGGCAAAGTTTGCCTGCAGGTGGACAGTCAGCCGGACTGAGCGTCCCTCGGCCTCCTGCTCCTCCTCCGGAATGCGTTCCACTACACCCGCCGCCAGAAGTTCCCGGTAGATCCCCAAGGCTTTTTTCATCAGTTTGAGCTGGGCAGGCCGGCTTTCATGGTTCTCACTGAGCAGGCGCCGGGTTGCCTGGAAGGGGTCGCCCGGACGTTCCATGAGGTTCAGCAGCATCGCATGGGTAATGGTGAAGCTTGACGTCAAGGGCTCGGGTACAGACTCGACGAGCCGTTTGAACGTGGGCTCGCCCCAGGACACAAATCCTTCCGGAGGCTTTTTCTTAACTACTTGGCGCAGTTTCTTCTGGTCATCGCCGAACTTGGCAGTGGCCTTGGCCATGGCTTTCGTATTTTCCACCACGTGGTCCGGAGCCTGTACCACCACGGTGCCTGCGGTGTCGTAGCCTGCCCGTCCTGCACGGCCGGCAATCTGGTGGAACTCACGGGAGTTGAGAGGCCTGGTGCGTACGCCGTCGTACTTGCTCAAAGCCGTCAACAGCACTGTCCGGATGGGCACGTTGATGCCCACCCCCAAAGTGTCGGTTCCGCAGATCACTTTGAGGAGGCCGGCTTGGGCGAGCTGTTCCACTAGCCGGCGGTACTTCGGCAGCATGCCTGCGTGGTGGACGCCAATGCCGTGGCGGACCAGCCGGTTGAGGGTCTTTCCGAAACCAGCGGCAAACCTGAATCCCGCGATCAGCTCGGCGATGCGGTCCTTCTCTGCCCGGCTGCACATGTTGATACTCATGAGGTTCTGGGCGCGCTCAATGGCTTCAGCCTGGCTGAAGTGGACCACGTACACGGGAACCTGCTTGGTTGAGAGGAGTTCTTCCAGCGTCTCGTGTACAGGCGTCAGGTGGTAGTAGTGGTGCAGCGGAATGGGACGCTCTGCCGAACTCACTGTCGTGGTGGTCCGGCCCGTCAGCTCAGTCAGGCCCGTCTCGAACCGTGAAACGTCACCCAAGGTTGCGGACATCAGGAGGAACTGCGCCTGGGGGAGTTCCAAGAGCGGTACCTGCCACGCCCAACCGCGTTGCGGGTCGGAGTAGAAGTGGAATTCGTCCATGATCACCGAGCCCAGCTCTGCCGCCGATCCTTCGCGGAGCGCGATATTGGCCAGGATTTCCGCTGTGCAGCAGATGATGGGGGCATCCTGGTTTACGCCGGAATCACCGGTGATCATGCCAACGTTTTCGGCGCCGAAGATCTCGCAGAGTGCAAAGAACTTTTCGGAGACCAGGGCCTTGATGGGAGCTGTGTAGTAGCTCCGCTGGCCCCGTGCCATGGCTTCGAAGTGCGCTGCGATTGCTACCAAGGATTTGCCGGAGCCCGTGGGGGTGGCAAGGATGACGTTCGCGCCGGAGGCGAGTTCCATGATGGCCTCGTCCTGGGCCGGGTAGAGCTGCAACCCGCGGCTCTCGGTCCACTCGACAAACCGTGTGTAGATTTCGTCCGGGTCCAAACGGCCGGTGGAGGTGGTACCGGGGAGCTGCTCAAGAAGTTTCATTGGTTTCCAGCTTAGTGCCCGGACGGTTTAGGCTCAGCCCAGCAAGGGTGGCAGAGGCGAGGAGGCTTTCAGTGAAGTGGGATCCGTCCAAATACGTGGAGTTCGGCAACCATAGGGACAGGCCATTCCATGACCTCGTTGCCAGGGTGCGGTCCGTCCAACCGGGCAGGGTGGTTGACCTCGGCTGCGGCCCGGGAAACCTGACGGCAACCCTTGCCGAGCGTTGGCCGGAAGCCCACGTTGTGGGCATCGATTCGTCGGAGGAAATGCTGCTCCGGGCAGAATCCCTGAATGAGGAGTACCTCCCGCAGCGGTCCCACCACCAGACGCCGGCCAGGCTAACTTTCGAGCAAGGTGACATCGCGGACTGGGAACCGGATGCGGAGACGGACGTGGTGGTCACCAATGCTGCCCTCCAATGGGTTCCCGGGCACCTGGACTTGATGCCCGGCTGGCTTCGCGCTCTTAAACCCGGGGCTTGGTTTGCCATGCAAGTGCCGGGCAACTTTACGTCCCCGTCCCACACACTTATGCGGGAATTGGCCGAATCCCCAAAGTGGTCCGGGCGGCTTGGCGGCGTGCTCCGGCACGATGGCGCAGTGGGCAGTCCTGCGGACTACTTGGGAATCATGCTCGACGCCGGATGTGCGGCTGACGCTTGGGAGACCACATACCTCCAGGTTCTGCAGGGGGAGGACCCGGTACTGGAGTGGGTCCGCGGCACGGGACTGCGTCCTGTGTTGGCAGCTTTGTCGGCGGAAGAGGCTGCTGATTTCGAAGGCCAGTATGCCGCCCTTCTGCGTCAGGCCTACCCTTCAACGAACCACGGAACGGTCTACCCATTTCGTCGCATATTTGCCGTAGCGCACAAGCCGGAATGAACTTGCAGAACTCTTCGCCGCAGGTAGTATTCACCTTCCCGCACCGTGACGGCTTGTCCGTTGCCCGCGTCGCTGGTCTAATTCTCGGCATGGACCAAGGACGCTTCGAACACCAGATTCCCCGGATGGACCCGGCACCAGGCCGGAGTTCACTGTGACTCCCACCGGAGATTTTCCAGGCAACTGGCGACCCAACACCGGCAGTGCTGTTGCGCTCTTTGAACAGTTGAGACTCCGGATCATCGAACTCATTGATGCAGGAGTCCTGGCTGTCGGCGCCAAGCTTCCTCCTGTTCGCAATCTGGCGGGGGCCTTGGACGTCGCACCCCACACCGTGGCCCGTGCATACAAAGAATTGGAAGCAGCAGGCGTCGTGGCTACCCGCGGGCGCAACGGCACCGTGGTTTGCGCGCGGGATGACCGTTGGGGCGCGCTGGCAGGTGTCGCCGCTGAATACGCCGCCGCCTCGAAGGCCCAGGGAGCTTCATTCGCCGAGGCAGTGCAGCTTCTTGCTGCCGCATACGACGCCGACTGATACCGATCAGTAGCATGTGAGGCACGACATGGAAATTCGAAGAAGTTTTCGATTAGCATTGGTAGGTGCCCAAAGCCTTAGCTGAAGATACCGCCATGGACGCCTTGAACGGCGTCCCCGCTCTTTCCGATACCAAACCCGCCAAGCCGGACCTTTCCCGCTTGGTGGTTAAGGGTGCCCGGGAACACAATTTGCGCAACGTGGACCTCGACCTACCGCGCGACGCCATGATCGTGTTCACAGGACTCTCCGGTTCCGGCAAGTCCTCCCTGGCTTTCGATACCATCTTCGCCGAAGGCCAGCGTCGCTACGTGGAGTCATTGTCCGCATATGCACGTCAGTTCCTTGGCCAGGTAGACAAACCTGATGTCGACTTCATCGAGGGTCTGTCTCCGGCGGTATCCATCGACCAGAAGTCCACCAGCAAGAATCCACGGTCCACGGTGGGCACCATCACCGAGATTTACGACTACATGCGTTTGCTGTGGGCGCGCGTCGGTCGTCCGCACTGCCCTGTCTGTGGCGAGCCTATCGCCCGGCAGACACCTCAACAGATTGTGGATCAGCTCCTGGAACTGGATCCGGGTACCCGATTCCAGGTCCTTGCCCCCGTTGTGCGAGGACGCAAGGGTGAGTTCGTCGATCTTTTCAAGGAATTGACGGCGAAGGGCTATTCCCGCGCCCGCGTAGACGGCGAGCTGGTTCAGCTGAGCGATCCGCCCAAACTCGGCAAGCAGTTCAAGCACACCATTGAAGTTGTAGTGGACCGCCTGGTGGTCAAGGAAGAGATCAGCCAACGCCTCACTGATTCCGTCGAGACCGCCCTCGGCCTCGCTGAAGGCCGTGTGCTGGTGGAGTTCGTGGACCTCGAGGCCGAGGACCCCAACCGTATCCGCGCCTTCTCAGAGAACCTGGCGTGTCCCAACGAACACCCCCTGGCCATCGATGAGATCGAACCCCGTTCGTTCTCCTTCAACAACCCCTTTGGCGCCTGCTCTGCCTGCAGCGGCATCGGCACCAGGCTGGAAGTGGATGAAGAACTGATTGTTCCCAATCCCGAGTTGTCCCTTGGCGAGGGTGCCATTGCCCCTTGGGCCCTTGGCACAGCCACCACGGAGTACTGGAACCGTCTCCTTGAGGGGCTGGCGCACGAGCTGGGCTTCTCCATGAAGACCTCCTGGGAGAAACTGCCCAAGGACATCCGGAATACGGTCCTGCACGGCAAGGACCACAAGGTGGTTGTCCAGTACAAGAACCGCTTTGGCCGCGAGCGTAAGTACAGCACCGGCTTCGAGGGTGCCATACAGTACGTTCACCGCAAGCACGGAGAAACAGACTCCGACTGGGCCCGCGACCGGTACGAAGAGTACATGCGTCAGATTCCGTGCCCCGAGTGCAACGGTGCCCGTCTCAACCCTGCCTCGCTGTCCGTGCTCATCAACGGTAAGTCGATCGCCGAGGTTGCAGCCCTGCCCATGCGTGAGTGCGCGGAGTTCCTGGGCAGCCTTACCCTGACCAACAGGGAAGCCCAGATTGCCAACCAGGTCCTGAAGGAGATCCAGGCCCGCCTGACCTTCCTCCTGGACGTTGGACTGGAGTACCTGAACCTTGAACGCCCTTCGGGAACCCTGTCGGGCGGTGAGGCTCAGCGCATCCGTCTTGCCACCCAAATTGGCTCTGGCCTGGTGGGTGTCCTCTATGTTTTGGATGAGCCATCCATTGGTTTGCACCAGCGGGACAACCGGCGGCTCATCGAGACGCTCACGCGACTCCGGGACCTCGGTAACACCCTGATCGTCGTGGAGCACGACGAAGACACCATCCACGAAGCCGACTGGGTGGTGGACATCGGACCGGGTGCCGGCGAGCACGGCGGCCAGGTAGTGCACTCCGGTACCTACAAGGAGCTGCTGAAAAACACGGAGTCACTGACCGGTGACTACCTGTCCGGTCGTCGCAAGATCGATGTCCCCACCAAACGCCGTAAGTACGACAAAAAGCGTGAACTCAAGGTTGTAGGTGCCCGGGAGAACAACCTCAACAATGTTGACGCCACGTTCCCCCTGGGACTTTTCACGGCGGTCACTGGTGTCAGTGGATCCGGCAAGTCCACGTTGGTGAACGAAATCCTCTACAAGGTCCTCGCCAACAAGCTCAACGGAGCCAAGCAGGTTGCAGGCCGCCACCGCACAGTTGCTGGACTCGAGCACCTGGACAAGGTGGTCCACGTTGATCAAAGCCCCATCGGCCGTACACCCCGGTCCAACCCAGCTACGTACACCGGTGTCTTTGACAACATCCGGAAACTCTTTGCTGAGACCACCGAAGCCAAGGTGCGGGGCTACCAGCCGGGGCGCTTCTCCTTCAATGTCAAGGGCGGGCGCTGCGAGGCTTGTTCGGGCGACGGCACACTGAAGATCGAAATGAACTTCCTGCCGGATGTCTATGTTCCTTGCGAAGTGTGCCACGGCGCCAGGTACAACCGGGAAACCCTTGAGGTTCACTACAAAGGCAAGACCATTGCGGACGTCCTCAACATGCCCATTGAAGAAGGTGCCGAGTTCTTCGCTGCCTTCACCCCCATCGCACGGCATTTGAAGACCTTGGTGGATGTGGGCTTGGGCTACGTCAGGCTTGGCCAACCTGCAACCACACTCTCAGGCGGCGAGGCGCAGCGCGTGAAGCTGGCAGCCGAGCTTCAGAAGCGGTCGAACGGACGCACCATCTACGTCCTCGATGAGCCCACCACGGGCCTGCACTTTGAGGACATACGTAAGCTGCTCCTGGTTCTTCAGGGCTTGGTGGATAAGGGCAACACCGTGATCACCATCGAACACAACCTGGATGTCATCAAATCCGCGGACTGGATTGTGGACCTTGGTCCCAATGGTGGTTCGGGCGGCGGGAAGATCGTGGCCACAGGAACGCCGGAACAGGTGGCCAAATCCGCGGACAGCCACACGGCGACCTTCCTGGCCGAGATTCTCTGATAGCTACTCAAGGGCGGCCGGAAGGCCGTCAGGGAATATCTCTGCGACCTTGGAAGTATTCCTGTAGCGGCATGCGAGTTTCAGGCATGCCGCTACTCGTGAGAAACTAACCCGGTGACTCAAACAATGGTGCCCGTAATATTCGATCTGGACGGCACCCTTGTCGATCCTGCCGGAGGTATCACGGGAGGCATTTCTGCAGCCCTCCGGGAAATGGAGCTCCCTGTTCCGGAGCAAGCCGTCTTAAATTCAATGGTGGGGCCTAAACTCAGCGACTCCCTTCTGCATTTGGCCAACGTCCCCGGCGAATTGGTGGATGAAACCATTGAGCGATACCGGCGTCACTATAGGGAAACCGGTATTGGCCAGAGCAAGCTGTACCCGGGCATCTTCGATCTCCTTGAGTATTTCGCGGAGACCGGCCGGGCCGTTGCGGTAGCCACCCAGAAGCCACAGTCAATTGCGCGGCTGGTGCTTGAGCACCACAGAATCGCAGACTTTTTCGTCTCCATTCGGGGTGCTGCGGACGACGAATCCCTCAAGGCCAACACGGCGCCCGGCAAAGTCGAGATCGTGGGCGCGGCCTTGAAGGATCTTCACTCCCAGCCGGCCGTCATGGTGGGGGACAGGCATCAGGACGTCGCGGGTGCTTTGGCCAATGGACTGGACTGCATCGGGGTCAGTTGGGGTTTCGCCCCGGACGGTGAACTTGAGGAAGCCGGAGCAGTCGCAGTAGTAAGCACCGCCGTGGAGCTTCGCAGCACAATTGAAGAACTTGACGCTGTCCGCGCGGCAGCCCTGAGCGAGGTACAAAACGATGGCAGTCTTTGATGCGATCCGCTGGACAACCCGTGGCCTGATCTCCTCCACGTGCCGTCCAACGGTCATTGGACTGGAGAACGTTCCCAAGGATGGGCCATTCATCGTGGCACCCAATCATCTGTCCTTCCTGGACAGCGTCATCGTCCAGGCGCTCATGCCCCGGCCTGTTGCTTTTTTTGCCAAGGCGGAATACTTCACCACCAAAGGCGTCAAGGGCGCGGTGATGAAGTCGTTCTTTGAAGCAGTGGGTTCCATTCCCGTTGAGCGCGGCGAGCAGGCGGCCAGCGTGCAGGCGCTCAAGACGCTGCTGGACATCCTGGAATCCGGTAAGGGCATCGGCATCTATCCTGAAGGCACCCGGTCCCGGGACGGCATCCTATACCGGGGCAGGACGGGTGTGGGCTGGCTGGCCCTCACTACTGGCGCTCCGGTGATCCCGGTGGGGTTGATCGGCACCGAGAAACTGCAGCCTGCGGACAAGAACGCAGTCCGTCCCCAGCACTTCACCATGAAAGTGGGCGAGCCCCTTTACTTCGACAAGACAGGCCCGGACCATTCGTTGCCGGCCAGGCGCGAAGTCACTGACAAGATCATGGATGCCATTGCGGTGCTCAGCGGGCAGGAACGGTCCACAAGCTACAACCAGAGCAAGTCTGTTGACTAAGGCCTGGTAAACCGGCTCCGTGGCAAAGAGTGTCGTTACGGTTCACTAGACTGGAATCGTGGCAGATCCAGCAAGTTACCGGCCCCAAACGGGTGAAATTCCCACCACCCCCGGCGTCTATCGTTTCCGTGACCCCCATGGTCGGGTCATTTATGTGGGCAAGGCAAAGAACCTCCGTTCCAGGCTGAACTCGTATTTCGCCAACCCTGCAGGTCTTCTTCCCAAGACCCATGCAATGGTCCACGCGGCCAGTAGCGTGGAATGGACCATGGTAGGCAGCGAGCTGGAATCGTTGCAGTTGGAATACACGTGGATCAAGGAGTTCAAGCCACGGTTCAATGTGGTCTTCCGGGATGACAAAACTTATCCCTACCTAGCGGTCACCATGGGGGAGAAATATCCCAGGGTCCAGGTCATGCGTGGCGAGAGAAGGAAAGGGACCCGGTATTTCGGTCCCTACACTGCCGGTGCCATCAGGGAGACCATGGACACTCTTCTGCGGGTCTTCCCCGTGCGGAGTTGCAGCGCCGGTGTCTTCAAGCGGGCTGAGTCCAGCGGCCGGCCCTGCCTTCTGGGGTATATCGACAAATGCTCGGCACCCTGTGTCGGACGGGTTACCCCTGAGGAGCACCGTGGACTGGCTGAGGACTTCTGTTCCTTCATGGGCGGCGAAGCCAAGCGTTTTATAGGCCGGCTGGAAAAGGACATGGCTGCCGCCGTTGCTGAACTGGACTACGAGCGCGCGGCGGGCCTGCGGGACGACATCATCGCCCTCCGTAAGGTCTTTGAACGGAACGCAGTGGTCCTTGCCGAGGACACTGACGCAGACGTCTTCGCCCTCCATGAGGATGAACTTGAAGCGTCCGTTCAGGTGTTCCACGTGCGCGGCGGCCGGGTCCGGGGCCAGCGCGGTTGGGTGGTGGAAAAGGTGGAAGATGCCACCTCCCCGGAACTGATCGAACATCTGCTGCAGCAGGTTTATGGAGAAGACAGTGAAGTTCAGGGCCGCATCCCACGGGAAGTCCTGGTTCCCGAGAACCCCAGCAACCATGCGGAACTGACTGAATGGCTGGGGGGATTACGCGGGGCAAGGGTGGACATCCGGGTCCCGCAGCGCGGTGACAAGGCTGCCTTGATGTCCACGGTGCGCGAGAATGCGGAGCAAGCACTGAAGCTGCACAAGACGCGGCGCGCTGGAGACATTACCGTTAGGTCCGTTGCACTTCAGGAACTGCAGGAGGCGTTGGAGATTCCGGTTCCCCTGCTGAGGATTGAATGCTTCGATATTTCCCACGTCCAGGGCACCAACGTGGTCGCGTCCATGGTGGTAGTGGAAGACGGGCTGCCCAAAAAATCGGATTACCGGAAGTTTTCCATCACGGGTGCTGCGGCCACGGACGATACCGCAGCCATGCACGACGTCCTCACGCGCCGGTTCAGGCACTACCTGACGGACAAAGCTGCCCAGGTCCCCATTGTTTCCGGGGAGATCGTCAACCCCACGCGAACCGGCGCCAAAAGCAGTGCCAAGCTTCCGACGTCGGACCCTGAAGTTCAGGCCCCGAAGGCCAAATTCGCGTATCCGCCCAATCTTGTGGTGGTGGACGGCGGGCAACCGCAGGTCAACGCCGCGGCCCGCGCCCTAGCGGAGTTGGGCATTGATGACGTTTACGTGGTGGGGCTGGCAAAGCGACTTGAGGAAGTCTGGCTCCCGGACAGCGACTTCCCCGTCATCCTTCCCCGAACATCTCAAGGCCTGTACCTGCTGCAGCGCATTCGCGACGAAGCCCACCGATTCGCCATCACGTTCCACCGGCAGAAGCGCGGCAAGGCGATGACGGTCTCGGCCCTGGATGGCGTTCCTGGGCTGGGTGAGGCAAAGCGAAAGGCACTGGTGGCGCATTTTGGCTCACTCAAGAAGATCAAAGCCGCGTCAGTGGAGGAGCTGACATCGGCCAAGGGCATCGGACCGGCGCTTGCAGCCGCGGTGGTCCAGCACCTTGGTGCTACTGAGGATTCAGGTGAAACGGCACCGGCGGTGAACATGACCACCGGCGAAATCCTTGAATCTTAGCTAGGGTAAGAACTTGTCCGGTCGGCGCGATCGAGCTGCCGGACGCCTGTAACCGGCTGCTTGCACCACGGCGCCCCGGGCGGCAACCACGATCATTTTCACTGACCACTTCCTACGAAACGGGGACAACTGATGGATGAGGCTACGGCAGGGTCCGGCACGGAGCAGGACGGCCTGACGCCCGTGAAGCCGCCGGAGGCTGAGCTGTTGGTGGTAACCGGCATGTCGGGTGCCGGCCGCAGCACCGCCTCGGACGCCTTGGAGGATCACGGCTGGTATGTGGTGGACAACCTTCCTCCGCAGATGCTGGGTACCCTGGCCGAAATTGTCTCGCATGCGCCCAAGTCCATTCCCAAGCTGGCAGTAGTGGTGGACGTTCGCAGCAAGGATCTCTTCACGGACATCCAGACCGCTCTGGGGGCATTGAGCGCAAGCGGCATCACGTTCCGGGTCCTCTTCCTGGATGCCAATGACGACGTCCTGGTCCGCCGTTTCGAGCAGGGTCGCCGCCCGCATCCGTTGCAGGGCGGCGGGAGGATCCTGGACGGCATCGGGATTGAGCGTGAGGTCCTGCGCGAACTGCGTGAACACGCCGATGTGGTACTGGACACCTCCGACTTCAACGTCCATGGGCTGGCCACCGCCATCACTGAATTATTCAGCGATACCGGCCCTGTGACACTTCGGCTCAATGTCATGAGCTTTGGTTTCAAGTACGGGCTCCCCGTGGATGCGAACTTCGTGGCGGACGCCCGCTTCATTCCCAACCCGCACTGGGTTCCCCAACTTCGGCCCCATACGGGCCTGGATGAGGACGTCAGCGAGTATGTCCTGGGCGCGGCGGGTGTCCAGGAGTTCGTGGATCGTTACGTTCGGGCGTTGGAGCCTGTCCTGGACGGCTACCGGCAGGAGAACAAGCATTACGCCACGCTGGCTGTTGGTTGTACAGGAGGCAAGCATCGCTCAGTGGCGGTGGCCATGGAACTGTCCAAGCGCCTGGCCCAATACCCCCGCGTCACTGTGACCACCACTCACCGCGACCTGGGGCGCGAATAGTGGGGGTCCTGACGGGACCGCTGCCACTCATTCCGCCCAAGGGCGTTCCCGGCAGCCAACAGAAGAAAAGCCCCTCCGTGGTCGCCCTGGGTGGCGGTCACGGACTGGCCGCTTCGTTGTCCGCCCTGCGGCTGCTCACCTCTGAGCTGACGGCAATCGTCACAGTCGCGGACGACGGCGGCAGTTCCGGTCGTCTGCGTGAGGAGTACGGTGTCCTTCCGCCCGGAGACCTTCGGATGGCGCTCAGCGCCCTTTGCGACGATACGGACTGGGGGCGGACGTGGCGGGACGTCATGCAACACCGCTTCGAAGCCGGTTCGGCTAAAGGCGGTTCGCTGGATAACCACGCCATGGGCAACCTCCTGATCGTCACGTTATGGGAGCTGCTGGGGGACACTGTTGCCGGCCTCAAGTGGGCGGGAGCGCTGCTTGGCGCCCGCGGCCAGGTCCTGCCCATGTCCAGCGTTCCCCTCACCATTGAGGGCAAGGCCCGCGTGGAGTTGCCCGATGGCGGCAATGAACTAAGGACGGTTCGGGGACAGGCGAAATGTGCCGTGGCAGGAAAGCTGGAAGAAGTCAGGCTCCTTCCCGATGCCGCCCCGGCCTGCGTGGAGGCTCTCACTGCTATCGAGCTTGCTGATTGGGTCATCCTCGGCCCCGGCTCCTGGTACACCTCGGTTCTGCCGCACTTGCTGCTGCCTGAGCTGCGGCGGGCCCTCGGTGACACCGCCGCCAAACGCTGCCTCACCATGAACCTGGATGTGGAAACCAAGGAAACTTCCGGCATGACCGCAGCGGACCACTTGGACGTTCTACGCCGCTATGCGCCTGAGTTCACAGTGGACGTGGTCCTGGCCGATCCCGCAGCCGTGCAGGATCTCAAGGCTTTTGAGAAGGCCGCTGCAATGATCGGTGCCGAAGTGGTGTTGGGTAGAGTAGGTGCGTCGAGGCGCCGCCCCGTCCATGATCCACTGCTGTTGGCAGCGGCGTACCACGATATTTTCGGGAACAGTTAGGAACACGCGATGGCACTTACTGCGTCGGTCAAGGACGAACTGTCCCGGCTGGACATCAAGAAATCTTCGGTCCGCAAGGCGGAGGTTTCGGCAATGCTGCGTTTTGCGGGCGGCTTGCACATCATTTCGGGACGTATCGTCATCGAGGCTGAGGTGGATCTTGCCTCCACCGCACGCCGTCTCCGGGCAGCGATCGCCGAAGTTTACGGACATCAGAGTGAAATAATCGTTGTTTCCGGCGGAGGCTTGCGCCGGGGGAGCCGCTACGTCGTCCGCGTTGTCCGTGACGGCGAGGCGCTGGCCCGCCAAACCGGTTTGCTGGACGGCCGTGGGCGCCCTGTCCGCGGTCTCCCTTCAGCGGTCGTGAACGGCTCCGCTGCAGATGCTGAGGCTGTGTGGAGGGGTGCATTCCTTGCTCATGGCTCACTGACCGAACCGGGTCGCTCCTCCTCCCTTGAAGTGACCTGCCCCGGCCCTGAATCGGCGCTGGCACTGGTCGGCGCAGCCCGACGCTTGGGGATTCAGGCCAAGGCGCGTGAAGTTCGCGGTGTGGACCGCGTGGTCATCCGCGACGGCGACACCATCGCTGCTCTCTTGACCCGCATGGGCGCGCATGACGCCCTGATGGTTTGGGAAGAACGCCGGATGCGAAAAGAAGTACGGGCCACCGCCAACAGGCTGGCCAACTTTGATGACGCCAATCTTCGGCGCTCGGCGCAAGCCGCTGTGGCAGCGGGCGCCAGGGTGGACCGCGCGTTGGAGATCCTGGGAGACGACGTCCCTGACCACCTCAAGTACGCAGGGGAGCTTCGTGTTGCCCACAAGCAGGCGAGCCTGGATGAGCTCGGCCGCCTCGCCGATCCGCCCATGACCAAGGACGCCATCGCGGGCCGTATCCGACGGCTCCTTGCCATGGCGGATAAACGTGCGGTGGATTTGGGCATTCCCGGGACTGAGGCAAATGTGACTCCCGAAATGATGGACGAGTAGGGCGCACCCATAGAATCGAGAAAGTGCGGAGGAAATACTGCAAGGCCACCGCGGGTTGTTCCCGATGGAGGCAAGAGCAGTTTGCTTCGCCAAGGATTTCCGGCCGGCCCGCTGGCCGGATGACATAACGAGAGTTACCAACCGGACGTGAGTCCACTACATTGGAGGATTTCGTGACAGAGTACGTTCTGCCCGAGCTCGGCTACGACTACGCAGCACTCGAGCCGCACATTTCTGCAAAGATCATGGAGCTGCACCACAGCAAGCACCATGCGGCATACGTTGCAGGCGCCAACAACGCCCTCTCCCAACTGGCCGATGCGCGCGAGAAGAATGATTTCGCCAACATCAACCGCCTCTCCAAGGACCTCGCGTTCCACACCGGCGGCCACATCAACCACTCCGTGTTCTGGAACAACATCTCCCCGGACGGCGGCGACAAGCCCGAAGGCGAACTCGCAGCCGCTATCGACGACGCCTTCGGCTCGTTTGATGCTTTCCGTGCTCAGTTCAGCGCAGCTGCCCTGGGCCTGCAGGGTTCCGGCTGGGCTTTCCTGGCCTATGAGCCCATCGGTGGAAACCTGCTCATCGAGCAGCTCTACGATCAGCAGGGCAACGTAGCCGTGGGCACCACCCCGCTGCTGATGCTGGACATGTGGGAGCACGCCTTCTACCTGGACTACGTCAACGTCAAGGCTGACTACGTCAAGGCATTCTGGAACATCGTCAACTGGGCAGACGTCGCCAAGCGCTTCGAAGCCGCCCGCGCCAACGCCACGGGCCTCATCGTCCTCTAGTTGGTGAGTTCCGGTTCACGCAGATGTAATAAAAGTCACCTTTAGCGTGAAATCGGGCGAAATGCTCAAAAGCCTGCCTCCGCAGTTGCGGGGGCAGGCTTAGTTAAACGTAAGATGGATCACGGAAGGCGGTTAGCCTTCAGCAACGTGGCTGGTCGCCCTCCGATCTGATAATCACCTCTGCCCAAAGACGTGCGGG
The DNA here is from genome assembly GCF_011605365.1 of Paenarthrobacter sp. MSM-2-10-13. Taxonomy (NCBI): domain Bacteria; kingdom Bacillati; phylum Actinomycetota; class Actinomycetes; order Micrococcales; family Micrococcaceae; genus Paenarthrobacter; species Paenarthrobacter sp. MSM-2-10-13. Next base: position 1,140,094 of record NZ_JAAOXO010000001.1, on the reverse strand, counting down.
GTCTGTTAGTTGGAAATATTTGATCCGACTCACTAGGCGTGCTTGCAAGAGCACCAAGGAGATTGACACATAGTGACCACCCGTATTGGTATCAACGGCTTCGGCCGCATCGGCCGTAACTACTTCCGCGCAGCACTGGCCCAGGGCGCAGATCTTGAGATCGTGGCAGTCAACGACCTCACCAGCCCCGAAACGCTCGCGCACCTCCTGAAGTACGACTCCGTCGGCGGCCGTCTCGCCCAGACCGTGGAAGTTGTCGATGGAAACCTGGTAGTTGACGGTAAGTCCATCAAGGTCCTTGCTGAGCGTGATCCCGCCAACCTGCCTTGGGGCGAGCTTGGCGTCGACATCGTCATCGAGTCCACCGGCTTCTTCACCAAAGCTGCAGCCGCACAGAAGCACATTGATGCCGGCGCCAAGAAGGTCCTCATCTCTGCACCTGCCAGCGACGAAGACATCACCATCGTCATGGGCGTCAACCACGAGTTGTATGACCCCGCAGCCCACAACATCATCTCCAACGCATCCTGCACCACCAACTGCCTCGGCCCGCTGGCCAAGGTTGTCAATGACGCTTTCGGCATTGAGCGCGGCCTGATGACCACGGTCCACGCCTACACCGCAGACCAGAACCTGCAGGATGGCCCGCACGGAGATCTCCGCCGTGCCCGCGCTGCTGCGATCAACATGGTCCCCACGTCCACCGGTGCTGCCAAGGCAATCGGCCTGGTCCTCCCGGAACTCAAGGGCAAGCTGGATGGTTACGCCATTCGCGTCCCCGTCCCCACCGGCTCCGCTACGGACCTCACGGTCACTGTTTCCCGCGAAGTCACGGTTGAGGAAGTCAACGCTGCCGTCAAGGCTGCCGCAGAGTCCGAGCAGTTCGCTGGAATCCTCAGCTACACGGACGCCCCCATTGTGTCCTCGGACATCGTCGGAGACCCCGCCTCTTCCATCTTCGATTCCGGCCTCACCAAGGTCATTGGCAACCAGGTCAAGGTTGTTTCCTGGTATGACAACGAGTGGGGTTACTCCAACCGCCTCGTAGACCTCACGGAGCTCGTCGCATCCAAGCTGGGCTAGGGTAGACACATGACATCTCACACCCTCAACGAACTCATCGCTGAAGGTGTCCGCGGGCGGTACATTCTGGTCAGAAGTGACCTGAATGTGCCGCTCGACGGCTCTGCAGTGACCGACGACGGCCGTATCAAGGCCTCCCTTCCGGTCCTCAAGAAGCTGTCGGACGCCGGTGCCCGTGTGCTCGTAACCGCCCACCTCGGCCGCCCCAAAGGCACACCTGAGGAAAAGTACTCCCTGAAGCCCGCTGCAGCCCGTCTGGCGGAACTCGCGGACTTCACGGTCCAGCTGGCCGAAGACACGGTGGGAGATTCCGCCAGGGCGCTTGCAGCCAATCTCCAGGACGGCGAAGTTCTCGTCTTGGAAAACGTTCGGTTCGATGCCCGCGAAACCAGCAAGGACGACGCCGAGCGTGGCGCGTTTGCTGACGAACTGGTTGCCCTCACCGGAACAAACGGTGCCTTCGTCGATGACGCTTTTGGCGCCGTCCACCGGAAACACGCCAGCGTCTTCGATGTCGCTACTCGCCTGCCGTCGTACCTGGGCGACCTCGTTCACACGGAGGTAGAGGTTCTTCGGAAGCTCACCACGGACACCCAGCGTCCCTACGTTGTGGTTCTTGGTGGCTCCAAGGTTTCGGACAAGCTGGCAGTCATCGACAACCTCCTGGGCAAGGCTGACACCATCCTGGTTGGCGGGGGAATGCTCTTCACCTTCCTGGCCGCAGCCGGACACAAGGTCGCGGGCAGCCTCCTTGAAGAGGAACAGATTCCTGTCGTCCAGGATTACCTCAAGCGCGCGTCCGATGCCGGAACGTCGTTCGTGATCCCCACAGACGTGGTGGTCGCAAGCCGTTTCGCTGCAGACGCTGAGCACGAGGTCGTCAAGGCAGACGCCATTGAGGACAGCCGTTTTGGTGCTTCCGGAATTGGGCTTGATATTGGCCCGGAATCCGCATCGGCATTCGCTGCCCAGATCGAGGGTGCCAAAACCGTGTTCTGGAACGGCCCCATGGGCGTCTTCGAATTCGAGGCCTTCTCCAGCGGCACGCGCGCCATTGCGCAGGCCCTGACGGATACCGTTGCGTTCACCGTAGTTGGTGGCGGCGATTCTGCTGCAGCAGTCCGCACCCTCGGCTTCGAGGATTCGCAGTTCGGCCACATTTCCACCGGTGGCGGCGCCAGCCTGGAATACCTTGAAGGCAAGGAACTTCCCGGTCTGAGCGTCCTGGACCGCTAAGCATCAACCGACCGGCAGGGCGCAACCGCGTCCTGCCGGTCGTTCCATATCTCAACGCATTTTTTTGGAGTTCATGTGACTACCTCTGCTAACGGCAACTTCATCCGCAAACCCTTCATCGCCGGCAACTGGAAGATGAACATGGACCACGTCCAGGGAATCACCTTGCTGCAGAAGCTGGCCTGGACACTGTCCGACGCCAAGCACGACTACAGCCGTACCGAGGTGGCAGTGTTTCCTCCGTTCACGGACCTCCGCGGTGTCCAGACGCTGGTTCAGGGTGACGAGCTGGAAGTCGTCTACGGCGGCCAGGACCTGTCCCAGTTTGACTCCGGCGCTTACACGGGCGATATCTCCGGTCAGTTCCTGAGCAAGCTTGGCTGTGCCTACGTCCTGGTGGGCCACAGTGAACGCCGCACTATCCACAACGAGTCTGACGATGTTCTTAACGCCAAGGTCAAGGCCGGCTTCCGTCACGGAGTTACTCCCGTACTGTGCGTAGGAGAGGGCCTTGAGATCCGTCAGGCGGGCACGCACGTGGAGCACACCCTGGCTCAGCTTCGCGCAGGTGTGGAAGGCCTCACGGCTGAGCAAGCTGCTGAACTCGTTGTGGCTTACGAACCCGTCTGGGCCATTGGCACCGGCGAAGTCGCGGGCCCGGAAGACGCACAGGAAATGTGCGCAGCCATCCGTGCTGAGCTCGCCGAACTCTTCGACGAAACCGTCGCAGCGAAGACACGACTGCTCTACGGCGGCTCTGTCAAGGCCAACAATGCTGCAGCCATCATGGCAGAAAGCGACGTTGACGGATTGCTTGTGGGTGGCGCCAGCCTGGACCCCGCTGAGTTTGCTAACATTGTCAGGTTCGAGAGCCACCTCGTCACGGACTAGTCCGGCTCCCGATTTCCGCTTCTTCGAAAGGCCGTCGTGGACGTTCTTCAAGTCATTCTGCAGATCCTGCTGGGCATCACCAGCCTTCTGCTGACTCTGCTCATCCTCCTGCACAAGGGACGTGGCGGCGGTTTGTCCGACATGTTCGGTGGTGGTATGAGCTCCGGATTGAGTTCGTCCGGTGTCGCCGAGCGTAACCTGAACCGCTTCACCATTATCCTTGGCATCACGTGGGGCGTCGTGATCATCGGCTTGGGCCTGATCATGCGATTCACCTCCGGTGGCGATTCCTAGTCATACCAGGAAAGGGAGGCTCCTGACGGGAGCCTCCCTTTTTTGTCCCGGGCACCCAACGCTACTGCCGCCGTCGGGCCCCTCGCACTAGACTTGCCCTGTTGGCCGTGACGGCCCACCACCGAGTCGCGAGGGGTTCGAAAATGGTTCATGGCACGTCCGGATATCGGGGCACACGCGTAGGCGTTACCCAGGGTTCCAGTCCGCGACATCAGAGCGACCACGGCCCCGGACAACAAGTGCCGCGTATTCGCGTTCCCTACTGGTGCGCCAAGGGACACGAAACGCGGCTTGTTTTCCTTAAACTGCCGGACGAGCAGATTCCCAAGACGTGGGACTGTCCCAAATGTGGTTCGCCCGCCACGCGCGACCCCGGGAATCCGGCCCCGGAAAGACCTGACGATGAGATTTTCAAATCGCACCTGGACTACGTTAAAGAACGACGCTCCAGCCAGGATGCCGAAGTGGCCCTGGCCGGAGCGCTGGATCGGTTACGCGCCCGCGGGGTCCTTCCGGACCAACTGCTGGGGGACACGTGACGCCGCATTCTCGTCGATAAGCCATAGAGTCCTCGCACGCCCCACCGGACCCGCTGCAGGGACCTGGACAGGGTTGGCGCCCGCAAGGGCCAGGCCCACGGCTCCTGCCTTATCCTCGCCGGCAACAACCATCCAGATTTCCTGTGCGGTATTGATCGCTGGAAGCGTCAGCGAGATGCGCGACGGCGGCGGCTTAGGTGAGTTCTCCACGCCCACCACAGTGCGGGTCTTTTCGCGAATTCCGGCTTGCTCAGGAAAGAGCGATGCTACGTGTGCATCTGGTCCAACGCCCAGGAGCAGGATGTCAAAGCGCGGCAGGATTCCCGGTTGCTCAGGCCTGTTGTCTGATGTGTCTGCTGCGTGCTCAGCCTCAGCAGCTGCCTTGAGCTCCTGGGCGTAAGCTGCTGCTGCTTCGTCAGCTGTGGCATATGCATCGGTGGAGCCGGGTTCGTGAACCCTGGCCGGGTCGACCGCCAAGTGGGCTAGCAGTGCTTGGTGGGCCTGGCGCGTGTTCCTGTCATCGCTGTCGGCAGCGACGAACCGTTCATCGCCCCACCAGAAGTTCACCCTCGACCAATCCACGGCAGGTGCGGCAGCGGAGTCAGCCACAGCCTTCAGGGTCCCGATACCAACGGTTCCGCCGGTGAGGACCACCGTGGCCTCGCCATGCTTGTCCTGGACATCCACAAGCTTGGTGATCAGACGTGCCGCTATGGCGGCCATCAACACCTTCGAGTCGGGGTGGATACTTACTCTGGGCTCAGCGTGCACTGGTCTGGACTCTCCTCTGACTGGTAAGTGGAAGTCCCATCGTAATCACTTCTCCGAACACTTCGTCCGGATCAAGCCGCCGCAGTTCTTCAGCGAGGCAGTCCTTGAGGCTTCGGCGGGGGAGCGTGATGCGTTGTGCCGGCTGCCCGGGTTGGGTCAGCTCGGCAACAGAGAGGCCGGGACGGAAGAGCTGGACGTCGCCACTGGCACGCGTCAGGCGGACACGGCGGATACCGGTACCTGCAGGGTCCGCCACAATTGTGACCGGGGCCTCCAGCGCCAGACTGAGCCACGCCGCCAGCAACAGGGTGCTGGGGGAATCGGAAGCGCCTTCAACGGCAACGGCGGAGACAGGGTCGCTATCGACCTGGTCAAAGACAGCCGCGAGTTGCATGCGCCAGTTGGTCAGTCGGGTCCATGCCAGATCGGTATCGCCGGCCTTGTAGGTGGCACGGATGTTTTCCAGGGCCAGGCGCGGGTCCGGCTCGTTGGCGGAGTCGGTGATGCGTCGGTGCGCGATGCGGCCGATGGAGGTCTCGCAGGCGCTTTCCGGCGCGCCGTGAGGCCACCACGCCACGATCGGTGCGTCCGGCAGCAGGAGAGCGGCCACAAGGGATTCGCTTTCGTGGGCCATGTGACCGTGACCTCGCAGGACGATGACTTCAGACGCACCGGCGTCGCCACCGACGCGGATCTGCGCGTCGAGGCGGTCAGGGCCTTCAACGCCTGCGTCGGCGAGGACAATGATCCGGCAGGGGTGTTCCCTGCTGGCTTCGTTGGCCGCTTCGATGGCTTCTTCTTCATACCCGGACTTCGTCACCACTACCAGGGTCAGTACACGGCCCAAGGCAATCACGCCGCCTTGCTCGCGCAGGGACATGATCTTCTTGGAGATCTTGGAGGTGGTTGTGTCGGGAAGATCTACGATCATGGCCTTCTCCAGGTTCGTCCGTCACGGGCCAGCAAGGCATCGGCCGAGGCCGGACCCCAACTGCCCGGTGCGTAGGGTTGCGGTTGTTCATCGAGCCCGGCCCAGTATTCCTCGAACGGGTCAAGGATCTTCCAGGACAGCTCCACTTCCTGGTGGCGCGGGAACAGCGGCGGCTCACCCAGAAGTACGTCCAGGATGAGGCGTTCATAGGCTTCGGGGCTGGACTCTGTGAAGGAGTGGCCGTAGCCGAAGTCCATGGTGACATCGCGGACTTCCATCTGCGTGCCCGGAACCTTGGAGCCCAACCGGATGGTTGCGCCCTCGTCGGGCTGCACGCGGATGACCACGGCGTTCTGTCCAAAGTCGTCCTCGCCGTGATCACGGAACAGCAGGTTGGGTGCGCGTTTGAAGACCACAGCGATCTCCGTCACGCGACGGCCCAAACGCTTGCCGGCCCGCAGGTAGAACGGCACACCGTTCCACCGACGCGTGTTGATGTCCACCCGGATCGCGGCGAACGTCTCGGTCTTGGAATCGGCCGGGATTCCGTCTTCGTCCAGGTAGCCCAGGACTTCCTCGCCGCCCTGCCAGCCTCCGGTGAACTGACCACGTGCGGAGTGTGTGGAGAGGTCCTCGGGCAGCTTGACCGCTGCGAGGACCTTTTCCTTCTCCGCCCGCAAGTCATCGGCGTTGAAGGAGATGGGCTCCTCCATCGCTGTCAACGCGAGCAACTGGAGCAGGTGGTTCTGGATAACATCGCGGGCAGCACCCACGCCGTCGTAATACCCCGCACGCCCACCGGTGCCGATGTCCTCGGCCATGGTGATCTGGACATGGTCCACGTAGTTGGCGTTCCAGAGCGGTTCGAACAGCTGGTTCGCGAAGCGCAACGCCAGGATGTTCTGCACCGTCTCCTTACCCAGGTAGTGGTCGATCCTGAACACGGCGTCAGCCGGGAATACCGACTCCACAATGTCATTGAGCTGCCGGGCCGACTCAAGGTCGTGCCCGAACGGCTTCTCGATGACCACACGACGCCACTGACCCGGCTTGGCCTGCGCCAGGCCGTGCTTGGACAGCTGCCGGCAGACCTGTTCAAACGCTTTGGGCGGGATGGACAGGTAGAACCCGTGGTTCCCACGGGTTCCCCGGGTCTCATCCAGCTCATCCAGGACATCGCCCAGACGTTCGAAAGCGTCGTCGTCGTCGAACTCTCCCTGAACAAAACGGATACCGGAGGCAAGCTGCTCCCACACCGCTTCATCAAATTTGGTCCGCGCGTGCGCCTTGACGTTTTCCTTGACTTCGGCCGCGAACTCGGCGTTGTCCCAGTCACGGCGGCCGAAGCCCACCAACGCGAAGCTGGGAGGCAAGAGACCGCGGTTGGCGAGATCATAGACCGCCGGCATGAGCTTCTTACGAGCCAGGTCCCCGGTGACTCCGAAGAACACCAACGACGACGGCCCGGCAATCCGATTCAGGCGACGGTCCCGCGGATCCCGCAAAGGATTCCGGGTACTGCCGTTCTTAGTTTCTGGCATGTTTGGTTCTGTGCCTTAGCTTTCGAGTGCGCTGGCTTGGTTAGCCAACGCAGAGACGATTTCCTGGAGCTGGGCTACGCCGGCTGCACGGTCGGTGAGGTGCAGGCGCAGTACCGGGCGGCCGTGACCTTCCAGGACCTGGGCATCACCCGAGGCCTGCGCAGCAATGAGCTGGCCGAACGTGAAGGGACGCTCCGGGATCTCGAGATCCGTAGCTGATGCTGCGGTGATCTGCAGGAACACTCCGATTGCCGGTCCGCCCTTATGGAACTGTCCCGTGGAGTGCAGGAAACGCGGGCCCCAACCGAACGTCACCGGACGGCCACTGACGGCAGCCAGTTCGTCACGGATGCCTTCGAGCGGTGCATGGGAAATGCGGTCCAGGTAGGCCTGAACGCTCAAATAACCATCTGCACCGAGCTGGCCAAGGAGCGCCTGCACAGCTTCGCTCGCCGTCGAGGCGTCCCCGAGCCAGTCACCGCCGCGAACCTCCACAGCACCATCGGTGAACGCTGCGGGGGTCGGTTCAGGGCGGGCGTCCAACAGGCCGCGCGCGGCAACCTTAGCTGCCTCGACGTCGGGCTGGTCAAACGGGTTGATGCCCAGCAGACGGCCCGCTACCGCGGTGGCGAATTCCCAGGCAAACATCTGCGAGGGAAGCCCACCGGCAATGGCAACCTCGTTCTCACGAAGTTCGACGTCGGCATCAGCACTCACCAGGCGGACCACCAGGACATCCCCGGCACCGCCAAGGGCCTCCGGGGAATCCGGACCGGCAACGACCGGCAGAACACCGGTGCCCAGCTTCCCGGTGGATTCCGCGATCAGCTGTTCGGCCCAGTCAGCGAAGCCGACAATGCCCGAACCGTCTTCGGCGATCACGATCTTGTTGCGCAGCGGGTCGGTACCACCCAGGGCGACGCCGAGGGCAAGGCCGATGTTGTCCGCTGAATCCTCATTGAGAATCTCAGCAGCTTCTTCAGCTTCATCCAGGAATGCTTGGATGTCGACACCGGCCAGCCCACACGGGACCAAGCCAAAAGCTGTCAGTGCAGAGAAACGTCCACCCACATTCGGATCGGCGTTGAACACTGCGCGGTAGCCCGCTTCGCGGGAAGCGTTATCCAGCGGCGAACCGGGATCGGTGACGATGATGATGCGGCTCTTGGCGTCGATGCCGGCGTCGTTGAACGCCTTCTCGAACACTCGTCGCTGGGAGTCGGTTTCAACGGTGGAGCCCGACTTGGAGGAAACAACGATAGCCGTCTCCGCCAGCCGGTCCGCCAATGCAGCACTGACCTGTTCGGGGTCGGTGCTGTCCAGCACCGTCAGCTCGACGCCGGCGGTGCCGGCGATAACCTCAGGCGCCAAGGAAGACCCACCCATGCCACAAAGGACAATGCGGGTGACCCCTTCACCGCGAAGGGCATCGCGAAGTTCCAGGATGTCACCGACCAAAGCCTGAGACACTGTGGCGGCTTCTACCCAGCCGAGGCGTATCGCCGATTCGGACTCCGCGTCAGGGCCCCACAAAGTGTGGTCCTTGGCGAAAATCCGCGTGGCGATCTTTTCCTCGACCAAGCCGTCAATGTGCTGGGCAATAGCCTGCTGGGCGGCACCGCTGGCGTCGTAGCTGATTGTGCTCATGGTGTGTTAGGAAGCCTTCCGTGCGGTGACGAGTGCGCCTTCAACGTCGGCGAGGAGTTCCTTCCAGGAGCCCACGAACTTCTCGAGGCCTTCGGTCTCAAGGAGGGTGACGACGTCGTTGTAGGAGACACCGAGGGCTTCGAGGGCGTTGAGGGTCTCGTTCGCTTCGTCGTAGGTGCCGGTGATGGTGTCGCCGGTGACTACTCCGTGGTCGAACGTGGCGTCGAGGGTCTTCTCGGGCATGGTGTTGACCACGCCCGCAGCGACGAGTTCGGTGACGTAGAGGGTGTCCGGGTAGGCCGGGTCCTTCACGCCGGTGGAAGCCCACAGGGGGCGCTGGGGGAGAGCGCCTGCTTCAGCCAGCACTGCCCAACGCTCGGTGGAGAAGAGCTCTTCGTAGACCTGGTAGGCCAGGCGTGCGTTCGCCACGCCGGCCTTGCCCTTGAGTGCCTTGGCTTCATCGGTGCCGATGGCGTCAAGGCGCTTGTCGATTTCCGAATCCACGCGGGACACGAAGAACGATGCCACCGAGTGGATCTTGGAAAGGTCGTGGCCGTTTTCCTTGGCCTGCTCAAGACCGGACTGGAAGGCGTTGATGACTGCGCGGTAGCGCTCCAAGGAGAAGATCAGCGTGACGTTGACGCTGATGCCCTCGGCGAGGGTGGCCGTGATGGCCTCCAGGCCTTCCAGGGTTGCCGGGATCTTGATGTGGACGTTGTCCTTGTTGACCTTGGCGTGCAGGTGCTTGGCCTCGGCAATGGTACCGGCGGTGTCCCAGGCAAGGCGGGGGTCAACCTCGATGGAGACTCGGCCATCCACACCATTGGTGGCGGCGGCGATCGGGGCGAAGAGATCGCAGGCGTCAGCGACGTCCGTGGTGGTGATCTCGAAAATCGTCTCTTCGACACTGGCGCCGGCGGCAGCCTGGGCGGCAATGGTGGCGTCGTAGTCCGTGCCGGCGGTGATGGCGGCGTGGAAGATGGACGGGTTGGTGGTCACACCAACAACGTTCTTCTCGTCGATGAGCTTCTGCAGCGTGCCGGTATCCAGGCGGGTGCGGGAGAGGTCATCGAGCCAGATCGAAACGCCGGCGTCAGAGAGCTGCTGCGTGGGAGTTGTAGACATGTGTGTTTCTCCTTGTGAGAGGGAAGCAGACTGTTATGCGTTGGAGTCTGCGAGGGAGTCTTTGGCTGCGGCGGCAACGGCTTCGGCGGTGATGCCGAACTCGTTGAAGAGCCGCTTGTAGTCGGCCGAGGCGCCGAAGTGTTCCAGGGAGATGGAGCGGCCGGCGTCGCCGACGAATTCGCGCCAGCCCAGTGCCAGACCGGCTTCGACCGAAACGCGGGCCTTGACAGCAGCGGGGAGCACGGACTCGCGGTAAGCCTCGTCCTGCTTGTTGAACCACTCAACGCACGGCATGGAGACAACGCGGGCTGCGATGCCTTCGGCCTGCAGGGCTTCGCGGGCCTGGACTGCGAGCTGAACCTCGGAGCCGGTGCCGATCAGGATGACCTGCGCGTCAACGGATTCGCCGTCCTTGGAGGCTTCGGCAAGGACGTACCCGCCCTTGGCTACACCTGCGGTGGAACCGAAGGTGTCACCAGCAGCTTCGCCTTCGCCGCGGGCGTAGGTGGGGATGTTCTGGCGGGTCAGGACAATGCCTGCCGGGTTCTCGTGGTTCTCCAGCATGGCCTTCCATGCAGCCGAGACCTCGTTGGCGTCGCCGGGACGGACGACATCCAGGCCCGGGATGGCGCGCAGCGACGCGAGCTGCTCCACCGGCTGGTGGGTAGGTCCGTCTTCGCCCAGGCCGATGGAGTCGTGCGTCCACACGTACAGGGATGGGACACCCATCAGAGCGCCAAGGCGGATCGCCGGGCGCTGGTAGTCGGAGAAGATCAGGAACGTACCGGAGAAGGCCCGGGTGCGTCCGTGCAAGGAGATGCCGTTCACGATCGAAGCAGCAGCGTGCTCACGGATACCGAAGTGCAGGACACGTCCGTACGGGTTGCCCTTCCAGGCATCCGTGGAGCGCGAGGTCGGGATAAACGACGGCGAGCCTTCAATGGTGGTGTTGTTGGACTCGGCGAGGTCGGCCGAACCGCCCCAGAGCTCGGGCAGGACCGGGCCGATAGCGTTCAGGACCTTGCCGGAGGCAGCGCGGGTGGAAACGTCCTTGCCTGCCTCAAAGACGGGCAGTGCAGCGTCGATGCCCACGGGCAGCTTCTTGGCTTCCACACGCTCCAGCAGGGCAGCAGCATCCGGGTTGGCGGACTGCCATGCCTCGAACGACTTCTGCCACGCGGCACGGGATTCGGCGCCGCGGTCCAGGACCTTGCGGGCGTGGGCCAGAACTTCTTCGTCAACGTCGAAGGACTTGGCCGGATCGAAACCGAGCACGGTCTTCAGTGCCGCGACTTCCTCGGCACCCAAAGCGGAACCGTGGATCTTGCCGGTGTTCTGCTTCTTTGGTGCCGGGTAGCCGATGATGGTGCGCAGCGAGATGATGGACGGCTTGTTCGTCTCTGCCTTGGCTGCCTGCAGTGCGGAGTAGAGCTCCTGGACGTCTTCGACGTAGTCACCGGTCTTGGTCCAGTCAACGCGCTGGGTGTGCCAGCCGTACGCCTCGTAGCGTTTAAGGACGTCTTCGGTGAAGGCGATGTCGGTGTCGTCTTCGATGGAGATGTGGTTCTCGTCGTAGATCACCACGAGGTTGCCCAGTTCCTGGTGCCCGGCAAGCGAGGACGCCTCGGACGTCACGCCTTCCTGGAGGTCGCCGTCGGAAGCGATGACCCAGATGGTGTGGTCGAACGGCGATTCGCCGGCGGGAGCATCGGCGTCGAACAATCCACGCTGGCGACGCTGGGAGTACGCGAAACCAACAGCGGAGGCCAGCCCCTGGCCCAGCGGGCCGGTGGTGATTTCCACACCGGCGGTGTGCTTGTACTCAGGGTGACCCGGGGTCAGCGAACCCCAGGTGCGGAGCGCCTCGAGGTCCTTCAGTTCCAGGCCGTAACCGGAGAGGAACAACTGGATGTACAGGGTCAATGACGTGTGACCGGGGGACAACACAAAGCGGTCGCGGCCAATCCAGTCCGGGTTCTTCGGGTCATGACGCATCAGCTTCTGGAACAGCAGGTACGCTGCCGGAGCCAAGCTCATTGCCGTACCAGGGTGACCGTTTCCGACCTTCTCCACGGCGTCGGCGGCCAACACGCGAACGGTGTCAACTGCCTTTTTGTCCAGATCGGTCCATGACAGTTCTTGCTCTTCCAAATGTGGCACGAAAACCGAGCCCCTCTCTGTGCTGACGGCAGGCGTACGGACACGGCACGCAGGAAGCACAGGATGGCGCCCGCTGCAATGTGTCTACCAGCCGTTCACCATTGAAACGTTGATCTCTCATCCAGACGCACGGATATCCGAGAATACGGTTTCCCGGATGGTCAACGTGTGCTGATCTGCTCAACAGCTTAGCCCTAAACGTGTCAGGTAACTGAGGGAATCCCACTAACTGGACAGAAATTCGCTTATATGAATCACCATGGCACCACGGGGGAGTGAAGTTTCGGAAACATTGACGTATTTTGCGGACATCGGCCCTCTTTCCGCCACGGTATGATATTTGAAGGCCAGCAGCGGTTCATGCGCCCGAGTTTGCTTTCGACAACAGGGACGGCAGCCGCTGCGAGAACCCCAGAGCATAGAACAGAGTGACTGCCGCCGTGAGCACAACTGATACGCCCCTTAACGCGTCCCCGGCACGGGGAAGCATCGGAATGTCCCGTAAATTCAAGGCGTATCTGGCTCTGACCAAACCCAGGGTCATCGAACTGCTCCTGGTCAGCACACTGCCCACCATGATTTTTGCGCAACGCGGTTTCCCGTCCATCGGGCTGATTCTTGCGACCCTCGTTGGTGGTGCATTCGCTGCCGGCAGTGCCGGCGTCTTCAACTGCTACATCGACCGCGACATTGACAAACTCATGCACCGCACGGAAAAGCGGCCCTTGGTCACTGGTGAAGTATCGCCGCGCGAGGCCCTGGTGTTTGCCTGGGTGCTGGGTGCCGCCTCGATCGCGATCCTGTGGTTCGGTGCCAACCCGCTTTCTGCGTGGCTGGGTCTCGGCGCGATCGTTTTCTACGTGGTCATTTACACCATGATCCTGAAGCGTCGCACGGCCCAGAACATCGTCTGGGGTGGTGCTGCCGGATGCTTCCCGGTTCTCATCGCCTGGGCGGCCGTTACCAACACGGTCGAGTGGCCCGCCATTGTCCTGTTCATGGTGATTTTCCTCTGGACGCCTCCCCATTACTGGCCGCTTTCCATGCGATACGGCGAGGACTACCGCAACGCCAACGTACCCATGCTCGGCGCCATCGCCGGCGCGAAGGTGGTCTCTGTACAGGTAGTCCTCTACGCGTGGGCCATGGTTGCCTGCTCGTTGCTGATGGTGCCCGTTGGTGGGGCCGGCTGGGTCTACACCATCGTCGCCGTTGCCGCCGGCGCCTGGTTCCTCTACGAAAGCCACGCCTTGTACAAGCGCGCCCAGGGTGGCGACGTCTCCAACAAGGGCGCAATGAAGGTCTTCCATGGCTCCATCAGCTACCTGACGCTGCTCTTCATTGCCTTGGCCGTTGATCCGTTCGTCGGCTCCGCGATCGTCGGGGCTTAGCTCCGCACACGCTCTGCAAGCCGCAGTCGCTCGACGCCGGTACTCGCCAGAGTGCCGGCGTCGCCGTTTTGCGGCGCTCTTCTCTGACCCTCTCTCACATCCCGCGGGCTTGAGCGGATCCCTCTCTCACATCCCCCGGAGCCTAACCGCTCCAGGGGTCCCGTAACGCCCCCTATCGTTCGTGATGTGACGCGGACAGTCCAGCGACACACAGCCTTCGACATTCCGGCTGGCTCTATCCCCGAGGCGCCCCCATGCAGAGGTGCTGTCCGCATCGCAGACGCCGCATTTGTCCGTCTGCAAAGTGCCACCGATTCCTTTGGTGATGTCGCCCTGCTTGATCATTCATTCGGGGCTCCGGTCGCCGTCCTCGGCGGGGACGCCGCACGGCAGCTGGGCCTCGCGAAGCCGGGACCCGGCGTCGTGATGTGGCTCTATGGCCAGCCAGTACCAGTGGTGGGAATCATCAATAAACCGGGGCGTGATCCCATCCTCGATGGCGCCGTTGTGGTTGGCGTTCGGTCCTACCCCATAAGGTCAACCAATGTGGCCGCGAATTTGGTCCTCAGGACGCAAACCGGCGCGCCGGCTGCCATAGCGGAAGTACTCCCCAAAGCGCTGAGTCCAGCGTCAACGGAGGCAATCGAGGTTCAGACCGTCGCTGACCTCAGGGATCTCAAACACGCAATCAACACTGACCTCGGCCGTATGGTTGCGATAGTTTCGGTTGTTCTGCTGGCCCTCGGAATGCGGCGGACCGCTCTGGCGTCCATGTTCCTTGTGGAAGGGGCAGTAGTGGGTGCACTTGGTGGCATTGCCGGCGCCGCCGTGGGCATGGGCGCCGCTCTTGCCTACGCCGCAAACGAGGGCTGGGTCCCGGTGATTCCAGCAGATGCGGCCCTGTGGGGTATCGCGGCCGGCCTGCTCAGTGGCACCCTCTCAGCGGTTTATCCGGCAGTGGTGGCGTCGCGGGCGAATCCGGCGCAGCTCATCCGCAGCTAACGCTTCGGGCTGTACTTCGCCACATCAGCGGCGTTGGTGGCCGCACTCATCAACACGGCAGCACCGAACATATGAGCGCCCACGAGCAGTGCGGGAATGCCGTTGTAATACTGAGTGAAGCCGATGACGGCCTGCAGCAGGGTTACACCCAGAAGGAGATACGTCGCCGTCCGGAATGGCCCGGAAATCTTGTGCCTGAAAACCAAGTACACCGCGAATAGTGTTCCTGCAGTGATCAGGTAGGCCGGTACGGCGTGGATATGTGAGAAGAGGTCCCAGTCAAGGTCATTGCGCGGAGCATCTGCATCGCCTGCGTGGGGCCCGGCGCCAGTGACCACGACACCCAGCATCACCGAAAGTGCCGAGAAAACAGCAACGGCCGTCATCAACGGACGGGTTACAGCGGGCAGGACAGGCAGCGTGCGGTTCATGAACCGGCCGGTCCGCCCGTAAGCGCGGTTGACCAGGAGTGTGGCGAAGACCACCAGAGCCATGGAGACAAGGAAGTGAAGGCCCACAACCCAAGGGTTAAGGCCGGACAGAACCGTGATTCCACCGATCACAGCCTGCGCCGGAATGCTGGCCAGAAGGCCCAGAGCAAGGACGAACAGGTCGCGGCGCTCTTTGCGGAGATTCCACAAGTACACCAGCATGAGCGCAGCAACGGCTGCCAGAGCGAAGGTCAGGAGCCGGTTGCCGAATTCGATGAAACCGTGGATGCCCATCTCCGGCGTATTCACCAACGAATCGCTGGTGCAGCGCGGCCACGTAGGGCACCCAAGGCCGGAAGCGGTAAGTCGCACGGCACCACCGGTCACCACAAGCACTGTCTGTCCAATGAGGGACAACAGTGCCAGGCGGCGCACGGCGTTGTTGACCTCGGTGGGCAGCTTGGACGTCAATCGCTGGACGGTATTGGGTAGGCGCGATGCCGTGCTCACAGTTGTCTCACTTCTCAGTTCTGCGTTGGTGGTTAATGCCTGAATGGGTTAGTTCCATTTGAACCATCGGATGGCCGCAGCACCGGCCAGTACGGTCCACAGCAGGAGGACTAAAACGGCGGGGAAAGGAACACTGCCCGAGAGGAAAGCATCACGGAGCGCTTGGCCCAGCGCCCCTGAGGGCAGGAAGTGCACGATGCCCTGAAGCAGGGAAGGTAGTCGTTCCGCCGGCACCACAATCCCGCCCAGGGCCCCCAGGAGAATCCACAGCAGGTTGGTGATTGCCAGGGTAGCTTCAGGGCGCACCGTACCGGCGACCAGCAGCCCCAGCGCCGTGAAGGCTGCAGCACCGAGCACCAGAAGTCCGAGCCCTGGAAGCCAGGCGTCCAGGCGTGGTTGCCATCCCAGCATGCCGGCAACGGCTGCCACGACCAGGACCTGAAGAAAAAGGACCACCAGCACGGCGAGGATCTTGCCTGCGATGAGTCCGCCCCGACCAAGGGGAGTTGTGGACAGGAAACGGAGCACTCCGTACCGGCGGTCAAAGCCGGTAGCGATGCCCTGGCCGGTGAAGGCAGTGGACATCGCACAAAGTGCCAGGATTCCCGGCGTTGCAACGTCTACGCGTGATCCGCCCATGTCATCGAGGAGGGGCGTCACTACCAGTCCCACCAAGGCCATCAAGGGTAGGACAATAGCGAGGATGAGTTGCTCACCGTTGCGCAGCATGGTGATGGTCTCGTAGCGGCCCTGCTGCATGATCCGGCGCGGGAGGGATGCCGGTCCGGCGTTGGGCGAGAGAAGTGGGCTCATCGGAGGTCCCTTCCGGAAATGTCCAGGAACACGTCTTCCAGGCTACGGGCTTCCAACCGCAGCGAGGCGGGCATGATGTTCCGTTCAGCCCACCAAGCAGTCAGGGATGCAAGGTCTTTCGGGGTGATGGCGCCGGTGATGGCGTAACTCCCGGAGCGCGTCTCTGTTATCTGCAGGCCGGCATCCACAGCACCGTTCAAGCTTAGACCGCCGGGTGCGTCGAAGTAGAGCGTCCGGTCCGTGATGGCGGAGTCCGCTGCGTGATCGTGCCGAAGCAATTCGGCGACCGTTCCCTCAACCACGTTGTGACCGCCGTCGATGATGTAGACGTAGTCCGCCAGGCGTTCCGCGTCGTCCATCAGGTGGGTGGTCAGGACAATGCCCATTCCGGCATCCCTGAGCTCGGCAATGAGCTCAAAAACCATCTGCCGGGACTGTGGATCCAAGCCGGCACTGGGCTCGTCGAGGAAAAGGATTTCAGGGTTACCCACCAGCGCCGCCGCGAGTGCCAGCCGCTGCTTTTGGCCGCCGGAAAGGCGGCGCACGCTGGTCCGGCTGAACTGGTGTATTCCCAGGCGTTCCACCAGCGCGTCAACGTTCATGGGCTTTTGGTACATGCCGGCGACATGCCGCAACAAGGGTATGGGACGGGCCGACGGCGGGAGGCCGCCGTCCTGGAGCATCACACCTACGCGGGATCTCAAGACGGCACCTGCAGTATCAGGGTCCGCGCCAAGGAGGGAGATATTTCCGCCCGTTCGCTTCTGCAAACCTTGGGCGCACTCCAGCGTGGTGGTCTTGCCCGCGCCGTTAGCCCCCAATAGGGCGGTTACCTGGCCGCGTTCGGCCACCAGCGACAGTCCGCTGACCACCCTGAGCATTTTGCCGTCAAGGGAGGTCAGGGGGCCTACGTCCTTTATGAGTCCATCTATAGTGAGGACGGGGGATTTGGGGGATCGCACCAGAGTATTCTACGGGAAGTAGTACGGTCGCACTTGGCGGCTTCCGCAGGTCAGCCTTGCCTTACTGGATGCATGAAACAAATTACGACATGATTATGTTGTGTATTCCATGAGCAGTCCAACTTCCATGCCTTCAACACGGCATGCTGCAGCGGCGGAGGCATTCGTTGCCCCGCCCGCGATGCCGGACGCGGATGATCGCACACGGGACCGGGTCCTGAGCGCCGTCCTGGAAAACGGTCCAGTGAGCGCCGCGGAGCTCGGCGACCTCCTCGGCTTCACACCGGCCGCAGTCCGCCGCCACCTTGACCACTTGGAGCGCAACGGCGTAATCGAAGTCAAGCGTGTGACCAAGGCCGGTTCCGGCGCGGGACGCCCCGCGCGCCGCTACGTCTTGAGCTCGCAGGGACAGTCCACTCTCGGCGATGACTACCTGAACATTGCCAGCTCGGCGCTCCACCGTCTCCAGGAACTCGCCGGCGAAGACGCGGTTCGCGCATACGCGGAGGAACGCTTCTCCGATATGGAACGGCGCTACGCTCCCGAGGTCGAGGCCGCCGGAGATGACATCACCGCCAGGGCCATGGCACTTTCCAGGGCCCTGAGCCGCGATCGCTTCGTTGCATCAGCCCATTCAATTGAGGCCAAGGCCCCGTTGCCCGCCGCACTGTCCAGCGTCCAGCTGTGCCAGGGTCACTGCCCTATCCAGCGCCTGGCTGCGGAGTTTCCGGTTTTCTGCGACACCGAGACCGAGGTTTTCTCGCGCTTGGTGGGCGTCGATGTCCGGCGTCTCTCCACGCTCGCGCAGGGCGGACATGTGTGCACCACCCATATACCTACCGGGCGCCCGGCTGCCACGGCATCTCCGGATGTCGCAGTGCAGTCCGGGAACCCGTACCAGGAATCAAACAACCAGCAAGAAAGGCCGTGATGACGGACCAAATAGCAGAGAAAGCGGTAGCTGACGGCACTGTGATCTCGGAGATTCTGGAGAAGAATCCCGAACTGCACGGTATCGGAAACTACGAGTACGGCTGGGCCGACAAGAACGACGTTGGTGCCAACGCCCGTCGTGGCCTCAACGAGGAGGTCGTCCGCGACATCTCCTCGAAGAAGAACGAGCCTGAATGGATGCTCGATCTGCGGCTCAAGGGCCTTAAGTACTTCGACCGCAAGCCTATGCCTACCTGGGGTGCAGACCTCTCCGGCATCGACTTCGACAACATCAAATACTTCGTGCGCTCCACCGAGAAGCAGGCGGCAACGTGGGAAGACCTTCCGGAAGACATCCGGAATACCTACGAGAAGCTGGGTATCCCCGAAGCTGAGCGCAGCCGTCTCGTCTCGGGCGTCGCAGCCCAGTACGAGTCCGAGGTTGTCTACCACCAGATCCGCGAGGACCTGGAAGCCCAGGGCGTGATCTTCCTGGACACGGACACCGCACTTCGCGAGCACCCGGAGATCTTCCAGGAGTACTTCGGCACCATCATCCCGGTGGGCGACAACAAGTTCGCTTCGTTGAACACGGCCGTATGGTCCGGCGGATCATTCGTGTACGTGCCCAAGGGCGTTCATGTGGACATCCCGCTGCAGGCCTACTTCCGCATCAACACGGAGAACATGGGCCAGTTCGAGCGCACGCTGATCATCGCTGATGAAGACTCCTACGTTCACTACATCGAAGGCTGCACGGCTCCGATCTACACCTCGGACTCACTGCACTCGGCCGTGGTGGAGATCATCGTGAAGAAGGGCGCCCGCGTCCGCTACACGACCATCCAGAACTGGTCCACCAACGTGTACAACCTGGTGACCAAGCGCGCTATCTGCGAAGAGGGCGCCACCATGGAGTGGATCGATGGCAACATCGGTTCCAAGGTGACCATGAAGTACCCGGCCGTCTACCTCGTTGGCGAGCATGCCAAGGGCGAGACGCTGTCCATCGCCTTCGCCGGCGAGGGCCAGCACCAGGACACCGGGTCCAAGATGGTGCACATTGCACCGAACACCAAGAGTTCCATCATTTCCAAGTCGGTCGCCCGCGGCGGCGGACGTGCAGCGTACCGCGGCCTGGTCCAGGTCCGTGAGGGTGCCAAGCACTCGGCCAACACGGTCCGCTGTGATGCCCTGCTGGTGGACACCATTTCCCGTTCGGACACGTACCCGTACATCGACATCCGCGAGGATGACGTTGTCATGGGCCACGAGGCCACCGTTTCACGCGTCAGCGAAGAGCAGCTCTTCTATCTGATGTCCCGCGGCATGCCTGAAGACGAGGCCATGGCCATGATCGTGCGCGGCTTCATCGAGCCGATCGCCCGTGAACTGCCCATGGAATACGCTCTTGAGCTGAACCGCCTGATTGAACTGCAGATGGAAGGGTCCGTCGGTTAACAATGACTGATATCACTACTGAAAAAGCGCGCATCGGCGCGCCCTCGGCCCAGCCGTTCATCAACGGCTTCACCGAGGAAGGCGAGAACCTTTCGCCCGCCAACACCGGAACGAACACCAGCACGACGTCGGAGCAGCCCTCCGCTGGTCCGCTCGCCGGCGCTTCGGCCAAGAGCCACTCGCACGGTGGCGGGGTCGGCATCCCGGATAGCTCCCGCGCCGGCCGCCTCACCTCGTACAAGCTTGCAGACTTCAAGCCGCTGAACGGCCTTGAGGAAGACTGGCGATTCACTCCGTTGAAGCGCCTCCGCGGCCTCCACACCGATGTCCTCAACGGCGCAGCTCCTGTTGTCAGCGTCACCGCACCGGCCGGCGTCGTTGTTGAAACTGTTGGCCGCGATGACAAGCGCATCGGCCAGGCGGGCATCCCCGAGGACCTCGTGTCCGCCAATGCCTGGGAGAACTTTGCCGAGGCCACCGTGATCACCGTGCCCGCCGATCTGCAGGCCGAGAGTGAAGTTTCCGTCCTGGTCACCGGCGCTGGTGAGGCGCCGTCGGCACAGCACATCGTGATTGTGGCCGAACGCTTCTCCAAGGCTGTTGTGGTTCTGGATCACCAGGGCTCCGCGGTTGTCTCCGAGAACGTGGAGATCATTGTGGAGGACGGTGCTGAACTGACTGTCGTCTCCTTGCAGGAATGGGCAGACGACGCGGTCCACGCGTCTTCGCAGCAGGCAAAGATCGGCCGCGATGCCAAGTTCAAGCACATCGTGGTCAGCCTGGGCGGCGACCTCGTTCGCGTCACGCCGTCCACGCGTTTCACGGCTCCCGGTGCCGACGTCGAAATGTTCGGCCTGTACTTCGCCGACGCCGGCCAGCACCTTGAGCAGCGCCTCTTTGTTGACCACGCAGTGGCCAACTGCAAGTCCCGCGTCCTCTACAAGGGTGCTCTTCAGGGACGCAATGCCCACAGCGTATGGGTGGGCGACGTCCTGATCCGTAAGGAAGCAGAAGGTACCGATACCTACGAGGCCAACCGCAACCTTGTCCTCACGGACGGTGCACGCGCCGACTCGGTTCCCAACCTCGAAATCGAAACCGGTTTGATCGAGGGTGCAGGCCACGCCAGCGCCACCGGCCGTTTCGATGACGAGCACCTCTTCTACCTCATGGCCCGCGGTATTCCTGAGAAGGTTGCCCGCCGCCTGGTGGTCCGGGGCTTCCTCAACGAGATCATCCAGCAGATCAAGGTCCCGGCAATCGAAGATCGCCTGACCGCAGCTGTTGAGCGCGAACTCGCCGCGACCGACAACTAAGACAGGCCAGGCAGAGTAAACAATGAGTGAAGAAACCAAGGGCGAACTGGTATGCAACGCCAATGACATCCAGGTCAAGCAAGCGCTGCGTGTCCTGATCGATGACTATCCTGTAGCCATCGTCAGGGACTCGATGGGCGAGATCCACGCGATCGCCGATACCTGCTCGCACGCGGACATCTCGTTGTCCGAGGGTGAGGTTGAAGGCTGCGCGATCGAGTGCTGGGGACACGGTTCCCAGTTCGACCTCCGCAGCGGACAACCGCTCCAGCTGCCTGCTTATGACCCCGTCCCCGTTTTTGCCGTCACCATCGATGGAGACGACGTTTACGTGGACGTGACCAACGTTGTGAACGGTGCCTCGGTAGATCACTACTGAGCGCCCAGTACCGCCAGACTTACGAACGGAAAGAAAGAAGAGCATGTCAACTCTTGAAATCAAGGACCTGCACGTCAGCATCGAGACGGAGCAGGGCACCAAGGAGATCCTGAAGGGCGTCAGCCTCACCATTAAGACCGGTGAAACGCACGCCATCATGGGCCCCAACGGCTCGGGCAAGTCCACCCTCGCCTCCACGATCGCCGGTCACCCGCGCTACAACGTCACCAGCGGCACCATTACGCTGGACGGCGAAGACGTCCTGGAAATGAGCGTCGACGAGCGCGCCCGTGCAGGCATGTTCCTGGCCATGCAGTACCCGGTAGAGGTTCCCGGTGTGACCATGACCAACTTCCTGCGCACCGCCAAGACCGCGATCGACGGCGAAGCACCGGCACTGCGCACCTGGACCAAGGACGTCAAGGCTGCCATGCAGCAGCTGCGCATCGACGCCGACTTTGCACAGCGCAACGTCAACGAGGGCTTCTCCGGTGGTGAGAAGAAGCGTGTTGAGATCCTGCAGCTCGAACTCTTCAAGCCGAAGTTCGCCATCCTTGACGAAACCGACTCCGGCTTGGACGTCGACGCCTTGAAGGTTGTCTCCGAGGGCGTCAACCGCGCCCACGAAGAGGGCAACATGGGCACGCTGCTCATCACCCACTACACCCGCATCCTGCGCTACATCAAGCCGGACTTCGTTCACGTGTTCGTTGACGGCAGGGTTGTTGAAGAGGGCGGCCCCGAGCTCGCAGACCGTCTTGAAGAAGAAGGCTACGACCGCTACGCTCCAGGCGCCGGCGTTGCCGTTGCTCCTGCTGTGCAGGCCTAGTTAGGATCGTTCCATGACCGAAATCAACGCGGCGCGAACCAGCCTCGAGGACGTCGAGGAAGCGCTCAAGGACGTCATTGACCCAGAGCTCGGGGTCAACATCGTGGACTTGGGCCTTCTTTACGGACTCAAGTACTCCGACGATGACGGCGCGCTCCTGATCGACATGACACTGACCACGGCGGCTTGCCCGCTGACGGATGTGCTTGAAGAGCAGGTGGGCAAGTCCCTCGACGGAGTGGTTGACGACTGGCGCCTGAACTGGGTATGGATGCCGCCATGGGGTCCGGAACGGATCACCGACGACGGCAAGGACCAGATGAGGGCCCTCGGCTTCAACATCTAACCAGCATTCACCCGTGCAACGGGCAAAGGAAGGGTTCCGGGTATATCACCCGGAACCCTTCCTTTTTGGTGTTGTCATGCCTTAGGGCGCAGCCACACCGAAGGTGTCGCACTTGTTGATGTCGCCCGTGGTGTACCCCTGATAGAACCATTTTTGCCGCTGCTCGCTGGAGCCGTGGGTCCATGACTCAGGTGAGACGCGGCCGGTTGCGGCTTCCTGGATGCGGTCATCGCCGACGGCGGAAGCGGCCGAGAGCGCATCCTGCAGGTCCTGCTGGGTGAGGGGGTCAAGGAAAGGCTTCCCGCTCGCATCCGTCTGCGTCGTGGCATGGCGGACCCACAGTCCCGCATAGCAGTCTGCCTGGAGCTCCACCCGCACCGCCCCCGACTGCGGTCCCTGTGGATCCTGCTGGGCCTTGTCCAGGCTTCCGAGGATGTTCTGGACGTGGTGCCCGAACTCGTGGGCTACTACGTACTCTTGTGCCAGCGGGCCTCCAGAAGAGCCAAAACGGGTCACCAGCTCATCGAAGAAGCCGGGATCGAAATAGGCGGTGGTGTCTGCAGGGCAGTAGAAGGGGCCAACAGCGCTGGTAGCCGCGCCACAGCCGGTGTTTGTGGCCTCGCTGAAGATGACAGTCTTGGGCCGCGGGTACTGGACGTTGTAATCCGCCAGATAGTCAGGCCAGAAAGCATTCAAGCTATTCACCGTACCGGTGATCCGGCAGTCCAGGCGTTTGTCGGCATCGGCGCCGGTCTGGCATTCCTGGACGCCGCCGGCTCCGGCACTGCCACCTTCGACGGCGGGCGGCTGGCTTCCGCCCCCGGTCAGGTCCCCAAGGATGTTGGGATTGATGCCGAAGAGTGCCAGGAGCAGCACCACAATACCGCCACCAATTCCACCACCGATCTTGGTACCGCGGCCCATGCCACTGCCACGTCGGTCCTCCACTTGGGAGGGGTCAAGCTGCGCGCCGTCATTGAAACTCATACAGTCAGAATAGACGTCACTTTTGGTGCCTGGTGCCAGACACTGCCGTAAAATTGTTTGGATGCCTTTCCTGGATAAACTTCAGCTCTGGGCCGAGGAGCGCCCCCACGACACCGCCGTCGTTGTGGGCAGCGGCCGGCTCACCTGGGCGGGACTCCGCGACGCCGCAGCTGGCTTGGTGGCGGACGCCCCTGCCACCACCGTTCTGGCCGAGCCCAACTCTGTGCGCTTCGTGGAGCGCTATGCTGCCGCTGTAGCGGGGAATCGGCGGTGCGCCGTTCTGGACCCCGAATGGCCGGCCCCGATGATCGAAGAAGTATCCTCACGCGTCCTCGCAACCACCACACCGGTTGGCGCCGAACTGGTGGACGGGGACGCGTCCAGTACCTTCCTCATCGGCCTCACGTCCGGTACCACGTCCGTGCCCAAGGCCTTCACCAGGTCCCGCCGGTCCTGGCAGGTGTCTTTCGATGCCTCCATCGAGTTCTTTGGCTTGTCCCAGGAGGACCGGACCCTTGCGCCCGGTCCTTTGTCAGCAAGCCTGAATCTTTTCGCCCTTTCAGAGTGCCTGTACGCGGGTTCGGCTTTCCATACGCTTGAGTCGTTCGATGTCGCCGACGCCCATGCCGCCATCAGCCATGACGGCATCACCCGCCTTGTTTTGGCGCCCACTGCCCTGAGGTTGCTCAGCGAGCGGGGACTGGCCGGCGACGTTGATGCTTCCGGTATCCGCAGCATCATCTGTGCCGGTTCCAAGCTGGACGCCCGGACCTTGGAAGCGGCACGGCGGTGGGCGCCCCGTGCGGCCATCTTCGAGTACTACGGCGCCTCGGAGTTGAGCTTTGTGTCCGGGACCCGGCTGGCTGCCGGCGAACCGTTGGACGCCGGTGGCACCGGCATCGGCGTCCCGTTTCCAGGCGTTGAACTGAACATCCTCGATGACACCGGCAGGCCCCTGCCCGACGGGGAACATGGGAACATCAGTGTACGCAGTGGAATGGTCAGCAACGGCTACCTGTGGGGCGACGACGGACATGCCCTCCGGTGTCTTGATGGCTGGTACACGGTGGGGGACCAGGGCTTTCTGGAGGACGGCACCCTGCATATCCTTGGCCGTCGCTCGGACATGATCATTACCTCCGGCAAGAACGTCTACCCGCACGAGGTTGAGCTTGCCATCGCTTCGGTGCCCGGGGTGGATGGTGCGGTGGCTGCCGGGGCGCCAGACGACATCCGCGGTCAAAAGGTGATCGCCGGCGTCGTGCCTGCCTGTGGTGCGGTCACCGCCACCCAGCTCCGCACGGGCCTGGATGGTCTCTTGGCCAGGGACAAGTGGCCGGTGCAGTATTACGTGTTGGCGGAGCTACCCATGACCGACCGGGGCAAGGTCAGCAGGAAAGTTCTCCTGGACTGGATCAAGAACCATGACCCGCGCGCGCAAGTCCTTGGTTAGCGGCAGCGGATCGGCCAGTGGGGCCGATGAATCCCGACAGCCCATCATTGTCTCTGCACTACGGTCCCCGATATGTCGTGCCAATGGCCGGCTGAAGCACCTCCGCGCTCCCGATCTTTTGGCACCCGTGCTGGCTTCCTTGGTGGAGAAAGCCTGCGTGGATCCGGGGGACGTGGACGACGTCATCATCGGCAACGCCGTGGGGGGCGGCGGGAATGTGGCCAGATTCGCCGCCCTCCAAGCCGGTTTACCCATCACCGTCCCTGGCCTCACCGTGGACCGCCAATGCGGCTCAGGTTTGGACGCTATTGCACTGGCATCCCGCTTGGTGGCAGCCGGCGGGGATCCGCTGTATTTGGCAGGGGGCGTTGAAAGCATCAGTAACGCCCCGGCCCGGGCCAATAGAAACGACGACGGCGAACTCGACTTCTACTCCAGGGCCAGCTTTGTGCCGCCGCAGTTCGGCGACCCGGACATGGGTGTTGCGGCGGAGACCGTAGCCCGCGAATTCGGCGTAACACGTCAGAGGCAGGACGAGTACGCTCTGCGAAGCCATCATCGAGCTGTGGAAGCTGGCAGGACCGGCGTTTTTGCGGATGAAATCGTTCCGCTCAAAGGCAACGGAAACACGGTGGATTCGGACGATGGCCCCCGAGCTTCACTGCGGGCCCCGCTGATGGCGAGGTTCCCAGCAGCATTCGTGGCGGGCGGATCGGTCACGGCAGCAAACTCATGCTTTGACGCGGACGCAGCGTCCGCCGTCGTCATGACGTCCCTTAAACGAGCCCGCACCCTGGGCGCGACGCACGGGATGCTGGTGCTGGGGTGCGAGACCGTCGGCGTTGATCCGGAATTTCTTGGCATAGGGGCAGCCCACGCGGCCAAGCGGCTCCTGGACCGCCATGGAGTGGACGCAGATGACATTGATCTGGTGGAGTTCAATGAGGCATTCGCCTCCCAAACCATCGCATGCCTGGAGTATCTGGGCGTTGATCCTCAGAAAGCCAACCTTGATGGCGGCGCGCTTGCCTTGGGTCATGGCTACGGAGCTTCGGGAGCGGTCCTGGTGACGAGGTTGATGGCTCAAGCACGCCGCAGTTACGCAGTGCGGGGCGAGAGTTCGCTGGCATTGGCCATGATCAGTATCGCCGGAGGCATGGGAACCGCAGCTCTCTTTCAGTACGCCAAGCTGTAGCCCCTGCGCCGGTCTAGTCCCTCTCCGGTTCGCCCAACCCGCGGGCCGCCAAAGCATCACCGGTTTGGCGCGCATACGCAACAGTGGTGATGAAGACAGGGAGCACCAGTGCGCGGGGATTGCGTTCAAGCCCGCGTGCCCGCGCTGAGTCCCTTACGTCAGTGAAGGCGCCGGCTATGAAGGGAATGCTCCTGAGCATCACTGCGATGGTCAAAGCGAATCGTTCAGGATCGGCACCGAAACGCCGGAACGGTTTTGCCAACGCCACCACGCCGTCCAGAAGATCCTGCACGGGAGTAGTCGCGGTGAGGACCGAAGCTGCCACTACGCAGACCAGCACATTGAACACGATGCGTGCCGCGGTGGGCCCGCCCAGTTGCCACCATTGGAAGAGACCGATGACCAGCAGGATAGGAGCCACCAACCAAATGGCCTTCAGAAGGCGGCGGAAGCCTGCCCCCGTCAGCATGAATAAGCCACACATGACGGCGAAGACCACCAGCGACACGGCCCAGTCCACAATAAGGAAGGACGCCGCTCCGCAGGCCGCTACAACCAGAAATTTCAGCCACAGGGGAGTGCGGTGGATGATCGAGTTCCCTCGCACGTAGTTGGCTATAAGGAAGCCATGCCCCCTCATCTCGGCACATCACCCACGCCGGCACCGGGCAGGGCAGCCGCGCAAAGTTCGCGGTACCGGGCGACGCCGTCTGCAGCACCGCCGTCGAACACGATACGCCCGGCCTCAACTACCAGCACCCTGTCCATGTCCAAGGCCAGGTCGAGATCATGCGTGGACATGATGACTTGTTGATCCAGGCCAGCGACTGTGCGGCGCAGCAGTTCGCGGTTTCGAAGATCCAGGAGGGTGGATGGTTCGTCGAGAACCAGGACGGTGGGATCCACCGCAAGGACTGCGGCCAAGGCCAGTAGCTGCCTTTCACCACCGGACAGTTCATAGATGCTTTGATCGGCCAGATGCAGCAGGCCGAAGCGATCCAGCACTGCTTCTGCCCGCGCCGCCCGCTCCTTAGAGTTCTTGACGGAGCGGCGCAACGAGAGCTCAACATCTTCCCGCCCGGTAGGCATCACCAACTGTGACAGGGGATCGGTAAAGACGAAACCCACATTGCCCCGGACACGGCGGACATCGGCAAGAGTGTCATCTCCGTGGACTACCACTGTGCCTTCGCTCGGTTCAACCAAGCCATTCACGAGCCGCAGCAGCGTGGACTTTCCGGAGCCGTTGGCGCCGATGACTCCAATCCTGCGTTCTGCGAGGTCCAGGGAAAAATTTTGCAGCAGGGTTTTGGGGGTGTCGCTGCCATCGACTGCGACACGCACCGAAACCCTGCTGAAACTGATGGAATTCATGGAGTGATTGTTCCCGCTTACTTGACCCGGCGTACCAAGACATCCGGGAAGGCTTTGTGGATTGCCACGGCGATGATCACGGCCAGGACGTTCTTAATGATATCGCCGGGGACGAAAGGGAGGTCTGCGAGGAAGGCCTTGGTGAAATCCAACTTGGCATTGACCATCATGCCCAGGACGCCGAGGGCGTGAATAACCACGATGCTGCTCACCATGGTCGCTGCGAAGAGCCACAGTGCACGGAACTTGACTGTCCTGCGGATGACCACCGATGTTAGGTAACCGGTCGCGGCTGCCGCCAGCGGGAACGCGATGATGTAACCGGCGGAGGGCGTGGCGAGGATACCCAAACCGCTGCGCCCGCCGCTGAAGATCGGCAGACCGGCGAAGCCGAGCAACACGTAAAGCCCGACGGCGGCGAAACCGCGCCCGGCTCCGAGCACCAGTCCACTGAGCATCACCGTCAACGTCACCAAAGTGATGGGAACCCCAAGGGCTCCTACCGGAATGCCCGGGACAATTGCCGATGCCGCTACGAGGGCAGCGAAAACTGCGATGAGGCCCAGGTCTGTGGCGGTCCAGCGTTTTCGGGAGGACGCGGTTCGCTGCAGTGTGGCAGCGGAAGTGGAAGAGTTGGTCTGGCTCATGACGGTCCTATCGGGTGTAATGCGATGCGATGGATGTTTTTGTTTCCCCTGTTGTCGAGAGTACGGAGGGAACGGAATCGGGATTTTGGAGTCTTTCCACAACACTGACCCGGAATTCTTTGGCCGTCAGCACAGTTTCCTCCTGGGAGGACCGATGTCAGGCAGCGGCCTAGGTACCGGTAGACTTGAACAGGCTGTTCTCACGGCCGCCCCCGCCGCACTTATCGGACCCACCGGTCCCCGCGAGCGTTCCCCATTGAAAGGCATCACCCGAATTGATTACCGTCCAGGACCTCGAACTCCGCGCCGGCGCACGCCTGCTCATGGACCAGGTCAACTTCAGGGTGGACAAAGGGGACAAGATTGGACTCGTCGGACGTAACGGTGCCGGCAAGACCACACTCACCCGGGTCCTCGCCGGCGAAGGGCTCCCCGCCGGGGGTAAAGTCACCCGCAGCGGTGAGATCGGCTACCTTCCACAGGATCCGCGGACTCCGGACATGGAACAGCTCGCCCGTGACCGCATCCTTTCGGCCCGCGGCCTGGATGTGGTGGTGGGCAAGCTGAAGAAGGCCCACGAGGATATGGCAAGCGATGACGCGGCGGTCCAGCGTAAAGCCATGAATCGCTATGACCGCCTGGAGGCTGAGTTTCTCTCGGGCGGTGGCTACGCAGCGGAAGCTGAAGCTGCTGCGATCTCCTCCAACCTTGCGTTGCCGGATCGCCTCCTCAACCAGCCACTCAAGACCCTTTCCGGTGGCCAGCGCCGCCGTGTGGAGTTGGCGCGCATCCTGTACTCCGATGCGGAGACCCTGCTCCTCGACGAACCCACCAACCACCTTGACGCCGACTCCATCACCTGGCTGCGTGACTTCCTGAAGAACCACCAGGGTGGCTTGATCGTGATCAGTCACGACACCGACCTGCTCGAGGCGACGGTGAACAAGGTCTTCCTCCTGGACGCCAACCGCGCCCAGATCGATTACTACAACATGGACTGGAAGCGCTACTTGCTCCAGCGCGAAACGGATGAACGCGCCCGGAAGCGTGAACGCGCCAACGCCGAAAAGAAGGCGCAGGTCCTGATCGACCAGGCCAACAAGATGCGCGCCAAGGCAACCAAGGCCGTCGCTGCCCAAAACATGGCCAAGCGAGCAGAGCGGCTCCTGAGCGGCTTGGAGGCAGTGCGCGAAAACGACCGCGTGGCAGCTCTGCGGTTCCCGGATCCGTCTCCTTGCGGCAAGACCCCCTTGACTGCGGAGGGATTGAGCAAGTCCTACGGTTCGCTGGAGATTTTCACGGACGTGGACCTGGCAATCGATCGCGGTTCCAAGGTGGTCATCCTTGGACTCAACGGTGCGGGCAAGACCACTCTTCTGCGCATGCTGGCCGGCGTCGATAAGCCTGACACCGGCGACATCATCCCCGGACACGGCCTCAAGGTGGGCTACTACGCCCAGGAGCATGAGACCCTCGACGTCGACCGAACGGTCCTGGAAAACATGCGGTCTTCAGCTCCGGACATGAAGGATGCCGAAGTCCGAGGCATCCTGGGCTCGTTCCTGTTCTCCGGCGACGACGTGGACAAGCCCGCCGGCGTCCTCTCCGGCGGTGAGAAGACACGCCTGGCCCTGGCGACCATTGTTGCCTCCAGCGCCAACGTGCTGCTCCTCGATGAGCCCACCAACAACCTGGACCCGGCCAGCCGCGCAGAGATCCTGGGTGCGCTCAAGAACTACAGTGGCGCCGTCGTCATGGTCAGCCACGACGAAGGTGCCGTGTCGGCGCTGAACCCGGAGCGCGTTGTGCTGCTCCCGGACGGTGTTGAAGACCACTGGAACGAGGACTACCTGGACTTGATCACGCTGGCGTAAGCCCTGGTTGCGTTCGGCTGCGCGCGTGTTGCGTCCGCTGCGTCGCGTCTGGTTGCGTTCCGCTGCGCGGCGTGCTCGATCTGCCGCGTGCTCGCTCGTTCCTCGCTTAGACGCACGCTACGCAGATCAACCTCGTCGCTTCGCTCGCGGTGGGGTCACCCCCGCAGGCTGATGCAGCTAGCGGACCCGGAGTTCTTCAGCGTCGGTGATGCGCGCTAGTTCTTCGTAGCTGATGGAGAACATGGAGTTGTGGTCTCCGGCTCCTGCCCAGAGAAGTGGGTGTTCTTGGAGCGAGGTGTCCAGGATGGTGCGGAGTTTCCTGGGGTGGCCTACGGGCGCTACTCCGCCTACTTCCTGGCCTGTGTGTTCCAGCACGAAGTCGGGTTTTGCGCGGCGGATTTTGCCGGCCCCCAGCTTCTCCGCCACAAGCCCCGTGTCCACCTTCGCCGCACCGCTTGCGAGGATGAGCAGCGGCTCGCCATCAAGTTCGAAGACCAGGCTGTTGGTGATTGCCGCGACTTCACATTCCAACACAGCAGCAGCGGCGGCAGCTGTAGGGACCTTTTCCTCGAATGTCCGGACGGTGTCCTCGGCGCCGGCGGCAGTCAAAGCGGACCGGACATTGAGCACCGGATCGTGAACCGGATCAGTAGCCCTGAGCATCAAGGATGGCGTCTTCCTCTTCTTCGGACGTGGGTCGCTTGTTTTTCCGGGGAGCGGGGGCACGCTTCCTGGGCGTGCCACCCGCGGCCATGATCTGCTCGTCCTCTTCGTCTTCGGCATCAATGGCGGCGTTCCGGGCCTGTTGCCGTGCAGCGTATCCAAAGCCGATGAACATCAGGACGCCGAAGGCGAACCATTGCAGTGAGTAGGAGAGGTGCGTCCCTTCCTCAGTGGCCGGCTTGGGGAAAGGCGTGGGCATCGGCCGCACTGCAGGAGATTCACTGGCCAACTGCCCGTAAGCACCTGTTGCGATTGGATAAGGGAGTTCCTCGGCAAAGCTTGCGAGGTCAATCGAAGCCAGCTGACCGTCAACCGCGCCACGATCCAGCTTGGGTTCGGCAGGCTTGAGACGGGCCACCACAGTTACTTCACCAGTGGGTGGAGCAGGGATCACGTCAGGCCGGCCTGGTGTGTTGTTGCCGATGGGTAGCCAGCCGCGGTCGATCACGACTGCTTCGCCTGTAGTCAGCCGGAATGGAACCACGACGTCGTAGCCTGGCTGGCCGTTAAGCGGCCGGTTGCGCACAACCCGCTGCCCGTCGAGGTCATAACTGCCCCGTAGCTCAACCTGCGTCCATTCCCGTTCAGGGTCCAGGGAGTCGAACTCGTCCTTGATCTCGGCGTAGGGGATGGGGGTGGCCGAGTAGTTACTCACCACCCGATTGATTTCTGCCAACGTCTCAGCCCGGCGGTCCATCTGCCATCGCCCCAGGAAGACACAGGCTGTGGCGAAAATAACAGCCAGCACGAAGTACCCCAGCCACTTGCTGGAGAAGAGAAAACGGTACATTCAGCCAGCCTCATTCGCTGTTGCTTCACTGGCCTTGAACGGCAGTGTTTCCTTCCAGAGGCCACGCGTCTGCAGGTAATCCTCCAGCCAGTCCCGGTGTTCGCCGCACGAAAGCCACACCTTACGGCGATCCGGCGTGTGAATGCGCGGGTTGTTCCACAGGAGCTGCCACTCTGCGCCGGCGCGGCAACCTTTGCGGGAGCACGTTGCCGTAGCCGTGGCGCGTCCGGACTCCCCGCTGGCCGCACCCGGGCCGCCGAGGTTGAAGATATTCATAAAGCCGCCCGTTCGTCGCCGGACTGTCCGGCATCGCTTGAATGGCCCGTGGCCGGGCCTCCTGATGTGCCAGGTGTTTCGTCATCCACCAGTTCACCTTGGAGCACGGTTGGGGCGTCCACGGGAGCTTCTTCAGGCTCGGGGGAACGTTCCAATTCAGGGACGGCGACGTAGTCCAACAAGGACTCGCTATGGTCCTCGGCCTTGTCATTGCCATTGGCTATGACTACCGCAATCCACGGCAGGAAGACGGCGCCCACAATGGCAATGATCTTGAACCAGCCATCGACCACAAAAATGAGGATGATACAGACCATGCGAATACCCATGGCTACCGCGTACTTGACCATGCGATCACGCATGTCTTCGGAGTGGGCAGCAGCGGCGTCTGTGATGCTGTGGACTTCGGGGGCACCGGAAAAAGCGTCCGGTTCCCCGGGCACTTGCTGCAGGGGACTATTTTCTCGTGTCACAACTGAATCATCACGCTCCAAAGGCCTTCATCAATTCTCTCACCAAGGACGTACTCGCCCAAACCACACTGATGACCGGTTACCCGCCGGTTGCAGCGCCCGCCAGATAGGATCAACTCAGAAAATCCCTCTCTCATAGCGGCCTGGCAAATGCCGCGGAACCTGGAGCAAACCCATGTCTGAAGCAGTAACCACCGGCCGCAGCGTCCTGATCACCGGCGGCAACCGGGGCATCGGCCTCGCCATTGCCAAATCTTTCCTTGCCAATGGAGACAAGGTGGCTGTCACCTACCGCAGTGAATCAGAATTGCCTGAGGGCATCCTGGGGGTGAAGGCCGACGTCACGGACGAGGCGTCGATTGACGCTGCGTTCAAGATTGTCGAAGAGGCGCATGGCCCTGTGGAGGTACTGGTTGCCAACGCGGGCATTACCAAGGACACGCTGCTGCTGCGCATGAGCGAGGACGACTTTACGTCAGTCCTGGACACCAATCTCACCGGCGCCTTCCGTGTCATCAAGCGGGCCTCCAAAGGCATGATCCGGTTGCGGAAAGGCCGCGTTGTCCTCATCTCGTCGGTTTCCGGTCTCTATGGCGCCCCCGGCCAGATCAACTACTCCGCTTCCAAGGCAGGCATGGTGGGCATTGCACGCTCGCTGACGCGCGAACTCGGCAGCCGCGGCATTACGGCCAACGTTGTTGCACCCGGGTTCATCAACACAGATATGACTGCTGAATTGCCGGAGGAAACGCAGAAGTCCTATTTGGCCAACGTTCCCGCCGGACGCTTCGCTGAAGCTTCCGAGGTAGCAAACGTGGTGCGCTGGGTTGCCAGTGACGAGGCCGCGTACATCTCCGGAGCCGTGATTCCTGTGGATGGCGGCCTGGGGATGGGCCACTAGGCAACTAGCCCGCACATAAGTTTTTGTTCGAGGGCAACAACGGATTTCTCCCGTGCCGCTGGCATGATGGAACCCGAGCCCACCGAATTTGGATGAAGTGAACAAAAGGAGCACGAATGGGAATGCTGGATAACAAGACCGCGATCGTCACAGGGTCCTCCCGCGGAATTGGCGCCGAAGTTGCCAAGATCCTCGCAGGTGAGGGCGCCGCCGTCGTGGTCAACTACCGCCAGAAGGCGCCTCGCGCCAACAAGGTAGTGGCCGGGATCCAGGCTGCAGGTGGACGTGCAGCCGCCGTCGGCGCAGACCTCACTACCGATGAAGGAGTTCACGCACTGGCCAGCACCGCGATGGAAGAGTTCGGCTCCCTCGATATCCTGGTCCTCAATGCCTCCGGCGGTATGGAATCCGGCATGGAGGAGGGGTACGCACTCAAGCTGAACCGCGATGCCCAGGTCAACATGCTCAATGCGGCTGTTCCCCTCATGCCCGAGGGATCTCGCGTGGTATTCGTCACCAGCCACCAGGCGCACTTTGTGGAGACCGTGCCCACTATGCCCGAGTATGAGCCTGTGGCAAAGAGCAAGCGCGCCGGTGAGGATGCCCTGCGCGCCCTCCTGCCCAACCTTGCGGACAAGGGCATCTCACTGGTGGTTGTGTCCGGCGATATGATCGAGGGCACCGTGACTGCCACGTTGCTTGATCGCTCCAACCCGGGCGCTATCGAAGCGCGCCGCGCGGAAGCCGGCAAGCTCTACTCCGTGGAGGAGTTCGCAGCCGAGGTGGCAAAGATGGTGACCGCCGACGTCGAATCCGGCCACACTGAATATGTGGGCGGCGCCGACTACTTCGACAAAACGTCAGAGTAGCCTTCGCACACCACTCCAGCAGAGGCCCGGGACATGTGTCCCGGGCCTCTGCTGCTTAAACACGCCTTGGCGTGTGAACAATAACGATTCCAACAATTATTTTGATTTTCGCGTCACGAAATGCGCTTTATTGTTTTACGGCAATCGCTTTGCAATATGGGATTTGATCTGATTGACTCTCAAAGGCGCCCTCGCCCTTGGTTATCAACGGGCCGCACAACCCCGGGTTGGGAGTTTAGATACACTCAGCAACCTCATGCAGCATGTGGAAGCTACTCGGTTGACTCACAGGGCGATTATTGTCCCCTTGCATTAGGAGCTTTCGTTGGACCTGTTATTGCACGCCGATAATATTCATGCATCATACGATCAGCGGCGAATCCTCAAAGGCGTTGCACTTTCGGTACGACGAGGCGAGATCCTGGGTTTGATCGGAACCAACGGTGCGGGAAAAACCACGCTGATGGGTGTACTGGCCGGCTTGCATCAACACGACGCCGGGCTGATGACGCTGGCGGGAGAAAAGTATGGGCCGGAATCCCTTGATGAAGCGCAAGCCTGCGGAGTCGGCCTCATCCCGCAGAACTTCAGGATCGACCCCCAGCTAACCATCGCACAAGCCATCTTTCGCGGTACGTTCCAGGCAGACAGGCCCCACGAGGAACTCCGTGAGCAAGCAAGCCAGCTGATCGGTGACATCGGCGTCAGCCTGGATCCGGACACCAAAGCTGGATCCCTCATCCGTGCTGAGCAAGCCCTGGTGGAAGTCCTGAGGATGGTCGCCGAAGAAGCCCAGCTCGTCATCATGGACGAGGTTGCTGCATCGCTTCCGGACCATGACGTCGCCGTGCTCCATCAGGTTCTGCGCATGCTCGTCCGGCAAGGACGGGCCATCATTTACATCACCCATCGCCTGGACGAGGTCCGATCCATTGCCCACCGCATAGCCATACTCAGGGAAGGCCGGGTGCACAAAATCCTGGAGGCCAGCCATACCGACGTCGACGAACTGGCCTTCCTGTTGCTTCAGCACGAACTGGAAGGCAGCGCCAGGCCCAGCGACCCCGCCGAGGTTGATGAGGTCCTGCGGGTAGTGTCCCTCAGCGTGGGGGACAGGGTTCGGGACATTACCTTCAGTGTGGGCAGGGGCGAGATTCTTGGCTTGGCAGGAACGCATCGTTCCGGCGTCTACGAGTTGGTCGAAGCGCTGGCGGGCGTCCGCCCCGGCACCTCAGGCCACCTGCTCATGCATGGACAAGCAGTGCAGATACGGTCGGTCGAGGATGCCATGCGGTTGAAGATCGGATACTTGTCCGATGCCCTCGACGCTGACCAGGCCACGGGAACCATAGTGGCAGGCCTTCAGCGAGGCGTGGAAGGGGGAGAAACGAGCCTTCGGGATGAGATCACGCAGCTTCGTGGGGTTGCGGAAGTCATTCAACGCATGCGCATCAGCACCACCAACATCCACGGAAACATCAGTACGCTTTCGGGCGGCGACCGCCAGAAAGTGCAGCTTGCCAAGTGGATGACCACAGGCTGCGACCTCTTGATCCTTAGCCATCCGAGCCGCGGAATCGACATCGGCGCCAAGGAAGCGGTCTACCAGATGCTCAACGAGCTCAGCCAAACAGGCGTGGCCATTATTCTCCTGTCCTCGGACCTGTCCGAACTGATCAGCTGGTGCCACCGGGTGGGTGTCATGCGAGACGGCGAACTCGTGACCATCGAGGCCAATGCCAACACCAACGAAGATGTGCTGGTGCACCATATGTTGGGCGTGAAATTTGAATCAGGCAGCAGCGAGGCCCGGCGCGCGAGAATTTGACGCGTTGGATCCCTGCCACGGCAATAGGGGCGGTGACGCATGATGCGCCACCGCCCCTAGTGACTTTCCTCGAAAGATCAGATGGTGATGTCCTTGGCGAGGTTTTTGAGCTTGTGCCGGGCAAGCGCCAGGTTCGCATAGGTCCTGTCAAGCACAAGGTAGACGAACAGCCCCTTGGAGCCGCTCGAGTTCAGTACGTTGATGAGGTGGTACTGCGTTCCCAAGGTAATAAGAATGTCTTCGATGTCGCTGTCAAGGCTTAGGTCGGCCATGGTACGCAACTTGGCGCTCACCACGTTGGAGTTGCCGGCTGCAGCAACTCCGAGGTCAAAGCCGGGGCTTCCGCCCTGGGCCAAGGCCATGCCGCTGGAGTAGTCCACCACGGCAGCACCAGTTGATCCTTCGATGGCCAGCAGTTGCTTTATGGCTTCGTCCAGTGTGCTCATATCCGGTAGTTCCTGTTCTGTTGAGTAATCGGGAGTTTCTGTGAAGTCGGCAAACCGGCTTGCGTCGTCGTCATCAAGATCCAAGTGGAGGATCTCAAGCAAGGGTGACAAGGGACCTTCCGCGCCATCTTGTTCATGGGCGTTGGATTGGTAGCCTTCGCCGCGTTTCCACCATTTCCATGTGCGCTCTGAACGGCCCACTTCCTACCCTCGAATTTCGTCATTCCGGTCAACCGCTGATAATGCGGAGATATTGATAAGAATCTCCACTTTACACAATTAAGGGGCATCGGAGACTGAAATACGCCCTCGGCTACCATCGAGGGTATTCCGTCACCAGAAAGAATGACAATTGTATAAATTGTTTCTGTTTCTGCGTCACGAAATTGGTTTTACTGTTTCAGATCGGGTCTTTACGTTTTGAGCGTCGATAACGGGCACGCAGATACGTCAAAGCACCGGCGGGATAACCGCGCCGGTGCTTTGCGAGGGGACTGGAGAGGGGCTCGGGGAAAATGCGCCCCTGCAATCACACGTTGGCTATGTGCCGCACGGCGTCCAAATACGGCATGGTGATCACGGCGTCTGCCACCGCGCGAACAGCAGGTTTGGCATTGAAAGCAACTCCAATGCCGGCAGCACTGAGCATGTCAAGGTCATTGGCACCGTCGCCCACTGCGATGGTGTGCTCAAGGCTGATGCCCTCAGCAGCCGCCCACTCGCGCAAGTACTTTTCCTTGGCGGCCCGATCGATCACCGCGCCCAGCACCTTACCGGTCAACGCGCCGTCGACGATTTCAAGCTCGTTGGCGATCCAATGGTCCAAGCCGAGTTCATCAGCGATCGGACCCAGGATCTGATTGAATCCTCCGGACACCACCGCCACCACGTGGCCCGCCTTCTTGAAAGCCGCCACAAGTTCTGCCGCACCAAGGCTGAGGCGCACCTCTTGGCGAACAGAATCGACGACGGCGGCAGGCAGGCCTGCGAGGACGGCAACGCGGGCGTGGAGGCTCTGGGCAAAGTCCAACTCGCCGCGCATTGCGGCTTCGGTGACGGCAGCGACTTCCTCGCGTTTGCCAGCGTGCGCTGCCAGCAGTTCAATGACCTCTTGCTGGATCAGCGTGGAATCAACATCCATGATCAAAAGCTTGCGGGTGGCTTGGCGCAACGATTCAGGCACGATGGCTGTATCCACCCCTGCTTCTGCGGACTCTGCCACCAGCCGACGCATGGTCCGCAGTTCCACATCCGTGTCACCGCCCACCAGGAGAGCGGCCGTGTGCACTCCAAAGCGCTCGTCTCCACCCTGTGATTCCGATGACACTGCCGCGCCGGCATCGGCCAGCGTCTTCCGCACATTGTCGAGGGATTCGGGGGACAAGTTCACGCCATAGCTGACTGCAGCCAAGTTCGAAGTCATGGCCCCAATCCTACTGAGGGCGTTGCACGCGCCCGAATTCATTTCGCCACACAGAGCCTGCTTCACTGCCGGTTATCAGTCATATGGATTTTTGTCCTAGTGTCTACTGCTATGAGTGATGTTCTGGAATTGGCTTCCGTCAGCGTTGTCCGAGGCAAGAAGACCCTGCTGGACAAGGTTGACTGGCAGGTCAACGAAGGCGAACGCTGGGTCATCCTGGGACCCAATGGAGCCGGCAAGACCACCCTCCTCCAGATTGCTGCCGCCCGCCTGCACCCAAGCAGCGGCAAGGCCGGAATCCTTGACGAAACCCTGGGCCGCGTAGACGTCTTTGAACTGCGACCCCGGATCGGACTTTCCTCCGCCGCTCTTGCCACCCAGATTCCCGAACACGAGAACGTTCTCAACGTTGTGGTGACCGCTGCCTACGGAGTTACCGGCCGCTGGCGCGAGGGCTATGAGCGCGACGACGAACGCCGCGCCTTTGCCCTGCTCAACGACTGGGGGATGGGTCCTCTCCTGAACCGGACGTTCGCCACCCTGTCCGAGGGTGAGCGCAAACGTGTCCAGATTGCCCGCGCACTGATGACAGACCCCGAACTGCTTCTGCTGGACGAGCCCGCAGCCGGCCTTGATCTCGGGGGACGCGAAGAACTGGTCCACAAGTTGGGCGAACTCGCCAGTGACGAAGCAGCTCCGGCCATGGTCCTTGTCACCCACCACCTTGAGGAAGTGCCGCCAGGGTTCACTCACGCCATGCTGCTGCGCGAAGGCGGAGTGGTCGCGGCTGGGCCCATCAAGGAAGTACTCACCGACGAGCACCTCAGCAACACCTTCGGCCTGGCCTTGGATGTTTCGGAGAACGCCGGCCGCTACACGGCTACTGCCCGGCGCTAGAGGAGTTCTGTAACTTACTGTGGAGATTCTTAGCAGCATCCTGGTCTTTTTCGCGGGCTTGTGGGCCGGCACCATCAATGCCGTCGTCGGCTCCGGCACCCTTGTTACATTCCCCGTTCTCATCGCCATTGGCACAGCGCCAGTGGTTGCCTCCATGAGCAACGCCATGGGCCTGGTGGCGGGGAACGCCGCCGGCGCTTGGGGCTACCGGCGCGAACTCGCCGGCCGCGGTCGGCAATTGATGAAACTCTTGCCGGCCTCGTTGCTGGGCGGCATTACCGGTGCCTGGCTGCTGCTCCACCTTCCGGAGAAGGTGTTCCACTACGTAGCCCCAGTGCTGCTGATACTGGCTTTGCTGATGGTGGTCTTCCAGCCCAAGCTGCAGTCCTGGGTGAAGAACAGGGAACAAAACCCCGAGCATGCCATCCGCGATCGAAATCACGACGTCCTTTTAGTGGTCCTCGTGTACCTGGCGGGCGTATACGGAGGTTACTTCGTGGCAGCACAGGGAATCTTGCTGGTGGGGATTCTGGGGGTCTTCCTCTCAGGCACCATGCAAAACGCGAATGCCATGAAGAACATCCTGGTGCTGGGCGTCAACATGGTTGCCGCCGTTTCCTACCTGATTTTTGCGTTCGACCGTATTGAGTGGTTGTTCGTCCTCATCATCGCCGTAAGCTCCACCATTGGCGGCTTGATCGGTTCAAAGGTAGGCCGAAAGCTGTCCCCGAAGGTCCTGCGGGCCGTGATCTTCGTCCTCGGCATCGTGGCACTGGGCTTCATGATCGCCAACCTGCTGAAGTGACCGCACCTTGACGTTCCACTACCTTGAGTCGGCCGAGGATCCCCGCGTCAGCGACTACACAACGCTGACCGATGTTCATCTTCGGAAGCTCCGGGAGCCCCAGGAAGGCATGTACATCGCCGAATCCTCCAAGGTCCTCCGCAGGGCACTGGCCGCAGGCCATCAGCCACGCTCCTTTTTCCTGGCGGAGAAGTGGCTTGAGGACCTGGACGATGTTTTCCAGGCGTATCCCGACGTTCCGGTTTTCATTGGCAAAGCTGCACTGCTGGAAGAGATCACCGGCTTCCACCTGCACCGCGGAGCGATGGCTGCAATGCACCGGCCAGCCCCCGTTCCGCTGGCGCAGCTCCTTAGCAACGCGCAACGCGTGGCTGTGCTGGAGGACATCGTGGACCACACCAACGTTGGCGCCATCTTCCGCTCAGCTGCGGCGCTGGGTGTGGACGCCGTGCTGGTATCGCCCAGGTGCGGGGACCCCTTATACAGGCGCAGCGTTCGGGTCAGCATGGGAACGGTCTTCCAAATACCGTGGGCGCGCTTGGAAAGCTGGCCTGAGAGCTTGGCAGGCCTGCAGGAGCAAGGCTTCACGGTGGCCGCCATGGAGCTGACCGATGATGCGTTGACCCTGGACGAACTCGCCGCCAGAAACTACCCGAAACTCGCCTTGGTGCTGGGGACCGAAGGTGCCGGCATGAGTGAGGAGACGCTGGCCGCCGTCGACCTCACCGTGAAGATTCCCATGCGCGCAGGTGTGGACTCACTCAATGTCGCAGCTGCCTCGGCAGTGGCGTTCTGGGAGCTTCGTCCGCAGCACTGAGTCCGGTTCGTCTGGCATGGGCGTTTCCGCTATGATTGGTTGTTGGCCCGCCCGCTGGAATGTTCGCATTGCAGCCACGGACCACCTCCATTCATACCTGGCAGCTGGCAAAATCCAGTTGCGTGAACAAAAGGTCCCATTATGAAGTCTGATATCCACCCGAAGTACGAAGCTGTTGTCTTTAACGACCTGGCCTCCGGTACTCAGTTCCTGACCAAGTCCACCGTGTCTTCCTCGAAGACCATCGAGTGGGAAGACGGAAACACCTACCCGGTTATCGACGTCGAAATCTCTTCGGAGTCCCACCCGTTCTACACGGGCAAGCAGCGCATCATGGACTCCGCTGGCCGCGTCGAGCGCTTCAACGCTCGTTTCAAGGGCTTCGGCGGCTCGAAGTAACCCACTTCACCCCAAGGCTTTCAAGGCCCGCATTGCTGGACTTCCGGCAATGCGGGCTTTTGCGTTTTCCGGCAAGATGGAAACCATGACTTCCCACCCTGCCCACGAACAGCCCACCCATGACGACGGCACGCGCCTCCACGGCGAATACAAAGTACCGGGCGGCAAACTCGTAGTAGTTGACCTGGTGGTGGTTGATGGACGGTTTACCAATGTTTCGCTGAGCGGCGATTTTTTCCTGGAGCCCGATGAAGCCCTTGAGGACATCAACCGCGCGCTGACCGGACTTCCTGAAGACTCAACAGCGGCGGACATCGCCGCTGCCGTCACGGGCGGCCTCCCCGAAAACACCGTCATGTTCGGCTTCTCCGCCGAAGCGGTGGCGGTAGCAGTCCGTCGCGCACTGTCCAAGGCCACAGGCTGGGCGGACCACCAGTGGGAAGTCATCCCACCGTCAGTCCTGCCCACGCAGGTGAACGTCGCGCTGGATGAGGTGCTCACGGCAGAAGTGGGAGCCGGTCGACGCAATCCCACGTTGCGGTTCTGGGACTGGGAAGAACCATCCGTGGTGATCGGCAGCTTCCAGTCGGTGCGGAACGAGGTGGATCCGGACGGGGTCATGCGGCATGGTATCTCCGTGGTGCGTCGCATCAGTGGTGGCGGTGCCATGTTCATGGAGGCCGGAAACTGCATCACCTATTCCCTGTACCTGCCGCAGACGCTGGTGGACGGCATCAGCTTTGCTGACTCCTACGCATTCCTCGATGCCTGGGTCATGGCAGCCTTGGAGAAACTGGGCATTACTGCCTTCTACGTGCCCTTGAATGACATCGCCACCGATCAAGGCAAGATCGGTGGTGCCGCACAGAAAAGGCTCGCTAACGGCGGCATGCTCCATCACGTCACCATGAGCTACGACATCGACGCCGACAAGATGGTGGAGGTCTTGCGCATCGGCAAG
Organism: Paenarthrobacter sp. MSM-2-10-13; assembly: GCF_011605365.1. Classification (NCBI taxonomy): domain Bacteria; kingdom Bacillati; phylum Actinomycetota; class Actinomycetes; order Micrococcales; family Micrococcaceae; genus Paenarthrobacter; species Paenarthrobacter sp. MSM-2-10-13. The sequence goes on along the minus strand of NZ_JAAOXO010000001.1, from coordinate 1,098,365 downwards.
GAAAAGCTCTCGGACAAAGGAACCCGGAGCGCCAAGAAGCGCGTGGACCCCCTGCGTCGCCAGACAGGTCTTGCACGGTCGGCAATCATTGAGGCCATGAAGGATGTCTTCATCGAACGCTACGGTGCCGTTGAATCACGGCTCACCGATAGTGAGCTCGACGAAGCCAGGCAGCGTGTGAATGAGAAGTTTGGCACTGAGGAATGGCTGAACCGGGTTCCCTAGGCGTTCCCCGGGTCATTTCCGGTGTACCTATCCTGCTGTCAACCTTTCCCGTCGTTCAGCCTGCCGCTTGGGAGGTCAGCGCCCGCAACAGGTGGCTCCGTTGTTCGATGAGGATGCGGCGCAGGGCACGGGGCGCCTCAGGGTGGTCATGCAACCACTGGTCCGCCCGGATGAGGACAGGGTGCTCAGTGGGCCGCATGCCTTCGGAGAGATTTTGGGCTCCGGGAAAGAGTCCACGGACTATTCGGCCCGCGATTTCAATACTCCGTTCGGACCACACTCGTTCAAGGCACTCGAAGTAGGGCTCGATGTAGCGTTCAAGAAGCTCTCCGGGAGCAGTGACGAACCCCGCTATGGTGGCGCTGAGGATCTCGTTGGAAAGACCGGCGCTGTTGACGATGGAATCCCAGGCTGCGGCCTTAACTGAGGCCTCCGGACGGGCGGCCGAGGCCAGAGCATAGCCCTCCTTGCCCGATGCTGTGGTATCAGCGTCAAGCTCCCGGTCCAGCTCAGCGAGGGTCGCCTGCCCATGGGCTGCCAACGCCTGCCACAGGCTCCAGCGCAGTTCAGCGTCCACGGCCAGGCCTTCCACCACGGTGGTGCCTTCCAGTATTCCCCGCACCAGGGGGAGCTGGCTGGCACCGTGCCTGGAAACCTCAGCCACGGTCCTGGCCCAGGCAAGTTGCTGGTCAGAGCCGGGAACAGCAGCCATCAACTGCTCAGCGGCTACTCCCAGAAAATCCTTCCGCACGCCCTCGCGCGTGGCCGCGGAGACATAACGCTCGATGGCACTGGCAGCGTTGCCCAGCACGTTGAGCAGGACACCTATACCCGTTTCCGAAGGCGCGAACTGCTCGACGGCGGTCACGTAACGGGCCGCCGGTGTGACGCCATCCCTGGCCGAATCCCAAAGCGCAGTCCAGCAGAGAGCACGTGCCATAGGATCCGAAATCCTGTTCAGTGATGTCCTTACCGTGTGTTCGGATCGGCTGTCCAGCCGGACCTTGACGTAACTGAGGTCGTCATCGTTGACCAGGAGCAGCGCTGGCCGGCGCCTTCCCTGCAATTCCGTCACCAGTGAGCTGGGTCCTGCAACGTCTACGTCGATGCTTTCGGTCCTTACCAAGGCACCCGTTGAGTCGGCGTCATACAGGCCCAGCCGCATACGGTGCGGACGGAGTTCCTGGTGACCGGTGAGGGGATCGATGGCGTCCTGCCGGAGCGTCACCGCACCGAGTATCCCGTCGTCTTCCACAATCTCGGCCGAAATAGTGGAGATGCCGGATGTCTGCAGCCACTGCCGGGCCCATCCGGCCAGATCCCGTCCCGAGGCCGCGCTGAGGGCCGCCAGGAGATCCTGGAGGGAAGTGTTCCCGAAGGCGTGATCCCTGAAGTACTGACGGGATCCTGCAATGAAGGCATCAAAGCCAACATAGGCAACCAGCTGCTTCAACACCGACGCACCCTTGGCATAGGTGATCCCGTCAAAGTTCTGTTTGGCGGCTTCAAGGTCCGGAATATCCGCCACGATCGGGTGCGTGGTGGGCAATTGGTCCTGCACATAGGCCCAGGCTTTGCGCTTGCTGGCGAAGTTCACCCATGCCGTGTCCCAATCCGTGGCACGGTCCACCCCCAGTGTCCCCATGTAGTCGGCGAACGACTCTTTGAGCCAGAGGTCATCCCACCAACTCATAGTCACCAGGTCTCCGAACCACATGTGGGCCATCTCATGCATGAGGGTATTGGCGCGGGCCTGGTACTGGGCGTCGGTGGCCCGTGAGGCGTACACGTATTTTTCAGTGAATGTCACGAGCCCGGGGTTTTCCATGGCGCCGAGGTTGTATTCGGGCACGAACGCTTGATCGTACTTGCCCCAAGGGTAGGGGTAGGCGAAAAGGTCGTTGAAGAAGGCCAGACCGTTCTTGGTCAACCCGAACAGGTGATCGGCATCGAAGGAGTCGGCCAACGAAGCCCGGCAGTAAAGTGCCAGTGGCACGTCCAGGCGAGTGCCGTCGTCGAGCGTTGTTCCCCAGTGGTCCGTGGCCTTGAAGTAGGGGCCGGCAAGGACCGTGGTGATGTAGGTGGACATTCGCTTGGTAGCGGCAAAATCCCACCGCGCGGCAGTCGGCTGGCCCTGAACCGGCGTGCGGGCCACCTCAACTCCGTTGGAAGCGACTTCCCAGCCGATTGGAGCGATCACGTGGAAGGTGAACTCGGCTTTGAGGTCCGGTTGTTCGAAATTGGCGAACACGCGGCGACTGTCCGCCGGTTCGTACTGCGTGTAGAGGTAGCACTGGCCATCCGCAGGATCCACGAAGCGGTGCATTCCCTCGCCTGAGCGGCTGTACAGCGCCGTCCCTGTCACCGTCACGGTATTCTCGGCAGCGAGGCCTTCCAGGATGATCCTGTGACGGTCCACCACTGACCGCAGGTCAAGCGTCAGGCCGTTCAGCACTACGGACTCGATGCCGCCGCTGATGAAATCCATGAAGGTGGCGGAGCCGGGTTCGGCTGAGAAAGTGACCGTGCTGATGCTCGGGTAACCGGCGACGGCGGGATCTGCCGCGTCGCGGACATCGAGGGTGACGTCGTAGCTGTGGGTGGTGATCAGGGCTGAACGGGTTGCGGCTTCATCGCGCGAGAGATTGTGATTCGACACACAGCTATCTAATCATGATCCACGCGGCCCCCAGGCCCAGCGATGCGATGAGCAGCCAAGAGCCCAGCGCCACCAGAACGGCGCGCCCTCCCGTATGAATCAGGGTGCGTACACGCACCGCCGAACCCAGCCCGAACAGGGCAGTCGCCAGGAGGATGTCCTGGACAGCGGCCGCCATTTCCAGACCGGTCTGCGGCACCCAGCCCAGTGAGCGCAGTGCCACCGTGGCGAGGAACCCGACCACAAACAGAGGAACAATCGGCGGGAACCGCCCGTCGATACCACCAGCCCCATCGCTTGTGCTGCTGGCACGCTTCCTTACATGGATGATTCGTTGGTGCACCCCGGCGGCAGCCGCAACCGGGGCCAGTAGGACCACACGCGTCAATTTGACGACGACGGCGATCGCCAGCGCCGATGTACCTGCAGTTTGCGCAGTGGCAACTACTTGGCCGACGTCATGCACCGAGGCGCCTGTCCACGCTCCGAACTGTTCAGGGTTCAGGCCCAAGGGGTGCATGAGCAGCGGCAAAACACCGATGGCGAGGGTACCGCAGAGGGTTACCAGTGCCACGGGGAGCACCGTGTCTTGATGTTTGATGCGTCGCACAGCTGCCATGGCGCCGATCGCGGATGCGCCGCAGATGGAGAAGCCGGTGGCAATGAGCAGGGCAGCTTCCCCGGGCAGACGCAGCAGACGCGCCAGCCCATAGGTTCCCGCAAAGCTCACCAGGACAACCCCGGCGATCAGCAGCAACGACAGCCACCCCAGGCCGATGACGTCGCCGATGCTGACCTTGAAGCCCAAGAGCACAATTCCGGCACGCATAAGGTGCTTTCCCGCGAAGTCCAGGCCTGGCCGGGCGCGCCCCGCGGCCAGGATAGCCGTGCCCGGTATATTTGCTGAAAGCAGTCCCAAGGCAACGGCTAGCGTCATCGCCGGGACAGCCGGAAAGACGCTGTGGATCGCGAAGGCAAGACCCGTGGCGGCGATGCTCAGGACCAAGCCTGGCCCCAGCCGGGACAAGCGGGGCGCGGGACTGTTGAAGGGCATGCCTCAACCCTGCCGGATGGGGGCACGGAAGGCGAACCGGGAGCACCCGGAAACGGCGACACAACCAGCGCGAAATGCGCTCGACTCAAAAAGGTGATTACCTGAATCCCATGTCTGACCTATTCCAGGATTACTCCGAGGCTGCTTCCCGCACTGGCGCCTATGACGAGATGTTTGCCCAAGGCCACGTTGCCAGAAGATCCTACGGTCAGGTTTCCGGGGCTCTCCGCGAGCTTTCCCTGGCCGATGTCACCGCCCGTGCCGACTCCATGGCGCGCACCTTCCTGGACCGTGGCGTGACATTCGACTACGCGGGGGAGGAGCGGCCGTTTCCCCTGGATATTGTCCCGCGCGTCATTCCCGCCGATGAGTGGGATGTGCTGGAGAGAGGCGTAGCCCAACGCGTCAAGGCACTTGAGGCCTTCCTCAATGACGTTTACGGACGAATGGCCGTTGTCACCGACGGCGTGATTCCCCGGCAGCTGGTGACCACCAGCGCGCACTTTCACCGCGCGGTGCACGGCTTCGAACCGTCAGGTGGCGTCCGGGTCCATGTCTCAGGGATCGACGTCGTGAGGGATGCTGCCGGAACTTTCCGCGTCCTTGAAGACAACGTCCGCGTACCTTCGGGCGTCAGCTATGTCTTGGAGAACCGGCGCGCCATGGCCAAGGGTTTGCCCGAGGCTTTCGGCCAACAGCACATCAGGCCTGTGGAGGAGTACCCCAGGCGGCTCCTCTCCGCACTGCGCAAGACCGCTCCCGCAGGCGTGGACGACCCCACCGTGGTTGTCCTGACACCGGGCGTCTTCAACAGCGCCTACTTCGAGCACACCCTCCTTGCAGGGCTCATGGGCGTCGAGCTCGTTGAAGGCAGGGACCTCATTTGCCGCGGCAACCGTGTCTACATGCGCACCACAGCCGGTGAGCAGCGCGTGGACGTGATTTATAAGCGCATCGATGACGACTTCCTGGACCCGTTGCAGTTCCGCTCGGATTCCATGCTCGGTTGCCCGGGCCTGGTCAACGCCGCACGGGCCGGAGGGGTGACTATTGCCAACGCTGTAGGCAACGGGGTGGCGGACGATAAGCTCGTGTACAGTTACGTCCCTGACTTGATCCGGTACTACCTTCACGAAGAGCCGATCATCGCCAACGTTGACACTTTCCGGCTTGAGGAAAAGGAAGCCAGGGAGCATGTTCTGGACCGCCTCGACGAACTGGTGGTCAAACCTGTGGACGGTTCCGGTGGTAAAGGCCTGGTCATCGGACCGGATGCCACGAAGGACGAGCTTGACGCTTTGCGCAAGCGCGTCATTGCCGATCCCCGCGGTTGGATCGCCCAGCCTGTCCTGCAGCTCTCCACAGTACCGACGCTCTCCGGCGACAAGTTCGGGCCGCGGCATGTGGACCTGCGTCCTTTCGCAGTCAACGACGGCGACGACGTCTGGGTCCTGCCCGGAGGCCTCACCCGGGTGGCGCTCAAAGAAGGCTCTTTGATAGTGAACTCCAGCCAGGGTGGCGGTTCCAAAGACACTTGGGTTTTGGCTGACTCGCCGCAGTTGCCGGCCGAGATTATTCCCCGCCAATCCGTCACCATACGTGAGCAGGTATCCGTGTGGCCGGTGGAAAGCAATTGGCGGGACCGCCAAACGGAGCAGCAGCAGTGAACGCGCTCCACCAACACTTGAACTTCGATCTGCACCACGCGAAGGAGGCAGTTCCATGCTGAGCCGCATTGCTGAGTCACTCTTCTGGATCGGACGCTATGTTGAGCGTGCCGACGGTACTTCCAGAATTTTGGATGTACACCTTGAGCGTTTGAACCACCTGCCCCTTGAGGAACAGAGAAGCGTCGCGCGGGAGCTCCTTGCCGTGATGGGTGCCAAGCCGCAAGGGGAAGAGTTCGGCCTCCCCGAACTCCTCCATGCGCTGGCCTATGACAAGCACAGCGCATCCTCCATAGCGGGTTCTTTGGGCGCAGCCCGTGAGAATGCACGCCGGGCCCGCGAGACTGTCTCACAGTCCCTTTGGGAAAGCCTTAACACCACTTATTACGGCCTCAATCAGCATCGCAAGGACGTTGTAGGAACCTACCGCTTCTGCAATTGGGTTTTGGAGCGCACCGCCATGGTCCGCGGGCTCGCGGACACCACGGTCAGCCACGATGAGAGCTGGTTGTTCATGGTGCTCGGCCGCTCACTGGAACGCGCCGATATGACGGCCCGCATGTTGTCCACGCGCGATGTCCAATCCGCTGGGATGTCATGGGTCAACATGCTCCGGTGTGCGGGAGCGTATGAGTCGTTCATCCGGACCCGCAGGGCTGCATTCGGGGACCAGCACGCGGCAGAATTCCTGCTCCTGGACCGATTGTTCCCGCGTTCGATTGTGTATGCCTTGCGTGATGCCGATGATTGCCTGGCCAAGTTGGATCCTTCGGCGCAGCGCGTCGGGTTCATCAACGATGCCCGACGGATCGTGGGCCAGGCCCGCACCTTCCTGGAGTTCCACCGCACGGACGATCTCATGTCCGAACTGCCCGAGCACATGGAACGTGTGCAGAAGGCAGTGACTCAAGCGTCGGACGCAATTTCCCGTAAGTACTTCAATCAGGCTGACGAGCACGCCTGGGTGGGAGAAGTTTCATGACCCGGCTGAGCATCGTTCACAAAACCGCCTACAAGTACAACCGACGCGTGACCTTGTCCTATAACGAGGCCCGCATGACCCCGCTGACCGACGGTCAACAAGTGGTCCTGGAGGCGTCGCTGAAAGTTTCACCCCATCAGGCATCCGTCAGCACCTACCGTGACTATTGGGGAACGCGTGTCACCGCGTTCGATATGCAAATGCCGCACGAAAGCCTTGAAGTCCTCGCTACAGCCACTGTTGAGGTGCACCGCACGGAACGGGTGGCAACCGAGGATGACATCGTGGGATGGGACGTCATAGCCTCGGAGAAGGTCCAGGACGAGTTCAGCGACTGGCTGCCTCAGTCCCGTCTTAGCGGGCCAGGCGAGGAAGTCCTGGGGATCATTCCCGACGTTGTGCGGGGAAAGAACCCCCATGAGGCCGCTCTCGCAGTGTTCGCGTGGATGGCCGGTGAGATGACGTATATGAAGGGCACTACCGGCGTCACCACGAATGCCGAACAGGCCTGGTCCCAACGCCAGGGCGTGTGCCAGGACCTGGCACACCTGGCGATCGGTGCCTTACGCTGCAGCGGCATTCCGGCGCGGTACGTCTCCGGCTATATCCACCCCCGGTCCTCGGCGGACATCGGCGAAACCGTAGCCGGCCAATCACACGCCTGGCTGGAATGGTGGGATGGAGAATGGCGCAGTTGGGACCCCACCAACCACAAGCCTGCAGGGGATTACCACGTCACAGTGGCACGCGGCCGTGACTACCGGGACGTTCCGCCCTTGAAGGGCATCTTGTCAGGGGGAGGCGGTTCGGGACTCTCTGTATCCGTGGAGATTACCCGCCTCGCCTAGGAGTTTATGTACAGACAAGGCCCTTAAGAGTCGCTCTTAAGGGCCTTGTCTGTACTCAAAATTTAACGTCTTTCTACCAAGGAGACGGCTTGTAGTCCTTGAGGAAGACCCCGTACTGGTCCTCGCCCTTTTCACCCATCACGATGGGATCGTAGACACGCGCAGCACCGTCCACCAGGTCCAAAGGAGCATGGAACCCTTCCTCCATGAGCCGGACCTTCGTGTAGTGCGGCCGTTCGTCAGTGATCCATCCGGTATCTACCGCGGTCATGAGGATGCCATCGGAATCCAGCATTTCCTGTGCGCTGGTCCGGGTCATCATGTTCAACGCAGCCTTGGCCATGTTGGTGTGAGGGTGTCCCGGGCCTTTGTAGGCGCGGGAGAACTGGCCCTCCATGGCAGAGACGTTAACGATGTACTTCCTGTGGGCTGTGGACCGTTTCATGGCGTCCCTGAGACGGCTGACCAGCAAGAAGGGCGCCGTAACGTTGCACAACTGGACCTCGAGCATCTCCAAGGGATCCACCTCGTCCACCACCTGGGTCCAGCTGTTGATGGCGGCGAGGTCCGGAACCAGGCCGCCGGCGTCGATCGCTGTTCCCGATTCAATGCGTTCCAGAGATGCTGATCCCGTGGAGAGCGCCAGAGAGGTGATCGCATCGCCGGCCAGCACCGGGTGTTCGGTGACGCTGCTGGCGAGGGCAAGCGGGTGCTTGTCATGTGCGTGCCCGAAGGTCACCAGCTCGGGCCCACCGTTGGCAACTTCAAGCGCCGCCGGCAAGGGCTCGTCTTCTGCATCGACCAAGGGCTTGTACGCATTGCCCGAGCGTCGCACGGTCTGAGCTGCATTGTTGATGATAATGTCCAGCGGGCCGGCTTCATTAAGAGAGTCGGTCAGAGCCATCACTTGTGCCGGGTCACGGAGATCGATGCCCACAATCCGGAGCCGGTGCAACCATTCGCCGCTGTCTTCCATGGCAGCGAATCGACGCGCAGCGTCCTTGGGAAAGCGGGTGGTGATGGTGGTGTGGGCGCCGTCCCTGAGCAGGCGCAAGGCAATGTACATGCCGATCTTGGCGCGCCCGCCGGTCAACAATGCGCGCCGTCCCGTGAGATCAGTGCGGGCATCGCGCTTGCTGTGGCTGAAAGCCGCGCATTCGGGGCAAAGCTGGTGGTAGAACGCGTCAACCTGCGTGTAGTGCTTTTTGCAGATGTAGCAGGGGCGGGAGCGAATGAGGTGCCCTGCAATTTCCCCGGTGGTGGAAGGGGCCAGCTTGTTTCCGCGGGTTTCGTCGTCGATGCGGTCCGGGGCGGCGGTAGCAGTGAGGGCAATGACAGCCCTGTCTGCTTCCGCGATGGAGTCGCGCTTGGTGACGCGCCGGTGCCGTTTGACGGCTTTGAACATCTTGCCGGTGGCACGGCGGACAGCAACGTAGTCCGGGTGCTCTTCGTCGTAGACGTGGATCGTGGTCAGAACCTTGAGGCAGGCCTGGATCTCTTCAGGCGTCAGATCGGTGGAGCTCATTGACCTGATTTTACAGCCTTGGGAGCCAGTGGCCTGCCTCGGGTTCTGTGGGTGCCGGCGGTGCGCCTACGGGCTAATGCGACGCACCCTGCGCAGCGGCGTCCGCTACGCGTGATTGGATGCCGGCTGCCACCTTTTCCGCTGAGTCGCGGATATCGGGATCGTCATGCGTGGCCGCTTTGACCGCTTCCGGCAACCCACGCCGATGCTGTGCGGACAACGCAAGTTCGGCTTCACCGGGCTCGGGGACAACCTGACCCTTTGCCAGCACGGTAATGCCGGATTCGGTGACCTTGTAGCCTCGGGCCTTATCCAAGGCGGGGTCCAGGCCGATGGCCGCGCCCGCAGGCACCTTGACGTTTTTGTCCAGGATTGCCCTCTTGATGACGGCGCCCTCGCCCACACGGACCTTATCCATGAGCACGGAGTCCTGGACCCGGCTGCCGGCAGCCACATAGGCGTCGTTGGAGAGGACGGATCCCTCAACGATTCCGCCGGAAACCACCACGCCGCTGGCAACGATGGAATCCAGGGCTGTTCCCACTGTGTTGTTCTCACCACGGACAAACTTCGCTGGCGGCGAGATGCTCTGGCGCGTGTAGATCGGCCACTCGGAGTTATAGAGGTTGAAGATCGGCACGGGGGAGATCAGGTCCATATGAGCGTCGTAGAACGAGTCAATGGTACCGACGTCGCGCCAGTAGGTCCGGTCGCGGTCGGTGGCACCGGGAATGTCGTTAAGGGTGAAGTCATAGACGCCGGCTTCTCCCTGGTCCACGAAGTAAGGAATGATGTCGCCACCCATATCGTGCTTGGTATCGAGGCGTTCCGCGTCCACATGCAGCGCTTCAACGAGGGCGTCTGCGTTGAAGACGTAGTTGCCCATGGAGGCCAGGAACTGCGTGGGGTCGGCTGCCAGCCCGGGGGTGCTGGCCGGCTTTTCCACGAACGCGGCGATCTTCCGGGGATCGTTCTGGTCTACCTCGATCACGCCGAACTGGTTGGCCATGTTCAGCGGTTGCCGTACTGCAGCAACCGTGGCTTTGGCGCCGCTGGCAATGTGTTGCTCCACCATTTGGGAGAAATCCATGCGGTACACGTGGTCAGCGCCGACCACTACCACGATGTCCGGGGCGTCATCGTGGATGAGGTTCAGCGACTGATAAATTGCATTGGCACTGCCAAGGAACCAACTTTTGCCCACGCGCTGCTGCGCCGGTACAGATGCCACATAGCGGCCCAGCTGCGTTGACATGCGCCAGGTTTCCGAGATGTGCCGGTCGAGGCTGTGCGATTTGTACTGCGTCAGCACGACGATTTTCAAATATCCCGAATTAACGAGATTGGACAGTGCAAAGTCAATTAACCTGTAGCCGCCTGCGAACGGAACGGCTGGTTTGGCCCGATCCGCCGTTAGCGGCATGAGTCGGTTGCCTTCCCCGCCTGCCAATACGATTGCCAAAACTTTCTTCAACGCCATGGTCACAGCTCCCCGTACGTCTTCGTATCCCCCAAAAGTCCGATTTTCCGGACTCTTTCACACTAGAACACATACGCCGGAACGACTACGTTGGTTAGCGTGCGAATAGACATTGTGACTAAAGAATTCCCTCCGGAAATTTATGGCGGTGCCGGTGTCCACGTTGCCGAGCTCAGCCGGGTGCTGGCAAAGCACGTCGACCTTCATGTTCGGGCGTTCGGCGCGCCCCGTGACACCGACTATCACGGGGCTTCGGTGGCGTCCTACGCCACACCCGAAGACCTCGGCGATGCCAACGCTGCCATCCAGACCCTCGGCGTCGACTTGAGGATCGTTCCGGATATTGCGGGGGCGGACCTTGTCCACTCGCACACCTGGTACGCCAACATGGCTGGACACCTCGCCTCGCTGCTCCATGGCATTCCGCACGTACTCAGCGCTCACAGCCTGGAGCCGCTGCGTCCGTGGAAGGCCGAACAGCTGGGTGGCGGTTACGCCTTGTCTTCCTGGGTGGAGAAGACAGCCTATGAGGCTGCGGCGGCGATCATCGCCGTCTCCGATGGCATGCGGCAGGACATTCTGCGCAGCTACCCTGACGTGGACCCGGACAAGGTGCGCGTCGTCCATAACGGAATCGATGTCTCCCTGTGGGAACGTGATGAAGAGGACGATGCAATCCGGGCCTTGGGCATCGATCCCGCCAAGCCCAGCGTGGTCTTCGTTGGCCGCAATACACGTCAAAAGGGCGTGCCGTACCTGCTGAGAGCCGCCTCAAGCCTGCCTGACAACGTCCAGTTGGTGCTCTGCCTCGGCGCTGCGGACACTCCCGAGCTCGCTGCCGAAACCGCACGCCTCATTGAGGAACTGCAGGCCAAGCGTGAGGGCGTCATTCTCATTGAGCGGATGTTGCCGCGTAGGGAACTCATCCAGGTCCTCAGCCACGCCACGGCCTTTGCCTGCCCGTCGATCTACGAGCCCCTTGGCATCGTGAACCTCGAAGCCATGGCCTGCGGTGCCGCAGTGGTGGCCAGTGCCACGGGCGGCATTCCCGAGGTTGTCCAGCACGGCGAAACGGGCCTTCTGGTGGAACTTGAGCAGGTAACCGATGGCACGGGTACGCCGTTGGAGCCGGAAAAGTTCGTCAGCGACTTCGCCGCGGCATTGAACCAGGTTGTGGCCGATCCCGCCCGTGCCCGCGAAATGGGCATCGCAGGACGGCGCCGCGCTGAAGAGCACTTCTCCTGGGAGTCCATCACGGAAACAACGCTTGAGGTCTACCGGTCGGTTTTGCGCTAACCCTCGGCTCTGAAGAACAGCAAAACCACGACGGCGCCGTCCCCCTCAGGTGGGGACGGCGCCGTCGTGGTTTTCAATAGTTCCGCAATTGTTCACCGCTCGTAAGCGGCCTGCTGCTAGCGGCTCTTCGAGGCCTTCAGTGCCATTAGCGTCTTCTCATCCGCAGGAGCACTGCCGTTGGCTCGCTGCTCGCGGAAGTGCTCACGCGCCGCATCCTGCCGGGTTGCTTCCGCGCCGGTGGCAATGGAGGCACGCAGGTGCTCAGGACCATAGCCAAAGGCGTCCACAAGGTCCACCGCGTGCGGGCGGATCTTCACCAGCAAGCGGTTGATGTACGTGCCTACGGTACGGCCACGCTGCATCGACAACCTTCCGTTCATGAGGTACCAGGACAGATGCTTCTCGATCAGGGACAAGCCGAACAGGTCCCGGAGCCAGGTCAGGACCCGCTTGGTTCCCTCATCCTTGACCTCCGCGAGGGCCTCGGTGAAGGCTTCCCACTGCAGGAGTTCAGCATGTGCCTGGGCAGCTTCAATGAGCTCATGCTGGTGCTGGTTGAAGAGAGCAGCGGCCTGGTGTTGGGGAAGCTTGTTGGCCCCCTTCAGTGCAGCACCGACTTCTGCAACCATGGACTGGACGCGGTCAGCCAGGAGGGTTCGCTGGCCTTCCTCGTCCCGCAAAGCCAGTGCTGCCTTCTGGACTGAACCGGTATCGGCCACGAACTGGGCAACTTGCCGCAGACCCGTCCGGTGCAATGCGACACCCGCGGCTTGATCTACCACGTAGCGGGCCAGGACGCCAAAGTCGGCACTCCGGAATTCCTTGGCATAGTCGGCCAGCAACCGCTTGGCCACCAGCTGCAGCAGGACGGTGTTATCGCCTTCAAACGTGACATAAACGTCCAGGTCCGCACGAAGCGACGCAAATCGGTTCTCGATCAGGAAGCCCGCGCCGCCACACGCTTCGCGGCACTCCTGCAGGGTGTCCAAGGCATGCCAGGTACTGAGTGGCTTGAGCGCGGCCGCCAATGTCTCCAGGTCCTGACGGTCCGCGTCGGTGTCGTGGGCGCCGGAAAAGACGTCGTCGAACTTTTGCAGGAGCTGCTCGTGGGCAAAGCTGGCCGCGTAGGTAGTTGCCAACCGGGTGAACAAGCGTCGCTGGTGCCGCTGGTAGTCCAAAAGGACCTCTTCGTCGGTGCTGGACGAGGCATTGAACTGTCGACGCTCGGTGGCGTACTGGATGGCCGTTTTCAGCGCCAATTTGCTCGCGGCCACTGCGGCACCGTCAAGGGAAACGCGGCCCTGGACCAGCGTTCCAAGCATCGTGAAGAAGCGGCGTCCGGGGCTCTCAATGGTGGAGGAGTACGTGCCGTCCACAGCTACATCGCCGTAGCGGTTCAGGAGGTTGGTGCGCGGTATGCGAACCTCGGTAAAGTGCAACCGGCCGTTATCGATGCCGTTCAGGCCGCCCTTGATGCCGTCGTCCTCGCCGCCGATACCCGGGAGGAATTCTTTGGTAGCTGGATCGCGGAGCTCCACATAGAAAGCGTGGACACCGTGATTGACGTTCTTTGTGATCAGCTGGGCAAAGACCACTGCGGCAAGGCCGTCGTTTGCCGCGTTGCCGATGTAGTCCTTCCACGCCGCCCTGAAGGGGGTATTGATAATGAATTCCTGGCTGGCTTCGTCATACGTCGCCGTGGTTGCAATGCTGGCGACATCCGAGCCGTGGCCTGTTTCAGTCATGGCGAAGCAACCGGGAATCTCCAGGCTCATGATGCCCGGGAGCCACTTATCCTGATGTTCCACCGTGCCCAGGTGCATCACTGCAGAGCCGAAGAGGCCCCACTGGACGCCGGCCTTGATCTGTAGGGACGGATCAGCAGTGACGATCTCTTCGAAGCCGGCGATGTTGCCGCCGTGGTCATCCGAACCGCCCAGACGGGTGGGGAACGCGCGATGGACAGTGTTGTTGTCCACCAGGAACTTCAGCTGCTCGAACACGCGGGCGCGGTGCTCGGTGTGATGCAGGCCTTCGATCTTCTGCACCACCGGGTTCCCCGCCACCTTGCGGGCTTCGTGGCGGATATGCGCCCATTTTCCAAGGAGCTGCTCTCCGAGGGCGGCTACGTCCACCACCGGCTCGGCGCCTGGGGTGGCTTCTTCGCGGCCGGAGGGTTGCTGGGCGGATGAAGCCCGGTCCACTACTTCAGTCATGTTGCTTCCTTCTTTGGTTCCGACAACTGATGAGTCATTGCTGATGTCAGGTGGTGCTTCTAAGTTCCGGGGCGATGCCCAGGCACAGCCAGTCCGTGATCTGGGCGGCCATGGTTGCCTGATCGGGTTTGGTGCTGCCTGCGGGGCTGCCGAGCCACATTTCGCCGGCATTCCTCACGAGTCCAATAGCGGCTGTGGGCCAGTACACGATGACCGCTTCCTTGTCTCCGCCAAGGTGCTCCCGCATGGGAGTTGCGATCATGTCCGTGATTTGTTCGAAGAAGTTGCCCAGGGCGCCCGAGGCCGCGATGGCATCCTGGGCCGAAGCCTCCCCGGGAGTAAGCCGGGTGATGAAGGCGTAGACGTTAGGGCTGGATTCGGCCATCTGCAGATATGCCGACACCATGGCAAAGAGTCCCTCGCGAGGAGTTTGCGCCAGCTGGGTGGCCTCCTGCATGCGTCGCTGCATTTGCCCCAGCACTACTTCACCCATGGCTTGCTGGAGACCTGCCTTGTCCCCGAAGTAGCGGTAAAAGACTGATTTGGATGTTCCGGCGGCCCCGGCGATCTCCTCCATGGAGGCATCGCTTCCAAGACTGTGGACGGCTCTTCGCGCGGTTTTGATGAGTTCGCGCCGGCGCTCTTCACGGTGGGACTGCCACCGGGCTGCACGTCCATCCACTACCGCGTCTGCGTCCACTGCACCGGGTACTTCAACGGCAAGCTGCGGGGAGCCGGCGGCTTCGGCGGATTCTTCGTGGCGACTGTTCACGATACCCAGCGTATCAGGTACGCTGGGTATCAGTAACTGGCATTGATCGAAGGAGACAAGCATGGCTGCAGCAGACGTGACGACGAACGGGCCCTTGGAACCGGCTACCACCCCACAAGCATCGCGTTCGGCGGTCATCGTGGGCGGCAATCGCATCCCGTTCGCCCGCACCGGCGGCGCCTACGTAAAATCCTCCAATCAAGACATGCTGACCGCGGCCTTGGAAGGACTCATTGCCAGGTTCGGGCTCCAGGACGAACGCATCGGTGAGGTAGCAGCCGGGGCGGTCCTCAAACACTCAAGGGACTTCAACCTCACCCGGGAAGCTGTGCTCGGCTCTGCTTTGTCTCCGGAAACCCCCGCATACGACCTCCAACAAGCCTGTGCCACAGGTTTGGAGACAGTCCTGGGACTGTCCAACAAGATCAAGTTGGGACAGATTGATTCAGGTATCGCCGGTGGGGTGGACTCGGCATCCGATGCCCCGATTGCTGTCAGTGAAGGATTGCGTGAAATCCTGTTGGATCTGAACCGGGCAAAGACCACGGTGCAGAAACTAAAGATCATCGGCCGGATCCGGCCCAAGGATCTGGCCCCGGACGCGCCCAACACCGGAGAGCCCCGCACGGGATTGTCCATGGGTGAGCACCAGGCCCTCACAACCGCACAATGGAAAATTACCAGGGAAGCCCAGGACGAGCTTGCTTACAACAGCCACCGCAATCTGGCGGCCGCGTACGAGCGGGGCTTCTTTGATGACCTCATCACCCCGTACCGCGGCCTGAACCGGGATTCAAACCTGCGCGCGGACACCACCTTGGAGAAGCTCTCCACCCTGAAGCCCGTCTTTGGTAAGACGCTCGGCTCCGAGGCCACTATGACCGCTGGCAACTCCACACCCCTGACAGACGGCGCATCAACGGTCCTCCTGGCAACGGGGGAATGGGCGGACGCCCACGGCCTGCCCAAGCTCGCTACGGTCCTGGACGGCGAGGCGGCCGCCGTGGACTTCGTCCATGGCAAGGACGGCCTCCTCATGGCGCCGGTCTTCGCTGTGCCACGCCTCCTGGCCCGCCACGGCCTTACCTTCGAGGACATCGACTTCTTCGAAATCCATGAAGCCTTCGCCGGGACGGTGCTCAGCACCCTTGCCGCGTGGGAGGACGAAGATTTTGGCAGGACGCGTTTGGGCCTGGATGGCGCACTGGGAAAGGTGGACCGTGCCAAGCTCAACGTCAACGGATCCTCGCTAGCTGCGGGCCATCCGTTTGCCGCTACAGGTGGCAGGATCGTAGCTTCCCTTGCAAAAATGCTGCATGAGAAGGGCAGCGTAGACGGCCGCCCTGCCCGTGGCCTCATTTCCGTGTGCGCCGCCGGCGGTCAGGGTGTCGTTGCGATTCTGGAAGCAGCTTAAGGGGGAGCGCGATGACTGATAAGTACACACAGCTTGTAAGTCAGGGACTAGGGAAGGACGTGGCCAAGAAGCTCGGTCTGCCTCAACCGGTGGTTCTTCGACGCCACGAACCCGGCGCACCCCTCGTTACCGGTCCGGTCCTGGTAAGCGGCGACAGCGCCGGCGCAGATGACCTTGCCACCACAATGCTTGGATGGGGTTTGGACGTCAGGCGCAACGCGTTGCCTAAGGAAAAGCTGGGGGCTATCATCCTGGTCCTTGATGCCGTCCAGCACCCCGAGGACCTGGGCAAACCAGTACTGACCGCGGCCGCTTCCTTGCGGGACCTATCGCCCAACGGTCGTGTCATCACTATCTCCCGGACATCGCAGTCAGCCCGTAACCCGGGATCGGCTGCTGCGCGGCAGGGCATTGATGGGATGTTGCGCTCCCTTGCCAAGGAACTGCGGGCGGGCGCCACAGCCAACGGCATTCTCCTGGACGAGCACTTGGACGAGCATCTGGCAACAACCAGTCCCTCAGCACTGGGGGCGCTAAGGTTCTTCCTCTCAGGCCGATCCGCCTACGTGGACGGACAGTTCATCACCGTCCGCTCAACGTCCGGCAGCTTGCCGAACGACGCCTACAAGCCACTCGCCGGCAAAGTAGCAGTTGTTACAGGCGCGGCCCGCGGCATTGGTGCAGCAATCGCCAGAACCCTGCACCGCGACGGAGCCAAGGTGGTAGCTGTGGACATCCCGGCAGCCGGGGATCATCTGGCAGCAGTAGCCAACGAAGTACGCGGGACCGCCCTGCAGCTTGATATCAGCCGGGATGACGCAGGACACCGGATCATCGAACACGCGGTGGAACGCCATGGCCGGCTCGACATCGTGGTCCACAACGCAGGAATCACCCGTGACAGGCTGCTGGCCAACATGGACGAGGGCCGCTGGCAGTCAGTCATCGCGGTCAACATCGCCGCCCAACTGAGGATTAACGAAGCCCTTCTGGCATCGGAGCATTTCAAGGAATCACCGCGCATCGTCTCGGTTGCTTCCACCAGCGGCATCGCTGGAAATAGGGGGCAGACCAACTACGGCGCGTCCAAGGGTGGCGTCATAGGGATGGTCAGGTCCACAGCGGCCCTGATGGAACCTTTCGGCGGGACAATCAACGCCGTAGCTCCTGGTTTCATTGAAACCGAGATGACGGCAAAAATGCCCTTCGCGATCCGTGAGGCCGCCCGCAGGCTCAACTCCCTCAAGCAGGGGGGCCAGCCCCAGGATGTGGCCGAGGCCATCGCCTTCCTGGCAAGCGACGCTGCCGGCGGAATCTCCGGAGAAGTACTGCGCGTATGCGGGCAGCAACTGGTGGGAGCATGAACCATCCGCAGCCAGTTGTCCTGGGCGAACTGCCGTCCTTGTCCAAGCTGTACGTCAATGCAGCGGCCGCGGCAGCCCGCCGTCGGGTCCTTGGATCCTCCACCGGCAAGAAGCGGCTTCCAGCTGTCAGCCACGAGGTCAGGGGAGTGCGGGCCGACGTCGAGAACCTCACCGCCTACCAACATCTGCTGGGGGAGACAGCCAGTGATACCCTCCCCGCCGGCTACGTGCATGCTTTGGCATTTCCTGTGTCCATGAGCGTCATGAACCGCGAGGATTTTCCGCTGCCGCTTCTTGGCATGATCCACCTGAAAAACCGCATTGAACAGCTGGCTCCCATTCAGTTCGCCCAGGAACTGGACATCCGATCCTGGGCGCAGAATCTTGCCGGGCATAGAGCAGGAACCCAGCTGGACGTAGTTTCCGAAGTCCGTGCGGGTTCCAGCGATGATTTGCTGTGGCGGGGCGTTTCAACCTATTTGGCCAAGGGTGTCTTCCTGCCGGGTATCGACAAAGCGGGCAGTCCGAACGGTGCCTTGGATGCCAGCGATTTTGTCCCTCCGCATCCCACCGCTCTGTGGCAACTTAACCTGGACACCGGCCGAAGCTACGCCGCGGTTTCCGGCGACTTCAATCCGATCCACTTAAGTGTGCTTTCGGCGAAGGCTTTGGGGTTGCGGGGATCCATTGCCCACGGCATGTACCTGGCCTCCCGCGCGCTGGCCGACGTCGGAGCCGTCAAGGCGGACTCATTTGCCTGGAATGTCTCATTCGAAGCCCCGGTCTTCCTTCCAGCGCGGGTTGCCTTGGACATCACCACGCTGCAGGCGGATTCGGGGCATTGGGAACGCTCGGACTACGTGGCGTGGAATCCCCGCAGCGGCAGGCGGCACTTCACCGGAAGCGTTACTGCCTTGCCATGATCCACCAGCAACAACGGCGGCGGCCACCACCAGGTGCCCGCCGCCATTGTTCGTTAACGGCAACTAAAGAAACTGTTCATTAATGACAACTAAAGAAACAGTTGTGATGAAACTCGCATTGTCTCGCATGGTTGTCTTCATACAAACAAAACAAGGCCCGGAATCCATAGATTCCAGGCCTTGCGATGGTGCGCGGAGGGGGACTTGAACCCCCACCCCCTTTCGAGGACTAGCACCTCAAGCTAGCGCGTCTGCCATTCCGCCACCCGCGCAGGTGGTGTTCAGATGGTTTGTTGGGCACCTTCCGGTGCTTTACTTTCCTCCGAAGCAGCGAGAAAAACTCTAACACGGTTTCAGGTCGCTGAAAAATCGGCCCTGGTCCGGGCACGGGTGTCATCATCTCAGGCCTTTGCCACGGCGAATATTCCGGACGCCGGCAACCGCTGATGGGTAGGCTGATGGAACAAGGGACGCCAGATGCCGCGAAGACCGCAGCGTGCGTCGCCGGAACCTGCAGCCCAGCCACGCAAGGAGAGTTTCCATGTCTGTCATCCGCCCTGAAGATGAAGTTGTCCGGATCTGCCAGGAACTCATCAGGATTGACTCCTCCAACTTCGGCGACGAAACCGGCCCGGGTGAGCGGGCAGCAGCAGAGTACACGGCCGGCCTGATCACCGAAGTCGGCCTCGAAGCCGAGATTTTCGAGTCGGCCCCGGGCCGCGCGAACGTGATAACCCGCATGGCCGGGGAGGATCCTTCAGCCGACGCGCTGGTAGTTCACGGTCACTTGGACGTCGTTCCCGCCCTCAAGGATCAATGGAGCGTTGACCCCTTCAGCGGCGAACTGAAGGACGGACTGATCTGGGGGCGCGGCGCCGTAGACATGAAGGACATGGATGCCATGATCCTTTCAGTCATGCGCAACTTCGCCCGGACGGGCCGCAAGCCAAAGCGCGACATCATTTTTGCTTTCTTCGCCGACGAAGAGGCCGGCGGCACCTACGGGGCACGCTACGCCGTCGAACACCGACGTGAACTTTTCGACGGGGCCACCGAGGCGATCTCGGAAGTGGGTGGATTCTCCGCCACGATCGGTGGCCAGCGGACTTACCTGCTGCAGACCGCTGAGAAGGGATTGTCATGGTTGCGTTTGGTTGCGCATGGCAGGGCGGGCCACGGCTCTCAAATCAATACTGACAATGCTGTCACCCGGTTGGCAGGGGCCGTCACCCGGATCGGGGAATACAAGTGGCCCGTGGAACTGACACCCACCACTCGACAGTTCCTGGACGGCGTGACTGAACTGACCGGCGTCGAGTTCGACGCCGACAACCCGGACATCCTCCTCAAGGAGCTTGGTACTGTAGCTCGCTTCGTCGGCGCCACCCTTCAGAACACTTCCAATCCCACGTACCTGCGCTCCGGTTACAAGCACAACGTCATCCCGGAGTCAGCCGAGGCGTTCGTTGACTGCCGCACGCTGCCGGGCCAGCAGGAGTTGGTGTTCGAGACCATCAAGGAACTCGCCGGCGACGGCATCGACATCAGCTATGTCAACAAGGATGTTTCCTTGGAAGTGCCCTTTGCAGGGAACCTGGTGGATTCCATGATCGATGCCCTGCACACTGAAGATCCGGGCGCGAAAGTCCTTCCCTACACACTCTCAGGGGGCACCGACAATAAGTCGTTGAGCAAGATTGGTATCACCGGTTATGGTTTCGCCCCGCTGATGCTGCCCGACGAGCTCGACTTTACGGGAATGTTCCACGGGGTTGACGAGCGCGTGCCGGCCGAGTCCCTCCAGTTCGGCGCACGGGTCCTGAACACCCTGCTAAGCAACTACTAACGAGGAGGTCCCCGCCGTGAGTCCCGAAGAAATCCTTCCCGACGAACTGCTTGAACGGCTCCGTGGCCGCGCGGCAGGCTACGACGACAACAACCAGTTCTTCCACGAAGACCTTGATGAACTGGCCGCTGCCGGTTACCTCAAGCTGTTCGTGCCAGAGGCCGACGGCGGTTTTGGGCTCGGGCTCGAAGCGGTGGCTGCGTTGCAGCAGCGTCTCGCCACGGCCGCGCCCGCAACGGCATTGGCCGTCAATATGCACCTGGTCTGGACCGGAGTCGCGCAGGTCATGACCGCGCGCGGGGACACGTCATTGGATTTCGTGTTGAAGGAGGCGGGGCAGGGTGAGATTTTTGCGTTCGGCATTTCCGAGGCCGGCAACGACTCCATGCTGTTCGATTCCGGCACGGTTGCCGAGCCGCTGCCGGACGGAAGTTACCGGTTCACGGGCAGGAAGATCTTTACCAGCCTCTCCCGTGGCTGGACCCGGCTGGGAACCTTCGGCAAGGATGCCGACGCCCGGGACGGTGCAGGGGAGCTGGTCTTCGGCTTTCTCAGGCGAGATGAGCCGGGCCACGAAACACTGAGCGACTGGGACACCCTGGGAATGCGTGCCAGCGCGTCCAACACCACCCTCCTGCACGGTGCTGTTGTTCCGCCGGAGCGGATCTTCCGCAAACTGCCGGTGGGTCCCGGTAAGGACCTGCTGTTCTTCGCGATTTTCGCGTGCTTTGAGACGTTGCTCGCCGCTGTGTATACCGGTGTTGCCGAGCGTGCGTTCACCCTTGGGGTAGCGAACGTCAAGCGCAGGGTTTCGGCGAAGCACGGTGGCCGGAGCTACGCCCAGGATCCCGATATCCGTTGGAAGGTGGCCGATGCCGCCTTGGCGATGGACGGCATTTCCCCGCAAATCTCGTCCCTGGCCAGGGATGTGGACAACCTGGTGGACCACGGAGCCCAGTGGTTCCCCAAACTTGTGGGACTCAAGTCCCGGGCAACGGAAAACGCACGCCACGTGGTGGATTTGGCCATTCGGGTGACAGGAGGATCAAGCTACTTCCGCGGTTCCGAGATGGAGCGCCTTTACAGGGATGTCCTGGCGGGAATCTTCCATCCTTCCAACGACGAATCCGCCCATAACACTGTGGCAAATGCATGGTTGGGGCCGCTGGAGGACTAGCTGCATCAACCCGGCCGGTGGTGTCGCAGGGTTCAGACGGTTCGCTGCACGGAGTAGACCTTCCGGCGAAGCCAGAAGCGCCGCCCGCCTCCCAGGTAAAGCACGCTGCGTTCGAGTTCCCACTTGCCGTATTCGGAATGTTCGGCCAGCCGGCGCCGGGCGTCCGGCAACGAATCGTCAGGCCCCACCGTCAGAACGAGGTATTCGTACTGACGTGCATAGTCTCGTTGGCGCTCTACGGAGCTGCCTGGAAATTGTTCTCTCATCCCTCTCCATTTTCGTCTTTTTCCGGCTAACGTGAAGTCATGAGCATCGATCCGCGTGTCGCGCTTCAATCACTGACCGCCGCCCTGGAAGAACATCTGGCCGCCGCATCGGCTCGGAGAGGTGAAGGTGACCCCAACGTTGAGTCGGCCTTTTTCGCCGTCGCTGATGCCTTTGAGGTCTATGAAGATGCGCTGTACGAGGCCTACTCCGAGGTTACTCCGCTGCAGGTCTTCGATGACGAGGATGAAGAAGACGACGATGTCCTGGACGAAGATTTGGAAATCGTGGAGGACTGAACACCCTCATGAACCGGCCACCTTGGGTGGCCGGTTTTTTTATGCCCCTCCCGGCGTCAAAAGATCCCACTCCCGCCTGGATTTCTGCCGTTCGCGCCACAGGGAATGACACCAAAAACACGTAGTCCCGTCCTCCCCGGATAGGTACTCGCACGTAGGCGTGATGGGTAATACTGCGCAAACTTGAGTACCGACTACTGGTGCGTCACCACAGAGCCGCCGCTTCACTGATATGTAGGCAATGGCAGGTCTGCGAAGAAGGCTGACATGGTGAAAGTTCCAGTCTTGCGTACGGGCAAGGTAGCGGCACCCCAAGGTGCGGACCGTGCCTCAGCGCATTCAGTCTTTCCAGCAAAAACTGCCATCGTCGACGTCAATCCGCCGGCGTCTCCCTGGATTGACAAGTCCGTTGCTGCACAACGGGCTGAAAAGGCGGGACTGGCGGCACCAAGGTCCGAGGTCACCCTGGATTTCGTGCCGCCAGTCACCCGCAGAGCGCCGAAAGATAAGTCCACCGCCCGGGGCGGTGACGATTGGGCGCACTCGCTTACCAACAGTCTCCGCATGACAGACACCGCGTTGGTCGCTGCTGCGGTCTTCGCCGGCTTTGTTCTCAACACCGATGGCCTGTCCCTTTCCGCCCAAAGCCCTGGCTACTCACGGCACCTGGTGTTGGGGCTGATACTTGGACTCCTTTGGTTGGGTTCGCTGGAGGTCTACCGCACCCGCGATCCTAAGGTCCTTGGCGTTGGGCCGGAGGAATACAAGCGCGTTCTGTCAGCCAGTTTCCGCGTCTTTGGTTTCCTGGGCATTGTGGCCGTGGTTTTCCGTATTGATGCCGTGAGTTCATTTGTCATCGTTTCCTTGCCGCTTGGCCTGGTGGCGCTCACCGGCAGCAGGTGGAGTTTCCGCCGATGGCTGAGTCACGAGAAGTCCCGTGGACGCTGCCTTTCCCGTGCAATCGTTGTTGGCGAACCCCAGGATGTCCGGTACGTCATCAAACAGATCAACCGAAAGTCCGGCACCGCCTACGACATCCTCGGAGCATGCCTCCCGGGCGCCCGTCGCGGTGCGGTCCTGAAGGTTGACGAACGTCGCGTCCCCGTCCTGTCATCGATCTACGGTATTGCCGACACCGTCCGGCAGACAGGTGCCAACGCGGTCATTGTGGCTGGCCCCGTGCCCGGGGGAAACCAATTCATTCAGGAGCTCGGATGGCGGCTGGAGGAAAACGCGGCAGAACTTGTCCTCGCGGCCGCCCTGACCAACGTAGCCGGCCCCCGCATCCACTGGCGGCCTGTGGAGGGACTTCCACTGATGCACGTGGACATCCCGCACTACTCCGGGGGGAAGCACACTCTGAAGAGGTTGATGGACATTACGGTTTCGGCGTCGGCATTGCTGGTCCTGTTACCGGTCCTGCTGCTCCTGGCCGCCATAGTTAACCACGACAGCCCCGGGCCCGTCCTTTTTCGCCAGGAGCGGGTTGGCCGGCGTGGCAGCACCTTCCACATGCTCAAGTTCCGGTCCATGGTGGTGGACGCCGAATCCCGCTTGGAGGAGCTCAATACCCAGGACGAGGGCGCGGGCGTCCTGTTCAAGATCCGCGGGGATCCGCGTATCACCCGGTGCGGGCGTTGGATGCGTAAGTATTCCCTGGATGAACTGCCACAGTTCTGGAATGTCCTGGTGGGCAATATGAGCCTGGTGGGGCCCCGGCCGCCGCTGGCCAAGGAGGTGAGCGGCTATGAACGTCATACACACCGCCGGCTCCTCATCAAACCCGGCATCACGGGCCTGTGGCAGATCAACGGGCGATCCGACCTTCCATGGGACGAGGCCGTTCGACTGGACCTCTACTACGTGGAGAACTGGTCCATAGCGGGAGACCTGATGATCATGTGGCGGACTTTCAGGGCAATGATCCAACCGACCGGAGCCTACTAGCCAAGAGCTGACCAACACCAAACGAATCGCGCTGTCAACACAGAAGCAGAGTGGGAAATGACCATACGAACCATTCCATCAGGACAATTGAACGGCCACGGGCTGTTGCCCAGGCTCCGCATCGCTGTGGTCGGGGCAGGGTACTGGGGCCCCAATCTTGCCCGGAACCTTAAAGCCAGCCCGGACTGGGATCTCGTTGCCATCTGCGACCTCGACGTCGAGCGGGGCCTCAAGCTCGCGGAGACGGTGGGCGGGGTGGCCGTCGTCGAATCCCTGGACGAGCTGTTGGATACCTACAATCTGGATGCCGTAGCCGTAGCGACTCCCGCGCATACCCATCATGGAGTGGTGATGACAGCCCTGCGCGCAGGCAAACACGTCCTGGTGGAGAAGCCACTTGCCGACAGCCGCACCAAGGGCCTGGAAATGGTGGAAGAGGCAAAGGCGCGGGGATTGGTCCTCATGGCAGACCACACCTACTGCTTCACTCCAGCGGTCCTCAAGATTCAGGAGCTGGTGGCCAGTGGCGCCTTGGGCGACATCCTGTATGTCGACTCCGTCCGCATCAACCTCGGCCTCGTCCAACCGGATGTCAACGTTTTCTGGGACCTGGCACCGCATGACCTGTCCATCCTGGACTTCGTCCTGCCCGGCGGGCTGCATCCCACGGAGATTTCCGCCCACGGCGCGGATCCGCTGGGAACCGGCAGGGACTGCGTTGGACACCTGACCTTCGGTCTGCCCAACGACGCCATGGTCCATATCCACGTGAACTGGCTCAGTCCCACCAAAATCCGGCAAATGGTCATCGGAGGGTCAAAGAGGACCCTGGTGTGGGACGACCTCAACCCCCAACAGCGCCTCAGCGTCTACGACCGCGGGGTCAGCCTGGAGCACCAACCCAGGTCTGCCGCAGACAAACGAACCTCAGCCATTTCCTACCGGCTGGGGGACACATGGTCCCCGGCCCTGCAGGAACGGGAACCCCTGGGCCAAGTAGTAAGCGAACTTGCCTCCTCCATCCGCAACCGGACAACACCACGGACCAGCGGTGAATCCGGGCTCCGCGTCCTGTCTGTGCTCGAAGCCGTCACCCGAAGCTTGAGCACTGACGGACAATCAACCATTGTCGCCGGGAATGAAGTCTCCCTCCAGGTTGTACGGTGAAAGAGCTTCCAGGAGCACACGTGCTGGTTACCGGAGGCGCCGGGACCATCGGATCGACGCTGGTTGACCAACTGCTCGACGCCGGCGCGGCGCACGTCGACGTGCTCGACAACCTCGTCCGCGGCCGCCGTGCAAACCTCGGCGATGCCCTCGCCACTGGCAGGGTGCAGCTGATCGAAGGAGACCTGCGCGACCGCGACCTCGTCCACGATCTCACCCGGGGCAAGGACCTCCTCTTCCATCAAGCGGCCATCCGCATCACCCAATGCGCGGAAGAACCACGGCTTGCCCTGGAGGTCCTGGTAGACGGGACCTTCAACGTCTACGAGGCTGCTGCAACACACAAAGTGGACAAACTCATCTCAGCATCAAGTGCCTCCGTTTACGGCATGGCCGAGGCATTTCCCACCAAGGAATCCCACCATCATCACAACAACGACACCTTCTACGGCGCGGCAAAGTCCTTCAACGAAGGAATGGCCAGGAGTTTCCGCGCCATGTCAGGCCTGAACTACGTCCTCCTGAGGTACTTCAACGTCTACGGGCCCCGCATGGACGTCCACGGCCTCTACACCGAGGTACTCGTCCGCTGGATGGAGCGAATAGTCGATGGCCTGCCCCCTATGATTTTCGGCAGCGGAGACCAAACCATGGACTTCATCCATACCGAGGACGTTGCCAGGGCCAATGTCCTTGCTGCCGTCTGCAACGTACGTGAGGGCGTCTACAACGTAGCCAGCGGTACCGAAACCAGCCTGGCGGAACTGGCTCAAACGCTGCTCAAAGTCATGGACTCACCCCTTGATGTGGAACACGGCCCGGAACGGACTGTCAACGGAGTTGCCAGACGCCTCGCAGACGTCACGGCAGCACGCGAAGACCTGGGCTTCGAGGCCGCCGTAGCGTTGGAAGACGGTCTGCGCTCGCTGGTCTCCTGGTGGCGTCCGCTGCGGGAAGAGATCGCCGCAGGCCGCGCGGTAGCCCGCCCCACGGCTCCGGCAGTGGGTGTGCGATGACTATCTCCGAAACCCAGCTGGGCCGTATTGATGTCATGAAGCCATGGTTGGGCGAGGCAGAGGCGCAGGCGCTTGCTGAAGTTGTCGCCTCCGGCTGGGTAGCCCAAGGCCCCAAGGTGCGGGAATTCGAGGACGCTTTTGCAGCTGGCCAGCATGCCGGATTCGCCATCGCAACCTCGAGTTGTACCTCCGCACTGCACCTGGCCCTTGTTGTTGCCGGCGTAGGAGCCGGTGACGACGTCGTGGTGCCGTCCTTCTCCTTCATTGCTACCGCCAATGCTGCTGCATACGTCGGCGCCAGGCCGGTTTTTGCCGATGTCGATCTTCATACAGGCTGCGTCACCGCTGCGACCATCAAAGCTGCACTGACTCCTGCCACCAAAGCGGTCATAGCCGTTGACCAGGGCGGAGTCCCGGTTGACTTGGAACCCATCCGGGCACTCTGCGATCCTCTCGGAATCATTGTGGTGGAGGACGCGGCGTGCGCCATCGGCTCCCTCTACCGCGGACAACCGGTGGGTTCCACCGCGGAGCTGTCAGCGTGGTCATTCCACCCGCGGAAAATCCTCACCACCGGAGAGGGCGGCATGCTCACCACTGCGCGCCAGGACTTCGGTGACAGGGCACGGCGACTTCGTGAACATGCAATGAGCGTTTCCGCCGCCGACCGGCACGCCAGCCTCCTCGCCGCCCCGGAGGAGTACCTCGAAATCGGGTTCAACTACCGCATGACCGATCTTCAGGCCGCCGTCGGAATCGTCCAACTCAGCCGCCTCGAAGCGGTTGTCCGGCGTCGCCGCGAACTCGCAGCGACCTACGCCCAAGCCTTTGCCGGCGTGGAAGGTCTCCGCCTGGTGAGCGATCCGGAGTACGGCATGAGCAACTTCCAGTCGTGCTGGCTTGAGGTGGGCCCGGCCTTCCCCGTCGGACGCGAGGTTCTGATGGCACATTTGGCCTCGGACGGGATATCTGCCCGTCGCGGGATCATGGCCGCGCACCGGCAACCTGCCTATGCAGGCGCCGATACAGGTGCCGCTGAACTGGGAGTCACTGAATGGTTGTCCGACCACACCCTGATCCTCCCGCTTTACCACGAACTTGCACTGCACGACCAAGTTAGGGTCATCGACTCCGTACTGCGCGCGGCGGGACAGCCATGAGCGAGCTACTTCTCATTGCTGCAAGCGGCCTCGCCCGGGAGGTGCTTGCCATGGTCCGCAGCAGCGGGCCGTTCGACGTCGTAGGGATCCTGGACGACGACGAGGACAAGCTGGGCCGCGTCGTGGACGGCGCCCACGTGCTCGGTCCGATCCGTGAGGCCATGAATTACCCCCACGCATTGCTGCTGATTTGCATTGGAACGGGGAGCGGCCGGGAAAGCGTCGTGCTGAGGCTCCGTGCTTTGGGCTTGGCTGAAGACCGCTATGCCACGGCGATCGATCCGTCGGTGCATGTTCCCGAGGGCTGCGTGATTGGCCGGGGAAGCATCATCCTCGCCCACGTGAGCATGACGGCGTCCGTGACCATCGGCAACCATGTTGTTGCCATGCCGGGGGTTACCTTCACCCACGACGACGTGATCGGCGACTATGCCACGTTGGCCTCCGGCGTCTCGCTCGGAGGAAACGTCCACATCGGCAGGGCGGCATACCTCGGAATGAACGCCAGTGTCCGCGAGCGCCTGAGCATTGGGGCGAAAGCGACCATCGGCATGGGGGCCGCTGTCCTTGCCGATGTTCCTGAGGATGAAACCTGGGCGGGTGTGCCGGCCCGGGTGATTCGGCGGGGTAATTCTCCTGAGCTGGAGGGCGTGAAATGAAAGTGATGCGGCCCAGGCCCCTGGTGAACCGGCCGACGGTGACGGTGGTGATTCCCTGCTACAACTACGGGCGGTATCTGCCGGAGGCTGTCAATAGTGCGTTGTCGCAGGAGATGGTGGAAGTGGACGTCATCGTGGTCGATGACGCGTCCACGGATGGCAGCGCAGCGATCGCGTGGGGGCTTGCCGCAGCGGATCCCCGGGTTTCGGTGGTCCATCATGGGCAGAACCAAGGGCATATTGCCACTTACAACGACGGACTTTCCAGGGCCCGGGGCCGTTACGTGACGCTGCTTTCGGCCGATGATGTGATCGCTCCCGGTGCACTGGGGCGTGCTGTGGCTTTGATGGAGGCCAACCCGAACGTGGGGATGGTTTATGGGTTGCCGAAGGACTTCGTTGATCAGCCCCCGCCTGTTGCCTTGCATGGGCGCACCACGTGGACGGTGTGGGAGGGTAGCCGGTGGCTCGCACTTGCGTGTGCCCGCGGACGGAACTTCATTCTGTCCCCCGAGGTGGTAATGCGGACCGAGACGGTGTTGAGTGTTGGCGCTTACAGTGCCTCGCTGCCACATTCGGGGGACTTGGAGTATTGGTTGCGTGCGGCTGCTTCCTGGGATGTTGGGCGGGTCAACGGGCCGGTGCAGGCTTTCTACCGGGTTCATGGGAACAACATGCACCAAACGGAGTTCGCTGCGGCGGCGGTGGACCTCCAGCATCGGCTTGAGGCCTTCCGGGTTCTTGAAGATGTCCGTTTTCCGATTACGTCAGAAAAGCGGGTTCGCCAGTTGCGGCGGGCCAAGGGTGCGCTCAGCAAGGAAGCCTCGCATTTGGGGGCAAGGGAAGTCATCCGTGGCGGCTCGCTGGAAACTGCCATTGAGTTGCGTAAGTTCATTGAGTGTCTGCAGGATGTCCCGGGGAATGTCTATAGGGCGAACGCGCTTCAGGCCAGGATCACACGTGTCTCACGTGGCGGTCGGCCACGGCCGGCAACGAGTGCTGCCGAGTTTGTCCGGAGCCAGCTTGAGCGCGTCCGCTGGCGTTTGTGGGCCATGACAGGAATTTCATGACGACCGGTAGCGGTGCGGACCGCACTCTGGGCGCCCGGTCCGCGAGCGCCACGCTGTGGGGCGGGGTCAACATGGCCCTCGGCAGGATCGTCCAATTCGCCACCACCATCATCGTGGCCCGGATGATTGCGCCCGAGCATTTCGGTGCCCTGGCCGTGGCTATTGTGGTGCAAACCATCGCCACGAACATGGCAGAGCTGGGTGCTACAGCGGCGTTGGCCAGGGGCAACGGGGATCCGGACAGGATCGGACCAACTGTTTTCTCCATTTCTTTGGTGACCAGCGCAGTGATGACTGCCGGAGCCGTGCTCCTGGCTCCTGCTTTGGCTGCAGCTTTTGACGACCCCGCGGCGACTCCAGTGATCCAGGTACTCTCTTTGACCATCCTGTTCCAAGGTATTGGTGCTGTTCCGTCCACCATGGTGTGGCGTGAGTTCCTGCAGAAGCCGCGGGTTGTCGTTGACGTTGGCAGTGTGGCGGTAGTGCTGGCGCTCGTTGTTCCCATGGCGCTGGATGGGTGGGGGGCCATGGCGCTGGCCTGGTCCAGGGTGGGCGGCCAGTTCTTCGCCATGGTTGGGTATTGGGTCATCACGCCAAGGAGGTATGCCCCCGGCTTTGACCGCGCGGTGGCCAAGGAGGTCCTGCGCCTGGGCATGCCGTTGGCCATGGCC
This sequence comes from Paenarthrobacter sp. MSM-2-10-13, assembly GCF_011605365.1. Taxonomy (NCBI): domain Bacteria; kingdom Bacillati; phylum Actinomycetota; class Actinomycetes; order Micrococcales; family Micrococcaceae; genus Paenarthrobacter; species Paenarthrobacter sp. MSM-2-10-13. The sequence continues at coordinate 1,068,664 of NZ_JAAOXO010000001.1, read as the reverse complement.
AACCTGGTGGTGTTTGTGACCCTCAACATGGATTACCTCCTCATTGGCCGAATGTTGGACCCGGCCGCCCTGGGTCTTTATCTGTTGGCCTTCAATTTGGCCGGTCTTCCGAGCTCGGTGATCACGGCAGTCATCCGTGCCACCGCGGTGCCCACTTTCGGCAGGCTATTCGCCGAGGGCACCCTTGGGGAATTGGCGGGGCGGTTTGTTGCGGGGGTCTCGTATTGCGCGTTCCCTATCTCGGCGATGATCATCGCACTTGCAGAGCCGCTGATGGTCACAGCCTACGGACAAGCGTGGGCGCCTGCAGGCATCGCGCTGGCGACCCTCGGCGTTTTTGGGGCCGCACGGATTCTTGTGGAACTCTTTGCCGACTTGAGCGTGGGTGCAGGGAGGACTGTATGGCTCTTTTGGGTCCAGGTGGCGTGGCTTGTTGCCCTCACACCCGCACTGTATTTCAGTATCCGGTGGTGGGGGATTGCCGGCGCCGGCGTGGCCCACGCGGCTGTTGCCTGCCTGATTGTCATACCTATGTACGTCATGGTTCTTGCGTCAGTGCTGGGCGTCCGCGCCGGGGAGTTGTTGCGTGGAAGTATTGCCCCTCTTGCGGCGGCCGTGGTTGCGGGATCCTCGGCCCGGATCGCCACGTTCAGCATCACGGACCCTGTGATGGCACTCGTGTTGGGATGCTGCTTGGGCGGATTCGTTTATGCCCTGCTGACGTTCCGGCAGGGCAAAGTACTCCTGCGGACAGTGCGTGGCCTGCTCCGTAAAGGCCAACCCCTGCCCGGGAACACGCCAGCGATGGAGGGTCGGTCATGATTCCGAACCTGCCGATCATGGGTCCAGGCCCGGTTCCAGGTGCCGATCTGGCAGTGGTTACCCCGAGCTATTTGCCTGACCGGGAGTTGTGCTTGGACCTGAACCGATCCGTCCTTGAGATGACTGCGCCCGGCGTCACTCACCACATCATCGTGCCGGATCATGACCTCCATGCTTTCGCCGGCCTTGGCGGGCCCAGGACAGAGGTGCACGGTGCCCGGGAATTTCTTCCGCGGTCTTTCACCAGGCTCCCGGGAGTCAATGTATGGATCAATTCCGCCCGCCCCTGGCCGCCGATCCGCGGCTGGATCGTCCAACAAATCATCAAACTGGCCGTAGTTGCGAGGCTTAATGTTGACGGGGCGTTGCTTCTGGACTCCGACAGCATCCTTATACGCGAGACAACCCTCGATACATTCCGCAAGGACGGTCGAGTGACTCTGTACCGCGCTCCCGGTGCCGTTGATCACACCCTTCCAGGGCACAGACTCTGGCATGTAACGGCACGCCGGCTCCTTGGCCTTGCGCCCCCACCGGCCTCCGACTTGGCGGACTACATTTGCTGGCCGTGCCTATGGGAGCCCGCTGTAGTGAGAAACATGCTTCAGCACATCCAAAATGTCACGGGTAGGGACTGGCCCACAGCAGTGGGAGCACAACTGCATTTTTCCGAAATGATGTTGTATGGCCTCTACGTAGATGAAGTCTCCGGCGGAACGGTCCCGGCCGTCAGCGAAATGCTGGGGATTGTCCACACCGCCGAGGTACCCCTGAGCCAGGCAGAAATCGAACGCCTCCTCAGCGGGGCAACCCAAAACAAGAATGTGGTGATGCTCTCCGCCAAGGCCGGGATACCGCTGGACGTGCGCAGGCGTGCGCTGCGGTCGTACCTTGACTCCTCGCTCGGGTCCGAACGGGGTGATCTCCAGTGAGAAGCATTTACCGCCGCGTTCTTACCCACGCCAGAGAGCATGGCTGGCGTTCGGTCACTAAGAAGGTGCTGCAAAGGACAGCCGCCAAAGCCCTTGAAAACCTGGCATTGGATGAGCCTGTGCTACCCCTTCGTCCTGAAGACATTATGGAGGCGGCAAGGCGAGGCGCTGTGGACAAGCCACGTCCCAGAACGGGCAGCCTTGACGTCGGGTGGGTGTGCACGCCTCCGGGACCTGGCTCGGGCGGACACACCACTTTCTTCCGCATGGTCCAGGGCCTGGCTGACCGCGGCCACCGCTGCACACTGTATCTCTACGATCGAAACAGCGACGACGTTTCCCGTCACGCCTCCGTCATCCGGCAATACTGGCCGGACGTTGATGCCGGCATCAGAAGTGTTGCCGAAGGTTTCGAAGGTTTGGACGCGGTGGTCGCAAGTTCGTGGCCAACCGCATATGCGGCCGCGACCCGTCGGGGACCGGACGTGCATGGCTTCTACTTCATCCAGGACTACGAGCCCTACTTCTACCCCCGGGGAACGTTGTATTGGCTCGCTGAGAACAGTTATCGCCTGGGGTTCACCAACATCGCCCTCGGAGAAATGATCACCCCCGTCATGAAAGCGGAAATAGGCCAGGAACCCGCCGCGACGGTGCCCTTCGCCTGTGACACCGCAACGTACCGACTGTTGGACGCCGGAGAACGTCAGGCGCCCCGCCAGGGGGTGGTCTATTACGCGAAGCGTGCTGTGGATCGACGCGGGTACCTCCTGGCCAAGCTGGCCTTGGAGCAGTTCCACTCCTTGCACCCGGAGCAGGAGATCCACGTATACGGGGACAGGATCACAGGATGGTCCATCCCTGTGAACAACCACGGCAATCTAAGCCCTGCCGAATTGAACAGACTGTACAACCGCACCATCGCCGGACTTGCGATCTCCTACACCAACATCTCCCTTGTCCCCGAAGAGTTGATGGCTGCCGGCAATGTTCCCGTCATCAATGAATCGACGTTCTCGGAACAGGTGATGAGGGACCCCGACGTCGTGTGGGCTCCGGCAACCCCCGGCCGGATGGCCGAGGCTCTTGCACAAGCAGTGGAAGCCCCCAACATAGCCGCACGTGCGGCGGCCATTGCGCAACGGGGGCGTCTGGACTGGTCAGTGTCACGGGAGAACTTTGCCAGGGTTATTGAATTGGTCTGCGCCAACGAGCCCGGAAGTCCGGGGTTGTTATGAGGATCTCCAGGAATCGCATGAATCTCCAGCCCGCGCCGGCGCCCATGGGGCTGGATGATCTCAACGTCAGCGGACTATCCCCCCGCGCACACGTGCCGTTGTTGATTAAATTTGCCGCTTTCGCCATCTTCTTCTTTCCCTCCAATATGGTGCTCAAACCGCTGGGAGCTGTAGGGACGTTGCCGCTGATGATTGCGTTGCTTCTTTTGGCGGTTTGGCTGTGCTCTGTCCTTTTTGGCCTGACCAACCCCCTGGACACCCGCCATCCCGGCCGCATGGGCTTGGTTATCCTCTGGGTGGGAACATGTGCCTCCTATGCGGCCATGTACTCCGGCTACACGGGAGGAAGCGAAAGCCCTGCACGCGCTGCAGCTGACAGATGGCTGATTCTCCTGCTGGCCAGTGCAGGAATCATTCTGGTGACGGCGGAAGCCGTGAGGACGCTGAACGCAGCCATGGCCTTGACGCGGGCCCTGTTGGCTGGTGCGGCATTTTGCTGTCTCGTGGCGGCTGTTCAATTCTTCTTCCGTGTTGATCCCATGCAGTTCCTGCAAATGGCGATGCCCGGGTTCACCAACAACGGGGGAAACACAACATTCCAGATACGTGGGTCGTTGATGCGTGTCTCGGGGAGCACCTTCCATTCAATCGAGATGGCTGTTGTCTGCGCAATGCTTCTTCCGCTGTCCATATGGCGGAGCCTGTACGATCAAAAAGGCCGGAAATGGGTGCATTGGACCATCACAGCACTCTTGGTTTTCGCCATCGCCTCAACAGTCTCGCGCTCAGGGATCCTCGGCCTGCTGGCCGGAATGGCTGTTTTCCTGCCTTTCCTGCCCCGGGTTGCCAGGCGTTGGGCTTTCGTTGCGGCCCCCGTGATCGTAGCCGTCTTGTTTCTCGGCGTCCCTGGCCTGGTTGGCACTCTGGGAGCATCGTTGACAGCGGGAGAAAGCGACCCGTCCATTACCACGCGAACCAACAACTACCCCCGGGTGGCGGCAATGGTGGATGAACATCCGTTCTTCGGCGTAGGTCCGGGAAACTACATGCCAACCAACGCCATACACATCCTCGACAACCAATATCTGAACGCAACAGTCACCATCGGTCTGGTGGGTCTGGTGGGCATGATCGCCTACCTGACGTTCCCAGGCATATCCGCCCTCCTCGCCGCCCGTGCTTCCCGCCTTCCCGCATTGCGATGCTTCGCGGGCGCCGTCGCCGCTGCCGGAATCGTTGCCGCCATCTGCTCCCTGACGTTCGACTCCATGTCATTCCCGGTCTTCGCGCTCGCCTATCCCTTCATCGTCGGGCTGTCCGGAGGAACGTGGAACATGGTGCGGCGGGAGCTCGAACATCAAAAAGATCCTGCTGCAACAGAGGGCCGAACGCGGCCGCCGCTTAACACGAAGAAACTACTCCCCAAGGAGAGATCATGGACCCCGTAGCCGTCATCAAAACCCTGTGGCGTTACAAAATCTTCGTACTCCCCGTCCTGTTGCTGACGGCGGTGGCGGCGGTCTACATGTTTTCCTACGCCCCCAGAACATACGAAGCCCGCACCACCTACGCCATAGTCGCCCCACCGGTACCAACGGCGGAACAGATCGAAAAGGATCCTGCCCTGGGCTTGCTCAACACTGACAACCCCTACCTGCGCTCTGCCGACACTTCCCTCGTAGCCCAGGTAGCTGTGACCCGTCTGAACGATGTTGCTACGGGCGATTTCCTTGCAGAACAAGGGCTCAGCACGGACTACAAGGTAGAACGGCCCTCGGACGCCTTCCTCATCGACATCTCCGGAATCTCAGATGACAAGGCCCAGGCAATCAGCACCGCCAAGGCGCTGGGGGTGCGCCTGGAGCAAGACCTAAGGACCATCCAAGCGATCAACGGCGCCTCTGATAGATACCTGTTCACGGCACTGGTCGTAGCTTCACCAGAGAAAGCCACAGAACAGTTCTCCAGCAGGTTGAGGTCCGTCATCGTCGTGGTGGTTGCCGGTCTGGTTCTCACACTTGGCGCAGTCTCGCTGGCGCGCGCGGTGGAGACCACCAGGAATCGGGAGAGTAAATCAAAAAACGATCCCCGCAAGCGCAGCTTGCGTAAGATCTCCGAAAGCAACCCGACGCTAGTACTGCCGGGTAAGGACCCAACCTTCGACGACAAGGCTCTGCCGATTTCGGAGCCCCTGGTGGCAATCCACCCACTTGAACCCCACGAAGATAGAAGAACCACCACCACACCATCTGTTCAACCAACCAACAGCCGCTAACGGTTGGGGACGATGCAGCAATGACCAGATTTGGTTACCTGGTGCCGGAATTCCCAGGTCAGACGCACAGCTTCTTCTGGCGTGAACTCAAAGCACTGACCGACCTCGGGCACCAGCCGGAGCCAGTTTCCACCCGCCGTCCACAGCAGCCCGGGACCGTGCCTCCCTGGGCACAGGACCAACTACCTAAGATTCATTACCTGGTCCCACCGGGCCTGTCCGGCATCGGCGGCACAGCCAAGACGGCCTTGGCCGGACTCCGCCACCTTGACACGCTGGTAGCAGCGTCCGGCATCCACCGGCAGCCCGCACTGACCCCGGCTCAGACCCGCGACGTTCTGCAAACGGCAGGACTGCTCTGGGCAGGAGCCGCCCTGGCCCGGCACGCGCGCACCAGAGGGTGGCAGCACATACATGTCCATTCCTGCGCCCACGCCGCCCAGGTAGCCCTGTTCGCCCATATGATCACCGGCATCACCTACAGCCTGACGCTCCATGGCCCCCTCAGCGACTACGGCCCAAACCAGCACCAGAAATGGCTCAACGCCAAATTCTCCCTCGTCATCACCGAACGGCTACTGAGTGAAACCCTGCAGCAACTTGAGGACGTCATGCCTGCGGACGTCAGTGTCGCCCCCATGGGGGTGGAACTGGCCGCCTTCACACGCACCGCACCTTACGTCCCGTGGGACGGTGCAGGACCTGCACGGCTGTTCTGCTGTGCCCGGCTCAACCCCAGCAAAGGTCACGAGGAACTCCTCACAGCGGTCCGTCTGATCACAGACACCGGAATAGACGTCGAGTTGACCATCGCAGGCGAGGACGAAATCGGAGGAAAGGGCTACAGGCAAGCCATGGAAAACCTCATCAAGGAACTCGATCTCACACAGCGGGTAACGCTCCTCGGTGCCGTTCCGGAGCACAGGGTCAAGGAAGAACTTCAAAGAGCACACATCTTCACCTTGGCCAGCCACCAGGAACCACTGGGTGTGGCCATCATGGAGGCCATGGCCATGGAGGTTCCCGTGGTAGCCACATCAGCCGGGGGCGTCCCGGACCTGATAGCTACCGGACAGTCCGGCACCTTGGTCGATCCCGGTAATCCCGCATCCCTGGCAGCGGCAATACTGCACACCCTCCACAACCCCTCGCGCTCTGCAGCCATGGGACAGCGGGCGCGGATAACTCTTGGCGAATCCTACGACGTCTCCAAGAGCGCCCGCATCATGGCAGCACGGATCTGAACCAACTCCCGGAAAGGGAAACAATGAAGGGCAAAACAGTTGGCCTCTGGGCCGGTTCTGCGCTCGCAATCGCGGCCGTCAGCCTGATCGCCGTCGTGGGATCAAGCCGGACCCCCACGCCCTCAGCCCTGCCGGTTCCCGGAAGTTCCCCCGGCAGCGGGTCCGCGCCCGGAACGTCCCTGGCACTGCGCGACGTGGACGGAGGACCGGACTACTACGGGAAATTTGCCAACAGCCTTCCAACAGACCCATCCTTCTTTCCTCTGGGGGTGTGGCTGGAAAGCGTCCTGGACAAAGGCAACACAGCCATGGACTCGGCAGCCGGCATCAACACCTACGTTGAACTGACAGGGAACTCCGACGTGCAGTTGATCAAAGACTCCGGCATGTATGCGCTGCCAACTTTTCGGCACGCTGCTGCCGCGGGCTACGTCTTGAGCGACGAAGTGGACATGTGGGCAGGCCCGGGGGACGCCCGATGGACCGGCAGATACCCAGGGGACGGCGCACCGTGTTTTCCCGAAGGCACACCATGCGGGTACACCATACAGAAGGAACGGCGGGCATACGCACCACAGAACGTCTTGCTTTACTCCAACTACGGAAAAGGCGTCACCTTCTGGGAATCCGACCAGGAAGCCCACGGATTCATCAGGGGAGTCCAGGATGTGGTCTCCGCGGATAACTACTGGTTCACCGATCCCAACATCTGCGGCAAAGGCGAAGGAGGTGCCATTGTTGGCTATGCAAGAGACCTGACGCGAGAGGAATGCCGACTAGCTGCCAACTATGGCTGGACCATCGACAGGCTACGGAATCTGCAGGACCCCGCCACCAGAATTCCTGTGTGGGCGTTCGTAGAGAATGGCCATCCTTCAGGCGATGTCCCCAACACCACAACAATCACCGGCCCTGAACTCAAGGCCGCAGTCTGGAGCAGCCTCATCCACGGCGCCCGGGGAATCATCTATTTCAACCACAATTTCGGCGGCCCATGCGTCACCCAACACGTCATTAGGGACTGCGGCAAAGACATAGTGCCCACACTCACTTCCGTGAACAAGCAAATCACAGACCTCGCACCCGTCCTCAACGCCCCCTTCCTTGACGGCGCCACCACAGTCACCGGCCCGGTAGACCTCGCCACCAAACTCCACAACGGCCACGTCTACATCTTCGCGGGAGCGAACAAGAACACCGGCGGCGCAGCGACCTTCACGCTGAAATGCGGCGGCAGCACCGCCGTCGTCATCGACGAAAACCGCACCATCCCCATAGTGGCCGGAACCTTCACCGACACTTTCGCCGACGGCAACGCCGTCCACCTTTACAGCATTGAAGGCGGGGGCAGCTGCGGCTTCTGACTAACGGCTGGTGTCGTCCCGCTCCCAACCAGGCAGCGCCTGAGGGCCAAACAGCGCACGACGGCGGCCCGCACCGGCGAACACGACGTAAACGGCGGCATCAAAAACGCTCAGCGGCCCCCTGACGGAGGCAAGCAACTGCCGTACAGTCCTCGCCGTGGAGGCACCGCCGGATACGAGATCCTGCTCCGCATTGCCCCGATACGTGCGCCTAAGAACAGACATCAACGCCTTGCACGTCCGGGGCGTCCGCACCACCACAGGAACCGTAGCCAACACCGCCTTCTCATGGGCAGAGAAGAGCCGATCCACATAGTAGTCATCACCAGTAAGAGGGGGAAAAGACCCCAGCCGCTCATGCCCGGTGAAACTCAACCCATAAGCACCCGCACCCCAAAGCGCCTCGGCATTGCCCGGTATACGGGAACGGGCACGGTAATACGAGCGCACCAATACCGAAGCGCCCTCGGTGTCATAGCGAAAAGCCGGACGGGCAGCCAGCAAAGTCCCATCCTCCAAAGCAACAAAAACTGCATGAAGCGCAGGGGCACTGACTTCAATATCGGCATCCAGGTACACGCGCGGCCATCGCTGCGTTGCCTGATCGGCAGCGTTCAACGCCGCAGTCTTGGAAGCCTCCGGCACGTGAAGCACCTGAACACCCCCGTACCTCGACGCGATAGCCTCCGTGGCATCCTTACACCCGTTACATGCCACCACCACATCAACTGTGCCCCACGCGATGACCTCGCTCAACGCCTCAAGCGTCCTGCTGATAACACCGGCCTCATTATGCGCCGGGATGATCACCGCACCGGAAGGATGGGTAACAGTCATGGCGTGGCTGCCGTCGTGGTCCGCGTCGCGTGCGGGAGCCTCTCCCAACGCCGCTGCATAAGGACCGCCAATGCAGCATCCCGATGCCCGGCTTTGTTCAACCGCGCAATTTCCGCAGCCAACACAGCACCACGGAATGCCAACGCCCGCCCACGTCCAAGATACTTCTCTGCATACCGCACCCTGTTGACCGACATCAAAGCAGTCAACTGCGGAGATGACCCCGAACCACCACGTTCATGCCACATCCGGGCAGCGGGTTCGAACCAAATGGAGAAACCCGCCGACCTCACCCGATGGCAATAGTCCGTCTCCTCCGAATACAAAAAGAACTGCTCATCCCAAGCACCCACCGCCTCCGACGCCGCAGAGCTAATCAGCAGAGCCGCACCCGTGGCCCAATCAACCCGGTGCCCGTGCAAATAGCTCTCAGTGTCAAAGTCCATCTCCGACAACCAACCCGGCCTGCCCTTCGCATGGCTACCCAAAGCAGCATCACCCAGCGCTCGCAGAACGCCCGGTTCACGGCGTAGCGACGGGTAGATGCTTCCGTCATCGTCCAACAGGACCGGTACCACCATGCCGGCTCCCTGCTCATCCATCCGCTGGAGCATGGCGGCCACCGCGCCTGGTTCCACGCGGAGGTCCGGGTTCAGGATGAGGTAGCTTCCTGCTTCCCCTGCAACAGAGAACGCAGCGTTGATTCCGCCCGCATAGCCGAGGTTTCCGCCCGTTCGCACTGCTGTGATGTCGGGGTGGTGTGCGAGCTCACGCAGCGTGCTCTCATCCGGGGAGTTGTCCGCCACTACCACTTTGATGGAAACATCGGCTGCTTCCTTGCGCAGGCTCGCCACCAGCGGCCCGACGTCGTCAGCGTTGTTGTAGGTGACAACCACGACGGCGACGTCGGCCGCTTCGGTGGCCGGGACGAACGATCCCGGAGCCCGGCTGGGCACGGGTTCCGGGACAGCGTATGCGGCGCTGGAAAGCAGCTTTCTTGGCTCGACGTCGGAACTGCTGGCGGTCCGCAACTTCACGTATGCCTCCGGCCCCTCCACCAAATAGCGGCGTGCCAAGCGGCGTGGCTCCAGCATCAGGCGCCATGCCCACTCAAGGCTGTGCGAACTGGCCCAGGAGGGAGCCCGCCGGACGTTCCCCGCCAGGAAATCGACCACGGCACCGAATGCCAGCAGGACCTTGGCGCCGGTCAGGCGACCGTACTCGGCTATCCACAGTTCCTGTCGGGGTTTTCCCAAGCAAACAATCAGGACATCGGGCGATGCCGCCCGTATCTCCCGGGCGAGCCTGCGGGAGGCTGCTGCGTCTCCCAGCGTGGACCTGGCGGGAGCCCACCAACCAACTACCTTCAGCTCAGGCCGCTCGGTTGCGAACTTGCTTGCGATCAGTTTTTGGGTCTCTTCCGAACCTCCCAGGAAACCCAGGCGCAAGCCGCGTGCCGCTGCTCCTGCCAGGAAGGGGTGAATGAGGTCGCTGCCGGCAAGCCGGGGCCATGTCTTTGACGTCAGGCGCCGAGCCTGGGTGGCCAGGGGGGCGCCGTCAATCAGGGTTAACCATTCAACAGGTGCGGGCGGGTCCAAAGTGCCTATCCAGCGGCTTCCGGTTCCGAAGTGTCGGATATGGTCCAGGTTTGCGGAGCAGACGCCCAGAGGGGGAGCATCGGGGGAGCCGGCGCGATCCAAAATTTCCCGAAGCGCGCCCTCAGCCTCCATGAGCTTGACCGGGACCCCGCCCAGATTCACCCAAGGAGCCTTAGCCACCGTCTCTGCGGAAGCGGCCACACTGTGGTGGTCCTCGCCCTGGGGTACGCCGGCGGGGACGCCGCGACGCGGGTAAAAGTGGGGGACTGCCCTGTGGAGGAGATCTCCCACGGGCATGATTTTCGGTAGCAGCATTCTCGGCTCCAACTCAAGGCATCACCATGTGGCCGACGATCCGAGGCTGCTGCACTGCCTGGATCGTCGGTGGCGGACCAGTGCCGCCGTGTCAACATGTTTATTTGAGTTGTCTCCCGGCCTCCTGCAAGAGGCTGCCGTACGGCTACTTTAGGACGTTTCGCAGGACTCCGCTAGAGTTCCAGGCCTTTGATGTACTCGGCCAGACGCTGTGCTGCCGGGGGTGGATCGAATCCGGTCGCGCGGATACCGGACAAATCCAGGACGCTGCTGCGCGGCCTTGGAGCAGTGTGGGGTCCTGCGTAGTCGGCGGTGCCGATCGGACGCACCAGATTCGGATCGGCGCCCACAAGGCGGTAGACATCGCGGGCCAGCTCAAACCAGGTCTGGGGGTTGCCACCGTTGCTGAGGTTGTACGTCCCGTACGGGGCTTTGTTGAGGAGCAGGTGACGAATGCCCGCTGCGATGTCGGACGCGAAACTCAATCGCCCCCATTGGTCATTCACCACCGTTGGCGAGGCACCCTTCGCGGCCAACGACGCCATGGTTCGAACAAAGTTCCTGCCGCTGCCCACTACCCAACTAGTCCTGACGATGTAATGCCTTGGCGCGATGCCCGCCGCGAGGTCGCCGGCAGCCTTGCTTTGGCCGTAGACCCCCAGGGGAGCTGGAAGCTCATCCTCGAGGTGAACCTCTGCTGTGCCGTCGAAAACGTAGTCACTGGAGATGTGGACAAGAGTTAGTGAATGCTCGACGGCGGTACGCGCCAAGCGGGAAACGGCGGCGGCGTTGATGCTCCAGGCAGCAGCCCGGCCTTCCGGTGTTTCGGCGACATCTACCGCGGTGAACGCGGCGGCGTTGATGATGGCGGAATATTCGCGCCAGTTCACAGCCCGATAGGAGTCCTCGGAGGTGATGTCGAACCGCGCGCGGCCCGCGAACTCCACTGTGGAGTCACCCGCGAAGGCACTCCGAAGGCCAGTGCCCAACTGGCCGTCCGCTCCAAGGACCAGAGTGCGCCGCCTGGGCACTGGCACGACGTTTGCCAGCCGTGGGTGCTTCTGGTCCGGCGCGGAGATTACGCAATGATCCAAGGGGATCGGCCAGGGAACTGCCACATCCTCGTCGGCGAGGTTAAGGAACGTGTAGTCCTTCTGTGCCTCCGTGCTCCAATGGTCGTTGACCAGGTACGTGTAGGCGGTGTCGTCCTCCAGGGTCTGGAATGCGTTGCCCACGCCGCGGGGGACGTAGATGGCCTCGCCGGGGGTCAGTTCTGCGGTGAACAGCCTCCCGAACGTTGGCCCCTCCCGCAAGTCCACCCACGCGCCGAAGATCCGTCCGGAGGCCAGTGAAACGAACTTGTCCCAAGGCTCCGCATGGATACCGCGAACCGTTCCACGAACTGCGTTGAAGGAGATGTTGTTCTGCACCGGGCCAAAGTCCGGCAACCCGGCATCAAGCATCTTGCCCCGGTGCCAGTTCTCTTTGAACCATCCTCTGCCATCCCCATGAACAGGAAGCTCAAACAGCAGCAGTCCGGGGATGGGCGTGGCCCGTGAACGTAGCTGGCGTCCCTGTTCCACGCCTTAGTGCCCTTGACCTGCGTACTTGGATTCCGTGGCCGCTTTCTGCGGTCTCCACCACTGTTCGTTGTCCTTGTACCACTGGACGGTGTCAGCCAGTCCGGCGTCGAAGTCCGAATAGCGGGGCGCCCAACCGAGCTCACGCCGAAGTTTGCCCGAATCGATGGCGTACCGCAGATCATGACCTGGCCTGTCCGTGACCAGGTCATATGCTTCGCGCGGCCGTCCTGCGAGGGAGAGCAGCATCTCAACCACCTCCCGGTTGGACCTTTCGCCGTCTGCGCCTATCAAATAGGTTTCGCCCACGCGTCCGCCCTCCAAAATTGCCAAGACTGCGGAGGAATGGTCTTCCACGTGGATCCAGTCACGAATATTCCGCCCGCTGCCGTAAAGATGTGGCCGGTTCCCGTCCAGGATGTTGGTTATCTGCCGCGGTATGAATTTCTCCACGTGCTGGTACGGGCCGTAATTGTTGGAGCAATTGCTAATGGTTGCTTTGAGGCCGAATGAGCGCACCCACGCGCGCACCAACATATCCGAGCCGGCTTTCGTTGCCGAATAGGGACTCGTCGGCCGGTACACGGAATTCTCCGTAAAGCGGTGGGGATCGTCCAGCGCCAAGTCGCCATAGACCTCATCGGTGGAAATGTGATGGAATCGCGTGCCGTGCGTTCGTGCGGCTTCGATCATGGTGAACGTTCCCGCAAGATTTGTATCAAGAAAGGGTCGGGGATCCTGCAGCGAATTGTCGTTATGGGACTCTGCTGCGAAATGCACCACCGCTTCAACGGATTCCGTCAGCTTGTCAACCAACACTGCATCGCAAATGTCTCCCTTGACGAAAGTGAAGCGCTCCGGCGGCAGCCCGGAGAGAGATTCGATGTTCCCGGCATACGTCAGTTTGTCCAATACCGTGACATGAAGCCCGGTGTGCTCCATGATGTAGTGGACAAAGTTGCATCCGATGAATCCGGCCCCGCCGGTGACAAGGATTCTCTGCATGGCCCTAGAGTAACCGCCAGCGGCAATACTGGGCACAGGTGAGGACGGCAGGTTTGCGAGGAATTGTTCTTGCAGGTGGAACGGGTTCAAGGCTTCATCCCATCACGCTCGGAATCAGTAAGCAGCTGGTTCCGGTGTTCGACAAGCCGATGATCTATTATCCTCTGTGCACGCTGATGCTGGCGGGAATTCGCGACATTCTTGTCATCACCACGCCCGGCGATGCCGCGCAGTTCCAGCGGCTCCTCGGAGATGGTTCACAGTTCGGCATCAATCTCAGCTACGCAGAGCAGCCCACCCCGGACGGCCTTGCCCAGGCGTTCATCCTGGGCGAGGACCACATCGGAAACGGCAACGTGGCGCTGATCCTGGGTGACAACATCTTCAATGGACCCGGCATGGGCAACCAGCTGAGGCACTACACCGACGTCCACGGCGGTGCGATCTTCGGCTACTGGGTCAAGGATCCATCCGCGTACGGCGTGGTGGAGTTCGACGATCATGGAATGGCCGTCTCCATTGAAGAAAAGCCCGCAGTCCCCAAAAGCAACTATGCCGTTCCAGGGCTCTACTTTTATGACAACAACGTTGTTGCCATGGCGAAAGACCTGCAACCGTCGCCGCGCGGGGAACTGGAGATCACGGATATCAACCGGAAATACATGGAACTTGGCCGCTTGCATGTGCAGAAGTTTCCACGGGGCACTGCCTGGCTGGACACCGGCACCTTCAGCGACCTCAATGACGCTTCAAACTACGTCCGGACCACGGAGAACCGGCAGGGTTTGAAGATCGGGGCTCCCGAAGAGGTGGCTTGGCGCATGGGATACCTGAGCGACGACGGACTCCGCCAGCAGGCTGCAAAGCTCGCAAAAAGCGGCTATGGAAGCTACTTGCTGGACATTCTGGACCGCCAGTAGACCCAGCTACGCTGCTGAAACGTCCTCCAGGGCGCGGGCAATCTCAGCCGGCAGAACCGTCAGTTGCGCGTCCAGCAGTTCCTTGAGCTGAACAGCGTTCCTGGGGCCAACGATTGCGGTGGCTACCCCCGGCCGGGCGAGCAACCAGCTGAGGGACACGTCCAGGGGAGTGCGGCCCAGTCCGCGGGCTGCCATCGCCACTGCTTCAACCACGCGCGACGCCCGCGATTCCAGATAGGGCTCAATGTAACCGGCAAGGCGGCTTTGTGCGGCACGGGAATCGGCAGGTATTTGTCCACGATATTTACCGGACAGCACACCACGGCCCAAAGGCGCCCAGGCCATCAGACCCAGTCCGGCGTCTTCCACGGCAGGGATGAGCTCTTCCTCGGCTTTGCGTTGGACGAGGGAGTATTCGGACTGGTTTGCCACCAGGGTAAAACCGGCCACGGCCGCTGCCTTGGCTGTCTGCCAGCTGTTGTAGTTGGATATCCCAACGTAGCGGGCACGTCCGCTTCGCTGGGCTAGTTCCAAGGCAGAGAGAGTTTCGTCCAGTGGTACATTCGGATCCCACTCGTGAGCGAACCAGATATCAATGTAATCAGTGCCCAGCCTGGCCAGGCTGGCATCAAGGGCGGACAGCAGTGCACCCCGCGATGCGTTGACGCTTCGCCTGGAGTCTGCTGACGACACGCCGGCTTTGGTGGAGATCACAATCTCGGACCGGGCCACTACATCGCCCAGCATGGATCCCAACATGGCTTCTGCCCGCCCTTGCGCGTAGGACGCTGCTGTGTCCACCACGGTGCCGCCCCCGGCAACGAATGCGTGGAGGAGTTCAGCAGCGTCCTGTTCGTCGGTCTCCTGTGCCCAGGACATGGTTCCGAGGGACAATGAGGACACACGGAATCCGCTGTTTCCGACATAACGCTGCTGCATAGCAGTTAGCTTACGGGGAGTTAGAGGACTTCATGACGTAGGGTCTATTCACGTGAACTGGATAGAAGCAGCCTTGCTGGGCCTGGTGCAGGGCCTCACCGAATTCCTCCCGATTTCCTCGAGCGCACACCTGCGGATTGTCGGCTCGTTCCTTCCCAATGCCTCAGACCCCGGCGCTGCCTTCACGGCGATTACGCAGCTGGGAACTGAAACCGCCGTGATTGTCTACTTCTGGCGCGACATCGTAAGGATCGTCCGGGCCTGGTTCGGCTCCCTCACAGGGAAGGTAGAGCGGAACAACCCGGATGCCCGGATGGGCTGGCTGGTGATCATCGGCAGCCTGCCGATCATCATCCTCGGCCTGTTGTTCCAGGACCAGATCGAGTCAGTGCTGCGCAGCATGTGGATTGTGGCCACCATGCTGATCGTGTTCGGCATGATCCTTGCTGTAGCCGATGCCATTGGCCGGCAGGAGAGGGATCTCACCCAACTGAGCTATAAGCACGGCATTCTTTACGGCTTCGCCCAAGCGATGGCCTTGATCCCCGGCGTGTCACGCTCGGGCGGCACCATCACCGCCGGCCTCCTGATGGGGTACACCCGTGAAGCCGCCGCCAGGTACTCCTTCCTCCTGGCCATACCGGCAGTGTTCGGCAGTGGCCTGTACCAGCTCTACAAAACGGTTTCAAACGAAGGCTTGGGCGGGCCCTACGGCCTCCCGGAGACTGCGCTGGCCACGGTCATCGCCTTCGTGGTGGGTTACATCATCATCGGCTGGTTCCTGAAATTCGTCTCCACCCGCAGCTACCGCCTGTTCGTTTGGTACCGGATCCTCCTGGGTCTGGCCTTGTATGTCCTCCTCGGTTTCGGCGTGATCAGCGCCTAGCACTAAGGTTAAGTCGTGAAATCGTGGACCTCCCGCCCTGTACCTGAGCTGCCCGGCAGCCTGCCGCAACTACGGCTGTATGACACAGCCCTTGGGCGGGTGGTGGACGTTGAGAAGCAGCCGGAGCAGTCGATGTATGTCTGCGGTATCACCCCGTATGACGCGACTCATATGGGACACGCAGCCAGTTATGTGGCGTTTGATCTCCTGAACCGCGCTTGGCGCGATTCCGGCGTCCGGGTCTCCTACGTCCAAAACGTCACGGATATTGATGACCCCCTCTTGGAGCGGGCTACAGCTACCGGAGTGGATTGGCGTGACTTGGCCCAGAGCCAAATCGAGCTGTTCCAGACAGATATGGACGCCTTGAACGTCCTCGCGCCGAACCACTACATCGGCGCTGTGGAGGCCATCCCGGACATTGTTCCGGCCATTGAGCAACTGATCGCCGACGGCGTTGCCTACCGGGTTGCCGGCTCCGAAGGAGAGCCCGACGGCGATGTTTACTACGACGTCGAGACCGCCGGCAAGCGCTCAGACGCCACAGACGCCTGGACGCTGGGCGATGTTTCCGGCCTGGGTGAGAAGGACATGCTGGAATTGTTCGCTGAACGCGGTGGAGACCCGGCCCGGGCGGGCAAACGCCACGCCTTGGATCCTTTGCTGTGGCGGGTTGCCCGTGAGGGCGAGCCGAGCTGGCCCGGCGCCACCCTCGGCGACGGCCGTCCCGGCTGGCACATCGAATGTACGGTGATCGCGCAAAAGTATCTTCCTGCACCCTTCACCGTTCAGGGTGGCGGCTCCGACTTGGTGTTCCCGCACCATGAAATGGGCGCCGGCCATGCTTATTCACTCTCCGGAGTTCCGCTTGCGCGCCATTATGCGCACGCCGGAATGGTGGGGCTGGACGGAGAGAAGATGAGCAAGTCCAAAGGCAACCTGGTTCTTGTCTCAAAACTTCGCGCTGCCGGTGAGGAACCCGCGGCAATACGTCTGGCAATCCTGGCCCATCACTACCGCTCCGACTGGTCATGGACCGATGCCGGGTTTGCAGAAGCCAAAGACCGTCTCAAGCGGTGGCGCATAGCCGTGGATCACGCCCCTGCTGGATCTGCTGCGGCCTTGACAGCGGCCATGCGTGGTGAACTGGCCAACGACCTCAACGCCCCGGGTGCCATCGCCGTCGTCGACCATTGGGCAGGGGAAGCGATTCGCGCCGACGCGGTCAGCTCGGCTACGGATGCCGCCCTTGTTGCTGACGCCATTGATGCTCTGCTCGGGGTTGAGCTCTAAGCGACTCCCAAGAAAAACCAACAACGGCCCTGGCATCATGCCAGGGCCGTTGCTTGTTTGAGGGGTTTGTCCTCTTAGGGACGTTCTTTACCGCGCCGTTTCAGGTACCGCTCGAATTCACGGGCAATGGATTCGCCTGAGGCCTCCGGCAGGTCAGCTGTATCTTTCGCTTCTTCCAGCTGCCGCACATAGGCGGCAATCTCAGGGTCTTCTGTTGCAAGCTCGTCTACTCCGCGTTCCCATGCCTCAGATTCTTCAGCCAATGGCTGGCTGTCCAAAGGAACTTGGAGGAGGTCCTCGATCCTGTGCAGAATGGCCAGCTGTGCTTTGGGGGAGGGCGGCTGGGCGACATAATGAGGTACTGCTGCCCACAATGAGACTGTGGGCAGCCCTGCCAGCATTGCAAACTCTGCGAGCACACCCACAATGCCCACTGGTCCCTCGTATTGGGATGCCTCCAGGTTCAGGCGCTCCCGCAGTGAACTGTCCTCGGTGGTAGTACTCACCGGAATCGGACGGCTGTGGGGGACATCGGCCAGCAGTGCGCCCACCAAAATCACGGAGTCCACTTTGAGCGCTTCCGCATGGACCAGCAATTCTGTGGTGTAAGCACGCCAGCGGTATGAGGGTTCGGTGCCGAGAACCAGGACCACATCCACGTTGCTGTCCGGAACTTCAGCCTTGTAAATCCGGGTTGACGGCCATTTCACCTTTCGGGCACCCGAGGACGTACGCCGCACCGTGGGCCGTGTGAACTGGAAGTCGTAATATTCCTCGGCGTCCACCGTGGCAACCTTCTTGCCGTCCCAGAGCTTGTTCAAGTAGTGCAGCGCATCGCTGGCGGCCTCACCGGCGTCGTTCCAGCCCTCAAACGCGGCGAGCATTACGGTGACACGCTGGCCGTCCGCGGGTTCCTTGAGGAAACGCTCGGGCTCCGCTGTGATGTCCTGCCCTTCGGGGGTCCCGTCCACACTGTTCATCCACTCACCCTACGTCCAAGACCCTGATGGATGCATGGCATTTCACGCCGAAGCGTGTCCGCGATTCGCCCACAGCGCAACCCGCGGACGGCCGCCCGCCAGGTTCCACGTAGACTGGAAACCATGCATTCCTCACCCAGCCAGCCCCTCCTCAAAGCCGTGCTCTGGGATATGGACGGCACACTCGTGGACACCGAACCCTATTGGATCGCGGCCGAGCGTGCGCTGGTGGAGTCCCACGGTGGGACCTGGTCCCACCAGCAGGCCATGCAATTGGTGGGGCAGTCCTTGCTGCATTCGGCAGCAGTCCTCCAGCACGCAGGCGTCAAGCTTGAAGCCCGTGAAATCGTTGACACTTTGAGCGCACAGGTCATCGCCCAGGTCCGCCAAGAGGTCCCGTGGCGGCCAGGCGCCCGCGAGCTGCTGGATGAACTCCACGAGGCAGGCATTCGCTGCGCACTGGTGACCATGTCCGAAGGGCCCCTGGCCGGTGTGGTGGTGGAAAGCCTACCCAAGCCCTACTTCGAGTTCATGGTCACCGGCGATACTGTCACCCACGGAAAACCGCACCCGGAGGCCTATCTCACGGCAGTTGAACGGCTCAAGCTGGACGACCCCTCCGTGAGCATCCACCACTGCGTCGCGCTCGAAGATTCCATCCCAGGCGCAACGGCAGCCATTGCTTCGGGGGTGATTACTGTGGGAATTCCCCATCAGGTGCCCCTTCCGGAAGATCCACGAATGATCATGTGGCCCACGTTGGTTGGCCGTGCCGCTCCCGATCTGCAAGAGCTGGTAGCTGACCGTTTCGCAGCAGCGGACTTGCTTGAAGGGGCCAGCTAGGTGACCAGCCCGTCCACACCGCACCATTCGCAAAGCAAAAAACGTGACGGCATCCCTCTGGGGAAGATTGCCGGCGTGCCGGTCTACCTCGCGTACTCGTGGTTTGTCATAGCAGCCATCACCGTGTTCTTCTACGGTCCGTTCATCATGGATTTCATACCAGGACTGGGCAACTGGGCTTACCTCGTTGGGTTGGCGGTCGCGTTACTCCTGGCGTTATCAGTTCTTATCCATGAACTCGCCCATGCCCTCAGTGCGAAAGTCTTCCACTGGCCCACCGAGAAAATCGTCATCAACCTTTGGGGCGGCCACACACAGTTCGAGAACTTCACCGCCTCTCCGGGGCGTTCCGTGGTTGTGGCGTTGGCCGGCCCGGCATCCAACTTCGTGGTAGCCGCAGTGATGTTCTCGATCGACTCCGTTGCCCAGTTCAAGGGAGTTGCCGGGACGCTGACAGACATAGTGGTGATGGCCAATCTGCTGATTGGAATCTTCAACATTCTCCCGGGGATGCCGCTGGACGGGGGTCGATTGGTTGAATCTGCGGTTTGGAAAGCTACGGGCAGCCAGGACAAGGGCACCATTGCAGCAGGATGGTCCGGCCGGATCATTGTGGTGGCACTTGTTATCTGGTTCATCGTGGTCCCTTTCCTGAGGGGGCAATGGCCGGATCTGACGTACACCACCGTCACCGTGCTTGTCTGCGGTTTCCTCTGGATGGGCGCCTCCAGCTCCATCCACCACGCTAAGCTCCGCAGCCGCCTCTACCTGGTCAGTGCTGCCGGCCTCGCTGAGCCGGCAGTAGGTGTGCCGAACTCGGCATCCGTGGCTGACGTCCTGGACATTTCACCGACCGGAAGTCCCGCCGTCGTGATTTGCGGTCCTGACGGCAAGCCACAGGGTGTGGTGGATTTCGGTGCAACGCTCGCTGTACCGGCCGCACATGCGACGACGACGCCGGTCACCGCCGTGGCTCATGCCCTGGCCGCCGGGGCTTACGTCCCGGAATGGTCGAAGGGCCAGGAATTGATCCAGTACCTGGCTCGCCTGGACGGCGGCGAATACGCTGTGGTGGACCACAATGGAATCGTCACCGGGCTGCTTCGACAGCAGGCAGTAGTGACCGCCATAACAGGTAAGGAAGCACGCAGGAGCGGGCGCGCCTGACTGTCTTGCCGGTAGAGTTACTTGCCGGCCGATATGCATAACAAGAGCCAATGATTTTTTGGCGCCCACCAGCCGGTCACACACCGCGGCCAAGCCGTACAGGAGCGAGGAACACCACATGAGCAGCGAAACCGCCGCCCCCGCAGCAAGCACAGGCACTGACCAGTCAGCCATCGGCTCGGCTGTACAGCCGACGGGCGCTGCACGACGCCGCGGGCCTTTCCGTGTGGGCGAGCGGGTCCAGCTCACGGACGAGCGTGGCCGGATGAACACCATCACACTGGAAGTAGGCGGCGCTTTCCACACCCACCGCGGTTTCCTGAACCACGATGAAATCATCGGGAAAGTTGATGGTTCCGTGGTCAGCAACAACGTCGGTCAGCAGTACCAGACGTTGCGTCCGCTGCTCTCTGATTTCGTGCTGTCCATGCCCCGGGGCGCTGCTGTGGTTTACCCCAAGGATGCCGCCCAGATTGTTACCATGGCGGACATCTTCCCCGGCGCGCGGGTTGTCGAAGCCGGTGTGGGTTCGGGCGCTCTGTCCATTTCCTTGTTGCGCGCAGTCGGGGACGGGGGCTACCTGCATTCCTTCGAGCGCCGCGAGGAATTCGCGGACATCGCCCGGGGAAACGTAGAAACCATCTTTGGCGGCCCCCATCCCGCATGGCAGATCTCCTTGGGCGATTTCCAGGAAGAGGTCATCAAAGCCGAAGCTCCGGGCTCCGTGGACAGGGTTGTCCTGGACATGCTCGCCCCATGGGAGTGCTTGGACGCGGTAGCCACTGTCCTGGCTCCGGGCGGGGTTTGGATCAACTATGTCGCCACCGTCACCCAGCTGTCCCGCACCGCCGAAGCAATCCGCGCGGACGGCCGCTTCACCGAACCGGATGCCTGGGAATCGATGGTTCGTGGTTGGCACCTCGAGGGCCTCGCGGTCCGTCCTGATCACCGCATGGTCGCCCACACCGGATTCCTGCTGGTCACACGCCGTCTTGCTGACGGTGTCACCGGAATTACCGTGAAGCGCCGTCCATCCAAGACCGAGTTCAGCGAAGAGGACCTCAACGCGTGGACCCCTGCAGCGGTGGGGGAGCGCTCCGTGTCTGACAAGAAACTTCGGCGCGCAGCACGTGACGCAATCGCAGGGACCAATGTTCAGGATGACCCTCCAGTCACAACCTGACAAAGGTCACAATAGGGTTCGCATTCCGAATGTCACCCGGCGCCCTGAGCTTTTCGGGACTAAGGTCTTGTTAAGCGCAGGAAGGGGCTGATGAATCGTGGATACGTCAAACAACGACCTTGGACGGCCGACGCCGGACGATGCAAACGGCGAAGCGGAGACTACGGCAGGCCGGAGGTTCAGCGCCGTTCAACCGCCGGAGACCTCGGGTGAACTGACGGTTGCCGAACGGCAAATCAATATCCTTCGGGACAAGCTTCGCCACATCGACCGCCAGTTGGCAGCCGCGACCCAGAACAACAGCAAGCTCGTCAGCATGCTGGAAACAGCCAAAGCTGAGATTCTTCGCTTGAAGGGCGCTCTGGAGCAGGAGGGTCAACCTCCTTACAGCTTTGGGACCGTGGTGCAGATCAACCCGCGGAAGCAGCCCGCCCCTGGCAGTTCAGGGCAGGCAGCTACCGAAGAGTCCGTGGACATCTTCAATGCCGGGCGCAAGATGCGTGTAGGTGTCAGCCCGCTCGTGAACCTCAACCAGCTTGCGGTGGGGCAGGAAGTCCTGCTTAACGAAGCGCTGCTGGTGGTGGCAGGCCTCGGCTACGAACGCGCCGGCGAATTGGTCACGCTCAAGGAAATGCTTGGCAAGGACCGTGCGCTGGTGGTTGGCCGCGCCGATGAAGAGCGGGTGGTCCGATTGTCCGGGGCGCTCCAAGGCCTTCACCTGAAGGTGGGCGACGCCTTGTCACTGGATTCACGGACGGGCTACGCGTTGGAGAAGGTACCGCGCGCCGAGGTGGAGAACCTCGTCCTTGAAGAAGTTCCGGACATCACCTACCAGGATATCGGTGGCCTTGGCCCGCAGATCGAGCAGATCCGGGACGCCGTGGAGTTGCCGTTCCTCCATCCGGACCTCTACCGCGAGCATGGGCTCAAAGCGCCTAAGGGCATTTTGCTCTACGGCCCTCCAGGATGCGGCAAAACCCTGATCGCCAAGGCAGTAGCGAATTCCCTTGCCGCCAGGGCAGCAGAGCGTGCCGGCAATACCGATCTCAAGAGCTACTTCCTCAACATCAAAGGTCCAGAACTCCTGGACAAGTACGTGGGTGAGACTGAGCGCCACATCCGCTTGATCTTCTCCCGTGCCCGCGAGAAGGCTTCAGATGGCAGCCCCGTGGTGGTCTTTTTCGACGAGATGGACTCGCTGTTCCGCACCCGCGGCACCGGCGTTTCTTCGGACGTTGAGACCACCATCGTGCCTCAGCTGCTCAGTGAAATCGACGGCGTGGAGCGTTTGGACAACGTCATCGTCATTGGTGCCTCCAACCGTGAGGACATGATTGATCCTGCCATCCTGCGTCCAGGTCGCCTCGACGTGAAGGTCAAGATCCAACGGCCCGACGCCGAAGCTGCAGCCGACATCTTCGCAAAGTACATCACCACTGACCTGCCCTTCCACCCCCAGGATTTGGCCGAGTACGGCGGCGATGTGCAGGCCACGGTGGATGCCATGGTCCAGCGCACAGTGGAGGCCATGTACTCCACTGAGAAGTCCAATGAGTACCTTGAGGTGACGTACGCCAACGGAGATACGGAGATGCTGTACTTCAAGGACTTCAACTCCGGCGCGGTGGTGCAAAACGTGGTGGACCGTGCCAAGAAATACGCCATCAAGGACTTGCTGACCTCACAGCAGAAGGGTCTTCGGATCGATCACTTGCTCCGCGCCGTGGTGGATGAATTCCGTGAGCATGAGGACATGCCCAACACCACCAACCCGGATGACTGGGCAAGGATTTCCGGTAAGAAGGGCGAAAGGATCACCTACATTAGGACCATCGTCCAGGGCAAGGCAGGCCAGGAGCCTGGCAAGTCCATCGAAACCACTGCCAACACGGGTCAGTACCTGTGACAGCAAGGCCCGAAGGTTCACCCGCAGAGAAGCTTCCCGCAGGCGGCGCCATGCGCGTCATGGGCTCGGAAACTGAATATGGGATCCATGCGCCGTCAGCTCCGGGGGCCAACGCCACCATGATGTCCGCCCGGATCATTCAGGCCTACGCCACCGTGACCCGGCAACGGGCGGCTGGCGGGGCTGAGACCCGGTGGGACTACTCGGATGAGGAACCGCTGCACGACGCCCGCGGTTGGACCGTGAACAGGGCAGCGGCGGATCCCAGCCAACTGACGGATCAACCGCCAGTGCTCGACGCCGAAGCGGTCGCCTTGGCTTATGGCCGCCAGGAGCTGGAGCTGGACGGCGCAGACGAGTCCGGTTCACTGTTGATGAACATGGTCCTCGGCAATGGTGCACGCCTTTACGTGGACCACGCGCATCCTGAATACTCCAGTCCGGAGGTCACCAACCCACGCGACGCCGTGGCATGGGACGCCGCCGGGGATCTGGTGGCCCTGGCCACGGTACGGAAGGTAGCTGCCGACGCCTCGCTCCCGGCGATCAACCTGTACAAGAACAACACTGACAACAAGTCCGTGTCCTATGGCTCGCATGAGAACTACCTCATGCCACGCTCGGTGCCCTTCGGGGACATCATCCGCGGGCTCACGCCTTTCTTCGTCTCCCGCCAGGTCATCTGTGGCGCGGGCCGGGTGGGGCTGGGGCAGGATAGCTCCACGCCCGGTTACCAGATCAGCCAGCGGGCAGACTTCTTCGAAGCAGAAGTGGGACTGGAGACAACCATCCGCCGGCCCATCATCAATACCAGGGACGAGCCCCACGCGACAGCGGACAAGTACCGTCGCCTCCATGTGATCATTGGGGACGCAAACCTCAGCCAGGCCTCCAACTTTTTGAAGTTTGGCACCACGGCCATGGTTCTTAGCCTCATTGAAGCGGGGCAGGCTCCCAGGATCGAGGTTCACGAACCCGTCCAGGCGCTCCAAGCCGTCAGCCACGACACCACGCTGGCCGCAACCGTCAGGCTCCTCGACGGAAGGCGGGTAACAGCCCTCGATCTGCAGTGGATGTATTTCGAGGCAGCTTCCAAGCTGGCCCAAGAGACAGGGGTGGCGGATTCCGTCACCGGAGATGGCCACACGCACCAGGTCCTGTCCCAGTGGGAGTCCACGCTGACAACGCTGGGGATTGATCCTGATGCCGCTGCCTCTACAGTCGAGTGGGTGGCCAAGAAGTCACTACTCGAGGGCTACCGAAACCGCGACGGGTTGGCATGGGACGACGCCAGGCTCGGCTTGGTGGATCTTCAATGGTCTGATATCCGGCCTGAGAAGGGCCTCTACTACAGGCTGCTCTCCAGGAACCGGATGATGCGCGTCGTGGACGAAGGCGACATCACCCGGGCGGTGACCGAACCGCCGTCGGACACCCGCGCTTATTTCCGCGGGCGGTGCGTCTCCAGATTCGGAAAAGATGTTGTAGGCGCCAGTTGGGACTCGGTGATTTTTGATGTTCCGGGGCTGGGGAAACTGCAGCGGGTGCCTACCCGGGAGCCTTTGAGGGGAACCCGGGCTTTGACCGGCGCCCTCTTTGACCGTCACCCGGATGCTGCTTCTTTCCTGGCCGAATTGTTGGGTCAGACGCCGCCACCGGCCAGGAGCTGATGGATGCCCGCCACAGGATTATTCGCCGTTGGTTAAAGCCGTCCGCAGCATCGGTCGGCGTGGCACTATGGCAGTAGGAAGTCTCCGTCAACAGGGGACTGACAGTAGGGAGAAAGAAAATGGCAGCACAGGAGCAGCAACAACCGCAGTCGCGGGAAACCGAGACCGAAGTGGACGCACCCGAAGCGCCCCCGGCAGCACCGGAGGCACAGGCCTCGGACGCGACGCAAGGAGTGGATGACCTTCTCGACGAAATTGACGGCGTTTTGGAATCCAACGCCGAAGAGTTCGTCAGGGCGTTTGTCCAAAAGGGCGGACAGTAGGCGGACCCGCCAGAGGATGTACTGCCCGGTCGGCGTAAGGCCGCCGGGCATCGGAATGCAGAGTCGAAGGAGTGCAGCAATGCAGGACCCATCAACCGGCCCCCTGGCCACCCAGGCAACGTCTTCTTTCACGGAGCATCTTCAACGCTCGCGTCCCGAACTCCTTCCCTTTAATCAATCGTTACCCGCCGGCATGGTGCCGTCGTCCCCGCACGCCACCACCATCGTTGCCTTGACGTACGCAGGTGGAGTGCTGATGGCGGGGGACCGGCGCGCGACCATGGGCAACATCATCGCCAGCCGCCACATCGAGAAAGTGTTTCCGGCGGACGAGTATTCAGTCCTCGGCATAGCTGGTACGGCCGGCCTGGCAATTGACATCACGCGGCTCTTCCAGGTTGAGCTGGAGCATTACGAAAAGATCGAGGGCACGCTCCTCAGCCTGGTCGGCAAGGCTAACCGCCTGGGCGCCATGATCCGCGGAAACCTGCCCATGGCGATGCAGGGGATGGCAGTCGTTCCCTTGTTTGCAGGCTTCGACCACAGCTCCGGTGTGGGCCGTTTGTTCTCCTACGACGTCACAGGCGGCCGGTACGAAGAACAGGAGCATCACTCCGTCGGTTCCGGTTCCGTGTTCGCCCGCGGCGCGCTCAAGAAGCTCTGGAAGCCTAATTTGTCTGCGGAAAACGCCGTAGCAGTAGCTGTTGAGGCACTCTATGACGCCGCAGATGACGACTCCGCCACTGGCGGGCCCGACCCCGTTCGCCAATTGTGGCCGGTGGTTTATACCGTCGATCGATCCGGCAACCGGCGGGTCCCTGACCGGGATCTGGCCGCGGTTGCCGGCGCAATTGTTGAATCGCGGGCTGCCGCCGGACGGGAGGCCTGATATGACACAGCAGTTCTACGTCTCTCCCGAGCAGTTAATGAAGGACCGTGCGGACTTCGCGCGGAAGGGCATAGCGCGTGGGCGATCTGTTGTGGTCATCAGCTGCTCCGATGGCATCGCGCTGATCGCCGAAAACCCTTCACCTTCGCTTCACAAGATCGGTGAAATCTACGACAAAATCGCCTTCGCTGCGGTGGGCAAGTACAACGAATTTGAAAGCCTCAGGCAAGCAGGAGTCCGCTATGCAGACGTCCGCGGCTACTCCTACGACCGTGAGGACGTGACTGCCCGCGGCCTGGCAAGTGTCTACGCTCAGAGCCTCGGAGCGGTGTTTACCGCCGAGCAAAAACCGTTTGAGGTGGAATTGGCGGTGGCCGAGGTTGGTCTCACCCGGGAGGAGGACCACCTCTACCGTTTGACCTTCGATGGATCAATCGCCGATGAAAACGGGTTCGTGGTGATGGGCGGGCTCGCTGACCAGATTTCCGACGTCGTCAGCGGGGAGTGGGAGCCGGAACTCACCTTGGCGGGGGCCATGCGACTGGCTCTGCGTGCCCTGGCCACCAACAAGGAAATCGACGAGCTGCCCGCCACCGCCGTCGAAGCTGCCGTGCTGTACCGCGCTTCCGAAAGCAATCGCGGATCACGCAGGGCGTTCAGGCGGCTGTTGCCGGAAGACATGACCCGGTTGCTCACAGAGGAGAGCTGAGATGGATAAGCGGATATTTGGCATCGAAACGGAGTTCGGAATTTCCTATTCCAGCCCTGATTCCCGCCCTTTGGCCCCCGAGGAAGTTGCACGGTACCTCTTTCGCAAGGTGGTCAGTTGGGGCAGGTCCTCCAACGTTTTCCTTACCAACGGTTCACGGCTTTACCTTGATGTGGGGTCGCACCCGGAGTATGCCACCGCAGAGTGTGACGACCTCGCACAGCTGATCGCCCATGACAGGGCCGGTGAACTGATCCTTGATGACCTCGTGGATGAGGCTCAGGCAAGGCTCGCCGCGGAGGGTTTCAACGGAACTGTGTACCTCTTCAAGAACAACACCGATTCTGCGGGCAATTCCTACGGCAGCCATGAGAACTACCTCATACCGCGGCGCGGGGAGTTCTCCCGCCTTGCCGAAATATTGATTCCCTTCCTGGTGACACGTCAATTGATAGCCGGTGCCGGCAAGGTACTAAAGACACCCCACGGTGCCACGTTCGCTTTCTCCCAGCGCGCCGACCACATCTGGGAAGGCGTGTCCTCCGCCACCACCAGGTCCAGGCCCATTATCAACACCCGCGATGAGCCTCACGCAGATGCCGAGTTTTACCGTCGCCTGCATGTGATTGTGGGGGACTCCAATATGTCCGAAACCTCGGCTTTGCTGAAGGTCGGAACGGTGGACCTCATCCTTCGCATGATCGAGGCGGGCGTCATCATGCGCGACATGCGCATGGAGAATCCCATCCGCAGCATCCGCGAAATCTCCCACGACCTCAGCGGCCGGGCCTTGGTCCGCTTGGCCAACGGCCGGCAGCTGACTGCGTTGGATATCCAGCGCGAGTACCTCAATAAGGTCACCGAGTTCGTAGCCGCCAATGGTGCCCACAACGCCCACGTTCCACTCATCCTGGACTTGTGGGAGCGAACCTTGAACGCCATTGAAAGCGGCGATACCAGCACCATTGATACCGAAGTGGACTGGGCCATCAAAAAGAAGCTCATGGACGGTTACATGCGGCGGCACGACCTCAGCCTCGACTCACCGCGCATTGCCCAGCTGGACCTCACCTACCATGACATCTCACGGCAACGCGGCATCTTTTTCCTGCTGCAGGCCCGTGGTGCAGCACGCAGGCTGGTCACCGAAACCGATGTCAAAGATGCCGTGGACGCTCCACCACAGACAACGCGCGCGAAACTGCGGGGAGATTTTGTGCGACGAGCACAGGAGCTGGGCCGCGACTACACGGTGGACTGGGTGCACCTGAAACTGAACGATCGCGCACACCAAACCATCTTGTGCAAAGATCCGTTCCGGAACGTTGATGAGCGGGTGGATGCCCTCCTGGATTCCATGGGCTAAAGGGCTTTGTAAGCTGACTCCCAGCTTCACGGGCTACTCTGGATAGTGGTCTCTTACCGAGATACACCCTGCTTGGATGCGCTATGCGCCTTTCCGAGTGTCCCTTTGCCCCGACGAAAGTGTCTTTTTGTGCGCCGACTCCTAGCAATTCTCCTGCCCGCCCTGTTGCTCGTGACCGCGTGCGGAGGTGGAGACACCCCGGCTACTGAGCCCACCAGCAAGTCAGTAGGTGACGTCTCCAAGCTCGACTCCCTAAAGATCACGGACAACGGCAATGACAAAGCGCCCGGCATTGAATTCTCCAAGCCTCTGGCCGTGACTGGACCCACCGTCAAGGTGGTCAAAGAAGGTGACGGCGAGCCGGTCAAGATGGGTCAAATCGCTGAACTGGTGTTCATCGCGGTCGATGGTACCGATGGCAAGACACTTGAGGACGGTTACGCCAAGGGGCCCCAGGCGATCGAACTTTCCGAACAGATGAAAAGCGGCAATGAACTCATCTTTGACGCCATCATCGGCGCCAAAGTGGGCAGTCATGTAGCCATCGCTGCTCCGGGCAACTCCTCTGCTTCGGCGCCTGCCTCCTCCCAGCTGGTGGTCTTCAAGATTGCCTCAGCCAAGAACGCGCCTGGTCTTCTCAGCAAGGAGGAGACCGATCAGCTGGACAAGGACGGCAAACTTCCCAAGGTGACCTTCGATGACAAGGGCGCACCCTCGGTGGAAATTCCCAAGACTGATGCCCCGGCAGGCCTTTCTGTTAAGGTCCTCTCCGAGGGTACGGGTGAGGAACTGAAAGACACTGACACGATCGATGCCAACTACACTGGCTGGCGCTGGGAAGACAGCACCAAGTTTGACTCCAGCTATGATCGGGGCGAGGCCGCTACGTTCGGCTTGAACCAGGTCATCAAGGGCTGGACGCTTGGACTTACAGGCCAGAAGGTCGGCTCCAAGGTTCTCCTGACGATTCCCACTGATCTTGCGTACGGTGCAAGCGCTGCTGCCCAGGGCAAGCCTGCGGGCCCGCTGGTGTTCGTCGTTGAGATCACCGCTAAGAAGTAAAACCCCGCGCGGGTTCTGGCTAAGCTGGTTCCTGAAATCTCTCTCCGCCCCCATAACCTAAGGAGCAACCATGTCATTTGGTCAGCGCGACTTTGACCGCACCAAGCCCGAAATCGACTTCCCGGAAGGCGACGTCCCCACAGACCTCGTCATCACTGACCTGATCGAGGGCACTGGTCCCGAAGCCAAGGCAGGGGACACCGTGTCCACTCACTACGTGGGCGTTGCCTGGTCCACGGGAGAAGAATTTGACGCTTCCTGGGGCCGCGGCGCTCCTCTGGACTTCCGCGTGGGCGTCGGCCAGGTCATTCAGGGCTGGGACCAGGGCCTGCTCGGCATGAAGGTCGGCGGCCGCCGTCGCTTGGAGATCCCCTCGGAACTTGCCTACGGCTCACGTGGCGCCGGTGGAGCCATCAAGCCCAACGAGGCCTTGATTTTCGTCGTCGACCTCGTGGCTGTCCGCTAGGACTTATCGGTTTTTCGCAGGGCGCGTTACCTTCCGGTTTTGCCGGGCGGTGACGCGCCTTGCTGCTTTCCGGCTGGTTTTTAGTAACGTAGCAAGGGTGTCCGCATCCCGCACTGAACGCCTCCTGAACCTTCTCCTTGCTTTGCTCAACACCAAAGTTGGCCTTCCACGTGCCGTGCTGCGTGAAAAGGTGTACCACGATTCAGCTGAGAATGACGTCGCCTTTGGACGGATGTTCGAGCGCGACAAAGTGGATCTCAAACAGTTTGGCTTCGAGATCGAGACTTTGATGGATCCGCGAAACTTCGGCGCGGACGACCCCGCCTCTGCGCGTTACCGCATCGGCAAGGACTCCAACCGGCTACCTGATGTGAACCTGACGCCTGCGGAGAGCACCGTGCTCTTGCTTGCTGCACAGCTGTGGGAACGGGCCGCGCTGGGAACGGCAGCGGCCAACGCCGTCCGCAAGCTGCAGGCCGCAGGAGGCTTCACGGACGTGGATCTCCCTGCTGGAGTTCAGCCACGGATCAAACCCGCTGGACAAGCCTTCGACGACGTCGTTGCGGCCATGCACGGCAAGCACCCGGTCCGCTTCGGCTACCTTGCGGTCAGCACGGGGCTGGAGGAAGTCCGGGAAGTGGAGCCTTGGGGCTTGGGCAGCCGCTTCGGCCAGTGGTACCTCGTGGGCCTGGACCGGGGGAGGGGAGCCAAGAGGCTCTTCAGGCTCTCGCGGATGACCACCGCAGTTAGCGTGGTCGCCACCAGCACCTTCCACCCCCCGGAAGGCTTCGACGCCCGGGCTGAGCTGGACGAACTCAACGAGCTCCCTATCCGGCAAGCCACCTTGGATGTCGAAAAGAACAGGTTGCTTGCCCTGCGCAAGAGGTCTGCTCCCGCCGAAGGGTCCCCGGAGCACAGTGACCGTGACCGCATAGTGGTGGATTTTAGGGATCCGGAGCAACTGGCAGTAGAGCTGGCATCCTATGGCCCCCACCTCAAGGTGGAGGGACCCGCCGAACTGCGCTCCGCCGTCGTCCGCCGCCTCCAAGCTGCTGCAGACTTTGATGATGCTCCGCCAGTGCCTGTTGAATTTCCTGAAGCGGGCCGTACGCCCCGGGCACGGAAGCGCACGTCCGAAGATCAACTTGCCCGCATGCTGCAACTGGTGCCGTTCCTGGTCCACCATCAGGGCCTGCATATCCAACAGGTCGCTGATCACTTTGGCATCAGCCGCAAGGCGTTGATCGATGACCTGAAGATCCTGATCTGCTCCGGCCTGCCCGAGGGGTATCCGGACGATCTTCTGGACATCCAATGGGAAAACGATCACGTGTACATTTCCGAACACCTGGATCTGAATCGTCCCGTGCGTTTCAGTGAAGACGAAGCCGCAGCGTTGCTGACCGGACTGGCCATGCTGGGAGACCTGCCTGCCTTGGCAGGCATGCCCCAGGACGAGTCAGCCAGTGCGCTGGAGTCAGTCACCATCAAGCTGACAGGTGCTGCGGGGCAGGCAGCGAGACTGGCCGGCTCCGTATCCGGCCAATCCGTGGCGCCAGAGCAATCACAAGCCTTTGCCGCGATAACCCAGGCAATCAGGGAAGGCAGGCAGCTGCGGCTCAGCTACTTCTCGCTGCAACGCGACGAAGTGACCGAGCGCGACGTCGACCCCCTGAGGCTCTACTCCCTGGACAATACCTGGTACTTCGAGGCCTACTGCCACAGCAAGGCCGGCATCAGAAACTTCCGGTTGGACAGGGTGGAAGCCCTGGAGGCCAATGGCCGGGCTGTCTCCGTGGCTGCAACTGCCGGGCAGGACTTCCCGGCCCGGTTGTTCACGCCCGGTGACGACGACGTCCTGGTGACCCTCCAACTGACCCGTCAAGGTGCCGGCCTTGCCGATGACTACTACGCCGAAAGAACCGCACAACTGCCCGACGGCGGTCTGCTCGCCGAGGTCAGGTTTGGCGACGCAGGGTGGCTGCCCATGTTTGTATCCCAGCATGGCGGCGCGGTCCGGATTCTCGAACCGCTGTCCGTGCGGGAGGAAACCCGGAAGTGGATCGACGCCGCCCTGGCTCAGTACGACTCACCGTCGGGCACCAAGGCTGGCTAGACTACTCAAATGCCTTGGTGGTTCTGGATCCTGTTGTGGATCGCGCTTATAGCCCTTTCGTTGCTCCTTCACCTGACACTGGGTTACCGCTTGTACAGAAAATTCATGTCAACTGTTCACGAGTTGGGTGCCGCGGGTAAACGTTTCAGCAATCTTTCCCCTGTCCCGGAAACCTCCGACGTTGAAGCAACGGAACCGCGTCCTGAACCGGGGTCCGCAATTTTTGCCTCCCCGGAGCAGATGCGTCATGATTACCAGACGGCCAAAGCCTTCCGTCAGGAAGTTCGTCGTCAACGGCGCGTCAAGCGCAAAGCCGAGCGGGGTCAGCCGCAGTCCCTGCACGACATTGAATTCAGATAGACGTAGGATGTATCCAAAAGGAAAGGACCTCCCCATATGAGGCTCGAAGGCTGGCATCTCATCATCATCATCGTTCTTGCCCTGGTGCTCTTTGCAGCGCCGAAGCTGCCGTCCATGGCGCGCAGCATCGGGCAGTCGATGCGTATTTTCAAGTCTGAAGTCCGGGAGATGAAGAAGGATGGTTCCCCGGAGGCAAAGGACTCCCAGGACGCTTCCGACGCCGTCGAAGGCAAGGTTGTAGGCCACCCGGACGTCAAGGCCAAGAACAACGGCGAAACTGACGTACCGCCCTCCAACCGCGTCTAAAGAGAAGTGGTAGAAACGAAGGGGCGCAAAGCCAACCCCGAAGCCCGGATGGCGCTCCTGGATCACCTCAAGGAGCTGCGCAACCGGCTCTTCAAGGCTGCAATCGGCGTCATCGTGGGGACCGTGGTGGGCTTCATCGTCTACCAGCCCCTCCTGGAAGCATTGATCAAGCCGATCAAGGACCTCAACGAAAAAGAGGGACGGGCTGCCACACTGAACTTTGATGGCGTGGCCAGTTCCTTCGACCTCATGGTCCAGGTCTCGGTCTTCCTCGGCGTCATCCTTTCCAGCCCTGTCTGGATCTACCAGCTGTGGGCCTTCATTGTCCCCGGACTCCACAAGAAGGAGCGGCGTCTTGCGCTGTCCTTCGTGGCAGCTGCGGTACCGCTGTTCATCGGTGGTGTGCTGCTTGCGTGGCTTGTGCTCCCCAACGCCGTGCGGGTGCTGACCGATTTCACCCCGGTGGGCGGTTCAAACTTCATCAGCGCTGAAATTTATTTGGCCTTTGTCCTCCGGCTCCTGCTGGCCTTTGGTATCGCCTTCCTTATACCCGTGGTCCTGGTGGGGTTGAACCTTGCTGGAATCATCAAGGGCAAGCAACTCATCAAGAGTTGGCGAATCACTATTTTCCTGGTGTGCCTGTTCGCTGCGATGGCCGCTCCGGGGGCCGACGCTATGAGCATGTTCTATCTCGCTGCCCCCATGCTGATCCTGTTCTTCGCGGCAATCGGTATTTGCGTGCTGAATGACAGGCGCCGTGAGCGCAGGGCCATCAAGCGCGCCGCTGAGACTGAAGCCACGGCAGACATCGCAACCCCGGCCTCGGATCTGGAGAATCTCTAGACCTTGGCCCACTAGGCTTGATGCATGTCCTCCATTTCCGGGTCTTCATCTCCATCAGACCGTTACCAGGCGGCAGCCCAGCGGGCGGCTGAGTCAAAAACTTACCTTGGAGCGTTCGCCCGCTCCCTGGACTTCGAACTGGACGACTTCCAACGCGAAGCGTGCAGGTCGCTTCAGGAGGGCCGCGGCGTCCTTGTAGCAGCTCCCACCGGCGCCGGAAAGACGATCGTTGGCGAGTTTGCGATCTATTTGGCGTTGGAACGGGGACTCAAAGCCTTTTACACCACTCCCATCAAGGCATTGAGCAACCAGAAGTACTCGGAACTGGCCGCGAAATACGGTGCGGCAAACGTTGGTCTGCTGACGGGCGACACCACCATCAATGGCGAAGCTCCTGTGGTGGTTATGACCACCGAAGTCCTTCGGAACATGCTCTACGCCGATTCTGAAACTTTGGGAGACCTGGGCTATGTGGTGATGGACGAAGTCCACTACCTGGCCGACCGTTTCCGCGGCGCAGTGTGGGAAGAGGTCATCATCCATTTGCCCAGCGAAGTGCAGGTTGCCTCGCTGAGTGCCACAGTGTCCAACGCCGAAGAGTTCGGCGCGTGGTTGGACACTGTGCGGGGCGATACAGACGTGATCGTTTCCGAGCACCGCCCTGTGCCCCTCTGGCAGCACGTCATGGTGGGGCGGGAGATAGTGGATCTCTTTGCCGGTGACACCTCTTTTGACGAAATCGCGCCCCAAGCCCCGGGAGCACAGGAAACGGAGGTGCCTGACCTCTCCGATGCAGAAGAGGTCATGGCCGAGCCCACCACCACGGATCGCCGGCGCGTCTCATCCAAGCGCTCGTCAGCCGTCACGGCTCGTCAGGCAGTTACCGGCCCCGAATTCGAGGTCAACCCGGACCTGCTGGCCATGGCCCGTTCGGAAAGCCGGATGAGCATGAATGGCCGGTTTGGACACGGCGGCAGAAGCCGCCGTCGTCAGGACCGCTATCGCGACGAGCGGCAACAGTCAGAGCAGCGTAGTCCAGTCCGCAAGGCAAGCCGTCCCCAGGTGATCGAGAGCCTCAGGCGCCAGGACCTCTTGCCTGCCATCACGTTTATTTTCTCCAGGGCAGGTTGTGACGCAGCCGTAGCGCAGTGTGCAGCATCAGGCCTCTGGCTGACCACCGAGCAGGAACAACAGATCATCGCCCAGCGGGTGGACGAGGCCAGCCACGAGATTCCGGCTGACGACCTCGATGTCCTCGGGTTCTGGGGTTGGCGGGACGGGCTCATCAGGGGCCTCGCTGCCCACCACGCGGGCATGCTTCCAACCTTCAAGGAAGTGGTGGAGAAGCTCTTTGCCGACGGCCTGGTCAAGGCTGTGTTCGCCACCGAAACGTTGGCTCTTGGTGTCAACATGCCAGCGCGCTGCGTGGTGCTTGAAAAGCTGGAAAAGTTCAACGGGGAATCTCACGTCAACATCACGGCGGGGGAGTACACCCAACTCACCGGGCGTGCCGGACGTCGCGGCATCGACGTCGAAGGCCATGCCGTGGTGCTTTGGCAGCCGGGTACAGACCCCGCCGCAGTGGCCGGACTGGCCTCCCGACGCACCTATCCGTTGAACTCCAGTTTCCGTCCTACGTACAACATGAGCATCAACCTGATTGCCCAGTTCGGACGGGTCCGGGCACGTGAGATCCTCGAATCCTCTTTTGCCCAGTTCCAAGCTGACCGATCCGTTGTTGGACTTGCCCGGCAGGTGCGTGGGCGTGAAGAGTCGCTGGCAGGCTACGCCAAATCCATGCAGTGCCACTTGGGCGACTTCACAGAATACGGCAAGCTCCGGCGCGAACTCAGCGATGCTGAGAATTTCGCCGCCCGCGACCACCAACGCGCCCGGAAGTCCCATGTTGCTGATTCCCTCACGCGATTAATTCCCGGCGATGTGATCAGCATTTACAGCGGCCGGCTCGCGGGACACGCTGTGGTGCTGGAGGTGGACCGGAATGCGCGTGAACCGCGGCCCTCGGTGCTCACCTCCGACAACCAGCTGCGACGCATCGGCGTCCACGACCTCGATGGCCCGGTGTCTCCGGTGACGCGTATCCGCATCCCGAAGTCCTTCAACGCCAAGGTTCCCAAGGCGCGCCGGGACCTCGCTTCATCCATGCGGCACGCCATCAGCGAAGACGCTCCCCACAGCCGGCGTAACAGCAGGCACGAAGACTTTGGTCTCGGAGCCCGCCTGCCGGATCAGGAAAAGAAGATCGCGGATCTTCGGCGGGCGCTGAGGGCCCATCCTTGCCATGGCTGCAGCGAACGCGAAGACCACGCACGGTGGTCGGAGCGTTGGTGGAAGCTGCGCCGGGAGACCGACGGGCTGGTCCGCCAAATCCAAAGCAGGACCAACACTATTGCCAAGACGTTCGACCGTGTGTGCGATGTTCTTTCGGTTTACGGTTACCTGGAAACGAACGACGCCGGACACGTCACCATAAGTGCCGACGGACAGAGGCTTCGCCGGATCTACGGCGAGAAGGACCTGCTCATTTCCCAGACAGTTCGTCGCGGCGCCATCGACGACCTCGACGCTGCTGAACTGGCCGCTCTGGCGAGCACCTTGGTGTACCAGGCCAAACGGGAAGACCGCGGGCTGCGGCCCAAGATGCCTTCTGTGTCACTGGAATCGGCCGTCGACATCGTTATCCGCGAGTGGTCCCAACTCGAAGATACTGAGGAACGCAACAGGCTGCCTTTGACCGGCGAACCGGAACTTGGACTGGTGTGGCCCATGTACAAGTGGGCCAGAGGCCGCCACCTTCAGGACGTGCTGAGCGGCACCGACCTCGCAGCCGGAGACTTTGTACGGTGGGCCAAGCAAGTGGTGGACCTCCTTGACCAGCTGGCCAAGATCCCGCAGCTGGACCCACGTGTGGCACGCATATGCCGGGAATCAATTGATGTGGTCCGCCGCGGTGTGGTGGCCTACTCCACGGTGGCTTAGCCCACCTTCCCCGAAAGACAGCTTTCCATGTTCAAGGAGCAGAACGCATGAACCAGCCAGGCGCGCCAACCGGCCCGGACCGCAACACCACGGGCCGCAAGGTCACTATGTACAGAAATGGTTCGATCTATACTGCGGCAGATCCCTTTGCCACAGCCATGGTGGTGGACGGCGATACCGTTGCCTGGGTGGGCTCCGAGCAGGCCGCGACGTCCATTGCCGACTCGTCCATGGAGATCATCGACCTCCGGGGCGCCCTCCTTGCTCCGGGCTTTGTCGACTCCCATGCACACCTGACGGAGACGGGCCTTGCCCTGTCGGGACTCCAGCTGGACGCGGTCCGCTCATCGAGGGAATTGCTCGACGCCGTTGCCTCCGCCGGCGGCACTGGTCCGGTGCTGGGCCATGGTTGGGATGAAACGACGTGGAACGATCCCAGCCTCCCAACGTTGGAAGAGATCGAAAGAGCGGCCGGCGGACGGCACGTCTACCTCTCACGCATCGACGTCCATTCAGCCCTCGTTTCGGCCTCGCTTGCTGCGGCAGCTGGGCTTACCACCTTGGACGGCTTTTCCGGGGAAGCCCGCGTGGTCCGGGCAGCACATACGGCCGCCCGCCTCACTGCCAGGAATTTCAAGGAGCCGGACCGGCGAAGCTACCAGGAATCGGCGCTGCAGGAAGCAGCTTCCCACGGCTACGTTGCCATGGCCGAGATGTCCGCACCTCACATTTGCGGGCCTGAGGACCTGAGAATGGCCACGTCCTGGAACGAGCTCGCGAACATGCCGGAGGTTCTCCCTTACTGGGGCGAGCTTGCCGCCTCACAGGAGCAAGCGCAGGCCATTCTGGATAGCTTGGGCACCAAGGTGCTGGGCCTCGCTGGTGACCTCAACATGGACGGCTCAATCGGATCCCGCACGGCGGCCCTCGCAGAGGATTACTCCGATGCCGGCGGTCAACGCGGGAGTTTGTACCTTTCAGTGGACGAGGCCGCCAACCACCTTGTAGCCACGTCGCTGCTGGGGATCCAAGCCGGCTTCCACGTCATAGGTGATGCCGGTCTGGGCGCTGTGCTGGACGCCTTTGACGCCGCAGCGGCCGAGGTGGGGGAGCAGCGTATCCGGGCAGCCGGCCACAGACTCGAACACGTGGAAATGGCCGACCAGTCCGCCATCGATCGTTTGGCCAAGTACTCCGTGTCGGTCAGTGTTCAGCCTGTTTTCGACGCCTTATGGGGTGCTGCAGGTGGTCTCTACGAGCAGCGTTTGGGTGCCCGCAGCCAGAAGATGAATCCGTTTGCTTCCTTTTACGCGAGCGGCGTCCCCATAGCCTTCGGAAGCGATAGCCCGGTAACCCCCCTCCGCCCGTGGGCGAGCGTTCGAGCCTGCTTGGAGCACAGCAACCCGGAACAGAGAATTTCGGCTCGTGCCGCTTTCCTGGGGCACACGCGGGCGGGGTGGCGGGCTACCAAGCACCGGAACCCCCTCATGGGGCAGCTGGTACCAGGCGCTCCGGCGAGTTTCGCCGTGTGGGAAGTGGATGAACTGATGGTCCAGGTGGCTGATAGCCGGGTGCAGTCATGGAGCACGGATCCCCGCGCTCGGACGCCGCTCTTGCCGGCCCTGGACACCGGCAGCGACCCCCGTTGCCTACAAACCGTCCGGGAGGGACACGAATTGTTCGCCCACGAGTCACTGCGGGTCTGATGTCCGCGGCGACGAAAGCGTGGCCTGTGTCTGTCATCACAGCCGCCAAATGCGTCCCCGCCGTCGTCCTATAATGGAGAGTTGCGCCAGATTGCAAGCCGCCAGGCTGCTCGGGCGCACTGACCGCTCCATCAAGGAAAGGCCTCTTCTTGCGTGTCTTGACGATCATTCCCACCTACAACGAGCTGGAATCGCTCCCCGTGACATTGGGACGGTTGCGCGCAGCAGTGCCGCACTCCGATGTCCTGGTGGTCGACGACAACAGTCCTGACGGCACGGGAAAGCTTGCCGACGACTTCGCAGCAAAGGACAGCCAGGTGCATGTCCTTCACCGCAAAGGGAAGGAAGGCCTTGGAGCTGCCTACATCGCAGGCTTCAAGTGGGGACTGGCCGCAGGCTATGACGTCCTGGTGGAAATGGATGCCGACGGTTCGCACAAGCCGGAGCAGTTGCCTCTTCTGCTCAAGGCCGTGGAGGACGGGGCAGATCTTGCCATGGGCTCCCGGTGGGTTCCAGGTGGCAGCGTAGTTAACTGGCCGCTCTACCGCCAGGCAATCTCCCGCATCGGCAGCACCTACGCCCGCATTATGCTGGGCGTCAAGATCAAGGACGTCACCGGGGGCTACCGAGCCTTCCGACGCAGCACGCTGGAAGCGTTGAACCTGGACGAGGTGGAGTCCGTTGGCTATGGCTTCCAGGTGGATCTTGCATGGCGCGTGGCCAAGCTTGGGCTCCGCATCGAAGAGCGCCCCATCACGTTTGTCGAGCGAGAGCTCGGTGCATCGAAGATGAGCGGCAACATCGTGGTTGAGGCAATGATCAACGTCACCAAATGGGGACTCGCAGCCCGGTGGGCAAAGCTCACCCGCAAGTCATCGGCAGAAGCTAAGTAACCCCAACACGCAACTCCACACTTTCAGAACACAGAAAGGCCGGGTCCGGCTCCCGTGAGGGATTCCGGACCCGGCCTTTCTGTTGACAGTCTGTGACCGTCTAGGCGGAGCGGCGCTCTCCGCGGCGCTCACGCAGGATGTTCAGACGATCCTCAAGGATCTGTTCGAGCTCGGGAAGGCTGCGGCGTTCCAGAAGCATGTCCCAGTGGGTGCGGACAGCTTTCTCGTTGGCATCCACAGGACGCTCGCCATCAACCAGCAGCGCTTCTTTGCCGGTCTTGGATACCCAAACGGGGGGAATTTCGGCTTCGGAGGAGAAGGTTACGAAGACCTGCTCGCCATCCTCGCAACGGTACTCGACCCGCTGGCGCGGTGCCGGTTCAACGCCGGATTCTGTTTCCATGCTTTGGGCGCCAAGACGCATACCCCGCAGGCTGCGATCGCTCATGATTACTCCCTCTGTCTGTTCGCGGAGCAGGAACCCCGCGCTAGCCGTAAGCCGTTTTCACGTCCCTTACGGACTACTTCTGCACACCTTGCATCACTAATTGCAACGCCTGGCCAAGCTTTTATGTTCCATCCACGCTGAACCAGCCGGACAAATATCCCATTATACGCGGATCTTCGCCCACTACTCAAAAGAAGGAACAAACAGCGAGCGGCCAGCCTGGATGGCTGACCGCTCGGAGGCGTTGCGCTTTGCGTTATTCAGCAGGCCGTGGCTGCTGGGGTGTTCCCGCAGGCTCGGACGCCCTGGCCTCTTCAGCACCGCCGAAGAGCCCGACGGGGGAGTCCCCGTTGTTGCCTCCGAGTGCACCGCCGATGCCCTTGAGTGCCTCGCCGACTTCACTGGGAATGATCCAGAGCTTGTTCGAGCTTCCCTCAGCGATCTTGGGAAGCGTCTGCAAGTACTGGTACGCAAGGAGCTTCTGGTCCGGGTTGCCCTTATGAATGGCATCGAAGACCTTCTGAATGGCCTGGGCTTCACCGTCAGCCCTCAGGATGGCCGCCTTCGCGTCACCTTCAGCCGCGAGGATGGCAGCTTGCCGCTGGCCTTCGGCGGTAAGGATCTGCGACTGCTTGGTGCCTTCGGCGGTCAGGATGGCTGCACGACGATCACGCTCA
Organism: Paenarthrobacter sp. MSM-2-10-13; assembly: GCF_011605365.1. Classification (NCBI taxonomy): domain Bacteria; kingdom Bacillati; phylum Actinomycetota; class Actinomycetes; order Micrococcales; family Micrococcaceae; genus Paenarthrobacter; species Paenarthrobacter sp. MSM-2-10-13. The sequence continues at coordinate 1,028,503 of NZ_JAAOXO010000001.1, read as the reverse complement.
GCGCGCATCTGCTTTTCCATCGAGTCCTGGATGGAGTGGGGCGGATCAATCGCCTTCAACTCCACACGGGACACGCGAATGCCCCAGCGACCCGTTGCTTCGTCCAGGACACCACGCAGTTGACCATTGATCTGATCGCGGGATGTGAGTGCTTCTTCAAGGTTGAGCCCGCCCACCACATTACGAAGTGTGGTGGTGGTCAGCTGTTCCACAGCCTGGATGTAGTTGGCGATCTCGTAGGTTGCGGCCCGGGGATCGGTAACTTGGAAGTAGACAACGGTGTCGATCGAGACCACCAAGTTGTCCTCGGTGATGACCGGCTGAGGCGGGAAAGACACTACTTGCTCGCGGAGGTCGAGCAACGGCAGGAGCCGGTCGACGAACGGGATCAGGATGGTCAGTCCCGGGTTGAGTGTCCGCTGATACTTGCCGAGGCGTTCAACGACGCCGGCACGTGCCTGCGGGATGATCCTCACCGAACGGACCAACACGATGATGACAAAAATGACGAGAACAATCAGCACAATTGCTGCTGCTGTTCCTCCTAAGCCGTCCATACATCTCCTTCATTCCCCAATTGCGTGGTTTGATGCGGCTGAACGCGGGCAGGCTGCCCGCATCGGCAACCGCTGAAATTCAAAGGCGCGCTTTAGCGCGGGCTGTTCTCGGGGGGCGAGGCTACTACCGCCGTCGCACCGTCAATCCGTGTGACCTGGACTGTTGCACCGGCATCAAGAACGCCGGCCGTGCTGCGGGCGCTCCACACGTCGCCGCCGATCTTGACCAGTCCGCTGGTTCCACTCACGGCTTCGATGACGAGGGCGGACTGACCGATGAGTCGGTCGATATTGCTGCGCTGTTCCGCAGGCCCCTTATGCAGGTGCTTCATGGCAACAGGCCGGACAAAGACAATCATCAGGAGGGAGACCACGGAGAAAATCACGATCTGAAGCCAGAAATCGGCTCCCGCGAAGTCGGCGATCAGCCCGGCCAGGGCTCCGCCGCCCAGCATGATGAAAAAGAGGTCGAGGGTAAGCATCTCCACCACTGCGAACGCGAGGAAGACTGTGAGCCAGAGAGCCCACCAATTCTCGCCGAGCCATTCGAACATCATTTCCCCCTTGGTCCCGGATCCCGCGGGCGGGATCACAGTCGCTGTTCCTCCATCCTAGCCCGACGTTCCGTCCCACGTCAGGACACGGCGAATTCGCTGATCCGGAACTTCGCAGTGGTGGCCACTGAACCTTCCACAGCGGCCAACTCCGCCAACTCTTCGCGCTGCACGTGGTGTCCGGCCGGACCCATGTAGGCGAGGTCGGCCACCTCCGGGCCGCTCAGTGTCAGGGGAAGGTCGAGGTTTTGGCTGGTGCCGGAGTCGAAATATTCCCGCATGGAGTCCACCAGCCGCTCCTCTTTGCCATCCTCAATGCTGAGCATGCCTGCCCGGGCTGCGATCTCGGCAAGGTGGCCGGGCCGGGGCGTCACAACGATCAACGAGCCGCCCGGCCGAAGCACCCGGGCAAACTCGGCGGGGTTTCGCGGTGCGAAAACTACCGTGACAACGTCCGCGGTGTTGTCCATCATGGGCAGCGGACGCCAGATGTCCCATACCAGGTTGGCTGCTTCCGGATTGAGCCGGGCGGCACGCCTCAGCGCGAATTTGGAGATGTCCACACCGATTCCTGATGCCCCGGACCGTTCAAGGACCGCCCGCAGGTAGTGGCCTGTGCCAGTACCTGCGTCGAGAACCACGGCCCCCGGGCGCTGAAGTGATCCGGCGGCCGCTGCTGCAACAGCCTGCGCGAGGCCGGAGTAGTGCCCTGCGTCCAGAAACCTGTACCGCGCGGCAACCATGTCTGCCGAGTCCGCTTCGAAGACCGTGCCTTTGCCCGTCAGCAGGTTGAAGTAGCCCTGTTTTGCGGCGTCGAACTGGTGCCCGGCCTCACAGGCGAGCGTTTGCTGTTGGCCCTGTCTGAGTTGGAGCACCCCTTGGCAAACAGGACAACGGAGGGCAGCAACGGCATCGGACAACATGGCTCCAATCCTACGGCGGCCGGAGTGTCTAGGGCCTGGGGCCGAAGTGCCGGGCTAGGCTCACCATCGTGAAACCCGAGCAACTGCATCTGCTGAACTCCGTATCCGCCCCGGCAATCCACCCCGATGGCACCAAGGCGGTGGTTTCCGTCACGCGGCCGGATTTTGATGCTGACAGTTATGTGGGTCAGTTGTGGAGCATTCCCTTGGACACCACCAAGTATTCGCGACGCATCACACGAGGATTCAGGGACAGTTCCCCGGCGTTCTCCCCGGACGGCCTTGTTCTTGCCTTCCTGAGGTGCGATCCGGACGGTAAGCCGCAACTCTTTGTCGTGGAAGCCGCAGGTGGCGAGCCGCAGCAGATCACCGAGCAGCACGCGGGCGTAGGTGGGTTCGTGTGGGCACCTGATTCCCACCGCATTGTGTTCCAATCCCGGGTGCCGGAACAAGGACGCTACGGAACTATGGATGGGGTCACCTCCGGCGGAGAAGACGCCCGATTGATCACCGCCAACCAGTACCGGATGAACGGCATCGGCTACACCGCTGACCAGCGCCAGCAGTTGTTTGTGGTCGAAGTGCCGGAACTGGGCGGCGAGCCGGCAGTCGCTGCGAGGGGTAGGGCTGCGCACGAACAGCCCGCACATGGGATGACAGGACTTCCCTCTGCACGGCAGGTCACTTTTGGTGACTCAGACCATGAGTCACCATGCTTTTCAGCCGACGGCACCCGCCTTTACTTCGTCGCCGCCCTCCATGAAGGACACGACGACGATCTTGTCACCTCCGTCTATCGGGTGGACGCCGACGGCGGCCAGCCAACCGCCGTCGAACCTTCCAACAAGAGCCTGCAGACCGTCACGGCTGTGCGCCCCTCCACGGATGGCCAGTGGCTCTTTTACACCGCGCAGGACCTGGGTGACACCGGCAAGGACTTCGTGGCCCGGAACGCGGTTCTGTATGCCATGCCCATTGCTGGGGGAGAAGCGGTGGCGCTGACCGACGTCGAGCATTTGGATGTGTCGGGACCGCTGGAGCCCAGCGGTCCCGACAGCGTTCTGGTTCTGAATACAGCGCTGGGAAGCGTCGAGCTGCTCGATGTCACCGCAATCGGCGGGATCACACCCCTGGTTCATGGCGCCAAGGTGGTTACCGGGGCCACAGTGGCTGCAAACGGCGAAATGGCCGTGAGTTTCTCGGACGCTTCCACGGTGGGGGACGTCGCCTCCCTGGAACGCGGCGAGATCCGCCTCCTCACGGACTTCTCCGCCCCCATGCGCAACAACTCCCGGGTGGTGGAGCCCTTGGATTTCGATGCCGAATCCGCCGATGGGCACCCTGTGCACGGTTGGGTGGTGTTCCCTGACGGACCTGGTCCCCACCCCGTCCTCCTCTCCATCCACGGCGGCCCTTTCGCCCAATACACCGGTGCTTTCTTTGACGAAGCCCAGGTCTATGCTGCTGCCGGTTACGCCGTTGTGATGTGCAATCCACGTGGTTCATCCGGCTACGGACAAGCCCACGGCCGCGCCGTCAAGGAGCGCATGGGGACTGTGGACATGCAGGACGTGCTGGCATTCCTGGACTCAGCGTTGGCCTCGTTTGACTCCTTGGATAAGGAACGCGTGGGAATCATGGGGGGCTCCTACGGCGGCTATCTCACCGCCTGGACCATCGCGCACGACCACCGGTTCAAAGGCGCGATCGTGGAGCGCGGTTTCCTGGACCCCGTCAGCTTTGCAGGTTCAGCTGACATCGGCTGGTTCTTCGGGACCGAATACACCGGAGGAACAGCGGAACAAATGGAGGCTCAAAGTCCCATGGCCGTAGTCTCAAGTGTCGATACACCCACCCTGGTCATTCACAGCGAGAACGATCTTCGGTGCCCCATCGAACAGGGCCAGCGGTACTACTCGCATCTGAAGGCGAAGGGAGTGGACGCCTCCTTGCTGATCTTCCCCGGCGAGGATCACGAGTTGTCACGGTCCGGCACCCCCCATCACCGAAGGCAACGCTTCGAGCACATCCTCCGCTGGTGGGCACGGTACCTCCCCACCGAGGTCAATAACCTGGATGACTAGCCGGAGTCAGCGAAAGAATCCAAGCGCCCGGCGAGCCTCGTCAATCTCCGGAGCAGACCAGCGCGCCGAGTGCTCGGCATTGCTGGATAACGATCGCAGTTCGGCCCGGTCCAGGTAAAGGATGCCGTGAAGGTGATCCGTTTCGTGCTGCACAATGCGAGCCTGCCACCCTGAATACCAGGCTTCCGTGGACTCGCCCGTTGGACTGGTGTAGCGCAATTCCACGTTCCGGTGACGGGTCACTACCGCCTGATACCCGCTGACCGAGAGGCACCCCTCATAGAACGAGGCGGTCTCGGTTCCGAGCGGGCGGTACTGCGGGTTGACGATGGCCAGGAATTCCAGCTGCTCCCGGTGACGCACGGCAGCTGACTCCGGTTCCACCGGGTATTTGTCCTCCAGTACGGCCACTTGCAATGGGATGCCCAGTTGGGGAGCTGCCAAACCGACTCCCGGTGCGGCATGCATGACAGCCCTCATCTGCTCAATGAAAGCCGCCAACTCCGCATCGTCGAGCTGGCCTTCGTATGGCGCTGCCAGCTGACGCAATACGGGGTGTCCGGCCTGAACAATGGGCGGAAGCCCCTCCGTATCCAGCAACCGGCGAACAGCGTCACGAATGCGGATCGGGTTGTAGTCCGTGGCAGGGCTCGTGGCCCCCGGATGAGGTTGGTGCGTCATACAGTGAGCCTAACGCTCCACAAGGCGTTCCCGAGTTGGGCTAGGCTCAATGGATGATCGATTCCACCCCTTTGGATTGTGTACTCGGGTTCGTTCGAACGGTGGAAGCCGGCGGCGGGGCCGCTGAAATCCGACCCTTCCTGGCGGACGATTTCAAGCTCACCGAGTGGCCGCATGCTCTGTCCAAAACCGGCTCAACGCGGAACCTTGCCGAGACCCTGGCCGGCGCCGACCACAGCAAGGACATCGTTTCCGATCAGAAGTTTGAGGTGGTCCGGACAACGAGCCAGGACAACCGTGTGGTGCTGGAAATGAACTGGTCTGCCACCTTGCTGCTTGACCTTCCACACTGGGACCGTGGCGATACCATCCGAGCCAGGAGCACTGCTGTCTTTGAGCTTCGGGACGGGTTGATCACCAGCCAGGATACGTACGACTGCTATTACACAACCCCCGAATAGCCCAGCCCCGGAGCACCTAACGCATGGTGAAGCGTCGCTCCACCAGCCCTGAAATTGCCGGCATGTCCAAGGCCATTGCGAAAGCTGCATTCCTGACTGACATCACGTAAGGCGGGAGAGGTCTTCCCAGAGCCATGTTGAGTCCAGCCTGGCGCGATGCGCGGCGCGCCGCCTTTCTGCGGGACTTCTCAAAGTCCGCTAGGTCGGGCCCGACGTCGGCACCGCGGAAAGAAGCATCGATGATCGGGGCCAGCGCCGCAGCATCCAACCAGCCAAGGTTCATGCCCTGCCCTCCGATGGGGCTGATTTCGTGGGCTGCGTCCCCCAACAGCACCACTCTGCCGTGAACCATGAGTTGAGCCAGGCGCGACCGTACTTCGAAGGCGCTGAGCATCGAGTTGCCGGGAACATGGAGCACCTCACCGGTCCTGGCCAGGACCAAGTCGGCCAGCTTATCCGCCGTCGGGTTCTTTTCCGGCGAGCCCAGCCTCACCACCCATCTGCGGAGACCTTGTGGCAGGGGGAAGGACTCCACGATTCCGGCAGGCTCCAAGTACAGCACCGCATCGGAGCCATGGCCGGTGGCATCCGGGAAATCGCCCATAATGTAGCAGTCCGGATAGCCCCGTGCCTGCAAACCCGGCAGGTAATGGCGGCGAATGGCTGAGTGCGCGCCGTCGGCAGCCACCACCAGCTGGCTTCTGAACTCCTGAACGCCGCCAGGACAATTCGCAACGGTACGCACGGAGCCGCGTTCTTCCGCAACCTCCCGAACATGGGCACCCCGGACAATGGCTCCGACGTCCAGATCATGCACCGCCAGCTCCAACGTCTTCTCAGTGACCGTCTGCGGCACAGCCAGAATGTAGGGATAGCGGGCATCTCCGTCGAACCCGAGTTCGGCCACCCTGCGCCTCTGACTGTAAGCGACACCCCGATTGATGCGGACACCGGCTGCTATCAGATGGTCCGCAACACCTGCGCGCGCCAGCTCCGCCAGTGCCGGCGGGTGAATTCCGATAGCCCGCGAACGGTTGCTCCTGCTGCTCCGGCGCTCAAGGATCCGGACCTGATGCCCCTGCTGAAGCAACAGCACGCCCATGAACAGCCCTACCGGCCCGGCACCAACGATCACGACGTCAGTCACGATCATCCTCGAGCGCACGGACGAGCAAGTGGTGCCACGGGCCGTTTCTCTCAACCGACCACGAGGCCGGAACGGCAGCTCTTAGTTCCTCCGCGGTGTAACTGCGCCTGATGGACGTCAAGCCATCACCACAGATGTATGAGCCCACACCCAAAGGCCAGAAGCCTGCCATGAACAGCATGTATGCGATGTTGCTTCGGTTGAGATCGTTATGCAGGCACAGCCCCCGGCTCAGCGACTCGGAATCGTGAAGGACCTCCGCAAGCTGCCCTGGGTCGAGGTGATGAAGGATGTGGTTGGAGATGACGACGTCGAACTTCCGGCCGTCAGCGACGAGCTCGGAACTGTGGGCATTGAGGTACACGACCCCCTCCACTGGAGGCTTGCGGGACGCAAAGGTGAAGGCCCTCTCGTCCGGATCGATTGCCGTCACCGTAAGCCGGAATCCGTCCCGCCGGGCCCACCGAACCAGGCTCCGGGCTACGTCGCCGCTGCCACACCCGATGTCCAGCACCGAAACCGCACTGTGCTCGGCCAGCAACGGAAGGAGACGTTGACGATACGTCCCGTGCCATCCCGACAGCAAGGCGTTCACCACCGGGAAGCGCGCATAAGTCCTGTAGAGGCGTGTGGGGTCGCAATCGGCCCTGTCCATCTCCTCGACGGCTTTCACATCCCTGACCCGCAGGGACCCAAATGGACTCACAGAGCAGGGGAGACCAGCGTGAAGAGTCCCGTTTCCACCGTCAGACCCGGGCCGAATGCCATGGAGCAGATCCGTTCCTCATGTTCGGCTGCTGCCCTCTCCAACATGTACTTGAGGACGAACAACACCGTGGCGCTGCTCATGTTGCCGTATTCCCGTAAAGTCTCCCGGGCCGGGACCAGCTGCTCCTGCGTCAGTTCCAGTTTGGACTCGACTTTGTCCAGGATGCTTCGGCCGCCAGGGTGTATGGCCCAGTGGGTAATATCTCGGTAGGGCAAGCCATCCAACGATGGCTCTTTGGCGAGCAGTGGCGCCAAGGCACCGGTGATGTGTTCTTCAATGATGTGCGGAACGTACGATCCCAAGACCATTTCGAATCCTTCGTCCCCAATGTTCCAGGCCATGGCTTCCTCGCCCACCGGCGTCAGGACCGTTTCGAAGTGATCGAGCCGGATGGCCGGTTCCGGCCCTTGCAGCTCCCGGGCACTTACGACCGCGGCCGCCGCGCCATCACCGAAAATCGCCGATCCCATGATGGTGTCGGGATCGTTCGACGTCCTCACATGCAGGGAACAGAGTTCTACGCAGATCACCAGGACAACCGCTGTGGGGTCTGCAACGCAGAACTGCTTGGCTGCTTTGAGGGCAGGGAAGGCCGCGTAGCAGCCCATGAATCCCAGGTGGTACCGCTGCACGGCAGGATTGAGGCCTAAAGCGCGGACCACCTTGTAGTCAGGACCGGGGTTGAAGAAACCGGTGCAGGACACCGTGATCACGTGGGTGATGTCATCAAGATCTATACCCGGCGCCTGGGCCACTGCAGCTTTGCCGGCCTCGACGAACAACTTGGTGGCTTCGGTTGCGAAGATCTCATTCCGGACCTTGGTGCTGGGGCTGAGGACCTGGTTGGTTTCGGGGTCAAAAAACTGCGGATTTTCGGGGTGCGCATCTAGGCTGAGTTCGGCTACGGCGGTGTATCGGGTGTCTATGGCTGCTGAGTCGAAGCATGTGCTGACTAGTCGGGTTCCCAGCCGTGTCAGTCCGGGCTGTGATGCGAAGACGTCTCGGGCTTGCTGCTGGACAAGGATGGTTTGCGGAACTGCGGTTTCAAGGGACCTCATGTATACCGGCATGCTTCATTCTTAGCGAGTAAACCTTGGAAGACAATGGCAGAATCGAAGCTACTGGCCGAGGCTGGTCAGTGTAAGCCAGGCGACGCCGACGAGGGACTGTTTTGCAGCGCCGCCTAACAGATGGAGAAATCATGACTATTGCCGCGAGCACGGACACACAATCTCCGGGGTCCCACGTTGCGGATACCCACGATCTGATCCGGGTCCAAGGTGCACGTGAAAACAACCTCAAAGACATCAGCATCGAAATCCCGAAGCGCCGGCTCACTGTCTTCACAGGCGTCTCCGGCTCCGGGAAGAGTTCACTGGTTTTTGCCACTATCGCGGCAGAGTCACAACGCATGATAAACGAAACCTATAGTGCCTTTGTGCAGGGTTTCATGCCCTCCCTGGCCCGCCCCGACGTCGATGTCCTTGAAGGTTTGACCACCGCGATCATTGTGGACCAGGAACGGATGGGCTCCAACCCGCGCTCCACAGTGGGTACCGCAACAGACGCCAATGCCATGCTGCGGATCCTGTTCAGCCGCCTCGGCCAACCCCACGTCGGCTCACCCAACGCCTACTCTTTCAATGTTCCCACGGTGAAGGCCAGTGGCGCCATCACCGTCGAACGCGGCGAAGGCAAAACGAAGACCGAGAAGGCCTCGTTCAATCGCCTGGGCGGAATGTGTTCCCGATGTGAGGGCATGGGGGCGGTCAATGACTTTGATCTCACGGCCCTCTATGACGACTCCAAGTCCTTGAGCGAAGGCGCGCTCACCATTCCCGGATACACCATGGATGGCTGGTACGGGCGAATCTTCAGCGGCTCAGGGTTCTTCAACATGGACAAACCCATTGCCAAATTCACCAAGAAGGAACTCCACGATCTCCTGTACCGGGAGCCCACCAAGATCAAAGTGGAGGGCATCAACCTCACCTACGAAGGCGTCATCCCCAAGATCCAGAAGTCGATGCTCAGCAAGGACGTAGACGCCCTGCAGCCCCACATCCGCGCGTTTGTGGAGCGTGCCATCACCTTCACCACGTGCCCGGAATGCGAAGGTACACGCCTTAGCCCCGAAGCCCGGTCCTCCAAGATCAACGGCAAGAGCATCGCCGACGTCTGCACTATGCAGATCAGCGACCTCGCAGGCTGGGTCCGCTCGCTGGATGAACCCTCCGTTGCTCCATTACTGAAGGGCCTCCAGCACCTTCTGGATTCCTTCACCGGAATTGGTTTGGGTTATCTGTCCCTTGACCGGCCGGCCGGCACGTTGTCCGGGGGAGAGGCCCAGCGGACCAAGATGATCCGCCATCTGGGTTCATCACTCACCGATATCACTTACGTCTTTGACGAACCCACCATAGGCCTTCACCCCCACGACATCGAGCGCATGAACCAACTGCTGCTACAGCTTCGGGACAAGGGCAACACTGTGCTGGTGGTCGAACACAAGCCGGAGACGATCGCGATTGCCGACCACGTGGTTGACCTTGGGCCCGGTGCCGGTACCGGAGGCGGCACAGTATGTTTTGAGGGCGACCTCGAGGGATTGCGGGGGAGCGACACCATCACGGGACGCCATCTGGACGACCGGGCGGCCATCAAGGACAGCTTTCGTTCCGCTACGGGCCACATGGAAATCCGGGACGCCTCAACGAACAACCTCAAGAACGTCGACGTCGACATCCCCCTTGGCGTTCTTTGTGTCCTCACCGGGGTGGCCGGCTCCGGCAAGAGTTCCCTGATTCATGGTTCCGTAGCCAAGCGGGACGGCGTCCTCGTGATCGATCAGGGTGCCATTCGGGGCTCGCGCAGGAGTAATCCCGCCACGTATACCGGACTGCTGGAACCTATCCGAAAGGCATTCGCCAAAGCCAATGGCGTTAAGCCGGCGCTCTTTAGTTCGAACTCCGAAGGCGCCTGCCCCACGTGCAATGGTGCAGGTGTCATCTACACGGATCTCGGCGTCATGGCCACCGTTGAATCACCCTGTGAAGAATGTGAAGGAAAGCGCTTCCAGGCGGCTGTTCTTGAGTATCAGTTGGGGGGCCGGAATATTGCAGAGGTGCTTGCAATGTCTGTAGATGAGGCGGAAGTCTTTTTCAGCGAGGGGGAGGCCCGAACCCCGGCTGCCCACAAAATTCTCGATCGCCTTGCCGACGTTGGGCTCGGTTACCTAACACTCGGCCAGCCCCTCACCACACTGTCCGGCGGTGAGCGCCAGCGACTCAAGTTGGCCACGCAAATGTCTGAAAAAGGTGACATTTACATTCTCGACGAGCCAACCACCGGCTTGCACCTGGCCGATGTCCAGAACCTGCTGGGCATGCTGGATCGACTGGTGGAGTCGGGAAAATCAGTGATTGTGATCGAACACCACCAAGCTGTAATGGCACACGCGGACTGGATCATAGATCTCGGACCTGGCGCGGGTCACGACGGCGGCACGATCGTTTTCGCCGGAACGCCCGCAGAGCTTGTGGCCGGGAAATCGACGCTGACCGGCAAACACCTGGCAGCGTACGTAGGCGCCTGACACCTCCGCGAGCTGCCGGCTGGCATAGAACCCGCTGGCCGGCAGCTACTTCTACTCCCGCGCTTTGAACGCCGATAATCTACATTATGTAAAGTAGTCTGAAAGTGACCCTACCCCGTCGATTTTCCTGAACCCTTTATTGCGCTGCGCATCTGGTGCAGAGTAGCTAGTGCCGCCTCGCACTTCGGGCACTCATCCACATGCCGTCGAATCCTGGCGCTGCCTGGCATTCGTCCGTCGTTGAGGACGAATTTCCCGAAATGCTGCGACACGTCAGCACAAGAGTCCGTTGCCTTTACGAGAACGTGATCCTGGAAATATGCCTGCCGAAGTCCTTTCCGCGCGCGTATGAGCAACGCCGATACACCGTTCGGCGTCAATCCCATGATCGGCGCCACCGCTGCCGGTTTCATGGTTTCCACCTCGCTGTACCAAAGCACAGCCTGCCAACGCATCGGCAGGGACCGGAATGCTTCAATGAGCGAGGACGTCTCCAAGGAACGGAGATAGGGATCCTCATATCCGGTGTCGCCATCCCCATTCAGGAGGTCGCTCAAGAAGCCAGCGCGCCTAGCCTGTACGTTGCGACGATGTGCCGTTCTTCGCACAGTGGTCACCAGATAGGCCCTGAAAGAGTCCGCCGGTCCCCTGCCACTAGCCAGAGCCTGAAACACAGACGCAATTGCCTCTCCCACAACATCGTCCACGTCCGACAGATTGTCGGTCTCCACCCGGGCCACGTACGCGGCGAGTTTTTTGTACCTCCCAAAAAGTTCGGCAAAGGCAGAAAACTGCCCAGCCCGCACCGCGGAAACTAAAGACACGTCACACCACCCAAGCGGCTCGGCCCTCTCCAGACCCTCGACCGCCTGCAGGCCGGGGTTCGGCACGGTCGCCCCACTCCCCCGCCGCTGGCCGCACAATGTCCCTCCGCAGGAGCATGGCTTTGGATCCGCGGCTAACTGCAGGTAGATCAGGTTCGCAGCGCACATGGCCCCTCTTGGTCGTCAGAGTTCTTCGCGGACCCTAGAATCTAGGCAGCACGATCAAAACGCCACGGAAAACGCAGCGAATTGAGGGGAAGTGGGTGTTCAATGCAGGATTACGACTTGGACAGCCGTGACCTGAGGCTTCTTCATGCCCTGCAGATTCGTCCGCGAGCACCTTGGGCCACACTCGCGCCCATCGTCGGGGCAGACGCTGTTACCCTCGCCAGGCGCTGGAGCGCTCTTCAGGATCAGGGGCTGGCCTGGTTGGCAAGCTACCGGGGACCCGGAGCGAAATATGTGGGCGCAATCATTGAGGTGGAATGTACACCTTCACGCATTGCCGAGGCAACAGAGGATCTCGCCCGCGACGACGAAGTACTTTCCATTGACCAAACCATCGGCGGCCGGGATCTGGTGGTGACGTTACTGTGCCGGACTGACGCCGACTTGGCAGGGTTTGTGCTGGACCGGCTTACAAACGTGACAGGCGTGATCGGCACCCGTACACACCGTGGTATCCGGCTCCTCGCCGATGCCCAGCTCTGGCGGCTGCGCTCGCTCCAGGACCACGAGGCGCGCCAACTGGAATCGAGTATTCCACAGCCTGCAGCCGCCCCAAGAGGCATCTCCGCAGAGATCGAAGACCAACTTGCCGGCATTCTGCGTTCCAACGGCCGAGCCTCCGTGGCGGAGATTTCCGAAACGCTTGGGATCAGCACCACGCGGGCAAGAAACGCGCTGTCCACCATCCTTGCCGAGAAGCGCATGGTGTTGCGCTTGGAGGTGGCGCGACCCTACTCCCCCTGGCCAGTCGCCGTTTGGTACTTCCTGCGCGTTCCGGCCACGATGGTGGAATCCGTTGCAGAAAAGCTCGTCGGCCTGCACGAGGTCCGTCTGGTCGCCACCACCGGCGGGCTCTACTCAATCCTGATGCTGGTATGGCTTCGGCGGGTTGAAGACATGACACCCCTGGAGAGGCAGCTGGGCGAGAGGCTTCCGTTCGCAGAGATCCTCGACAGATGCATAGTGCTGCGAACTCCCAAACACATGGGCAACAGGCTCACCTCTGACGGAAGGCGCATCACCTAGGGTGATCACAGCGCCCAGCTACTACTCCTGGGCCCCTGCAATGTTGACCAACCAGCCGATCCCGAATCTGTCGACGCACATTCCAAAGGTGTCACCCCAAGGGGCCATCTCGAGCGGCACGGTGACCGTACCGCCGTCGACGAGTTTGTCCCAGTAACCGCGGAGCTCGGCTTCATCCGACGACTCTCCGCTCAAGGAGACGGAGATATTGTCGCCGGGGTTGTACTCCATGCCATTCGGGGTGTCGGCAGCCATCAACGTCAATCCGCCGGGAGTTTCCAACATGGCGTGCATGACTTTGCCGGCCTCTGCTGGATCGTCACTGGCTTGGTAGTCGCCGAAAGTGCTGATGTTCAGTTCACCGCCAAAGACGGACTCGTAAAACGTTATGGCGTCCCGAGCATTGTCCCGGAATGAAATGTACGGATTGAGGCGGGTTGTCATTGGTCGGCTCTCCTTCTTGTTGAGACTCCTTGGTCCCCCGTCAGAGGCTAATACCGTGGTATCGCCCACACAACGGCCGACGCGAATTCCCCTGATCACCGCAGCAGCACCTGGAGGTAACTTTCGCGTGGGAGGGATGCCCCGGATAGTGTCGGGAGTATGTCTTCACCCTCACGACTGTGGATACCCGCAGCCCTTGCCGATCTTTTCTTGATTCTTGCCTTCGCCGCCGTTGGACGGGACGCGCACGCCCGCGGTGACATCATCTCGGGAGCTTTTGCCACAGCGTGGCCGTTCTTGGCCGGGGCAGCGATCGCCTGGGTGGTTGCACGTGCTTGGCGGGCGCCCATGGCTGCATGGCCGTCCGGAGTTTTCATATGGCTCGGCGCAGTCGCTGTGGGAATGCTGCTGCGGGCTGTTACAAGCCAAACCGTCGTGCTGCCTTTTGTCCTGGTGGCTTTGGTCACCCTTGGCATTTTCCTGCTCGGATACCGGCTTATCACTTCATCGCTCATGAGGGTATCGCGCCGACGGCAACGCCGGGTCTGATCAACCCCCTGTACAAGGGAATGCACTAGGCTGGAAAACGTCCGCAACGATGCATTTTCGGAAAGGCCCCACGTGATCACCGCTTTCGTCCTGATCAAAACCGATGCCTCACGCATACCGGAGACCGCCGAGCAGATTTCGGCCATTCAGGGCATCAGCGAGGTGTACTCCGTCACCGGAGAGTGGGACCTCATTGCGGTGGCCAGGGTGACTAAACACGACGAGCTTGCCGATGTGATCGCGGACCGCCTGTCAAAGGTTGCCTCGGTGGTCCACACCACCACACACATTGCCTTCCGCGCCTATTCCCAGCACGACCTCGACGCAGCCTTCGCACTCGGCTTCGAGTAGCAGCGGGACGGCTGGTCTTCAGCTTTGGCTAAGAGCAGTCCACTTGGCGAGCACTCCGGCAGCCTTGCCTGAATCCACGGATTCCGCCGCCCGGGCAAAAGCGGTCCGCATCCGGTCCTCAAGGCTCCCTTCGGCGTCCAGATCGATTGACACCAATCCAGCAGCCGCATTCAGTAGTACGGCGTCGCGTACAGGCCCCTGTTTGCCGTCGAGGATATCGCGCACTACGGCCGCATTGGCAGCGGCGTCCCCTCCGCGAAGGTCAGCAACCGTCGAAGGACGAATACCGAGGACCTGAGGCGAGAAGATTTGCTCCCTGACGGTTCCGTTCCTGATTTCCCAGACCGTCGATGACCCTGTGGGGGTCAACTCATCGAGGCCGTCGTCTCCTCGGAATACCAGCCCCCGGCTGCCGCGGCGGGCCAGGACTCCTGCCACCAACGGCGCCATGCGGGCGTTGGCAACACCCACAGCCGAAGCTTGAACGTGCGCGGGATTGGTCATCGGCCCAAGGAAATTGAAAGCCGTGGGAACAGCCAGTTCACGGCGCGGAACAGCGGTATGCCGGAATGAGGGGTGGAAGACCTGCGCGAAGCAGAAAGTGATTCCCGCCTCCTCTGCGTTCCGGGCCACCTGCTCGATTGACAGATCCAAACGAACGCCCAGCGCCTCTAGAACGTCGGCCGACCCGGAAGTGGAAGATGCAGCCCGGTTGCCGTGCTTTACCACTTTGGCCCCCGCGCCGGCAGCAACAAGGGCAGCCATGGTGGAGATATTTACCGTGTTCAGGCGGTCTCCACCGGTTCCGACAATGTCCAGCTTCTCACCGGAAATATTGATGGGGTTGGCATGCTGGACCATGGCCTCAACAAGACCGGCCAGCTCTTCGACCGTCTCGCCCTTGGCACGGAGCGCAACAAGGAACCCCGCAATCTGAGCCGGCGTCGCCTCTCCGGACATGATGGTGTTCATGGCCCACTCTGTGTTGCCCACTGCAAGGTTGTCGCCGTTGATCAGTGCTGAGATGAGCCCTGGCCAGGTATTGCTGGCTGCAGGTGCCGTTGCCGGAGAAGTCACTCCCTGATGCTATCGACCCAGCCACGCCGATGACCAATGTGAACGCGACCGGGAACTTTTCCGCGCGAATTCGCGTCTTTGTAGAAAAAGTCTCCTGAATCGGTGGTTTGCATTGGGAAGTCTGGACTTTTACAGACATAATGTCCTTGTGACATCTGCGACCCATGCCCCCAGTACCCCGGCGCACCCGACGCTGAACCGCCCCAACTTGGTTTCTGTTGGAACCGTTGTTTGGCTGTCCAGTGAGTTGATGTTCTTCGCCGGCCTCTTTGCCATGTACTTCACCCTGCGCTCCACATCCGGATTGATGTGGGCCGAGGAGACGGCCAAGCTCAACTTCCCGTTTGCGCTCGTCAACACCATCGTCCTTGTGGCAAGTTCCTTTACTTGCCAGATGGGCGTCTTTGCCGCCGAGCGACTCGAGCCGCGCCGTACCGGCGGGCTCCTGCAGTTCACACGGTGGGGAATGACCGAATGGTTTGCCCTGACGTTCATCATGGGAGCTTTCTTCGTGGCCGGCCAGACCACGGAATACGCCATGCTCGTCTCAGAGCACGTGTCCCTGTCGTCCAACGCCTATGGCTCTGCCTTCTACATGACTACCGGCTTCCACGGCCTGCACGTCATTGGCGGACTGATCGCGTTCCTGTTCATCATGGGTCGAGCCTTTGCAGCCAAGAAGTTCGGCCACTTTGAAGCAACATCGGCGATCGTCACCTCGTACTACTGGCACTTCGTCGACGTTGTGTGGATCGGCCTCTTCCTGGTCATCTACGTACTCAAGTAAGCCCGGCCTTGACTCTTTTTCTACAAGAGGCAGAATTTCAAGAAGCGGCTCGCGGAGCCGACGCAGGATCGAAAAAAGGAACCACCACGTGAAGGCACTATCGCAGAAGCGACGTCACCCACTGGCAGCCATTGCGCTGTTGCTGATGGGCCTCCTCCTCACTGGTGGGCTGTACGCCGTTGCCACAACTGTCAACCAGGCCAAGGCCGACACCACAAGCTTCAGCGCGAGTGACGTAGAAGAAGGCGGCAAGCTTTTTGCCGCCAACTGCGCCACCTGCCACGGCATGGGTGCCAGCGGAACCCAGGACGGCCCCTCGCTGGTCGGCGTGGGTGCTGCTGCAGTTGACTTCCAGGTTGGCACCGGCCGTATGCCCATGCAGATGAGTGGCCCGCAGGCCCAGAAGAAGCCCGCGCAGTTCAACGCGGAGCAGACCAAGCAACTTGCTGCTTATGTTGCATCCCTCGGCGCAGGTCCGGCCATTCCCGAGGCAAACCTCCTCGACGGAAAGGGAGACGCAGCCAACGGTGGCGAACTCTTCCGCGTCAACTGCGCCATGTGCCACAATGCCGCAGCTGCCGGTGGTGCCCTGACCCGGGGCAAGTTTGCCCCCGCGTTGGCAGGCGTGAGTGCTGAACACATTTATGAGGCCATGGTTACCGGTCCGCAGAACATGCCCGTCTTCAGCGACTCCAACGTCACGCCTGAAGACAAGCGCGACATCATCACCTTCCTGAAGACCATTGAATCCAACGGTTCTCCCGGCGGCGCGGATCTTGGCGCACTCGGTCCGGTATCCGAAGGTCTGTTTGTCTGGGTCGCCGGGTTGGGCGTCATCATCGCATTCACCATCTGGTTGACGTCCCGCACGTCCTAATCCGGACACGAAACTTCTGCTGCACGGTCAGCAGTTTGAAACTGAAAATAACTCGGCCCCGGCCGAGACAACGAGAGAAGGATGAGGCGAATTATGGGCAACCATAGTGACGGCAGTCCGAACCACTCGGGCACCGTAGCTACGGCTGGTCAGAATGAGGTGGAGAAGTTCCAGGATCCTGGACTTCCTCCGCATCGTTTGCGCCTGGCTGACACGGACCCGGTAGCCGCAAAGCGCGCCGAGCGTCAGGTAGCCATTCTGTTTGGCACCTCCGTCATCGGTACGCTGGTGTTCCTGGTGGCATACTTTGCCATCGATTTGGGCGACGATACCTCGATTGCGACCATCCGCACCCAGAACCTCCTTCTGGGTCTGGGCACTGCGTTCGCAATGCTGGGTATTGGCACTGGAATCGTGCACTGGGCCAAGGCCCTGATGCCCGATCACGAAGTGTCGGAAGAGCGCCACGCTATCCGTACTGAAGAAGATCGCCAGGCTGCTGTGCGAATCGTTGACGACATCGTGGACGAGACCGGCATTAAGCGTCGCCCGCTGATCCGCAATACCCTTCTTGGTGCCGTTGCCCTCGCTCCCCTGCCTGCCCTCGCTATATTCGGCGATCTGGGTCCGCGGCCGGACGACGCTTTGGCACACACAATGTGGGCGCCTGAGGGCGACAAGCTTAAGCGCCTGACCCGTGATCCTGATGGCACCCCCATCAAGGCCTCGGACGTCACCATTGGTTCTGCGTTCCACGTGATCCCCGAAGGTCTCAATGAACTCCACGAAGGCAAACTGAACGAGAAGGCTAAAGCTGTCGTTCTGTTGATGCGCCTGGACCCGGACTCCTTGAACCCCTCAGAGGGTCGTGAAAACTGGAGCTACAACGGCATCGTTGCTTACTCCAAGATCTGCACGCACGTCGGTTGCCCGGTTGCTCTTTACGAGCAGCAGACGCACCACCTTCTGTGCCCCTGCCACCAGTCCACATTCGACCTGACGCAAGAATGCAAGGTCATCTTTGGACCGGCAAGCCGTCCGCTCCCGCAGCTGCCCATCGCAGTTGACGCAGAGGGCTACCTCGTCGCTACCAGCGACTTCAGAGAACCTGTAGGACCGAGTTACTGGGAGCGTGACGAGCATGAGCGCCTCATCAACAGCTGAAGCCCCCTTCGTTCCGAAGACCAAAGTTGGTAGTTTCACCAACTTCGTGGACGAGCGTGTTGGCGGTTCCGGCATCCTGCGCGAGTTCGGCCGGAAGGTCTTCCCTGACCACTGGTCGTTCATGTTCGGTGAGGTGGCGCTGTACTCCTTCGTCATCTTGCTGATGTCAGGTACCTTCCTGACCTTTTTCTTCGACCCGTCCATGGCGGAAACCCACTACCAGGGTTCGTACACGCCGCTGTACAACGTCGAAATGTCCGTTGCTTACAGCTCGTCGCTGAACATCTCGTTCGACGTTCGCGGCGGCCTGTTCATGCGCCAGGTTCACCACTGGGCAGCACTGTTGTTCGTGGCCTCCCTCGGTGTTCACATGCTGCGTGTCTTCTTCACCGGCGCGTTCCGTAAGCCCCGTGAAATGAACTGGGTTGTGGGCGGCGTGCTGCTCATCCTCGCAATGGCTGCCGGCTTCACCGGCTACTCCCTCCCCGATGACCTTCTGTCCGGCAACGGCCTGCGCATCATTGATGGTGTTATCAAGTCCATCCCGGTCATCGGAACGTACACGTCCTTCTTCCTCTTCGGTGGAGAGTTCCCGGGCACGGCCATCATCGGCCGTCTTTACGTTCTGCACATCCTGTTGGTACCGGCCCTCATCCTCCTGATGATTGTCATCCACCTGTTCATGGTGGTTGTTCACAAGCACACCCAGTACCCCGGCCCAGGACGCAATGACGGAAACGTCGTCGGCTACCCCCTCGGACCGGTGTACGCTGCCAAGGCCGGCGGATTCTTCTTCATCGTCTTCGGTGTCCTGGCACTCATGGCTGCTGCATTCACGATCAACCCGATCTGGAACTACGGCCCGTACGATCCCTCCCCGGTTTCGGCCGGTACCCAGCCTGACTGGTACATCGGGTTCGTTGATGGTGCCCTGCGCCTCATGCCCGGTGTCATCAATGACTTCCACTTCGAATGGGTCATCTTCGGTCGCACCCTCACATTGAACGTCCTGCTTCCCGCTCTTGTACCGGCCGGAATCATCTTCACTGTGCTGTTCATGTACCCGTGGATCGAGCGCTGGGTTACCAAGGACAACCGCGAGCACCACGTCCTGGACCGTCCGCGCAACGCCCCTACCCGCACTGCTATCGGTGTTGCCGGCTTCACCTGGTACTGCGTGATGTGGGCAGCTGCCGGTTCGGACCTCATTGCCACGCACTTCCACGTTTCGCTGAACGATGTGACGTACTGGCTTCGGACCCTGTTCTTTATTGGCCCCATCATCGCCTTCATCGTGACCAAGCGAATCGCACTTGCCCTTCAGCGCAAGGACCGCGAAATCGCACTTCATGGCCGCGAAACAGGCCGTATCGTGCGGCTCCCCCACGGTGAGTTCATCGAGGTCCACGCCCCGCTGGATGAATACAAGCGCTACAAGCTTGTCGGGTTCGAGTCACCGGCTCCCATCCCGGCCCAGCCGAACGAGCATGGCGTTGTTACCCGTAAGGAGAAGCGCCGTGCGGCACTCTCCCGCTGGTTCTTCGAAGACCGTGTTGCCCCTGCAACGCCTGCGGAACTCGAAGCAGCCCACGCTCATGGCCACCACGAGGCCATAGCAGCTGGAGAAGAGCAGAAGAGTCTGAGCCACTAGCGGTTCATTACTCAAACCACACGAAGGGCCCGGTCCACATGGACCGGGCCCTTCGTTTGTGCCGCTACAGGTACTGCCGGGGTTATTGAGTGCGGTACCCCGAGGAATAGTTCCGTGTGGGACGGATGCCAGGCCGCTGCAAGGGCACCCAGAGCTTGTATCGGTCAGCCCGGTAGTAGGAAACCGAATAGTCCACCATCGCACGGGCTACAAACGCGTGACGTTGTATTTTGAGCAGCGGTGCTCCGACGTCAACATTCAGAAGCCTGGCAGTGGACGGAGAAGCCGCAGTGGCCTCTATCATGTCTTCGCCCCACTCCATAACCAAGCCGAATCGTTCGCTCAGAACGTTATATAGCGAGGTTGGAGGTGCCTCGTCGAGCAAGCCAGGCACTCGATGGGCAGGTATGAAGTTCTCGTCTACGCTCATAGGCTCGTTATCGGCAAGCAGTAAACGCCTGAACCGCACCAGTGGAGTGCCCTCGTCCAGTTGAAGTTCCCTGGCCAGGAAAGCGCTGGCAGCAATCTGTTCGAAGCTCAGGACCTTGGCGGCGGGCACCATCCCGCGACGCTGCATCTCCTCGCTGTAGGAGGTCAACTTCACCTGCAGATCCAGCTTTGGCTTCCTGACAAACGTTCCGAGGCCGACCACCCGCTCAATGACCTCTTCGCCCACGAGGGCGTCAATTGCCTGCCGGACGGTCATTCGCGCCAACCCAAACCGTTCCGACAGGTCCCGCTCGGATGGAAGCGCGGACCCGGGCGGGCAGGACTGGACAATGAACGTCCTGAGGATCTCGCGGAGCTGAACATAGATGGGGGTGCCGCTGGCGCGGTCGATCTCACCGGCTATGCTTGCTGCCTCAGCCACGGCAGATGTCCAGCAATTGAGTCATGTTCCAAGGATAATTCAGCAGGACCGCAGGTCTAGACCACCGAAGTCCGCGGTGGAAGACCACCACCCCGGCGGCTAGGCTTGTGTGAAACATTTTTCAGACGGAGTCCGTCGCGTATCAAAGGAGCCGGGTTGCCGGAGCAGAAAACCTTCGTGGCCGCCGAGATTGGCTTGCATGCACGGGCGGCCGCGGTATTTGTTCGTGCTGTGACGGAAACCGGGCTGCCGGTGACCATCCGCAAGCACAACGGAGCACCCGTTGATGCCCGTTCTCTTCTTGAAGTAATGACCGAGGACTTCGACCAAGGTTGCGAAGTCTACCTAAACATCGCTCCTGAGGATCTCAGCGGCGATCAGACTATCCCGATGGCGGAGAGGGCGCTCTTCGCTCTTTCAGCCGTCCTGGAGGGCACACAGGCCCGCTAAGAGCCATCTCGGCGACCTCGCGAGACGCCTCTGGCCCCTTGGGCGGACGCGCTCGGCCCTGTGGGCAACTGACCTACGGGATGAAGTTAAAGAAGATGGGCCCCACCACAAGGTGGGGCCCATCTTTGTGTCACCAATTACTTAGTGGGCGTGGTCTCCACGGCTGTATTCGAAGACCCAACCAACCAGGGCGATGATGGCGAGGCCACCAGCCACGTAGGTGATCCAGAAACCCACTGCCAATCCGAGGAAGCCACCGGCACATGCCAGGCCCAGAACCAGCGGCCACCAGCTCCAGGGGCTGAAGTGGCCCTGCTCACCGGCGCCCTCATGAATCTCAGCGTCGGGGCGGTCCTCGGGCCGAAGACCAATGCGCTTACCGGTGAACCCGAGGTAGGCGCCGATCATGCCGGCCAGACCACCCACCAGGAGGATTCCCAGTACGCCGACCCATTCAGTCCATTCCGTCAAGAAACCGTAAACGATGGTTACGGGGATGAAGAAGAAGACTCCGGCCCCAAAGAGCCACGATTCGATTTTCATTTGCTGACGTCCCTCTGGTCTGCGTTACCCAAAACAGCTGCTGCGGGTGACGGGGCTTCGGCGGTGTGAACCTGGGCCAACTCCGGGTGGTGAAGGTCCAAGGCCGGGCGCTCGGAGCGGATACGGGGCAAGGAGGTGAAGTTGTGGCGCGGCGGCGGGCAGGATGTTGCCCATTCAAGCGAAGCGCCGAAGCCCCAAGGATCATCCACTTCAACCTTCTTGTTGCTTCGCCACGTGATGTAGACGTTCCAGAAGAACGGCAGGAGCGAAGCACCCAGGACGAAGGAGGAGATGGTGGAGAACTGGTTCATCCACGTGAAGTTGTCCTGCGGCATGTAATCCGCGTATCGACGCGGCATGCCTTCAACACCGAGCCAGTGCTGGATCAGGAAGGTGCCGTGGAAGCCCAGGAACAGGAGCCAGAAGTGAATCTTGCCAAGGCGCTCGTTGAGCATCTTGCCCGTCCACTTGGGCCACCAGAAGTAGAAGCCTGCGAACATCGCGAACACGACGGTACCGAAGACGACGTAGTGGAAGTGAGCCACCACGAAGTAGGAGTCGGAGACATGGAAGTCCAGTGGCGGCGACGCCAGGATGATGCCGGTCAGACCGCCGAAGAGGAATGTCACCAGGAAGCCGATGCTCCACAGCATGGGAGTTTCGAACGTGATGGAGCCCTGCCAGAGAGTACCGATCCAGTTGAAGAACTTCACGCCTGTGGGAACAGCGATGAGCATGGTCATGAACGCGAAGAACGGCAACAGCACGGATCCGGTCACGTACATGTGGTGAGCCCACACGGTAACGGACAGAGCGGCGATGGCGATAGTTGCGTAAACAAGACCCTTGTAGCCAAAGATCGGCTTCCGGCTGAAGACCGGGAAGATCTCCGAGACAATACCGAAGAACGGCAGCGCGATGATGTACACCTCGGGGTGTCCGAAGAACCAGAACAGGTGCTGCCAAAGGACTGCACCGCCGTTCTCGGGATCGAAGATGTGCGCTCCAAAGCGGCGGTCGGCACCGAGCGCGAACAGGGCAGCTGCAAGCGGCGGGAAGGCCATCAGAACCAGGATCGCCGTAACAAGCGTGTTCCAGGTGAAGATCGGCATACGCCACATGGTCATGCCCGGTGCACGCATGCAGATGATGGTGGTGATGAAGTTGACGGCACCAAGGATGGTTCCGAACCCGGACAGCGCCAGGCCAAAGACCCAGAGGTCACCACCTACGCCGGGGCTGAACGTCGTGTTGGACAACGGCGCGTAAGCGAACCAGCCAAAGGATGCAGCACCCTGCGGGGTGATGAAGCCGGACACGGCGATGGTGGAACCGAAAAGGAAGAACCAGAACGCCAGAGCATTCAGACGGGGAAAGGCGACGTCGGGGGCGCCGATCTGCAACGGCATAATGACGTTGGCGAAGCCGGCGAACAGCGGCGTTGCGAACATCAGGAGCATGACGGTGCCGTGCATGGTGAACATCTGGTTGTACTGCTCTTTGGTCTGCAGGATCTGCATGCCGGGTTCGAACAGTTCAGCGCGGATCAACAGCGCCATGACGCCACCGAGGCAGAAGAACACGAAGGACGCGATCAGGTACATGTACCCGATGGTCTTGTGGTCGGTGGAGGTGATCCAGTTGACGACGATGCGCCCCTTGGACTTAGGAACTACCGGAGCTTCGAGAACCCCCGGTGCGGATTGAGTGTACGTAGCCACGTCGCTTCCCTTACTTGGATTCGTTCAGGTTCGGGTTGCGGTCATATTCCGCACCGAGGAGGCCCGTGTTGCCTTCCTGGCGAAGCTTGTCCATGTGAGCCTGGAATTCAGACTCGGAGACAACCTTGACGCGGAAGAGCATTTCGGAGTGGTATTCACCGCAGAGTTCGGCACACTTGCCATCGAAGGTGCCCTCCTTGGTGGGGGTGAACCTGATGTAGTTCGTCTTGCCCGGGATCATGTCGCGCTTCTGAAGGAAGGCGGGTACCCAGAATGAGTGGATGACGTCGCGGGAGTTGAGCTCCAGGTCCACAGACTTGCCTACGGGCAAGTACAGGGTGGGGAGCAGTTCCTTGTCGACTTCATTGCCGGTCAGGTGGGCCTGAACGCCCGCCTCGTGGAGGTCTTCATTGATGACCTCACCTTGCTTGTAGTTAAAGTCCCATGCCCACTGCTTGCCGCGGACGTCAACAACGACGTCGGCAGGCTGGGAGCGGTCATCGATCGCACGCTGGTCCTGGTCGGTGAAGTAGAAGAACACCAGCACCATGAAGAGCGGGATGGTCAAGTAGAAGACCTCGAGCGGCAGGTTGTAGCTGAGCTGCTTGGGGAAACCCGTGGTGCCCTTGCGGCGACGGTAAGCGATGATGCACCAGACCAGGAGGCCCCACGTGATGATACCGACTGCCAAGGCGGCGATCCATGAGTTGACCCAGAGGTCCATGATCCGGTCAGTGTGGTTGGTCGTGCCGCGCTCTGTAGGCAGCCAACCCTTCTCTACCTCTGGTGAACATCCGGTCAAAACCAACGCGCCGGCTAGTGCCAAGCCAGTGATCGATGTGATCTTTATGCGTCGGCTGCCGGTTCGGTTCTGCGAACTCACAGACGGCCCTTCCTCTTGTTGCTGTCTCCCGGCAGGCCGAAGGCTCACCGGGCACACTAAAAGTTTTACTACCCGATGTAGAGCTTACCGCTATCACGCGGTTTTCGCGCACATGTCAGCGCCGTGGCTCCGAACGAATTCAAACTCGCTCGAAGGGGCGCCGACATGCGGCGATGGCTCACATCAGTGGAACGAATCGCCGCAGGCGCAAGACCCGCCGGCGTTCGGGTTATCGATGGTGAATCCTTGCTTCGAAATGGTGTCTTCGAAGTCGATGCTGGCACCACTGAGGTAAGGAACGCTCATCTTGTCCACTACCACCTCAACGCCGTCGTAATCGCGCACAGCATCTCCGTCGAGCAAGCGCTCATCGAAGTAGAGCTGGTAGATCAGGCCCGAGCATCCGCCAGGCTGGACTGCAACGCGCAGTCGGAGGTCTGTGCGCCCTTCCTGCTCGAGGAGGCTGCGGACCTTGCCCGCGGCGACGTCGGTCAGATTGACCTCGTGCGTGGCCAGTTCGTCGTCGTTGGTGACGAGCTGTGCTCCGGTGCTGTTTTCGTTGGTTGCAGTGCTCATTGGCCTACCTTCTTATGAAGCTCTTGGCGGCGGCGCCGGAACGCTGCCTGCCCTTACCCAATTACGTACGGGTTATAGCTAATGCTACGTCGCGCAGGCCCTTAGCTATAACTCTTGACGTAACCACAGACTGCAAGTGGTTGTTCCCCGCGCGCCGCAGGAGCCTACCCGGCCAGGCCTTCGGCGTTCAGCCGGGCCAACATCAAGGCCTCCGCCAACACTGCATGCCGGAAGTCTCCTATATGCAATGATTCGTTGGCACTATGCGCACGGGAATCAGGGTCCTCGACGCCGGTGACCAGGATCTGGACATCCGGATACATCTCCAGGAGATCGGCGATGAACGGGATGGAGCCTCCGATCCCCATTTCCACCGGCTGGACTCCCCACGATTCCCCCAGCGCCCACAAAGCCACCCGCGCTGCAGCGGACGTCGTATCGGTGGAAAAGGCATTGCCCCTCTCCCCCGGCGTGAACGTCACCCTGGCGCCGAACGGGGCATGGGATTCGACGTGCTGCTTGAGCGCCGTCATGGCGGCTTCCGGGTCCTGCCCCGGCGCCAACCGCATGCTGAACTTTGCCCGCGCCGACGGTATGAGGGTGTTGGATGCAACATCTACGGCCGGGACGTCCATGCCAATGATGGACAATGCCGGCTTGGTCCACAAACGCGAGGCGATGGTTCCACTTCCGGCGAGCCTCACGCCGTCGAGCACGGATGCATCGGCCCGGTAGTCAGCTTCGGTGAGATCAACTGCCACCTCGTCCCGGCCGACGAGGCCGGCCACTGCGACATTCCCGGCGTCGTCGTGAAGGGTGGCTATGAGCCGCGACAAAAGAGTAGGGGCATCGAGCACGGGGCCGCCGAACATGCCTGAATGGACCGCGTGCTCCAAGACGCGCACTTCGAAAGTTCCGTCAACCAGGCCGCGAAGGCTGGTAGTGAGGGCAGGCACGCCCACCTTCCAGTTGCTGGAGTCGGCAACGACGATCACATCGGCCCGGAGAAGTTCCTGGTGCTCCTCAAGGAAAGTGCGGAAGGTAGGTGATCCGGCTTCTTCTTCGCCTTCAAAGAAGAAGGTCACGCCGAGCCCGAAGTCGTCCCCCAGGACTTTTGTCACGGCACTGTAGGCGGCAAGGTGCGCCATGATGCCTGCTTTGTCGTCGGCGGCACCCCGACCATACAAGCGGCCATTCCGCTCTTGAGCGACAAAGGGCTCGGAGTTCCAGAGGCTGCTGTCACCCGGAGGCTGGACGTCGTGGTGGGCGTACAGCAGGATGGTCGGCTTGCCTGCGGCGGCAGGTCGGCGCGCGACGACGGCAGGACCACCGGGCGTACCGTCAGCCTTGTTGCATCGAAGGATACGGACGTCCTCCATACCGGATTCCTTGACCAGGGAGGCGACGGCGTCAGCGCTCCGGTCAAGTTCCTTGGGATCAAAACTCGGCCACGCAATACCGGGAATAGCCACCAGGTCTTCCAACGATGCGACAGTAGCGTCAAAGGATTCGTTGACAGCCGTGGTCAGTGCCTCGACAGGAGTGGAGCCGGAGAGCCCTTGCTTGTTCTGCGGGATGTCCGCATGTGCTGAAGTCATGGGCCACACTTTACCGTCGGGGATTCTCCCCCGAGGCAAGCACGGCCCGAACCACAAGGCTGCACATAAGCCAGAGGGTCCGGGCTATGGGACACGTAACCTGCACCACCTTCCCGAGGGGTATTCTGTATGGGTGTTCGGACGCAAAAAGGAAGAGCCCAGCGCTCAATCAGTAGTAGATCAGGCCTACGCCACCGCACCGGAGCCCGGTGCTGGAAAGGGCGCCCCTACGCCCAAGCGGAAGGACCAGGAAGCGGCCCGCAAGCGCCCTTTGGTTCCCACCGATCGTAAGGCCTCCAAGGCAGCGGAAAGGGTGGCCATCCAGGACCAGCGGCAGAAAATGCGGCAGGCCCTTGATACGGGAGACGAGAAATTTCTCCCCTATCGGGACAAGGGCCCCCAGAAGCGGTACACACGTGACTACGTTGACGCACGCTTCAGCCTGGGTGAGTACCTCATGTTCGGCGCTTTGCTGTTCGTAGTGATCTCCCTGATCATCCCGCCCACCAGCGCCGGCATCAGCTACGTCCTTATTGGCTTCTGGATCATGTTCCTTGCAGTCTTTGTGGACGTCTTCATCCTCTCCCGCAAACTTCGCAAGCGCCTTACGGAGAAGTTCGGTGAAGTGGAACGTGGTTGCATCTGGTACGGCTGCATGCGCGCCCTTCAGTTCCGCAAGCTACGTCTTCCGAAACCTCAGGTGAAGCGCGGACAGTACCCCGCCTAGGCGCCACAACCCTCAAGCAAATAAAGAGACCCAGGACCATTGGTCCGGGGTCTCTTTGTATGCTTCCAGGTTAGGTGGCCACGATTATGCGGCCGCCCGTCGGCGAAGTTTCACAAGACCTTTGTTGATTCTCGAAGCCCAGAAAGGACCTTCGTAAAGGAAAGCAGTGTAGCCCTGCACCAACGTGGCCCCGGCATCGAGCCGGTCCTGAACATCCTGCGGGGTGGCAACGCCACCAACTGCAATGAGGACAAGCTGATCCCCTACCGAGTTCTTGAGCCTGCGCAACACCTCGAGGGATCGCTGCTTGAGGGGCGCACCCGACAAGCCGCCCGCGCCAAGAGACTCCACCTTCGCAGCGTCGGAGACGAGCCCGTCGCGGGAAATGGTGGTGTTGGTGGCTATGATTCCGTCAAGTTTCAGGTCCAGGGCAAGCCGCGCGACGTCGTCGATATCTTCATTGGAGAGGTCCGGCGCAATCTTGACCAACAGGGGAACGTGCCGCCCGGCCGCTTCGTCGGCGGCGTCGCCAACAGCGCGGAGAAGGGGCCGCAGGCTTTCCACGTTCTGCAGCAGACGCAGCCCCGGAGTGTTGGGAGAGCTTACATTCACCACCAGGTAATCTGCCGCGGGCGCCAGGCTCCGGGCACTGACCAGGTAGTCCTCGGTAGCGTCCTCGAGCTCAACCAGCTTGGTCTTGCCGATATTGACCCCGATAATCGGCCGGACGTCCGGGTGCAGCCGCTGCAAAGCAGCCCGTGCTGCCTTGAGTCTGGGCGCGACTGCGGCGGCGCCGTCGTTATTGAACCCCATCCGGTTGATGACCGCTTGGTCCTCTATCAAGCGGAAGAGGCGCGGCTTTTCATTACCGGGCTGTGCCTGGCCCGTAATGGTCCCCACTTCTACATGTCCGAATCCAAGCTCGGACAAGGCTTCGATGCCGTGGCCCTCCTTGTCGAATCCTGCCGCCAGGCCGAACGGGGAGGGAAAGGTAAGCCCCAGCGCCTCCGTGCGGAGGGAAGGATCAGGAGTTGTCATTTTGGCAAGGATCCTCCCAACACCGGAACGGTGGGCCGCACGGATTCCTTGGAAGCCGATCTTGTGGGCCTTCTCGGCATCCATCCAGGAGAAGGCCAACTTAAAGAATGTGGGGTAAACACGCATGATCCTAGTTTTCCCGCTTACCCACCACTCACCAAACCCGTGACCTGCCCTGGCGCTAGCATGTAGGCATGCCGCTGGATAATCGTGATGCAGATCATGGAACCCAAAAGGTCAGTGCAGACATTGTGGTGATAGGCGCGGGCTTAGCCGGGCTGGTTGCCGCTGCCACGGCGTATGCAGCCGGCAAGACCGTGGCAGTCCTGGACCAGGAACCGGAGGCATCCGTCGGCGGCCAGGCGCACTGGTCATTTGGCGGACTCTTCATGGTCAACACGCCGGAGCAGCGGCGGTTGGGAGTGAAGGACAACACTGAACTCGCCCTATCAGATTGGCTTGCGTCGGCAGCATTTGATCGGATCCAAGACGGCAACGCAAGGAAATGGGCCGAAGCATACGTCGACTTCGCGTCAGGCGAGAAACGTCAATGGCTGCGGAGCCTCGGTGTTGGCATTTTTCCGCTGGTGCAATGGGCGGAGCGTGGCGGCTACGGGCCGCGGGGCCACGGCAACACAGTCCCCCGGTTCCACGTCACGTGGGGAACCGGACCCGCGCTGGTAGAGCCGTTCCTCGCCAAGGTGCGCGAGGGCGTTGCTACCCGCAGAATCAGTCTCCATTTCAGGCACCGCGCAGCGTCGCTGACCACGGCAGCGGGCAGGGTCACCGGCGTTTCCGGCGACGTACTGGAGGGGTCGACGGCGGCGCGAGGCCAGCAGTCCGGACGCAGGGTCGCAGGCAGCTTTGAGGCAAAGGCAGGCGCCGTGGTGGTGACGACCGGCGGCATCGGAGGTAACCACGCAGCAGTCCGCCGGCAATGGCCGGGCAACACTGCACCGGATGACATGCTCAGCGGAGTACCGGCGTCCGTTGACGGCGACTTCCTGTCCGCGGTTGAATCCGCCGGCGGTTCCTTGATCAACGGCGACAGAATGTGGCATTACCCTGAAGGAATCCACAACTACCACCCCGTGTGGCCCAATCATGGAATCCGGATTCTGCCCGGGCCTTCCTCCCTATGGCTGGATGCAGAAGGCCATCAGCTGCCCGCGCCATTGTTCCCGGGCTTTGACTCACAGGGAGCACTTCGACACATCGTGGGTACGGGACATGGATACTCTTGGTTTGTCCTGAACCGCACCATCGCCCTCAAAGAACTGGCACTGTCCGGGTCCGAGCAGAATCCTGACCTCACGAATAAGGACGTACGTCTGCTCGCATCGCGTCTGCGACCCACGACGGACGCGCCCATTCAACGCTTCCTGGACCGGGGCGCTGACTTCCTTCAGGCATCATCTCCTGCGGGTCTTGCCGAACGTATGAACCAGCTCGCAGGAGCCTACTTGATTGACGCTGCTGAACTTGGGGCAGTGATCCGTGCACGGGATGACCAGGTGAGCAGCGGCTTGGGCAAAGACCCCCAGCTGGCCGCCATCAGGGCGGCGCGCCGATTCGCTACCGACAAACTCATGCGGGTTGCTCCCCCGCACCGACTGACAGATCCCCAACACGGTCCCCTGATTGCCATCCGCCTTTCTGTGGTGACGCGGAAAAGCCTGGGCGGAATCACCACGGATCTGCACTCCCGGGTGCTTGACGGAGACGGTATGGCCATCCCCGGCCTCTATGCTGCCGGCGAAGCGGCCGGCTTTGGAGGCGGTGGTATCCACGGTTACCGGGCCTTGGAAGGGACATTCCTGGGAGGTTGCCTCTTCACCGGGAGGGCTGCCGGCCGGCACGCCGCTGCCAGTGTCTAAGCTGGAGCCATGGAGTGGACCGCTGACATATTGGGAACCGACTTCCAATCCTGCGGCCTTGAGGCCGCGGGCCCGGATGGCGTCATCCGGCATGCCACGCTGATCCGGTACAGGGCCCAGCCAGGAATTCAGGCCAGCGACGACCCCCAGCCACCGGCAAAGCGCTACGGCGCCATACTTTTCCTGCACGGTTGGAGTGACTACTTCTTCAATACGGAGCTGGCGGGCTTCTGGGCCGACCAAGGCTACGATTTTTACGCGCTGGACATGCACAACCATGGCCGGAGCCTCCGTGCCGACATGCCGGGCGGCTATGTTGCCAACCTGACCGACTACGACGCCGAGATTGAAGAAGCCATCACCACCATTCATGCGGATCGTGGTGTTTCCCCAACCGGAAGCCTGACACTGATGGGCCATTCAACCGGGGGTTTGGTGGCAGCGCTGTGGGCCAGCCGCCATCCCGATAGGGTCCAGTACCTGGTCCTCGACAGCCCATGGCTGGAGATGCACGGCAGTTCACTGGTGCGACGCGCCGCGCAAGCCATGGTGTCTCCGCTTGCTAGGATCCGCCCCGAGACCATCTTGAGGCTGCCTGAGCGCGGCTTCTACTTCCGGAGCATCAGCAGTACCGCTGAAGGGGAATGGACCCTGGATGAAAACTACCGGCCTCCGCTTGCGTTTCCGGTCCGAGCCGGCTGGCTGAGTGCTGTGTTTGCCGGCCATGCACAAGTGGCCCGCGGCTTGATGCTGGAGATGCCGGTCCTCGTGCTGACGTCCACCACCAGCGCCAACGGTATGGTGTGGCAGGAATCGATGCGCCGTTCCGATGCCGTGCTCGACGTGGGTGTCATCGCTTTGCGGGCCATGGCTTTGGGGCGGACAGTTACCCTGGAACGCATCGATGGAGCCCTCCACGATGTCTTTCTCTCTGCCCCGGCCGTGCGGAAAGACGCCTATGCACGGCTTGCCCGGTGGGTCAACGGATTCATGGACAACAAGGAGCCGGAGCGTCGGCGGGGAGGAGACACATGACCACCACGGAGGAGCCGGTTTCGCTGTGGCAACCGGACATTCTTGGCCACGGATACGAGTGCATGCGCTTGCCTATGAAAGCCGATGAAGAAGGGCCGGTCACGGCCACGCTCGTCAGGTACGCACCGCCGGCAACCCAGCCGTCCCCGCCAGGGATGCTTGACTTCCTGGCCTCCTTTACGAAGCGCAAACGACGCCCCGCACCAGCTGATCCGGGCGGAGCACCCAGAGTAGTTCTCTATTTGCACGGGTGGGCTGACTATTTCCTGCAAACCGAACTTGCCGAGTACCTGACGGCATCCGGCTTTCATTTCTATGCCCTGGACCTGCGGAAGTTCGGCCGCAGCCTGCTGCCAGGGCAGACACCTGGCTATACCTCGGACCTCGGCGTCTACGACGAAGACCTCGCAGCGGCCTTACGCGAGATCGAACGGGATGTCGCGCGAAGGACGGGTAGTTCCACGTCGCCTACCATCCACATGCTCGCCCACTCCTTGGGCGGGTTGATCGCTGCCCTCTGGGCGGACCGCCATCCCGGCCGGGTGGGTACACTCGTCCTGAACTCGCCATGGCTCGAACTCCAGGGAAGTAGCTTGGTCCGCAGCATCGCCATGCATCTGGTTGAACCATTCGCCCGGACCGATCCCAAGCGTCCTTTCAGATTTCCGGAAATGCCTGCGTACTGGGAAAGCGTCAGCAACGAGGGACATGGTGAGTGGATCCTGGATCCGGTGTGGCGGCCGCGGGCTTCGTTTCCCATCCGGGCTGGATGGACAAAAGCGGTGCTGGCAGGCCACGCAGCCGTAGAGCGCAAGCTCAACATCGACGCGCCCGTGTTGGTTCTTCTGTCCGGGCGGACACGGATCCAAGCCGAATGGACTGCGGACCTAATGCGCGCCGATGCGGTCATCGACGTCGAGGAGACCTCACGGAGGGCCCTGGGCCTTGCCCGGCGGACTGCTGTGTTCCGCTATCCCGGAGCCCTGCACGACGTCTTTCTCTCACGGCGGACCGTCCGCCAACAGGCTTACCGGGACGTGGCGGTGTGGCTGGCTGCTTATCCGTACTGATTTAGCAAGTGCATGCTACTTCGCTGGCGCGCTACTTCACGGCCGTCGCAGCGTCCACGGCCCCACCATAGCGACGGTCCCGTTTTGCATAAATTTCGACGGCGTCCCACAACGTCCGCCGGTCGACGTCCGGCCACAAGGTGTCCATGAAGACGAACTCCGCATAAGCGGATTGCCACAGGAGGAAGTTGGACAGCCTCTGCTCCCCGGAGCTGCGGAGAAAAAGATCCACGTCAGGAAGGTCCGGTTCATCCAAGTACTTCTGAATAGTCTTCTCCGACACCGATCCCGGCTTCAGACGGCCGGCGGCGACGTCGTGCGCGATGGCTGAGACGGCGTCGGCAATTTCTGCGCGGCCGCCGTAATTAACACACATGGTCAGGGTGCAGGTGTCATTGGCGCGAGTGTAGTCCTCGGCCTCTTCCAACTCCTTGATCACCGAACCCCACAAGCGGGGTCGGCGACCGGCCCAGCGGATCCGCACACCCCACTCGTCCAGCTGGTTGCGCTGGCGGCGTAGTACATCCTTGTTAAATCCCATGAGGAAACGGACTTCCTCGGGTGATCGGCGCCAGTTCTCTGTGGAGAACGCATAGACGCTGACGTACTTGATTCCGAGTTCAATGGCTCCTGCCATGACGTCCAGGAGGGCCGGCTCTCCCGCCTTGTGCCCCTCTATCCGCGGGAGACCACGCTGATTGGCCCACCGCCCGTTGCCGTCCATGACTATCGCCACATGCTGCGGGATGAGCTCACTTGGAATGCTTGGCGGTACCGCCCCGGAAGGGTGCCTGTAAGGGGCGACTACCGGAGCCGTCCTAGCCATGGTTGCTTTATTCTTCTTACCAAGTGCCACTGTCAGCTTCGCTCCACGTGTTTGAGTGATTTCAAGGCCCGTTCCAAGTGCCATTGGAGGTAGCTTGCCACTAAGCCCGCCGCCTCCCGTCTGTGCCGCGGGTCCGACGCATCAGCGACGCTCCACGTGCCAGTCAGCAAGGCACCAAGCAGCACCACAGTCTCCGGCGCGGGGGCCGGCGAACCCGGGGGCCTGCAGTCGCTGCAGACCATGCCTCCCACGGGAGCTGCAAATGCTGTATGAGGGCCGGGGCGGCCACAACGTGCGCAATCGGTGAAGCTCGGTGCCCAGCCACCTGTGGCCAACGCCCGCAAAAGATAGGAATCGAGAATCAGTTCCGGCGGATGGTCCGATCGGCTCAAGGCAGCCAAAGCACCCACCAGCAGATTGTAGTGCGCAGTCCCTGATTCGGTGTCGACATCAGTGAGCTTCTCAGCAGTCTCTGTCATGGCTGCAGCCACGGTGAAACGTCCGTAATCGGCGGCGATGCTGCTTCCGTACGCACCCTTCGCTACGGCCTGCGTCACAATGTCCAAGGTCCGGCCTTGAACAAGTTGCAGGTCAGCCACCATGAAAGGCTCAAGCCGCGCCCCGAAACGGCTGCTGGTCCTTCGGACGCCCTTGGCCACGGCACGAACCTGGCCGTGGTGTTTAGTCAGTAAAGTAATGATGCGATCCGCCTCGCCCAACTTGTGGGTGCGGAGCACCACGGCATCGTCCCGATAGGACCGTGCTGCAAACGACGGATTGGCCACAACTAATCTTCGCACTTTGCCGGGGTCCGGCAGTGTTCGCCGGACCGTGTGGTGACGGTATTTCCCGTCACCACACGGCATGTGCTTAAGCCTGAGCGTCGCGGACAGCCCGGTTTACGGCCGAAATCAGCGCCTTGAGGGAAGACGTGGTGGTGCTGGGGTCAATTCCAACGCCCCACAAAACGCGCTCTCCAACAGCACATTCGACGTACGCCGCAGCACTTGCGCTGCCGCCCTCGGACAGGGCATGCTCGCTGTAGTCCAGCACCCGCACGTCAACGCCGTCGTGGTGCAGGATGTCCAACAATGCCGCTATGGGACCATTGCCGTGGCCGGTCCGGCGGACTTCGACGCCGTCGATGCGCAGGTTTGCGTTCATGGTCATAGCACCCGACTCGTCAGTCTCAGTGCTTACACTGCCCAGTCCATATCGGCCCCACTGTGCTTGCTCTTCTTCAGCGGGCAGGTATTCGTCCTGGAAGATTTGCCACAGCTGGGCGCCGCTGACCTCGCCACCCACGGCGTCCGTGCGACGCTGGATAACTCCGGAGAACTCGATCTGGGCCCGCCTGGGCAGATCGAGGTTGTGCTCGTTTTTCAGCAGATAAGCCACGCCGCCCTTGCCGGACTGCGAGTTGACGCGGATCACGGCTTCGTAGCTTCGGCCCAGATCCTTGGGATCGATGGGGAGGTACGGCACCTGCCAGGTGAAGTCATCAACCGATTTTCCGGCGGCAGCTGCGTCCTTCTCCAGCGCCTCGAAGCCTTTCTTGATGGCGTCCTGGTGTGAACCGGAGAAGGCGGTGAAGACGAGGTCGCCACCGTAGGGTGAACGCTCCGGAACGGGCAACTGGTTGCAGTACTCCACGGTGCGGCGGATTTCATCAATATCGGAGAAATCGATCATGGGGTCCACACCCTGGACGAACATGTTCAAGCCCAGCGTTACCAAGTCCACGTTGCCCGTACGTTCGCCGTTGCCGAACAAGCAGCCTTCGATGCGATCGGCACCGGCCAGATAACCGAGTTCAGCAGCAGCGACGCCGGTGCCGCGGTCATTGTGCGGGTGGAGGGAAATGATGATTCCCTCGCGAGGGTGCAGGTTTCGGTGCATCCACTCGATGGAGTCGGCGTAGACGTTGGGCGTTGCCATTTCGACAGTGGCCGGCAGGTTGATGATGACCTGCTTGTCAGCCGATGCCTCGAAGACGTCGGCAATGGCGTTGCACACGCGAGCGGCGTACTCGAGCTCGGTTCCGGTGAAGGACTCAGGCGAGTACTCATACGTAATGTGCGTATCCGTCAGGGTCTCTTCGTACTTCTTGCACAAGCGCGCACCCTGAAGCGCAATGTCCAAAATGCCGTCCTCGTCCTGGTTGAACACCACGCGACGCTGCAGAACGGACGTGGAGTTATACAGGTGAACAATTGCCTGCTTGGCGCCAACCAAAGACTCGTACGTGCGCTCAATCAGATGCTCACGTGCCTGCGTCAGAACCTGGATGCTGACATCATCCGGAATATGGCCACCCTCAATGAGTTGGCGAACAAAGTCGAAGTCGGTCTGCGACGCTGACGGGAAACCAACCTCGATCTCCTTGTAGCCCATCTTGACGAGCAGCTGGAACATCTTCAGCTTGCGAGCCGGGCTCATAGGATCAATCAGCGCCTGGTTGCCGTCCCGCAGGTCAACTGCGCACCAGCGCGGAGCCTTGGTGATGACTTTGTCGGGCCAAGTACGGTCCGGAACCTCAACGGAGATCTGGTCCTGGAACGGCAGGTAGCGGTGAATCGGCATACCGGAGGGCTTTTGTGCATTACGCATGACGTGTGGCCTTTTCTCTAAGAACTAAGTGAAAGCTTAGCCGGACACAACGGAACTCCGCGGCGAGGATGGCCCAGCTTCAGATAGCTTTCAGGCCTCGCCGCGGCAGCTAAGAAGAAGCATCGCCGTACGCACAAATTCACAGTAACACGATGCGTATGATGACAGTGCAACACCTCATGCAACGTCCACTATGCAGACGCCGCGACGGTGGCAACGCCGGCTGCAGTGTCCACACAAGGAGCCACAGTGCCACAATCGGGGATCTCTCTTTCGAATATCGATCACAGCGTCCGGCCCCAGGACGACCTTTATCAGCACGTCAACGGTGCGTGGCTCAACAGCACAACGATCCCCGACGACAGGCCGCTGGAAGGTACCTTCACCGCCTTGCGGGATGGCGCCGAATTGGCCGTCAAGGCGATCATCGAAGAAGCGGCCGCCAAGGGAGAGTCAGCCACCGGCGTCGAACAGAAAGTCGGCGGTCTCTACGCCAGCTTCATGGACGAAGAAGCAGTCGAAGCAAAAGGTATGGACCCCGTGCGAAGCCGCCTTGATGAGGTGCAGGCGGTGGGCTCTGTGGAGGAACTGGCTGCCCTGATGGGACGCCTGTTCCGCTCAGACGTCTCCGGGCTCTTCTCCATCTATCCTGCTCCGGACGCCGGGAACCCCGAACGCATCCTCCTGTATATCGGGCAAGGGGGCCTGGGCTTGCCGGACGAGTCCTACTACCGCGAAGAAAAGTTCGCGGGCATCGTGGCTGCCTACGGTGAATACATTTCAAAGCTTTTCAATCTCGCGGGCATCGCGGACGCGCAAGTTTCCGCACAGCGCATCGTCGCACTGGAAACCGCCCTGGCGTCCCACCACTGGGACAACGTCACCCTGCGCGACCCCCAAAAGACCTACAACCTCAAGACCGCAGATGAAGCAGTGGCAATCTTCCCCCTGCTCGACACGTGGTTCCAGGCAGCGCGGGTAGACGCAGCAAAGCGGAGTGAAATAGTGGTGAGCACTCCGGACTTCTTTGCGGGCGCTGCGGCTTTGCTGGAATCCGAGTCGCTGGAAGCATGGAAGGAATGGCTGACACTCCGGGTTCTCAGCTCGGCCGCCCCGTACCTGTCATCAGGGTTCGTCTCCACGAACTTCGACTTCTACGGCACCACGCTCAGCGGTACGCCACAGAACAAAGAGCGGTGGAAGCGCGGGGTGGCAGTGGTCGAAGCAGCCCTCGGCGAGGCCGTGGGCCAGATCTATGTTGATCGGCACTTCCCTGCGGGACACAAGGCAAGGATGGAGACGCTGGTCTCAAACCTGATCGAAGCCTACCGGGAGAGCATCTCCTCCCTGGCGTGGATGGGTGCGGAAACCAAGAAGGAAGCCCTGAAAAAGCTGGACGCATTCCGTCCAAAAATCGGCTTCCCGGAAAAATGGATCGACTACTCTGCCGTCGAGATCGACCCCACGGATCTTCTTGGCAACGTCGAGCGTGCCCATGATGCGGACGTGAACCGGCACTTGGATGAAATCGGCAAGCCGGTCGATCTGACAAAGTGGCTCATGACACCCCAGACGGTCAACGCCTACTATCATCCAATGCTCAATGAGATCGTCTTCCCTGCGGCTATCCTTCAGCCCCCGTTCTTCACTGCGGATGCAGACGACGCAGTGAACTATGGCGGCATCGGCGCGGTGATCGGTCACGAAATCGGCCATGGTTTCGACGACCAAGGATCCCAATTCGATGGCAGCGGCGCGCTCCGCAATTGGTGGACCGAGGACGACCGGACAGCCTTCGAAGCCCTGACGGCGAAGTTGGTTTTCCAATACGACGCTTTGTCCCCCTATGCTGCGCCGGAGCATAAGGTCAACGGCAAGCTGACCCTGGGCGAGAACATCGGCGACCTCGGAGGCCTGACGATTGCCTACAAGGCCTACCTCCTGAGCCTGAACGGAGCCGAGCCGGAGGTCATTGACGGCTTCACGGGATTCCAACGATTCTTTATGTCGTGGGCTGCCGGCTGGCGCCAAGTGATCCGCACTGAAGAAGCCATCCGGAGACTGGCTACCGACCCCCACTCCCCCAACGAGTTCCGCACCAACGCCATTGCCCGTAACCTCGACGCATTCCATGCAGCATTCGCCGTGACTGAAACCGACGGCATGTGGATGGAACCCGGGGAACGCGTCAGCATCTGGTAGTACCCGCATGACACAACGGCCGGCCAGTTCAAAAACTGGCCGGCCGTTGTTGTTTGCTCCTAATGCATGGAACCTATTGCTGATCGATGTACAGGGGATTCACCTGTTGGCACACGGCATCGTTAGCTGTTTGGTTGACTACATCGGACGGCACCGAAGCCGCACCGTAAGCGGTCCCCGTGCCGAAGTCAGTACCCACGTAAAGCTGCACTCCCGCCACACCCGGGGACTCCTGAACCTGAGCGGCAGGGATGCCGAAAAGTGTAGCTACGTCAGCAGCAACGTCCGCAAAGCCCGGTCCGTAATAAAGCACAGTCTGATCCACCGGATTAGCCAAGTAGGACACCGTCTGGGCGAAGCCGTTGCCAGTGAGCACGGTCATGAGCTCCTGCGCCCTGGTTGGAACGCCGCTGCCGTTGGCGACGGCCACCGGCTGAATCGCTTTGTCATACGCAGGTGCGGCAGGCGTAGTAGCCGTGGGCTGTGGGGCCGGGCTTTCGCTCGGTGCAGGAGTGGACGTCGCACCAGGCGTCGTGAGGTCAAGATCGGCACGAAGCGCGGCGAACAGCTGTGACGCTTGGGGCTCGACGAGCTCCAACCTGTTAAGGTCCACCGCTGCCTGCTGCGTGGGCACCGCTACGAACGCCACCTTGGAAACATCAATGTCCTTGAGTCGCCCGCCAATGGTCAACAGTGAAGGAACGGACGCCAGGCCCTCGTCCACGGTCAGGTTCTGCGTGACCACATCTGCGATCTGCAGCAGCCTCTGCGGGTTACCCAGAGTCCCCTCATCCTTAAGCTTCCGGGTGAGGGATGAAAGGAACGCTTGCTGACCCTTGATGCGGCCAAGGTCACCTCCATCGCCGAAAGCATGCCTGGTCCGGAGGAATGCCAAAGCCTGTTCGCCTTCCACCAATGAATCCCCCTTGGCGAGGCGGAGCCGGGAATCCGGGTCAAAGACCGGATCACTGACGCAAACGTTCACGCCACCCACAGCATGCGAAAGCTCCTTGACTGCGTTGAAATCGGCCATCATGAAGTGGTCGATTTCCAAACCGGTGAGCTTGTTGACCGTATCCACGGCGCAACCGATTCCAGCTTCAGCCATGGCCTCGTTGATCATCACGCCGCTGCGGGCAGGGAATGTCTGGTTGTTGGTGCGGTCGGTGCACTGCGGCACATCCACCAACAGGTCTCGCGGGAAACTCAGCACATTGACGCGTTTGTTATCCGCGGAGATGTCCAACAGCATCATGACATCGGAATGGCCGTAGCCGGTGGAGTCCTCGGTGCTACCGTATTCGGCATTCTTTCCGTCACGGGTATCGGAGCCAAGGATCAGGATCTGCAGTCGATCCGTTTTGTCATCCACCAGCGGGTCACCGGCATTACGGGTTTCCCCGGCGCTCAAGGGCGCCTTGGTGATGTTGTTCTGCAGCCGGATAAACCAAAAAGCAGCAAAGGCAACGCCGGCAACCAGGGCAACGGAGACTACGCCGGTGACAATCTTCAACCAAAGTGGCAGCCCCTTGGGCACCCTCATATGGCGAGGGGTGCCGTCGGCATCCTCACCATGGCGTGCCCCCGCGGGGCCAGCGGTGCCGGTGCCCTGCGGGCGGGCGTCACGACGTCGCACTATTCGGTTTACCTTTCATCAAACAGCTGGATCCCCGCAATCATAGTTGCCGTTTCTGGGAAGTTCCTTATCGGGCCTCAAGCCACGCCGGATCCAGCGACGCGAATCAGAAGCCGAGTTTGACCAATTGCTTGGGATCGCGCTGCCAATCCTTGGCCACCTTGACGTGAAGATCGAGATAGATGCGGATGCCGAGCAGAGTCTCAATACCCTTTCGGGCGTTGGTTCCCACCTCTCGCAAACGGCTTCCGCCCTTGCCGATGATGATGGCCTTCTGGGAAGGCCGCTCAACGTAAAGGTTCACGCGAACATCCAACAGCGGGTTGTCCTCGGTCCGGCCTTCGCGGGGAACGATTTCCTCCACCACCACAGCGAGCGAGTGGGGAAGTTCATCGCGGACGCCCTCAAGGGCTGCTTCGCGAATCAGCTCTGCGATCATGACGGCCTCAGGCTCGTCAGTCAGCTCGCCGTCAGGATACAGCGGAGGTGAGGACGGCATGTGGCTGATCAGGACGTCTGCAACAGTGGAGACCTGAAAACCGTCGGCGGCAGAGACAGGGACGATGTCGGCCCAGCCCTGCTCGCCAAGAACCTCGCGGCCCAAAGCGGCGACGGCGAGCAATTGCTCCGTCAACGCCTGACGATCCACCAGGTCGGTTTTGGTCACCAGTGCCACGATGGGCTTGCGTCCGACGGCGGCCAGCTGAGCGGCGATGTACTTGTCGCCGGGGCCGATTTTTTCGTTGGCCGGCAGACAGAAACCGATTGCATCGACTTCCGCCAGAGTGTCTGCAACAAGTTCGTTGAGCCGCTTCCCCAGCAGGGTACGCGGGCGGTGAAGGCCGGGAGTGTCCACAAGGATCAATTGGGCATCATCGCGGTGGACGATACCGCGAATGGTGTGCCGTGTAGTTTGCGGTTTGGCCGAGGTGATGGCCACTTTCTGGCCAACCAACGCGTTGGTCAGCGTCGACTTACCCGCGTTGGGCCGGCCCACCAGCACCGAGAAGCCAGCGTGGAAGCCACCGAAGTCTGCATCGGCGTCAAATTTATTATTTTGCTTGCTCACGTGGAACTCCCTGTTGCGTTGAGTCGGCGTCATCGAGTAGGTCTTCAAAGTCAGTGTCTTCCTTTGGCATGGCTGCCGCAATGATGTGGCTGACTCTGTTTCGGCGACCCTCCAGCCTATCTGCCCGGAGCGATATTCCGTTCACTTCAACGGCGCTCCCCACAATGGGAACCTGCCCAAGGGCCTTTGCGAGCAGACCGCCTACTGTATCCACCTCGTCGTCGTCCAGATCGATGTCGAAAAGTTCACCCAAGTCATCGATGCTCATGCGGGCGCTTACACGATATGTACCATCATCGAGGTGAACGGCCTCTTCGGCGGCGGCGTCGTACTCATCCACGATCTCGCCAACAATCTCCTCGATAAGATCCTCGAGGGTGACCAACCCGGCGGTGCCGCCGTACTCGTCGATGACAATCGCTACGTGTGTGGACTCTTTCTGGAGTTCCCTGAGGAGGTCGCTCACGGGCTTCGATTCCGGGACATACCGCACGTCCCGGGCGAGTGAATCAACATCGTGAACTTGCAGTCCAGGTTCCCTCCGATGCATGGCCGCAGCCACATCCTTGAGGTACAAAATCCCACGGATCTGATCGGTGTTCTCCCCGATGACGGGGATCCTTGAGTAACCGGACCGCAGGAAAAGGCCCATTGCCGTTTCGAGATTCGAGCCCGTACCGATGCTCACAATATCGGTGCGGGGAACCATGACGGAACGCACCAAAGTATCACCAAAATCAAAGACCGAATGAATGAGTTCTGCCTCATTGTCTTCGATCATGTCCGACTCGGCGGCACGATCGACGAATTCGCGAAACTCTTCCTCGCTGACGAAAGCGTCGTCGCCACCTGGGGCGCCGGGGGCGACTGCCTGTCCCAGCGCCACCAACCAGCCGGGGATGGGCCCTAGTATCCAGCAGAGGAACCTGATGAGCGGTGCAGTGAAACGAACGACGGGTCCGGAGTGCGCCCGGCCCAACTGCCGGGGCGAAACGCCGACCAGTACAAACCCGATCACCGCCATGATCCCCGTAGCTGCAAGTCCGGCGAGCCAGACGTTGTCCAGCAAACTGTGGAGGACCACGGCGACGGCGACTGCTGCCGCCATTTCAAACCAGACCCGCCAAAAACGCAGAGCGCGCATATGTGCGATCGGGTTCTTGAGGATACCGCCCAGGGCCTTGCCCTTGCTCCGCACTATGGATTGTTCTGCCTCATGCCGGGGCAGGAAGTTCAATGCAGCCTCGGCTGCAGTCAGCAGTGCAACGAAGCTGAGGAACACCAGCGCCATGCCGACCAGGATGATCGAGGTCACTGCATGGTCTCCATGGGGGCATCCTTGCCCAGGAATTCAGACAGCAGTTCCCGCTGCAAACCGAACATCTCTTCTTTTTCCTCCGGCTCTGCGTGGTCAAAGCCAAGCAGATGCAGAATTCCGTGGGTGGTCAGGAGCAGCATCTCATCCTGCGTCGCGTGGCCTGCGTTTGCTGCCTGCACCTCTGCCACCTGCGGGCAGATGGCGATGTCACCCAGCATGCCTTGTGGCGTGGGCTTGTCCGGGGTGCCCGGCGTCAATTCGTCCATGGGTACGGACAAAACGTCCGTAGCCCCGGGCTCGTCCATCAGTTCGATGTGCAGTTTCTCCATGGCCGGTTCATCGACAAGGAGGATGGACAGTTCTGCCTGGGGATGGATGTACAAACGCTCGAAGATGAAGCGGGACAACGTCACCAGTTGGGCCTCGTCCACCGCTACACCGGACTCGTTGTTTACTTCAATGCTCATTGACGTTCTCCACGTTTGTAGTGCGCTCCGGGTTTATATTGTGTGCTCGCGACGTCGCTGCCATGTGCGTCATCCCATGCGCTGTAGGCGGAAACGATGTCGGCAACCAAACGGTGCCGCACGACGTCAGCCGCTTCCAGGATCGAGAAATTGACATCGTCGATTCCCTTCAGGATTTCCCTGACGATTCGCAGGCCGGACGTCGATCCGGACGGCAGGTCGATCTGCGTGACATCACCGGTAACCACCATTTTTGAACCGAAACCCAGACGTGTAAGGAACATCTTCATCTGCTCCGGTGTGGTGTTTTGGGCTTCGTCCAGGATGATGAAGGCGTCGTTCAGCGTGCGTCCGCGCATATATGCCAACGGGGCTACCTCGATGGTTCCTGCAGCCATCAGGCGGGGAATGGACTCGGGATCCATCATGTCGTGCAAGGCGTCATATAGTGGGCGAAG
Organism: Paenarthrobacter sp. MSM-2-10-13; assembly: GCF_011605365.1. Lineage (NCBI taxonomy): Bacteria > Bacillati > Actinomycetota > Actinomycetes > Micrococcales > Micrococcaceae > Paenarthrobacter > Paenarthrobacter sp. MSM-2-10-13. The sequence goes on along the minus strand of NZ_JAAOXO010000001.1, from coordinate 985,779 downwards.
ATAGGGGTCGATCTTGTCGCTCAGCGTGCCGGGGAGGAAGCCCAGCCGCTCCCCCGCTTCCACGGCTGGCCGGGTCAGGATGATCCGGCTGACTTCCTTCGTTTGCAAGGCTTGCACCGCTTTGGCCATTGCAAGATAGGTCTTGCCGGTACCTGCCGGGCCGATTCCAAAGATGACGGTGTTCTCATCAATGGCGTCAACGTAATTCTTCTGATTCAGCGTCTTGGGCCGGATCGTCTTACCGCGGCTTGAGAGGATGTTGTGGGTCAGCACATCGGCAGGATTCTGCACGGACTGGGCCCTCAGAAGGGACACGAGCTGCTGAAGGATGTCCGGAGTCACCACGGTCCCCTTCGCCACGAGCCCACGGACTTCCTCCAACAGACGCATAACGCGTGGAATGACGGTGGAAGGGCCTGTCATGGAGAGCTCGTTGCCACGGACATGGAAATTGACGTCCTGGAACTGTTCCTCGATGTACCGCAAGGCTTCGTCGTGGCTGCCCAACGAGTGAACCATCTGGTCGGAGTTGTCGAACGTGACAACTTCCGTGCGCGTACCCGGTAGTGTGTGCGGGAACTCGGTGGGCGGCTGGTTGCCGTTTCCGGTCCTAAGCCGCCCGTTCAAAGATTCACTCATAGTGTTGGCCTTAGGCCTTTTCTCCTCCGGTTGGTCGTGTTACCTGCCATCGATTCGGCATTCGTGGCCGCTGTATGGGGCACGTCCGGATGCCGGAATGTCTTCAATCCTACGCCAGCCCGGCCTGCGATGAACCGAAACCATCGGCATCATCCGGCGCCTGCCGTCATGGCGTACATTTTGTCTCAACTCGGCATCAAGCGGGTATCAATCATGTTTCAGTTGGCGCTGATCCGCGCAATCCCGGCCGACCGCCGTCGACGATGTGCCAAGCTGGCATAGCGGGTGGCATCCAAGCACCCTGCGGCCCGGCTCCGTTGGCTGGGAATCGGCGGCTGGGGCCGCCATGAGACACAAGGTTAGGCAGGACACCCATTTCGGAGCCAGGAAGCATTGGAGATGGCGCGCGCAGACGGACAAAATCCGTTATCGCTGTGCCGGCGATGCTTGCTGTCCTGTTGCTCACTGGTTGCATAGCCAACGGGGGCGATTCCCAAACCGGCACGAGTTCGCCATCCGTCAGCGTTAACGACGCGCCAGCCAGCCAGGCACCGCTGGAAACTACGCAGGCTTCCACGAAGATCCCGGTTTACTGGATTGGACGCAGCAAGGAACAGGTTTATCTCTACCGTGAGTTCAGGGATATCTCCAGCGACGGAAACCCCGTGACCACCGCACTCCGGATCATGATGTCCGAAAAACCCCTGGACCACGACTTCTTCACCCCCTGGCAGGCCCCCGAAAGCCTGGCCACCTCCATCTCCGGCAAGAACGTCATCACCGTAGATATCTCGCGGGATGCCTTCAACTCAAACCTCGACGCCGGAATGGCGCAGCGCGCTGTCCAGCAATTGGTCTATACGGCGACGGCGGCAGCCTCGTCCTCGGGACTCATCAACTCCGGCCAGCAGATCCAGGTTGTCATCCTGGTTGACGGACACACGGACTACATGGCGTTTGGGGAGGTAAAGCTCGGCCAACCCATGGAACGGAACGCATCCTTGGTGGCACCTCTGTGGATCATCGATCCGCAAGAGGAAACAACACTGCCTACCGGAGTGGTCAAGTTCAATGGCCGCAGCACCGACAGTTCAAAGCCGGTCAGCTGGCAGATCCTGCAGGAAAATGGCAAGGGCGAAAAGAGCAGCCTGCTCACCGGGAGAACGCAAGCAACCGGTGAGCCTGGTCAATACGGAGCCTTCACCTTCAGTGCCACATTGAAGGCCGGCAAATATGAGCTGCGGGTTTCACAAGTGGATGAGGCCGGCGCAACCATCGAAACGAGCACCGACACCCGCCTGTTCAACGTCGGTTAGCTGCGGGGCGGCTACCAGCGGCCCAGGACGTCACTTGCAAGAACGACGGCGGCGGGTCCCGCCGTCGAGGACCTCAACACGTGGTGACCCAGAAGTGCCGTGACGGCACCGGCGTCACTGAGCCGCGTTACCTCTCGTGGTGAGATGCCACCCTCCGGTCCGACAATCAAGAGGACCTCGCGAGGGGTCCCATCATCTCCAGTCCGGACCGCAACCGACTCTTCAAGGACGGTCCGCAGGGGGTTCTTGGCGTCTTCATGCAGGATGATGGCCACATCAGCGGCCGCGACGGCCTTCGCCAAAGCGGCAGTGTCCATCATGGACCGTACCTCAGGAATCCAAGCACGCCGCGCCTGCTTGGCTGCCGCCGTGACCACGGACTGCCACTTCGCGTGCGCCTTGGCGGCCCGTTCGCCTTTCCAACGCACGATCGCCCGCTCGGACTGCCACGGAATGACGGCGTCTATTCCGAGTTCCGTGGCAGTCTCGATGGCGAGTTCGTCCCGATCGCCCTTGGCAAGTGCCTGAACCAGCACCAGCCGGACCTCAGGCTGGTCCTCGAGGACCACCTCGGATGCCTTCACTGTGAGGGTGCTGGAACCGGCGTCAACCACGGCGCCAGTCAACCGCATGCCCGAACCGTCGGCTATGTCCACGGGCTCACCCACGGCCAGTCGCTTGACCGTGACGGCATGGCGCGCCTCAGCACCTTCCAACACAAATGTGGACCCGGGGATCAGCTGGTTAAGGCTTCCCGCCGGTGTAAAGAAAACCGGATTGCTCACCGCTACAGGTTACCGAGCTTGTCCCGAAGCTTCGCGAACATTCCGCCGCTTGCCACCAGCTTTCCTTCGGTGAACTGCTCACCGCGCAATTTGGCGAGCTGCTGCAGGAGTTCCTCCTGGGCCGGGTCGAGCTTGGTCGGGGTCTCCACGTGCAAGTGCACCTTGAGGTCGCCGCGTCCATAACCCCGGAGGTGCGTAACACCCAAGCCGCGCAGGGTAATGATTTCTCCGGATTGGGTACCGGCCTTCACGTCCAAGTGCTGTGCGCCGTCGAAGGTGTCCAACTGCAGCTCCGTGCCCAGTGCCGCCGCGGTCATGGGCACACTCAGCGTGGCGTGGAGGTCGTCGCCTTCACGCATGAACATGGAGTCGTTGTTGACCCGGATCTCCACATAGAGATCGCCGGCGGGGCCTCCAGCGGGTCCCGCTTCACCCTGCCCGGACAGCTGGATGCGTGTACCAGTGGCGACACCGGCCGGAACCTTGATGGTGAGGGAACGACGACTGCGGATGCGGCCCTGTCCATTGCACTCGTTGCAAGGGTCCTTAATGACTGTGCCGAAGCCTTCACACGAACCGCAAGGGGCGGCAGTCATGACCTGGCCCAGGATGGAACGAACCGCCCGTTGGACCTGGCCGCTGCCACCGCAGATGTCGCAGCGTTCCGGGTGGGTGCCCGGGCGGCAGCAACTGCCATCGCACGTGGGGCAGATCACGGCGGTATCCACTTCAAGCTTCTTGTTGACGCCGAAGACGGCATCCTTCAAATCGATGCGGACGCTGATGAGCGCGTCCTGGCCCCGCCGGACCCGGGAGGCCGGTCCGCCCTGACCGCCGCCACCAAAGAAGGTGTCGAAGATGTCCTGGAAGGCAAAACCCTGGCCGGCGTAGCCGCCACCGAAACCGTTGTCAGTGCCGTTTTCATTGCCGGTGGCATCATAGACCCGGCGCTTTTGGGGATCGGACAACACCTCGTAGGCGTGGGTCACGGCCTTGAACTGTTCCGCGACATCTTCACCGGGGTTTACGTCGGGGTGCAGTTTCCGCGCCAACTTGCGGTACGCCTTTTTGATCTCTTCCCCGGTGGCTTCCGGCGAGACTCCCAAAACGTCATAGTGGCTGCTCAAAGTCGGTATCTCTTCCTTGTTGTACTACGGATGTTTCCTCGGACCGGTGTTTAGCCGCCGAGAATGCGGGAAAGGTAACGGGCCACGGCTCGTACTGCTGCCATGGTGGTGGGATAGTCCATGCGTGTGGGACCAAGAATCCCCACCTTGGCACCGGAGCCATAGCCCGTAGCTACGACCGAGGCCTCCGCCAAGCCATCGTAGGGATTCTCGCGTCCAATGCTCACGGTAACGCCGCGGGGATCATCCCCCATGTCAGATAACAACCGGAGCATGACAACTTGTTCCTCGAGTGCCTCCAGCACAGGGCCTATGCTCAGGGGGAAGTCAACGTTGGAGCGGGCCAGGTTTGCCGTTCCAGCCATCAGGATGCGCTCTTCGCGGCTGGTGTCGCTCAACGATTGAAGGCCCTGGGCCAACGTCTGCGCCAGACTGCGCAGCTCCGGCGGACACAGCGCAACGACAGAAGGAAGCACTTGAGGCAAAAGCGCCAGCTGTGTGCCGGCAATGTTGCCCAGGAACCGGGACCTCAGGAGCATCAGGGCCTCATTGCTCACATCGGAGCCGGCGTCGATGACCTTCTGCCCCACGCTGCCGGTGTCCGCAATCAGGACCACGAGGACCTGTTGAGGAGCCAAGAGGACAAACTCCACGTGGCGAACAAGCGCGCGGTTCGAATGCGGGTACTGCACAACGGCCACCTGGTTGGTCAGCTGTGACAGAAGCCTTACGGTGCGCTCCAAGATGTCGTCGACATCATCGGGGCCTTCGAGCAAAGAATGGATGGCCCTGCGCTCGGCCGCTGAGAGCGGTTTGACCTGCGATATGCGGTCAACGAAAAGGCGATAGCCCTTGTCGGTGGGAATTCGCCCGGCACTGGTGTGAGGCGCCGCAATCAGGCCTTCCTCTTCCAAAACCGCCATGTCATTCCTGATGGTAGCGCTGGAAACGCCAAGATGATGCCGCTCCACGAGGGCCTTGGACCCGACAGGTTCCCTGGAATGCACGTAATCCTCAACGATGGCACGCAGCACTTCGAGCTTGCGCGGCTCACTCAAGGCTCCACCTCCTGACGACTGCCATGGTTCTTCCGACCGGTCAACGCGGGATCCCGCTCAGACCTCCACACTTAGCACTCAACATGCCCAAGTGCTAACAAGTCTAGTATGAGCCACCCCGTTGTTAGCATTGAAACCTGCCGCGGGCGGCTTCGGCCCGCACCGTAAACCAGCACAAAGGTAGGAATCCCTTGGCTTTGAACAATTGGGGCCCGCAGGATCTGTCCGCTCCGGCCAAACAGAAGCTGCCGGAAGTAGCCGTGCAGCGGGGAATGGTCCTCGAGGACGTGCAGTCGGGCTGGGTGGGTGAGGTGACCCGCATTGAGAAGTCGGGCGGAATGCACGTGGTCTCCTTGGAAGACCGGCGTGGAAAGACCAAATCGTTCCAGCTGGGTTTTGGCTTCCTGCTCGAAGGTCAGGCTATCCGCTTGATGCCTCCCGCCCCCCGCACCGCTGCATCCGGGGTTCCGTCCGGCCGGACGGCCTCGGGTTCCGTCAGGGTCCAGGGGCAACGGGCACAGGTAGCCAAGGCCAGCCGCATTTGGGTGGAAGGAAAGCACGACGCCGAACTGGTGGAGAAGGTCTGGGGTGATGATCTCCGGGTGGAGGGCATCGTGGTGGAGCCATTGCACGGCGTTGATGACCTGAAGTCCGCCATCGCCGACTTCAATCCCGGCTCAGGCCGCCGGCTTGGAATCCTCGTGGACCACCTTGTGCCCGGGTCCAAAGAGTCCCGAATTGCCGCCGAGGCCATGACGGTCCCGGGGGCTGCGGGAAACGTCCTCATTGTTGGACACCCCTACGTGGATGTCTGGCAGGCGATCAGGCCCAAGGTCCTGGGCATTGAGGCCTGGCCCTCCGTACCCCGCGGGATCGATTGGAAGACCGGAATCCTCAGCGCGTTCGGCTGGCCTCATGAGACCCCTGAGGACATAGGCTTGGGCTGGCAACGCCTTCTGGGCGCAGTCCGCACCTATGCCGACCTTGAGCCATCGCTCTTGGGACGGGTGGAAGAAGTCATCGATTTTTTGACGGTTCCTTGAGGTGGAGTCCTTCAGGTATCAGCAACTACCGTGTCAACGGGGCGTTGGTCCCGGCAAGTGCGTCGGTGCCGGTATTCTGGGACAGCAACAACGCAGCATCTTTAAAGCAAAGGGAAGACAACGTGGCAGATAACGCTCCTGAAGAACCGGGCAGCGCCGCAGGCCGGCCCCAGTACCATGGCGCGCCTGCCAACGCACTCCCGTTGACAGCCAGCGAGGACAGGCAATGGGCTACTCTGGCCCACTTTGGCGGCATCCTGGGATGCCTGCCGTCCCTTCTGATCTACCTGATTTTCCGGGATCGTGGACCGTTCACCGCACAGGAATCCAAAGAAGCGCTGAACTTCACGCTGCCTCCCACCATCGCAGCAGTTCTGGCCAACATTTTGGTCCTGCTTCCTGTGGTCGGCAACATCTTCGCCGTCATCGCCACCGCGATCTGGGTTGCCCTGACGTGTTTCTCCGTATCGGCGGGCATCAGGGTAAACCACGGGCAGCCTCACCGTTACAAGGTCAACCTGCGCTGGATTAAGTAGCTCACCTTCGCTCGTCCAGGACTGCTTGCTCCGACGGGCATGAGCCCGCGGGTCAGTCGGGCAGGATCCTTCGAACTACGGCGTCAGCCAGGAGACGACCCTTCAGCGTAAGGACCAAACGGCCCTTGAACGCCTGAACAGGGTCCACCAATTCGTCGGCAATAAGCCCGGCCATCGCGTGCCGTCCGATCGCGTCCAAGGCATCTACGGACAACCCTGTGCCGAGCCGTGCCTCCAGCATGATGCGTTCGACTTCCCGGGTATCGGCGTCGAGGGTTTCCCGCCCGGCAGCCGGAGAGCTAGCGCTCCCGAGCCTCGAGGCGTACGCCGTGGGGTGCTTGACGTTCCACCACCGGACACCCCCCACGTGGGAGTGGGCGCCTGGACCGATGCCCCACCAGTCATCTCCCCGCCAGTAGGCAAGATTGTGCCGGCAAGCCTGGTCCGGCGTCCGCGACCAGTTGCTGACCTCGTACCAGTGCAAGCCCGCTTCGGAGATCATTTTGTCGGCAAGCTCGTATTTGGAGGCGTGGTCGTCGTCATCAATCCCGGGCACCTCGCCCCGGCGTATCTGGGCGGCCAGCTTAGTGCCATCCTCAACGATCAGAGCGTAGGCACTGATGTGGTCGGGCTGGTACGACAAAGCGGTTTCGAGTGACAGCTGCCAGTCAGCCATGGACTCTCCAGGGGTGCCGTAGATAAGGTCCAGGCTTACGGAGAGGCCGGCTTCCCGCGCCCACTGCACAACAAGAGGCACCCGGCTCGGTGTGTGGGTGCGGTCCAGGACCTTGAGCACGTGCGGTACGGCTGACTGCATGCCGAAGGAGACCCTGGTGAAGCCCGCGTCGGCCAGAAGCTTCAGGGATTCAGGAGTTACTGAATCCGGGTTGGCTTCGGTAGTTACCTCGGCGCCGGGTTCCAGCCCCCAATGGCCGATGGCGGCCCTAAGGATCCGGGCCAGGTCCTCTGCCGGGAGAAGGGTGGGCGTGCCACCCCCAAAGAAAACAGTACTGAGGGGACGACGGGGTAACCCCGAGGCGTCCAGTGCCAGAAAGGCGAAGTCCAGTTCAGAGACCGCCGTAGCGGCGTACGCGTCCTGGGAGGCGCCGCCACCGAGTTCGGTGGCAGTGTAAGTGTTGAAATCACAGTAGCCACAGCGCACGGCGCAGAACGGTATGTGGACATAGAGCCCGAACTTGCGGTGCTCGACGCCGGCCAACACCTGCGGAGGCAAGATGCCATCCGCAGGTGCCGGGTCGCCCAAAGGGAGGACGCTGGGCATTTACTTCTTGGCCTTGTCCTTGGACTCATCGGTGGTCAGGGCTGCGATGAATGCCTCCTGGGGCACCTCCACGCGACCGACCATCTTCATGCGCTTCTTGCCCTCTTTCTGCTTCTCGAGCAGCTTGCGCTTACGGGTGATGTCACCGCCGTAGCACTTGGCAAGAACATCCTTACGGATGGCCCGGATGCTCTCGCGGGCAATGATGCGGGATCCGATGGCGGCCTGGATGGGCACTTCGAATTGCTGCCGGGGAATCAGCTCACGGAGCTTGCCGGTCATCATCACGCCGTAGGCGTAGGCCTTATCGCGGTGGGTGATGGCGCTGAAGGCATCAACTTGTTCACCCTGCAGCAGGATGTCGACCTTGACCAGATCGGCCACCTGCTCGCCGTCAGCCTTCCAGTCCAGTGAGGCGTAACCGCGCGTCTTGGACTTCAGGAGGTCGAAGAAGTCGAAGACGATCTCCGCCAGCGGGATCCAGTAGCGGAGTTCAACGCGGTCCTCGGACAAATAGTCCATGCCTCGCATCTGGCCACGGCGGCTTTGGCACAGTTCCATGATGGAACCGACAAACTCGTTAGGTGCGAGGATGGTGGCGGACACCATGGGCTCCCGGACCTCGGAGATCTTACCGGTGGGGTATTCGCTCGGGTTGGTGACGTGGATGACCTTCTTGTCCTCAAGCGTTACCTCATACTCCACGTTGGGTGCAGTGGAGATAAGGTCCAGGTTGTACTCGCGTTCGAGTCGATCACGCGTGATTTCGAGGTGCAGAAGGCCCAGGAATCCAACGCGGAAGCCGAAGCCCAGTGCAGCGGACGTCTCAGGCTCATAGACAAGCGCAGCGTCGTTAAGCATCAGCTTTTCAAGAGCGTCACGCAGGACCGGGTAGTCCGTACCGTCCAAGGGGTAAAGACCGGAGAAGACCATCGGCTTGGCGTCAGCGTAACCGCTCAGCGACTCCGACGCGGGCTTGGCGAGGTTGGTGACAGTATCGCCCACCTTGGACTGGCGGACGTCCTTTACACCGGTAATCAGGTATCCCACTTCCCCCACACCCAGGCCTTTGGAAGGTGTGGGCTCCGGGGAGCTGACACCAATTTCCAGGAGTTCGTGAGTAGCCCGGGTGGACATCATCTGGATGCGTTCGCGGGGATGCAGCATGCCGTCCACCACTCGGACGTAGGTAATGACGCCGCGGTAAGTGTCATACACAGAATCGAAGATCATGGCACGGGCCGGAGCATTGGGATCGCCCACGGGGCCGGGGAGGTCGCGGACGATTTTATCCAGCAGCGCCTCAACGCCTACGCCGGTTTTGCCGGAAACCTTGAGGACGTCCTCGGGGTCACCACCGATGAGGTTGGCAAGCTCCGCCGCGTACTTCTCAGGCTGGGCGGCCGGGAGGTCGATCTTGTTCAGCACGGGAATGATGGTGAGGTTGTTTTCCATCGCCAAGTAAAGGTTGGCAAGAGTCTGAGCCTCGATGCCTTGGGCAGCATCCACCAGGAGCACTGCACCTTCACAGGCCGCTAAGGAGCGGGAGACCTCGTAGGTAAAGTCAACGTGGCCGGGTGTATCGATCATGTTCAGCGCATAGCTCTGGCCATCGAGTTCCCACGGCATGCGGACAGCCTGGGACTTGATGGTGATGCCGCGCTCACGTTCGATATCCATACGGTCCAGATACTGGGCCTTCATGTCGCGTTGCTGAACGACGCCGGTGTACTGCAGCATGCGGTCGGCCAGGGTGGACTTACCGTGGTCGATGTGGGCAATGATGCAGAAGTTCCGGATGATGGCCGGATCTGTTGCGGCGGGCACCGGTGCGGTGCGGGCCATGGGAGACACGCAGGATCCTTACTGTCGACACTCGCACGGCAATTCCTGCAACTGGGCAAAGGCCAGCCGGAACACGCCGCGCATCTGATCCTCTAGTCTCCCATGAACCGGCGCTTCGCCGTACATTGCGAGCCCGGCTTCAGCCGTAGACGGTTGTAGCGTTGTCACATGGCTTTCGACTTGCGCCCCTTGGGCAAACTCCTCCTGCGATCACTCAAGGCTCTGGGAGGCAGCACCACCAAAGCCGGCACCCCCTCCGGCACCACCGGTCAAGGTCCCTCCAGCCAGCGAAGCCGGCGGACCGCCGTCGAGCGTCAACCGGGTCCCTACCCCGGCGACTTCCGCGGTTCGGTCAGGATCAGCTACTCCCCCAAGCCCGATGGCCAACCGGATCCTGGTGAGATCGTGTGGAGCTGGGTCCCGTACGAAGAAGACCACACTAAAGGAAAAGACCGCCCCGTACTCCTCATTGGGCGGGACGGGCAGTGGCTTCTAGGGCTCATGCTGACCTCCAAGGACCACGACAACGGCAACAGCGCCGGAAACTACGTTGATATCGGTGCAGGTTCCTGGGATCGGCAAGGCAGGCCAAGTGAGATCAACGTGGGCCGCATCATTCGCCTGGATTCGGAGGCAGTCCGGCGCGAAGGCGCCGTCCTGGAAAAAGCTCAATTCCAAGAGGTAGTACGCGCCCTTCAAGAGCGGCATTAGCTGCACTGAGACCAGGAGTCGGCGCGAGTCCCGACTTTCTGCTATCCTTTATAGCTGTGTGTCCGTGCAGGTCGACGGCCACGCATGGTTGGCTGCCATAGGCATCCCCACGCCGCTCAGTCGATGGCCAACCTGAAAACCCTCTAGACCATTTCCGCATTAAAAAGAGAGTTCATACGTGGCTAATATCAAGTCCCAGAAGAAGCGCATCCTCACCAACGAGAAGGCTCGCCTGCGTAACAACGCCGTCAAGTCTGAGCTGAAGACGGCCATCCGCGCCGTCAACACCGCCGTTGAGTCTGCCGACAAGGATGCTGCTGGAACTGCACTTGTTGCTGCCAGCCGCAAGCTGGACAAGGCTGTCAGCAAGGGCGTTATTCACAAGAACAACGCTGCAAACCGCAAGTCGGCGATCTCCAAGAAGGTCAACGCACTCTAAGGTTTTTCCAGTTCGACTGAGCTGATCAAAAGGCCGGCGCCCAGTGGGTGCCGGCCTTTGGGTTTAACCGCCCTTTGGGTTATGCAGACCAGTCAGGACCGACGCGCACAGGCCGGCCGACATCACCGGCGACTGGCCGAGGTGGCAATAACGGTGACCGCGTGCTCAACTGCGTAGACAGGGTCCCGCGACTCGCCTTTCACTTGGGCATCGGCTTCTGCAATGACTTGGATGGAGCGGATCAAGCCTTCAGGGGTCCAGCGCCTGACATCCCGCTGCGCCTGCTCCACAAGCCACGGCTGCATTCCCAGATTCCTGGCTATGGTGGCCGGCGAACCATTGGCGCCGGCAACTTTGGCCAAGGTCCGCAGTTTGGCAGCAAGAGCCGCTACCAAGGGAACCGGATCAACACCGGTGGCCAGGGCGTGCCGCAGGGTGGATAAGGCCACCGGCCCGTTGCCGGCCATGGCGGCATCGGCAACTTTGAAGGCCGTGGCTTCCACCCTGCCACCGTAGTAGCGTTCCACGGTTTCGGCCGTGACAGCAGTGGTGGCATCAGCAATGAGCTGGCTGCAGGCAGCAGCAAGCTCGGACAGATTGGCACCCACCGCGTTCACCAATGCCTGGACAGCTTCGCCCTCTATGCGTCGTCCACCAGCCCTGAACTCCGAGACGACAAACGCGGTCTTGTCAGAGTCCTTCTTAAGCGGTTGACAGTCAATGACGGGCCAGCCGGCGGACTTCACGGCGTCGAGGAGCTTCTTGCCCCGGACTCCCCCGGCGTGGCGAAGGACGAGGACTACGTCCGGGTCCGGATGCCGGAGGTAGGCCAATCCGTCGGCCAGAAAGGCGTCGTTCATTGACTCAAGGCCCTCAACCTCAATGAGCTTTCCCTCGCCGAAGAGGGACGGCGTCACGGTCATGGCCAGGGATCCGGACTCGTAGGAGCCCGCGTTCAGCCGACTGAGCTCAACCTCCGGGTTAGCACTTCGCACGTGGCTACGGATGCCGTCCATTGCGCGGATCCCCAGATACTCTTCCGGGCCCACGATCAGGACTACGGCAGCCGGCGCGGCATCCCGCCAGCTGACGGTGTTTGCCGCGACGCTCTTGGCCCGGGTGTTTTGGGCAGCAGCCACAGGTAGTTCCTTCCGGACGGTTTATTGCAGGATTCAAGTCTGCCATGTTTACCTCTGGCACCGCGCTCCAGCGTCAGCATCACCGCGCGGTGCAGCATCCTGACGTGATGCATGACTCCTGTCGGGTGCAGCATCATCCAGAACACCGCTACTGATACAACTGAAAGAGCCACCATGGCAATGACTCCGGCCGGGCCCTCGGCCCACGGCAGTGCCGCCCCGGGCAAATGGGCGAAGAACCGCGCTATCCCGGCCACCGCTCCCGCGCAGACTCCAGCCACAGCGACGGGCACCACCGCCAACCACGGAAAAAGGGTGGCAAGCGGAACGGCAATGGTTCCAAAGATGGTTACCGGCGCTATCAACGGACCAGCCACCACGTTGGTGATCAGGGCATAGGGTGTGAACTGCGGCTGGAGGGCCGCGATGACCGGACCGCACAGCACTTGCGCGGAGAGCGGTACTGCTATTCCCGCGGCCAGCCAGCGCGGCACCACGGAAGGAATCCACGAGGCAATTCGTGCGGCCAGCAAGACGATACCCAGAGTTGCCAGAACAGAGAGCAGGAACCCGACGTTTAACGCCATGCTCGGATCCAGCAGCAGCAGGGTGATGGTGGCCACGCAAAGGAAGGTCAGGGATCGTCCCCTCAAGCCCCCCACCATGGCTGCCAGGCCTACGCTCCCCATGACGGAAGCTCGTAGAACGCTCGGCTCCGGACCTACCAGGACAACAAAAGCCATCAGTCCGCACACAGCAATAGCGCCGGCTACCGGACGGCTTACCCTGAGGCATCTCGCCAACAGGATGAAGCCACCCAGCAGCAAACTACAATTCGCCCCGCTGACGGCAGTGAGGTGCGTCATTCCTGTTGTCTTCATATCTGCCTCTAGACTCTCCGGGAGCGCACTGGTATCCCCGGTGACCATTCCGGGCATCAGACCGGCCGGGTCCGAAGGCAACCATGCAGAGGCCGCGACGAATTGTCTTCTTGCCTCGGCGGCGGACTGGCGGACATCAAAGCCAGAAGCGATGACAACGGGTGCGGATGATGCGGACAAGAGGGCCGCCTGCTCTTGTCCCTCCCGCACAGCCTTCAACGTTCCTGAGGTTCTGACGATCTGCCCGGGCTGTACGTCTTGCCAAGCACTTCCGCCGACCACCATCACGTCCGCAGAGCCTTGTGTCACAGAACCCTTGGACGTGACCTTGACCAAACCCGCGGCCACCGACCACCGGTTTCCACCGGAATGGCCCGGCGCAGACACCTCCGCAGGAACTCCGGTGATTCGAACTTCAATGAGGACACCGTTTCCCTCCGCCACAGCTTTAGCCAGTGGCCCACCTTCTTGCGTGTTGGCGGTGACAGCACAACTAACAGCCACGGCTGCACCCAGGACGGATGCCACGGCCAGGGTTGCAGAAATTGTTCTTGCCCGTGGCACTGCCCGCCGGTGCCGCCATGTCCTGAGCAGCAGCAATACCACCACCAGCGCCAAGACTCCCGCCAGTGCTGCGGACCATGCTGCAGCGATGAGAGATCCTGCGCAAGCAATGGACCAGGTGACCAGCACGGCAGGGACCAGTCTCAAGTCCGCGCGCTTTGATGAACCAGTGCCGCCTCGAGTCCGGGCGACCCCGGCCACCCCCGCTGACTCAGCCACCCTGCACCGTCACAAGTTCTTTAAGGGACTCCATGAGTTTGGGTCCAATGCCGTCAACGGCGTCAAGTTCATCTACAGAAGCGAAGGGGCCATGCTCTTTCCGCCAGTCAATGATTCCTTGCGCAGTCACGGGCCCCACTCTGGGTAGGGTGCCCAGTTCCTCCAACGATGCAGTGTTGATGTTGACCTTGGCCCCCTTTGCCGTAGGGGCGGCGGTTCCACCGGGGCTGAGGGAACCGCCGGCAAGTGGAGAAGGTGCGGATTGCATCTCGCCGACCAGCGGCACATGAACTTTGACGCCGTCACTTAGCTCCTCAGCAAGGTTGAGACCATTGAGTTCCGCGTTGGGTACAGCACCCCCGGCGGCTTCTATTGCCTGAAAGACCCTGCTGCCTTGCGGCAATGACACGATTCCGGGCTTATGCACCGCACCGGCCACGTGCACGACCACGCTCCCGGAGGCAGCCGCCTGCGGAGACTCCGATGACTCCGGCACAGCAGGTCCGGAAGAAAACGTGGAACTCAGGGGTTCGGAACTGGACTGTCCCACAGCAGACTGCCATAAGTGCCAGGCGATAAAGCCAACTCCTACGATGGCCAGGAGGACAGCAACCGGCCACGGGGTCCGCCACCGGGTGCGTGCGTGATGCACGCGGCTTTCAGGGTTTGAATCATCAAAGGCCTGCCCGGAGTCCTGGGGCAACTGCAGCAGCGGAAGGGTTTGGGTATCCTTACCCAAGCGGGATGCGTAACGCTGACGGGCCGCATGCATGGCGGCATCTGGGGAGGCATCCCGGTTCCGGCGTGGCATCTTTCGAGCCTATGGCTCGTACTGCGGGAACGATGGGGGTGAGGTGCCCTATGTGGATAAGAGAGCCCAAGGATCAGTCCGTTGGCGTGCTGCTCTCCCCAACGATGACCGCGAGCACGCCCAGTCCTGCATGTGCTGCCAACACGGCCGGGAGAGCGCTGATTTGGGGTGCCGGGCACTCCGGGCATTTCTCGTTCAAGCGGGCCGCCAATGCTTCGGCTTCCAGTTGATTACCAAAATGGTGAACCGCCAACCTTTGCTGGCCGGCCGGCCTGGAGGCCACGTCGGCGGCAACAATCTCCTCAAGGCGAGCTATGGCGCGCACAGCGGAACGGACCTTTTCCAGCGGGACGATCCTTCCGTCGTCCACCGCCAGTATGGGCTTTATAGCCAGGACGGTACCGAACAGGGATGCTGCCGCACCGATCCGGCCACCCCGCCTCAGTTGCTCGAGGCTGGGCACGTAAAAATAGACCTTCGTGCGCTCCATGCGCTTTTCCGCGAAACCGCGGACTTCGGCCGCCCCCTGACCATCGGCTGCCGCTACGACGGCACTCTGCACGCCCATTCCCTGGGCCATTCCCACCGTGCGCGAATCCACAATTTCGACCGGAATGGTGACCCTCGCAGCGGCTAGCCTTGCGGCATCGGCGGTTCCGGAGAGTTCGGAAGAAATATGGATGGACACCACGGATTCGAAACCCCGGCGTTGCGCAGCGAGGTAAGCCTGCTCAAACTGCCCGGGCGATGGCCGTGACGTTTTCACCGAGGCGCCTGACGCAAGAGCCAGCGACAGGATTTGGGTGATGTCGTCTTCGCCCTCACCGTAGATTTCGGTCCCTACCATCACTGGCATGGGAACAACGGCGAGGCGCCCATCGGCTGTGAAGGCGGACACCCAGTCCGGCGGCAGGGCTGCCGCGGAATCGGTAACGATTGCGGTTTTGACGACGGCGGCCAACGGCACGTCCGCCACAGTAACCGGCGCCGTGGGCTGGCGAAGACGCGCCACTCTTTCCTTGAGCCAAATCCATGCGGGTGGTTCTCGCTCAGGCACGCGACCTCCAAAGATGATGGCCGGCCGCCGGCAGTCTGCCGGCGGCCGCACTATCCCTGCTAGGCAGGAACGATGTTCACCAGTTTAGGTGCCCGCACGATGACGGTGCGGATACCGCGGCCGTCCAAGGCGCGCTGGACGTTGTCCGAGGCCAGGGCGAGCTCACGCAGTTCGCCCTCGGTGATGTCCGGCGAAACGTCCAAGCGGTCACGAACCTTACCCTGGACCTGGACCACAGCTGTGACGGTGTCCTGTACCAGCAGTGCGTCGTCGTGCTTCGGCCAGCCTGCATTTGCTACCGAAGCCGGGTGGCCGAGGGTGTTCCACAGGTCTTCAGCGGTGTAGGGCGCGAAGAGGCTCAGGATCACTGCAACGGCTTCCACCGCTTCACGAACGGCCGGGTCAGCGGCACCTGCACCCGAGTCGATGGTTTTACGGGTTGCGTTGACTAACTCCATCAGGCGGGCAACCACCACATTGAACTTGTTGTTGTCCAACAGTTCGGCGGCGTCGGCGATGGTTTTGTGCGTGACCGTGCGCAGGGTCCGGTCACCGGTAGCAGGATCGACACCGGGTTCGCTGCTGACGTCCTGGCCAAGGCGCCAGGCACGGGCGAGGAACTTGGCCGAACCCGACGGCGAAACGTCGGCCCAGTCGACGTCGTCCTCCGGCGGGGAGGCAAAGACCATGGTGAGACGGACGGCGTCCACGCCGAACTTGTCCAACTGCTCTCCCAAATCCACACCGTTGCCGAGGGATTTGCTCATGGCCTTGCCACCGTTGAGTACCTGCCCCTGGTTGAGCAGTGCTGAGAACGGTTCGTTGGCTTCAATCAGGCCAATGTCCTTGATGACCTTGGTGAAGAAGCGCGCGTAGAGCAGGTGCAGGATGGCGTGCTCCACACCGCCCACATACTGTCCTACCGGCATCCAGTTGTTGATCTTTTCGGGATCAAACGGGCCCTCGGTGTAGTCGGGTGACACGAACCGCAGGAAGTACCAGGACGAGTCCACAAACGTGTCCATGGTGTCGGTGTCCCGCTGCGCAGCTCGTCCGCAGTTGGGGCATTCAACGTTGACCCACTCGACTGCGGCGGCCAGCGGCGAAGTTCCCTTGGGCGACAACGCCTCACCGCGCAAATTGTCCGGCAACCTGACCGGGAGCTGGTCATCGGGCACAGGGACTTCGCCACATTCACCGCAGTGGATGATGGGGATGGGGGTACCCCAGAAGCGTTGACGGCTCAGCAGCCAGTCACGCAGCCGGAAGTTGACGAACTTCTCGCCGGTTCCCAGCTTCTCAAGGATCTCAATCGCTGCGGGGATGCCTTCAGACTTGGTGAGCCCGTCCAGTTCGCCGGAGTTCTTGAGCGTGCCTTCGCCAGCAGTGGCAACGCCCGTCTCCGCCGGATCTTCGGCGCCGGTGTCCAGGACAGCGCGGACGGGAAGTCCGAAAGTCCTGGCAAAGTCGAGGTCACGCTGGTCGTGCGCCGGCACGGCCATGATGGCACCAGTGCCGTAGTCCGCCAGGACGTAGTCAGCGGCCCACACCGGCAGCTTTTCGCCGTTGAGGGGGTTGATGGCGTAGCGGCCGGTGAAGACGCCGGTCTTCTCGCGCTCGGTGGACTGGCGCTCGATTTCCGAGAGCGCCTTGACCTTTTCGCGGTAGGCCATGAGTTCATCATGTTGTTCCGGGGTTACCAGGTCCAGCGCCAAGTGTGCATCTGCTGCAACCACGAAGAACGTTGCACCGTAGAGGGTGTCCGGCCGCGTAGTGAACACGGTGACTTCGCGCTCGGCACGGTCTTGCGTGGCTTCGATGACGAAGCGCACGTGGGCGCCCTCTGAGCGGCCGATCCAGTTGCGCTGCATGGCCAGAACGCGCTCGGGCCAGTGGCCTTGGAGCTGGTCCATGTCCTCGAGCAGACGGTCGGCGTAGTCGGTGATCTTGAAGTACCACTGGTTCAGGGACTTTTTGGTGACAGCAGTTCCGCAGCGCTCACAAGCCCCATTGACTACTTGCTCGTTAGCCAGGACGGTGAGGTCCTTGGGGCACCAGTTGACGGGCGAGTCCTTGCGGTAGGCCAGGCCACGCTCGTAGAAGCGCTTGAACAGCCACTGCGTCCACCGGTAGTACTCGGGGTCCGATGTGTGGATGCGGCGGGACCAGTCGGCAGAGATGGCGTAGCGCTTGAACGAGGCCGCCTGGGTGTCGATATTGGCGTACGTCCACTCGCTGGGGTGGGCGTTTCGTTTGATCGCAGCGTTCTCCGCGGGCAGACCGAACGAGTCCCATCCGATGGGGTGCAGAACGTCGAAGCCCTTCTGGCGCAGGTAACGCGCAACGACGTCACCCATCGCGAACGCTTCGGCGTGGCCCATGTGGAGGTCGCCGGAGGGGTAGGGGAACATGTCCAACACGTAGCGGCGTTCCCGCGAACCGTCGTCGGCAGGCGTGAAGACTTTGAGGTCCTCCCAAACCTGCGGCCATTTGGCTTCCATCGCAGCGAAGCTGTAGACGCCCTCTTCAGGCGCTTCGGCTGCGGCTGTTGGTGCTGTTCCGGTTGTCTCCGGCTGAACGCTCACTGCTGCCCTCTTCTGTTCTTCGATGGCGGTTCTGACTCCTGCTCTGGCACCGGAATGTCCCGGACACACAAAAGCCCCTCAACAATGGAGGGGCGGCCGCACGGCTATGTATTGCCGGGCGGCTAGCTAAGCAGAAGGATCGCACGCATACCAATACCTTACCCCACCAAACCCATGGGCCGGGTGTAAGACGGCCGTGCGCCAAAAGAGGTTCCGGGGACTCCCCGCCATGGTGTGGTGGGCACCGCGAAGCGGGCGGGCGGGAGTCCCCGGAACCTCTGTCGGGAGATGACTACTTAACGTCCTCGTCGACCCAGTCCATGGACTTTGTCACGGCCTTCTTCCAGAGCCGCAGCTGACGCTCCTGCTCTTCTGCCGGCAGCTGCGGCTCCCAGCGCTTGTCTTCGTTCCAGTTGGCGCTGAGCTCGCCCAGGTCTTTCCAGAATCCGACGGCCAGGCCGGCCGCGTACGCAGCACCGAGGGCCGTTGTTTCAACAACCTTCGGACGGACCACCGGCACGCCCAGGATGTCTGCCTGGAACTGCATGAGTGCCTCGTTGGCGACCATGCCGCCGTCGACCTTCAGCTCGGTGAGCGGAACTCCCGAGTCTGCGTTGACGGCGTCGAGGACCTCGCGGGTCTGGAAGGCGGTGGCCTCCAGTGCGGCACGGGCGATGTGGCCCTTGTTGGCGAAACGCGTGAGGCCCACGATGGCGCCGCGTGCGTCTGCCCGCCAGTAGGGTGCGAACAGGCCTGAGAAGGCCGGGACGATGTAAACGCCGCCGTTGTCCTTTACGCCGGCAGCGAGTTCCTCCACCTCAGGGGCGGAGCTGATCATGCCGAGGTTGTCGCGGAGCCACTGGATCAGGGACCCGGTGACGGCGATGGAGCCTTCAAGCGCGTAGTGCGGCTTGGCGTCGCCCAGCTTGTATCCGAGGGTGGTGAGGAGGCCGTTCTTGGAGTGAACGATTTCCTCGCCGGTGTTGAAGATCAGGAAACAGCCGGTGCCGTAGGTGTTTTTGGCTTCGCCGGGCTGGAACGCGGCCTGGCCAAAGGTTGCCGCCTGCTGGTCACCGAGGATGCCTGCTACAGGCGTTTCCCGGAGCAGTTGCGAGGTGTGGACGTGGCCGTAGACCTCGGAGGAGGACTTGATGGCGGGCATCATGGACGCCGGTACACCGAAGATGTCCAGGATTTCCTGGTCCCATTGCAGGGTCTCGAGGTCCATGAACAGGGTGCGGGAGGCGTTGGTGACGTCGGTGACGTGTACACCGCCGTCGACCCCGCCGGTCAGGTTCCACAGAACCCAGGCATCGGTGTTGCCGAAGAGAAGGTCGCCGGCCTCGGCGCGTTCCCGGGCACCGTCCACGTTGTCCAGGATCCACTTGATCTTGGTACCGGAGAAGTAGGTGGCCAAGGGCAGCCCGACCTTCTGTTTGAAGCGTTCCACTCCCCCGTCCTGTGCCAGTTCGTCGACGATGGGCTGCGTGCGGGTGTCCTGCCAGACGATGGCGTTGTAGACGGCCTCGCCGGTGTTCTTGTCCCAGACGACAGCGGTTTCGCGCTGGTTGGTGATGCCGACGGCGGCGATGTCGTGCCGGGTCAGGTTCGCCTTGGACAGGGCGGCAGCAATTACTTCGCGGGTGTTGTTCCAGATTTCGGCGGGGTTGTGCTCCACCCAGCCGGCCTGGGGGAAGATCTGCTCGTGCTCCATCTGGCCGGTGGAGACGATGTTGCCCGTGTGGTCGAAGACGATGGCGCGGGAGCTGGTGGTGCCTTGGTCGATGGCGATGACGTATTGATTCATGGTGACGTCCTTGTCTTTTGTTGTTGGTGCTCAGGTGGTGATTTACGACGTGCGGGTGGGTGTTGCGAGTGTTTGCAGTATTAGCCGGCGAGTGCAGGCATGATGTCGGGAACCCACAAGGCCACGAGCCCTGCGAGGGCGCCACCAACCAGCGGTCCGACCACCGGGATCCAGGAGTAGGCCCAGTCACTGCTGCCCTTGCCCTTGATGGGGAGGAGGGCGTGGGCGATGCGGGGGCCGAGGTCACGTGCAGGGTTGATGGCGTAGCCGGTGGGACCACCGAGGGAAACGCCGATACCGACAACAAGCAGTGCAACGGCAAGCGGGCCGAGGCCGGAGGGTGTGCCGCCGAAGGTCAGGATGACGAAGACCAGGACGAACGTGCCGATGATTTCTGTGATGAGGTTCCACGGGGTTGAACGGATGGCCGGACCGGTGGAGAAGGTGCCCAGCTTGTTCGCAGCGAGGGGTTCTTCATCGAAGTGCTGCTTGTAAGCGAGCCAGCAGACAACTGCGCCCAGGAAAGCGCCCAGTAGTTCAGCACCGAAGTACGTCAGGGTGGATGCGAAATCCACGGGCACACCGGGGGCGTACTCTGCTTTTTGATTGACCAGCAGGCCCAGGGTGACAGCCGGGTTAAGGTGCGCACCGGACTTTGCAGCCACGAAAACGCCCGCGAAGACCGCAATACCCCAGCCCCACGTCACCATCAAGAATCCACCGTTGTTGCCCTTGGTGCCTTTGAGCGCAACGTTTGCCACGACGCCGCAACCCAGCAGGGTCAGCATCATGGTTCCGAATACTTCGGAAAGGAAAACAATTCCAAGAGACATCTTTGACTCCTCATTTTTCTGTTGTCAGCCTCCTCGCGGGTGAAGAGGCTGTTGGGACGGTTCCGTTGTCTCCGGAACCGTCCCGGTGTGGTGGTCCCCTGGCGGGCCCACCTACCCCATTCCGTCCCTACCGCACGCTGGGACGGTCAAGCTGTTTTCCGCTGCTTGAGCTCAGGCTACGAGACTGTGCACGTCAACCTTGTGGAACCGCTGCAGTACTTCCTGGGCGTGGCGGATTTCCGCTTCACGGGTGGCTGCGTCCCAACCGAGCGGCTCGGCCAATGCTGCAGCGATCTCGTTGAGCAGCTCGCCGGTAACCAGCCCACGGAATGCCAGCGAGGTCCTGCGGATGAGGACATCCACCAGGTGCCCGATTTGCTCATGTTCGGCCATGTAAGTCAGCTCCCGGACACTGAGCTCGCGCGTGGCACGCAGCAGCGTGTCCTGTCCCGCGTTCAGGTACTCGATAACTGCATCTGCCCGGGTTCCGTAGCGGGTCAGCAGGACAGCTACGCGGTCGGCGTCCAGGCCAGGACCCATGTGCTTTTTGATCCATTCCTGTTCGCCTTGTTCAGTGGCCGGGAAGCCGGCGCCGCCGCCGATGGCGAGCTTCGCCGTCGAGACTTTCCGTTCCATGCCCAGTTCGCGGAGGACGTCGTTGGTCATGTGTTCGGCCAGGGCGCGGAAGGTGGTCCACTTGCCGCCCACCAAGCTGAGGACGACGGCGGCCTTACCGCCCGGCGTTGTGACGGCGTCGCGGCCGGTGCGGACGCTGCGTTCGATGCGGTAGTCGCGTGAGACGAATCCCGGCTGGGTTTCGTCGTGGCGAGGCAACGGACGGACGCCAGCGAAGCTGTAGACGATCTGTTCGCGTTCCACCTTGATGGTAGGGAACACGTGCCCGACGAGGTCGAAGAAGTAGTCGATTTCTTCTTCGGTGCACACTGCGTCTTCGGACATATCAGCGTCCACGTCCGTGGTACCTACCAGGACGCGGTCTCCCATGGGGTAGATGAGGACGATGCGGCCGTCGGTGTGCTCGAAGAAGATTTCCCGGCCGTTGCATGCTGCGAGCAGTTCCGGGTGGTCCAGGACGATGTGAGATCCCTTGGTGCCTCCCATGAACTTGCTGACGGCCCCCATGGATTGGTTGGTGAGGTCTACCCAGGCACCTGTGGTGTTGACGATGACGTCAGCCTGGAAGTCGAATTCCTTGCCCGTCAGTTCATCACGAAGCCGGGCTCCGTCCGAGCCCATGGACACGAGCGAGACGTAGTTGCTGGCGCGGGCGCTTCCTCCCGGCAGTCCCCCGCCGCGGCCTGCCTTTTCTCCGTCCTGCAGGACATCAAGGGTGAGGCGTTCCGGGTTGTGAACCGAAGCATCAAAGTAGGTAGCCGCGTACTTGATACCGGAGTGAAGCTTGGGAAGCTCGGCCAAGGCCCTGGTGCGGCCGCGGAACTGGTGGCGGGGTACGCTTCCGCCGTCGCGGGAGAAGAAGTCGTACATGCTCAGGCCAACCTTGATGAGGAACGCGCCGCGCTCCTTGGGCTTGCCCTGTTTGTGGGTGAGGAAGCGCATGGGTGCGGACAAGATGCCTGAGAACGTGCTGAAGATGGGGATGGTGGTCTGCAGGGGCTTCACGTAGTGCGGCGCAATCCGCAGGAGGCGGTTGCGCTCAACCACTGATTCCTGGACCAGGCGGAACTCGCCGTTTTCCAGGTAGCGGATGCCGCCGTGGATCATGTGCGAAGAAGCGCCGCTGGCACCTTGGCAGTAGTCCCCGCGTTCAACAAGCGCCACGTCGACGCCTTGAAGGGCAAGATCGCGGAACGTTCCGACACCATTGATGCCACCGCCGATGATGAGTACCTTGGCCGAGGGCCGCTCCTGCAGTGCAACGACGGAGTCGCGCTGTGTGTGCTGTGAGGTACCGGAAATCTTGTTGTGTCCCAAAACTGCTCCCTTGGGCTTGGTTCGTGCGCCGCGCCACTCGCTGCTGCACCGTTCACCACTAATCTGGCGAAGGTGGAAAATGGAGTCAAGCTATTTGCACAAACGTGCAGGAAGGAAATGAGATGGCACGATCACGTCACTCGGATGCACTCCGGGCTGCACAGATGTATTACCTGCAGGACCTGACCATGGATGCTATTGCCCGCGAGCTCCGGACGTCCCGATCCACAGTGTCCAGACTGTTGTCCTCGGCGCGGGAAACCGGCTTGGTTCAGGTCCAGATTCGAAGCCCTTTTGATACCGGCCCGGAGCTGGAAAGCCAGATCCGGAACCAATACGGAGTGGACGTCCACGTGGTTCCGGTGCTGGATACTCTCAACGAAGCAGAGACCCTGGACCGCGTAGCCATGCAGGCTGCACGAACAATCGGACCCCTTGTGGACTCAAATGCCATCATCGGCGTGGCCTGGGGCGCAACACTGAGCGCGGTCAGCCGGCACCTAACCCGCAAGGTCACCCATGACAGCATCGTGGTTCAACTCAACGGCGCCGGAAACATGCAAACCACCGGCATTACCTATGCCAGCGACATCATGAGACGCTTCGGCAGCGCGTACGGTGCGCGCGTGGAGCAGTTCCCTGTTCCGGCCTTTTTTGATCATGCCTCCACCAAGACCGCCATGTGGAATGAGCGCAGCGTTCAACGCATCCTGGACTTGCAGGCCCGCATGAGCATCGCCATTTTCGGCGTCGGATCCGTTGATTCGGACTACCCCAGCCACGTGTACGCCGGTGGTTACCTCGATGAATACGATCTCACCATGCTGGCCGCAGACGACGTCGTTGGCGACGTGGCGACCGTCTTCTTCCGGAGCGATGGGTCATCGGACGGCATCACCTTGAATGCGAGGTCAACCGGTCCAAGCCATGAACAGTTGCGCCAAGTCAGGCGCCGGATTTGCGTGGTCTCCGGGGCCTCCAAGATCAACGGACTCCAGGGAGCCCTGGCAGCAGGACTGGCAACTGACCTTATTCTGGACGAAGCCTCAGCCCGACGCCTGGTGAGTTTCAACAACCATTCCTGAAGCAATCGTGCAAGGAATGGGTAGAGTCGTTGCTATGAGATCCCCCACCAAGCTGACATCGAACAAGTTGGCACTCAACAACGGCGTACAGATGGACCGCATGGGATACGGACTCTACAAAGTTCCCGCCACAGACGCCGAGGCATTGGTTGCCACAGCCTTGGGCGAGGGCTACCGGAGATTCGATACAGCAGCGATGTACGGCAACGAAGTGGGGGTGGGCCGGGCGCTTGGCGGTGCGATCGGAGACGCCGCTGAAGCGAACAGAGGTACCGGAGGCTCCGGCGAATCCGTGCACGCACTTGCGCGCGAAGACGTCTTCGTCACCACCAAGGTATGGAACGATGACCACGGCTACGATGCCACGCTCCGGGCGTTCGATAACTCCATCTCCAACCTCGGGCTGGACTTTGTGGACCTCTATCTCATCCACTGGCCCTGTGCCGGGCGGGGACTGTTTGCAGAGACCTACAAAGCATTGGAGACCCTGTACCGGGAAGGCAAAGTGCGGGCGATCGGTGTTTCCAATTTCCAGCCCGGACACCTTGAAGAACTCATGCAGAAGGCAGAAGTTGTCCCCGCGGTCAACCAGATCGAGCTGCACCCTTGGCTGCAGCAAACCAGACTGCGGACGTTGCATGATCAGTTGGGAATCGCCACCGAGGCTTGGAGCCCCCTCGGCCGCGGGCAGGTCCTGGCTGACCCTGCCATTGTGTCGCTCTCCGATAAGTACGGAAGAACTCCGGCACAGGTCATTTTGCGTTGGCATCTGCAACTGGGGAACCTGGTCATCCCCAAGGCAAGCTCGGCAGGAAGGATCAAGGAAAACTACGCTGTCTTTGATTTTGAACTGGACGCCGCGGACATGGACGGCATAGCCGCGCTCGAACGGCACCATCGGACCGGGTCCCACCCGGACAACGTGAACTAGGAACCAAGCAATGGACAATGTGGACACCGCGCACTCCCCCCAGGGTGCACAGGCCCCCAGTGAATTCTTCAGCAAATCCCTGGCGGGGCGGACGCGTGCCTCGGACGTTGAGGTGGACGGCAGCAACGTAGCGTACTGGACGTACGAGCCGGTCACTGTCTCTCCGATGACACGCACCATTCTGGTCATCCATGGCTTCCGGGGAGACCACCACGGGCTGTTGCGCGTCGCTGATCAACTTCCGGAAATGCGCATCATCATGCCGGACTTACCTGCCTTCGGCAGCTCAGAACCTTTCATTGAGGACGAACACAGCGTTGAACGCTACGGAAAGTTCATCTTCGGTTTCATGGCGGCGCTCGGCTTGGATGACAAAACTGTCCTGCTCGGGCACTCCTTCGGATCAATCGTCGCCAGCCATTTTGCCGCGGCGAATCCGGGAGCCGTCTACCCGCTGGTCCTGATCAACCCAATCGCTGCGCCGGCATTGGAGGGACCCAAGGGCCTCATGACAAAGCTTGCGGTGCTCTACTACCAGGCGTCCGCCAAACTTCCCCGCCCTCTGGGACTGGCGGTACTGAGGAATCGGCTGATCGTTCGCATTATGAGCATCACCATGGCCAAAACCAACGACAAGAACCTGCGCCGTTTCATCCATGCCCAGCACGACGCCTACTTCAGTGCCTTCGCAGACAGAAAAAGCCTGCTCGAATCGTTTAAGGCTTCCGTCTCAGGCAACGTGGCCGAGGTCGCCGAACAGCTAACTCTTCCCGTGCTGCTGGTCGCCGGCGAGAAGGATGAAATAGCCACCCTTCCCAACCAGTACAAACTCATGGGACGCCTACCCGAGGCAAAGCTGGAAGTGATTCCCGGCGTCGGGCATCTAATCCACTACGAGACGCCGGTTCCGGCGGCAGAAGCAATCCGCACCTTCCTGGAGGAACATCCCGCGTGAAAATTGTCATCGATGCCCGCTTTACCCGAACGGACCACCACGATGGCATCAGCCGCTACGGTTCCAGCCTCATAGCCGCAACGTCCAAAATCGCCGACGTCACCATGCTGATCAGCGACAAACGCCAACTGGCCCTGCTGCCCGACGTTCCGTATGTGATGGTCAACAGCCCCTTGTCTCCTTTGGAGTTGTTCGTCGCGCGCAAGGTCAACCCCTTGGGCGCTGACGTGGTGGTGTGTCCCATGCAGACCATGGGCACCTTGGGCCGCCGGTACGGGCTGGTATTGACCCTCCACGACCTCATTTACTACGAGCACCCGACTCCCCCGGGCTTCCTGCCTGCCCCGGTGCGCCTGTTGTGGAGGCTTTACCACAAGGCCTTTTGGCCGCAGCGGCTCCTACTCAACCGCGCGGACATCGTAGCCACCATCAGCCGCACTACCGAGGCGCTCATGGCCAAGTACAGGCTGACAAAGCGGCCCGTGCGGATTGTGGGCAACGCACCCCAACCCGGTCAAAAGCCTCGCGCGCCTGAAGCCGGCGCGGACAAGTCCCTGCTCTACATGGGTTCTTTCATGCCGTACAAGAACGTGGAAACCATGATCCGGGGCATGTCCGGCCTGCACCAGTACACCCTTCACCTGCTGAGCAGGATCACTCCGCAGCGCAAGGCAGAATTGGAGGCGATGGTTCCCGAAGGAGCCAAGGTGGTATTCCACAACGGTGTCACTGATGGAGAGTACGACGAACTCCTGCTCAGGGCCACAGCGCTGATCAGCCTCTCACGCGCCGAGGGCTACGGCCTGCCGTTGGTGGAGGCCATGGCCCTGGGAACCCCTGTGATCGCAAGCGATATACCGATCTTCCGTGAGGTCGGCGGTGATGCCGTCAGCTACGTAGACCCGGAGTCACCCGTGGAGTTCGCGGCGGCTGTAACTGCGCTGGGCGAGGAATCTCTCTGGCAGGAACGCTCCCGCAGGTCCGCAGAGCGTGCGGCAGAGTTCAACTGGGACGAATCGGCGCGGCAGCTCCTTGCTGCAGCCGAGGAAGTCGTAGCCCTGCGTCAGAGGACGTCCACCCCGTCCAGGCGCAACTGAACGGGTCCTGAGGTCCGCTTGGCGGCGCTGGCTGCCTTCACAGCCCGCATGGCACGCGTGGTTTCCGCAGCATCTCCGTAGGGAATGAAGTAGAGCGACCTGACGTCAGCATCAGCCTCAGCGCCTGATGATTGCCCGCCGGACAGTTGACCGCTGCCGGAGAACACTACGGGCGCAGGCCCGGCTTTCCGGAGTTTTGCTACGGAGGCCAGCCCGGCGTTGGACTCCAAAGCGTCGCTGAAATGCGCGACGTCGGCCCGTGCCCCGGTCACGGAAGCTACCCTGACTGCAGGCGGCAGCTGAAGTTCCTTCCGAAGCGCCAGTTCACGTGAGGCAAAGCCGGAGGCGTCCCACCGCAACAGTGCCCCCGTCGCCGCGGTGTCGTCAGCGGTGATCACTACGAGTCCACCTTGAGTGGCCGGCTTCACCAGGGAGGCGGCGTTGAACCATCGGCGAACCGTATCCTCTCCCGCCCGCAGGTTCTCCCGCCGAAGTAACGAGTTGCCGTCCAGCAACAGGGCGGCGGCGTAACCGTTGGGCGCAACAGGCTCAGCGCCCACCGTTGCGACCACCAGAGCTGGAGTATCCGGCACACTTGCCTTGACGTGCTCGCCTGAAGAGGTCACCACCGCTTTACCGGGAAAAGCCCGTCCCAGTTCCTCTGCCGTCCGCATCACGCCAGCTGCTCCCCGGCGTAGTCGTGTTCCACTACAGTGCGTGCACCGCCATTGCGGGGCCGGCGTGGAGCACCACCGGCATGCCGGCATGGCCGAGCTGCTTGATACGGCCAGCGGCCCCTGACAGGCATTGCAGCGGGCAAGTTCCCGGCACGTCTCGCATACCAACGACGGGGCGTATCCGGCGCGGGCCACTTGGACCAGGACAGGACCCCGCTCCAGGCCCTCCTTGGCCGCCCGCCACGCTGCGCCCGGCAAGCGCGCAATACGTGCCAGAGGATCACGTTCTTGTTCAAAACTGTCAGCGGTATTGAGAACTCTGGGTGCTGTGGCGCGGACAGTACGTCGCGGCGCTTCAAGGGGCACCGCCCACTGCATCTCAACAAGGCGCTGGAGCTCGGTGCTTCGGTTGTGGGAGGCCATGAGGCATGCGGCGTTCTCCTGCTCGGCACGCAACAGCAGGACTTCCCTGGTGTGCGCATATGGTGCCCGTTGCTCGATGTGGAGGTCGTCGCCGTCGTCCCAACACACCACCAGACCCAGATCGCGAACAGGAGCATAGGCCGCCGAACGGGTACCAATGGCCACTCCCGCTGTCCCGCTCAGTAGCCGCAGAAAGTTCCTATAGCGGGGAGTTTGCCCGTCGTCCGCCGTCAGCCGGGCGACGTCGGAAGACGGCAGGACGTTGGCAAGCGCCGCCTCCAACTGCTCAAGGTCCCTATAATCCGGCACCACCACAACCGCGCCACGTCCCGATTTACGAACTGTGGCAACGGCCGTAGCAATCATGGCCGGCCAACCATCGGGGCCGAATCCTTGGAGAGCTGTGAGGACAGCTTTGGGTGAACCACCACTGGCAAGGTGCTGCAGGTACGGCGCTCCGTTGGAGTACGCCGCCCACGCGCGGGCCTCCGTGAACGGTTTCAGGTCCGCTGCGTCGGCGTCGAGGTCCCCGGCCAAGAATTCCTTCTCCACCTTGGCCACACGGGGAGGGACAGCCGTCCGGAGAACATCGCTGAGCGTACCGGCGTACCGGGCAGCGACCCTGCCGCCCAACTCGTTGATAGCCGGGGTCAGGACAGCAACCGGGGACACAACTTTATGCAGGGCCGTCAGCGGGTGGGCTGCATCCGAGTCCGCACGGCGCTCGACGATGTAACCATTGAGCTCCTGGCCGTTGAACTTCACTTTCACCCGAACACCGGGGACCGCAGTTTCGGAGAGCTCCGCGGGAACACTGTAGTCAAAAGGCCTGTCCAGGTGCGGCACGGAAGACTCCAGGACGACGCGCGCAACGGGATTCACAGCTGCCAACGGAGGTCCGTTGACAGGACCCCGGTCCGGGAAACCCTGCAGCAGCGATGGTTGAAGCAACGATGGCTGGGCCTCGTGTCCTGCCATACTTCACCTCCAACTCTGAGCGCAGAAAATGCACCACGCATTCTTAACCGGGAATGCCCACAGCGGGATTGACCCGCTGCGGGCATCTCTCTGGCTTCAGCCAACCACGAAGCACCGACAAAACAACATCAACAATCAGGACGGCTTGCAGGAACAACACCTCAGGCGTTGAAGTATTCCTTCAGGTCCGCCACCCGGTCCAGCCGTTCCCACGTGAAATCCGGGTCGTCTCGACCAAAGTGACCGTGGGCCGCCGTCTTGGCGTAGATGGGCCGTTTGAGATCCAGGGCGTCGATGATGGCCCGCGGACGGAGGTCGAACAGCTCATCGATTGCTTCACTGATGCGGGCCGGATCAACGGTTTCCGTGCCGAACGTCTCAACGTAGGTTCCAACAGGGCGTGCCTGGCCGATTGCGTAGGCAATTTGGATCTCAGCACGCTTGGCCAGTCCGGCGGCCACAACATTCTTGGCAACCCACCGCATGGCGTAAGCTGCCGAGCGGTCCACCTTGGACGGATCCTTGCCGGAGAATGCGCCACCGCCGTGGCGTGCGAAACCACCGTAAGTGTCCACGATGATCTTTCGGCCTGTGAGCCCGGCATCGCCTACCGGACCACCAATGACGAACGCGCCCGCGGGGTTCAGAATGTTCGCAGCGTGTGCGATATCCAGGTTGGACGCCGACATGACGGGGTCGATCACATAGCTGGCCAAGTCCGCGCGCAGCTGCTCGAGGCTGGCGTCTTCAGCGTGCTGGCTGGAGATGACCACCGTTTCCACGGAAACCGGCCGGTCGCCGTCGTAACCTACCGTGACCTGTGTCTTGCCGTCCGGACGCAGGTAGGCCAGCTCGCCGTTCTTGCGGACTTCGGTGAGGCGTTCTGACAAACGGTGCGCCAGCCAGATGGGAGTTGGCATGTAGGACGCCGTCTCGTCGCTGGCATAGCCAAACATGATGCCCTGATCGCCGGCGCCCTGGAGGTCGTAGTCATCCTCCTGGCGGCCTTCGCGGGCCTCAAGTGAGTTGAACACGCCACCGGCGATGTCGTTTGACTGCTGGCCGATGGACACGGACACACCACAACGGGCGCCGTCGAAACCGTTGGCGGACGAGTCGTAGCCGATGCCCAGGATGGTTTCGCGGACAATCTGCGGAATTTCTACGTAAGCGTCGGTGGTGACCTCACCAGCCACGTGCACCAAACCTGTAGTGGCCATGGTTTCAACGGCCACACGGGATTCAGGATCGGCAGCCAACAGGGCGTCCAGGATGGAGTCGCTGATTTGGTCGCAGATCTTGTCCGGGTGCCCTTCGGTGACCGATTCGGACGTGAAGAGCCTGAGCTTGGACGGGGTGCCATGGTGTTCATGGTGCAGCGGTAAAGTCACTCGACCACCTTACTGGGTTGCGGGACGGCGGTATTTGCCGTGTGTCCCTTTGCTAAGAATTGGGGTGTGGGCTCAGTTACATGGCCGGGAAGACCCGGGTGAGTTCAGCCCCTACCCGATCAATGACGGCAGCGGCGACGTCGGCCTTCGAGCCGGCGGCTGACTCAGGGTCCGCACCGTGACCGGACAAGATAACGACGGAATTCTCATCCTGTCCGAACACCCGGCCAATGCCCACCTGGTTCACCACCAGGAGGTCACAGCCCTTGCGCTTGAGCTTGGCTGTTGCATGCTCCAGGACGTCGCCTTGGGCGTCACCGGTTTCGGCTGCGAACCCTACAATCAACTGTTGGCCGCCGTCGGCATTACGCCGCTCCACCAGCTCGCGCAGGATGTCCGGGTTCCGGATCAACTGCACAACGGGCGCGTCCTCGCCGTCCACCTTCTTGATCTTCGTATCCGAGACCTCTGCCGGACGGAAGTCTGCCACGGCGGCTGCCATAATCACGACGTCGGAATCCGCCGCCGCCTTCAACGCTGCCTCACGCAGTTCCAAGGCGGATTCAACGCGGACGAGCTCGACGCCAGCAGGCGGCTCAACGTCCATGTGAGCCGCGATAAATCTCACAGTTGCTCCGGCAGCCAAGGCTGCAGCAGCCAGTGCCACACCCTGCTTGCCGGACGAGCGGTTTCCGAGGAACCGGACCGGGTCCAGAGCTTCACGCGTGCCACCGGCAGAGATCGTCACGATCCGCTCTGCCAGTGTCTGCTCCGCGGCGGGAACAGCCGGCGCCTCTATTGCAGCTTCAGTCAGAGCCATGGCCGCAGCAAAAATTGCCTCGGGCTCGGGCAGGCGTCCGGGACCCGAATCGGCACCCGTCAGGCGACCGGAGGCAGGCTCGAGCACGGTGACACCACGGCTGCGCAAGGTCTCCACGTTGGCTTGGGTTGCGGCGTGCTGCCACATTTCCGTGTGCATGGCGGGCGCAAACAGAACTGGCCCGTGGGCCATGAGGAGGGTGTTGGTAAGGAGGTCGCCCGCTTGTCCGGTTGCTGCTTTAGCCAAAAGGTCAGCGGTAGCAGGAGCAACTACTATCAGGTCTGCCTCATGCCCTAGACGGACATGATTGACCTTCTCGACGTCGTCAAAGACGCTGTTGCTCACAGGGTTACCGGAGAGGGCTTCCCACGTGGCCACTCCGACGAATCGGGTAGCGGCTTCCGTAGGGATGACCGTCACCTTGTGACCGGATTCAGTAAAAAGCCGGAGGAGCGATGCAACCTTATAGGCTGCGATCCCTCCCCCGACTCCGAGGACTATGCGCACGTGACCTCCGTCAACAGGCAGTCTTTATTATTCTGCGGGCTCGATCGGCGTGGAAACCAGCAAGCCTTCGTTGATCTCGCGCAGAGCGATGGACAACGACTTCTCGTTCAGCTTGGTGTCAACCAACGGGCCGACGTACTCGAACAGGCCCTCGTGCAGCTGAGCGTAGTAGGCATTGATCTGGCGGGCGCGCTTGGCGCCGAAGATGACCAGGCCATACTTGGAATCAGCAGCCTCAAGCAGCGAATCGATCGGCGGGTTGATGATGCCTTCAAGGTTCGTGGACACGAATTCTCCAAATTTTAGCGGGCCAACAAATGCAAGCGCTTAGCGCTGGTGCGGGGTAAGCCCCATGAGTGAAACAAGCTCGTCCGCTGCCCGGCGAACGTCGTCATTGATGACGGTGTGGTCAAACTCCGGTTCAGCAGCAAGTTCCAGTTTAGCGGTTTCCAGCCTGCGCTGCTGTTCCTCGGGAGTTTCGGTGCCGCGGCCCACCAGGCGGCGAACCATTTCGTCCCAGCTGGGCGGCGCCAGGAACACGAAATTCGCGTCCGGGACGGCAGCTTTTACCTGTCGCGCGCCCTGGAGGTCGATCTCCAGAAGTACAGACTTACCGTCGGCAATAGCGGCATCAACTGTGCTTCGAAGGGTCCCGTAGCGGTTCTGGCCATGCACCACAGCCCACTCCAGGAGTTCACCCTCTGCCACCAGGGAGTCGAACTCCTCAGCAGACTTGAAAAAATAGTGGACCCCGTCCTTTTCACCCGGACGCGCAGCCCTGGTGGTTGCCGAGACTGAGAGCCAAACCTCTGGATAGTTGTCCCTGATGTAGGTGGATACGGTTCCCTTGCCAACGGCAGTGGGGCCTGCAAGGACAGTCAGTCCGGGTTTCTTGCTCACGGATTCCTTCGGGGAGATGCGTCAAACGCTTTGCTGGGTATCCATAAAATCTACCAGCGCCCGGGCCTGATGAATTCCCAGGCCTCTGATGCGCCGCGATCCTGCAATGCCAATCTCCGCCATAATCCCGGCAGCCCTGACGGGCCCGATACCCGGCAGGGCCTCCAACAACTCCACTACCCGCATGCGCGCAATCGCGTCGTCGGTGGCTCCGGAGGAAATCAACTCAGCAATGCTGACTTCGCCGCGCTTGAGTCTCTCCTTGGCGGCGGCACGCACTGACCGCGCCTTGGCAGCTTTCTCAAGCGCATCTGAACGCTCCTGCGGTGTCAGCTCTTTAAGGCCCACTGCCAAACCCCTGTCAGATCGCACATGTGATCCAGATCACGCGGACTGATCCTGAACTTACCGGCAGGGGCCCGGTTGCGCAATGAGCATGGACAACTTACTCGAAGCGAAGTCCGCGCAAAGTTTCCTCAGTGGCAGCACGGAGGCTTGCCAAGGACGGTCCTGCCGCCAGGATCCCCCGGCTGGAAGTGGCCAGGACCGTGGGGTAAGCAGCGCCAAACGTTGTGCGAAGGTCAGCTGGAGTGGCGCCCTGGGCACCGAGGCCAGGGGCCAATATTGCACCGCGCACAGGCGCGAGTTCAATACCCAGATCATCCAAGGCAGAGCCGATGGTTGCCCCTACCACCAGGCCAACTGACCCCATGGAACCGCTGTACCGCTGGTTCTCGAGGGCTGCGGCAGCGGCAATCCTACGCGCCACGGAATCACTTCCACCGACGTGCTGCACAGACTTTCCTTCAGGGTTCGATGTCAGTGCAAGCACAAACACTCCCCTGCCATACTGCGCAGCAAGGTCCAATGCCGGGCGCAGCGACTCAAAGCCTAGGTACGGGCTAAGCGTCACCGAGTCCGCGGCCAAGGAAGAACCGTCACGCAGCCAGGCATCCGCATAGGCGGCCATAGTGGAGCCGATGTCGCCACGCTTGGCGTCGGCGATGCTGAGCACGCCCGCATCCGCGGAGGCGGTGAGCGTCCGTTCCAGCACAGCCATGCCGGCCGAGCCGTGGCGCTCGTAGAGCGCCACCTGCGGCTTGACCGCGGCAGCGAGGGAAGCCACGGCCTCAACCACCGTCAGCGAGAAGCGCTCCAAGCCGGCGACGTCGTCGGTCAATCCCCAATCGGCCAAGAGCTGCGGGTGGGGGTCGATTCCGACGCAGAGCGGGCCGCGCGCGGCCATGGCCGCAGCCAGCCGGGATCCGAAAGACTCCCCGGCCGGCTGCTGGCCTTGCTGTGGTGAAGCAGACTCAGGCATTGGCTGCTTCCATTGCCGCTGACAGGTTGGCTGCGTGCTCCTGCAGGCTGGTCACCGACCATTCGTAAGTGCGCAGTGCCTCAATGGCCTGCACTGCGGCATTGAACTCGGCAACGGTGGTGATGCAGGGAATGCCAATGGACGTTGCCGCAGCACGGAGTTCGTAACCGTCGCTGCGGGCTTCGCCGCCGGAGGGTGTGTTGAAGACCATGTCGATCTCGCCGGCGATGACCAGATCCGCAATGGTGCCTTCGCCCTCTGCGCTGCTGCCTTCGGCCACCTTACGCACAGGGGTTGCCTGAATGCCGTTGCGGCGTAGGACGTCAGCGGTGCCACCGGTGGAAACGATCTCGAAGCCCAGGTCCGAGAGGCGCTTGACGCCCATAATCACTGAGCGCTTGTCACGGTTGGCTACCGAGACGAAGATCTTGCCCTGGGTGGGCAAGGCGTTGTTCGCTGCGGCCTGGCTCTTGGCGAATGCGGTGTCGAAGTGCTTGTCGATGCCCATGACTTCACCGGTGGAGCGCATTTCCGGGCCGAGCAGGGAGTCCACAACCTTGCCCTCAGGAGTACGGAAGCGGCTGAACGGAAGGACCGCTTCCTTGACGGCAACCGGTGCGTCCAAAGGCAGGGTGGAACCGTCACCGGTTTCCGGCAGCATCTTGTAGGCGCCGCGGAGCTGGTTGATGGTGACACCTGTGCCGATGAGCGCAGCGGCCTTGGCCATTTGCACGCCTGTCGCCTTGGAAACGAAAGGAACGGTGCGGGAAGCACGCGGGTTGGCTTCAAGGACGTACAGGACATCGGAGGCCAGCGCGAACTGGATGTTGATGAGGCCTCGGACGCCAACGCCTTCGGCGATGGCCCGGGTTGCCGTGCGCACACGCTCGATCACGTTGTTGCCCAAGGTAATCGGCGGAAGCACGCATGCGGAGTCACCGGAGTGGATGCCGGCTTCCTCGATGTGTTCCATGATGCCGCCGAGGTACATGTCGGTGCCATCGAAAAGTGCGTCGACGTCAATTTCGACAGCATCTTCGAGGAAGCGGTCAATCAGCACCGGGTGGTCCGGGGTGATTTCCGTGGCATTGGCGATGTAACGGGAGAGGTTTGCTTCGTCGTAGACGATCTCCATGCCGCGGCCGCCCAGGACGTAGGACGGGCGGACCAGCACCGGGTAACCGATTTCGTCGGCGATCTTCTTGGCGTCCTCGAAGGACACGGCGGTGCCGTTCTTCGGGGAGGTCAGTCCGGCTTCATCCAGGACGCGGGCAAAGGCGCCGCGGTGCTCCGCCAGGTCGATCGCTTCAGGCGAAGTGCCCAGGATCGGAACACCGGCATCGGCGAGCTGCTGGGCCAGCTTCAGCGGGGTCTGGCCGCCGAGCTGGACGAAGACGCCCATGACTCCACCGGTACGCTCCTCTGCAGCAATGACCTCAAGGACGTCCTCGAGGGTCAGCGGCTCGAAGTAAAGGCGCGTGGAGACGTCGTAGTCCGTGGAGACGGTCTCCGGGTTGCAGTTGACCATGACGGTCTCGTAGCCGGCCTTGCGCAGCGCCATGGAGGCGTGGACGCAGGAGTAGTCGAACTCGATGCCCTGGCCGATGCGGTTGGGCCCGGAGCCCAGGATGATGACGGAGGGCTTGGCGTGCAGGCCTACTTCGTCTTCCTCGTCATAGGACGAGTAGTGGTAGGGCGTGTAGGCAGCGAACTCAGCGGCACAGGTGTCCACCGTCTTGTAGACCGGACGAATACCCAGTGCTTGCCGGACGCCCCGGACTACTGCCTCATTGTTATGTGTCAATGCACCGATCTGCTCGTCGGAGAAGCCGTGACGCTTGGCGTTGCGCAGCATCTCCTCAGTGAGAACGCCGGCCTTGCGGATCTCCTGCGCCGTCTCATTGAGGAGCTGCAGCTGGTCCAGGAACCAGGGGTCGATCTTGGTGGCTTGGAAGACCTCTTCCACCGTGGCGCCACCCAGGAGCGCGCGCTGCACCTGGTGCAGTCGTTCCGTGGTGGGGCGCTTGGCCTTCTCGATGAGCTCGGCGACCTCGTACTCCGGTACGGAGCTGAAGTCCAGCTGTGAGCCCTTCTGTTCCAATGAGCGAAGGGCCTTCTGCAGGGCTTCGGTGAAGTTGCGGCCCATGGCCATGGCTTCGCCCACGGACTTCATGGTGGTGGTCAGGGTGTTATCCGCTGCCGGGAACTTCTCGAAAGCGAAGCGCGGAACCTTCACTACCACGTAGTCCAACGTCGGCTCGAAAGAGGCAGGGGTTTTCTGGGTGATGTCGTTGGGGATTTCGTCCAAGGTGTAACCAAGGGAAAGCTTGGTGGCGATCTTGGCGATGGCGAAGCCGGTTGCCTTGGAGGCCAACGCGGAGGAACGGGATACGCGGGGGTTCATCTCGATCACCACTACACGGCCCGTTGCGGGATCGATGGCGAACTGGATGTTGCAACCACCGGTGTCCACGCCAACTTCGCGGATGACCGCGATGGAGACGTCGCGCAGCTTCTGGTACTCGCGGTCCGTGAGGGTCAGGGCCGGAGCTACCGTGATGGAGTCACCGGTGTGGACACCCACAGGGTCGAAGTTCTCGATGGAGCAGACCACAACGACGTTGTCGTTCTTGTCGCGCATCATCTCAAGCTCGTATTCCTTCCAGCCGAGGATGCTCTCTTCGAGCAGGACCTCGGTGGTGGGGCTGTACTGGAGGCCCTGGCCGACGATGCGGCGGAGGTCGTCCTCGTTGTAAGCCAGCCCGGAGCCCAGGCCACCCATGGTAAAGGACGGGCGGACCACCATGGGGTAGCCGAGGTCCTCGGCAGCAGCGAAGGCTTCTTCCATGGTGTGGATGATGTGGCTGCGTGCGGACTCTGCGCCACAACGCTCCACGACGCCCTTGAACTTCTCACGGTCTTCGCCGAGCTCAATGGCGGCGATGTTCGCGCCAATGAGTTCCACGTTGTACTTCTCCAGCACACCGTTCTTGTCCAGCGCGATGGCCGTGTTCAACGCCGTCTGGCCGCCGAGGGTGGGCAGGATGGCGTCCGGGCGCTCCTTGGCGATGATCTTTTCCACCACCTCTGGAGTGATGGGCTCTACATAGGTGGCATCGGCAAATTCGGGGTCCGTCATGATGGTGGCCGGGTTGGAGTTCACCAGGATGACCCGCAGGCCCTCCTCCTTCAGGACGCGAAGTGCCTGGGTACCGGAGTAGTCGAACTCAGCCGCTTGGCCGATAACGATGGGGCCGGAACCGATGACAAGGACGCTCTTGAGATCTGTACGCTTGGGCATTACTTCTTGTCCTCAGTCTTGGAGTCGTTGGAGTTGGCGCCTGTGGCCTTGGACTTGGTGTCGGCCATGAGGTCGATGAAGCGGTCGAAGAGGTACGCAGCATCGTGCGGTCCGGCCGCAGCTTCGGGGTGGTACTGGACCGAGAAGGCGGGGATGTCGAGGCAGGCGAGTCCTTCGACGACGTCGTCATTGAGCGAAATGTGGCTGACTTCCACACGTCCGTATCGTTCTTCCGGTGCCACGGTGGCCCCGTTCAACGGGGCGTCAACGGCGAAGCCGTGGTTCTGCGAGGTGATTTCCACCTTGCCGGTCCGGCGGTCCATGACGGGCTGGTTGATGCCGCGGTGGCCGTAACGGAGCTTGTAGGTGCCAAAGCCCAGGGCCCGGCCGAGGATCTGGTTGCCGAAGCAGATACCGAAGTACGGGAGCTTCTCATCCAGTACCGAACGCAGCAACGAAACCTGGTTGTCAGCGGTTGCAGGGTCTCCTGGACCGTTGGACATAAAGAAGCCGTCGGGCTTGACAGCGTTGACATCCTCCAGGGTGGAGGTGGCCGGCAGGACGTGCACGCGCACGCCACGCTCTGCGAAACGCACTGGAGTCATCGCCTTGATGCCGAGGTCAACGGCTGCGATGGAGAAGCGCGGTTCCCCTTCCCAGCCGTGGTCCTTTGGTTCCACGACGTAAGCCTCGTCAATGGAGACTTCCTCCGCCAGGGCTGCGCCTTCCATGGGAGCGCTGGCGAGGACAGCGTCCAGCAGTTCTTTGTCGGTGGCGTGCGCGGCCTCACCGGAGAAAATGCCGGCCCGCATGGTCTTGTGCTCACGGAGGTGGCGGGTAATGGCACGGGTGTCTACGCCCTGGATGCCAACAATGCCCTGCTCCACCAGTTCCTCATCGAGGCTTCGCTCGGAACGCCAGTTGGAGGGCCGACGCGCGGCGTCGCGCACGATGTACCCGGCAACCCAGATACGGCGGGATTCAGCGTCTTCGCTGTTGACGCCGGTGTTGCCGATGTGCGGCGCTGTCTGCACCACCAGCTGGCGGGCGTAGGAGGGATCGGTAATGGTCTCCTGGTAGCCCGTCATGCCGGTGGCGAAGACTGCCTCACCGAGAGCGGTGCCCTGGGCTCCGTAGCTGCGTCCGCGGAACATGCGGCCGTCTTCGAGCACGAGTACTGCTGCTGAGGGGGTGGGTTTGGTGGCTGCTTTACTATCCGTCACTTTATTACTTTCCACTATCGGCTTCTGCCTGAGGGGCTGCGGAGATCAATTCTTGGAGGGCTTCGAGGAGGAGCTGCTTGTCGGCTGCGTGCCTGGAACGGAATCCGGTGTCCAGTTCCCGGGAGCCAAGCTTCCAGTTGATGACCAGGAGTCCGTCTTTTTCGACGAATTTTCCGGCCATGCCATTGGTTTCCCGGCTGTCGACCAGAGCTGAGCGCGGGATGAAGACCGGAGCGGCACCGGCTCGATCGAACAGCACACCTTCGGTGTGGATGCTCAGTTCAGCGTTGGTGCGGATACCCAGGCCTTGGACTGCTATCCGGTCCAGCCAATCGCCGGCCGTTGTGGTGGCCACGTATTGGCCGTCTGCCACTACCGTGGCCGGCGTCAGCTGCTTCGGCACCTCGGGGAGGCGTTCGACGTCGGCTTGTCGCCTTAACCGGTTCCGCCATCCCAGCCAGATCATCGCCAGGACGATGACAATCAGCGGCACCGTGATGAGCACGGTCAGTGTTTGGTTGTCCATTAGTTGCTGCCGACCGCCGGGTACCTGTAAGGCGTGTTGAGCTGGCCATCGAGGACCGTGGGGTGGCCTTTGAAGAAGGTTGCCACCACGGATCCGGGCAGCTCCTTGCCCTTGAACGGTGAATTGCGGCCCATGGTTGCCATTTTATGCGGGTCAACAGTCCAACGCGCAGCCGGGTCCACCAGGATGACATTGGCAGGTTCGCCAACCTCCAAGGGACGGCCCTGATCGGCAACGCGCCCAATGACTGCAGGGGTGAACGAGGTAACCCTGGCGAAATCAGCCCACGTCATGAGGCCGGTTTCGATCATGGTCTCCTGCACCACGGACAGCGCGGTTTCAAGACCGGTCATGCCCATGGCTGCCTGCGCCCATTCGCATTCCTTATGCTCGCTGGGGTGCGGGGCGTGGTCTGTTCCCACGACGTCGATGGTGCCGTCGGCCAGGCCCTCCCGGAGCGCCTGCACGTCGGCATCGGTGCGCAGCGGGGGGTTGACTTTGTAGACGGGGTCGTAGCTGCGGACCAGCTCATCAGTGAGCAGCAGGTGGTGCGGAGTGACCTCGGCGGTGACATTGATTCCACGGGCCTTGGCCCAGCGAACGATCTCCACGGAACCCGCCGTGGAGACGTGGCACACATGGAGGCGGGAACCAACATGCTGGGCAAGCAGAACGTCGCGGGCGATGATGCTTTCCTCGGCAACAGCGGGCCAGCCGGTGAGTCCAAGCACGGCCGACACCGCGCCTTCATTCATCTGTGCCCCGGCGGTGAGGCGCGGTTCCTGCGCGTGCTGGGCCACTACGCCGTCGAACGCTTTGACGTACTCCAATGCACGGCGCATAAGCACGGGATCGTGGACGCAGATGCCGTCGTCGGAGAACATCCGGACCTGGGCGCGGGAGTCCGCCATGGCGCCCAGCTCTGCCAGTTGCTCGCCCGCCAAACCTACAGTGACCGCACCGACGGGGCGGACGTCCACCCAGCCCGATGCTCGGCCAAGGCTATGAACCTGCTCCACGACGCCGGCAGTATCAGCCACCGGGTTGCTGTTGGCCATGGCATGGACAGCTGTGAAACCGCCCAGGGCGGCAGCGCGGGTGCCGGTCTCCACTGTTTCGGCGTCTTCGCGGCCGGGTTCGCGCAAGTGGGTGTGCACGTCCACCATGCCGGGCAGTGCAACGAGGCCCTGGGCGTCGATCTCTGTTGCGTCGTCCGCAGACAAGTCCGTACCGCGGGCTTCAATGACACCGTCGCGGATCAAGAGGTCTTCAGCTGCGCCGCCGAGGATGGCGGCCCCACGAATCAGGTAGCTGTTCTGGGCCATCAGTTGGTCTCCTTGCTGGACTGGCTTGCGTTCGGAACGGCTTCACGGGAATCCCCGGAGAGCAGCAGGTAAAGAGCGGCCATACGGACCGAAACACCGTTTCGCACCTGGGCGAGAACAGTTGAACGCGGCGAATCTGCGGCTGCCGATGAAATCTCCAGACCCCGGTTCATGGGGCCGGGGTGCATGATGATGGTGTCCTTCATACCGAGATCATCCAAGGCGCGGAGCCTTGCGTCGTCGAAACCCCAGCGGCGCGAGTACTCGCGGGTAGAGGGGAAGAACGATGCGTTCATGCGCTCACCCTGGACACGCAGCATCATCATGGCGTCAACGCCCGCTTCCAACGTCTCATCCAGGTTGTAGCTGACCTTGCAAGGCCAGTGCTCGACGCCGATGGGCAGCAGGGTGGGTGGCGCCACCAACGTGACCTCGGCGCCGAGGGTCTTGAGCAACCAGACATTGGAACGGGCAACGCGGGAGTGCAGGACATCGCCGGCAATCGCTACGCGCATCCCTTTGAGGTCTGCGCCCGTGGACTCAATGCCATTGACCCGTGACCAGTGCCGACGCATGGTGAAAGCATCCAGCAATGCCTGGGTAGGGTGCTCATGGGTACCATCGCCGGCGTTGATGACTGCTGCATCAATCCAGTCAGTGGCTGCAAGCCGGTGCGGCGCGCCGGAGGCCCAGTGGCGGATGACGACAGCGTCCGCGCCCATGGCTGCCAGCGTCTGTGCAGTGTCCTTGAGGGACTCTCCCTTGGATACCGAGGATCCCTTGGCGGCGAAGTTAATGACATCGGCTGACAGTCGCTTGGCTGCTGCTTCAAAGGAGATACGGGTACGGGTGGAGTCCTCGAAGAAGAGGTTCACCACGGTGCGGCCGCGCAGGGCCGGGAGCTTCTTAACCTCACGCTCGCCGACGGCGGACATTTCTTCTGCCGTGTCCAGAACCCGGATGGCGTCGAAAAGGCTGAGGTTGTCGGTGGAAAGGAGATGTTTCACTTGCCGGCCTCAATAACTACCTCGTTGACGGGCACGCCGTCCACGGAGTCGATCTCCTCGAGGTGGACCCGGACCTTTTCCGATGAGGAAGTGGGCAGGTTCTTTCCCACGTGATCTGCCCGGATGGGAAGCTCGCGGTGTCCCCTGTCCACCAGCACAGCCAGGCGGACAATCCGCGGGCGGCCAAGATCGACCAAGGCGTCCAAAGCGGCTCGAATGGTCCTGCCTGAGTACAGGACGTCGTCGATCAGGACAACAACCTTGTTGTCTATGCCTGAGAGTGGAAGCCGGGTGTGGCGTGGGGGCCGTGTGGGCTGATGTGAGAGGTCGTCACGGAACATGGTGACATCCAACTGGCCAACCATAGTGTCGGCGTTCACCGTGGGGTCGGCTGCTGCGATCTTGTTGGCAAGCCGCACGGCCAGAGGGTAGCCCCGGCTTGGAATGCCCAACAGGACCAGGTCCTGGGAGCCTTTGTTGGCTTCGAGGATCTCGTGGGCGATACGAGTGAGCGCACGATCAATGTCCGCCTGATTGAGGACAACCCGCGACGGCACGTGTGCTGAAGTGACTTCAGTCATCGCTCGTCTCCCCTTTCCCCGCCTCACGGGACGGAATTAAAAAAGGAATATTTGCTTTTCAAAACTACCACAGCGCCCCTTTCCCACCTCAGCGGGGACCCCAGTGACGCGTGAGTTTAAGCTCACACTCCGTGCTGTGGAATAGGCTCTTGCCCATGACCATGAACCACCACGGCCAACCAGGCGGACAACCTTATCCGCGTCCTTACCTGGAACCTGGCGCCAACCCCACGTGGATTGGCCGCGTCCAGCCCGGTAATTACCAACCGGCCCCCGGCAACCCGACGACGCTCCCACAGCAAACCTGGGCCATGCCGCCAGCGCCGCAGCCTCGCCGGTCCTGGGGGACGCTCCCTTTACTCATCGGAGCAACCGTGCTGGTCCTCGGCAGCCTGTTCCTGGTGGTGCCGTTTCTCCTCGGCAACACCGGCATCAGCGGGTTTGTCATCGGCTTCATTGCCTCACTGATTCCACTCTCCGTAGTGCTGCTGACGGTACGCCTGATAGATCGCTGGGAACCCGAACCAAAAAGGCTCCTGTGGTTCGCTTTCACGTGGGGTGCCGCGGTTTCCATTGCCGGGACACTGCTTATCCAGCCGCTCTTCGCACTTGCAGCTCCCACCTCCAGCGAAGAAGCATTCACCTACTTCATGGCAACGGTCCAAGCCCCCATCGTGGAGGAATTCACCAAGTCGCTGGGGTTGCTGGTCCTGATCCTGGCAGCACGCAAATATTTTGACGGACCTGTTGATGGGGTGGTGTTTGCCTTCACCATTGCCGCGGGCTTTGCCTTCACGGAGAACATCCTCTACTTCGGCCGCGAAATAGCCTCATCATCAGATCCAAGCACTGACCTCATCCGGATCTTCATCCTCCGGGGTGTCATGTCGCCCTTCGCGCACGCAGTTTTCACGGGTACAACCGGACTGATCATGGGTTTCGCTGCCCGCAAATGGCATTCGGGGTACGCGGTCCTGGCCTTCTTCATCGGCTTGTTGCCTGCGATGTTCCTGCACAACCGTTGGAACAGCATGGGACAGAACTTCCTGGTGGAGTACTTTGTGGTCCAGGTCCCGATCTTCCTGGTGGCAGCAGTGGGCATCATCCTCCTCAGGGTTGCCGAAGGAAAACTTACCCGGCAACGTCTCCTCGAATATGCCCGGGCAGGCTGGTTTACTCCCGCAGAAGTGGAGATGCTGGGTACCTCCCGAGGCCGACGGCACGCCATTGGGTGGGCGTCCTCGCGCGGGCGTGGTGCGCAGATGAGGGCCTTCATCAAAGGGGCCACAGCCCTGGCATTTACCCGCCAACGGATTCTCAGCGGTCGCGACGTCCATGTCCATCAGCATGACGAGTTCGA
Organism: Paenarthrobacter sp. MSM-2-10-13; assembly: GCF_011605365.1. Lineage (NCBI taxonomy): Bacteria > Bacillati > Actinomycetota > Actinomycetes > Micrococcales > Micrococcaceae > Paenarthrobacter > Paenarthrobacter sp. MSM-2-10-13. The sequence goes on along the minus strand of NZ_JAAOXO010000001.1, from coordinate 942,741 downwards.
GCTCCTCAGGAAGATCCCAACGCTTAGGGCAGCGGTCCTCCAGTAAACACAAAAGAACCCGCATCCAGTGGATGCGGGTTCTTCAGCGGCCAACAACTCCTTATGCCAGGAGCGAGGGCTTCAGCTTCTGGAGCCGGCCAAGCAGCCCATTGATGAAGGCAGGCGACTCGTCCGTGGACATGGTCTTCGCGAGAGCCACAGCTTCGCTGACGGCTACGCCGTCGGGAACCTCGTCATTGTAGAGAAGTTCCCATGCGCCAATACGAAGGATGATGCGGTCAACCGAGGGCATCCGCTCCAACGTCCAGCCTTGGGCGTACGTCTGCAGGAACTCATCGATGGTTGCCTGCATGGAAACAACACCCTCGACGATTTCCACCGTGTAGGGGTTGATGACAAGGTCGGTCTTCTCCCGCCGCGCTGTCATCGCGTCGAAAGCCGAAACGGAACGCTGCTCCGCCTCGAAAAGTACTTCAAGAGCCCTGCTACGGGCTTTACCGCGTGCGCTCACTAGTCGTTGACCCGGCCCAAGTAGCTGCCATCGCGGGTGTCGACCTTGACCTTGGTGCCCTGCTCAACGAACAGCGGAACCTGGATTTCGTAACCGGTCTCGACAGTTGCAGGCTTGGTGCCTGCCGAGGAGCGGTCGCCCTGAAGGCCCGGCTCCGTGTAGGTGATTTCGAGGACAACACTCGGGGGCAGTTCAATGTACAGCGGCGTGCCCTCATGGATGGCGATGTTGACCATCTGGTTCTCAAGCATGAAGTTTGTGGCGTCGCCCACCGTGGCACCCGATACGGTGATTTGGTCGTAGTCCTGGGTATCCATGAACACGAAGTCTTCGCCGTCCTGGTACAGGTACTGGTAATCGCGGCGGTCCACCGTAGCGGTTTCAATCTTCAGGCCGGCGTTGAAGGTCTTGTCAACCACCTTGCCGGACATGACATTGCGCATCTTGGTACGGACGAAGGCACCGCCCTTGCCTGGCTTGACGTGCTGGAACTCGATGATGTTCCAGAGCTGGCCCTCGAGCTTCAGTACGGTCCCGTTCTTGATGTCGTTTGTGGTTGCCACTCGTATCCTCTGGTTATCGCACTGGTTCTGACTGCCAGCTATCTATGCCAAGCAGGCGTACCAATCGGCCCGCCAGCGCGTATTTATCAAAAATCCAAGAACCATTCTACCGGCAAATGTGCCAAAGGCTTGCGGGGAGTGTTCCACCCGGCTTCAGGAAGCGAGTTCCAGCACATTCCGTGCCCTCTGAAGGGCAACAGCTGAGGAATATATCAGCGCAGCATCAGCTGCCATGGCTACTCGCAGGTCCAAGGCCCTGGCGAATTCTTCGGACGCTGCCAGTGCGTTGCCGCTGACGAAATATGCCCGGCCAAGATACTGGTGCACAATAGCTTCCTTCGGGCTGCCCTGGACATCCTGCAACAGGTGCCTGAACAACTGGACAGCACGGTCCAGCCGGTTGGTTGCCCGATGGACTTCGGCCTCAAAAATCCTCAACCGGAACGACTCCGGATCTTTGTAGCGGGCCTCAGCCAGGAGCTCCGCTGCCTCCTTGGGCTGATTGTCCAGAAGAAGGGCCATGATGCGATCTGCAGGGTCCTCCGAGGCCGCAAGGGCGGACTCCATGGCTTCCTCATTGACAACCACTGGCAGCAAAGTGTCCGGGTTCAGGCGGACTCCCGGGAATCCGGCTGTTGGCCAGTCGCTGACGCCTTCACGAAGAGTGACGGTCATGATGCGATCTCCTGGTAGGCGGCAAACAGGAGCGAGGTGTCAGGAACTTCCAGAATGCCCGGTTTGGCCACGCCATCGAGGACAACAAACCGGAGCAGGTCACCACGGGACTTCTTATCCCGGCGCATCCCATCAAGAAGGCCTTGCCAGCGGTCCTTGCGGTAGGTGGTGGGCAGACCGAGGCTTTCCAGAATAGTGCGGTGCCGGTCGGCGTCAGCGTCGGACAAACGGCCCACGCTTCGCGACAACTCGGCTGCAAACATCATGCCCACGGATACAGCGGCACCGTGACGCCACGAGTAGCGTTCCACGAGTTCGATGGCATGGCCCAGGGTGTGCCCGTAGTTCAGGATTTCGCGGAGGCCCGATTCCTTCAGGTCCTGGGAGACGACCTCCGCCTTCACAGCGATGGCACGTTCGATAAGCTCCCGGACAACATCCGATCCGGGGTCCATCACGGCGTCGGTGTTCTTTTCGACGAGGTCAAGGATGGCCGGATCTGCGATGAAACCGCATTTGATCACCTCTGCCATTCCGGAAATGAGCTCGTTCTTCGGCAGGGTCTGAAGAGTGTCAAGGTCAGCCAGGACAGCAGCCGGCGGGTGGAAAGAGCCCACCAGGTTCTTGCCCTCGGCAGTATTGATGCCGGTCTTGCCACCCACCGAGGCATCCACCATGCCGAGAAGGCTCGTTGGCATATGGATGACTTTGACCCCTCGAAGCCAGGTTGCAGCCACAAAGCCGGCAAGGTCAGTCACAGCACCGCCGCCGACAGCCACGATGGCATCAGATCGAGTGAAGTCGTTCTGACCCAGCACCTGCCAGCAGAACGCCGCCACCTGGATGTGCTTGCCTTCTTCGGCGTCCGGGATTTCGGCCGTGAGCGCAGTGAAGCCTGCAGCTTCGAGCTCGTCCCGCACAGTATCGCCGGTCAGGCGAAGCGCCCGCGGGTGGATCACCAGAACGCGGCGGACACGTTCGCCCAGCTTCGCCGGCAGGGTGCCCAACAGGCCCCGGCCCACCACGACGTCGTAGTTTTCATTAACGGACTGGCCGGTCACCTTGATGACAGTTGCTTCGGTGCTCACTTTTCAACTTCCTCTTTCAAGGCTGCATGCTGGAGCAGCCGCTCCTCCAAGTGGAGGCCGATTTCAGCCACGGATCCGGTACGGACATCCATGACAATGTCTGCTAGACGCTCATAAACCGGACGTCGGGTGGCGAACAAGGCCTCCCAACGGGTCATGGCGTCACCCTGCAGCAAGGGCCGGCCGGTGTTGCGCGCAATTCTGTCAGCGACCGTTTCCGCATCACACTCCAGATAGACCACGGTGCACTCCCCCAACAATTGCTGGGTCCCGGAGTCGAGCACTGCTCCGCCGCCGAGGGAAATAATGGCCGGATCGATCTTCGCGGACTCGATGGCCTTGGCCACAGCCCGCGCTTCAATCTCGCGGAAGGCGTGTTCTCCCCTGCCTGCGAAAATATCGGCAATGCTGCCATGGGCGGCAACAACCACAGCATCAGTGTCCACAAAAGGCAGACGCATCTGATGGGCCAGCTGCTGACCTATCGCCGATTTTCCGACGGCCATGGGTCCAACCAGAACTATGGGCCGGCCATCCGGGATAGAGCGGACCACTACCGGCCGACCGTGTCCAAGGTAGCCGGGATGCTTTCAAGGTAGCTTTGCAGGTTGCGCTGGGTCTCAGGCACAGAATCACCACCGAATTTCTCGGCCACAGCCTCAGCCAGCACCAATGCCACCATGGCTTCGGCCACAACGCCGGCTGCGGGCACTGCACAAACATCCGAACGCTGGTGATGTGCCTTGGCAGGCTCCCCGGTGCTGACGTCAATGGTGCGCAACGCGCGCGGGACTGTGGCGATCGGCTTCATGGCAGCCCGGACGCGAAGCACTTCACCAATGCTCATGCCGCCCTCGATGCCACCGGCTCGGTTGGTCTGGCGAACGATCTTGCCGTTGTCATCCTTGAGGATCTCATCATGGGCAGCAGATCCACGGCGGGCCGCCGTCAGGAATCCATCGCCTACTTCCACGCCCTTGATGGCCTGGATGCCCATCAGCGCGGCGGCCAGACGGGAGTCCAGTCGACGATCCCAGTGGACGTAGCTGCCCAGTCCCGGCGGAAGGCCGTAAGCCAGTACCTCTACCACGCCACCCAGCGTCTCGCCTTCTTTGTGCGCGGCATCCACCTCTGCCACCATCGCATTAGAGGTCTCGCGGTCGAAGCATCGCAAGGGGTCGGCGTCGAGGGCTATGACGTCCCTCGGCAACGGAAGGGGCCTGCCCTCGGGAACGGTCACGCTGGCAATGGACACGGTATGGCTGACCAATTCGATGCCCAGCTGCTTCAGGAACTGGGCGGCAACGGTACCAAGGGCCACGCGTGTGGCCGTTTCGCGCGCGCTGGCACGCTCGAGGACCGGGCGGGCTTCGTCAAAGCCGTATTTTTGCATACCGGTGAAATCTGCGTGCCCAGGGCGTGGACGGGTCAGCGGTGCGTTGCGGGCCTGATCGGCGAGGACTTCAGGGTCCACAGGATCAGCTGACATGATCTGCTCCCATTTGGGCCACTCGGTGTTCCCAACCTGGATGGCCACAGGGCCGCCTTGGGTAAGACCATGCCTGACACCACCCATGATGGTGACCTCGTCCTGCTCAAACTTCATGCGGGCACCACGTCCATAGCCCAGGCGGCGACGCGCCAGCGCGTCACGAATCTGCCCGCTGGTGAGTTCAACACCGGCAGGCACGCCTTCAACAATTCCGATCAGGGCCGGACCATGGGATTCACCGGCAGTCAACCAACGCAACATATAACCAATCCTGCCATGTAGGGCGTCTAGAACACTCGCCGGGGAAGCCCGACTGAGTCGCACATCACATCTATGACGGCGGCGTCGACGTCACAGCCGCTAAAGCGCCTGATCTGCTCGGCCGCCTGGTACATCAGCATCTCCAGGCCCGGGACCACCGCTCCCCCATGGCGTTGCCACACTTCCGCCAGGCGGCTTGGCCAGGGATCGTAAGCGACATCCAGCAGGACCCCGGCGCCGCTGCCGGGCAGCGCCGCCAGCTCCTCCGCCAAGGAATCGGCGGCACGGGGTGGAAACGTGGAGATGACCAGGTCCGTCCCGGCCACAGCAGATGCCGCTTCCGTCAAGGGCCGGACGGCAAGGGAAATTCCGGCGGCGGCCGCGGCGGCTCTCGCATCCCCGGCCCGTCCCGCATCACGAACGAAAACGTCGACGTGGTGGGCGCCTAGTTCCTGCGCAGCAGCGACGGCCGCAGCCGATGTGCCGCCACCGCCAAGGATGGCCGCATGAGGTGCGGCAACCACGCCCGCATAGCGGACCGCTTCGACGATGCCAGCCACATCGGTGTTGTACCCCACCCGACGCACCTGTCCGGCGTCGCGCTCGAAAACGACTGTGTTGATGACACCAAGATGGGCGCCGGCGCCGCGGACTTCGTCCACTTCCTTGACCATGGCCGACTTCAACGGCATGGTCACTGAAAGGCCGCACCAGGCGTCATCACCGCGAAGTGACTCCATGAACGATGGGAGCCTCTCAACAGTGACGTCGATCGCCGAGTAGTAGATGTCCACACCCAACTTTGCATAAGCAGCGCAGTGCAGTGCCGGAGACTTCGAATGTGAAATCGGGTGCCCCAGGACTGCGGCACGACGACTCACACACACCGTCCCGCATTAGCCTGGCACCACGCGTTGTATTGCTCAACATAGGTGTTGTGCTCAGCCAACGTCTTGGAGAACTTGGTCTCCTTGGTGTCCAGGTTGATGGTCACCCAGTAGAGGTAATCGTTCTGGGTGGGTTTGGCCGCAGCATCAATGGCCGTTTTGCCCGGCGAGCCAATGGGCCCTACCGGAAGCCCAACGTTGGCGTAGGTGTTGTAGGCGTTGGACTTATCAGCCTTTTCCTCCTCAGTGAGGTGGAACGACTTCTTGCCCAGACCGTACGTCACCGTGGCATCAGACTGGATCAGGCCGCTGGTCTCAACGTTGTTGGGCTTGAGCCTGTTGTAAATTGCTCCAGCCACGTTTCCGTAGTCCGCCTGACCACCTTCGGCCTGAACAATGCTGGCGATGGTCACGGTGTCGTACTGCTTGGCGGGGTCGGTAACGCCTTGGGCCTTGAGTTCATCGAGGGTGGTGGTCACCAGCTTCCGGATGATGTCCTTGGCGGATGTACCGAGTTCGAACCGATATTCGCCCGGAGCGAGGAAGCCTTCCAGGCTCTTGGCCTTGGGGGGAACACCAAACTGCCCGGGTGCCTGATTCAAGGCGTTGAGCTCCTGCATGGGAATGCCCGAACCCTTGGAGATAGCCTCCAGGGATTCATTGATACGCAGGCCCGCGCTCAGCGCAAAGTACATCACCTTGGATGCGTCCTTGTTCACCAGGACGGCCACAGCATCCGAATTCTTCATCTCAGTCCGGAAAGTGAAGGATCCAGGCGAGAGTTCGCCGCCTTCGTTGAGGAACTCCTTGACGAAAGCATCGGAATCGGCAACCACGCGATTTGCAACCAGATCGTTTGCAACAGCCTTGGGACCGGAGCCTTCGGGCACCGTGATGGTTACCGACCCCGTGCCCGGGCCGGGGTAATCAGTCACTTTGTCCATACCCAGCAAGGGCTTCAGGAACTGCGCACCAATGGCTATTGCGGCTACGAAGACACCCAGCGTGATCAGAAGAGCCACAACACGACGCCGACGCCGGGCTCTTTTCGCGGCAGCCTTGGACGCCGGACTCGCCGCGGAGGCAATGAGGTCATGGGGGTGCTCGTCATGAAGAAGAACGTCATTGTGGAGTTCGTCATGGATGCCGAGCTGGTAGTGGGCATCGTGTTCAGCGTACTCGTGGCCGTCGGCGTGTGCTTCGGGATGCTCTGCCGAAAGGGCTTCATGTTCCACATCACCGTGATGGGCATCATCGGGGTGAAGATTACCGTGCGGAGTATCTCCGTGATCAACCCCGCCCTGCTCGAAAGAGGGGACGTGTTGCTCCTGATCGTGTTGTTCCTGGACGTCTTGTTGCTGGCGGTCCTGCTGATGCCCATAGGGCTCATCGTGCGCTTCAACCATATGAACCGGGGCATCATCAGCCACAACAACAGGCGACTGGGCCTGCGACGGGGACGCTGCGGACGTTGGCGGTGCAACTGGAGTCGGCGGTGCAACTGGCGTTGGCGGTGCCACAGGCGTTGGGGGTGCAACAGCGGCAGGAGTATCCGCCGGGGCGGGCTTAACCCCCGGGGCAGGCTGTACCGCAGGGACTGGTCGGGGCAACTCGGGCTCACCCTCCGCCGAGGGAGTCGCCTCCCCCGGAGTCGCTTCGGGAACGGGTACCACATTGTGGTTCTGCGTGGCGAGGAATCGTTCACGCGCCCGCAGCTCTTTGCGGGTGAGCGGCATACCGCCGCCGGCGGTGCCGCTTGAGGGGTCGTTGTTGACCGGGCTCACAGTTGCAGTCCCCTCTTAGAAGAATCGGATTCACTACCGGAGGCAGCCCGCAGCGTTGGGGCACTGCTGGGTTTTTCGGACTGCACCGGTGCCTGCACTCGGCGGCCAACGTCCGTTCCTCTGGCTTTTTGCATGTCGATTGCGTGCTGCAGTATTCCAGCAGCGGCAACCTGATCAACCACTTTACGGTGGTTCTTGCTGCTCATGCCAGCTTCGTGCAGGTTGCGGTGTGCCGTAACAGTTGAAAGTCGCTCATCGACGAGGTTTACGGGAACGTCCAAACCAGCACGTTGAAGCTCGCTGGTAAGGAGATCCGCATAGTCCATGGCCATCTGCGCGGACGCACGTTCCTCGCCCTTCATGGTGCGGGGAAGGCCCACAAAAATCTGTACCGCCGGCAGTTCGACAGCGAGTTTGACGACTACCCGCACATCGGAATTTTTCTTGCTGTCCCGGCCAACCGTCTTGAACGGCGTGGCCAGGATCCCGTCCGGATCGCAGATGGCCAGACCCACCCGAACGGTACCGACGTCTACCCCCAGCTTGATGCCATGGGGGTAGACGTCACTGTCAGAACTGGAATCCACCGTCAGCGCTTGGCAATCGCATCCACCACCGCTGTGAGGGCCTCAGAGACCTTCCCAGCGTCGGTGCCGCCGCCCTGGGCGACATCGTCCTTGCCACCGCCGCCGCCGCCGAGAATCCCTGCTGCCAAACGCACCAGCGCTCCGGCCTTTACCCCTGCTTCGCGGGCAGCCTCGTTGGTGGCAATCAGTATGACGGGACGGTCATTGCTGACACCTGCAACAGCCACGGTGGAGGCTTCCGAGCCAAGACGATTGCGGAGATCGAGGGCAAGGTTGCGCAGATCATCAGCGCCGCCCACCTGGCCGGCGTCGTGGGCTACAACCCGAACACCGGCAGCATCCTTGGCAGTACCCGTAAGGTTTGCGGCCGCTGCGGCGAGCTGCTCTTTGCGGAGGCGATCAAGCTCCTTCTCCGCAGCCTTGAGCTTGTTCAGGGTGCTGGAGATGCGGTCAGCAAGCTGTCCGGATGGAACTTTCAGCAAATCCGTAAGCTCGGAAACCAGAGCCCGCTCTGCCGCCAGATGGCGGAAGGCGTCCAAGCCAACAAAGGCCTCAACACGGCGGTTTCCCGAGCCAACAGACTGCTCGCCCAGCAGGGAAAGGCTGCCGATCAGGGACGTATTTGCCACGTGGGTACCGCCGCACAACTCACGGGACCACGCGCCGTCGATCTCCACCACGCGCACTTCGCTGCCGTAGTTTTCCCCGAACAAAGCCATAGCGCCCAGCGCCTTGGCTTCGGCGAGCCCCATCACCTTGGTGTCAACCCGGTAGTTATTCCGGATGGCGATGTTGGAGACCTCTTCAATTTCAGACCGCGTTGCTGTGCTGAGGCCTTCGCCCCAGGCGAAGTCAAAGCGCAGGTATCCGGCCTTGTTGAAGGAACCGCGCTGGGTAGCTTCAGGGCCGAGGATCTGGTGCAATGCAGCATGCACAATGTGCGTGCCGGTGTGGGCCTGCTCAGCAGCGTGACGACGTTCACGATCGACGGCGGCGCGCACCAAGGCATCGGAAGCGATCTCACCTTCGCGGACAATCGCCTTGTGCACGCTGAGCCCCTTGATGGGACGCTGCACGTCCAGGACCTCCACCACGAACCCGTCACCGGTGATGAGGCCGGTGTCAGCAGACTGGCCACCAGCTTCGGCATAGAACGGGGTCTCGTTGAGGACAAGCTCGATTTCCTCGCCGGTGGAAGCGTGGGCTACCGGCCGGCCACCGCTGACGATGCCGCGGACCTTTGCTTCGCCCTCAAGTTCGTTGTATCCGGTGAAGACCGATTCGCCCTTACCCAGAAGCTCCTGATAGGCGCTGAGGTCGGCGTGGCCACCCTTCTTGCCCTTCGCATCGGCTTGGGCACGCTGGCGCTGCTCGAGCATGAGAGCACGGAAGCCTGCCTCGTCCACCTTGAGGCCGGCTTCCTCGGCCATTTCCAGGGTCAGATCGATCGGGAATCCGTACGTATCGTGCAAGGCAAAGGCGTCAGCACCGGAAAGGGGAACGCCGGCAGCCTTAGACTCCGCTACAGCATCTTCCAATCGTGCCGTACCTGAAGCGATGGTGCGCAGGAATGCCTTTTCTTCGGCGTAGGCAATGCGGCTGATGCGCGCGAAGTCGGTCTCCACCACCGGGTAGACACCCTTCATGGCGTCACGGGAGGCAGGGAGCAGCTCCGGCAGGCAGGCTTTTTCGACGCCGAGCAGGCGCATGGCGCGGACGGCGCGGCGAATCAGGCGGCGCAACACATAGCCGCGGCCTTCATTGGACGGTGCGACGCCATCAGCAATGAGCATCAGGGCAGAACGAATATGGTCACCAACAACGCGCATGCGGACATCGTCGGTGTGGTGCGGATCATCCGGGGATTCAGCTGAGGTGTACTCGCGGCCGGACAATTCAGCGGCTTTATCGATCACAGGACGGACCTGGTCGGTCTCGTACATGTTTTCAACACCCTGGAGGATCATCGCAAGACGCTCCATGCCCAGGCCGGTGTCGATGTTCTTCTGCGGCAGTTCACCGACGATGTCGAAGTCCACCTTGGAGCGGACGTTTTCGATCTGGTACTGCATGAACACGAGGTTCCAGATTTCGATGTAGCGGGTTTCGTCGGCCAGGGGGCCGCCTTCGATGCCGTAAGCAGGGCCGCGGTCGTAGTAGATCTCAGAGCAGGGACCGGCCGGGCCGGGCTGTCCGGTGGACCAGTAGTTGTCGGCCTTGCCCATGCGCTGGATACGCTCGGCAGGAATGCCGGTGTTCTTGAGCCAGAGTTCTTTGGCTTCGTCATCCTCTTCGTAGACAGTCACCCAGAGGCGCTCGGCAGGAAGTCCGTAACCGCCGTCATCAACGCTGGTGGTCAGCAGCTCGAAAGCGAACTTGATGGCGTCTTCCTTGAAGTAATCTCCAAAGGAAAAGTTGCCGCACATCTGGAAGAACGTGCCGTGGCGGGCAGTCTTGCCTACTTCTTCGATGTCTCCGGTGCGGATGCACTTCTGGACGCTTGTGGCACGGCTGTAGGGAGGCTCTTCGCGCGCAGTGAGGTAGGGAATGAAAGGCACCATTCCGGCCACAGTGAAGAGAAGTGACGGGTCGCTGGAAACGAGCGACGCGGAGGGAACGGCGGTGTGGCCCTTGTTGACAAAAAAGTCCACCCAGCGCTTGGTGATCTCCTGCGACTTCATTAGCTGATTACTTACCCTTCTCAATTCACTGCACACGATGTGCGCGGTACCGGCTGGTGCCGTTCCGCAGCTTTCCATTCTGCCCTGTTGAGGGCGCGGGGGCGAACCGCTCCGCTAGAGCCGCGACGATACGGCGTCGTCGATACCCAACGCGGCCCGCAATTCCTCTTCGCGTTGGTGCGTCCCCGTACGCACCGCATCGGCAAAGTCGAACAGGCCATCAGCCATCCGGCCAACAGCCCGGTTCAGCCCTTCCGGACCAAGATTGGCCTGGGCTTCGGTGATCTTACGGAAGGCGATGACGCCGATGGCGACGCCGATGCCCATCCACACAATTCGTTTCATGAGGTCTCCCTGTAGTTCAGCGGCTGATTGGGGAAGCGGCTGGTTGGGTCAGCGGCTGCGGCGGCCGGAGGAGGTGGTGCGGCGTCCAGCAAACGCCGAACGGACGCCGTAGCTGAAGGCAGCCACCTTAATCAAGGGTGAACCTACCGTTGCTGCTACAAGCGAGGACAACGCGGAGATGTTGGCCGAGGCATCAGAGACGTTGGAGGCAATGCCGTCAACTTTCTTCAACTGCTGGTTGGTGGTGGTCACCGTGGCAGTCACTTCATCCATCAGGGGCGTGGCGCCATCGCTGATGGAACGGATGGAGGTCCGCACTTCGTCAAAAACGCCACCCAGCTTCAAAATGGGCACGGCCAAAAGCAGGACGAGGAGTGCAAACACTCCTGCTGCGATGAGGCCGGCGATGTCGCCACCAGACATAGAACTCTTCTCCTTGGATCGTTTCGCTGCCTCGCACCAGCCGATTCCGGGCTTTGGGCAAGGCCTCCCCCAGTACCTTACCTATATTGGCCCGGTACCTTACATACAAAGAAGCCCGCGGCGTGTGCCACGGGCTTCTCTGTATGCGCTGCTGAAATTTAGCGAGCGTAGAATTCGACGACGAGCTGCTCTTCACAGATCACGGGGACCTCGGAGCGCTTCGGGCGACGAACCAGGCGGGCCTGGAGGGCGTCAATCTTGACGTCCAGGTATGCCGGCACGTTGTTGAGCACGTGTGCGCCAGCAGCTGCCACCTGGAACGGGGGCATAACCTCGGAGCGGCTGTGAACGTGGATGAGCTGGCCTTCGCCAACGCGGAAGGACGGGCGGTCCACGCGGACGCCGTCAACCATGATGTGGCGGTGCACAACCAGCTGGCGGGCCTGTGCGATGGTGCGGGCGAAGCCTGCACGGAGCACCAGGGCGTCCAGACGCATTTCGAGGAGCTCAACCAGGTTTTCACCGGTGAGGCCCTTGGTGCGGCGTGCTTCTTCGAAGGCGCGGGTCATCTGGGCTTCGCGGATGCCGTACTGGGCGCGCAGACGCTGCTTTTCGCGCAGACGTACGGCGTAGTCGGAGTCCTGCTTCTTGCGGGCACGGCCATGCTCACCGGGGCCGTACGGGCGGCGCTCCATGTACTTGGCGGCCTTGGGGGTCAGAGCAATGCCGAGTGCACGCGAAAGACGTGCGGTACGGCGAGCACGAGTGTTGTTAGCCACTTGTGTCCTTCCAATTACTGCGGTGTGTCAGTGTTACTGGCCTCCATCAGGGAGAGCATCGGCCAACCGCTACCTCTTGCTACTAGCCCGGGCGCACAGCTCTATTGAAGGAATCTTCAGTGGGATTGTGCGTCAGGCCATGCCAGACAAGGATCAAGCCTACCATGGGCAGGGCTATCATCTGCAGGCGTCGTGATCAGGGCCCTACTCCCCGCGCACGATTTTGCGGAGCCGTTCCAGCCTGGCGGCGATATCGCGTTCGGCTCCGTTACCAGTGGGTTGGTAATAGTCCTTACCCACCAGGTCATCCGGTGGATACTGCTGGGTTGCCACGCCGTGTGGTTCATCGTGGGCGTACTTGTAGCTCTTGCCGTGACCCAACTGCTTTGCCCCCGGGTAGTGCGCATCGCGCAGGTGCATGGGGATGCCACCGCCGAATCCGGCACGAACATCTGCCACGGCTTTGTTCAAACCCATGTACGCGGCGTTGGACTTGGGTGCTGTGGCCAGGTGAACCACCGCCTCAGCCAGCACAATCCTGCCCTCCGGCATGCCGATCAGTTGCACTGCCTGCGCTGCGGCCACCGCGGTCTGCAGCGCCGTGGGATCGGCCATTCCAATATCTTCCGCAGCGGAGATCACGATCCGCCGTGCAACAAACCTCGGGTCCTCACCGGCTTCAAGCATCCGCGCCAAATAATGCAAAGCAGCATCGACATCCGAGCCCCTAATGGACTTGATGAACGCGCTGGCCACATCGTAGTGCTGATCGCCGGCGCGGTCGTAGCGAACGGCCGCAGCATCAAGGGCACGTTCTGTGTGGCGGAGCTCCACCAGCACGGGAGCCTCAGGAAGGCTGTCCTTCGCGAGCCCGGTTTCGCCGTCGGTGTCGCTGAACTCATCAGTTCCTGTCGAATCGTCGTCGGAAATCTCGACGGCGGCTGAGTCACCGAAGGCTACTCCGGCAGCGGCTTCCAACGCTGTCAGAGCCCTCCGGGCGTCCCCTCCGGAGAGGCGGACCAAATGGTCCAGCGCCTCGGAACTGAGTTCAACGCGGCCGGCAAGGCCACGGGCGTCAGCCACGGCCCGCTGCAGCAAACCCGAAATGTCGTCATCGGTGAGCGGCTTCAGGGTGAGCAGTAGCGAGCGGGACAGGAGTGGCGAGACCACGGAGAAGGACGGGTTTTCCGTGGTGGCCGCCACCAGCACCACCCAACGATTTTCCACACCAGGGAGCAGGGCATCCTGTTGGGCTTTATTGAAACGATGGATCTCGTCGAGGAAGAGCACGGTGGTCTTCTTGTAGAGGTCGCGGGCAGTCAAGGCATCGTCCATAACGCGGCGAACATCCTTGACGCCGGCGGTGATGGCAGACAATTCAACGAACTTACGCCCCGGTCCGCGAGCAATGACATGGGCGAGCGTCGTCTTTCCAGTGCCGGGTGGACCCCACAGGATGACCGAACTTGGGCCCGCCGGGCCTGCGGCATCAGCACCCGCGGCCAGCTGCCTCAACGGCGAACCCTGCCCCAGCAAATGCTGCTGCCCCACTACCTCGTCAAGAGAACGCGGGCGCATTCTGACGGCGAGCGGACTCCGCTGGGAAGCCATCCAGTGAGCATCGGAGGGACCCCCTGACACGGGCAGATCCTCGGACTCGTCGTCATCCACTGCACCGGCACCAAAGAGATCTTCCACATGGATAGGCTACTCATAGTTCCAGCAAAGGAGACATCGACGTGGATCGCCGATCATCTGCCCCTCGTCAGAGGCCCGGCAGCCGGACCGCTTTGGTACCCGCGGACAGATTGCAGGGCTGGGTGGACCGTTTTGTGGCGAGCCATGGTCCTGTTGGCGAAGACCTCGACGACGGCGGGGTACTTCTGAGGGCGGCCGATGGTGCGAGTGCGCTCCTGAAGGCACCCTGGCCCGCCGACGGGCGTCCTGGCCGGGGAACAACCGAAGTGGCCCGCATGGCTTCGCTGGCAGCCCAGGAACGGGGGCTTGGCTTGCTGCTGGTACGCAAGGGCGGTTACGCCCTGGCCGCCGCTAGCGGGTCCGCCATCCTCGCTTCGAAGAGCGGCAACCGATTCCTCGACGCCAAGGCCACGGCAGAACACGCTGCGCGCATTTTCAACGATCACCGCGTTGAGTACATTGTCCCGGGCGGCGACCGCGCACTGGTGGATCAGGTTCTTGCCCAGCCCCTCCTTGGCACCATTGCCGGGCGTACGCGCCTGGCCTTCCTGGACGTTCAGGCTCCAAAGGCATCAGTGCTGGCAAAGTGCGCTGCCGACGCCTGCGCCGTCCGCATTACGGTGACTGATCCGCCGGCCTGACACCAGGCGGAGGAGCAGCCGCGGAACTAGCAGCCGCTGGACGCACGCCTCAGAGGTGCCTGCCGGTACAGGTAGCTGCCGTAGTCAGTGAAACCGGTGTGGGAGTAAAGCCGCTGTGCTCCGTGATTGGCCTCGGTGACCAGCAGCCAGAATCCTTCAAGATCTTGATGGGTCCCTGCGTTCAACAACGCCGCCAGAACCGTGGTCCCGTATCCGCGCCTCCGGTGCCCTGTTGACGTCGCCATGCTGTAAATCCCGCCCCAGCCACCAACCAAAGCGAGTCGTCCTACGGCGGCCGGGACGCCGTCGTCGTCCCTCACCAGTGCGTACAGCGCAGGGCAGGCGCTGAGAATCCTGTGAGCGACCGACAGTTCAGCGTCGCCTCCCCGGCCGTCGACGGCCCACCACACCCGTAGCCATTCCTCGGATGGTTCATCAGTGATTTCAACGTCCCGGCCGGAGGAGTCCACCGGCAGAGATTCCGTGCCCCGGACCATGATCTTCGTTGCCGACTGCCGCGTGTAGCGCTGCCTATCCAGGTAGGCATTAAGGGCGGCGCTGCGGGAGTCGTCAAAGACCTGAAAGATCAAGGGAATCCGGCGAAGCCGGTACCACTCCGCCGCAGCACGTACGGACTGCGCCATGCCCGGGCTTTCCTCCTGCCCACCGGCAGGGTTCCTTGGCCACACCGAATTGGCCCGCTGGGTCACACCGCCCGAAGCACGCAGGACCCACTCCCCCGTATCTTCACGTTCCAGCGCAGGCCAGGCCTTGTCCATGAGGGATTCCAAAAATGCTTGCTCCACCATTCAGCGGCACCTTTTCGTCAACAGGAGGGTTTCGGCGGCGGGAACACCAAAGGCCCCCCACCGTGGTGGAGAGCCTTTGGCTACCGTTTACTCGGACTTCGTGTCCGGCTTGGCGGCAGGCTTGGCCTCGGGCTTGAAGTCGACGCCCGCTTCCTTGCGCTGCTGGGGAGTGATCGGTGCCGGCGCAGCTGTCAGGGGGTCGTAGCCGTTGCCCGATTTCGGGAAGGCAATGACGTCGCGGATGGACTCCACTCCGGCGAGCAAAGCAACCACACGGTCCCAGCCCAAGGCCATTCCACCGTGCGGAGGCGCGCCGTACTTGAAGCCTTCCAGCAGGAAGCCGAACTTGGTTTCAGCGTCTTCCTTGTCCAGGCCCATGAGCTGGAAGACGCGTTCCTGCACTTCGCGCTCATGGATACGGATGGAACCGCCGCCGATCTCGTTGCCGTTGCAGACGATGTCGTAGGCGTAGGAGAGAGCGGACTCCGGGTCCTTATCAAAGGTGTCCAGGAACTCCGGCTTGGGCGAGGTGAAGGCGTGGTGAACAGCCGTCCATTGTCCCCCACCCACCGCGACGTCACCGGAGGCGACAGCTGCGGCAGCGGGCTCGAACATGGGAGCGTCCACGATCCAGACGAAAGCCCAGTCCTTGGGATCGATCAGGCCGGTACGGTGACCGATTTCCACTCGCGCAGCACCGAGCAAGGCGCGGGCTGCGGACTTCTCGCCGGCGGCGAAGAAGATGCAGTCGCCGGGCTTGGCGCCAACGGCGTCCGCCAGACCTTCGCGCTCGGCGTCAGTAAGGTTCTTGGCCACCGGGCCAGCCAATTCGCCGTCTTCCTTGAAGAGGACATAGGCCAGGCCCTTGTGACCACGCTGCTTGGCAAATTCCTGCCAGCCGTCCAAGGTACGCCGCGGCTGGGAAGCACCGCCCGGCATGACCACGGCGCCAACGTACGGTGCCTTGAAGACGCCAAAGTTGGTGTCCTTGAAGAACTCGGTCAGTTCAGTCAGCTCGACGCCGAAGCGCAGGTCAGGCTTATCTGAGCCGTACTTGGCCATGGCGTCCAGGTACGTCATGCGGCGGATCGGCGTGGGGATCTCGACGTCGATCAGCTGCCACAACGCCTTGACGATCGCTTCACCGAGCTCAATGACATCATCTTGGTCAACGAAGCTGGCTTCGATGTCCAACTGCGTGAACTCCGGCTGACGGTCGGCACGGAAGTCCTCGTCACGGTAACAACGGGCAATCTGGTAATACTTCTCGAAGCCGCCCACTTGGAGGAGCTGCTTGAAAAGCTGCGGCGACTGCGGCAGGGCGTACCAGGAACCCGGGGCAAGACGAGCCGGAACCACGAAGTCGCGGGCGCCTTCCGGCGTCGAACGCGTCAGCGTAGGTGTCTCAATTTCGACGTATCCGCGCTGGTGCAGCAGTTCGCGTGCCACACGGTTTGCCTCTGAACGCAGGCGCATGTTGCGTGCGGGGCCGGGGCGGCGAAGGTCAAGGTAACGGTGCTTGAGCCGGGCTTCCTCGCCGACCTCCACGTGCTCGTCAATCTGGAACGGGAGAGGCTCGGAGGTGTTGAGGATAACAACGTTGTCCGCGATAACCTCGATGTCGCCCGTGGCCAGAGCCGGGTTCTCGTTGCCTTCAGGACGCTTGTTGACGGTACCCGTCACCTGCAGCACGTACTCGTTCCGAAGGCCGTGGAAGACCTCTTCCTCACGGACAACCACCTGGGCGACACCGGAGGCATCACGCAGGTCAACGAATGCAACGCCACCGTGATCACGGCGGCGGCCCACCCAGCCGGCCAGGGTAACGGTTTGTCCAATGTGCTCGGAGCGAAGGGATCCGAGGTCATGTGTGCGCAGCACAGCATTCCTTTCAGCATGAAATTTAGAGGGACCGCTGCAAAGCGGTCCCGTCCGAGTTTACCCGCCCCGGCCACGGCTCCCGCCACAACCAGGGAACAGTGGTTGGCGCCTAGCTGGCCGTGGTGATCCGGACGTGCAGATCCTCTTCCGACGGTGCCCAGCTCGCAGGGTCCGCGTCTACCTGCTCGCCGGAGCGGATGTCCTTGACCTGGTGCTTGCCGTGGTCGTCGGTGAACCACACGAACGGAATGCCGCGACGGTCCGCAAACTTGATCTGCTTGCCGAACTTCTCCGCTTTGGCGGCAACTTCCGTGGCAATGCCGCGGCCGCGCAACTGGGCGGCGATGTCCTGCGCCGCGTACCAGCTGTCATCTGAGTTCAAGGCAACCAACACCGCCGTGGGCACCGATCGGGAGGCCGTGGCCAATTCCTGGCTGAGGATGCGGGACACAAGTCGGGTCACGCCAATGGAAAGGCCGACGCCGGGGAACTTGCGGTTGCCCTTGCTCGCCAACGCGTCGTAGCGGCCTCCGGAACAAATGGACCCCAGCTGCTCGTGGCCCACGAGCACCGTCTCAACAACGGTTCCGGTGTAGTAGTCCAGGCCGCGGGCAATGCTGAGGTCGGCAATAACCTTGCCAGGGGCCCGCTGGACGGCAGCCTCAATAACCTGCTGAAGCTCATTCAGGCCCTCTTCCAGGAGGTCGTCCTTGACTCCAAGTGCACGCACTCGTTCCACGAATGAGGTGTCTTCCGTTCGGATGCCAGCCAATTCCAGCGCCAATGCAGCCTGCTCGTCCGTGGCTCCGAGCTCACTCTTCAGCAGCTCAGCCACCTTGGCGGCGCCGATCTTTTCCAATTTGTCGATGCTGCGCAGCACCCCGGCCGTGTCAGTGAGCCCAATGCCGCGATAAAAGCCTTCGGCCAGCTTGCGGTTATTGATCCGGAGCCGGAAGTCCGGGATCGGCAGGGCGCTCAGAGCTTCGGCGATCACCAACGCAATTTCGACGTCGTAGCGGAACTGCAGTTCGCCGTCGCCCACAACATCGATGTCTGCCTGGGTGAACTCACGTGCGCGGCCTTCCTGGGGCCGCTCCCCCCGCCAGACTTTCTGGATCTGATACCGGCGGAAGGGAAATGCCAGGTACCCCGCGTTCTCCACCACGTAGCGGGCAAAGGGGACGGTCAGGTCGAAGTGGAGGGCCAGGGCGTTAGGGTCGGCCTTGTTCGATGTGGCGTCCTCACCCTCATCGTCCTGGAGCCTGCTCAGGCCATAGACCTCTTTGTCGATCTCGCCTTTGCGCAGCAGCTGGCCCACTGTCTCAACCGCACGGGTCTCAATGGAAGAAAAGCCGTGCAGTTCAAACGTCTTCCGGAGCGTATCCAGCACATGGAGTTCCACCAACCGCTCCTGGGGAAGCCACTCGGGGAATCCGGACAGGGAGGCGGTACGTGCCATGGTGGAAAGTCTCCTCAAAAAAGGCTGACGCTGGCATCACACCGCAGCTTTAAACGCCCTTTCGGCGTTTACAGGGCGGACGACCAGCCGGTCATGCATAAACTATGTGCGGCAGCCAGTTTATGCTTTCCGCGCGTGCACATCTAATGCAGCATGCCCGGTTCCTGTCGGCCGCCACCAAAAGTGGACACAATCAGGAGGACTCTTGGCAACAAGGTCGCGGGATGACCGCGAAGCGAAACGGCGCATCAGGCAGATGGAAGCCAAGCGTGCCCTGCGGCAGGAACAGGGCAAGCGACGCAAACGCGACAACACCATCGCCGCGAGTGCAGCCGGCGTGGCGGTTGTGTTGGCCGTAGTGCTGCAACTGACAGTCTTCAGCTCCAACCCCACCGAGGCGGAGTTCGCCGCTGCCGAAGCAGGGCTCAGCTCACCGTCCGCTTCCCCGGCAGCATCGAACAGCGCCGACGTACCCGGCCCGGAAACGGCTGCTGGAAAGACCTTCACCGGCGAACTCGCCTTGAACAGTGGCGTACTCGGCATCGAACTGAACGGAACTGCGGCTCCGCAGGCTGCTGCCGTCTTCAAGTCCCTCAGCGACGCCGGCTACTACAAGGGAGCGTTCTGCCACCGGTTGACCACATCCGAAACATTCGGACTCCTTCAATGCGGCGCCAAGACCGAAGACGGGTCCGAAGACGGAAATTACCGGTGGGGCCCACTGGAAAATACTCCCGCGGACAATAAATACCCCGCGGGGACGATTGCCGTGGCACGTACCGGCAACAACGCTTACGGCAACGGACACCAATTCTTCATCGTCTACAAGGACACCACCATTCCGGCTGACACTGCCGGCGGTTACACCGTAGTGGGTAAGGTGACCAGCGGCCTGGACGTCGTTGCCAAGATTGCGGCAGCAGGCCTTAAACCCGGTGAAAACGCCAGCGACGGCGCCCCTGTGGCACCTGTCACGATAGACTCGTTTTCTCTGAAGTAACCAGCTCCAGGCCCGGCCCGGAGTGCATTACCTGAGCAGTTCCCTCCAAGCGAAAGACTTTTAGCGGTGACAGACAGTCAGAAATCCGACGAAACAGCAGTAGTGGCCAACGAAGAAGCCGTCGAGGCAACCGGCAACAACGGTTCCGGCGCGCCGGCTCCCGGGGAGAATGCTCCAGCCAGCGAGGCACCTCAGGCAGACGCAGCCGCTCCAGCCGACGAGGCAGCTCAGGTGGCTGGGGAAGCTCCGGCCGACGACGCAGCCGAGTCAGCTCAGGCAGCCGAGGAAGCTCCGACTGCCGGGGAGATCACGGAGGAAGCGCCGACCGCCTCGCCCGCAGCACCGGCTGCTCCTCGTCCGACGCCGACGCCGGCGCCCTCCCCCGCTGCTTTCGCTGCCCGCCCCAAGGCTCCCGCCGCCGTCGTTCCTGCTGCACCCGCGGTTTCCGCGGCCTCGCTCGCCGAGGCAGCCAAATGGGGACGCGCCGAGGGTGACGGCCATGTGTTCCTGACATTGGACGGCGAAGAAATCGCCGTTGGTCAGTACCCCGGCGTCAGCAAGGACGAGGCACTTGGCTACTTCGCCCGCAAGTTCGACGACGTCATTGCGCAGGTTGTTCTGCTCGAACACCGCGTGGAGTCAAAGGCCCCTGCCACGGACATGCAGAAGACGGTCACACACTTGCGTGAGCAGCTCGCGGAGCGCAACATGGTGGGCGACATCCGTGCTGCCGAGGCCCGCTTGGATGCTCTGTCAGCCCAGATCGTTGAACTGGAAAAGTCGGAGAAAGCCGCCCACGATGCAGTGCGCGCCAGTGAACTCGCAGCACGCGAAGCAATCGTTGCCGAAGCTGAGACAATAGCCGGTCAGGACCCCGCGCAGATCCAATGGAAGACCTCCAGCGCACGAATGAACGAGTTGTTTGAAACGTGGAAGGCCGCGCAGAAGAGCGGGGTCAGGCTCGGTCGCAGCAACGAAGATGCTCTGTGGAAGCGCTTCCGTTCGGCTCGGACGGTCTTTGATCGTCACCGCCGCGCCTACTTCTCCCAGCTGGACAGCAATAACTCCGCTGCAAAGTCCGCCAAGGAAGCCCTCATCGCAGAGGCCGAAGCACTCTCCACCTCCACTGACTGGGGATTCGCCGCAGGCGAGTACCGCCGGCTGATGGACCAGTGGAAGACCACTCCTCGGGCAAGCCGCAAGGACGATGACGCACTGTGGGGCCGCTTCCGCGCCGCCCAGGACGTCTTCTTCAGCAACCGCCAGGCCGCCAATGACCAGATCGACCAGGAATACACGGCGAATCTGGTCGTGAAGGAACAGTTGGTGGCTGAAGCGCAGGCACTCCTGCCCATCAACGACCTCAACGCTGCCAAGAAGGCCCTCCAGTCAATCCGGGACCGTTGGGAAGATGCCGGCAAGGTTCCCCGCGCCGATATGGGCAGGATCGAAGCCGGGCTTCGCAAGGTTGAAGACGCTGTCCGTGAGGCCGAGGAAGACAAGTGGCGCCGGAGCAACCCGGAAACCAAGGCCCGCACCAACAGCGCCTTGTCACAGCTCGAATCAGCCATTGCGGGCCTCAAGGACGATCTGGAGAAGGCTGAAAAGGCCGGCGACCAGCGCCGGATCAAGGCCGCGCGCGAAGCCCTGGAAGCACGTCAAGCATGGCTCGATCAGATCCAGCGCTCCGCCAGTGACCTCGCTTAGCGATTTCTGAGAAGGCACTTTTTCTGCAGGCTCCGCCCCGGGTTATCCACATAACCCGGGCGGAGCCTGTACTCGTAAGGTGGCCACGCGGAATGATCGGTGAATGGTCCTCGCTGTTACCGCCCCCCAATTGCAGGAGCCGGTCATATCCGAGCTCTATTCCCCCAGCCGCATCTTCTCGTGGAACGAACTGCAGGGCATGGCATTCGATGGCATCCTGCTGCCCCTCTACGGGAAGAGTTATGCCTCACCTGGTGTGACTGTCACCCACCGCCTCAGAGCCCGCGCAGCGGCCCTTACACTCCCGGAACGCATCCGAACCAAGGTTGTCGCCGGTCGGCTCACAGCAGCGTGGATTTACGGTTGCGCCAAAGCACCCGAGCACCTGTCTCTGCTGGTTGACGCGAAACACCGCATCTCCAGCATGCGGGGCAGCATCGCATGCACCCTGCACGAAGTCCGGCTAGGTCAGATGGACGTCGTCAGCCTGGGAGGAATGCTGGTCAGCAGCCCGCTTCGGACCGCAGCTGACATCGCCCTCCATGTGGAAACTGACCGGGCTCTACCTGCGCTGAAGCGTCTTCTGGCACGGGAAGAGCTCGGCATCAAGCTCCGGCTGCTCGTTCTGGCCGTCGAAGCGAGTCCGCGCGTCCCTCACAAGAGGCGGGCCCTGGCCACCCTGGCTCAACTTGCCTCACCAGAGCCCGCTAGCTGAGACCCTGACAGCTGAGACCCTGTTAGCTGCGCCTGCGGTTTCCAGTGGTCCTATAAACGTCGAAAACTCCGTCGATCCGGCGGACGGCGTTCAAGACGTGGTGCAGATACTTGGGATCACCCATCTCGAAGGCAAATTTAGAGATTGCCACCCTGTCACTGGAGGTATGCACCGACGCTGCCAGGATGTTGACATGATTCTCGGACAAAATGCGGGTGACATCCGACAAAAGGGACTTCCGGTCCAGGGCTTCTACCTGAATTTCCACGAGGAAAACACTGGACTGGGTGGGTGCCCACTCAACTTCAACAATTCTGTCCGGCTGGTCCCGGAGACCCGACACATTGGTGCAGTCCGTCCGGTGGACAGAGACTCCTGAACCACGGGTCACAAAGCCAAGAATGGGATCCGGCGGTACCGGGGTGCAGCACCGGGCCAGCTTGACCCAGACATCGCCCACACCCCGCACAATGACGCCGGAGTCAGAGAACTTCGACTTCGCAACCTGGGTGGGGATACTGACTTCGTCCAGGTCTTCGTCGGGTGTCTCATGACCGCCCAGGTGCTCAACGAGCTTTTCCATGACCGACTGAGCTGACGTGTGCCCGTCACCTACGCCGGCGTACAGCCCGGAAATGTCAACGTAGTGGAAGTCCTCTGCCACGGCGGACAAAGCATCGTGCGTCATCAGGCGCTGCAGGGGCAGGTTCTGCTTGCGCATGGCCCGGGTCAGCATGTCCTTGCCACGCTCAATCGCTTCTTCGCGGCGTTCCTTGGTGAACCACTGGCGAATCTTGTTGCGTGCACGGGCAGATTTGACGAAGTGCTGCCAGTCCTGGCTGGGGCCGGCGCCTTCTGCCTTGGAGGTGAAGATCTCAACCCAGTCGCCGTGGTTGAGCTCGCTGTTGAGTGGAACCAGCTTCCCGTTGACGCGGGCGCCGATGGTTCGGTGGCCCACCTCGGTGTGCACAGCGTAGGCGAAGTCCACAGGAGTTGACCCGGCCGGAAGGGCCATGACCTCGCCCTTGGGGGTGAAGACGAAGACTTCGCGGGCGTTGATCTCGTAGCGAAGTGAATCAAGGAATTCTCCGGGATCGGACGTCTCCTGTTGCCAATCAACCAGCGACCGCAGCCAACCCATGTCACCGTCACGCGGGCTGCCGGGGCCCTGTGCGGTCCGGTTGGGTTGATCCTTGTACTTCCAGTGGGCTGCCACACCGTATTCTGCACGCCGGTGCATCTCGTGGGTGCGGATCTGAATCTCCACGGGCTTGCCGCCGGGGCCAATCACGGTGGTATGCAGGGATTGGTACATGTTGAACTTGGGCATGGCGATGTAATCCTTGAACCGGCCCGGAAGCGGGTTCCACCGTGAATGCAAAGTCCCCAGCGCGGCATAACAATCTCGCACGGAATCCACCAGAACCCGCACGCCCATGAGGTCGTTGATGTCGTCGAAGTCCTTGTCGCGGACGATCATCTTCTGATAAATCGAGTAGTAGTGCTTGGGCCGGCCTGTGATGGTCGCCTTGATCCGAGCGGTCCGAAGGTCATCAGCGATCTGGTTGCGGATGACGCTCAGGCTCTTTTCGCGTTCTGGAGTGCGGTCGCCCACCATTCGCACGATTTCCTCGTACACCTTGGGGTACAGCGCTGCGAAGGAGAGGTCTTCAAGTTCCCACTTGATGGTGTTCATACCCAGGCGATGCGCCAGGGGTGCGAAAATCTCCAGAGTTTCGCGGGCCTTGCGTGATGAGGACTCCGCGGAAACGAAACGCCAGGTCCGCGCATTGTGGAGGCGGTCCGCCAGCTTGATCATCAGGACGCGAATGTCCTTGGCCATCGCCACGACCATCTTACGAACGGTCTCAGACTGGGCAGCCTCACCGAAACTGACTTTGTCCAGCTTGGTGACACCGTCCACCAACATGGCAACTTCGGGGCCGAAGTCCCGTGTCAGGTCAGCCAGTGTGTACGGGGTGTCCTCCACGGTGTCGTGGAGCAACGCAGCCGCCAGGGTTGTCCCTGTCATACCGAGTTCAGCCAGGATGGTGGCCACTGCCACCGGATGGGTGATGTAGGGATCACCACTCTTGCGCTTTTGTCCTTGGTGGCTCTGCTCTGCCACCGCGAAGGCGCGTTGGATCAGATCGAAATCCTCTTTGGGATTATTTGCCCGGACTGTACGCAGCAGTGGTTCCAAAATGGGCGAGTAAGGAGCAATGCCCCGGCCCGTCAGGCGGGCAAGCCGGGAGCGGGTGCGTTCCCTCCGCCCCGGAAAGGTGGGACGCACGCCGGGAGCATCGACCGGAACCGCAGCAGCAGTCCGTCCGGGCACACTCGTTGCCGGAACTGCCACAGCTTTGCGGCTGTCATCCCCGCCCGCCGGTGGTGCCGACGTCGCACGTTCTTCCACAGAAGTACCCCTCACAAGCGATTTAATTCTCCCAGTCTATTCCCGCAGGTGAATCCTTCTGCAACCGGGCAGCACATGACGATGACACGGGCAAGTCAAAGAGCCGGCCTCCGCACTGATGCGGGGACCGGCTCAAGGCAACCCAACTAGCTGTTCGGGCTAAGTTCAGACCTGGACTGTGGCTTCATTCCTGCGGTGAGCCACCTTCTTGGCTTGCTTCACCAGTTCAGGCTCGCCCTGCCGCAGCCAAGCGTACAGCGGTGCGGCGATGAAAATCGTGGCGGCAGTACCGATGAGGATGCCCACGAACAGTGCCAAGGACAGGTCCCGCAGCGTGCCGGCACCCAGGAGTCCGGCCCCAATGAAGAGGATCGCCGCAACCGGAAGGATAGCCACCATCATGGTGTTGATGGAGCGGACCAACGTTTGGTTGACAGCCAGATTGACCTCTTCGCTGAACGTGCGGCGCGTTGACGTGGAAATGTCCGCGGTATTTTCACGGATCTTGTCGAAGACCACCACTGTGTCGTACAGCGAGTAGCTGAGGACGGTCAGGAACCCGATGATTGCCGACGGCGTGACTTCAAAATCGCTCAGCGCGTAGACACCCGCCGTGGTGAACATCGTGACGAGCATGCCAACAAGTGCGGACAGCGACATCTTCCAGGTTCGGAAGTACAGCGCCATCAGGACAGCGGCCAACCCAACAAAGACCACCAAACCAATAAGGGCTTGACGCGTCACGTCCTGGCCCCAGGTTGGTCCCACGAAGTTGGACGTTACCTCGTTCTCGGTCACCCCGTAGGCGCTTGTGAGACCGTCTTTGATGCGGTTCGTCTCGTCGTCGGTCAACTGGTCCGTTTGGATGCGCATGGTGTTGCCTGCCACGTTGGCAACGCGCGGGATGGCTCCGGGCACGACGTCATGAACAGCCTTCTCGCCGAGTGCCGCATCCGTGGTGCTCACGTTTGAAACAGTGAATTCGGAACCGCCACGGAATTCGATTCCGAGGTTGAAGCCGCCCTTGGCGACAGGAACCAGGATGGAGAGCGCTACGGCGACCGCAGCGATGATGAACCAAATCTTCTTCGACTTTACGAAGTTGTACGAGCGCTTGCCCGTGTAGAGCTCATGGCCGAAGGTTGCGAAGCTCGTAGTCATTACTTCTCCTCCTTGGTGCCGTTCGAAGTACCAGTGAGCTGGCCCTTCTCGGCAAGGCGCCTCTCGGCAATGGTCATGCGACGTTCGGCTTCGGCAGCCGCACCGGTGTTGCGCGGGCGGACCACAGCGGGCTTTTCGTCCGGCGTGCGTAGCCGGCCGGCGCCACGGTAGAGCGGAACTGCGCCGAGACGGTCGGGAGAAAGCCCGGAGAAACGGTGTCCTTCACCAAAGAACTTGGTGCGGGCCAAAACCTGCAGCATGGGGTGCGTAAACATGAACACCACCAGAAGGTCGGCCAGGGCGGTCAGGCCAAGGGTGAAGGCAAAGCCGCGGACGTTGCCAACAGCAACGAAGTAGAGGACCAGGGCCGCGAGGAGGTTGACGGCCTTGGAGGCCAGAACTGTCCGTTTGGCACGCTTCCAGCCGTTCTCGACAGCGGAAACCAGTCCACGGCCCTCGCGCAGTTCATCCCTGATGCGCTCGAAGTAGACAATGAACGAGTCCGCGGTCTGGCCGATGGCCACAATCAGACCAGCCACACCGGCCAGGGACAGACGGTAGTTTTCCGTCCACCCGAGGATGGCGATCGCCAGATAGGTCAGCACACCCGCCACCACAAGGGATGCGATGGTCACGAGCCCAAGGGCACGGTATTGGAAGAGCGAGTAGACAACAACAAGCAACAGGCCGATCATCCCTGCAAGCAAGCCGAGGCGAAGCTGGTCGCCACCCAGCGTCGCGGAGATCTGCTCTTGTGACTGGATCTCAAAGCTGATGGGCAGGGCGCCGTAGCGGAGTTGATCGGAGAGGGCCTTTGCCGACGCCTGGGTGAAGTTACCAGTGATCTGGGGCTTTCCATCAGTGATCACAGCCAAGGCGCGCGGGGCGGAAAGAACTTTGTCGTCCAGGACAATGGCGAACTGTGACTTTGGATCATCAGTACCCTGGGCCTGCGCCGCAGCGTAGAACTGGTTGAGGCGTTCGGTGACTGCTTTGAACTTTGCGGTTGCATCCGCGTTGAACACGATGTTCACGCCCCAGGAATTGGTCACGGAGCCCTGAGCGCCCTGAACCTGGGTAAAAGTGGAATCGCTGATGTCCTGGCCTTTGACCTCCACGGGCCCAAGGATGTACTTGATTGCCGGAGTCTTGTCCGTGGCTGCCTCGCAGGTGACCAGCGGTTTGGCGGGATCCGAACGATCACGTTTTTCCGGTGACGGGTTCACACAGTCAAGCGCTTCGAATTCCCGGACAATGTCCGCGGTGACCCAGTTGATGTCGCTGGCATTCGCCGGCTCCGCCGTGGGCTTGGGAAGCTGGTCCTCAGGTGTGCGCTGCTCCGCAGGAACGGCTGCCGGGTCGCCATAAGTGATGACTGGGCGGAAGTTCATGTCAGCCGAAGCTTGAATGAGGTCGCGGGTCTCCTTGGAAGGCGTACCCGGAAGACTGACCACAACGTTCCGGCCGGACTGGGTGCTAATTTCAGCTTCGGCAACACCGGAGCCATCCACACGCTGCCGGATGATGGCTACTGCCTGGTTGAGTTGCTCCTCATTGATCTCGCTGGAACCCTCTACCCGGGGGGCCAGAATCATCTGGGTTCCGCCTTCGAGGTCCAGAGCGAGCTTGGGAGCCCAACTGGCGTTGCCAGTCACTACTCCGCCAGCCAGGACAGCGGTTAATACAACGAAAATTGCTCCAAGCCAGGTCAGCACCCTGCGGGCTGAGTTTTTGGGGCCGGTCCGTGCCATTATCGATCTTCCTGTTATCGCCGGACAGCCGCCGGCCGACGCTGGTAAGCGTCTGCCGGCGGCTCTCCGCTGCCGTAGAAGTTGCCTTGCGCGGTGTCGCCGCGACTGACGGTGCTAGTTGTCCTTCTTGTCCTCTTTGTTGAGGCGCGCGATGGTTTCTTCCGGGGTCTCGACGGCGGCAGGAGCTTCCGTCTGCGCGGCGGTCAGGGATGACGCATCATCCGGAACAACGGGCGCTTCCTCGGGGGTGGTCTCGACCACCTTGGTGACAGCCTGACGGTGAACCGTTGCCTGGTTACCCGGCGAAAGCTCAATCACGACTTTGTTCTCGGCTTCGTCGATGGACACGATGCGGCCAAAGAGACCGAAGCTGGTCATGACGTCAACCCCGGGAGCGAACTTTGACTGCATCTCAGCCTGCTGCTGCTGGGTCTTCTTGTTGCGGCGGAACATCATGAAGACAAAGAGTCCCAACATGACGAACAGCAATATGGTCATTGGATCCACAGGGAAGTTCCGTTCTGTACTTACGTTTTGGTTCACGGCAACGTCCCTGGCAGATCCGCAGAGCGGGCATGGATCAAGGACTCGAACGTGCCGAGCGTCATACCAGTCTAGTGGGAAAAGCTGAACAGAGGGTGTTAACCCACGGTATCCACGCTTTCGGCGTGGTTTTCATCCTCACCAAACAGTGCCAGTGTCTCCTGACCGAACACCCCGGCCGGGACGGCGTAGCCAAGGTGCGTCCAGGCGGACGCCATCGCGATCCGGCCCCGCGGAGTGCGTCCCAAAAGACCCTCACGGACCAGGAACGGCTCAGCCACGGTCTCCACCGTCTCGGGCTCTTCCCCCACGGCGATAGCCAAAGTGGACAATCCCACTGGACCGCCGTTGAACTTGGTGATCAGGGCTTCAAGAACGGACCGGTCAAGCCTGTCCAATCCACGCTCGTCTACTTCATACATATCCAGAGCCGCTGAAGCTGAACGTGCATCAATCTGCTCAATGCCATGAACCAGCGCCCAGTCACGGACACGGCGAAGCAGTCTGTTGGCGATACGTGGCGTTCCCCGGGACCGGCCCGCTATCTCCGTAAAGCCCGCAGAGTTGACCTTCAGGTCCAGTAGGCCCGCGGAGCGCCGCAGGACGAGCTCGAGTTCGGCGACGGAGTAGAACTCAAGGTGCCCGGTGAATCCGAATCGATCCCTCAGAGGCCCCGGAAGAAGCCCAGCTCGGGTTGTTGCGCCCACCAAGGTGAAAGGTGGCAGTTCCAAAGGAATGGCGGTTGCACCAGCGCCCTTGCCCACCACAATGTCCACGCGGAAGTCCTCCATGGCCATGTACAGCATTTCTTCCGCCGGCCTGGACATGCGGTGTATTTCGTCGAGGAAAAGGACCTCCCCCTCCGATAGGGAGGAAAGGATGGCGGCAAGATCTCCCGCGTGCTGGATGGCCGGGCCGCTGCTGATACGCAACGGCGCGTTCATTTCCGCTGCGATGATCATGGCAAGGGTTGTCTTGCCTAGTCCTGGCGGCCCTGACATCAGCACGTGATCGGCGCTGCGGCCACGCATTTTGGATGCCTCGAGTACCAATGCCAGTTGTTTGCGGACCCGATGCTGTCCCACGAAATCGTGCAGGTTCTTGGGCCGGAGTGCGGCTTCAATGACCCGCTCTTCCGGTTCCTCTCCCCCGCTGACGAGTGACTGCTCAGCCACGGCTGCCTACACGATTGCCTGCGCGCGCCCCATCCTGACCCAACCAACGCAGCGTTGCCCGGAGGATTTGGGCCACGTTTCCTGCGTCCACGAGTTCCGGGGAGTCGGCCATTGCTTTGTCGATGCTGCCGTTGGCGTCCTTCTCGGACCAGCCCAAGCTGGTCATGGCTGCGACAACCTGCGGCTTCCATTCGGCGTTTGGGGCAGCGGCGGGCGCAGTGCCTGTGCCGGTTCCGTGGGGAACCAACTTACCGGCGAGCTCAAGGACAATCCGGCCGGCCACCTTGGGACCGATTCCCGGCACCTTGGTAAAGGTCTTGCTGTCTCCAGTGTGCGCCGCCACCCGGATGGCCTCCGGTTCATGCACGGCAAGGACGGCCAAGGCCAGACGTGGCCCTACCCCGCTGACGCTGAGCAGGACATCGAAGACTTCCCGTTCGTCGTCGTCGGCGAAGCCGAACAGTGTCAGGGAATCTTCACGGACGATCATGGACGTGAAGAGCTTGGCTTCTGTTCCTGTCTTGAGGTGGCTCAAGGTCTGCGGCGTGGCAAAGACACTCATTCCCGCACCGTTGAGGTCGATGACAGCGGTGGACAAACCAACGTGGGCTACCGTTCCACGGAGAAAACTGATCAAGACCCGGCTCCTGAAATACTGCCTGCTCCATTGCCGCAATACTGTGTTAATACTGCGGCCAAAGCGGACTATCCGAACATATCTACGAATACCCTAGCAAGGCGAGCCGACAATCACCGTGTGCGGCGCGCTTTTGCTTCCGCGTCAGCCCATGCTTTTTGGGCGGGAGTGAGACCGCCCTTACCGTTCGCGCCGGTAGCTGAACCCATTCCACTACCTGCGCGCCATGCATGGGTCAGGGCAAGCGCAAGAGCGTCCGCAGCATCAGCAGGCTTCGGTGGAGCATCCAGGCGCAGGATCTTGGTAACGAGCTTGGTCACTGCATCCTTATTGGCCGTGCCGCTGCCTGTTACCGCGGCTTTGACCTCCGACGGTGTGTGTAACGCGACGGGGATGCCACGGCGTGCGGCCGCAGCGATGACGACGCCCGAAGCCTGGGCCACACCCATGACCGTGCTGACGTTCATCTGCGAGAAAACACGCTCGACGGCGACGACGTCCGGCTGATGCAGGTCCAGCCATTCATCAATGGCTTGGGCAATGACCAGCAGGCGCTTATCCAGAGTGAGCTCAGCAGAGGTCCCCACTACTCCAACGGCCACCATGGTGGCCCTGCGGTTCTTTTCAATGTCCACCACACCTATACCGCAACGGGTGAGGCCCGGATCGACTCCCAATACGCGAAGAGTCAAGTCCGGGCCTTCCTGGTGGCTGTGAAGCTGCTAAATGTCAAAATGACGCGCTGCGCCGTGGCCGGCTATTCGGCGTCGAGGGCAGCCTGGACTTCCTCGCTGAGGTCCGCATTGCTGTAGACGTTCTGGACATCGTCAAGATCTTCCAGGGCATCCACGAGTTTCATGAACTTCTTGGCGCCGTCGACATCCAGTTCCACCTGCATGGAGGGAACGAACTCGGCTTCATCTGTCTCGTATTCGATGCCCGCTTCTTTCAG
Organism: Paenarthrobacter sp. MSM-2-10-13; assembly: GCF_011605365.1. NCBI lineage: Bacteria > Bacillati > Actinomycetota > Actinomycetes > Micrococcales > Micrococcaceae > Paenarthrobacter > Paenarthrobacter sp. MSM-2-10-13. The sequence goes on along the minus strand of NZ_JAAOXO010000001.1, from coordinate 912,120 downwards.
GGCGTCGCGGATGGCCTGAAGATCAGAGGGTTCGGAGTGGATTTCCCAGTTCTCTCCGCTGTCTTTGACTTCTTCGGCTCCGGCATCGAGGACCGCCATCAGGATGTCGTCCTCGCTGAGGCCGTTCTTGGGCAGGACCACAACACCCTTGCGGGCGAAGAGGTAGCTCACGGAACCGGGATCGGCGATAGTGCCGCCGTTGCGGGAGATTGCAAGGCGCACCTCGGACGCAGCGCGGTTCTTGTTGTCCGTCAGACATTCGATCAACAAGGCCGAACCCTGGGGACCACGAGCCTCGTACATGATCTCCGTGTAGTCCACCACTTCGCCGGTGAGGCCAGCGCCGCGTTTGATGGCGCGGTCGATGTTGTCATTGGGAACCGACGTCTTCTTGGCCTTCGTGACGGCAAGTTCAAGTCCCGGGTTGCCGGCGAGGTCCGGACCACCCATGCGGGCAGCAACTTCGATGTTCTTGATCAGTTTTGCGAACGACTTTGCACGCCTGCCGTCAATGATGGCTTTCTTGTGCTTGGTGGTCGCCCATTTGGAGTGGCCTGACATGCTTTACGCTTCTCCTCTGATCATTCGAATAAAGAGTTCATGCACGCGTTTCTCTCCCGTCACTTCCGGATGGAAGGAGGTGGCCAGTAGTTGACCGGAACGCACTGCAACAATTCTAGCCACTCCATGCAAAGTAGCCGTGTGGCTGGCGTGGTCGGGGTCAACCTGGGCAAGGACTTCCACGCCCGGACCTACGCGTTCCACCCAGGGGCCCCGGATAAATACAGCGTGAACGGGATCCACACCGGACTCCCCTGCGCTGAATTCAAGCCCCCTGAAATCCAGGTCGGTCTCGAAGGACTCCCGCTGGCGGCCAAAGGCATTCCTGCGCACGGTGATATCCAGCCCACCAAAGGTCTGCTGCGGATTTCCGTGCAGGTCAGTTGCAGGGTCCGCGATTTCATCGGCCAACAGGATCATGCCGGCACAGGAGCCGTAGACCGGCAGGCCGTCCGCGATCCGCTTTTGAAGTGGATCACGGACTTCGAAAATCCGGGAGAGCTTGTCAATGGTGGTTGATTCGCCGCCGGGGATGATCAAGCCGTCAATGTCGTCAAGCTCTGACGGGCGGCGTATACCCACGCCGGTGGCGCCAGCGGCCTCTACAGCGTGGATATGCTCGCGGAAATCGCCCTGAAGAGCCAGCACGCCGATCCGGAGTCCTGAACCCACGCGCGACGAAGCGTCAGAAAGGGGGTTGGTCATTCGACCATCATAGAGGCCCAGGGCGATATGGCGCTGTCAGCGTTGACCAAGCCCACACGCGAGGTAGCCGGTTCCATGCCCTGACTGGGATATATTACAGAGCATGCTTTCCTTCAGCGTTCCCCTCGGCAAGCTGGTCCGCACACTGTCCCGGCTCCGGGGCGGGGGCTCAGCTTTTCCCGGCTTGGTGGTTGAGAAAATCGATCCCGGCTTCATGCAGCGAACGCTGGCTTCGCTCCCCCTGGGCGTAGCCGTGGTCAGCGGCACCAACGGCAAGACCACCACCACCAAGATGGTGGTGGAACTCCTTGAAAGCCAAGGCCTGAAAGTCTTCACCAACCGCAGTGGCAGCAACTTCACCCGTGGGGTGGCCGCTTCGCTCCTGGGTGATGTGGACTGGCGCGGTCGGCTGGACGCAGACATTGCCATTCTGGAATTGGACGAAGCCCATGCCGTGCACTTCGTCAACAAAGTTCAGCCGCGGTACAGCCTCCTGTTGAATGTCCTCCGCGACCAATTGGACCGCTTCGGGGAAATTGACAAGACCGCCCGGCTACTGGAGCACATCGCATCCAAGACCACCGGCACAGTTGTCCTCAACCGGGAAGACCCACGCGTCGCCCGGATTGCCAACGCCATCAATACCCTCGATGCCGTCCACCACCCCGAAGTCCGATACTTCGGCCTCGACGAATCCTTGCGCAGCACCTTCCCCAACGACGACGAAATGCGCACAACGGCAATCGGCCCGTCCCCTTCGGGCACTTCCGTTGCCGCTGAAACAGGTGAGGATGTAGATCTGCCGGCGGCCGACGTCGTACTCCGACGCGTTGGAGCCCAGGACGCCGACTTTGAGTTCGACGGCGAAACCGTCACCACAACGATGAAACTACGCGGCGTGTACAACATCTTCAATGCAGCGGCGGCTTTGTCCCTGGCGAGGTCCGTCTTGGGAACCGGGCCCGTTGATACACCTAAGCTCGTGAAGGCTTTGGGAGAAGTTGCTCCCGCGTTCGGCCGTGGTGAGAGCCTCACCGTGGACGGACAGCCTCTGGAGCTGGTGCTCGTGAAGAATCCCAGCGGTTTCCGTCTCGGGCTGAAGTCCTTCCCCGCCGGCGGCTACGCCACCATGATCGCCATCAACGACAACTACGCCGACGGCAGGGACATGTCCTGGCTGTGGGACGTTGAATTCGACTCCCTGCGCGAAGATGGCGTGGAGGTCCTCACCGGCGTTCGCGCCTACGACATGGCGCTGCGTCTCCAGTATGACGATGTTCACTTCGGAGTGGTCGAACCGGACATCACGGCCGCCCTGCGAACGTTCATCGACGGCTCGCGAGGTAAGCCAAAGCGCGTTTTCTGTACCTACACTTCCATGCTCGCCATTCGCCGCGAACTGGCCAAAATCACCATAGTTGAGGTGGTCTCATGACCTCGGACGTACAGCCCACGCCGCACGCAACGCCGGAAGTACAGCCCAGCAAGGGGACCATCCGCGTTCTCCAGCTCTACCCGCGCGAAATGAACATCTACGGTGACTGGGGCAACGCCCTGGTCCTGAAACAACGGATCAAGTGGCATGGCTACACTCCGGAGCTTCTCGAGTACAACGTGGGCGACGACTTTCCGGACGACGTCGACATCATTGTGGGCGGAGGCGGGCAGGACAGCGGCCAGCTGGTGATCCAGGACGACCTCCAATCGCGTGCCGGCCAGCTGAAGAAGCTGGCGGACGAAGGCGCTCCCATGCTGGTGATCTGTGGGCTATACCAGCTTTTCGGGAAGTTCTTCAAGACCAGCACGGGCCCGGTCATTCCGGGCATCGGCATCCTGGACGTGGAAACCCATGGTACTGACGAGCGCCTCATTGGCAACGTGACCATGAAGTCCACTGAGTTCGGCGACATCCTTGGCTATGAGAACCACAGTGGGCAGACTACGTTGGGGCCCGGCGTCGAGCCATTGGGCACGGTGACAAAAGGCGCAGGCAACAACAGCAAGGACGGGCACGAGGGCGCCCGTTACAACAATGTTGTAGCGAGCTACCTGCACGGTTCGTTGCTCCCAAAGAACCCGGCCATTGCGGACTTCCTGATCCGCACAGCAGCCGAACGTAAGTTCGGCAGTTTCGTGCCAGGAAAGCCCGACGACGGTTACGCCCGCCTTGCGCGCGAACACGCCGCCCGCCGGCCGCGGTAGCCGCTACTTTTCCTTGGTGATCAGCAGTTCGTGCGCTCCCGCGGTGGCTGCTCCCATGGACTCTACAACCGCTTTAGTTCGCTGGTGGGTTGCGGCATCGGCCGCAGGGGTCGCGCAGACTCCTTGTGGTGAGTCGCTGGCTACGGAACACCATCGATAGGGGTCCCGAACAATAACCGAGGGGGCCCATGCGAGGTCAGAAGCAGTCCATACACCTGAGGTGTTTCGACTGAATTGTGCCCTGACCAACAATCCTTCGTTGTTCAAGACGTACCACGGTGACAATTCAGTGACACCATTGCCGAGCCCGTACACAATCCACGTGCCTTTGTAGTTCTCGATCGGCAGCACCGAGTGCGTGTGGTGGCCGTAGATCATGGTGAACTGGCCGCTGTCCACCAACGCGTGCGCAACCTCCTGCTGCTGGGCATTGGCTTCGCTGGCGTACTCGTCGCCGGCGTGCATGACTCCCAGGACGATGTCGGCCCCAAGGGCCTTGGCTTGTTTTGCCTTCGCGATCATGGCCGCCGGATCCAGCTCGTCAACCAGCCACGGGTATTCCGGGATCTGACCATTGTGGCCATACGTTCCAATAATCACGGCCACTTTGGCTGCGTCCGTCTGGAGCATGAGTATCTCCTTGGATGCCGCCTCCGTCCGGTAGGAACCGGTGTGCTTTAGGCCCGCTGCGTCCAGGGCGTCCAGCGTCCGGAGCAAACCTTCGGTGCCGCGGTCAATGGTGTGATTGCTGGCCGTCGTGCAGGCCTTGTATCCAACATCCTTTGAGGCCGTAATGATTTGCGGCGGTACGTTGAAGGACGGGTAGGCAGAGAACGGCCCTTCCGGACCAGCCACGGGTGTTTCCTGGTGGCAAATGGCGAGGTCGCTGTTGCGAATGTAGCGTCGTTGTCCTTCGAGAAGCGGGACGAAAGTGTAGCCGGGCTGACCCGCCACAGCTGCGTCAGCTCTCGCTTGTTGCCAGAGCTGGGTATGAACCAGCATGTCACCTGTCACCGTGATGGAGGTGCAGCGGAGCTCCGGACAGGCGGGGCCTTTGCCCGGGGTGGGGTTTGGTGCCGGAGTGCGCGTCGGACTGGGTGTCTGGGCAGCAGGGGCCGAGGCGCCGGTGCTGCGTTCAGCGTCATCGTTTTCTGCAAGAACACCGCAGGCGCTCAGGGACAGGGCTAGAGCTATACCGCTCACCACGAGTGCCGACCGGTGAGTACGGAACCGTCCCATGGAAAATGTGATCTTGCCCATGAATTTCATCCTACGGCGCTGGCCCGACGTATCCGGGCGTGCCGCTCTTGAGGACACGATTCTTACGTGAAAGAGTCACTTCATGACCAACCCACTCTTAGGCCCCAGCCCTCTGCCCTATGGGCTTCCGCCCTTCGCCGGCATTTCGGCCGAGCATTACTCCCAGGCCGTAGAGGAGGGTTTGAGCGCACATCTGGATGAAATCGCCAGCATCACGAACAACCCGGCGCCCGCCACCCTGGAAAACACAGCCGTGGCCATGGAACGGTCAGGACAACTGCTCAGCAGGGCTGCCGCAGCCTTCTTCACACTGGTTTCCGCCGACGCTTCGGACGCCATCAAAGCGCTGGAAACAGAGCTGTCCCCCAAACTGTCAGCACATCAAGACGCGGTTTACCTGAATCGCGGACTCTATGAGCGATTCGCCGCAATCGACACAGCAGGATTGGATGCGGAGTCGTCCCGGCTGGTGCAGGAGTACCTCAAAGAGTTCCGGCAGTCAGGCATCCAGCTCGATGCCGCCGGACAACACCGCCTGCGTGAAGTCAACGCCGAGCTCTCACGATTGGGCACTGAATTTGGCCAACGCGTCAAAGAGGCCATGAAGTCTGCCGCCCTTCTCCTGAACGACGCCGAGGAGCTGGCAGGGCTGCCGGCTGAAGCGATCACCGGCGCCGCGGAAGCAGCCAGGAATGCAGGGCATGACGGCAAGTACTTACTGACCCTGATCCAGCCCAGCAACCAACCCGCTTTGGCGTCCTTGGAAAACCGGGCCATCCGCCGTCGGCTTTACGAAGCATCCCTGGCACGCGGCACCGATGGCGGCGCCTTGGACGTTCGTGACCTGGTGAAGGCCACTGCCCGGTTGCGGGCTGAGAAGGCGGCGCTCTTGGGATTTGCCAACTTTGCTGAGCTGGTGATTGACCAGCAGACGGCACCCGGGTTCAGTGAGGTCAAGGCAATGCTGGCTCGGCTGGCCCCCGCAGCCGTGAGGAATGCCGAATCGGAGGCGGAGGCTTTAGCGGAAGTCGCCGGCCACGAACTTGAGCCGTGGGATTGGGCGTACTACTCTGCGCGGGTTCGCAAGGAAAAGTTTAAGGTAGATGAACAGGCTCTCCGCCCCTTCTTCAGCCTCGACGCTGTGCTCAACGACGGAGTATTCCATGCTGCGACACAACTCTTCGGGGTGACTTTCCATGAGCGCGATGATTTGGAAGGCTATCACCCTGACGTCCGCGTCTGGGAGGTCCGACATGAAGACGGCAGCGGGCTCGGCCTGTTCCTGGGCGACTACTACACCCGTGAGTCAAAGCGCGGAGGTGCCTGGATGAATTCCCTAGTAGAACAATCCAGCCTGCTGGGAACCCGTTCCGTGGTGATCAACAACCTCAACATCACCAAACCGGCACCGGGTGAGCCCACGCTCTTGTCCTTGGACGAAGTTCGTACAGTTTTCCATGAGTTCGGCCACGCGCTGCACGGCCTGTTTTCCGACGTGACCTATCCGCGGTTCTCCGGGACGTCCGTACCACGGGACTTTGTGGAGTATCCGTCCCAGGTCAACGAAATGTGGATCATGTGGCCCGAGGTCCTGGCCAACTATGCTCGCCACTATTCCACGGGGGAGGCACTCCCCCATGACACCGTGGACAATCTCAACGAGTCATTGCTATGGGGAGAAGGGTTTGCGACTACCGAATACCTCGGGGCCGCACTTCTGGACGTGGCCTGGCACGTGCTGTCCGAGTCCGAAGTTCCGCAGGACGTTCTCGCCTTCGAAACCAAGGCGCTGGCTGATGCGGCGATCGTGCACCCGCTGATCCCGCCGCGGTACCGCACCGGGTATTTCCAACATATCTTCGCCGGTGCGGGGTATGCAGCGGGCTACTACTCCTACATTTGGAGCGAGGTGCTGGACGCCGACACTGTGGAGTGATTCAAGGAACACGGTGGCCTCACACGCGCGAACGGCGATCACTTCCGATCAGAGCTGCTTTCCCGGGGCAACAGCCGCGATCCCCTGGAGTCGTTCCGCGCCTTCCGGGGCCGCGACGCAGAGCTGGAACCCCTCCTGAAGCGCCGCGGACTGGACTAGAACGACGCCGGGCCGGTCACCTTGGAAGGTGACCGGCCCGGCGTCGTACTTCTTTAGCTGGTTACCAGCCGCGCTCTGCGAGGCGGTGGGGCTGGGGGATGTCGTCGACGTTGATGCCGACCATGGCTTCGCCCAGGCCGCGGGAGACCTTGGCGATGACGTCGGGGTCGTCGTGGAACGTGGTGGCCTTCACGACGGCGGCGGCGCGCTCTGCCGGGTTGCCGGACTTGAAGATACCGGAACCGACGAACACACCGTCCGCGCCGAGCTGCATCATCATCGCAGCATCAGCCGGGGTCGCGATGCCACCAGCGGTGAACAGCACCACGGGCAGCTTGCCGGTGGCGGCAACTTCCTTGACCAGCTCGTACGGGGCCTGCAGTTCCTTGGCCGCAACGTACAGCTCGTCCTCGGGCAGGGCGGCGAGTTTGGCGATCTCGGAGCGGATCTTGCGCATGTGCCCGGTGGCGTTGGAAACATCGCCGGTGCCGGCTTCGCCCTTGGAACGGATCATGGCCGCGCCCTCGTTGATGCGGCGCAGGGCCTCACCAAGGTTTGTGGCACCACAAACGAAGGGAACGGTGAAGTTCCACTTGTCGATGTGGTTGATGTAGTCGGCCGGGGTCAGGACCTCGGACTCGTCGATGTAGTCAACACCGAGTGACTGCAGGACCTGGGCTTCGACGAAGTGGCCGATGCGGGCCTTGGCCATGACCGGGATGGACACGGCGGCGATGATCGCATCGATCATGTCCGGATCGGACATGCGGGACACGCCGCCCTGGGCGCGGATATCGGCCGGGACACGCTCGAGAGCCATGACGGCCACGGCACCGGCATCTTCGGCGATGCGGGCCTGCTCGACGTTAACGACGTCCATGATGACGCCGCCCTTGAGCATCTCCGCCATGCCCCGCTTAACGCGGCTGCTGCCCGTGACGCTGTTCGCGGACGAACCGGCTTCGTTGCTTACATCTGGTGTAGACACAAAAACCCCTATGGGTAGATAAACGACCTTTTTGCCGGAGGCACGCGCAGCCACACGACCGCAATCAGCGCACACCGGGTTTCAGGTCAAGGTGACCAAGTACTAGTAATAGTAGTCGCACCTTGCATGCTGGCAGTACATTCATTACCACCTTGGAGGGCAACAAAACGGGCTGTGGTAGGTCAAGTGCACAACTGCGGCCGAGCGACTCTGGTCGGTTGCCAGTTCCACACGTGAGCTATGGTTCTCTGGCCTTTACGCCGGCGCAGTTCCATCGGCTTCGGCCATGGCTTGCCGCCGGACGGTGGACATGCGCTGAACAATGGTGATGACACTCGCCAGGGCCAGGAGCACCAGGGTCCCGAATAACACCACCGGTGGGAGGCCCAATCCCGTAAGCCCGGTGATGAGCAACACTGATGCCAAACGTTCCGCGCGTTCGGCGATTCCCACGCTCGCCTGGTACCCCAAGGACTCGGCTTTAGCCCGGGCATAGGAAACAACCATGCCGAGTACCAGGCAGATGACGGCGGCAGTACCAATAGCAGGATCTTCACCTCCGGTGAAATACCAGATGGTGAGGCCTGCAAAGATCGCACCATCGGCGAGCCTGTCCAGGGTGGAATCCAGAAAATTACCCCAGCCACCGCTGCGGCCCTGCAGCCTCGCCATGATGCCGTCTACAACGTCCGAGAAGGCGAAGAAGGCGACCACCACAGAGCCCCACCATAGGAAGCCCAGCGGGTAGAGGACGAGTCCGCCCAAAATCACCCCTAGGGTCCCGGCAATAGTCACGGCGTCCGGAGACACACCGATCCTCAGGAGCCAACGCGCTAAAGGAGTAAAAAGTGAAGTGAAGAAGCCGCGCGCATGCCTATTGAGCATTCGACTCCCCCGGCCAGGCTTCAGCCACAAGCTTGCGGACCTCATCGAGTGTCTGCGTGATGGCCTTGGTCTGTGCGATGATCGGGAAGAAGTTTCCGTCCCCGCCCCACCGAGGAACCACGTGCTGGTGCAGATGCGCGGCGATGCCGGCACCCCCTGTCACCCCTTGGTTCATGCCCAGGTTGAAGCCGCTCGGATTTGAAACCTTCCGTAACACGCGCATAGCCGTCTGAGTAAGGTCGGCGAACTCGGCGGTTTCTTCCACGGTGATGTCTGTGTAATCGGGAACGTGCCGGTAGGGGCAGATCAAGAGATGACCCGGGTTGTAGGGGAACAGGTTCAGGACGACGTAACAGGTCCGCCCGCGGTGGACGATCAGGGATTCCTCATCTGAGCGCGTGGGTCCTACACAGAACGGGCAGTCGTCCTTGTTCTTGAATTGATCCTGCCCGCCCTTGATGTAAGCCATCCGGTGTGGAGTCCACAGGCGCTGAAACGCGTCCGGTACGCCGGCCAATCCGAAGTCATCGGTTACGTCGGCGTCACCCGGAAGGCCAGCTGCCGCGCCTGTGTTCTCCTGCACCGTCTATGTGTCCGTTCCGTCAGCTCTCGCGGTTCTTGACGGCGTCAACGATCCTGCGGACCGCCTCGGCCACGGGCACGCCGTTGTCCTGGCTGCCATCCCGGAAGCGGAATGACACGGCACCTGCCTCGGCGTCCTCACCGCCGGCAATCAGGACGAACGGGATCTTGTCCTTGCTGGCTGTACGAATTTTCTTGGGGAACCGGTCAGAGGAGATGTCCACCTCGGCACGGATGCCCGCTGCCTTGAGTTGGCCGACGACGTCGAACATGTAGTCATTGAAGGTCTCGGCCACAGGAATGCCCACTACCTGGACAGGAGCGAGCCAAGCCGGGAACGCTCCGGCGTAGTGCTCGGTGAGCACACCCATGAAGCGTTCCACCGAACCGAACAGTGCCCGGTGGATCATGACAGGCCGCTGGCGTGTGCCGTCGGCCGCCTGGTACTCCAGTTCGAAGCGCTCCGGCAGGTTGAAGTCCAGTTGAATGGTGGACATCTGCCAGGTCCTGCCAAGGGCATCCTTTGCCTGGACGGAGATCTTGGGGCCATAGAATGCTGCTCCACCCGGATCCGGAACGAGTTCCAGACCCGAGGCTGCGGCGACCTCGGAAAGAGTGCGCGTGGCTTCCTCCCACGCAGCGTCGTCGCCAACGAACTTCTCTTCGTTCTTGGTGGAAAGCTCCAAGTAGAAATCATCCAGCCCGTAGTCCTTGAGCAGGCCCAGAACGAAATTCAGCGTGGTGGTGAGCTCGTCCTTCATCTGCTCGCGGGTGCAGTAGATGTGGGCGTCGTCCTGTGTCATGCCGCGGACGCGGGTCAGCCCGTGCACAACGCCGGACTTCTCGTAGCGGTACACCGATCCGAATTCGAACAGGCGCAGCGGAAGTTCGCGGTAAGAGCGCCCCCGGGAGCGGAAGATCAGGTTATGCATGGGGCAGTTCATCGGCTTCAGGTAGTAATCTTGCGCCGGCTTCCGCACTGTGCCGTCTTCGTTGAATTCGGCGTCCACCTGCATCGCCGGGAACATGCCGTCCTTGTACCAGTCAAGGTGGCCGGAGACCTCATAGAGGTGGCCTTTGGTGATGTGGGGTGTGTAGACGAACTCGTATCCGGCGTCCACGTGGCGCTGGCGGGAGTAATCCTCCATGGCCTTGCGGATGATTCCGCCCTTGGGGTGGAAGACAGGAAGGCCCGAGCCCAGTTCGTCGGGGAAGGAAAAGAGGTCAAGTTCCACGCCGAGCTTGCGGTGGTCGCGTCGCTCTGCTTCGGCGATGCGTTCCTGGTATGCCTTGAGGGCTTCCTTGGTGGGCCACGCCGTGCCGTAAATGCGCTGCAGTTGCTGGTTGTTCTGGTTGCCCAACCAGTACGCAGCTGAAGAGCGGGTCAACGCGAAGGCGTTGGCGATGATTTTGGTGTTCTGCAGGTGCGGTCCGCGGCAAAGATCGCACCAGATGCTCTCGCCGCTCTTGCGATCCACATTGTCGTAAATCGTGATGTCGCCGGCACCGACCTCAACGTTGACGCCCTCAGCGGCGTCGCTTGCATCGTTCTTCTTGCCCAGCAACTCAAGCTTGTAGGGCTCATTGGCCATCGCCACGCGGGCTTCGTCTTCAGTGACAACACGGCGAACGAATTTCTGGTTCTGGTTGATGATTTTTTGCATCATCTTTTCCAGCGTGCGCAGGTCTTCCGGGGTAAACGGATCAGCAACGTCGAAGTCGAAGTAGAAGCCGTCAGTGATGTAGGGACCGATGCCGAGCTTGGCGTCGGGGCGCAACTGCTGCACAGCCTGTGCCATGACATGGGCCGTGGAATGGCGAAGAACGTTGAGTCCATCAGGGGAATCGATGGTGACGCCCTCGACGTTTGCACCCTCGGTGAGGACCTGGTCAAGGTCCTTGAGTACACCATTGACACGGGCTACAACGACGTCGCGGCGCTCGAAGAAGAGTTCCGCGCCGGTAGTCCCTTCCGTCACCTTGGTCTCTTCGCCATCGACGATGAGGGTGATCTGTTGGGCATCTGACACGGGTGTCTCCTATTCATAGTTAAGGCTTCATAGCTTGTGGCGTACGGGGACCACAGCCAGCCACCGTCAATCGTATCCGCTGCAGCGAAGGTGGCCAAAGCAGCGCGCCGGGGCTAAATCAGGCTACTCAAGGCAGGGTTGTGCCAAGGTTTCAGCTTCCCAGACCAGTAATGGCAAGGTTCCTGGAAATACCGTGGAGCGGCCCATGGTGGGTGTATCCATCAGGTAGCCCGGTTTCGGCGGGGAGAAGCTCGGCATAAGGCAACGCTTCCGGACGGCTGAGGTCCCAGGCTTTGCTGGCACTGAGGCTGATTCCTTTGGGGCCGGTCCTTCTGGTGGTCCCCCGGATGAGCAAGAGGCGGGTACCAAACAACAGAGGCCCGGAGTCTTCCTGAGCCTCATGGAAGAAGACCGAATCCACGCAGCCAGTACCGTCATCGATGCTGATGAAGACAACGCGACGCCCGCCACGCATGGGCGGGGTTTGAGTGGCAATTCGGACCCCTGCTACCAGGACTTCGGTCCCGTTGCGCAAGCCCAGAAGCTTGTCTGCCGTGGTGACCCCCAATTTGTCCAGGAGTGGCCGATGACTTTCCATCAGATGTTCGCTGACATCCACCGCCATGAGATCAAGTTCTGCCCTGACGTTATCCACCATGGTTGGCTCAGGAAGCTCTGGGGCAATGTTTCTCAGTTCGACATCGCCCAGCGCAAAGGACAGCTGCCCTTCTATGACATCGGGGGCTTTCTTGGAGGGGCCGCTTTGGAGCGCTTGCAGATGGTGCACAAGGTCAGCACGGTTCGCAGTTCCTCCGGAGTCCTTATGCAAAGCATCAAAGGCGCCCAGCTGGGCCAGTCTTTTGATGTTCGGTTTACTGACCCGCGCCCGCGCCCTCAGGTCTGCCAGGGAATCGAAAGGTTGCCCGGCAACGATCCTCTTGAGTTCCACTCCTGAAAGCCCGTAAATACCAGTCAGGCTCAAGCGGATACCCAGCTTGCCCTGATCCGAGCCATGATGGATTTTCTCCACCCTGTATTCAGACTTGCTCCTGTTGATATCCAAAGGCAGGATGGGGATCCCCAGCCTGCGCGCTTCAGCGACCAGCAGCCGTTTGGGATACATCCCGGGATCGTGTTCCCACAATCCGGCAAGAAAGGCCTCGGGATGATGGGCCTTGAGCCAGGCTGACTGATAGGTAGGTACGGCAAATGCAGCACCGTGGGCTTTGCAGAAGCCAAAACTACCGAAGGCTTTCAGGGTCCCCCAAACTTTATCCACCACTTCTGGAGGGTATTTTTTGGTTGCTTCCCGTCGGAAGTACTTTTCTACTCCCGGCTCATGTACTTCGTCGCCCAGGGCTCGACGAAATTCGTCGGCCCTGTCCAAGCCGCAATTGGTCATAACGTGGAAGGTTTTCAAAATCTGCTCATGGAAAACCGTGACCCCGTGCGTTTCCTGGAGAACTGGCTTGAGGTCCGGGTGGGGGTAAATCTCAGGAGCAAACCCATGGCGATGCTCCAGGAAGGGCCGCACCATGTCCGACTTCATGGGTCCAGGCCGGAAAAGAGAGATATCGATGATGAGGTCATTGAATTCCCGGGGAGCCATCTTTCCAATGAGTTCACGCTGCCCCGGGGACTCGATCTGGAAGCAACCAAGTGTGTGGGTACTACGTATCAGCTCAAAGGTGGCCTGATCGTCGAAAGGGACGGCATTGAGGTCAATCCTGCCGTCATGAGCAATGTAGTCGGGACCATTCCCGCCCGGCTCCACGGGGTGCTTACCCGCTGCGACAACCTCAGCTTTGGAAGGATGAAGCCGAATCACTTCCCGGACCGCAAAGGCCATGGCACTTTGCATGCGCACTCCCAGGACATCCAGCTTTAGCATGCCCATGGGGTCCATATCGTGTTTATCGAACTGGCTCATGGGCAGACCCAAACCGCTGGGTTGGACCGGAGTTCTATCCAGGAGGGTGGCATCTCCCAAAATCACTCCGCAAGGGTGCATGGAAATATGCCGGGGCAAGCGATCCAGCCTTTCTGTAAGATCCACCAGCAAATCCAGCTGCTGGTTCTCCTCCAGGGCTCCTCGTTCCACCCGCCCCGCAAAATCCCGAAGCTCCGGCTTCTCCACCAGGGCTTCACGGAATTTGCGCGCAGAGAATCTCCACAGCTGCTTGGCAATTTCACCCACTTCTTCGTCAGGCATCCCCAGTGCCATGCCCGCATCCCGCACGGCACCACGTGCCCTGTACCCGTTTTGCATGCTCATCAGGGTGACGCGTTCAGCCCCGAAGCGGTCAAAAATCTTTCGGTAGACGTTATGCCTTTCAGCACTTTCCACATCAATGTCGATATCAGGCAGGGTGGACCGCCGGCCGGAGAGAAAACGTTCAAAAATAAGGTCGTGGCGTATCGGGTCAACCTGACTGATATCGATCAGGTAGTTGACCAGACTTGACGCGCCGGATCCCCTTGCAGCAACACGGACACCCATATCGAGGATCATTGTGGTGACCTCTGCCACGGTGAGGAAGTACGAAGCAAAACCGAGTCCGGCAATGATTTCCAGCTCATGCTCCAACCGCGAGCGCAGGTTTTTTTCCAGGTTTCCGTGGATGCCTGGGAACCGTCTGTTGATTCCTGCTTCACAGCGTTGGGTGAGTTCCACCATGGGGTCTGCGGTGATGCCGATGATGGAGGCTTCAGGGACTACCGGCTTCTTCCAACCCATGTCGAGAATGGGGTCGATGCGGCATTTGTCGGCGAGCGCTTCTGTGTTTGCGAGGAGTTTGGTGAGGTCGGCTTTCCCCTGGCCCGCGGCGTTCATGATTTCTTTGCCGAGTTGGTGCATTTGTTGCGGGGTCTTCAGCCATCCCTGCCCTGTTGGCTGGAGGAGGGGCTCTGTTGAGAGTTCCGGAAGGGATTTGAGGGTGCGTGCGGAGTCGAGTACATCTGCAGTGGCGGCGCCGTCCTGGGCGCAGTAGCGGACGGCGTTGCTGAGTATTGCGGGGGTGTTGAATTCGAGGGCGAGTTTGAGCATGCGTACGGCGTGGGCTGTGCTGAGTGGTTGTCCGGGGGCGCTGAGGTGGGAAACGACTTCGGCCACCATGGTGCCGGGGGGCATGGCGTCGATCCATTGTTTGAAGAGGGTTCTAGGCTGGAGGTATTTGCGTCCGCCCATGGCCCGGCCTACGTCGGAGTCGGGCCCTATGAGTACGGTGAGCACTGGTTTGAGGGTTTTGGGGTCCAGGGTTCTGGAGGCGAGTTCGCCTCGGGTGACCGCAGGTGGGATTGCTCCCCCGGCTTTCCCGGAGGTGCGCGCGTGGGCGTCGGATATGAGGCGGCACAGTGCCCTGTATCCGGCGCCGTTGTTGTTTCCGTGGGCGAGTACGACGACGCGGCCCGCCACTTGGGTGCGGTGGTCGCCGTCGTCGTCGAATACTGCCAGGTCTACCCCGACGATGGGGTGGATGCCTGCGTCCATGCATGCTTTGAGGTGTTTGATGGTGCCGTACAGGCCGTCACGGTCGGTACAGGCGAGAGCTGTGGCTCCGTTTGTTGCGGCTGTTTGGGCTAGTTCATCCGGCCAGGAGACGCCGTAGTGTGCGCTGAAGGCTGTGGAGACGTGCAGGTGGGTAAAGCTCAAGGTTCACGCTGCTTCTTCTGGTTCTACGGCGCTGGATGGCGCGGCGTCGTGGATGCGCAGGAGTCTCCAGCGCCCGCTGCCCAGGTGCCGGACGAGGTCGAGGGTGATGGTGTGGCTGGTTTTCGATTCGACGGTGGCGGGCAGGAGCTGTACCCGCCAGATCTCGTGGTCGACCAGGCCGGCTCCGGCACCCAGGGGTGCGCGGCTTTCTTCCAGCCACCATTGCCGGCGCTCGTACCAGCGAACGGGTTCGTTGGTGACGGTGTACTGCGTTCCTTTCCAGTGGACTTCCTGCGGCTGGCCGGTGTCCGTGCAGCTCACGCCTACTGACTCGCTGAACAGCCCCATGTCTTCACCTCTTACGCCGGAATAATGATTCGAAAGTATGTTCGAATAATTTCAGTTTACGCCGACGCCCTGACAAAACCTAGTTCGAAGTTGATGCCCTTTCCCGGGTTCGCGATACTCGCTTTCCAACTTGCTTGAGCAAGGCGTCTCGCCATGGTTGTGCACCCCGGGCGAGGGCGACAGTCCCCATGAGGGAAGAAGCAACCCGGAGTAGTTGCGTGCGCATGATGCGCTTCCTGCCATAGGCTGCGAGCGCCTTTTCACTGGGCAGCCCATTTAGAAGTTTGCCCAGTGTCACTGCATCGATCAGCGCTTCACAGGCGCCCCGCCCCAGGTTTGGTGTCATGGCGTGGGCGGCATCCCCTATCAACACAACGTTTCCCTGCGAGTATTTGATCAGGGGAGGGCAGATCCAGATGCGTTGGGCAAGCGTGGTGTCCGGCCTGGCCTTTGCGAGTACTTCCTGTACGGCGCTCGCGTGGTTTGCGTAGCGGTTTCGTGTCACTTCGAGGGCTTCTGCGACGTCTACTTTGTCCGGCCCCAGGTCTGAGCGGAATGAAGCGTACCAGTTGCTGCCGCCCTCGGCTGGCGCCAAGCCGAATATCTCGCCACGCCCCCAGTATTCGCCGATGTCCTCCGGGAGCGGGGTTCCGGGGATGACTCCCCTGACGGCCAGGAATGGTGTTGGCCTTGCTTCGCTCTGCGGGCCTCTGAAGTGCCGCCGGACAATGCTGTTGACGCCATCTGCGCCCACGGTCAGCCCGGCAGTACCCGGCAGCTTGTCCACTCTGGCTACTGCCCGGCTCACGGAACGAGGCACTGCCGTGTCCAGCAGCCTCAGGAGTTCGGGCCGGGATATTCCAAGGAGGCCTTCACCTTCCATGGACAGCAGAGGTTCTCCCGAGGGGCGGCGGAGGGCGCCGGTTTTGATCTTGGCTCCGCGACTCCGTACAGCTCCGAGTATCCCCAGCTCTGAGAGCGCGCGTTGGGCTTCCGGCCACATGGCGAGGGTTGTTCCAACAGTGGGGAGTTCGGGGCGCTGCTCGTAGATGGTGACGTCGAACTTGCCGGGGTCCAGTATTCCTGCGAGCGCCAGCCCGGCGATCCCTCCACCAATGATGTCCACCTTTTCCATGGGTTCACAGTACTACTACATTTGTAGTGCCGGTAGGGGTTGAAGCTAGACTTTCGCCATGCCGGACCGCCGAAGTGAACTAGCCGACGCCGCCCTCGCCGTCGTTGCTGCCAAGGGACTCAAAGGACTCACGCACAGGGCCGTCGACGCCCAGGCAGGTGTCGCCGTCGGAACTACCTCGAACTATTTCCGCAACCGGGCAGCACTCATGGGGGCCGCCGTCGACCGCGTTGAAGAACGTGACCGCCTCCTGCTGCAGCAGGATGGAACGGACATCCCGACGTCGGTAGCCGACTTGGCAGATCAGATCGCCGGAGCAGTCATGGGACTGGCGCACCGGAACGCCGAACTGACCCGCGCCAGGTTCGCCTTTGCCCTTAACCAGCCAGGTGTTGTCACTGCCGGGCACGAGCGGCTGGTATCAGCCTTGGCGCAACTGCTCGACGCCATGGGCATATCTGAAGCACGCAGCCGGGCGGAAGCAATCTCCGACTACAGCGACGGGCTCGCCCTTCACCTGCTGACCGCGAGGACGGGGCAGGACATTGACACAGCCATAGTGGCGCGCAACATCCTGCGTCTGTTGGAGGGATGAAAGTCAAGGGGTGGACGGCAGCCGGTCCACAGAGCAGGATTGTGGCATGAGCACCAATGACGCACTCCTGAAGCAGGTCAACATCTCGGCCGAAGACGACAACCTCGTGGCAAGGTTCGAAATCGATGGCAACATACCAGGCTCCGGCGCTTACGTCGTGGGCCTTGTTGCTGCCAGCGAGGACTATTCCTCACAGCGCAGGCTCGGCATAGAGTTCATGAACGGCGAGGCGATCTCCTTCTATTCGTTCAACCACTCCCTCAGTGCCGAGGAGAACTACGACATCAAAGGCGTAGAGCATTCCGGCAACGTCATCACAGGGAATTTTCCGATGTCTGCCATCCACGGGCTTAGCAAAGGCCACGTCATGACAGGCTTCAGCGAAGCCGATGGCCGGGAGTTCCAATCCGGCGTGCCCGTCACCGAAGCTCTGTAGGTCCTGGACGCTTTGTAGTTCCTAGAAGAGAGCTTCCACCGGTTCAATGAGTTCCGGTGAGTTATTGCGGACATTTCCCACCGCTGCGCCCACAGCGTCCAACCTCCACCCGGCCGCGGCACCGTGCGCCTTGGAGCGGACCAGATCCACCAACCCTTGAGCGTCCTTCTCCCTCGGATCCAACCACGCTTCCATCGTCTCAGTGCTCATCGGCAAGGGAACGCGGTCATGGAGGGCAGTCAGTTCGTCAAATACCGAGGCACTGCGCCGGGTCTTGGCCTCATCCGCCGTTGGGGTATCGGCAGTCAGGATGGACATGGACAGCAACCAACGCCCCGGATCATCATCGGATGCAGACTGGTCACGCCACCACTCATACAAGCCTGCAAAGACCAAACCGTGGCCATCCCCAGGGTGCACATAATACGGTTGCTTGTTCTTACCCTCGCCCTTCTTCCATTCGTAATAACCGTCTGCCGGAACTGCGCAACGCCTGGCAACGGCG
This sequence comes from Paenarthrobacter sp. MSM-2-10-13, assembly GCF_011605365.1. Taxonomy (NCBI): domain Bacteria; kingdom Bacillati; phylum Actinomycetota; class Actinomycetes; order Micrococcales; family Micrococcaceae; genus Paenarthrobacter; species Paenarthrobacter sp. MSM-2-10-13. Next base: position 894,141 of record NZ_JAAOXO010000001.1, on the reverse strand, counting down.
GCCTTCTTGAAGGACGGCTTTTCCAACAGCGTCTCGCTTCGAGCGTTGATAAGCCTGGCACCAGCCTTGGGATCCTTCGCCCATGATGGAACCAGACCCCACTTCGCCACATGGAGCTGCCGTTTCACGTCCTCGTCAATCAGCCTCTCCAGAACAATGGGAACGGCATCGGTCGGAGCCACATTCCACGACTTCTCCAGCGCAATCTCGTTCTCAAGTTCGGCGTCAAAATCAGCGAGGAGGTCCCCCACCGCACGAGCCATTACATAACGTCCACACATGGCAACAGTCTGCCCTCTCCTCGGACAACGCACCAGCACCGGCATGTGACGTAACCCGGCCCTGCTGCCGAACGGGAATTATTCGGACGCGGGTTACCGTTGTTACCGACGAACCACCCTGCATTAACAACCCATACTGAGGAGAGCTCTGTGGACTTCACTCCCGACTCCGGCACCATCACCATGTTCTCGACCACCTGGTGCGGTTATTGCAACCGCCTCAAAAAGCAGCTGGACGCCAAGGGCATCGGCTACACCGAGATCAACATCGAAGAAGTAGATGGCACGGCCGAACTCGTCGAGCAGCTCAACGGAGGCAACCGCACCGTACCCACCGTGCTTTTCCCTGACGGAACCGCGGCCACCAACCCGTCCGCTTCCGAGGTGGAGAGCCGACTGGCCGCATAGTCTGCCACACCACCGCTGTTGGGCCCGCACGGAACAATCCCACTCTGTCTGCCACCTGTGATAGACAGAATGGGAATCCGTAGCGGGCCCTTTTTGCACCACAGAAAGGACCCGCGCCCCAAAAGCCCGAAGGGAACATCCCATGGTCCACGCAGTCAAAGGTGTCGTCGTCCGCTCCAAAGGCGCCCCCGCAACCCTGGAAACCATCCTCGTCCCGGAACCCGGCCCCGGCGAAGCCTTGGTGGACATCCTCACCAGCGGCGTCTGCCACACCGATCTCCACTACAAACTCGGCGGCATCAGCGACGACTTTCCGTTCCTCCTCGGCCATGAAGCCACCGGCGTTGTCAGCGCAGTAGGCCCCGACGTCACAGACGTAGCCCCGGGCGACCGTGTCGTCCTGAACTGGCGTGCAGTCTGCGGCAACTGTCGCGCATGCAACCGCGGCCAAGCCCAGTACTGCTTCAACACCCACAACGCCACCCAAAAGATGACCCTCGAAGACGGCACGGAACTCTCACCGGCCCTCGGCATCGGCGCGTTCATCGAAAAGACCCTGGTCGCCGCCGGCCAATGCACCAAGGTAGACCCTGACGCCGATGCCGCCGCAGTCGGCCTGCTCGGCTGCGGCGTCATGGCAGGTTTGGGCGCAGCGCTCAACACCGGCAACGTCAAGCGAGGCGACTCCGTTGCTGTGATCGGCTGCGGAGGAGTGGGCGTAGCAGCCATCGCCGGCGCCGCGCTCGCAGGGGCCACCACCATCATTGCCGTCGACATCGACGCAAAGAAGCTCCAGCGTGCCAAGGACCTCGGCGCAACCCACACCGTGGACTCATCAGCAGCGGACCCCATCGAGGAAATCCGGGCCTTAACAGCCGGCTTCGGCGCAGACGTGGTGATTGACGCCGTCGGACGTCCCGAAACCTACAAGCAGGCGTTCTACGCCCGCGACCTCGCAGGCACCGTTGTCCTGGTTGGTGTCCCCACACCGGAGATGACCCTGGAACTGCCGCTGCTGGATGTCTTCGGCCGCGGCGGCTCACTCAAATCCTCATGGTATGGCGACTGCCTGCCCTCCCGTGACTTCCCCATGCTCGTGGACCTGTATAAGCAGGGCAAACTGGACCTGGACGCCTTCGTTACAGAGCGCATCACCATCGACCAGGTGGAAGAGGCGTTCGACAAAATGCATGATGGCGCAGTCCTCCGATCGGTGGTTGAACTGTGAGCGCCGGCAACCTCACGATCGATCAGGTAGTAACCTCCGGGACATTCTCCCTCGATGGCGGAACCTGGGACGTGGACAACAACGTCTGGATCATCGGCAACGCCATCGAATGCATCGTCATCGACCCCGCCCACAACCCCGAAGCAATCCGTGCGGCCGTGGGTGGCCGAGACGTCAAAGCCATCCTGCTAACACACGGCCATGACGACCACATCAGTTCCGCAGGTGCTTTCCGGGAGCTCGTCACGGCCCCCATCCACCTGCATCAGGACGATTGGATGCTGTGGAAGGCCGTGTTCCCCCACGCTGACCCTGATGTGGCGATCGTGGACGGTGACGAGTTCACCGTGGCCGGCGCAACGCTGAAAGCGATCCACACTCCCGGACACTCTCCAGGATCCGTTTCGTTCCACCTTGCAAGCGAAGAGACACTCTTCAGCGGAGACACGCTCTTCCAAGGCGGACCCGGTGCGACCGGAAGGTCCTACAGCGATTTCCCCACCATCATCGAGACCATCCGGACAAAGCTCCTTACACTGCCGGAGGAAACCGTGGTCCGCACGGGACACGGCGATTCCACCACCATCGGCGCAGAGAAGCCACACCTGGATGAATGGATCGCCCGCGGGCACTGACACCAAGCGCAAAATGGTGGGGTACGGGCTGACGCCCCTACCCCACTAGGCTGCGGAAGTCGCCGTCGAGAACTTCCGCGTACCCGCGGTAAGCCTCAACAACGGCGTCCTCCACCGACTGAACATCCAGGTGCGGGAGCAGGTCATTGGCCGCACCAGCAGTAGCAGGATCCCACTCCAATCCAAGCGCCGCGTAGCTCGCAGCCAGGACTTCACGAATGGGCTTGGAATCCTCCACCACAATCACCGAACTGAACAACCACCCGCCGGAAACCACACGCTGGGCTGTACCAATCAGTTTGATGCGGTGTGCAGGGAAATCGGGGTCCTCGCCGTGGACACTAAACTCCCCCGGACAGTATTCACCGGGAATCTCACCGACGGCGGCATGAACGCCTACGCTTCTCAGCGCTCCGGCCAGCAGCTCACCAAACTCGGAAAAACGGGCTTTGGCGCGAACGATCGCGTCAGGGTGAGGCTCAATGTGATCAATGACCAAGGTCCCCTGGTGATACGCAGCGGCGCGGCCTCCGGCTTTGCGTATGAGCGGCTCGAACCCCAGCTCCCGGCACGCCTCTGCCGCAGCCTGAAACCCTGGCAAGTTGGCGTCGCGCTGACCGAAAGCAACCGTGGGCTGTGGTCGATACAGGCGAAGGGACGGGCCCAGATTTCCGCTACGGGCACGCTGAAGCAGCTCCAAAGCGAAATCAAGGTCCGCAGCCGCACCCATGGATTCCTTCTGGCGGTAGACAGTGAGCTGGCGGGCCCCTGCTTCCAACCCGCTCATCAGCTTTTCCTCAGGGTCAGGATCTGCTCGGCCCGCCCGAAGGGTCCGTTGAGGTCATGGAGCACAGTGGAGGTAAGGCCGATGCCGTCCGCTCCGAAAGAGACCTTGTTATCCAGACCCAGCCATTCACCGGCCGGAGCGCGATACATATGGATTTGAAGATCCACGTTAGGAAAAATGTAGCTGTTTTCACCCGGAGGAACGCGTGCTGCTATGCCATTCGCGGTGTCCACCAGGCCCAGCAGGCGGGCCACATCAGAGCTGTCGTTGTGGTTCGTCAGCGGATGGGACGTCCGGATCCAAACCTTGCCTGATCCAGGACGGTGTCCCTCAGCGATGCGCATCTCCAAAGACCGGATGTAACCGCCGGGCCACACGCTCGCCCCGTCCCATGGCTTGCATTCATCAGGGGCCGGCATGGACTCATCCTCCACCGCGGCCACGGCGCTGGTGTCGCTGGTGATCATGCGCCACCCGGCGGCACGGATAGCCACGCGACCCCCTGCCGAAAGCTCTGCCTGAAGGAGTTCAATGGTCCTTCCCGGCCTCAGCGTCGAGGTGGTGACCTGGAATTCACCGCCGGGAATCAGCCCGAGTATTTCGTAGCTGATCCGCGCCAGGCGGACGTCGTTCCGCGGCTCATGGCGGACCAAGGCATCTGCGATGATGCCCGACGCCGGAGCCATATGTTGTTCGTGGGGATTCCAGGCACCTTGGGCGTGAAGGGTGGACCGGTAGCGGCCCCCACCCAGTGATTCGTAGTAAAAGTCGCCGTCCGCCAGTTCCGGTAATGCAGTAGTCAACCCAGGCCTTTCGCCGATCCAGCTGTAGAACTCAGACCACTGTATCCGCTGATTTGGCCCGTGCCCGACGCCGACGGAACACAACAACCCACGTAATGGCGGCCACCAGGACCGCCACGCCCACAGCAGCTCCACCAGGTGATGCCGCGGCTACCGCCAACCATGCCTCCAGAGCGGCAAGACCAATGGTTGCGTAGAGCAGGGCCCAAATCACAGAACCCGCCACAGCGGCGGGCAAATAGCGTCGGAGGGGCATACGGGCGGCACCGGCTGCGAGGTTAATGGCAGTTTGGAGGCCAACAGTCAGAAAAGACAGTACGACGGCGTACGGGCCCCAGCGCTGGATCAGCGCCTGGGCGCGGGCAGCTTTGGGCCGCTCCAAAGAACCACCGAAGCGGGTATGTGCGAACCCGGCCACGGCCCCCCGCCCGATCCAATAAGTTACGTTGACACGGATCATGACAATCGCGAAGAGCGCTGCGAGTGCGACGCCGAAGGGCAAACTCATGATCTGATCCACTCGACTTAGGCTACCCTAAGCAGTGCCTCGCTGAAGACCAGGTCCCCGGACTCCTACGGTCAAACCCTAGGATGATTCCATGGACCTCCGCGACGCCGCCCAGGAGCTGTACGCCGTGACACCTCGTGAATTCACGGCGGAACGTACTGCTCTGGTGCGCAAAGCGAAGGACGCCGGGCAAAAAGACTTGGCTCAAGAGATCGGCAGCCTTCCCAAGCCGGCAGCCGGAGCCTGGGCCATCAACATCCTGGCCGTTCACAAACCCGAGGTAATTGACGGCGTCGTACGTTTTGGCATTTCGTTACGAGGCGCCCAGGAGGAGCAGGACACCGAAGCATTCCGTGAACTCGGGCAGCAACGCCAAAGTCAGCTGACAACAGCCGTCCATTCGGCCAGGGATCTCGCTGCAGAGCTGGGGGCTCCACTGAGCGCGGCCGCAACGTCCGATGTTGAGCAGACTTTCAGGGCGGCCATGGCCGATGCCGGGGCAGCCGCCGCGGTACGAACGGGCAGGCTGGTCAGGGGGCTCACCGGCAGCGGCTTCGAAGCAGTGGACCTTGCAGGAGCAATAGCTGCGGCAGGTCCCGATGACGAAGCACCCGAAGCTACACAAGAGCGATCAGTCGAGAGATCAGTCAAGAAGGGGCCCCCACCACACGCCAAGAGCACTCCGACGTCCCAAGACACTCCGCCCAAGGGGAAGGCACCGCAACAGAAGTCCTCCAAGGAAGAAGCGACGTCTTTGGCCGATCGGCGCGCCGCCAAGCAACAAGCAGCACTGAAAGAGGCCCGCAGCGAGTTCGACGTCGCCGACCAAACGGCCAGGGAAGCAGAAGCGGCAGCATCCGAAGCGTGGGACACCGTCAATGCACTGGCTGATCGCCGAACCAAACTCAAAGCCGACATTGAAGACCTCAAGAAACGTCTGGCAACCCTTGAAGCCGAACTCATTGGAGTCACCCGTGATGCAGAATCCGCGGAATCAGAAAAGAAACGGGCCGTACGGGCCGCAACCCAGCAACGACGCACCGCCGATCAAGCCCAACGGCGCATCGATCGGCTGAGTTAGTCCTTCTTCTTGACCGGCGACTCCTGCAAATGATGGGTTGCAGGACCCTCAAGATATTTGCCCTCGGGGGTGAAGCGCGAACCGTGCAGAGGGCAGTCCCACGATTTTTCGGCATCATTCCACGTCACGATTCCACCCAGGTGTGAGCACCTGGCCGAAACCATGCAAACGTTGCCGTCCACGGTGGACACTGCGGCCGGTTCACCCTTGTACAGCCCCACAACGCCGGTTCCTTCGGCTGGACGCGTTTGATCCGTGATGTCAGGATTGGCCTTGATTCTTGCCCTATCCTCCACCATTCGCTTGGTGGTGCTCGCGTTCAACCGCACGGCTTGGAGCGCGCCTTGGGGCGAGGTGACGCGGTGATGGATGGTGGTGGCCCAATCGGATTGGCCGCCCAGGATGTCCGAGGTAATGGATAGGGCTGCCGCTACCCCGTTGCTCATCCCCCACTTGTTGTAGCCGGTGCCGAAAAAGATGCGTCCGTGGCCGCGGGGAAGCTTGCCGAAGAACGGCATCAGGTTGGTGGCTTGGTAATCCTGAGCCGACCACGTATGGGTGACTTCGGCTCCGGGGTAGTGCCGGGTGGCCCACCCCAGCAGGTCATCCAAATGCGACTTAGGTGATGCAGCCCGGCCCGCCGTGTGACCATAACCACCGACCAGGAGCAGCTCTCCCTCGGGTGTAGGGTGGGTGCGCTGCGAGCGGGTAGGTGAATCGATGGACAGATACATGCCCTTCGGAAGATCGCCCGGGACCTTCAACGCAGCCGCATAGGAGCGGTTGGGCTCAAGCTTGGCAAAATACAGTCCGCGGTCCAGGATGGGGGTGCCCGTAGCTATCACCACAGTCTCTGCAGTGAAAGTGCCCTTGCCCGTGGAGACCTCCATAGGCTGCCCGGAAGCTACGTTCTCCACCTGCATGCCCTCGACAATGAGGCCGCCATGGCCTCGAAAGTCCCTGGCAAGGGTTTCCAGCACATCCATAGGGTGAATCTGGGCCTGGCCTTCGAGTTCCAAAGCCTCCACTACGGGGAACGGCAGCCCGGCGTCACGGCTGAAGTGGACGTCCAAACCTGCGTCCCGCGAAACCGCAGCCTCCTTGCGGAGCCGCTGGCCGCCGTCGTCCGTGGTTGCGAAGGTGACCGCGGTCCGGCGTTGAAACGGGGTGCCCTGCTGCTCCATATACTGCGCCAGCCAGGCCTGGCCGGACTTATTGGCCTCCACATAGGCCTGCACCACCTTCAGCGAATACTGGCCGCGCAAGGCCGAAAGGGCTCCTCCTTGGAGGAGGCTTAACTTACCGGTGGTGTTACCGGTGGTCACAGCGCCGAGTGTCCTGGCTTCGAAGACCACCACGCGCTGCCCGGACCTGGACAACAGCAGGGCAGCCACCATACCGGTGAGCCCCGCGCCCACCACTATGGTGTCAAAGTGCTTTTCTTCGGGAATTGAGTCGGACATGAAGCGGGATTCCCGGTCCAACCACAGCGATTTCATCAACGAACCTGCCTCTCAATTCACCGGCCTGTGGTGAGGCAAAGGGTAGGCGCGTCGTTGGTGCTTATCAAGGGGTCGCGGCGCCTACCGCCAAAGCCGCTGCGTGCCGTAGTTCAGCGTCCGGATCAGCGGCCCAGCGCTCCAATACGCGTTCCGCGCGTTCCTTAGCGAGGCCTTCCAGCCGGTCCATTAATGGGCGGACCACATCCTTGGCGAGGGGATCCACCAGTTCCCGTGTCCCGGACTGCCTGATGAAACCCTCTATACGGGTGAGGTCCGTGTTGACCAGAACGCTGACTTTGGTCTGCAGCAGAACCACTGCTGCAAGTCGCCTCTCGAACACAGGCTCAGCCCACAACTCCGAGCTCAAGGCAGTAACGTCGTCATGGTCCAGGGTTTTGTACCGCTTGAGCGTGTCCCTCACGGTTCCCCGTACGGCGCCCACCGACGCGCCATACACCGTCAAGGTCCCGCCCAAACGCTCACTGGCCTCTGCAGCTTTCTCCCAGGTGGACTCCATCTGCAGTGTGTAGTCCACGAATTCACCGGCTTCACTCACCCGTCTATTTTGTCAGTGCCTCCCCATAGCGTGGTGCCACCAGCAATCGACAGGAGCAACATGCCGTCCCAAGAGCTCGCCACCGAGGCATCATTTCCGGGTGTCCCGGCGGCTTCGTCCATGCCTCACTGGTACCCCACACTGCTCAACACGGTGGCTGACCAGGTCCGCGTCGGCAGGACCCGGGCTCTGGCGGCCGCCAACAGTGAGTTGCTGAACTCCTACTGGAGCATTGGCCGGCAGCTGGCCGAACGTGAATCCGAGCAAGGCTGGGGTGCCAAAGTAGTCACCCGGCTGTCCGCCGACATCCGCACCCGGTTCCCGGACGCGAAGGGCTTCTCCCCTAGAAACCTGAGGTACATGAAGAGCTTCGCCCAAGCCTGGCCGGACTTCCCAATGTTGCAAGCACCGCTTGCAACATTGCCCTGGTACCACCAGATCGCGCTGCTGGAAAAGCTCGACGACGCCGCCACGCGCCTTTGGTACGCATCGGCAGCGGCCCAACACGGTTGGTCGCGCAACGTGCTGACGCACCAGATTTCAACGCGTCTCCATGAGCGATCAGGCCAAGCCATCACCAACTTTGCGGCCACTATGGTCCCTGCAGATTCGGATCTCGCGCAGCAGGCAACCAAGGACCCCTACGTCTTTGACTTTTTGTCCATGAGTGACCGGCACACTGAACGGGACCTGGAGCTGCAGTTGGTGAAGCATGTGGAAAAATTCCTGTTGGAGCTGGGCCAGGGTTTCGCCTTTGTGGGCGAGCAGGTCCGGCTGGCGATTGCCGGCGACGAGTTCTTCGCGGACCTGCTCTTTTACCATCTGAAGTTGCGCTGCTACATGGTGATAGAGCTCAAAGCCGTGAAGTTCGAACCCGGGTTCCTGGGCCAGCTTGGGATGTACATGGCTGCGGTGGACGATCTCCTGGCGCACCCGGACGACAAGCCCACCATCGGATTGCTTTTGTGTAAGGAGAAGAACAGCGTGGTGGCCGAGTACGCACTGCGTGGGTTCAACGCTCCCGTGGGCATCGCAGAGTGGCGGACCTCCCTCGCGGATTCCTTGCCTGACGAATTGGTGGCGAGCCTGCCCAGTATTGAGACCTTGGAGGCCGAGCTGGCAAGTGAGGCTGCGCGCTTGCAGCGTTGAGTTCTCGGGCAGGGTCCCTTAGACGTTGTCCTTGAACCACGCCAGGGTGTCGGTCCAGGCTGCTGTGGCTTGGGCCTCCACGTAGCGTTCACTGGTGTCGTTGTGGAAGGCGTGGTCAACTCCGGGGTACACCTTGAGCTGGTGCTTGACGTTGGTTTTATTCAGCGCCTCTTGAAGTTGAGGCATGGAGCCGGTGATGCGGGCATCCTTCTCGGCGTAGACACCGAACACAGCCGGCTTGATAGTGGGGACTTTGGCCAAGTCCGGTGCGGGGCCGTAGAAGGCCGATGTGGCCTTGAGCCCGCCTATCTCTGTTGACGCCTGCCACGTGATCCCGCCACCGAAGCAAAAGCCAACCATCGCGATCCGGCCCTCCTCCACATAACCCTGGCCATTGAGGTACTCAAAGGCGGCTTTAAAGTCACCCACGTGCCTTTGGGCACCCGCCTGCGTCAGAGCGCCCGGGACGGCATCCGGGTCCATCGACGCTGTCCCGCCCTCCCTGCTGAGGAGGTCCAGTGCCAACGCCGCATACCCTTCCTTGGCAAAACGCCGTGCGACATCCTGGATGTGCGGGGTGAGGCCTCTGTTCTCGTGGCAGATCAACACGCCTGGGCCCCTCTGGCTTCCCTCAGGCCGGGCGAGGTAACCGCTGATCTCCGTCCCGCCGGAGTCGAACTTCACTGTGGCAGTAACCAGACCCGCCGCGCCCTCTGGAACGGACAACGGGCTCTTGGCGTTGGGAACCGCGGTAGTGGCGTTCACGGTGTTCCCTGGAGAAGCCGCCGACGACGTGGTCGATGGCGTGGGCATCGGGTCCGTGGTCTTGGGAACCTCCTCCGGCGTGCAACCCACCAAGGCCATGGCCGCCCCGGCAGCCGTCATGCTTCCCATGATGAACGCCACCCGCCGGGTGAATGTCTTATGCGACATCTCTCCCGAGCGGTAGTCATCGTAGAACTCTTCGATCAAGTACTTCTCGAACTTCTCCAGCTGCACCACGGCGATCCTCCCGAAGTTTGGCCAACATCTTTCCCTGAGGTTGGGACGCAAACAAGGGCGGGACGGTTTTTACCGTCAGAAATGGCCGCCTCACCTCACTACTATTCAGACGTAGCCATGACCGACGGAGGGGAGAATTCGGGAATGACGGGAATCGATGACGGATTGGAAGATTGGCCGTCATCGGCCAAAAGTGTTCAACAAGTGTACGAGGAGATTCGCGGTCCCCTGCAGGCGCTGGCCCTCACCGTCATTGCCGAGTGTCGGAACGCAGAGCCCAAAGCATCGGGATGGACCTTTGACTTGGTAACGGTGAGTGGCGAGCGGACCTTTGTCCTTCCAGCGAGGGTGTGGAATGACGAACTGACTGCGATCAAGAAGGCCTTCGCTGCGGCTGGAGAGAGCTTCAGGGCCGCCATGATTGACGGCATGGAACTGGAGGTTTCCGGACAGCTGCGGATGTGGCCCGAGAGCGGCGACATTTATTTGAAAGTCACTGACATTTCATCAGATTTCTCTCTGAACGGTGCGATGCTCCTGAAGGATCGCCAAACGCTTCACGCGCTCAAGGAAGAATTTCCGGGTCACTGGAGACTGCACGCCGATGATGACGCGATATATGAGGATGCCAAAGACGGTCTTTCGTGGGGACGATTACGCAAAGTCACTGTGATCTCGCCGGAAAAATCTCAGGGCGTCGAGGACTTCAAGCACTACCTGAGCATTTCGAAGAGTGGTGCAAAGCTGGAAATCACGTATCGCCACATGAGCTTAGGCGGTAAGGCGGCAGCCGCGACGCTCCGAGACTTTTGTGATGAAGCGCGCAGGAACGGTCATGATCTTGTAGTCATTACGCGCGGCGGCGGGCACTGGCGGTCGATGCGGGGTTTCCAGGATGAAGGATTGGCGCGGGCCATTCTTGAATCGCCGGTGCCTGTTATCACCGGCATTGGGCACCGTCAGGACGTATCCATCGCTGACAGGGCAGCTACGGCGTCTTTCACCACACCGACAGCAGCCGCAGTGGCCATCACGACCCAACCCAGCCAGCCTTCCGCACCATTGCAAAAGTACGGGAGCTCATTCAAGGAACGGCTTGGCACCGAACGTCAAAAGGTTGCAAGACTTGAGAGAGAGGTATCGTCCATCCGGCAATCGCTCGCCCGTTCCCACGATGAGCTGGCATCGACCAATGCGGCTCTTCACCGATTTGAGGCGGATCTTGGAGCATGCAACGGCGCCCTCAGGGAAAGCCAGGCGTCACGAGGCGCCTCTGAGCGTCAACACGGACGTGACTTACTCGAGCTGGCGTCCCAACGTGTCCGTGGATACTCATGGCTGCTGACTTTAGCGACGGCGGGCCTGGCAACTGCGCTCCTGTTCAACTCAATGCTCATTGCCTCTTGGATCACCGGTTCGGACGATCACGGGATCGGGATTTGGCTGATCCTCGCCGTCGTGGCCGTTTCGACCGTTGCCCTCGGTGCGCAGTTCTCCTCGCGAAAGCGAATTAGCCAAAAGCACAGGAGACCCCTGAAGCTACCACCGGAATCTGTCCGCGAGTGGGAGATCCGAATCATGAACGTACGGACAATTCGTGCACTCCGGAAACTACTGCACCATCTGCCGATGGGCTGATCAGACATCGTGGCTGGCCCGCCATTGCAAGTGCTAATAATGTCGGTGGTCCCTGACAATGTTGGGACATGGAGCAAATCCGGGAAAGACAAGCGCCAACAACTGTTGCGTCGATGCCAGCTCCTCCTGCGGGGTGTTCCCCTCAGGGTGTCCCACGGGCTCCACTGGTGTCCTACGCCGGTAGCGCGGATGCCCGCACCATCAGCAGCGATCTCATAAACCAGTTGCGTGCTTTGGAGGACATGAAGTCAGCCATCTCAAGTTTGCAAGCCAAGATCGCTGTGGCCTTTGACGTGGCGCAACGACAGGAGCGGGCGGAGGCCGGCGTTCCATCCTCCGAACAAGGTCAGGGTGTGGCAGCGCAGATTGCGCTGGCCCGACGTGAGTCCCCGAACAAGGGCTCCCGTCTTCTCGGTCTTGCCAAGGCACTGGTAACTGAAATGCCGCGCACTATGGCTGCTCTTGAAACGGGGCAATTGAATGAGTGGCGCGCAACTTTGTTGGTAAAAGAAACAGCGTGCCTCTCCCCCGAGGACCGCTGCGCCGTGGACGGGGAACTCGCGGCCGACACGGGAACCTTCGATGGCGCCGGGGATAAGGCCATCATCGCTGCAGCCAAGAAGGCAGCCTATCGCCGGGATCCCAGGTCAGTAACGCAACGGGCAGCCCACGCCGCCTCCGAGCGCTTTGTCAGTCTGCGGCCGGCACCGGACACCATGACCTACCTGACGGCCCTGCTTCCCGTAGCTCAAGGGGTCGCTGCGTACGCAGCACTCACTCGATTGGCTGGCACCGCCCGGTCAGAGGGAGACACACGGTCCAAGGGGCAGGTCATGGCAGATGCATTGGTCGAGCGAGTCACGGGCACCGCGGCTGGCTACTCAGGAATCGACTTGCAACTGGTGATGACCGACCGAACCCTCCTGGCAGGCGACACCGAACCCGCACGGCTGAACGGCTACGGGATCGTCCCCGCCGGTTGGGCCCGGGAACTTATAGCGGCCGAACCCGCCCGCACGGATCAGGAGCACTACATCTGGCTACGCCGACTCTACACCGCACCCGGAACCGGTGAACTGCTCGCTACCGACTCGCGGGCCCGGTTCTTCCCACCAGGAATACGCAGGCTAATCGAAACCCGCGACAACACCTGCCGCACGCCCTACTGCGACGCGCCCATTCGGCATTTGGACCACATCATCCCTTGGCACGCTGGAGGAACCACTACTACCCACAATGGCGCCGGACTCTGCGAAGCCTGCAACCACACCAAAGAGAACGCTGGCTGGAGCACCAAACCCCTCCACAGCAACACCCACTCCATGGAAGTCACCACACCCACAGGCCACAGGTACCAATCCAAGGCTCCCCCACTGCCCGGATACCGAAGAACTTAGCTCGCAGGATCGTACTGGAACTCCCTGAGTTCCTGGGTGCACGGGTCGGCAACTCAAGAACTGTGTAACCACCGTTGAGCACCCTATGCCCTGGATAGGTGCCAGGCTCGACGTCCTCATTGATACCGCCAACGAAGACGTAAACACCTGCTTATTGAGCCTCTTAGATCACTGCGTGTGCGGCATCTGCGACAGCTTGGAATTCCCTTTCCGGGATCACCATGGCCTCGCCGGGAAGATACTTAGTCACGCGGGTCTCCGTCAGCTAACGTCAAAGCCCCTGACGCGGGATTGCGTCAGGGGCTTTGAGAAGTTGTAGATGGACAGGCTACTTGGTACCGAGGACCACTTTTGCTACCGCGTATTTCCGCGATCGCAGGAGCCCGTGCGCGCCATGACATGGACAAACCAGATGGTCCTTTATGCTCCCGTCGTGGTTCCGGATCCGCCTCCTTTTGCTCGCCCTGAGATTTAGAGGCGGCCCAGTCGTGACACCAGGGACTCAATTCTCCAACTCCCGCACTGTACGGCCGGAACCTCTCGCGATGCCGAGGGTTTATGTCCCACGTCGGTAGCGAGCCACCGATGACCTGACACAGACTGGGCCGTGCTCCAATTCCGGCCAGAACGGAATGAAGGTGCAGGGTGGAAATGGGCGTGGTCCTGACTCAAACCGTTACAAGCAACCGGCGAGTCGTGGGTGGTCCTGGTTCAAGCCGTCACACCGGTCCTGAATCAAACTGCCATAGTCAGAATTGGGACTGAGGACCACGCGGCGCCTATGGTCGGTGAGTCGCAATAGTAGCTTCAGGTGACCCCAGTTGGCCCCTCTTTACAGCTAGCCCGGCCTGGATCGCTCCGTTACACGGAAGAAGCGAGCCTTAATGAGGCGGCCAGCATAGTCGGCGCAGGGTATAAGCTCATCCATGAGCTTATTGGAGGCGCGATGAATATTGACAATTCGGAGTTCCAGGAAGTGCTGGTAGACGTTCCGAAGCACGATAAGGACGGAAACCCCATCTCCTTCGATTCGCTGGGCCCGGGCGGCGCCCGGAATGATAACGGTACGCTCAAAGTTCAGTACCGGAACCCGAGGCGTCCGAAGCCGGCCAACCAGCCTAGAGCCGACGAGCGGTCGAGCCGCGAGAACGACGCGCGCCGCAGGCGCGAGAACGACGCGCGCCGCAGGCGCGAAGAAGAGGCCGAAGAGCGTCGCCGCCAGCAAAACTTCGACCGCGCTCTGCTTCTCATTGACAAGTACGTGATTCCGTTGACGAAAAATTACCTCATTCCGGGTGCGACTAAGTTGTGGGACACCAAGGGCAGACCATTGTGGGACACCAAAGTCGTGCCCGGGGGGAAACGGCTTGCGCAGCGATTGTTCCGCCCGAAGCTGAGCGAGCCAGAGGTCCCAACCGTGAACGGAGATGCTCCTGAGTTCGCAGCCGAGACCGCCAACCCGCCCGCGGCCTTCCGGCACAGTACCAATCACACAGTCGAGATGTCGGCCGAAAAAGAGGCCGTTGAAGACACGGCCGTCGCTGACGTCATCCAGATAGATAAATACCAGGACCGCCGGTCCGCGTAGGGGGTCGGCGGCGTTTGACCTTATGGAGGGCAAGCTGACGTACTGCCTCGAACGTCAGAGTCACGGCGCTGGGCAGGGTGGCCTCACTGCCCGGGAAGCGGCGCAAGTGTTGTGCGCACCAGCAGATGCCCGCCAGCGGGACGCGGTAGGACGGACGGCCATACAGGGAGAGCGGGGTTGATCTGGCCAAGTATGGTCAGCAGCTTGATTAGTTCGCGTTCGATCAGCACGCAGCACAGTGAAGCGGAGCCAGGCTAGCCCGTGTGGGAAGGCGTGGATATAGGGGAACTCATCAACCAGAGCAAATCAGGGCGAAGCTTGTCGTAGGCGGCCCGATGCTCTGCAAGTCCGGCGCCAGGTTCTCACCAAGGGATTGGCTAAAGGGGTGGCCCCGGGTCCTTGGAGGAGCCCAATGCCGCCGACGATTATCATCCAAGTGCTTGCGCGACCGTGCAGTTGTTTCAGCTGCAGGTTCCGCGGTTCGCAAAAGGCGGGCACATAGACTTCCTTCCATGCGCGTCTTCGACATTGCCTTCAACTACATGCTCGTCACCACGCCTCCAGGAAGGGACCCGGACTCCCATAGTCCGCGGCTCAAGGCTGACCATCGGCTGCTCTGGAAGAAGGAGCTATGCGAGGGGCAGCTGTTCGAACTGGCGGTCTCGGAAGTTCGCAAGGTGCGTCGGAAAAACTACCTGATGTTCGAGCAGACGCCCGACAAGTCGTTCACGGTCGGCAGTGACGCCATCACGAACTCCTACACCAGGTGGGGGAAGCCCAAGGCCTTGGTCGAGGCTAAGGCCAAGTTGAGTGAGGAGCAGAAGCGCCGCTATTTCGACCCGCCGTACACGATCGGCATCGCCATGGTCTGGCCCGTCAGGACAATACACCTGCCCACCCTCAACACCGCCAGGGGAATGCGGATACGGATTGCGGACCGGATGGACTTGACTCTGGAATGCATCCGGCGCCACTACGCCAAGGAGCCAGGCAGCCCCCTCGCCGACGTCACCACTGACTATGGGGACTTCTTCGAACTCTTCTGTACGTTCGAGAAGTTCGTGGAGTTCTTCCACTTCCAGGATCTCGTGACGCCGGAGAGGAAGATCGACTTCTTCCTCGAGGAGGATGAGGACAAGGTCTTCACGCGCCTCGGCGTCCCGGTCACGAAGGACGAGTACATCAGCGTTCAGGAAGCCTCGCTGAAGTTCATAGCGCTGAGGGGCGACCGGAAGGCCGACTGGGTCGAGAAGAACCACCGCGACATTGAGGTCCGACGGCAATAAACACCGGCCTGTCCCTACTCGAGAATGCGAGAACAGGCGACGAATCACGGCGCTCCGCGTGTCACAGCATCTAGGAATCTCCCAGGAGATCGGCCAGTTCGCCTTGCTGGCCTCTCGTCTGAGCAAGTGCTGCAATTTGGTTGCAGGAGAAGCCTCGAAACGTGGTAGTTGTCTCCCCTATTCCAGGAACCGAGCAGGCGGAAAACTAGCCTGCTGCCGCTTCCAGGCGGTCCGAAATTAAAAGTTGTTAAAGCGCGGAAAATGTACACGCGGAACTGTTAATCTTCGGGCGTACTGGACAACCAGACCATTGGTCCGAACTAGGCCAGCGGGACCACCAGCAGCAAAGACAGAAAAGTGAATTCCACCACCCCGCTCCCCCGCTCAGAGCCGTTGTCCCCGATGGCATCGTCAGGGCCGGATGGCTGTTTGCCCTCAGTGGAAGACTTCTGACTGGATGAGGAAGAGTGCACCCACATAGGTCGGGACGGGTTCTTCCACTTACGCGCCATCTCACCTGAGGCGCCAGATTCGGACCAAGTTGCACCGAGGTCAAGCTGACCAGAATTGGTCCAACTTGGTCCGAAAGAAATCAACTGGCTCCGAATTTCACAAGTGCACAAGGGCCGCTCTCAGCCGATTAAGACCGAGAAATTGAAGCTGATGATGTGTAGATGGACAAGCTATTTGGTAAAGGCCCATTCTGCTCCCCGCGTGGTGCTGGGCACCAGCAGCCCATGGAAGTCCCCTCATGGACAAGCTAAATGGTCCTTTATGTCTCGTGCCATACATGACGCCCCTTCGGCAGGCCTGATGCCGCCGCTCGGTAGCGCCACCTCAAAGGGACCTAAGTCGCTCTATATGGCGGCGCTGTTCTTTGTCGTCCTGTTTGACGTGAACGCTGACCAGGACACAGTTGCCGTCTGGCTTGTAGTAAACGCGGCCCATGTCCTCGCTGCCAGCGATCCCGGTAGCAAGCTTGGAGACTTCTCGCCATCCGCGTATGCCTTCAAGATCCTTCCCCACGATCTGCCCCATATCAATCTGCACGAGTGCCCGGAGCACCGACGCGGGTGCGTCGATATTAGCCAATACTTCGACACTGTCGAGAACGAAGGAAAGCCGCGCAAACGCCGTGTCCAGGAACCCCGGAACGCCGCGACGAGGCGCTATATGAGCGGCAGCAGCTCGACGGCGCTCTCGTTCCTGTCCCCCGAGTTCTTCGAGCCTCTCCTGAAGGCCGGCTAATGTGGCCTCCAAGGTCAGGATCCTTGAATCACTTCGCTCTGCTTCATTGCGAAAGTTTGCGAGACTGTTGTGGAGGTCGGAGTTTTCGGCCAGAGCAAACTCGAGAAATTCTTCGGTCTCCGACTGCTTCGCTATGAAGGCCTTTGTCTCGGCTGTGTGCTCCGGGGCGCGGCCCAACTCGACAATCTGAACGTGCAGCGATTTTTGATGCTCCAGCGCCCGATCGAGATCTCCCGCCAGTTTGGACTCGCGGCCGGTCGCCGCCTCCAGCCTCTGGCGGAGGAGTGCAGCTTCGATCTCTGACGCGTTGAGGCTGGCTCTGAGGTCGACCGTGAGTTCCAGCAGTTGCTCGACCTGAGCTGCAAGGTCCTCAATACGGGTGACTACCGGGGTTGGTGCAATATCAACAGTCAGGGATGCCGACGTGGGCGAGAATACCGTCGAGACTCGGGACACGACATCGGCATGGGTTCCCTGCTCCCGGAGACGGGCGAACCAGTCATAGAACTTGCCGTCACTCGCCGGCCGGTGGCTGACATCCCATCGCTGTACGGAGACGCCTCCCGCTTCCAGTGCATCGACGACGGCGGCCGCAAGTCGCTCCGAGGCGTTGAAGACCAGGTAATGACCAAAGCGATTAGTCTCAATGTCCCACTCACCGCGGAACCCTCTAAACTCCTGCTGCGCTGCCGCGTCGTCGATTTTTGGCGCATACGGGACAGCGACGCCGGCGAAGAGGAACCGGTTACAGTCCTCGACCTCCCACGAGGCTCCAGAAATGTTGACCACGTTGTCTGCGAACACCGGGTAAACTGCTCCGGCGAACACGATGCCGGCGTACCCGTCCGGGGTCAGCCGAACGGGCCGTCGAACGGATTCCTCGACAACGGACGCGCCATCCACTACGCGTACAACGACTTGCTGTGACGCCATCCTCAGGCCACCGAGGCGCACCTACAAGCAGGGTCGCCCCACTGACGCTTACAGACTGCACATGGCGTGTAGTAGAGATGTTCGATAAGTTGCTCTCCGGTGGCTTGGTCTGAATGCCTCGAAAAGGCCGAAGGGTTGTGCTGATACAACACGTCCCCGGGGACCAGCCGTGTGTCCTTCTGGTCTGCAACGTTGGCACGGGCTACAAGACCGTCATTTGGCACCCAGACGTCCTTGTCGGCAACATCGACGGGGCCGAGGTCATTGCTTCCAGGGAGCCCGATGCCAAACTCCAAGTCGAAGTAAGATGCGCCAGCCTGGTCGCCGTGCTGCTTGGACATGGCGCTGACAGACAAAATAAGGTCGTCATCAACCTCGACTTCAAGTTCGAGGCGCTCGACCAAGGGTGGTGCGGTCTTGTCCACATTAATGGTCACGATGCCAAGCGACGTTCGAGGATCACTTGCTTGAGGTTGTTCGGCAAGCTCGGAGGGCGCCACGATGGAGAACTTCGCTACACCGTCAGTCGGGTCCGTGCAGTACAGGTGGAATCGTTCCCGGCGCACCTCGCCATCAAGTGGCATCGCGGTTCCGGCCCGTAAGAGTGGAAGCCTCGACCCACGTGCCATTTCCAGCTCAATCCGCTTTGCCAGAACCAGCCGCTGCGAGTCATGGGCGATCCACGCCGCTCCTTGGGAAACAAGCGTTGCACTGTTCTCTGGGACGAGGACCCGCTCCGGCCCGAACAGTTCGTGCAACCGGCTGCGGATGCTGGGCATCGCAGCCATACCACCCGCGACCAGGCAAAGCGACACCTGGGCGGGAGCCATGCCGACACTTTCTAGAAGCGACTCAATTTCCCGAATGCCTGAGGTCACAAGTGGTCGGGTGATCCCATCCAGTTCCTGCCGGGACAGTGAATATTCTAGTGTAGTGCCGGAGACGGGGAAGTAGCTCGGCCTGTAGAACGTGACGCTGGCTCGCTCTGAGAGCTCGATCTTGTTCCGTTCGGCGTCTTGCAGGAGGCGTAGTCGTGCGTCTCGGGTCGGCTGGTCCGATGCGGAGATACCCTGCTGAACGGAGAACTTAGCGACTACCTCGTCGCGGATGACTTCATCAAACTTGTCGCCGCCCACGTTGTCCGTCCCACCGTTGCGGAGTTGAAGGATGCGACCGGGTTCGATTCGGCACAGTGTGAGGTCGAGTGTTCCGCCACCCCAGTCAACAACAAGTACATTCCGTCGCATGAGCCCCCGGATCTCACCTTCAGGGTCCGAGGCGCCGCGCAGGTGGCCGTACAGCGCGGCGAGCGGTTCGTGAACGAACTGAGTCACGGACATTCCTTCCCGGGCGAACGCCTCACGGAGGGCCGCGCGTCTCGGGCCGTTCATATTCACAGGGATAGTGACTACTGCGCGATCCAGCTCTCCCAAGACTTGACGTTGGCGGCTTTGGCGTGACTCAGTCCGGACATGTCGAATCACGTCCGCAACGATGTCGACAGGGCTGCGGTGGACACCACCGACACTGACGGCCTCCTGCCCTAAGAGGAACTTCGGCGAACGCACGGTGTTGCCGTAGACCCCAAGCCCGACTTCCTCTAACGCATGGCGCGCCTCTCTGCCAACGATTACGTCCTCGCCCTCGTAACGGACAACGGAAGGGTGGGGGCGGCCCTCCTCATCAAAGACGTCGATAACCCGATCACCGACCACCACAGATACCAAGCTGTTGGTGGTTCCGAAGTCAAAACCTACAGTCACTGCACCCCTCCATCAAGATCCTTGAGGCGCGTGACCTCACCGGCAATTGCACTCAAAGCCCGGTCAACGAACTCCTCCGCCACGCCTGTGCTTCCATTGCGTAGCGCGTGAAGTCCGTCGCTGAGAAGCTCGACCTGGGTTGTTAGTCGCCGGATAACCTGCGTTCGGAGCGCTTCGTAGTCATCTACATGGTGGCTCTTGTCCACTACACGGCTGTTTTGCTCTGCGGAGAGCCGTTGGGACAGATGATTGACGTCTGCGACCAGTTCAGCCATGCGATTTCTCGCATCCTCCAGCTCAGCCGATTGCTTTTTACTGAAAGCTTCGGCCTCTATGGCACAGAGTTCTTGCGTCCGAATCCGAGCAAGTGCGTTGTCTGTCTCTCGCTTCGATTCACGCAGACGAAGCTCAAAGTGCCGCGACAGCTGGCTGAACGCGTCGGTATTTCTGGCAGCTACGAGGATTGCAGCTGCTTTGGAGGTGCTCTGCACAGGTTCCGCGTCCCAGACCAGTGCGGTCATATCCTCAATAAATTGATCTGCCGTCCTGTGTCCATGGAGAACGTGGAAAAGCTCAACTGCAGTGACGGCGTTCCATCGCAGCCGCTCCCGCGTCGCTTCACTGAAGTCGGACGGCATTTTAAATCCGAGTGCATCGAACGTGAGTGCCTTAACCGCCTCATTCACCTCATGGGCAGTAGGCAAGTCTTGGGCCTGCGGCTCAACCAGCCGTTCCATTCGCCTCTTAAAGAGCTTGTGGCTCCCGAAAGCCACCAAAACCAGATCCAGGATGTGACGACGGACACGCGGCTCCGCTCCAAGCTCCGCCACGGCGCTTAGTAAACTGAGCGGCACCGCAAGGAACGGATCGTCAGCGGCCAATAGCTGAACAGTGTCAATCTCAGCTTGCTTGGCGTTGGGTTGCAGGGAAAGCTCCTGCAAGTCCCGGCGCACAAGGTTCAGTTTGCGACCCTCTTCCCCGTACGCGAACTCAATTAAACCGAGGACGGTCTTGGGCCGCTCCTTTTTCTTGCTGCTGCCCTGGGTACGCGTCTGGGCCCCGGTCTTCTCCCCACCGCCCTGGGTACGCGACTGCGCGCCGGTCTTCTCCCCACCGCCCTGCGTACGCGACTGCGCCCCGGTCTTCTCCCCACCGCCCTGCGTACGCGACTGCGCCCCGGTCTTCTCCCCACCGCCCTGCGTACGCGACTGCGCGCCGGTCTTCTCCCCACCGCCCTGCGTACGCGACTGCGCGCCGGTCTTCTCCCCACCGCCCTGCGTACGCGACTGCGCCCCGGTGGCCATGGATTCCTGGTTCGCGGTCGAGTCAAGGGCCTCCTCAGGCCGAGCCCCTTCGGATGCGGTGTTCGTAGTCACTATTTTGAAACTCCTTGAAATTGAACTCGTTCTCGAAAGGCTGCGTACCAGCCCTCGGTGAGACGACTGTGGCGAAGGTGTTCTGCATGCTGCTTGGCTGAGGCGATGTCCCCTGCAGCAAATGCATGCTCTGCAGCGATTATGTGCAGCTTGAAAGCGTCGTTTGGTCGCTGTGCACCTATGTTGGCCGTCAGGTCAGCAATATCGCCTACTGCGGTGCCGTCAAGCGGCAGAGCGCTCCACCCCAGGACTTGTTCGATCACTGAGTCGCTGAGCGCCATGTCCAAGCTTGAATGCGACGACTGTGACAGATCGCCGGGCAACCAAATTTGCCCCTTTACAAGCGACTGAAAGCGGAGCGAAACTTCGGCGACGCGTTGACTCTTAGTCTTGGTCATGGCACGTTCAAACTGGTTGTAGTGGAAGGCAACTATGCCGCATATAGCCTCAGCTGGCGGACGATCGAAACTTCCCAAGATTCCCACAGCCTGGTCGTATTTGCCCTGATAACCACCGCCATCGTGCGATTCGTCGCGGACTCCTAATTCGGTGACACCTTCGCGGGCCAACACGCCGTATAAATAGTTCGCAAGGCCGGAAAGGTACCTGACGGACGTCGGGTACCGTTTCGAGCGCATAATAAAGTCGTCGATGGCGCGAACACTCAACTCACCTCCGTCGATCAAGCGTGCCAAGGCAGCATCCACGCCATTGAGATCGTCCTCATCAGCGAGGGTGAACTCGAATTGGAAGGACTGAACCACATCTCGGTTGGCTAGCGTCACATCGACAACGCCGCTCCGCGTCGACGACAAAACCTTGGCAGCGCTGACAACGGATGTACGAGCGCCGTTTAGGGTGATTGTGTCAGCGCTGCGAATCGCCCAATCTTCAGCTGCCGTCTCGCCGGTAATGGTCAGGCGGCTCCTGCCACATTCCCGTCCCTTCAACACCAAAACGGGCCGCTGTATGCGATGTCCCTCAAAGGTATGCACCCGCAGGTCAGGTTCGGTGGAGAATTCCACACCACATGTCAGGCAGGGAAACAGGTCCGGCAACACGCTAACGAGGTGTCCCGTTCCTTCTCCTGTCGGCTCATGAAACTCCATGTATCCGGTATGCCAAAAACCCATGCCTCCCCCTACCTGTCGCCGACCGCGACCGCGATGGCTCCGGTTGGCAGCTTCGTAGGCATGGCGGGCACAAGACTGAAGCCGATGGCATTTATCGAATCAACGAGACCTGAGGTGCACCATAGCACACGGCATCCTTGCTCGGCGACGAACCCACCCACGCTTTTCCCTTCCGACGAACCCCCAACGCCGACCAGCCATGGCTGGGCAAGCCGTTTTGATATTCCGCGATCATATCGCTGTTGTGAACCGCACAGCCGACGCCACGCTTCGAGTACCTGCTGGTGAAACAGGCGTCATCATTGGCTGCCGATGCTGTCTCTCCGTGTATGTAAGTGGCAGGTTCGGCGCCTTTAACGAGGAGCAGATGAAGCCACCACGGCCCCCTCGGTCAATGAGATTCTTTGGAGGGGTCGAGGAGCGAGGCAACGGTAGACTCGGCCATCCTGCTCAGGTGTCGTCCTAGGCTGGCGCGTCTTCCTCGTGTCGCAGCTCCAGGGTGAGTTGATCGGCAGCGGCGAACTCGCGTACTCGGAGTTGAACGGTCCGCTTGCGTATGACGTCTTCCGACTTTGATGAGGCAAGTGTCCCGAATGGGTCTTGAACGGCTCTCACGAAGGGCGGGGCGTTTTCGAGATCCGCGCGAAGATTGCCGACGAGGTAGAGCCAGAAATGACCTCTCAGTTCGCCCCCGGCCGTCTTCCACTCGTTCCAACTCATGGCTTGAACTTGCGCGTCGACTCCGGACGACTTTAGTTCAATCATTCGATCGATTGAACCACCCTCGATGGTCAAGACGTCGAAGCCCGGGTAGACCTCGCTGACGCCCTGCTCCGCGAGCTGGTCAAACACTCGCTCAACCGCGGTGGACTGTTCGATAGCGGCTCGGATTTTCTCCGGCGAGCTGACGTCGACGATGAGCAAGTCCGCGTTCTCAGAGGGTGTCTCTCCTGGGAGTACGACGGTCTTCTGCCCGACGAATCGTCGCTCCTCAAATGCGAAGGTTATTCGCATGCCAAGTTGGTCAAGTTCGTTCAGGTCGGTGCCGGCGGCTGCCCTTGGCGCGCCTGAAGAACCACCCCCTTGATCATCATCACGTCCGTCACCTGCGGCTCCGGGTTGATCGTTGCTTCCTGTGGTCTCGTGTTGGGGACCGGATCCCTCGATGCGGATGACTTCTCCGTCTATCATGAGGTCCTCATAGCGGTGCAGCGGGATACGCGGAGCGGCACGGGTCCCAGCGGGAGGGGTTCGGTCTGCGTGCCCGGTGGCCGCTTCTGTTGACTCGCCGTCTGTCGTGTCGAGCTCGTTGCCTTCTGTGCGGTTTGCCAGTTGATCGACCTGATACGCATCACCTCCGAGATCGGCAAGGTCTTGCTGCACCTCCTCCAGCTTCTCCGCGGCACCGGCCAGATCGAGTAGTTGCTGTCGCTGCGCGGGGTTCGCATTGATGAATGATAAGAAGGTCTCGACAGTGTTGACCTCCAAGGTCTCTGCGAGAGCCATAGCCAAGGTATGAGCGTCCTCCGCTATCGGAGGCCAGGCAGGGCCGGACCACACGGCGAAGCCTTGGAATCCCGAGTCCTCCGAGCGCCGCACGTAGTACGTCCGCTGCGGAATCTGACCGAGGTTCTGACCGCGGAATGAACAGCTCAGACTGAGCGTATCCACGGGTTCCAACTTCTCAGCGAATTCAGTCAAAGCCAGACGGTCGGCCCTACCCCGGTCAGCTCGATCGGCACTGAGGCGAGCGAGTAGCGGTGCGACCAGGTCTCGGAGTCCCTGGCGCAAAGTGCCGAGGCCGGATGCTTCAAGAGCAGTCTCGCCCGGCATCACCGACCACTCCAACGCGCTCTCAAGGAGTGGGGTTCCGAAGAGCTCGCGGAGCGGACGAAGTGCTCCCGGCTCGGCCTCAAGAACGAACAACGGTACCTTGTCCTGCACACCGCTCCGTTCTCGGCTGCCAGACACCGACGCGTACACGACGTCTCGGGCGGCGAGGAACTCGTACCCGGCCGCAGTGCGCGCGGCAAGCGGGGTGTCAGTCAGTGGCGCCCCGTTGTCCACAGTGCTGCCGACCAGGAGTTCGAACATCTGGCGGTAGATCGGCCGCAGTTCCGAGCGCAGTGCCTGGTCAGTGATGCCCGACGGGTGGAGGTGCGAAATGCGTACGCAGAGATCGTGTGCATCCTCGACATTGAACGCGGCCGGAGTGAGCTCGCCGCGGACTTGCAGTTCGTCGAGGCAAGCGCGGAGTGTCGACGTCGGCACCCCAGTCGGTTGTTTGAGGACTGGAAGGTAGTCGTCGGCGTCGCGCCCACTGCGGCCCAGACGACGAACGAGCTCCTCGGATCGACGCCAACTTTGGTTTGGACGCCGCGGACCATGGCTCGTGGGGCAAATCGCGTGGTGACGAAGTCGGTAGAGCCATAGATCCGGGCCAGCATTGACGAGTTCTTCCGACGTTGCTCGCGGAGGAGCCGTGCGCGTCGACGGCCATTTGCCGGCTCCGACGAATGCCAACTTGGCCTGGGTGTGGCTGGCGTAGGTGTTCCAGTTGCGAACGAGGTGGTCGAGCAGCTTCTCGGCCACGTCGTTGTCCCTGCGGAGGGCGACCCTGGCGATCTCATCGAGCCGATCAAGATTGTGAACCTGGTAGAGATAGTGATCCGTCTGCTCCCACCGTGGATCAGACGAGAGTGCCCCGACGAGATCCGCTTGGTACTCGGACCAGACCTTGTCCAGGCCTGAGAAAGCCCAACCACCAGGGAGACCGAGACCCTTCGTGTTTGTCCACCCGGTCCCGGTGTCGTCAACGTCGTGAAAGTGGATCAGTCTCAAACCGCGGCTGACTCCGAGCCAAGCGAAAAAGTTGCGCCACCGATCATCGACGGTGGTCTCAAGTGCTTCGTCGGTGTCATCATCTAGGTCGACTTCTCCCTCATCGGGATCGATTGCCGCTGGACTCGCGTCGTCTTCCTCGTTGACCCCGATGGTGGAAGAGAACTCGGCGAACACGTCGGGCGATGCAAGAAATCGGACTTGCATGACCTCGCCCGCAGCGGCCATTGCTTCAACGATCGACTCGACCGAGTCATCGCCAACCCAGTCGCTTCCGAAGTAAACTTGATGGGCCGGTGCCCAGGTCAACTCCCCAGTGGCATCGGCTCGACACGGAACATCAAGGCGGCTGAGATTGAAGAACGCTCGATCCGAACCAAGCCTCCCCATGGGGAGAGGCTGATCGGGTTTCGTGGTTTTTCCGGCCAAACGACAGATCGTGGCGAGTGCTTCGATGGTGCGGTTTGACTCCCGCAACTCGGCATCGGCCCCGGCCGTGCGCGTGAGACCTGGGAGGACCGCAGCGCGCATGACCTCCTCGAAGCGGAACTCCTTAACGTCGAAGAGCGCATCCCACGCCTTCATCTGGCGCTCCAGGACCGACCTCTGTTCGGTCCTGCCGAGCATGCCCCAGCAGACCGCATGTGCGAGGAACTGCAACTTACGAAGGGGAAGTTCCTCTGCGGAAGAGCGCGGCGGGTAAAACGCACTTTCACCTCCCAGGGTTATCCGCCTGACGGTGCCATCGTCGTTCTCGCCGACAGGGAAGACCGGTTCCAGCCGGGCGCTCTCCTCCAATGCCTGGCGATCCGCCGCATCCGATCGTTCCCAGAGGAGCGCACAGAGATCAAGCACTGGGTCAACCCGATAACGAGAGTCGGGGCCTGGTCTTAACGCTGTCTTCCCTGTATCGAGATTGTGCGCAAGGGCACGTAGTGAGTCAATCGGGCTCAATGCCACTGACCCATAGGCCGCACACACCCTGGCAAGCGTACCTTCACAGAACTCCGGATCAGGGAACTGTCTGCCGTTCACAACGCAGTCCGCCTTGAGCAGGTCAGCGAAGTCGAACCCCTCCGCGTCGAGAACGGGCGATGGAAAAACCGCCTCATTGAGGGCGAGTTCATTCGGTCCTGATGGCAGGAAGCGGGCACTTGTCATTGCGCCAGCAATGGCGCCGGCGAGGAGTCCGCCGGCCGACCCTGAGTCACTTTCTTCTCGATCCAGAACTCGCAGGACGTACCGTGGGCCACCCACGGCAAGGAGGTGAGGCACGAGCACCTGCACGAATGTCTCGGCCGCGCGGCGTACGAGATACCCGTTGTAGTTCGACGCGGTGTCCGCAACTTTAACGTGCTGGCGGGAAAGATCGGTCGTGAAGGCCCCGTTGACCAGTAGCGAGCAGGATAAAGGCTCCTGCGTAGGCAGGAAGACGTGAAACCGGCGGTCCTCTGTCTTAACCCGCGGGTCGTCGGAATCCCGGACTGCGACCGACACTTCGGTGACGTCCACGCCCTCCCATGCGGGCCCAGTCAAGCCATCACGGTAGTCGCCGATTCGCACGTTACCGTCGTGAGCGACCCAGTAGCGGTCACCCGCACCTTCCCGGTTGACCACGTCGACCCTGAAGAGGCCCGATTCGGTCAGGCCGACACACCGCTCGACGCCAGCGGACGTCACTCGGTGCCTCTCCAAGAGCCACTGACGGCCTGACTCCTCGCTGGAGGTCACAACCTCAATGACCACTTCTTCAAGGTGCTTGAGAAAGAGCACGCTGGTCATCGGAAGGTTCAATAATTGGTGCGCGAGTGCTGCCTTCTGTTCGGAGCTGACGCGCTCGTGAAACGGGAATCGAAACGCACTGTGATAGCCGGCTGCACGGAGCTCGTCCCAAGTCTTGTGCACCTCGGCGATCGCCCACGGGAACCGCATCGCCGGCACCCCGCGGACCTTGCCTCGGTCAAACTCCTCCCAGAGCAGAGACACCTGCGCTTCCGCCCGCTCCCGCCCCAGCCGGAAACTCACCGTCTCGGAGTAGGCCTCGGGGCTGTCGGTGATTTCGAGGACAGACTTGAAGCCCAACCCCTTATGACCGATGCTGGCACGCTTAGGACCGTCTGACTGGGCCTTGGAACTGGCTCCCAAGCCGCACAGTCCCCGAATATCGGCCTCGGTGAAAGGGCGCCCCGTGTTGGCAACCCACAGCTCCTCATCGGTGAGTCGAAACAAGGCCCGGTCCTCGGTCGTCGCAACCCCGACCAGTGCGTCATCCGCATTCTGAAGGAGCTCGTACACGAGACGCCCGCGATAGTCATGGGCGACTTGCGCCTCTTGGCTGACGTCCTCCTGGAGCCGGCCCTGTGACTCTCGGTACACAGCGAGGTTCTCACGGCAAATGCGCTCCAGGATGTCATCGGGCGGGGTCGTCGTCGCAGTCACGTACGCTATTCCACCACATGGGTCCGACAGACCGCCCAACACTTGATCAGCGGCGGCAGCAGATCCGGGCCGTAGACCGGCGCCCGCCCAGGTCGGGGCTTCACGATCTTAAGGACCAGAGCCTCGCGGGCGTAGTCGCGGTGCCAACCGGTCAACTCGACCAGCTCGTTCAGGAGCAGGCTCTTCCCTGCGGATCGGCGCTCTAGTGGGCGAGGGCTTTCTTCTTTGTCACAGCCGGGCGCTGGCCCATCGTTAGCTCCATGAAAACGCGCACAACCCGAATCCGCCGCCACCGCCGTGAACCGCGCCGCTACGCGGAGGTTTTCTATGAGTCAACGGGTTGTCCGTGGTGCCTCATGTCAATGTGCTCGCGTGAGGGCGACGGGTGCCTCAGCTAAATTGCTCGCGAAATCCGGGTGGTGCCGGTCCCTGCGCGAAGTTTGACGCGGGTGATGAGCTTGGTTTGGATCTGGTTGATTTGTCGGGTGATCTCGGCCGGGTTGAGTGAGTCGTGGATGCCCTTGAGCTCTGTGGCCGCTGCGGGGTCCAGGATCCCGGTGTCCAGAAGCCGCAGGTACGCGGTGCGGGGCTGGTCATAAACGCGCCGGGTCCGGCCTGAGTTGCGTTTGTTCCAGCCCGCGGCCTTTTTCATGGGCAACAGGTAGTTTTTCCGCTGGTTCACTAATTCCCAGAGTTCGTTGAGCAACACCATTTCCTCGGGTCCTTCGTACCGGTACCGGAACGCATGCCGGCGCACCCAGTCGTTGTTGCGCTGCTCGACGTGGGCGTTGTCGTTGTGCTGGTACGGCCGGGCTCGGGTGAGCGGGATGTTCTCCTCGGCGGCCCAGGCCACGAATTGGTGGTTGACGAATTCTCCGCCGTTATCGAAATCGATGCCCGTGACCGGGTAGGGCAGTTCCTCAATGATGGCTTTGATGGCATCGAGCACAAGGCGGTGTCCTCGGCTTCTGATGCACACGGTCCTGGTCCACCCCAGAAACACGTCCGTCGCCGTAAGGGTCCACAGGTAGTCCCCGGCCAGATTGTCGCCGCAATGGGCGACCGTGTCGATCTCCAGGAACCCGGGCCGTTGTTCCATCGGAGTTCCCGTCCACCGCACCGGGATGTCCTGCCGGAGCATCGTCCCGGCCTTCGTCGGCGAGGGCGGTTTCGGATACCGGGCAGCCTTGACCGGTCAATCGTGGCCCCCGACATCGACAAGAGCTCACTGCGGACCTCACCGGTGAGTAAAGCAGCGACCGGGCCAAGTTCATCAAAACGCTCCAAAGCCTCCAGCGAATCCTCCATCACCACGGCCAGATACTTCCCGCACGGCTCCCCGACAAGACTCCACACCCGGGCCAGGACGGTCACCGCAGCGGCCGAATACTTCCGCTCCCGGCGCCTGGGTATCTTCCGCGGCACCCCGCGCCGCTTCGCCGCCACCGTCAACTGCCGCCGCGCGTTCGCCCGGGACCAACCCGTCACGGCCATGACCAAATCCAGAATCTCACCCTTGCGCTTCTTCCCCGCCCGGGCATACTCCAAACCCTGCTTCTTCGTGATCTCCCGACGCGCTTCCATCGACAACTCGCCCATCCCTCAAGGACACCGCGCCCACCCCGGACCCGGCCAGCACTTTCGCGAGCATCCCTAACTGAGGCACCACCAGGATTTCGCGAGCACACTGGCTGAGTCTCGTCGTTGTCTTGCCGCTATGGTGTGTGCCGCAGTAGCATGTCGAACGAGCGCTCATTAGGACCGGGACCATCGGAGTCGACGGGATCCTACGGGGCGTCGAGGCTAATGCCGACTTCCCCTGAGTTTCGCACGAAGGGGAAGTGTGCCCAATTCGACATGATCAGTAGACTCGGGGAATGCTTGCGACCTACCGGCTGCCCCTATTAGACGCTCGGAGCTTTGCCGCTGACGAGCGCGTCGCTAAATCCGTGATGCTCCCCCGAATGTGGCGGGATGGAGACTTTGTTCGGGGAATGGGTAGAGTCACGAAGCGCCCCAGCAAAGCCATTGAGCGATGGCCACACGAAAATGCTTTCGCCGATCTCAATCGGACGCTGACATTTCCGCCATTCGAAGTACAAGCCCTGAATCGTCAAACCGAGCACTGTCATGTGTATGCAATTCGAAAGCGCGCATGGCTCGCCCTTCCTGGGACAACTGCACTATTGGACGTTGATCTTGGTTTGCGGATTGATCTGGTGGGTTTGGGTGGGCAGGCCTACCCCCGTAGTGGACAGTTCGATCTGGAGGAATTGTTTGACCTGATCGCCTCAGGAGCCACCCTGCCAGTACACCTTCGTTCAGACGAACCCGGGCGTACGCACCCCCTCTTCAAGCTGGGTAAACCGCTCGCGAGACATTATGCGTTGAGTACGTCAAATGAGCGCGGGGGTGATCCGTTGGTCGACTCCGGGCTGATGGCGGTCGTGGTGGAGGCGCCGGGTCTCACGGCCCTACTTCCCAAATCCTTCCGCGCCAAACGAATTAGAGGGACCCAGATTCAACTAGCTAGCCGCGATGTGACGCTGCCGGATGGGAGAAAACTACGGGTGCACGTGCTATCGAGCGAGTGGGGCACGAAGGCTGTCCGTAAGCGGATCCGAGAGTTGCGAATACACCTCCTGCGACTGCACTCGGCCTCGGAGTTGATGGGCTTTATCGCATCCTTGACACAGCATTCCCTGCCGATTGCCGAAAAGAAGGGGGAGTATGGCTTTGACGCGCTGCAGTTTGCGCTTCGTGAATGTGTGAAATCCCTGCAGGATGACAAGGCCATCGGAGACGCATCACCAGAGTCCGTGCTCCGCGCAGTGTCCTCGAGAACCTTTGGTGACGACCTTGGGCTAAAGTACGAACGCATGCTGGGGGCGATGCGCCCGAAGGTTGGTCGCGAGATCAACCGGTTCCTTGAAAGTGTGCTCGTGGACAAGCAGCCCATCGTCAGCATGGAAAGAGCCAATCAGATACACCAGCAGGCTCCAACGACCAACCACCACCATTACTACGGAGGCGTTAATACGATGAATTTCCAGTTCCATGGCCAGGTCACCGCCGGCGCGATCGGCCCCGATGCAAAGGTCGAGATCGGTGTATTCGGCAATGATACGAAGGTAGAGGGTGACATCGTCACCGCGGATACTTTGACCATCGGTAACAAGGAGTTCGATCGCGAGACTCTCCTGAAGGAACTCATCCAGCTTCGTGATCACTTCCGGGCCAGCAACGATGAGGGTGCTACTGAGGCCGCGGATCAGCTAGCCCTGGCCGCAAGTGAGGCTGAGAGAAAGAACTCGAGCGGGATGATTGGACTCCTCAAGAGCACCGGCACTTGGATCGCTGACGCCGCTGGGTCGATTGGTGCGGGTGTAGCTCAGGCCGCAATTCAAGCAGCTATCGGCCTCTCCTGACATCTAAGCCAACCGTGTAAGGGGCATGCATCGGGCAGCATCAGGGGTCGTCCAGATTTCTGAGAGTGGGTGATATTGCCTCGCGCGTATCCCAGCCCTGCCTGGCCCGGTCGAACGTTCGCTCCGGTTGTGCCACCCTGTCCTCCGGCGCACAGTCAGTGCAGCCCCCGGCGCGACGGCGGCTGGCCACCGTTGTGTGCTGGTCGTGCCCAAAGGCGCACGTCCACCACCACGGGTTGTTGGTGGCGACCGTCTGCGAAGGCTGCATTCCGTTCCTGGCAGTGTTCCAGTCAGTCACTAAGTTAGGTTCCTTGGTCGCGATTTCGTTCACTCCCCCGAGCAACCACCAACCTGTGTCCACAGAGCACGTCCTGTTCTTCTGCCGGCATCTGTAGTCAATGTCGGCCGGGAACTCATGTCCGTCATTGCACAGCCACCACACCCTCCGGCCGCTGCCCGGCGTGACCATTTCCGGGGCGAGGTCACCGTTTTTGTGTGGATGCCACCAAGCTGTGACATCTGGCCGAAGCGTAGCCAGATCGTTGACCCCCGGCACTACTGTGCGGCCGTGGCAGGTCGGGCAGCGCCCCTCGGTTTTTACAAGGTTTGCAGGCGTGCGGGGGAAGGGATGCCCTTTGTCGCAACGCCGGTGGATGTTGTCTTTCGAGTTTCCAGCTGAAACCTGTGTGACTTTCCGGTCGCTGTTTGCCTCGTCGTCTCAGAGGGCGGCCAACTGGGGATGCGTAGTGGTCAAATCGTTAAGGCCGGCCAGGACCGCCTTCGCTGCACAGAATGGGCATCCGGTGCCCTGCAGGGTCCGGTTCGGGATCCATGCGTCGTAGTGGTGACCGTTGTCGTCGATCCAACCGACTTTTACGTTGGCTCCCGGAGTAACCATGAATGGAGTTAAGTCGCCGTTCGCTGCTTGATCGCAGTCAGCAGCGATTTTAGACATCAGGTCCGCCAAGGAATTCAGCCCGGCTACGACTCGTTGGCCGGTGCATATGGAGCAGCGGAAGTCTTCGCCCTCGATCCGGCGAGCGTGGTGCTTTAGTGTCCTTTGAACATGCCCGTTGTCACACATCAGCAGCGGGGCCTCGACGGGCGAAGACTGAACGACCATGTAACGGTCCTGCCACCACTCGTCGGCGTTCGTTCCGGCCGTCCGAAGGCAGGCCATGGATCGGCGAAATGGCTCCAGTGGATAGCGGGCTAAAGGGAGTCTGAGCGAAGGCTCCGGCACGATGATGGGCTCGAACCCATCCACGGGGGCTTCGTTGAAGAAGGTCGTACGGGTCCATGCGATGGTCTGCCTCAGTAGGAGCCATAGCCGGTCGCACAGCCCCGGGCTGAGTGCCGCACCGGAGTCCACCAGGACGGTCCAAAGCCTTGCGTATCGTTCCGCAAACGAAAGCGTCTCGTCGAGAACGATGGAGTGAATGTCAGGATCGGTGAGCGCAGCCAAGGCTGCGGCGGCTACAGGAAGATCGCAAGGACGGGGGATCCCCCAATGTTCTTGGCCGCGGGCCGAGTCGATCCGGCGTACAACCTCGTCGATCAGCGCAACTGAAATCCGACCTTCGGCGAGGAGCTCCGCAATGCGGAGGTCAGCGTCGACCACGGGCTGGCTAAGTTGCGTCAGAGCGTAGTCTCCAGGGGAATGGGGTTCAATTGCCGAAGGTTTTTTCGGTGAAGGGCCGGGTGCTATCCATCTGCGGTGTCGTTCGCAGGTATACCTTCCGCCGTTCCACTCGTGCTCGACGGCAATTCCTCCGACGCACTCGCTGCACAGGTGTGAGGAAAAGGGGCGGTTGTTCACCGGAGCTACCCGGGCCAACGTGCCGGGCGGCAGAACGCACATTGCCTCGCAGATGCTGATCATTCGTTCGGCGGTCTGCCGCGGCGTTGCGTTCTTACCGAGGACCCGGGTGGCGTCGCAGTAGGCGAGGTGGTTGATGACTCGTTTTGTGGCCTTTAGTTTGCGCTCAAGTCGGCTGGCGAAGCTATAGACGGTTTCCCCCGGCCAGGCCTTGATTCGCAGCGCCGCTGGCAACGTGGGGGTCTGTTCAGTTTCCGGCATGGCCCAGTCTTCTCCGGTTGGCCGCTCCCTGCAGGGGGCCGACGGCGCCGCGTTCGTTTT
The DNA here is from genome assembly GCF_011605365.1 of Paenarthrobacter sp. MSM-2-10-13. Lineage (NCBI taxonomy): Bacteria > Bacillati > Actinomycetota > Actinomycetes > Micrococcales > Micrococcaceae > Paenarthrobacter > Paenarthrobacter sp. MSM-2-10-13. The sequence continues at coordinate 860,991 of NZ_JAAOXO010000001.1, read as the reverse complement.
CCCGGTTTCTGTCGCGTAGTCACGTACGGACAGTTCCAGTAGTCCTTGGGCAATCGTCTCCTGTCCTGGTTTGTCCTCCAGAATGAGACTGGCGGCGGCGTCGAGCAAGACGGCCTTCAGCGTTCCGATGTTGCCCCCGGTAAACCAATGGAGCCAGTTTGCCTCTGCCCCCAGTAGTTCTGCACTTGTTGCGTATAGGGGCAGCTCGGCGGCGAATCCAGCGACGATTTTGGCCCATTCGTCCGTCTTCTTGTTAGTCATCTTCCCGGTGAAATCGATGACCTCGACGTTGAAGACGCGGCGCTTGAGCTGCAGGCCCTCGTCGTTCTGCAGAAGCTCCGAGTCCTTCAGGTCCAGCCCTGAGTACACGATGGTGCCTTCAAAGTAGTTTGTCAGGTCTTTCAAATTGTTCACCGCTGGGCGGGAGATTGATGCAACATTAGCCAGCATTTGAACCTCGTCGAGGACGATCAGTTTTGTGGATACGGCGGGCAGCGCCGCCTGCAGCATGGCTGCTAAGTCAGTTTCGGTGTCTGAATTCTTGAAGGGCAGCGCCAGGAATCGTGCGATCCGCTGGAGGACAGTCCTGGCCCGCGAGCCGAACGGGAGACTACGCTGGTGGACTTGGGCCCGGCGCCCGCGCGAACGCCGTGCTGGTCGCGGGGTTGCTTGACCTAGCATCTGCTTTGCTGGACGAATCTCGGGCCTACAACAACTGGCAAATCGGATTGCGCGGAGACACTACGACTCCGGCTCTGGCCGAGGCCACTCGCAAGGTCCGGGATGTGCTTCGGAACGAGCCTCAACGGGTCCTGCCGCAGGTTGATGAGCGCGCCCTCAGAACACTGAAGTTCGCGGAACTACTGCCTCCTTCATTGGCTGCGAGCACCTTGGCGGAGCGAAACAGCGATCACGCGGGTGCTTCGGTGGTCGCCGCAAGATCCGTCGTGTCCGTTTAGTTCCAGATTGAGGGAGTTGACTGCGACTATCCCCGATGGCGCTGCAGGGCCTATAGGGCTCAAAGGCTCTAAACTCCACTCTGCCGCCGGAGCGAAAGACCCTGGAGCCATCCTCACCGCGCCTCGCTCCGTCCGAGGCTGCGAGTGACGCGATGCTCCTCAAGGACACGACGGCGCCGCGGAAGCAGCACAGAGTTCGGTTCGCTTAGCGTGCCCACCAGGGGCTTATTTTGGCAAGGTGTTGCGCCACAGCGGCCCTGTATGCTTCTTCGGCTTGCTTGAGACCCGAGAGGTTGACGTCGGAGGTTGGAATAACCATGTTCGAATCCTCGGTGATCGGGGGGACGCGCCAAGCGTCCTTCATAGCTGTACCCGCCACTGCGCGCATCTGGCCTACCAGCTCAGCGTACTTATTGCCCACCTCAGATGATTCTGCTGCCGCCCAAGCCAGGTAGTAGCTAAGCTTCTCCTGGGTTGCGCGGATCTGTTCGGAAATCCGGACCCGTTCCTCGGCCGGCTTGTCGGCGTTCCGCCGACGTATGACGTAGGGATACTCCTTGTACTGTGCGTACGCAGCGAAGGCTTCGGCGAAGACCGTGCGCACACGCGCTCGTTCTTCTTCCCGGCTCCTACGACGAGCGAGGACGATGTTGATCGTTGCCGTCAGGAGGGCTGCGATGACTGCACTGGTGAGAAGGAGGGAGGGGTTGATGCTAATCATGGCCAGCGGGTGTCGTTCTTTCTATTCGTTCCGGTTTCAGCGAGGGGTATGGGCGATTTCATCACCGGGCCATTCCCCGGTTCGGCGATACCACTCTTCTTTGATGAGGTGGGCCGCGACGTGGCCAAGGAGGATTTCCGCACCGTCCGTTGGCCACCATCGCGCCTCAGGTGGGTCGTAGGGGTACCACATACATAGGCTTTGATCGGGATAACGGTGAGGGGATTCTTCCGGGCCATCGACGAACAGGCGTGGTACTCCGGGTGATCCCGGAGAGAAATAAATTTCCACACGTCTCAAGGGCAGATCTGGCGGCCGGATAGACAGCTGAAGGCCGAACCCGCCGCGGTAGGCATACCGCGGCCTGATGCCGCACGCTGTCGGGTCGATTCGGTTGATCGCACGGAGGAAACTGATCCTTTTCGCCGGGGCCGCGAACCACGGCGGCTCGCGCCAAGGCTGCTTGGCGGTTATCGTGCTTATCCTCCGTAGGAGCGGGTGGGCGGGATGGTGGCCGTGATGCCGGAAAGGCCAAGGGCAGCTGCAGCTACCGGTTGGCGACGCGAGAGAGACTGGGCCGCTGCCGCCAGTCCCCGCGACTTTTCTGAATCGACGTAGTTCCAAAAGACCCGGTTCAACGCTGCATAAACATCACTTTCATCCGTGTCGTTTTCAAGCGCCTCGGCAAGCGCATCAGCGGCCTTCCGAAGGCGTCGCCTCACATCGTCGGCGGGCCGGAGAAGTTTGAGGTTTGCGGATACACCGAGCGGGTCCGGAGTTGCCTGGTGCGATTCGAGCCTGCTCGCTGCACCACTGAACAGGGCGTGGAGGCCGACGGGCACTCCCATCCCTTGTTCGACGAATTCATGGGCCCACACACTCAGCTGGAATGAAGAAACTCCAGGGAACACAAACTGCATATTCCAGGCCTTTGCCAGACGGATGACCTTCCGGCGGATGGACCGCGGCGAAGAGCCAACGGAGTTGAGCAGTGCAACATGGCCCTCAGGGTCAGAGGGCTCCCATGTGTTCTTTTTCAGGTTTGGAATCCACAGCCCGCCGCCTTCTTTCCGGGTCAGGGCAACAACCAAGTCGACGGTGGGATTCTGGTTGTTTACCGGCGCCCCGAACGTGACTTTCGGACCCCGTTTGGAAGTATAGATGCGTGCATTCGGATACTGCTCTCGAACAAGGGGGCCGATCAAGTCACACAGTTCTGCCACAATCTCAAAGGGCGGTTCATCCCTGCCTTCGGGTCCAAGCGCCGGATAGAAACGCCGGTCGAGAACGACGCCACCGTCCCCGTCAGAGACAGGGTTGATCATAGTGTGGGCGGCCAGCGACCCACTGGCATAGGTACGCAGCCTGCCGTATAGCCCAGCAGAGGCATCACGGACAAGCCGAAGACGGTTTCGTGCTCCACCCAGCGCGTCCGGGTCGGCATCAATCTGGGTCCTGACGTCATCGAGGACGTCGGCCGTGATTCCCAAGGAGATCTCCTGTCAGTAGTTTCCTTCTCAAAGCGGATTCTTGTGCGCTGCACCGCGCCCGCCTTACCCGGCGGGTCGACCTGGCCCACGCAAGAACCTTGGACGCTGGGGGCCTTGCTCGATAGGTATTGACGAAGCGATTTTGTGACGTGCCTTCACCGGGCCCTCTCCGGTCGATAGAGGTCCCAAGGACCTGCCGGAAGAAATAGCCCCGAAGAAATGCGCACGCCACCAGCCAGACAAGCTGTTGCCCACGATGAGCCAGAGTTCGCAGACGAATCGGGTCGCACGCCATATCGAGGGAGTGATGACTACTCACGAGTTGGGAGACTTCCAGCTACCCGCGCTGTTTTCTCCGAACCAGCGTCTCATGTCTTCCAACTGGCCTGCATCGCAACCCAACTTCACGTTGTCGAGTTTTAGTCCCACTTACTCAGGTAAGGCCTGGTCTCAGCAACGGGCATGGCCGGCCAAGATAGTTGGCCCCGCGCCACTCTGTTTGTCAGGGCGCCGACTATCTTGTCAGTTATGCCAACTAAGTCGTCATCTCACACTAGGTTGTCCAAAGGACCAAACAGGTTGTCCATCTACAGAAGTCTTAGAACTCCCAGTCCTCATCTTCCGTGTTGACAGCCTTGCCAATCACGTAGGAGGAGCCTGAGCCGGAGAAGAAGTCGTGGTTCTCGTCGGCGTTCGGGGACAGGGCGGAGAGGATGGCCGGGTTCACGTCGGTGACGGAAGCCGGGAACATGGCCTCGTAGCCCAGGTTCATCAGCGCCTTGTTGGCGTTGTAGTGCAGGAACTTCTTGACGTCCTCGGCCAGGCCGACTCCGTCATAGAGATCGTGCGTGTACTGGACTTCGTTTTCATACAGCTCGAACAGGAGCTCGAAAGTGTAGTCCTTGATTTCCTGCTTGCGGGCCTCGGAAACCTTCTCCAAGCCCTTCTGGAACTTGTAGCCGATGTAGTAGCCGTGCACGGCCTCGTCGCGGATGATGAGGCGGATGAGGTCAGCCGTGTTCGTGAGCTTGGCCCGTGAAGACCAGTACATGGGCAGGTAGAAGCCCGAGTAGAACAGGAAGCTCTCCAGCAGAGTGGAGGCGACCTTGCGCTTCAGGGGATCGTCGCCCTGGTAGTAATCCATGACGATCTGAGCCTTCTTCTGCAGGTTCTCGTTTTCGAGGGACCAGCGGAAGGCGTCGTCAATCTCCTTGGTGGAGCACAGGGTGGAGAAGATGGACGAGTAGGACTTGGCGTGCACCGACTCCATGAAGGCGATGTTGGTGTACACGGCTTCTTCGTGCGGGGTGATGGCGTCCGGGATCAGCGAAACAGCGCCAACGGTACCCTGGATGGTGTCCAACAGGGTGAGGCCCGTGAAGACGCGCATGGTGAGCTGCTGCTCTTCCGGGGTCAGCGTGTGCCACGACTGAACGTCGTTGGACAGCGGCACCTTCTCCGGCAGCCAGAAGTTGTTGACGAGGCGGTTCCAGACTTCCACGTCCTTATCGTCCTGGATCTTGTTCCAGTTGATGGCCTCGACGTGTGTCAGCAGCTTGACCTTCTCGGTCATGTCATCCCCTTAAGCGATGGTGTTCTTGAGGTAAGCCTACGACGGCGGGTGGTGACCCGCCGTCGTACTCTTTAGTTTTTGCAGCGGCAGTCGCCGCAGAAATCAACCGATTTCGGTTACAACATGCACGAAACACAGCCCTCAACCTCAGTCCCTTCCAGCGCGAGCTGGCGGAGACGGATGTAGTAGAGGGTCTTGATGCCCTTGCGCCATGCGTAGATCTGCGCCTTGTTGATATCGCGAGTGGTTGCAGTGTCCTTGAAGAACAGCGTCAGGGACAGGCCCTGATCCACGTGCTGCGTGGCAGCGGCGTAGGTGTCGATGATCTTCTCGTAGCCGATTTCGTAGGCATCCTGGTAGTACTCCAGGTTGTCGTTGGTCAGGTACGGAGCCGGGTAGTAAACGCGACCGATCTTGCCTTCCTTGCGGATTTCGATCTTGGCGGCCACCGGGTGGATGGAGGACGTGGAGTTGTTGATGTAGCTGATGGAACCGGTAGGCGGTACAGCCTGGAGGTTCTGGTTGTAGATGCCGTGCTCCATGACGGAAGCCTTCAGCTCACGCCAGTCATCCTGGGTGGGGATGTGGTGGCCGGCGAAGAGCTCGCGAACGCGCTCGGTCTCCGGAAGCCACTCCTGCTCGGTGTACTTGTCGAAGAACTCACCGGAAGCGTAAGTGGACTTCTCGAAGCCGCCGAACTTCTGGCCGGTCTCGATAGCGAGGCGGTTGGAAGCTCGCAGAGCGTGGAACAGCACCGTGTAGAAGTAGATGTTGGTGAAGTCCAGGCCCTCTTCGGAACCGTAGTGGACGTGCTCACGGGCCAGGTAACCGTGCAGGTTCATCTGTCCGAGGCCAATCGCGTGGCTCTGGGCGTTGCCCTGGGCGATGGACGGCACCGAGTTGATGTAGGACATGTCGGACACAGCGCTCAAGGCGCGGATGGACGTCTCAATGGAGCGGCCAAAGTCCGGCGAATCCATGGTCTTGGCGATGTTCATGGAACCGAGATTGCAGGAAATGTCCTTACCCACGGTCTCGTAGCTGAGGTCCTCGGCGTAGATGGACGGCGAGGAAACCTGCAGGATCTCTGAGCACAGGTTGCTCATGGTGATCTTGCCGTCGATCGGGTTAGCCCGGTTCACGGTGTCCTCGAACATGATGTACGGGTAGCCGGACTCGAACTGGATCTCCGCGAGGGTCTGGAAGAACTCACGGGCGCTGATCTTGGTCTTCTTGATCCGGGAATCGTCAACCATCTCGTAGTACTTCTCGGTCACCGAAATGTCGGAGAACGGAATACCGTAGACCTTTTCCACGTCGTACGGGGAGAAGAGGTACATGTCCTCATTCTTCTTGGCGAGCTCGAACGTGATGTCCGGAACCACAACGCCCAAGGAGAGGGTCTTGATGCGGATCTTCTCGTCAGCGTTCTCACGCTTGGTGTCCAGGAAGCGGTGGATGTCCGGGTGGTGGGCGTGCAGGTACACGGCACCTGCACCCTGGCGGGCACCAAGCTGGTTGGCGTAGGAGAAGCTGTCTTCGAGGAGCTTCATCACGGGGATGACGCCGGAGGACTGGTTCTCGATCTGCTTGATCGGGGCGCCGTGCTCACGAATGTTGGTGAGCGAGAGAGCTACACCACCGCCACGCTTGGAGAGCTGGAGCGCGGAGTTAATGGCGCGGGCGATCGACTCCATGTTGTCCTCGATGCGGAGCAGGAAGCAGGAAACGAGCTCGCCGCGCTGTGCCTTGCCGGCGTTGAGGAACGTGGGAGTAGCCGGCTGGAAACGGCCGTCGATGATTTCATCAACAAGGCGGTTGGCCAGGTCTTCGTCGCCGCGGGCCAGGTGCAGGGCGACCATGCAGACGCGGTCTTCGTAGCGCTCCAGGAAACGCTTGCCGTCAAAAGTCTTCAGCGTGTAGGACGTGTAGAACTTGAAGGCGCCAAGGAAGGTCTCAAAGCGGAACTTTTTCTTGTACGCGCGGTTGAAGAGATCGCGGATGAAGTTCATCGTGTACTGGTCGAGGGTTTCGCGCTCGTAGTACTGGTTCTTCACCAGGTAGTCGAGCTTCTCTTCCAGGTCGTGGAAGAACACCGTGTTGTTGTTCACGTGCTGCAGGAAGTACTGGTGCGCAGCTTCACGGTCAGCTTCAAACTGGATCTCGCCGTTAGGGCCATACAGGTTCAGCATGGCGTTGAGCTCGTGATAACCCAAGCCCTTGAAGGCCTCAGGCAGCGGCTTCTTGACCGTGTCCACAGCGCCCCCGGTTACTTCTGTTTCTGCGACAGTTGTGTCCAAAACTTTTCCAGCCCTTCGTTGACCCGCTGAACGTCTTCCGGCGTTCCCATGAGTTCAAATTTGTAAAGATGCGGCACCCTGCACTTAACGGAGATGATGTCCCCTGCTGCGCAGTAGTTGTCCGCGAAATTGGTGTTCCCTGCTCCAATAACACCGCGGATCAGTTCCCTGTTCCTGGGATCGTTGAGAAATCTGATGACCTGCTTTGGCACGGAACCTTCGCCGTTTGTCCCGCCATAAGTAGGCAGCACGAGGACGAAGGGTTCCAGAGCTTGAAGCGGAGCGTCCTGGGCATAAAGCGGGATGCGTGCTGCATCCATACCCAGTTTCTGGACGAATCGTTTGGTGTTCTCGGAGGTCGAGGAAAAGTAGATGAGGTGACTCCTCGTGGTCACAGCTTCCGCAGCATCGCGTACGGGTGCCGCTGCCAGCGGTGCCATGGGAGTCACCTCTACTACATAGGAATTCTTAGTGTGATGTGGTGGCGAAGTTTGAATAAAACTTAGGCCACGGAGGAAACGGCCTGGGCCAGTTCCTCGATCTTGTCCGGGCGGAAACCAGACCAGTGGTCCTGCTCGGTGACGACAACCGGCGCCTGCAGGTAACCCAGTGCCTTGAGGCGCTCGAGGGCCTCGGCGTCCTGGGAGATGTCCACACTCTGGTAGGCAATGCCCTTCTTGTCGAGTGCTCGGTAGGTTGCGTTGCACTGAACACAGGCCGGCTTCGTGTAAACCGTTACGGTCATGATCCCTGTCCCCTAAGTTGAAGTCTGATTCTCTTCGTATCTGGCGGGCTCAACCGGAACTTTATTACTGAATCCGATACCGGCCCGCGGGCTGCCGTGACAGCCAACACGCTCTGATTTTGTCTTGTGCTGGTTTCCCGCTCAATCCGTAAATCGATACTACATGTAGTGCAAGCGCCGAACTGGAACCCCAAGATGATGTATTACAAGTATGTCATTCAATCCACCGCTCGTCCACAGGCAAGGGCCCTCAAAATGTCCGTGATTCCGCGAAATTGAGAGATGTCATCCACACCCTGTGGACTACTTAGCCACATTTAATCTTCAGCGTGTCGCCCGGATACGGCGTGTCGTGACAGTTTGAAAATGTGGCGTGGCGAACAGCTAAAATCGCCTGATGGTCAACCTTCTCCATCTCCGCACGTTGATGGAGGTCACCCGGCTGGGTTCCTTCGCCGCAGCGGCCGCCCAACTCGGCTACACAGCGTCGGCAGTGTCCCAACAGATGGCCGCGCTGGAACGCGATACCGGCGTCGAACTCTTCCAACGCTCAGCCCGCAGCGTCATTCCCACCGAGGCCGCGGTGACCATGACCCGGCACGCGTCCAAGGTGCTGACCGACGTCGAAGCCCTCATGGCCGCGGCTTCAAGGACCAACGACTCCCCCGCCCAGGAGCTGAGACTGGGTATTTTCCCCAGCCTCGCCACTTACGTACTGCCGGAGATCCTCCGGAACGATCGGTGGAAGAGACTGGGCATTGAGCTCCGCGTCTCAGTGGCCGAACCGGCCCAGACCATCCAAGGACTTCGCACCGGCGGTGAACTGGATGTGGCATTGGTTTATCAAGTGGGGCAATCCGGTCTGGCCTGGCCGCACTCCCTGGAACGTCAGTGGATTGGCGACGACGACTTCCGAGTGGTGCTGCCTGCATCATGGAAAATCCGGGAAGACGCCGAGATCGAAGCGGCTCACCTCTCGGACATGCCATGGATCGTCCACCACCCCGGCACCAGCGATGCTCTGGTCATCGAACGCCTCTTCGCCAGCTGCAACCTGCACCCCCGCGTGGTGGCTTACAGCGATGACTTCCATGCCAGCCTGGAGATGACCGCAGCCGGCCTGGGGGCATCGCTGGTACCGGAACTGGCGCTGCGCAACCGGCCACCCGGCGTCGTAGTTCTTGATGTTCCGGACATCCGCCTGGCCCGGAACGTCTTCGCTCTTCTCATCAATGAAAAGAGGACGGCCCAAGTGCAGTTGTTCACACAGCTGCTCGCTGACACCCTGAGGGACACCTCGGGAAAGAGTGGCCTCCACCCCCTGAAATCCGCTCCTGTCAAGGGCCGGAACCCCAAAGGGTGAATTGGAGCGAAGTGCTGGAACCCGCCGGTTGATGGGGTTAGATTGATCACATGGGCAAGGTAGCGAGCAAACATTTTGGGGAGATCGAGCTCAACCACGGGCGTGAACATTGCTTCGTTGCGAGACACGAACTTGGCGGCAACCAGCTTGAGTTGGACCTCAACGTCACTGCGCACGACCACTTCGATGAGGCGGCCATGCGCAAGGTGGACTACAGGTTGCGCTTCCTGCCCGAACTCGTGGACCAAGTCAGGGAAATGATCGCCGACGAACTGGACCAGGACGGCACCAACCCCCAACAGTTCCTCCATTTTCACTGTTCGCAGCTCAAGGAAGAGCAACTCCAATCCGTCTTCGGCGTCAAAGACAAAGGCCAGCTCACCAACGACGTCTTCCTGAAAGCCCTCAAGCTTGGCCACGTGGCCATCTATCCCGGCCAGCCGGAACGCTACTTCGTACTGGATTTCACCCTCGGCTCACACTTCACCGACGAACTCCTAGTGGCTGCAGCTGACGAGGACGGCGTGGTGGACGACGAAATTCTCTGGGAGTCGTAACTACGTCGTGTAACAACTCACCACGGACGGTCCACCCCCGGGGCTTTGTCCGGACCCCGCAGGTACTCGCCCCGCTCTTGACCTTCCGAACGTTCAAGCTGTGCTTGCCGCCCGCTTTCTTCAAGCTGCTGGAGTTGCTCCTGGTTCGGGGGCAGCTGCGTGGCCGGCCCGGACGTGGATGGATCGTTGCGCGGCGACTCATCCGCTGAGATCTTCCCGTTAATTCGATCCCGGGCCGCATCCAGGTTCTCACCCTCACCTGCGGAGTTAGCCGGACCCACAGCATGGCATTGCGGCGGTGCGCTTTCTACCCCGGCCTTGGCCTCCCTGAACAAGCGGGCCGCTACTTCCGGCTCCCCGGCCGCATCCCCCAGCTTCTCGATGCTCAACACAAGGTTGACTCGCACCCTGCATTCGTCCACACCAGGGCCGGCCTCCAACGCCGCTTCAAAGTCCTCCCGCGCGGCGGCAAAGTCTCCCGCAAGAACATGGGCATCACCGGAGGCGAAGAGTCCCTTATGTGGCTCCACAAGGTTTGCTACCTGCAACCACGATGCCGCACCGGCCACCCCCTCCTGCTCCCCGGCGTCGAAGGACTGCCCGGCAGAGGCGCCAAGGACACCAACGCTCAGGAGCTTCGCCGCAACCGCGAGCGCCAGTAGCGCAGGTGGTGCTGAGTAGAGCGCCAGCCGACGTCGCCGTCGTCGTGCGTTGTCGTCGTTCATGGGGTGGGCTCCTTCCGCACGGCGGGCCGAAGCGATTGGAGGGCGGTGAGATGCCGCAACGGTTCGTGGATTGCCAGCAGGAAAGCGGCCAGGGCCAGCAGCCAGTAAAGTTCCACGCGGCCCGGACCGTCGGGGGTCATTGCGGTCATGGTGCCGGGGCGGGCCTGGCTCAGCATGTCCGAGGTTGGCTCGGTGCCTGTCCTATGGGCGTAGGGAACGTGGAGCTGGTCTGCGATGGCGCGCAGCTGTCCTTCGTCGATTCGTGAGACGGCGTCCTGCGGGGTGTCGGAGGTTTTGTCCTGCACGTATGCGGCGTCGGGGGTGGAGGTTTCCTTCATTCTGCCGCCCTGCCCGGTACCGTACCCGAGTACTGCTCCCCCGGCCACATTGCCGGCGTTCATGGGAGCCGGCGCTTCCGCGCTGGTGTTCTCACCGTCGCCGGCGTAGAAGACCAGTGCAGGGCGCCCTGGGTGTTGCTCACTTGCCGCTTCGAGTCTGTCTTTCAGGAGTTGGGCCGCGCCGGTGACGCTGCTTCCTTTGGCGTACCTGCTGTTTTGTGGTTGCAGGGTTGCCATGGCGGTTTGCAGGGCTGTTGCATCCTGTGTGAGGGGCATGCGGACGTTGGCTTTGTTATCGAAGGTGATGAGCGAAAACTTGGCTCCGGCCAGTTCCTTGGCAATGGCCATGACGTCCTGCTGGACTCCTGAAAGCCGGGTGCTGGTTCCGTTGTAGTCTTCTGCGGCCATGCTGGTGCTGGTGTCCACGACGAAGAACACGTCCATGTCTGCGGTGCCGGTTTGGGCTTGGCCTCCAGCCCAACCGGGACGTAGAGCGGCAAGAAGCAGAAGGACGACGGCGGCACCGCGCAGGGCTGCAGGCTTAGAGGTCCGCCGCGGCCGGGTTGACTCACGACGCACGTAGGTCCAAGTCGTGAAACCGAGCAAGGCTGCGAAGGCCAGGGCCAGCAGGGGCCACGGAACGATGGGGGCGAAGGTCATGGTTCCAGCCGCCAACCGAGCAGCAGCATCCCCGCACCGGCAATCAGTGCAACGCCCAATGGCCAGTCAGGGGCGTCTGCAATCACTACCCGCGGCGCTGCAAGGTAGCTTGTAGCTTCGGTTTCCTGCACTTTCTGGACGATGCCCTGAACGGCGTCCGGGCTATCCAAGGTGAAGTAGGTGCCGCCGGTTCGTTGGGCTGCTGCTTTGAGCTGGGCCCCTGGCTGATCGGGTTGCCCGCCATAGTCCATGTCGCCCGGATTGAGCGCGTGCACTTTCACCTTTTTCTCGGCGGCCAGGGCCGAGGCTTCGTCCAGGGTGAAGATCGGTTCTCCGGAAAGGAAGTTGTCCGTGGCCAGGACCACGGATCGCGAGCGCTCCCCTGCGTCAGTGCCGGGGAAGCTCTGCACGCAGCTTGCCAGCCCGTCGCCTATGAGCGAGGAGCCTTCCCCGTTCCACGTACCGTCAAAGAAGGACCCGGCTCCGCTGTCCAAGGCTTCCTTGGCGTTGGTGAGTTGTTCGGCGGCGAACTGGTAGTCGTCGGTGAGGGGGAAAAGCTGCACGCTGCTGCTGTCGAAGATGACCATGCCTATTCTTTCGCCATCGAATTCCTTGGCCAAGTCTTCGAAAACGGCTGCGATGGCGGCATCCGTGCTGGTCATTGACCCGGACACGTCAAGGCACAGCACAATGTCCCTGTTCCTGATTTCCGGTTGCTCTGTTGTGCGGTGGACCGGTCTTGCCGCGGCTGTGGCGGTGGCGGCGAGGAATACGGCGCCCAACACCACGGCGAGCGCCAGGCGTGTACGGTGCCGGCGTATCGCCTGCTGGTATTCGGGGAGGTCAGTGAGCCGCTCACCGTGGGCGATGGGCCTGGTCTGTGGGGCACGACGACGGCGGGACAGCCACGCGGTGACTGTCCCCGCTGCTGCGGCCAGGGGAAGTATCCACCAGTAGCTCAGTTCCATGCGAGCACCACCTGACGTGCTGCTTCTGCGGATTGGCTCACGGAGTGGACCGGCAGGGGCGCGAATTCGTTGGGATAGATGCCGGCTATTCCTGCCGCCAGCTCCTTGAATTCGTGGCGCTGGAGGTCTTGGAGGGTCATGGAGGTCATAGGCAGGCCCGTGGCCGCTCCGGCGAACTCCCGCACGAGGAAGCTGAGTCTCTGGTGCGCGTCGCGCTCCGTCAGGCGACCGGCGTCGGCGTCCGCTGAGGTGACCTCGATTGCAGACAGGCAGGCGGCTCGTAACGTGTCCAGGTCAGGAACTTGGCGGACCGGCGCGTCTTGGCGGACGGGAGCCTTCTTACGGTCCGAGAAGAGAACCCAGGCGTACCAGGCTCCGATGAGGATCACGAGCATAAGCCCGAGCCATAACCATTGCGGTTGGTATCGCAGGGGCGAATAGAAGCCCGCTTCATCCTGCACGGCTACCGCCCTTGGTAGGGGTCCTTGCCGTGAAGGCGCGGGAACGGTGCTTTTCGAGGAGAGCGAAGACTGAACCTAGGACGTCCTCGCTGCCGGTGGTTTGTTCCTCGGCGATTCCCAGCCGGTAGAACACATCCTGACGCCGCCGCTCGCGTTCCAGCGTTGCCGCAGCGTAGGCGGCACGTACCGTGGGATCCACGGCCAAGGACAGGGGAATTCCTTGCCCGGTGCCCACATCCGTGCTTTCCTGCATCCGGTTCCCGGGTTCGGCGGCGAGCTCGGCATCGCAGACTGTCAGCCACAGCACCTCGTGCCGGCCGCGCAGCCTCCGCATCAAGGTCTCCGTGCGGGCGTCCGGAAGGAACTCGTCCGCCACGGCGACGATGAGCAAACGCCCCTTCAGGTACCGCAACACATAGTCCAGCTGCTCGGCGATCCCACTGGCCTGTCCGTCCAGGGAAGCGCTCGCATCCACTTCGCGGAGCAGCCGTTCCAAATGCTCCTCACCACTGCGGGGCGGGATGTACGTGGACCTTGTGGCGTTCCCGTGCAGGAGACCTACGTCGTCACCGTGCCGGGAAGCCAGGTAACCCAGCACTCCGGCCGCATGCACGGCGATGTCCTTCTTGGTTTCCCCGGACAATGCCTGTGCGACCATGTTCCTCCCGGTGTCCACCAGGAGAAGGACTGTGTGCCGGCGGACTGCAACGTAGCGCTTCACAAGGGGGGATCCGTGCCGTGCCGTGGCCTTCCAATCGATGTCGCGGACCTCGTCACCAGGGACATATGCGCGGAGTTCATCGAAGTCCAGGCTGCGGCCTTTGAAGACCGAACCGTACTCGCCGTCCAGAAGGGTCAGTGTCCTACGGTGGGCGAAGATGAACATCTTCGATTCAACGCGTCGGAGGAGGCTGGGCACGTCCGGGCCCCGCTACGGCGTCTGCACGGACGCCACCACGGCATCGATCACGGTCTCCACGGAGATTTCCTCCACCACGGCATCGAATCCGAGGATGATGCGGTGACGCAGGATCCGATGCGCAAGGTTCTTGACGTCCTCGGGAATGACGTGGTCACGCCCCTTGAGCAGCGCCATGGCGCGGGCTGCCTGGCTGAAGGCTATGCTCGCCCGCGGGCTGGCCCCGAATTCCACCACGTTAGCCAGCCGGGGCTCCAAGTACTGGGAAGCGTTACGGGTGACATAGGCGAGTCCGACGATGTACCGGACGATTGCGGGATCTATATATACCCGGCGCACGAGTTCCTGGACTTGGACCACGGCGTCAAGGGAAGCAGCGGCCGGAGGCTTCTGCTCTGCACTGAAAACGCCTGAGTCAATCCGGCGGATGACTTCCGCTTCCTCCGCAGGGCTCGGATAGTCAAGAACGTCCTTGAGCATGAACCTGTCCATCTGTGCTTCGGGAAGACGATACGTCCCCTCCTGCTCAATGGGGTTCTGCGTCGCGAGCACCAGGAAGGGCTTCGGCAAAGGATAGGTTTCGCCCCCAATGGAGGTCTGACGCTCCTGCATGGCCTCCAGCATGGCGCTTTGCGTCTTGGCGCTGGACCTGTTGATCTCGTCCAACAGAACTATGTTTGCGTGAACCGGCCCCAGCTGCGTGACAAATGTCCCCTTGGCGGCGTCGAATATCTGCGTGCCTGCGATGTCGCTGGGCAGTAGGTCCGGCGTGCACTGTATCCGGCGGAACTCCGCACTGACCGATTCTGCTATGGCTTGGGCCGCTGTGGTCTTAGCCAGACCGGGAACACTTTCCAACAGCACATGGCCGCCGGTCAATAAGCCGATAACCAATGTCTCACGCAGCCTGGCCTGGCCTACCACTTTGTTTTCGAAGCTGCGGACGATGCTACCCACGAGTTGCTGGGCACGGGCCATATCCGGTGCGTCGATTCCGGCCATGGCTGTGATCTGTTGCACTCGTGGTCCCCTCGCTGGCGTTGATGTGAAACGGCCACTCTATCCAAGCCTTCCTGAAGCAGCGTGGCAATGGGGACCCCTCCCCATGTGGACTTTGGAGGTCTATCCTTTTGCCATGCATCAGCTACCAGCCGCCTATCAGAACTACCTCGCTTCCCAGGACCAGCATGTCATCGACGCCGTACGGCCGGTCCTGCTCCAATCCGCAGCAGACCAGCGGCACGGCGTACGAATCACTTTCAACAGGGGCCCTACCGGACATCAAGCCCACCTGGACGAGTCCATACCGTATGGCGAGATCATCGAGGACATCGACTGACAGAAAGCTAACCCTTCATAGCACCGGACAGGGCAAATGAATTTCCCATGCCACGGGATACCAGCGCGTAGAGCACCAGCACGGGGACCGAATACAGGATGGAGAACGCGGCCAGTTGGCCGTACGCAATTGCACCGTGCTGGCCAAAGAAGCTGAAGATTGAGACAGCGGCTGGTTGCTTAGCGCTGGATAACAACAGGATGAACGGGACGAAGAAGTTCCCCCACGCCTGAATGAAAACGAAGATGAACACCACTCCGAGTCCTTGCCGCATCAGCGGCAACACGATGCTCCGCAGCGCCGCCAGCGTCGATGCACCGTCCACCCATGCCGCTTCCTCCAACTCACGAGGGACCGAATCCATAAAATTCTTGGTCATCCATATCGCCATGGGCAAAGTTGTGGTGGCCATGAAAAAGATGGTCGCCGCCATTGAATCCAGAAACTGCAGCTGAACAAACAGGCCATAGACCGGCACCATGATGGCCGTCACGGGGAGCGATGTCCCAAAGAGAACCGTGTACAGGAAGGGCTTGTTGAACCTGGACTGATACCTGGACAAATGGTAGGCGGCAAGCACAGCTGCAAGCACATTCACCACAGCAGTGCCCGCCGATAACAGGAAACTGTTTGCCAAGGGCTGGAACAACAACTCAGGAGTCATCACCGCTCGAAAATTCTCAGTGGACGGCGCCACAGGAACTTTGGTCTGGTAACCGGCCTGGGGATCAACGGAAGCCAACAGCAACCACAGCAGGGGCGCAACAAAGCACACCCCGATCACCGCAAGGGCGACGTCCGCGCCCAGCTTCGCCTTGGTAGTCATGTCTTTTGCTCCCGTAGCAGCCTCACGTACACCGCGCCGAAAACCATTCCCAGCAGAATCAGTACAGACGCCACAGCTGTGCCGTAGCCGATGTCACCGAACTTGAAGGCCTCCTGGTAGGCCAACACGGGCAACGTGGTACTGGCATTGGCCGGACCACCTGCAGTCATCACCCAGATGAGGGTGAACACTGCCAACGTCTGAAGGGTGATCAGCATCAAGTTAGTGGCGATGCTGCTCCGGATCAGCGGGAGCGTGATGAACGCGAGGCGTTGCCAGCCGCGCGCTCCATCCATGAGCGCAGCCTCCGCCACATCCCGGGGAACATCAGCCAACGCCGCACGGTAAACCAGCATGGAAAACGCAGTTCCACGCCACGTGTTCGCCAGCACGATTGCCACCAAGGGGAAGGAGTACAACCAATCCGGCCCCTCACCTCCCAAGGCGCCCACTACCTGGTTGAGCGTCCCGTCCCGGTTGAAGTAGGCGTACGCGGCAAATGCCGCCACGATCTCCGGAAGCACCCAGGCCGCCACCACTGCAGTACCCACCCACGCCGCCACTGCCTTGCGCGAACGGGTCATCAGCAGGGCAATGAGTAAACCCAGCACATTCTGGCCCAGCACTGCGGAAGCCACGACGAACACCACCGTGAGCCAGGCGGAGAAAGGAAAGTCATCATCGCTGAACATCCGGACGTAATTGTCTGCTCCCACCCACTGCGGATCCCTGGCAGCCTTACCGGACAACGCGGCGTCCGTGAATGACGCATAAAAAGACCACGCCACAGGAGCCAGCAGGAACACCAGGAGCAGAAGAACGGCAGGAAATACCGGCAGCAGCCGCAGGAAGCGGCGAATTCTCATTTCTCCAGAACCTTGTCCTCACCTACCAGTTTCCGAACGGTGGCATCGTATTCAGCTGCTGCTTCCTCAGGACTCTGCTTACCGGTGATCACAGATTCCGTAGCTACCTGGACGGCTGTGGAAATTCTGGGGTAATCGGCCGTCGCGGGCCGGTAGTGCGTCACCTTCACCAGCTCTGAAACGTCCTTCACGAACGGGTTGGCCGCCAAGTATCCCGGATCCGATGCCACATCCGTACGCACGGCGATCTGGGAATTATTGACGTCGAAGGCAAGCGCATTCTTTTTGTTCAGCGCCGTGGTGAGGAAGCTGAAGGCGAGCTCAGGGTTCTTGCTCTTCGCCCCCACAGCCAGTGTCCAACCGCCGGACATGCTCACACCTCCGGGATCCTGTCCCTTCTGGGTGGGGAACATCGCGACACCCATTTCCTGCTCGTACCCGGCCCACTCATACGCGCCGCCCTTCTGCCAGAACGACGGCGAATAGGAACCCTCCACGGTTGCGCCCAGTTTGCCTTGCGGGAACCACTCGCCAAAAACCTTCTTCCAGACGTTGGCGTCCAGGGCTTCGGCAGGACTCACGGCCAGTTTCTCGTCATAGAGGGTTTTGAGGAAAGCCAAGGAATCCCTGAACCCTTGGGAACCCACCACCCATTTCTTCTGGTCCCCGTCATAGAAACTGCTGTCAGTGCCATACAGCAGCTCGTAGAAGCTCTGCATGACCGTGCCCTCGCCGGTCCCCTTACCTGCGTACATGGTGAAAGGGATGACCTGGGGATCAGAAGCCTTGATGGCGCGGGCGGCCGTGAGGATCTCGTCCCAGGTCTTTGGTTGCCACGGCACCGGAATTCCAGCCTTCTGAAGGACGGACTTGTTGTACCAGATTGCCCGGGTATCGGTGCCCAGCGGGACCGCGTAAATACCGCCGTCGTCCGCACGTCCGGCCTCCTTGGCTGCGTCGTTGAACGACTTCCAGTCATCCCACTTCTCAAGGTAACTGTCCAGCTTGAGCAGGTACCCGGCGTCGACGTCGGAACGCACCTTGAAGGTGTCCTCATAGAAAACGTCAGGTGCCGTATCAGCTGACCGCTGGGCCAAGGCTAATTTGGTCCCGTAGTCGTCGTCGTTGGCCTGGATGGGTTGAAGGTCCACTGTCACACCGCTGTTGGACGCTTCGAATTCCTTTTTTGCGTCCTGCATGACCATATCCAGGGCCGTGAACGAGTCACTCTTCTGATAAACGATCTTCAGGGTCTTGCTCACCGTGGCCTCAGGCGTAGGCGAACAGGACGTCGCTGCCGCAAATACGGCAGCGACGGAAACAAGTGCTGCGGCAAACTTCACTGGCGCATACTTCAGTGGCGCTTTGATCACAGGACGGCGCATGGTGCTCCATTCAGTCGAACGTGGCTACAGCCCCCATACTTCACCGTGACACACCTGCGACGTGGCCGAGCCTTATGGTTATTCAGTTGTCCTACTACTAACTAGCCCTCCAGCAGGAGCCTTTGCGCCCGTGGTGCCAGCATGTGCTCCAAAACCAGGCAGGCGGCACCGATGGCTCCAACGTCCTCGCCCACGCCAGATCCCACAACTTCGAGATCGTGGATCATGCGGGCCGCGTTGTTTTTGTCCAACAGTTCCGGAACACGTTCCATGAAGTAGGGCGACATCCGCCCCCAGAACGGGCCACCGAAAACGACGCGCTCCACGTCCAGGGTGTTGGTCACTATGGACACGGCACGCGCAACGAGGGTTGCGGACTTGTCCAAGATGGCGATTGCCCTGCCGTCACCGGCGTCGGCTGCGTCGCACAACTGGGCATACCGTTCCTGGACTTCGGGGCCGTCCGCACCAGCCCGATGCCCTTCCAGCACACCAGCGGCTTCGGCTTCGGCCACCAGCACCTGCGGGATGCAGGAAGACTTTACGCAGCCACGCAGTCCGCAATCACACAGCGGACCCTGCGGGTCCACCACGATGTGGCCGATTTCGCCGGCATTGCCCGAGGTCCCGCGCACTACTTCATCATTGAGGACAATGCCGCAGCCGATGCCTGTTCCCATGTACATGAACACGAAGCTGCCTGCACCGCTGGCGCCGCCTGCCCAGGTTTCCGCAACGGCAGCACTGGTCACGTCCTTGTCCACCAAGGTTTCCATGCCGGTGGCCTCGGCTAAGGCCTCCCGGATGCGCACACGGTTCCACCGTGTCAGGAGCGGAGGCTCCACCACCGAACCTTCGTCAAGGTCGATGGGTCCGGGGACAGCAACGCCCAGCCCGGCAATCTTGGACGCATCGACCCCTGATTCCTCAATGAGGATATTGATCTGCCCGGCGATGCTGGTGATCACCCCGGCCGGATCACCACCGGGAGTTGCCATCCGGGAATGCTTGACGACCTCACCCAGCAGGTCCAGAACTACGAAGGTGATGACTGCCGGATCCAGATGAACGCCCACAGCGTACATTCCGGCCGGGTTCAGGCGCAGGATGGTCCTGGGCTTACCCGGACCAGAGCCCTCCTTGCCGGCCTCCACGATCAACTGCTGATCCAGCAGACGCCTGGAAATGTTGGAAATGGTCTGCGGGGAAAGTCCCACGATCTGAGCCAACTCCACACGGCTGAGCCCACCTGATGAGCGGCGGATCGCCTCCAGAATGACAGTTAGATTAAAGTCCCCCATGCGGGGAAGGTTGGTTCCGCGCCTCGGTGTCGGCTGCCGGATCTCAGTCACTGATGCCCCTAGTCATTGGGATGAACTTCGTCGAAGTTGGTCTTTGTCTGAATCGTACGATACCGCCGCCGTTGGGGATATGAGCACACGCTGACACCGGCATCAGGGCTTGGTAACGATGCCGGTTGAGTGTGCCAGCGGCAGCCATGTGCTCAGATCCTTGATGGCACCGCTTAAGACTTCCGACTCCGCGTTACCGTGAATTTTGGATTCCGGCCTTCCTCCACCGTCGGCCCGATATGCCGTTCAAGTGCCGCGCGGTACTGCAGATGGCTGTTGTAGACGGTCCACAGCTCTCCACCAGGGGCGAGAACCCGCGCAGCAGCCTGGAACATTTTCAGAGCTGCGCCGGCGTGAACACTGGCGCCCAAGTGGAACGGCGGGTTCAGCAGGATGAGGTCCGCGCTGCCTGGTTCAAGGGTGGACATGGCGTCATCGTGGATCACTGCCACCCGCTCCCCCAGTCCGTTGGCCTTCGCTGTTGCCTTTGCTGAAGCGACGGCCGCAGCGGATTGGTCGGTGGCGACCACAAGGGCATCCGGATGGCGAAGTGCGTACATCGTGGCGAGGATACCGGTCCCGCAACCGAGGTCAACAGCCTGCCGGGCAGCCGGTATACGGTCCATGAAGGTCAGCAAGTAGCGCGTGCCAATGTCCAGGCGTGCGCCGGAGAAAGCAGCGCCATGCGCACAAACCGTAATCCCCAATTCCGGAAGGGACTCCACCACCGGAAAAGGGTGATCATTCGGCGCTGCTTTGGGCTCACGCGCCACCAGAACCCGGGACTTTTGCCGGGCAAGTTGCGGCTGGACTGATGCGAAGTACCGTTCCAGGACTGCATTCATGCCGAGCGACATGTGCTTGACGCGACCTCCGGCGAGCAGGACCGCATCCGGGGCAGCAAACCTGGCTACGGCGTCGGCGATTTCCTCCAACTCAGCCAGCGACTTAGGCAACTGCAAAAGCACTACGTCGGCGTCGTCCAATAGCTCCCGGCTCAGCTCGTGTCCGGTGAAGCGACCCTCCAAGCCGGCAGAAACTGCGTTGCGTTCCAGCGCCAGCCTTCCGGAGAACAGATCCTGGTTTACGCGTACATGCCCGACGGCGAGTCCGGCCAGGGCGCCCAACGTCAGGGCGCCGTAGCGGTCGCCAATGACAACCACCTTGGAGTCGGGGCCAACCAGATCTGTAGCCGTCTCCAGCAAGAGCCTGTCTGTGGCATCAAAAGCCTGAAGGTTGTCCGCCTCGACGTCAGGAAGCCTACTCAACCCGCCCAAGAGCGCTTCAA
Organism: Paenarthrobacter sp. MSM-2-10-13; assembly: GCF_011605365.1. Lineage (NCBI taxonomy): Bacteria > Bacillati > Actinomycetota > Actinomycetes > Micrococcales > Micrococcaceae > Paenarthrobacter > Paenarthrobacter sp. MSM-2-10-13. The sequence goes on along the minus strand of NZ_JAAOXO010000001.1, from coordinate 840,156 downwards.
CATCCATTACCGTCACGTTGAGTTTCTCGCTTTCATGCATAACTGTCTCGACTTTACGGTGGCGTGGGAGGAACCTAGTGCTTGCAGGACGCAAACACCTGTCATGCATTCCAGTGGCAACCACGGAGGCGGCAGGCACAGGTCACGGCGGCCCCTGGAGCCAGGCACCGGGATCTACCCATCATTTGGGCTCCCCTCCCTCTGTGAGAAGCCATGAGTGTCAATGTTGTCACGAACCTTGAAGTAAAGTCCCACAACTCTCCCGACGAAACGAGGCGACCCAACAAGACGGTGCTGGACCTCGTCACCGTGGGCGAATACACAATCGGCCGGATGACCTTCGAACCAGGCTGGACGTGGGCCGACTGCATCAAACCTGTAGTGGGCACCGACTCGTGCGAATTGAGCCACGTAGGATTCTGCGTTTCCGGCAACTTGGAAGTAGAAACCAACGACGGCGGCAAGATCAACATTTCAGCCGGTGATTCCTACAGCATCCCACCGGGTCATAACGCCCGCGTGGTGGGCGACCAACCGTTCCAAGGCGTCGAGTTTGTCAGCGGCGCCGAATTCGCGCGCCCCGCCGAGTAATCCCGAATCCACACGGACAACGAAAAAGACCCCGCTCAATGAGCGGGGTCTTTCAACCGAAGTGGAGCTGAGGGGACTCGAACCCCTGACCCCCTGCATGCCATGCAGGTGCGCTACCAGCTGCGCCACAGCCCCGGATTTATAGTGCAAATCCGCTACTTCCAAGCGGTAAGATTTCTCTTCCCGTCGAAGCAACTCGTCAATACTAACCACAATCGCTTGAGAAGCGAAATCGTCTGAATATGACCTGCATCACCGCGATAGGTTGGCCTGCCGAGGTTGCCGCAGCCGAGGTGCGTTGGATCATCCCACCGCACCTCCCCCCAAAACCAGCTGCGCTGGAGCCGCCCACAACCAAACGGCATGGCTCCCCCTGAAGTCTAGAATTTCCTGGCACTAAAACCAAACCGTTCAGTCGGTTTAGGATTGCTGCGGCCCGTCGCGCCCACGGTGGTAGCGTTGTGGAGTCTCGACGGCGGCCCACCCCTCCGTCTCCTGACTCACCCGAGAGGCCACCCACCACCGATGCAGCAACGTGCGAAAGACACCAGGCTTTCCGTCATTGAAGGTGCCGCCCGGGTTTTCGCGGAAATCGGTTACGGCAACGCAAGCCTGACCGACATCACCAAGCGCGCCGGCGTCACCAAGGGTGCGCTCTACTTCCACTTCACCTCGAAGCGGGAGTTGGCATTGGCTGTCATCGAGGAACAGCACGCAATCGTTCAGGCGGCAGGATCTGAAATAGCAGCCTCGGAAGCCCCTGCCTTGGACAGGCTCATAGGCCTCTGCAGGATGTTCGGGCAACAACTCCTGGACGAACCCTTGGTCCAAGGCGGCATACGACTGACTTTCGAAGCCTCCGCGTTCGACGCTGACGTCTCGGGCCCCTACCAGGATTGGATCAACACAGCGGAGCAGCTGCTGCGACAGGCAGCCACGGACGGCACCGTCCGTGCCGACCTGGATGCCGCCGCCTTTGCCAGATATCTGGTTGCATCCTTCACTGGAGTCCAGATGGTTTCCGAGGTCCTTACATCACGTGAAGACGTCCTGCTGAGGATCGAACAGATGTGGGAGTTCATGCTGCCGGCTCTGCAGCCAACCAGTTCCAGCTAGCCAGTTTTCCGCGGGGACGTTTTTCCAACGCAAAAAGGTCCTGCCCTCTTCATGAATCATGAAAAAGACAGGACCTCGTTGGTGGAGCTGAGGGGACTCGAACCCCTGACCCCCTGCATGCCATGCAGGTGCGCTACCAGCTGCGCCACAGCCCCATATTCTTGCTGCTTCGCGATCAGCTTTTCGGCTACCCGCGCCGAAGCAACTCAAATATCTTAGAACAGCATTTCCGAAAATTCCAAATCGGACATATTTCGGCAGGCTGCTGCTCCTAGTGCCCGGAATCCTCCGCGGTAACAGCCTTGGCAGAAGCGTCATCGCCCAATTCGAGGTCCACCACAGGGCAGTCCTTCCAGAGCCGCTCCAAGGCATAGAACACCCGGTCCTCGGAGTGCTGGACGTGGATCACGATGTCGGCATAGTCCAAGAGGACCCAACGACCTTCGGACCGGCCCTCGCGGCGTACAGGACGAAGGTCCTGCTTCATCAGTTCTTCCTCAATACCGTCAACAATGGCGTTGACCTGACGCTCGGTGGGAGCCGACGCAATCAGGAAAACGTCAGTGAGCGCCAAACGCTCGCTGACATCCAATGCGACGATGTCCTCGGCAAGCTTCTCAGCCGCGGCACGCGCAGCGTGACGAGCGAGTGTGATGGATTGTTCATGTGCAGACACGGGGTACTCCTTGTTGTGGCCAATGGCCTGTGTTTGGCGTGAGCCATTTGTACAGCGATAGTTCGTGAGCCATTTTGCAGCGATAGTTACTCTCCAGCGGAACTAGCCGCTGGTGATCATGATGATGCCGACGATGAGGGCCACAAGGCCCAGCGCCAGGACGCCGAATTGCAACAGCCTGTTACGTTGAGCGCGGGCCAAGCCCGCAGTGTTGGCATCCAAAGGATCAAGGCCGTACGCCGCGCTGGCCGAAACTGGTGTGCGCTGGGCTTCTTCGTTGGGCTCCCCCGCCGGCTCAGGACGTTTCCTTGCCGATTTCGCTACCGCCTCTGCACGGGCCAGAACGCCGGCGCGGCCACGGGATCCCGACTTTTTGGCCTGGGTTTGTCCGGAGTCGACTGTAGGCCCGGCTGAGGTAATCAGCGGAACAAACGTGGTGCTGGGGCGCTTCATGACGGGACGCTCAATCCCCGGCATCTTCACGAACTCCAGTGGAGTCACCATCGCGAGGTTGTTTGCCGTGGACGGTCCTGCGTCCGCCGTGGGCGACTTCCCGTTCCCGCCGGAACCCGAAGGGGTCTTACCGGAATCCGAAGGGGTCTTACCGGAATCCGAGGTGGTCTTTCCGGAATCCACCTGGGTCTTCTCAGCAAGCTTCTGCTTGGCAGCAGCACGCTTGTTCAAGACTGCAGCACGCTCCGCGAGGGCAATCTGCTGAGCCAGCACATCAGGATCCACGGCCAAGGGATCCTGCTCGGCGATATGTTCCAGCTTAGCCGTCTGGTTTTCCACCTGGGCGGCGATCAGTTGCCGAACTGCAAGCGCCTGTTCCACGGACATTTCGGACTCCGCGGGAGCGCTGGAAGGCTTGTTGGCGGCCTCCGGCTGGGGTGCCTCTTGTGCGGTTTCGTCCTCTTTGGCCGCATCCTTTGCAGTCTGTTGCGTGGCTGGCGCGGACGCAGCGGACGAGCCGGCAGGCATGGGGACAACCGGATTCATAGAGGTGGCAACTTCAGCCTGAAGTTGCTGGAGGCGCAGCTGGCGACGCGTGGGCGGACCCCCACCGGAGAGCTGCTCCTCCTTGTCGGCCAGCTCCTTGATGGTGCGCAGTGCGGCACGATCCCGGGCACGGATCTGGGAGGACCGTTCCTGGGCCGCAGGCCCTACGGCATCCACCGGAACATCGGCGGCGCGGCGATTGCGGCCGTTCGGACGGTCGGCATGTGGAGGATTCTCTACCTTCTCAGGCGCGGAAATATCCACGTGCTGTTCCTCGGGGCGCTCTTCACGGGCACGCCGAAGCTCACGCCTGCTGCGGATGGGTCGCTGGTCCTGGCTGCTCATTCAAAACTCATTCAGTACGTGCTTGGTCGTCTGATCCGGACAGTGCGGGTGTCAGATCTGCTTCGATGGGTGGCTCCGCGTACAGTCCATACTTTGCGATGTATTGCACCACTCCGTCAGGCACGAGGTACCAAACCGGATTCCCTGCACCCACGCGGGTCCTGCAATCCGTGGAGGAGATTGCCATGGCAGGAACTTCCAACAAGCTGACGTCATCCCTGCCCATGTCGTGCAGTTCATGCCCGGGACGAGTAACGCCAACGAAGTGGGCCAAGGACCACAACTCGTCCACGTCCTTCCACGAAAGGATCTGAGCCAAAGCGTCTGCGCCGGTGATGAAGAAAAGGTCGGCGTCAGGACGCTCTGCACGGAGATCGCGGAGGGTATCAATGGTAAAAGTAGGCCCCGGACGGTCAACATCCACCCGGCTTACAGTGAACCGGGGATTGGAGGCTGTAGCGATGACCGTCATCAGGTAGCGGTGCTCAGGCCTGCTGACCAGCTTGTGGGACTTCTGCCACGGCTGGCCTGTGGGTACGAAGACCACTTCATCCAGGCCGAACTTTGCTGCCACTTCACTGGCAGCAACAAGGTGGCCGTGATGAATGGGATCGAACGTTCCACCCATCACGCCCAGCCGGAGCCTGCGCCCCGCCTCCCCACGCGGTGTTGCGGCGATAATGTTAGTGGCCTTGGCCGTGCGTGTGCTTGTTCGGGTGCTGGCGGTGCGGATCGGCGTGCTCTTCCACAGCCTCATGGCGGTTGCCAAGGTTGGTGTAGGCGAGGGTTACGAACAGGAGAACCAGCATGAGGGCGAACATCACTGCGCCGAAGACCCACGGCTCGGCCCACAGCGGAGCGAGTTCCTCGTGGCCGCCTTCAGTTTGGGCGGCAATGGACGTGGCGATCTGCTGAAACAGCATCTTCTCCCCTAGTTGGTTCTCAAAGGATTTTTCGACGGCGGGACTCCCCGCCGTTCCGGACTTCTGTTCTATGTTACCGCGTTGCTAGCCGCGGATCTGGCCCTCGCCCTGGACGATCCACTTGGTGGTGGTCAGCTCCGTGAGGCCCATGGGACCCCGGGCGTGCAACTTCTGGGTGGAAATACCCACCTCGGCTCCGAGGCCTAGCTCGCCGCCGTCAGTGAACCGGGTGGAGGCATTGACGATCACAGCTGCGGAATCTATGTCCGCGATGAACTTCTCAGCGTTTGCCAGGTTGTTGGTGAGGATCGCTTCAGTGTGTCCGGTGGTCCAGGTACGGATGTGGTTGACTGCTTCATCCAAGCTGTCCACCATAGCGACGGCCAGATCGAGATCCATGTACTCGGTGGCCCAGTCCTCGTCGTCGGCAGGAACGGTTTCCACGTCCTTGCCCAAAGCAGCAGCGATCCGATCATCCACGTGGAGGGTGACACCGGCCGAACGCAAGGCTTTGGCAACGGCAGGCAGAACCGTGGACCCGGAATGCACCAGCAGGGTCTCTACGGTGTTGCAGACGCTGGGCCTCTGAGTTTTGGCGTTGAGGAGGATCTCTACGGCCATCTCTTCACCCGCGGACTCGTCGATGAAGATATGGACATTCCCTTCGCCGGTTTCAATGACAGGCACGGAAGAGTTGGTCACCACCGTTTGGATGAGATCGCGCCCACCGCGGGGAATGAGGACATCCACACGGCCGCGGGCTCGCATCAGCACGTTGGCTCCTTCGCGGCCGTACTGGTCCACGGTCTGCACCGCGTCAGCGGGCAGGCCAACGGAATCCAACGCTTCGCGAAGAATCCGGACAAGTGCCTCGTTGGTGTTGGCCGCGGCGGAACCTCCACGAAGGATCACAGCGTTGCCGCTCTTCAATGCAAGGCCGGCAATATCTACTGTGACGTTCGGCCGGGCCTCATAAATGGCGGCCACAACACCCATGGGGACGTTTACTTGGCGCAGGCGCAGTCCATTGGGAAGTGTCTGGCCCCGGACCACGTTGCCCACAGGATCGGGCAATCCGGCCAGGTTTTCCAAAGCAGCCACCAAGCCGTCAATACGGGCGGGGGTCAAGGTCAAACGGTCCAGGAGTGCTGCTGAGGTGCCGTTTGCCCGGCCTACGGCAACATCCTTGGCATTGGCTTCCAATACATGCTTCCGGTTCTCCACCAAGGCAGCTCCGATGGCGCGCAGCGCGCGGTCTTTCCATGCGCGGTTTGCCTGTCCCATACGGCGGGCAGCCTTACGGGAGCGGTCCGCTATGGCGTGAACGGCAGCCTGGACATCTTCCGGTGACAACGGCGCGCCGCCTGCTGCAGGGTTCTCCGGCGTCTGGCCGGGGGTACCGGAAACATCAGAGATCACAGGGGCGTCAGGGGTCAGCGCTTCAGTCATGCTCCAAGTTTAGATGAGCGCGATGCCCTCAGGAGCACCAGATCATCAACATGAACAACTTCGCGGTCATAGCCGCGGCCCATGGCTTGGCCCAGCTCCTGGGTGGTGCGGCCCAACATGCGCGGGAGTTCATCGGAAGAGTAATTCACCAAGCCGCGCGCCACCACCGTTCCGTCGTGGGCAACCATCTCAATGGGGTCGCCGGCTTCGAAGTCACCGCTGATGTCCGAAATGCCTGCGGGAAGGAGTGACCTGTGCCGGTCGCGCACGGCTTTCACTGCGCCGTCGTCGAGCATCAACCGGCCCTGGACCGTGGCCAGGTGCGCCAACCAGAGGAGGCGGACCGGCTTGCGATTGCCATTCACGGCGAACCAGGTTCCCACATCCCCGCCGGACAAGGCTGCCGCAGCGTTGGCCGTGGACGTGACCAAGGCATGGATGCCCGAGCCGGCAGCAATGGACGCAGCTTCCACTTTGGTCATCATGCCGCCGGTTCCTACGCCGGCTTTGCCTGCCTTGCCGATGGTCACATCCTCAAGGTCCCGCGGACCTCGGACCAGCGGAATGCGTTGGGCGCCTTGGGAAGGCGGGCCGTCGTAGAGGGCGTCGACGTCGGAGAGCAGCACGAGCGCGTCGGCGCGAACCAGGTGCGCCACCAAGGCAGCCAGGCGATCGTTGTCGCCGAAGCGGATCTCGTGGGTGGCCACGGTGTCGTTCTCATTGACTACCGGCACCACGCCGAGGTTCAACAATCGGTCCAGCGCCCGGAAGGCATTGGTGTGTTGCGTTCGGCGCATGAGGTCATCGGCGGTCAGCAGAACCTGACTGACGGTCACGCCGTGGGCGCTGAACGCCTGCGTGTACCGCGCCATCAGGAGGCCCTGCCCAACACTCGCGGCAGCCTGCTGCGTGGCCAGGTCTTTAGGCCGCTTGGCCAAACCCAAGGGGGCAAGACCGGCGGCGATGGCACCCGAGGACACCAGGATGATCTCCGTGCCTGCATTGCGCTTGTCAGCAAGGGCATTAACCAGCCCGGTGAGGGACTTCTCGGAGATGCCACCCTTGATGCTGGTCAGCGAGGATGACCCCACTTTGACAACAATTCGTTTGGCGGTGGCGAGAGCTTGACGCTCGAGTCCTTCAGCGGTGTCCGGAGCGTCGACAGTCCTAGTCGTCATCACCGGAATCCAGGTGACTTTCCTTCACTGCCTGCGCGCGCCGACCACTGACGGATTCGGTCCAGATACCAGCCTTGCGCTCCGCTTCGAGCTCGGCCCTCGCGGCAGCCTTGGCCTCACGGCGCTCGATCTGCTCATCGCGCTTCTGTGAACGTGTGGGACGGTCACCGATGTCCGCGACGCGGATGTCAGTCCCGCGGGGCGTTGCGAGGAGTTCAGCGCCAGCCATCATGGTGGGCTCCCAGTCGAACACCACGCCATCGTCTTCACCGATGACCACGGTGTCGCCGGGCTTGGCGCCAACCTTGAACAGCTCAGTTTCCACACCAAGCTTGGCAAGACGATCGGCAAGGTAGCCAATGGCTTCCTCGTTGGTGAAGTCAGTCTGCTTGACCCAGCGCACAGGCTTTTCACCCAATACGCGGAACAGGGGCTCGAGGTTCTTCTCCTCGCGGCGGATCTTGAATCCGGACTCGTTGACGGCGCGCGGACGCAGGACGGGAGGTGCCACCTTGGGAGGCGCGGTCTGCACGGCGTTACGTGCTGCTTGGACGATCTCAGCCATGGCAAAGCCGAGCTGACGCAAACCTTCGTGGCTTGTTGCCGAGACTTCAAAAACTCGGTATCCGCGGGCTTCAAGGTCCGGACGGACGAACTCGGCCATATCCTTGCCGTCAGGAAGATCCACCTTGTTGAGGACTACCAACTTGGGGCGCTCATTCAGTGGCACCACTTCACCGTCAACGCCGGCATAGCTCATGTCTACCGCGTACTTCTCGAGTTCGGCTTCGATGATTGCGAGGTCGGAAAGGGGATCACGGTCTGATTCAAGGGTTCCGCAATCAAGGACGTGAACCAGCGCAGCGCAGCGCTCTACGTGCCGCAGGAAGTTATGGCCCAGGCCCTTGCCTTCGCTGGCGCCTTCGATCAGACCAGGAACATCGGCGATGGTGAAGCGCACGTCGCCGGCCTGCACCACGCCAAGGTTGGGAATGAGGGTGGTGAAGGGATAGTCGGCAATCTTGGGCCGGGCAGCAGACATGGCCGCAATGAGGCTCGACTTACCGGCAGAGGGGAAACCGACCAAGGCGATGTCTGCGATGGACTTCAGTTCCAGGACGATGTCACTGGATTCACCTTCGATGCCCAGCAGGGCAAAGCCCGGCGCCCGGCGCTTCTGCGATGAAAGGGATGCGTTGCCGAGGCCGCCTTGGCCACCGGCGGCCGCAATGTACTCAGTGCCCTCGCCAACGAGGTCAGCCAGGACTTCGCCGTCCTTGGTCTTGACCACGGTGCCATCGGGCACGGGAAGAATCAGGGTTTCACCGTTCTTGCCGCCTCGCCAGTCACCCATGCCTGGGCCGCCGTTGGTGGCGTGGCGGTGGGGAGCGTGGTGGTAGTCGAGCAGCGTTGTGGTCTGGGCGGAGACGCGAAGGATGACATCGCCACCGTTGCCGCCGTTGCCGCCGTCAGGGCCGCCGAGGGGCTTGAACTTCTCACGCTTGACAGAGACACAGCCGTGGCCGCCGGTTCCGCCGGATACGTGCAGGACTACCCGGTCTACAAAGCTCGCCACGTGGATCTCCTCAGTTGCTGTCTTACAGCGTTTGTTGCTGTTGCCAGCGCTGTTGCAAAAACCAGTGCGCTACGGCGCCCTAGTCGATTGTAATGCGGTTAAAAGAACGGTGGAGCGGGCCGTTTGGCCCGCTCCACCGGTTCAGAACTTGTTGTTACTCTGCAGCTGCAGCAGCAACAATGTTCACTACGCGACGGCCGCGGCGAGTACCAAACTCAACCGCACCGGCCTGCAGTGCGAACAGGGTGTCGTCGCCACCGCGACCGACGCCTGCACCCGGGTGGAAGTGGGTTCCACGCTGGCGAACGATGATCTCGCCAGCGGAAACTACCTGACCACCGAAACGCTTGACGCCCAGGTACTGAGCGTTGGAGTCACGACCGTTGCGAGTGGAACTCGCGCCTTTTTTGTGTGCCATGTGAAATGCCTGCCTCTAAATTTCTGGGGAAACTGAAAAACCTGAACAGCGGTAACGAAAGTTACGCGATGCTGGTGATCTTGATCTTGGTCAGTTCCTGACGGTGACCCTGACGCTTCCGGTAGCCGGTCTTGTTCTTGAACTTCTGGATGACGATCTTCGGACCACGGAGGTCTTCGAGGATCTCAGCCGTGACCTTGACGTTGGCCAGTTCCGCAGCAGCGGAAGTGACCTTGTCGCCGTCAACCAGGAGCAATGCGGGCAGCTCAAGCGTGCTACCGGCTCCACCGGGGACGCGGTTCAGCGTTACGTAGTCTCCAACGGAAACTTTTTCTTGGCGGCCGCCTGCGCGGACAATCGCGTACACCACTTGGGTACTCACTTCTCTCGACGTTTATTACAAAATTTGCGTGCGGAACCTTGAACCGGAATCAGGCCTGGTTCGCGCTGTGCCTCAACGCCGTGGACTTCTGATCGAAGCCCGCGAGTCATCCCATGAACAATTCCAAGGGGCATAACCCAAGTGTTGGCGTAAGCACCGAAGATCAAGATTACGCTAGTTTGACCTTCGTCTGCAAATGAGGCCGAGTCCGGAGGCTACCTCGTGACTTGCGTCACCAGTTGATACGGACTCTCCCGGCACCGTGCCCATACAGCCTACCGTGTTTGCGCGAGATTAACGCGATTCGGCCAGCGACGCGCGGAAGTGTCCCCGCAATCGCATCGAATCCGCCCAAGGGAACCCTGCCAAAGTGACGCCCGGCAAACTCAGGCAAACAGCCTGGGAGCATCGAAGAATGCGGTCTCGTAACGGCAGGACTGGGTGAAGGCCTCCATCATCGCGGCCCTCTCCGTATCAGAAGCCGCGACCGCCGCAGCATCCGTGAGGCTGATCGCTTTCCGCGTTGCCGCGGCGAAGTCCTCGTCAGCGTAGGTCGTCAGCCAGTCGGCATACGCATGGTCCGCCGCGGCGCCCGCATTCAGGTAATTGGCATGGAGCTGCCGCCCCACCTCCGCGTACAACCAGAAGCAAGGAAGTATTGCGGCGAGAACCACGGCGTAACTGCCGGAAGCGGACGTTGCCAGCAAATGGTCCACGTAGGACTTGGTGACCGGCCCCAGTGCGGTCGGCGCTTCACGGCTGCTTAGCCACGTCCTGTGCAACTCCGACTCTACCTCCAGGCATTGCTGCGATGACCTGGCCCAGAACAGTTGCTCTTCTTCCGTGGGGGCCAGGGCGCCGGCACGTGCCAAGACCCGGGAGTACCCGTTGAGGTAGATCGCATCCTGGGCGAGGTAGTAAGTGAAATCACGTTCAAGGAGTTCGCCGGATTGGAGTTGCTGAATAAAGGGAAGTCCATGAATGGATTCGAGTTCCGGAACGGCCGCCTCCCACAAAGCCGCAGCGAAGGCGCCCGGGGCTGACGCTCGCTGGAGGTGATGGAAGTGATGCACCGGACCGTTCCCCCGGCCTACCTGGAGTTCCGCCGAGGCTGTCAAAGCTCCGAGTAGCCAGGGCTTTACTTCCCGCAGTGATGTTTCCCAGTTGCCCGTGCGGGCCTGGACGGTGGCCAGGGCGGACGAAAGAGAGCAACCTGTTCCGTGGCTGTTGCGCGTCGCCACGCGGGGACCTGATACCTCCACAACATCCCGTGACAAAAGCCCTGTGGTGTTCACCAAGGCATCCGGGCATTCCGGGCCCGGCAAGTGGCCACCCTTGACCAGAACTGTGTTTCCGTACTCCGCAGCAAGCCGCTTGCCTTGCTCCAGTGCCGAAGCCCAGTCTGCTGCCTCAGGCTCCCCCAGCAGCATGGCAAGCTCAGGAACATTGGGAGTAATGAGGTGGGCAAGGGGTAGCAGTGAACGCAGGGCATTCTCCGCGGACTCCCGCAGCAGCCGGTCGCCACTGGTGGCCACCATCACCGGATCAAGAACCACGACGGCGGGGCGCACCTCTTCGAGCCAGTCCCGGACCTGGGCAATGACGGCAGCATCGCCGAGCATTCCGATCTTGACGGCATCAACGATGATGTCGCCGCTAATTGCTTCCAGTTGTTGACGCAGGAAATGCGCCGGAGGGACGTGGACTGCGCTCACCCCCACTGTGTTTTGCGCGGTGAGAGCCGTAATGGCAGCCATGCCGTACCCACCCAACGCTGCAATGCTCTTCAGGTCCGCCTGAATTCCGGCACCGCCGGAAGGGTCCGAACCGGCAATAGTGAGAACGCGCGGGACCTGGCGGGCTGACGTGTGAGCGTCCAGCGGGTATACCGAGTGGAGCGGGTACACAGATGAATGTAGTGATGCAGCCATGAGGACATCCCTTCGCCGGTGCTAACCGGACAGGTTCAACGGGTCTGGATCTCAGCCGGGCCCATCGCCCGGCACCCCGTGTCAGTCCCCTAGCCTAGCCGGGAAGCCTGGTGCTGCAGGTACCGAACCATCCGGGAGCCCGGATGTGACCGTGGAACGCGTCCCCCGCCAAGGATTCAAGGCAACGCGAAAGGGCCCTGCGCTACCGCCGGAGGCAGGTAGCGCAGGGCCCTTTCAGCCGATGTTGGCCGCGGAGAGCGGCTCGGCCGTGACTAAAGCTCCGAGGCTGGAACCCCGACTCCTAGAATGATGGGCTCGGAGGCCGGCGCCTTCTTGACTGGCTCCACGGGCGCCTTGGCCTCATGGGACGAGCCCTGGGGGGCCGAGGCCGTCACCACATGGTGCTCGACGCTGGTTTCATTGGCCGCACCCTGAGCCCGGCTGGCACTGCGGTTGCGACGACCACGACGACCCCGCGGAGATGCCGAAGCCTCAGGATCTTCCTCAACCCGCGCCGGTGCGTCAGCCTTCCGGGCCACAGCAGGCTCCTGTACGGCCAGCGGAGCGGGTTGTTCCTCAGATGCCGGAGCGGCGCCAAGGTGGGAGAACGCTTCCGCCAGGAGGTCCAGGCTCATGGCAGGCTTGTTTGCCTGCGGTTCCTCGTGATGCTCCACGAACGGCAACGCAACTTCTTCTCCGCCGAAGCGCAGGACCGGAGTGGACCTGGCTTCCTGGGCGGCTGCATCGCGGTTGGCGGCTTCATGTGCTGATGCCCCCGCTTCGTTGCCGGCTGAGGTTCCGGATCCGGCGTCGGCCGTCCCTTGGTGTTGGCCGGCCGCCCGTGCCTGCTCTTCTGCACGGTGAACTTCGTCGTCGTGCAGGTGCGCGGCGTGCGCCGCAGCGGCAATGGTTGCCAGGGCAGCCCTGGTGGCCTCCGCCTTGGCCTGCCGGGCAGGATCCTGCGGTTCAGTCGGGGTCGCGGGGGCAACCGGGGTAGTCGTCGTCGTATGGACCTGTGCAGGGGTTTCGGCTACGGCCTGTCCCCCACCCTTCCCGCGGCGGCGTTTGCGTTCCGTCCGTGCAGCGGGCTGCTGTACCTCGGAGTGCGGGCGGTGTTGCTCGGCTGCCACCACGTTGGCGCGCCGGTGTTCAACGGGCTCGTCGTGCGTGACAACGCCCCGGCCGGCGCAGTGCTCGCACTGCTCACCGAATACCTCAAGAAGGCCGGTGCCCATGCGCTTACGTGTCATCTGGACCAAGCCCAGGGACGTCACCTCGGCCACTTGGTGCTTGGTGCGGTCCCGGCCCAGGCACTCCACCATGCGTCGCAGGACGAGGTCGCGGTTGGATTCGAGGACCATGTCGATGAAGTCGATGACGATGATGCCGCCGATGTCGCGCAGACGGAGCTGGCGCACCACTTCCTCGGCCGCTTCAAGGTTGTTTTTGGTGACCGTTTCTTCAAGGTTTCCACCGCTGCCGGTGAATTTGCCGGTGTTGACGTCCACCACAGTCATGGCCTCGGTACGGTCGATGACCAACGAACCACCGGACGGGAGGAAGACCTTACGTTCCAGGGCTTTATGGATCTGCTCGTCGATGCGCCATGCAGCGAAGATGTCCTGATCCTTGGTCCACTTTTCGAGGCGGCCCACCAGATCAGGGGCAACGTAGGTTACGTATGCCTCGATGGTGTCCCAGGCGTCGTCACCGGAGACGATCAGCTTGGAGAAGTCCTCATTGAAGACATCACGGACCACCTTGATAGTGAGGTCCGGTTCGCCGTACAGCAGTTCAGGGGCAAGGACCTTGGTGGAGGAGGCCTGACCTTCGATGCCTTCCCACTGGGCACGCAGACGGTTGATGTCGTGCGTCAGCTCTTCCTCCGACGCACCCTCAGCGGCTGTGCGGACAATGACACCTGCGTTTTCCGGCAGGCGGTCCTTCAGGATGCGCTTGAGTCGGTTGCGTTCGACGTCGGGCAGCTTGCGGGAGATGCCGGTCATGGAACCACCGGGCACGTACACAAGGTAGCGGCCGGGCAAGGAGATCTGGCTGGTGAGGCGGGCACCCTTGTGACCCACGGGGTCTTTGGTGACCTGAACCAGGACGGAGTCTCCGGACTTCAGGGCGTTCTCGATCCGGCGCGGCTGGCCTTCGAGGTTGACCGCGTCCCAGTTGACTTCACCGGCGTACAGGACGGCGTTGCGGCCGCGTCCGATGTCCACGAAAGCAGCTTCCATGGACGGCAGCACGTTCTGGACCTTGCCCAAGTACACGTTGCCGATCAGGGAGTCCTGCTGGGTCTTGGACACGAAGTGCTCGGCGAGCACACCGTCTTCCAGGACACCGATCTGGATTCTGTCGTCGCGCTGGCGAACGATCATTTGACGGTCCACCGATTCGCGGCGGGCAAGGAATTCGGCCTCGGTGATGACCTGGCGGCGGCGGCCGGTCTCCCGGGACTCACGGCGCCTCTGCTTCTTGGCCTCCAACCGGGTGGAGCCCTTGACACCCGTCACGCGGTTTGACGGAGCTGTCTCGGTGATGGGGCGGGGGGCACGGACGCGGGTGACCGTGTTGGGCGGATCATCATCCGCGCCGCCCGTCAGTTCAAGATCCTGGTCTCCACGACGACGACGGCGACGACGACGAGACGTCACGCCTTCCTCAAGGGCTTCAGGTGTCGGCGCTTCTTCATCGTCAGTCTCGGTGCCGTCCTCGGCCTCGTTCTCATCGCGTTCGGTTCCGCGGCGACCACGGCGGCCCCGGCTTCTGCGACGACGACGGCTACCAGCGTCTTCCAGCTCGCCGTCGGCAGGGACTTCGGCTTCTTCTTCGGGCTCCTCGGCTTTTTCTTCAACCGGGGCAACGCGGGGAACGGTGGTGAGGTCCGGGGCCTGGAAGATCATGGACGTGATGGAAACCGGCTCCATGAACAATGATGTGGAGGCGGCAGCAGCGGCTTCCTCGGCGGGTTCCTCGGTGGCGGCTTGGGCTTCAGTCTCGTCAGCAGCTGCTTCAGCGGCAGGTGCCTCGGGCTGGGAGGCCTTTTCCGGCGTCGTGCTGTCCGCCACGGCTTCCGCAGCTGCGGGTGCCTCGGCTACCTCAGCTTTGGGCTTGGCGGTACGACGGCGGCGGACCGGCTTTTCGGGGGCAGGTTCGGCCATCGCTTCGGGCGCGGCTTCTGCGGCGGCTTCGGGCGCGGCAGTGGCGTCATCCCCCAAACCGGGCAAAGGCTCGGCAGGCTCTGCCTTCTTGCGGGAGCGGGTGCGGCGCACCGGCGCTTTGGTGGCCTCCGGGGTCGCTTCCGGCGCCGGCGTGTCAGCCGCAGGCGCCTCTACGTCAGCAGCAACCTTCGGCGCTGCCTTGCGCCGGGTCCTGGTGGCTTTCTTGGGCGCTTCCGCAGTTTCCGCGGGAGCTGCCTCGTCATTAACGGCTACAACCTGGTCATTATCCATATGTGGCAACACTCCTGCCCCAGCGACGCCGCCACATCCGGCGCCCAGTGGAGCAAATATTGTCAAAACCCGCAGGCGTTGACAGAAGTCGGCAGTATGCCTCCCGGTTCGCACCAGCATTGGGGTGCGGCAGCCCTGGAAGGCCGGCGGCTTTATTCTGGAACCCGTTGTTCTGCTGCCACAACCAGGTGCCGTCCATTGTCATGGCGGGCCCACCGAGGATCACGTGATCCGGGCATGCCCAGCTCATACTGGCGGTCTTGGGAACAAAGTCACCGGACCGGGTGTCGAATGTGGATCGACGTCCGGCCATGTTCATTCTCTCACACCCCTGCACATTCGCGGCGAAGGCCGCTGTGTCGCGGTACTCCGCCAGCGAAGCTGGGGGCGGCGCCCAGTCTTCGGAGTTACAATCCTCCCAAGAGCCCTTCCCGGCTTGCCGGGCCATTTGTCGAAAAGGACCACATCCACGATGCCAAGCACCGCCAGGGAAAACCTGGCCAATCAAGCCACAGTCCATGTGGAGGACATGTCCACCCCTCAGGACTCCCTTCCCGCGACGGTCCGGGACAGGCCCTTTGCCTGGCTGTTGCTGATCACCGGTGTTATTGGATGGTTGGCGTCCGGAGCCCTGGTACTGGAGAAACTTGAGGTGCTCAAGGATCCCAACCATGTAACCGTGTGCGATGTAAATCCCTTTATCTCCTGCGGTGCCGTGATGCAGACACCGCAGAGCTCTGTGTTCGGTTTCCCTAACATGTTCATCGGCATCGTCGCCTTTGCTGTGATCATCACTACGGCCATGGGCATCCTCGCCGGAGCTAAGTATTCACGGGGTTACTGGCTGGGTCTCCAAGCCGGCGTGACCCTCGGGTTCGCCTTTGTTGTGTGGCTGTGGTCGCAGGCCCTCTACGCAATCCATGTTCTGTGCCCGTTCTGCATGGTGGTGTGGGCCGCCATGATCCCGCTTTTCGTCTGGGTGACCATCCGCAACGTCACCAGCGGGGTCATCAAGGCGCCACCCGCAGTGGTCAAGCTGCTGTCCGGTTCAGGCTGGATCATCGTTGCCCTGCTGTATGTGGCCGTCATCGCCACTATTTTCTTCTCTTTCATGCACCTCTTCGTGCCGTCCACAGCGTAGAACCACCACTCGCCGTAAAACAGTTAAGGCCAATGTTCACGACGAACATTGGCCTTAACTTTTTTCCCGAAGGGCTTTGCTTAGCCCTTGAACCAGATCTTGATCTCACGTTCGGCAGAGTCGACTGAATCCGAGCCGTGGACGAGGTTCTGCTGGACTGCCAGGCCCCAGTCGCGGCCGAAGTCACCGCGGATGGTGCCAGGCGCAGCCGTCGTGGGATCCGTAGTTCCGGCCAGCGAGCGGAAGCCTTCGATCACGCGGTGGCCTTCGAAGACTGCTGCGATGACCGGTCCGCTCAGCATGAACTCAACCAGTGGCTCATAGAACGGCTTGCCCACGTGTTCCTCGTAGTGCTGCTCAAGTAGCTCACGGGTCGCGTTGACCTTCTTCAGCTCCGCCAGGGTGTAGCCCTTGGCTTCGATCCGGGCGAGGATGGTTCCGCCCAGGTTGCGGGCGACGCCGTCGGGCTTGACCAGAACAAGGGTCCGTTCAATGCTCACAGTTGCTCCAATATGGTTGGTCGGTGGTTTTCCCAGCCAGTTTACGGGGTTTGCGGGTCTGCTTGGTCACCATGGGCTGCGTCCCATTCGGCCTGCTCACGGTCCCGTTGTGCCACCTCGCGGTCAATCCGCATTCCAGCCCTGATTCCATACCACCAGCAGATGGCAAACAGGATCCCCACAATGAACATGGTGGGCTCGGCAAAGCCTGTCAGGATCAGCACCACCTGCAGCCCCCAGCCGAGGGCGATGCCCCACGGCTTCGAGAGCACGGCACAGGCCAGAACCAGCACCACTGTCAGGGCTATACCGACACCCAGGATGATGCCCGGATCAACTTCCCCGCGCCTCAAGCCGAAAACCGCCAGGGTACCGAAGAACGCGACGAACGCTTCAAGCAGGAGCACGGTGGAAGCGAACATTACTTTGGTGGACCGGCGCTTCTTGGGCATGCCGGGCCGCCATTCGCGCTGGGCCTTGGTCATTTTCGCCATGTTAGGCACTTGCCTTTCCGAGCAGGATCCTTGCTTCGGCCACCACGGTGATGGAACCCGTCACCAGGACGCCGCCTGCAAGGTCATCTTTGGATTCAGCGCGTTCCACAGCCCACTCCAGGGCATCGTCCAACTTCTCGGCGATGTGAACGTTGTCCTCGCCGAATCCGAGGTCGACGGCGAGTTCGGCAAGTTCCGCTGCAGGCACGGCGCGGGCCGAGTTGGATTGGGTGAAGCAGAATTCCTCGGCCAGTCCGCCGAGGGACTCCTTGAGGGTCTTGAGGATCTCCTCGGCATCCTTTTCCCGCAGAACGCCAACTACAACCACCAGCTTGCTGAAGCTGAAGGCCTCCTGGATTGCTTCGGAGGAGACGCGGATTCCGTCAGGGTTGTGCGCAGCGTCCACCACGACGGTGGGCGCAGTGCGCACTACTTCGAGCCGGCCAGGTGACGTCACGGTGCCAAAAGCGTCCTTGAGTACATCGGCGTCGAGTTCTTTCTCTCCTCCGCCAAAGAATGCTTCCAAAGCCGCAACGGCCACAGCCGCGTTCTCAGCCTGGTGGGCGCCGTGCAGTGGCAGCAGCAGGTCTTCGTAACGTCCTGCAAGGCCCTGAATAGTCAGGACCTGGCCCCCCACTGCAACGCTACGGGACTCCACCCCGAATTCAACGCCCTCGAAGCGGAACGGCACATCCACTTCCCGGGCTTTCTCCAACAGGACCTGCGCAGCGTCCACCGGCTGAGCGGCGCTCACCAGGAAGCCGCCCGGCTTGATGATGCCGGACTTCTCGTAGGCGATGTCCTCAGTGGTGTCACCCAAAAGATCCGTGTGGTCCAAGGAGATCGGCGTGATCACTGAGACTTGGCCGTCGCCGACGTTCGTGGCATCGGTGATGCCCCCAAGGCCAACTTCCATGACGGCAACATCAACAGGCTGGTCGGCGAACACCGCGAAGCCCAGGATGGTTAGGCATTCGAAGTAGGTCAGCCGCGGCTGGTTATCGGCAACCAGTTCGCTATCCACGATTTCCAGGTAAGGACGGATCTCGTCCCAGATACGCACGAAGGTCGCATCCGGCACCGGCTCACCGTCAATGCTGATGCGCTCAGTCACTTTGGACAGGTGCGGGCTGGTGTAGCGGCCGGTACTCAGCCCGTGGGCACGAAGTCCAGCTTCTATCATGCGGGCCGTAGACGTCTTGCCGTTGGTGCCCGTGATGTGGATGATCGGGTATGCCTTGTTGGGCTCCCCCAGAACATCCATGGCGCGGAACAGCGGAGCAAGGCGCGGTTCCATCTTGTTTTCCGGGGCACGGCCCAGGAGTTCTGCATAGACGCTTTCAACCGAGAATTCGTCAGACATGGATCAGGCACCTGCCTTTGCGACCGTTACCTGCGGTTCGTCGACACTGGCCAACAGGACTTCCAGTTCCAACGTCAACGTTTCGGTCTTAACGAGCTCCGAGTTGGCTTCCAAGGCATCCACCACGTCCTGCCCGGCCGCCACGGAAGTGCGGATGCGGTCGCTCACGTTGAGCCCGGCATCCTTGCGGGCCTGCTGGATGGCGCGGACCATGTCACGGGCCAGCCCCTCGGCTGCAAGTTCAGCAGTGACCTCGGTGTTCAGGACCACGAAGCCGCCGCCGGGCAGCACCGCGACTGCCTTCTTGGCGGCAGCACCGCCGTCGGCCGCTTCTGCCACCACGGTTTCCAGCGTGTATTCCTGCGGCTCGAGCTCCAGTCCACCAGCCACCACCACCCCGGCGTCACTGACAGACCAGTCGCCGGACTTGGATCCCTTGATGGCCTGCTGCACGTTCTTTCCGAGGCGCGGGCCAGCAGCCCGGGCATTCACCACGAGCTTCTGCTCAATCCCGAACTCCTCCGGTGACGCAGTAGCGGCGTCGAGCAAACGGACCGAACGGAGGTTCAGTTCATCAGCGACGACGGCGGCGAAGCCTTCCAGCGCATCCGCACCGGGTGCCACCACAGTCAGTTCCTGCAGCGGCAGGCGAACGCGCAGGTTCGCGGCCTTGCGCAGGCTGGAACCAGTGGAGCAGATCTGCTGGACCCGGTCCATCGCCTCGACCAGCTTAGGGTTGGACGGGAACAACGCAGCGTCCGGCCAGTCCGCCAAGTGCACGGAACGGCCACCCGTCAGCCCGCGCCAGATCTCTTCCGTGACCAAGGGCAGCAAGGAAGCAGAGACACGGCACACCGCTTCGAGGGCTGTGTACAGGGCATCGAAGGCGTCAACGTTCTCGTCGAAGAAGCGCTGGCGGCTGCGGCGGACGTACCAGTTGGTGAGCATGTCCAAGTAGCTACGCAGCTCATCGCAGGCGCCGGAGATGTCGTAGCTGTCCAAGCTGGTAGTGACGTTGCGGACCAAGTCCCCGGTGTTGGCCAGGAGGTACTGATCCAGCGTGTCGGCGTAGCCGTCATAGCGGAGCTGGGCTTCGTAGCCGGAACCACCGTTCGCGGCATTCGTGTACAGCGTGAAGAAGCTGTACACGTTCCACAGCGGCAGGATGACCTGACGCACGCCGTCGCGGATGCCCTGCTCAGTGACCACCAAGTTGCCGCCGCGGAGGATGGGGCTGGACATGAGGAACCAGCGCATGGCATCGGAACCGTCTCGATCCAGGACCTCAGATACGTCCGGGTAGTTGCGCAGGCTCTTGGACATCTTCTGCCCATCAGAGCCCAGCACGATGCCGTGGCTGATTACGTTGCGGAACGCTGGCCTGTCGAACAATGCAGTGGACAGGATGTGGAGCATGTAGAACCAGCCACGGGTCTGGCCGATGTACTCCACGATGAAGTCCGCGGGGTTGTGGGTGTCGAACCACTCCTCGTTCTGGAACGGGTAGTGGACCTGTCCGTAGGGCATGGAACCGGAGTCGAACCAGACATCCAACACGTCTTCCACACGGCGCATGGTGGACTTGCCTGTGGGGTCGTCCGGGTTGGGACGCGTCAGCTCATCGATGAACGGGCGGTGCAGGTCCACCTGTCCTTCGTTGTTGACGGGCAGACGGCCGAAGTCGGCTTCCATCTCGGCCAGCGAACCGTAAACGTCC
The DNA here is from genome assembly GCF_011605365.1 of Paenarthrobacter sp. MSM-2-10-13. NCBI lineage: Bacteria > Bacillati > Actinomycetota > Actinomycetes > Micrococcales > Micrococcaceae > Paenarthrobacter > Paenarthrobacter sp. MSM-2-10-13. Next base: position 819,896 of record NZ_JAAOXO010000001.1, on the reverse strand, counting down.
GTGCGCGGGTACTCGGGGTCGTCCGACTGCCACACCGGGATGGGCGAACCCCAGTAGCGGTTACGGCTGATGGACCAGTCGCGGGCGTTGACCAACCACTTACCGAACTGGCCGTCCTTGACGTTGCCGGGGATCCAGTTGATCTCCTGGTTCAGCTCGGACATGCGGTCCTTGAACTTGGTGACCTCCACGTACCAGGAGGACACAGCACGGTAGATCAGCGGGTTCCGGCAGCGCCAGCAGTGCGGGTAGCTGTGCTCGTAGCTGGCCTGGCGGACCAAGCGGCCATCGGCGCGGAGCACCTGGGTGATGGGCTTGTTGGCATCGAAAACCTGAAGACCGACGATCGAAGCAAGCTCGCCATTGGCGAACAACGGCAGGAACTTGGCACCCTCGTCCACGGACAGGACCACGGGGATCCCTGCGTCTTCACAGACCTTCTGGTCATCCTCGCCATAGGCCGGAGCCTGGTGGACGATGCCCGTACCGTCGGTGGTGGTGACGTAGTCGGCCACTAGGAAGCGCCAGGCATTCTGCGTGCCGTACTTTTCAGCATCAGCGAAGTCGTTCCAGAGCGGTTCGTACTCCAAGCCAGCCAGCTCGGCACCCGTGTGGGTGGACACCACAGCGGCAGTTGCGGCAGCGGCGTCGTCGTACCCCAAATCCTTGGCGTAGGACCCCAGCAGGTCAGCCGCGAGCAGGAAGCTGCCCGTGACCGGTGCCTCAGCGGAAGCAGCCTTGACGCCGTTGGGTCCTGCGGGCAGGACAGCGTAAGAGATGTCAGGCCCGACGGCGAGCGCCAGGTTGGTGGGCAACGTCCAGGGCGTGGTGGTCCATGCGAGCGCTTGGACACCTTCCAGAGCCTTGGAGAGTTCAGTGTCCCCCGCCTTAATGGGGAACGTCACGGTGACCGTCTGGTCCTGGCGGTTCTTGTAGACGTCGTCGTCCATGCGGAGTTCGTGGTTGGACAGAGGGGTCTCGTCCTTCCAGCAATACGGCAGTACACGGTAGCCGTTGTAGGTCAGGCCCTTCTCGTGCAGTTGCTTGAAGGCCCAGAGCACGGACTCCATGTACTCAACGTTGAGGGTCTTGTAGTCGTTCTCGAAGTCCACCCAGCGGGCCTGGCGGGTGACGTAGGCCTTCCACTCGTTGGCGTACTTCATCACGGAGGCGCGGCAGGCGTCGTTGAATTTGTCGATGCCCATGGCTTCGATCTGGGTCTTGTCCGTCATGCCCAGCTGCTTCATGGCTTCGAGCTCTGCCGGAAGTCCGTGAGTGTCCCAGCCGAAGCGTCGCTCAACCCGCTTGCCGCGCTGGGTCTGGTAGCGGCCTACGAGGTCCTTGGCGTAGCCGGTGAGGAGGTGGCCGTAGTGCGGAAGGCCGTTGGCGAAGGGAGGGCCATCGTAGAAGACGAACTCGTTGCTGCCGTCCTTGCCCGCATCGCGTTGGTCGATGCTGGCCTGGAAGGTGCCGTCTTCGTCCCAGTATTTGAGGATGCGCTCTTCGATTTCCGGGAATTTCACGGAAGCGGACACGCCGTGCGTGCCGGGCGAAGACGCTGAGGCCTTGGGGTAGTGGGTCATCTCATATCCTGTGATAGCTGGTTGACTGTCAGGATGCGAGGACGGCGTCTGTGCTGCCTGTCGGCTGCGCAGGTACCGCGGTACCACCTCACTTACCGGAAAGAATTTTCCGGCCTCTCATTACTGCTGTGACGGGCTTACCCGCCCGGTTCTACTGGGCGCATTCCACCGTGTTGATGGTCAGTGCTGTTCTTCCGGAAGCTCACCGGTGATGGCCGGGTCAAAGCTGGTCCTTCAAGTCTAGCGTCAGTGGGGCAACTGCTCTACCCGAGGTTCATCCCGTAGATGGAGTGCGGTACGTGTGGCGGTGCATAGACTCGAGGCCATGACGCACCCATCCCCCGCCCCTCCAGCAACCGGACCGGCTCGACGCCAGCCTTCGGTGGCATGGTCCGTGCTGGCTCTGCTGATGGTGATGCCGGTGGCGGGGGTATCAATGTTCCGGGCAATCCCTGTGGAATGGCCCCTCATCGTGGTGCAATTGCTGTCCTTCACACCTTGGATGGTGCTTCCGGCAGCGTTTGCCGTGGCGCTTGCTGTGGTGGGGCGCAGGCTTTGGGTCATCTTCACGACGACGGCGCTGTTGGCAGTCCAGCTGTTGTGGCTGTTCCCATTGGACGCTGGAAAGCCGGAAGCATTACCTGCAGGCACTGTATCCGTCCCGGTGGAAGTGATGAGCCTGAACTCTGAATACGGGGAAGCGGATGCCGCGAGCATCGTGCGGCTTGTCCGTGAGAACGGCATTCAACTGCTGGCTATCCAGGAACACACTCAGGGACTTGAGGACCGCCTGCAGTCCGAGGGCTTGGATCAACTGCTGCCCAACCGGCTCAGTGAGCCCAGTGAGGACGCCTCCGGTGGGGCCGTGTATTCGGTGTTTCCACTCGAGGCCATGGGACTTTTGCCTGATACCCCGTTCCGGATGGACGTCACGCGGGTACTGGTCACGGATGCGGGGGCCGGTACAACGGCCACCTTGAACCTCACCAATGTCCACGCCCTTCCGCCCGTTGATGAGCGAATCGGTCAGTGGCGAAGCGACTTGGACAAAGTGGCCCGCCAAGCATCCCGCCCAGGACGTCACCTGCTGATGGGCGACTACAACGCCACGTACGATCACTCCGAGTTCCGGGCCATGCTGGATACTGCACTGGGTCGGCAAGGAACCCTGGCAGGTCAACAGGGAGGCACGCTAGTGGACGTCGGAACAGCCTCCGGGGGACGGCTTTCTCCCACATGGCCCATGGAAGGGTTACCGCTTCCGGGCATAGTGATCGACCATATGGTCACCTCGCCCGGAATCAGCAGCAGCGACTACTCCGTCCACCAGGTTCCCGGGAGCGATCACGCAGCCATCATGGCCCGGCTGATCATTCCGGCCGATTAGCTCGTCGCCAAGCCGCTAAACCGTCGTGGGCCAGCGACGTCACAGCGGCTTGGCAACGTCTTTAGCCTTCTTTGCGGACCAGCTTATGGTTGGCGGCCTGCGCCACCGGGCGGACCACGATCTGGTCGAGGTTGATGTGGTGAGGAAGTGAGACGGCGTAGTTGACCACATCTGCCACGTCATCAGCGGTCAGGGGCTTCTCGACCCCGGCGTAGACCTTGGCCGCTGCGTCTTTGTCTCCGAGGCGGTTCAGCGCGAACTCTTCGGTCTGTACCAGCCCTGGAGCCACCTCGATGACCCGGACGTTGTTGCCCACCTCTTCAAGGCGCAGGGCGTTGGTCATGGCGTGCTGGGCGAACTTGGCGGCGTTGTAGCCCGCGCCGCCCTCGTAGGCGGACAGCCCTGCGGTGGATGTGAGGTTCAGGACTGTTCCTTCGCCGTGTTCCCGCAGCATGGGCAGGAAGGCGCGGGTGATCTTCATGGTGCCCAGGACATTGACCTGATACATCCAATCCCAATCTTCGGTGTCAGCGTTGGCGATGGTGTCAGCGCCGCGTGCGCCGCCGGCGATGTTGATGAGGGTGTCAGCACCTCCGGCCTCGGAGACGGCCGCGAGCAAGGCGGCGACGTCGTCGTCGTTGGTGATGTCGGCGGGAAACGGCACGGCGCCAGTGCCCGCGCTCAAGGCGTCGAGCCTGTCGGCCCGGCGCGCCACGGCGAAGACCTTCCATCCGGCGGATACGAGCGCCTTCACTGTGGCCTCGCCAATGCCGGTGCTGGCACCGGTGACCACCGCCGTCTTGTTGTTCCTTGGGTTCTGTCCGGAAGGCGTGCTGTGCGCTGGCAAAGTCATGGAACAACCTTATCCGGGGCGTGGGCTCCCTTGACGGGCGGGCTGTAACGCCAGGCCATGAAACAATTGACCCATGGCTGAATCAACGCAGGGTACAGACACGCCCGCCACCGCCCCCATCAACGTTCCCGACAAGCCGGCCCTTGAAGGCCTTGAGGCTGCCTTGACAAAGCGCTGGCTCGAAGAAGGAACCTACAAGTTCAACCCGGACACCACCCGGGAGCAGGTCTACTCGATCGACACTCCCCCGCCCACGGCGTCCGGCTCGCTCCACGTGGGCCACATGTTCTCCTTCACCCAGACTGACGTCCAGGCCCGCTACATGCGCATGACCGGCAAGAACGTCTTCTACCCCATGGGCTGGGACGACAACGGACTGCCCACCGAGCGCCGCGTCCAGAACTACTACGGTGTGCGTTGCGATCCCGCCATCCCCTACAAGGCCGATTACACGCCCCCGGCACAACCGGCCAAGAACCAACGCGATTTCGACGTCGTTTCGCGCCAGAACTTCATCGAACTGTGTGAAGAACTCGCCGTTGAGGACGAGAAAGTCTTCGAGAACCTGTTCCAGACGCTCGGCCTTTCGGTGGACTGGGATCTGACGTACCGCACCATTGACGACACTTCCCGTGCGGTGTCCCAGCGTGCCTTCCTGGCGAACCTCTCTGCCGGTGACGCGTACATGGCAGAAGCACCCACACTCTGGGACGTGACATTCCGCACCGCGGTGGCACAGGCCGAACTTGAGGACCGCGAAGTTGCCGGCGCCTACTACCGCTACCCGTTCTTCACCGAAGACGGCGACAAGATCTTCATCGAGACCACCCGCCCCGAACTTCTGGCTGCATGCGCGGCTCTGGTGGCAAACCCCGACGACGAGCGGTACCAGCCGCTGTTCGGCAAGACCGTCACGTCCCCCCTGTTCGATGTGGAGCTCGAGGTCAAGGCCCACCCCCTCGCCAAGGCGGACAAGGGCTCGGGTATCGCCATGGTTTGTACCTTCGGTGACCTGACCGACGTCACCTGGTGGCGTGAACTTCAGCTGCCTACCCGCGCCATCATGGGCCGCGACGGCCGCATCATTGCCGAAGCCCCGGAGTGGATCACCACCGAGGCCGGCAAGGAAGCTTACGCCGCGATCGCCGGCAAGACTGCCTTCTCCGCCAAGGAAGCCGTGGTTGAACTGCTCAAGGCAGCGGACCTGCTTGATGGCGAACCCAAGAAGATCACCCACCCGGTGAACTTCTTCGAAAAGGGCGACAAGCCCCTGGAAGTTGTGACCTCCCGGCAGTGGTACATCCGCAACGGTGGGCGCGACGAAGAACGCCGCGAACGCCTGATCGGCCGGGGTCAGGAAATCACCTTCCACCCCGCGTTCATGCGCTCACGCTATGAGAACTGGATCGCCGGCCTGAACGGCGACTGGCTGGTATCCCGCCAGCGCTTCTTCGGTGTGCCGATTCCCGTCTGGTATCCCTTGGATGCCCAGGGAAACCCAGACTACGACAACCCCATCCTGCCTTCGGACCAGATGCTCCCCGTGGACCCTGCCGCTGATGCCGCACCTGGTTTTGAGGAATCACAGCGCGATCAGCCCAACGGCTTCACCGGCGACGCCGACGTGCTGGATACCTGGGCAACGTCCTCCCTGACCCCGCAGATTGTGGGTGGCTGGAGCCGCGACGAGGACCTGTTCTCCAAGGTCTACCCGTTCGACCTCCGTCCGCAGGGACACGACATCATCCGCACCTGGTTGTTCTCCTCTGCCGTTCGCGCCGATGCCCTGCAGAAGAGCGCCCCGTGGAAGCACGCGGCCATCTCCGGCTGGATCCTTGACCCGGACCGGAAGAAAATGTCCAAGTCCAAGGGCAACGTGGTGGTGCCCACGGATGTGCTGAACGAGTACGGTTCGGATGCCGTGCGCTACTGGGCAGCTTCGGCCAAGCTTGGTGCGGACACGGCCTACGAAATCGCCCAAATGAAGATCGGCCGCCGCCTGGCCATCAAGCTGTTGAACGCTTCGAAGTTCGTACTGAACCTCGGTGCTACTGAGAACTCGGTGGTGTCCAGCGACCTCTCGGTGCTGACCAACCCGTTGGACCGTGCGCTGCTCGCGCAACTGTCCGACGTCGTTGCCCAATCCACCAAGGCATTCGAGAACTACGACTACTCCCGTGCACTCCAGATCACCGAGTCCTTCTTCTGGCAGTTCACGGACGACTACGTGGAGCTCATCAAGGACCGTGCCTACGGTGCCGCTGGCGAAACCGAGCAGGCATCCGTCCTGGCCGCCTTGGCCACAACGCTTGACTCCCTGCTGCGCCTGTTCGCACCGTTCCTGCCCTTCGCCACCGAAGAGGTCTGGGGCTGGTGGCGCACCGGATCAGTTCACCGCGCACAGTGGCCGGCAGCCTTGGAGATCACCGATGGTGACACCACCATGCTCGGCACCGTGGGCGTAGCACTCAGCGGTATCCGCAAGGCAAAGTCCGAGGCCAAGGTCAAGCAGCGCACCGAGGTGCTTTCGGCATCCATTACCGCTTCGGAAGTGCTGGTAGCCCAGTTGAAGGCCGGCCTGGGTGACTTGAAGGCAGCCGCGAACGCACAGGAGATCACTCTTCAGTCCGGCGAAGGCGAACTGACAGTCAGCGATGTTGTCCTGGCACCTGTCGAGGAGCAGCCCGCGTCGTAGCCAGAGTCGGTCCCATCCAGGGATTTCGGGCAAAGGGGAAGCCCCATCAGCGTTTTGCCGTTGGTGGGGCTTCGACTTTTCGGCTGTCTGGTGATGACTTGACAGTCTGGCGGAATCCTTGGAATTTCAGGTCTTCCTACCTCATCACTGGTAGGTTGCTTCCAACTTTGCCAAAGGCTGCGTCGGTTGCAATCACTGAATCTTTGGTTTCCGTGTCCCTCTTCTTTCGAAGTGGGTAAGAACCATTGTTGTCCCGTTGGGGTTGATGCACAAGGCTTTCGCGAGAACTACAAACCTGTAGTTTGTGTGCCGCTGGAAGGCCAGCTGTGGCAGAGTATTGACCATGCCGGAACTACCCGAAGTGCACGGCCTGTGCATGTACTTGGACACCCAACTCCATGGAGCCGTGCTGACCGAGGTCCGCATCAACTCCTTCTCTGCACTCAAGACGGCCGATCCCCCTTTCACTGCACTCGAAGGCCGGACCATCCTTGGTGCGCACCGCATCGGCAAGTTCGTATGCCTGGACGCCGATGGACTGTTCTTTATTTTCCACTTGGCAAAAGCCGGCTGGGTCAGGTATACCGAACACCCGTCATCTGCAGGGCTGCGCATGGGCAAAAGCAACATCTCGGCACGGCTCTTGCTCCACAGGCCTGCCGACGATGCCCACATCGGGGTGGATCTGACCGAAGCAGGAACCAAGAAGAGCCTGGCCATCTACGTGGTGAAGGATCCTCAGGACGTTCCTGGAATAGCCACGCTGGGACCGGAGCCCCTGAGCCCCGATTTTGACCTGGACGCACTGGCCGGCATTGTGGGCTCCAGCTCGCAACAGATCAAAGGCCTGCTGCGCAGCCAGAGCGTGATCGCAGGGATTGGCAACGCCTACAGCGACGAAATTCTCCACGCCGCCAGGATTTCCCCGTTCGCCACCGCCAAGTCCCTCGACCAGGCAACGGTGGCCCGCCTCTATGAATCCATGCAGGAGGTTCTGGTCGGCGCCGTCAACGCAGCAGCCGGCAAACCTTCCAACGAGCTTAAAGACACCAAGCGCAGCAACTTCCGGGTCCATGCCAGAACCGGTCAGCCCTGCCCGGTGTGCGGGGATACCGTCCGCGAGGTGTCCTTCGCGGACACCTCGCTTCAGTATTGCGCCACCTGCCAGACCAACGGGAAGATCCTCGCCGACCGGCGCACGTCACGGTTCCTCAAGTAGGCCGGTCATGTCCTCTGGAGGGCAACAAGCCGTTAGTTGAATTCAGGGCTTTCAGTGCGGCTGCGCTTCAACTCGAAGAAGTGCGGGTAGCCGGCCAGAGTCACGGTTGCATCCCAGATCTTCCCGGCTTCCTCGCCACGCGGAATGCGGGTGAGCACCGGACCAAAGAACGCCGTGCCGTTGACGGATACCACGGGAGTTCCTACATCCTGGCCGACCAATGAAATTCCGGCCTCGTGGCTGGCGCGCAGCTTGGAATCATATTCATCGGAAGTGGCAAAACGTGCCAGGTCCGCGGGAAGCCCGGTGTCCGCCAGGGCTTTCTGAATCACGGATGCGCGGTCCTTGTTGCCCTCATGGTGGATCTGTTCACCCATGGCATCGTAGAGGGGCTTGACGTAACTGCTGCCGTGGAGCTCCTGCGCTGCGATGATCACACGAACGGGCCCCCAGCTGTCGTCCATCATGGCCCTGTAGTCGGCAGGTAGATCGCGGCCTTCGTTCAGCACGGAAAGGCTCATGACGTGCCATTCGGTCTCGATGCCCCGCACCTGCTCCACTTCACCGATCCAACGCGAGGTAATCCACGCGAAGGGGCAGACGGGATCGAACCAGAAATCTGCCTTGTTGACGGTTTTGTGGGACGCGGTCACTTCAGACACAAGCTGTTCGGACACAGAGAACTCCTCGGAAGAGTGGAAACGTGGCTTTAAAGGCAGCTCGCAACCAAGCCGCTCCCTTTTTCCAACGGCAGTCTAGGCGGACTTATTCCGCCGCTTTGCCACTACGTCGTGGGCAATCATGGTGGGCTGTGCTGTCTTGGCAACGACGTCGGCCGTGATCACCACGGTTGCGATGTCGTCTCTGCTGGGAAGATCGAACATGACGGGGAGCAATACATCTTCCATGATGGCCCGCAGGCCACGTGCGCCCGTGCCACGTTCAAGAGCCTGGTCCGCTATGGCATCCAGGGCGTCGTCGTCAAACTGCAACTCCACGCCATCAAGTTGGAACATCTTCTGGTATTGCTTCACCAAGGCGTTCTTTGGCGTGGACAGGATCTGAATCAATGCCGGCCGGTCCAGGCTGGAGACCGTAGTGATGACCGGGAGCCTGCCGATGAATTCCGGAATCAACCCGAACTTGAGCAAGTCCTCAGGCATAACTTCGCCGTAAGTATCCACGTTGTCCCGGGCTTCGTTGAGCGGCGCACCGAATCCGATGCCTTTGCGGCCGGAACGCGAACCAATGATGTCTTCCAGTCCCGCGAAGGCTCCGGCCACAATGAACAGGACATTGGTGGTATCGATCTGAATGAATTCCTGATGCGGGTGCTTCCTTCCACCCTGGGGTGGAACAGAGGCCACGGTGCCTTCAAGGATCTTGAGCAGAGCCTGCTGCACGCCTTCGCCGGATACATCGCGGGTGATGGACGGGTTCTCGCTCTTACGGGAGATTTTGTCGATCTCGTCGATGTAGATGATGCCTTGCTCGGCCTTCTTGACATCATAGTCAGCGGCTTGGATGAGCTTGAGGAGGATGTTCTCTACGTCCTCGCCAACATAGCCTGCTTCCGTCAGGGCAGTGGCGTCGGCCACGGCGAACGGCACGTTGAGCCGACGGGCGAGAGTCTGGGCGAGGTAGGTCTTTCCGCAGCCTGTAGGGCCGATCAGAAGGATGTTGGACTTGGCGATCTCCACATCCTCGTGATGGGATCCCTCACCGAGGCTGCCGGCCTTGGGAGCGTGACCGGCCTGAATGCGCTTGTAATGGTTATAGACAGCTACCGCAAGGGAACGCTTGGCCGGCTCTTGGCCGATCACATATTCCTGCAGGAAGTCGAAGATCTCACGAGGTTTGGGCAGTTCAAAACTGCCGAGATCGGAAACTTCCGCGAGCTCTTCCTCGATGATCTCGTTGCAAAGCTCGATGCACTCATCGCAGATGTATACACCGGGCCCGGCAATCAGCTTCCGTACCTGCTTTTGGCTCTTTCCGCAGAAAGAACACTTCAGCAGATCCGTGCTCTCGCCAATCCGAGCCATGTGTGAATCCCTTCGTTGCATGCGGGTGATGCGGCTCCGCGCCGTACTCAAGTGTGCGGCTGCGCCGCGGCTGGCACCACCGTGACAAGATCCACTCTAGGTCACAATGGGCTGCTTGGGTGGAAACAGAACGCCGGTGCGGTCCATATTTCGTGAACCGCACCGGCGTCCAAATCCGTGTGCTACCGGGTGATTGCCTGGGGCTTGATCTTCCGGGAGTCCAGAACCTGGTCAATGAGACCGTAGTTCAGGGCATCCGCAGCGGTAAGAATCTTGTCTCGCTCGATGTCATTGTTGACCTGTTCGGACGTACGGCCCGAGTGGTGTGCCAATGTATCTTCAAGCCAGGTGCGCATGCGCATGACTTCCGCCGCCTGGATCTCGAGGTCGGACGCCTGTCCACCTTGACCGCCGGAAAGCGCCGGCTGGTGGATCAAAACGCGGGCGTTCGGCAGTGCCAGACGCTTACCGGGCGTGCCGGCGGCAAGGAGGACTGCGGCCGCGCTGGCTGCCTGACCCAAGCACACCGTCTGGATCTCCGGACGAATGTACTGCATGGTGTCGTAGATGGCCGTCATTGCCGTGAAGGAGCCACCCGGCGAGTTGATGTACAGGGTGATGTCGCGGTCCGGATCAGTCGACTCAAGGACCAGCAGTTGGGCCATGATGTCGTCAGCGGAAGCGTCGTCCACCTGTACACCGAGGAAGATGATGCGGTCCTCGAACAGCTTGGTGTACGGGTCCTGGCGCTTGAAGCCGTAAGGCGTGCGCTCCTCGAACTGGGGCAGGACGTAACGGCTGGACGGGAGATTACCGGCAGACCATCCGAAGTTGTAGTTCATGTTCTTTACTCCTGGGGTTTCAGTGGTTCTTGTGCCGGTTAGTTTTCGGAGTTCGACTGGTTGGCCGTTCCGCCGCCACCGGCAACAGAACCGGCATGCGCCGAGATCTTGTCGAAGAAGCCGTACTCCAATGCCTCAGTCGCGGTGAACCACTTGTCGCGGTCGTTGTCCTTGAGGATGGTCTCCACGGACTGCCCGGTCTGTTCTGCCGTGAGCTCAGCCATGACCTTCTTCATGTGCAAGATCAGTTCTGCCTGGATCTTGATGTCCGAGGCGGTACCGCCGATGCCACCCGAGGGCTGGTGCATCAGGATGCGGGCATTGGGCGTCGCGTAACGCTTGCCCTTGGTTCCGGAGGACAGGAGGAACTGGCCCATGGAGGCGGCCAGACCCGTTGCCACGGTGACGACGTCGTTCGGGATGAACTGCATGGTGTCGTAGATCGCCATGCCGGCGGTCACGGAACCACCCGGGGAGTTGATGTACAGGTAGATGTCCTTCTCAGGGTCTTCAGCCGAGAGGAGGAGGAGCTGAGAGCAGATGGCATTGGCATTCTCGTCACGGACTTCAGAGCCGAGCCAGATGATGCGCTCTTTCAGCAGGCGGTTGTAGATGTAGTTGTCCTGGGCTGCGGGATCGACAGTTGCCATCCGGGGAGCCTCTGATTGCTGTGACATAAGTACTTACCTCTCGCTGGTGCCAGTGACCTCACTGAACTTCACTACTTGGACACTAACCGTTTTCACGGGCGATTTGTTCGCTGAAATCGCACTGTTCGCTGACGGCGCACGTCGGCGATCAGGACCGCTGTTCAGCCTTAAAGCAAACCGGCCCCGGATCATGTGATCCGGGGCCGGTAGGAGTCGTTGACTAGAACTTCACTGCTGCGGGGTCATCGCTTGCGGAAACCTCAGCTTCTTCGGTTGCTTCAACTGCTGCGTCCTCTTCGGCTGCTGCTTCGCCTGCAGGGCGGACGAAGTCGGTGAGGTCAACCTTGTTGCCTTCGGAGTCCACTACCTCTGCCTGGCCCAGCACAACTGCCAGGGCCTTGCGACGGCGGACCTCGGAAACCATCATGGGAACCTGGCCGCTTTGATCGATGATCTGGGCGAACTGGTTGGGGTCCATGCCGTACTGGCTTGCGGTGGTGACGATGTAGTCGATCAGCTCATTCTGGCTGACGTCCACTTCTTCCTTGTCCGCAATGGCGTCGAGGATGATCTCGTTCTGGAAGGCGCGCTCGGTGTTGGCCTTGACTTCGGCGCGGTGCTCCTCGGTGTCATGGTCACCTTCGCCGTGTGCGTTTTCCGGGTTGAAGTGAGCCTCGATCTGCTCTTCAACCACGGAGTCGGGAACAGGAACCTCAACCAGCTCAACGAGCTTGTCAAGAACCTTGTCGCGAGCTTCAACGCCCTGCTCCACTACCTTGGAATCAGCAGCCTGCTTGGCGAGGTCCTCACGAAGTTCAGCGAGGGTGTCGAACTCGGAGGCAAGCTGCGCAAAGTCGTCGTTTGCCTCGGGGAGCTCGCGCTCCTTGACGGCCTTGACAACAACCTTCACCTGAGCGGCCTCGCCGGCGTGGTCGCCGCCAACCAGCGTGGTCTCGAAGAGTGCTTCCTCGTCGGCCGACAGGCCGGTCACGGCTTCGTCAAGGCCTTCGAGCATGGTGCCGGCACCAACCTGGTACGAAAGGCCGGAAGCGGAATCGATGTCTTCGCCGTCAATTGTGGCGGTGATGTCGATGGTCAGGAAGTCGTCGTTCTTGGCAGGACGCTCAACGGACTTCAGCGTGCCGAAGCGGCCGCGAAGTTCGTCCAGCGCCTTGTCGACATCAGCTTCGGAAGACTCCGCAGCAGCAACCTCAACCTTGATGCCGGCGTAGTCCGGCAGCTCGATCTCGGGGCGGACATCGATCTCTACCTGGAACTTGAGCTCGCCATCGGTTGCGGACGGATCCGGAACCTCGGTGATTTCAACTTCGGGGCGGCTCAGGGGCCGAACACCGGTTTCCTGGACTGCGGCCTGGTACCAGCCATTGAGGCCATCGTTGATGGCGGTCTCCAGAACGTAGCCGCGGCCAACGCGCTGGTCGATCAGCTTGGAGGGAACTTTGCCCTTGCGGAATCCGGGAACCTGGATCTGCGAAGCAACGGTCTTGTACGCGGCATCGATGCTCGGCTTAAGTTCCTCATAGGGAACCTCAACGTTGAGCTTGACCCGCGTTGCGGTGAGGTTCTCGACAGCGCTCTTCACAGTCTAAGTACTCCTGATTTCGTGGGTATGGGTTTCTGTTGTGCCCCTGAACAGACACAAACACAGAGTCGGGGTGACAGGATTTGAACCTGCGACTTCCTGCTCCCAAAGCAGGTGCTCTAGCCAAGCTGAGCTACACCCCGAAGGCACAGGACAGTCTACGGGCAAGCGGGCCAAGAATGCACATTTGACACTGCGGCCGGAATTAGGTTTAGTTGTACCCGGCTTGAACAGCCACCGGGAAGATGTCCAAAACAAGGATATCCGTCCTGGGGACGTAGCTTAATGGTAAAGCCTCAGTCTTCCAAACTGATTACGCGGGTTCGATTCCCGTCGTCCCCTCCATACAAAAGGGCCCCGATCCACGGATCGGGGCCCTTTTTTGTTGACCAGGAACTTTCCTAAACCTGGCAGCCGGGACACCAGTAGAGTTTGCGGGCGCCAATTTCAGTTACCCCCACCAGCGTCCCGCAGGCGCGGCAGGGCAGGCCCTGGCGCTTATAGACAAAGTGGGCGTCGGCGTCGGGCGCCATCACGCCACCGCCGGTCCACAGCGTGGACGGCGTCGTAACAATCCGTCCATCACGGACGCCGTCCGACATGGTGACCACGGTGTCATCCCAGAGCCGACCAGCCGTTTCGGCATCAATGCCGCTTCCCGGCGTCCACGGGTCCACAGCCTGCCGGAACAAGACTTCGGCCCGGTAGATGTTCCCCACCCCGGCCAGCACCGACTGGTCCATCATCAGCAGCGCTACTGCCGTCTTACGCCGACGCAGGCGTCGAATGAACTCATCACGGTCTCCGGGCCGGTTATGCAGCGGATCCGGGCCCAGGCGCGCCAGCACGGCCGCAGCCTCAGCAGCGGTGATGGCTGCACACGTGGTGGCGCCCCGGAGATCGGCCCAACCGTGGTCAGAGACCAGGCGGACGCGCACTGCGCCTACCGGCGGGGGCGGGCCGTCGTACGCATCGTCGTCCGCCACAGAGGCGCTTTCCCGTTCACCGATGCGCCGCGGGGCGCCGATGCTGGACGCACCCGTGAAGGTACTGTCGCCGCCGAAACTCCACGCCCCGTAAAGACCCAGGTGGACGTGGAGGAAGAGATCGTGGTCAAACCTGAGAAAGAGCTGCTTTCCGTGGGCAGTGGAGTCAACCAGGATGTGCCCGGTGAGGAGCTCCGCGCCCGCCGTGAACCTGCCTTGCGGGCTGGAAACTTCCAGACGCCGGCCCCCAAAGACGTCCTGGAATTGGCGGGCCAGCCTGTGGACCGAATGCCCCTCAGGCACTACTCGACGATCTCGCCGGTGGTTTCGTACACCGCGATTTTTCCGATGCGGCGAACGTGGCGTTCGTCGTTGCTGAAGGGCTCCTGCAGGAAGGCCTCAATGAGCTCGGTGGCTTCTTCGACGGTGTGCTGGCGTCCGCCAACAGCTACGACGTTGGCGTCGTTGTGTTCGCGGGCCAGCTTTGCAGTGGAGAGGTTCCAGGCCAGGGCAGCGCGGACGCCGTTGACCTTATTCGCAGCAATTTGCTCGCCATTGCCCGAGCCGCCCAGCACAATGCCAAGGGCGTGCACTCCGGCCTTCTGGTCTGCAACAACGGCAAGGCCGGCATTGATGCAGAAAGAAGGGTAGTCATCCAGGGCGTCGTACTCCTTGGGCCCGTGATCCACCACTTCGTAGCCCTTGGCCGTGAGGTGGCTGACCAAGTGGGCACTGAGTTCCATACCGGCGTGGTCTGTAGCAATGTGGACGCGGGGTGTAGTCACAGGAAGTCCATTCTTTCTGGCGCGCGGGTGCGGCGTGCGGCCGGGCCCGACGATGAGGGATGCGCTACCTAGGGTACCGCTACCGGGGTTATAGGGGCGGCCCGTCGCCCCGGGCACGATGCGCCGCCCGGTTCAAGACTCCCGCAAGTTTGTCCGCGGAGGCCTGCGTGCCGGCGCTCAGCGCCACCCGGCCACCGTTAAGTTTCCTTACGACGACGGCCGGGCCGCTGCCGACCAGCATCGCGGTGGCATCATCGTGGTGCCGCCAGCCCCACCCGCCATAATCTGCGGCCTTGACCTCTGCGGGGGCGGCTGCGGCGATGTCGACGGCGGGTACTGTCAAGACGCGTACGATCCCGCCGGCGAATACCTGGAGCCCTCCACGATCAGCCCGCACCCGCGCGAACAGGAACCCTGCGCCCACCAACGCGGCCGCCGCAACCAGGGCCCCAAGCCATGGGACAGCCACCGCTATCAGTGCAGCGGGGAACAATGCCGAGACAACGATCATGATGAAGACGGAACTCCTGGCATGCACCCACAGCCGGAGCGTATCGCGGGCAAGATCGGGATCTTCAAGAAGCCGCAGCTCTTCTTCGAGCGCCACGTCATCCTCCCGGGTCCACCGCGGGTCCGGCTTGAACGCGAACATCATCACCACGCCCAAAGCCACGGCGGCGCCGCTGCCCATGGCCAGCACAATGGGGTCCACATGGGACTCGCGCGCGTCCGGCAGACCTGATTGGCCCACTAGTCCGGCCGCCACCACGGTGGTGATGAAGAGGCTTACCGTCAGGCCCAGGCCCATCATGACCCGCCGCATGACTACAGGCCTGGTTATTGACACTGCTTGAAGAAAGACTGCCCAGCCGCAGAAAATGATGAGGGCAGCGCCGCCAGCCACATAGGCGCCGAACGGCGCGAAAGAACTGCCGCCGTCGGCGTTCCACATCACCGCAACAGGATTGGGGAGCTCGTTGCGCAACATCTGGGCGCACACCACAAACCCGACGGCAAGAAGCAGCGGAAAGGCAACCGCAAACCTCAGTGCGCGGAAATCCAGAGTTTCCCGGAACGATGCCATAGTCCAACGCTACTCCGTAGGGCGACACTGTGGTGTCCGCTCCTTGCCTTCCCGGCGCGGAGTGAAAGAATGGCTTCACACCAGCGTCCGGCCACGACAGGCCGGCCATCCCAAATCTTCGGAGGCACCACTTGCCAGGCCTGAACCTCACGCGCGACGAAGCTGCCAAACGCGCCGAACTGCTCAACGTCGAGTCTTATCACGTCACCCTGGACCTGACTCAAGGTTCAGAGACCTTCGGCTCCACTACGGTGGTTAGGTTTTCTGCAGAGCCGGGTTCGTCGACGTTCATCGACGCCATCACGGCGGCAGTCCACAGTGTGACCTTGAACGGGACGGAACTGGACCCGGCTGAGGTCTCCGACGGCGTCCGCATCCAGCTCCCTGACCTGGCCGCGAACAACGAATTAGTGGTGGTGGCGGATGCTCCGTACATGAACACCGGGGAAGGCCTGCACCGCTTCGTAGACCCCGTGGATGGCGAGGTTTACCTGTATACGCAGTTCGAAGTTCCCGACTCCCGCCGCATGTTCGCAGTCTTCGAGCAGCCGGACCTGAAAGCCAGCTTCACGTTCACGGTCACTGCGCCATCGCACTGGGACGTTATCTCCAACTCCCCCACCCCGGTTCCCGTTGAAGCTCCTGCTGCCGGCGATGGCACCGCACGGTCCGTGTGGAACTTCGCCTCCACCCCGCGCCTGTCCTCCTACGTCACGGCTTTGATCGCCGGGCCGTACCAATCAGTTCGCTCCGAGGTCACCAGCTCCGACGGCCGGGTGATTCCGTTGGGAGTCTTTGCCCGCAAGTCGCTCATGCAGTACCTCGATGCGGACAACATCTTCGAGCTGACCCGCCAAGGCTTCGAATTCTTCGAGGCACAGTTCGGGTTCCCGTACCCGTTCGAGAAATACGACCAGCTGTTCGTCCCGGAGTTCAACGCCGGAGCCATGGAAAATGCCGGTGCCGTGACCATCCTGGAAGGCTACGTCTTCCGCGGAAAAGTCACAGGCGCCCAGATTGAACGTCGCGCCATCACGGTCCTGCATGAACTGGCGCATATGTGGTTCGGGGACCTGGTGACCATGCGCTGGTGGAACGACCTCTGGCTCAACGAATCCTTCGCCGAATACATGTCGCACCTGGCCGCCGTGGAAAACACGGAATTCGACCGGGCCTGGACCACTTTCGCCTCCGTGGAGAAGTCATGGGCCTACAAGCAGGACCAGCTTCCCACCACACACCCGATCTTCGCCGAGATCAACGACCTTGAAGACGTGGAGGTGAACTTCGACGGCATCACCTACGCCAAGGGCGCCTCGGTGTTGCGGCAGTTGGTGGCCTGGGTGGGTCCGGAACAGTTCATGGCCGGCGTGCGCACCTACTTCGCCAAGCATGCCTGGAAGAACACCGAGCTCGCCGACCTCATGGTGGAACTCGAAGCCGCCAGCGGCAGGGACCTGGACGCATGGGGCAAGCTGTGGCTCGAAACTGCCGGCGTGAACACCCTGGCGCCCGAGCTGGAAGTTGCCGGTGACAGCACCATCACCGGCTTCGCGATCCTCCAGACTGCCATCGAGGAACAGCCCACCCTCCGCCCGCACCGACTCGCCGTCGGCTTCTACTCACTCTCCGACGACGGCAAGCTGGAGCGGACGCATCGCGAGGAACTCGACGTCGATGGCCCCCGCACAGAAGTACCCGCGTTGGTGGGCAAAGCCCGGCCGGACTTGATCCTGCTCAACGACGACGACCTCGCCTATGCCAAGGTCCGCTTGGACGAACACTCCCTCGCCACCGCCAAAGCCCATCTGAAAGACTTCGCAGCCAGCCTGCCGCGCACCCTGGTGTGGGGCTCGGCATGGGATGCAGCCCGTGACGGGGAAACCCCCGCCCGCGGCTATGTTGATCTGATCCTGGCGAACATCGCCTCGGAAACGGACTCCTCGGTGATCCTGGTCCAGCTGCGTCAGCTCGCCACCACCTTGACGTACTTCGTTGCGGCAGAACACAAGCTTGCCTCGACGATTGCGGCCGCAGACAAACTGTGGGACCTCGCTTCGTCCGCGGCGGCGGGCTCGGACGCCCAACTGCAGTTCGCCAAGTCATTCGCCCAGCTGGCACGCAGTGGCGGGCAGTTTGACCGTATTCAGGCCCTCTTGGATGGCACGGAGACACTCGAGGGCCTCTCTATCGACCAGGACATGCGGTGGGAGCTCCTCACGGCGCTGGTGGCCGGCGGACGGAAGGATCAGGCCCGCATAGACGAAGAACTCTCCCGCGACAACACTTCCAACGGCCACAACGCGGCAGCACTGGCCAAGGCGGCCATACCCACGCCGGAGGCAAAGGCAGCAGCCTGGGATTCAATCGTGGTCAAGGGGGACCTCTCCAACGCCCTGCAAGCCTCAGCGGTGGCCGGCTTCATGCGCGTGACGGACACCGCCTTGCTGGAGCCTTTCGCGGAGAAGTATTTTGAGGCAGTGCCTGGAATCGTCGAGGAACGCACCCATGCCTTGGCACAGCAGATCGTGGTGGGTCTCTACCCGGCACAGCTCACAACACAAGCTACGGTGGACCGCACCGATGCCTTCCTGGCCGGACTTCCCGAGGAGAGCGCAGCACTGCGCCGGATGATGCTGGAAAACCGTGACAGCGTGGCCCGGGCCCTGCGGGCAAGGGCAGCGGACGTCTAAGCCCCGCCCCGTGTGAGGCCCGTGCGGATAGTGGGCGCCCCAAAGCTAAACTGTCCGCATGGGCCTCCACGAACACCATTACGCACTGACTGTCCGCTGGACCGGAAACCTCGGTGAAGGCACTGCCGGGTATCGGGCGTATTCCCGGGATCACGACGTTGAAATCAATGGCCTTCCGACGCTAAAAGGTTCAGCAGATCCCACTTTCCATGGGGACCGGACCCGCTACAACCCGGAACAGTTGCTACTCGCAGCACTCTCCCAGTGCCACATGCTGTCCTTCCTGCATGTGGCCGTCAAACACGGTGTGGTGGTGACCGGTTACGAGGACAAAGCCGAAGGCCTCATGAAGCTCAACCGGGACGGCAGCGGGCAGTTCGAAAGTGTCACGTTGAGGCCGCACGTCACCATTACCGATCCCGCCCACGCAGACGTGGTCCCGCAGCTTCATCATGAAGCCAACCAGGTTTGCTTCATTGCCCGCAGCGTCAACTTCCCGGTTCTCCACGAACCGCTCACGACGACGGCCGCCGCCTAACGCTGTTCACGGCGCCACAGTGCCACGAGCCTCTGCTCAGAGTCACGGCGCAGCCCGGCTTTGCGATCCCTGTCCAAGCCTCGCTGACGTTCATCATCAAGCGTGGCTGCCAAGGTCTCCTGCCACGGGCGCAGGGCCATGCCACGCTCCCGTGCGGCGCGGTTGGTCCGAGCTTGAAAGCCATCATGGCCTTCCGGCAGCCAGAGGGGCATGGAATCCGGACCTGCCCAGTACTCCACGCCATGGCCCACCAGCCAGTCCTCATCAGCCCGGATGACCTCCTCAGCGGCACGATCACCCACTGCGGTTTCAGCAGCCCGCCGCGACTCGTCGATGTAGTCCTCGAACCGCACCACGTCTCCCAGGGCGTTGTAGGTACCGGCCAGCCCTTGTTCAGCGGACTGTAGAACCCACGCCGCGAGGTCCCGGACATCAATGATCTGTGTGGCGGCGTCCGGGATATCCGGGACCAGGACAGGGTCAGTGTTCGCAGCGAATCGAGCCGGCCAGTAGCCGTATCTGTCAGTCCCGTCCCCTGGTCCCCCAATGAGTCCGGCACGGACGATGTGCGCCTTCTCCCCCACGGCAGCAATCGTCATCTGCTCAATCGCCGACTTGGACTCCCCATAAGTTTCCGGGGTGCCTGCCTGACCCGCCGGCAGGGGTTCGAGCAGTGTAGCGCTCTCATCGGCACCAGGTATGGAATGGTCTGCATAGACCGAGCAGCTGGAGACGAACGTCCAATGCCCTGTTCCTGCACTCAACGCTTCGAGGGCCTCACGGGCCTGGACCGGATCGCGGGACACCTCTACCACCGAGTCCCAGTGTCCCTCGAGGTCGGCGAAGGCTGCGGCACCCAAGGCGCGGTCGCTCCTGACCCACGTGACGCCGTCGGGCGGTCCAGCCGAAGTACCACGTGCCAAACAGGTGACGTCGTGCCCGGCAGCAACAGCCTGCCGGGCGATTTCTGCTGACAGGAAGGCGGTGCCGCCCAAGACCAGGATGCGCATACCGTCACGCTACGGCGCTAGGGTTGTAGGTGGACAGAGTGTTCCGCGCCCGGCGAACACGGGCCGACGACAGGGAGTTATTCCACCTTGACCTCCATCCCCCTTGCAGAAACCATCACCTTGGAACCTGAAAAAATCGATCTGATGTCCATCCTCATCACCTTGGGCGTGGGCCTGGCTGTGTGGGTCGTGGCACGGTTCATCATCCTGCGCATCACGCGACGAGTGTCCGCCGGCAGTTCCTTCTTCAAAAAACCGCATTTCAAGTGGGTCCAACCGGCCATCCGCGCACTGGACCACGAACGCCGATCGCAACGCGCCGAAACCATTGGCACGTTGTTGACCAGCTTGGTGAGCGTGGTTGTTGTGGTGATCGTCATCATCTACGTCCTCAAGTACATGAACGTTGATGTCGCACCACTCTTGACCAGCGTGGGAATCCTGGGTGTCGCCATTGGTTTCGGTGCCCAGCAGCTGATCCGCGACTTCCTCGCCGGAATCTTCATCACCATTGAGGATCAGTACGGGATCGGCGATGTCATCGTCACCAGTGAAGTGATTGGTACCGTTGAATCGGTGGGACTGCGCATTACGCGGGTCCGTGCTGAGGACGGAGCCATCTGGTATCTGCGCAACGGCGAAATCCTCCGCGTGGGCAACCGATCACAGGGCGACTACGTGCCATTGGAAACACCGGACACCGGCGACCAACCCGGCGCAGCAGCTGCCACCGTCACAGCAGGCGCACCGCGCGTCACCAAAGCCGAGGAGAAGTCCAATGAGTAACACTGCAAGTGGGCAGCCACCGACTCCGCAGACCGGCCCCCGACGCCAGCTGATGCAGAACGATCCGTTCAGCCAACCTGCTTACACGGACAGCTTCTACGCCGCAGTTGGCGGTCACGAGACGTTCGTCAAGCTCATCGACGTCTTCTACGACGGCGTTGCCACGGATCCTTTGCTCCGGCCCATGTACCCGGAGGAAGACCTCGGACCTGCCAAACGCCGTTTCCTGATGTTCCTGGAGCAATACTGGGGCGGCCCCACAACCTACGGCGAAGAACGCGGCCACCCACGGCTGCGCATGCGCCACATGCCGTTCCGGGTGACACCCGAAGCCAAAGACCGTTGGTTGTTCCACATGCGCAAGGCCGTTGACTCTTTGGAGTTGTCGCCGCTGCATGAGGGCACCCTGTGGGACTACATGGAGCGGGCTGCGCTGACCATGATCAACAGTCCTTCAGCCGGCGCCTAGTCCTTAGAAGCCGAGCCCCAGGCCTGCACCGGTCCTGACCAGCACATGGCCGCGGGGTCCGCTCAGACGGAACCAGCGGCCATTGCGGAAGACCTTTTGCTCAGCGTCGCCCAGGAAACCCAACGCGAAGGCAGCGAAGGCGGCGCCTGCCGGCAGCCCGGCCGCGCCGGGAAGTTCACGGCCCCAAACAGCTGCCCGTGCGCTATTGACCACGGCGGCACCCGCTGCTGTGGGAATCACGCCAGCCACCTCCGCAATGCCGGCTTCGGCTGCCACCTTGAGGTCGGCGTCGGGCATGGCGCCATGGGCCTCCCAGCCGCTTCGGGGCGCGCCAACGCCCGCCCAGGACTCGGAAACGGTCGACGGCGGGATGGGCAGCTCCACGTCATCGGCACCGGACCTGGCCAACCGGTCCATAACGGAGGCGAGCGTCACGGTGACGTCTGCGTGGGCCGGCTCAGCAAGGGCCATGGTCCGCAAGCCAAGGATTGTTGGGGTGGACTCACCCAATATGCGTGGCCTCAGCACGCACACATATGCGGCCAGGACGGTGCCTGCGGCCTGGAGGCGGATGGCGCCGTCGTCGATGCTTTTTGCCCTGGTGACGAACGTTCGCAGGTCTGCGAGGTCACGGGGATCGGCGAAGCGGAAGGACTGGGTCAAGACGTCTGTCACATCATCGACTCTACCGGCATGTCCGCGGTTGAGAGGGGTCGGGGCGGCGTCTAAAGTCGAACCATGACTGAGACGAATGCTGGCCTCGAGGTGGAAGCACCCGTAGAAGACCCCATGGAAGTGCTGATCGGCCTGCTGGACCTTGGTGATTTTGATGGAGCCCGGACCAATGAGGACATCTTCCTGGGCCCGTCCCAAAAGCAGCCACGGCACCGTGTTTTTGGGGGCCAAGTGTTGGCGCAATCCATGATGGCCGGCATGCGCACCGTGGACCCTGACAGGGCTGCGCACTCCATGCATGGCTACTTCCTGCGTCCCGGTGACGCCAACAAACCGATCACGTTCGGGGTGGAAAGACTGCGCGACGGCCGATCTTTCTCGGCCCGCCGCGTCCATGCCTACCAGGACGGTGTGCCCATTCTCTCCATGATCGCTTCCTTCCAAGTGGAAGACAGCGGCTTGGACCATCAGGCGGAGATGCCCGAAGGCATCCCGGATCCGGATTCCCTGCCCAGCACCGCCGAACTTTTATCCCACTACGATCACCCCATGGCACGCCACATGTCATCGGAGCGGCCCTTCGATGTCCGGCACATCGACCCCGCACTGTACGTATCCCCGCCGGCCGATCACGTGGCGACCAACGCCGTGTGGATGAAGACCATGGGGCCCCTCCCGGATGACCCCAACCTCCACCGGGCAGCACTGGCCTACGCGAGCGACTACACGCTTTTGGAGCCGATCCTCCGCAAGCACGGCCTCGCCTGGATGACGCCGGGCATGAGCGTTGCCAGCCTTGATCACGCCATGTGGTGGCACCGCCCTGTGCGCGTTGACGAGTGGATGCTCTACGTCCAGGAATCCCCCAGCGCCCAAGGTGCCCGGGGACTCGCCACAGGCCGTATCTTCAACCGTGACGGACAGCATGTGGCTACCGTTGCCCAAGAGGGAATGGTCCGGGTTCCGTAGGCGCTGAAGAGCCTCCTGCCCGGGACGCGTTGGAACAGAAAGGCCGGTCCCTGACGGGACCGGCCTTTCTACGTTCGTGCCTGAGGCGATGAGATTCTAGTCGCGGGTCAGTCGGCGGTGCGTGACGCGGTGCGGCTTGGCAGCATCGGGGCCGAGGCGCTCCACCTTGTTCTCCTCATAGGAGTCGAAGTTGCCCTCGAACCAGTACCACTTGGAGGGGTTCTCGTCGTCACCTTCGTAGGCGAGGATGTGCGTCGCTACCCGGTCCAGGAACCAACGGTCGTGCGAGACCACCACAGCGCAGCCGGGGAATTCGAGAAGGGCGTTCTCGAGGCTGCCCAGAGTTTCGACGTCGAGGTCGTTGGTAGGTTCGTCAAGGAGGAGAAGGTTGCCACCCTGCTTGAGCGTCAGTGCCAGGTTAAGGCGGTTGCGCTCACCACCGGAGAGAACACCAGCCTTCTTCTGCTGGTCCGGGCCCTTGAAACCGAACGCCGAAACGTAGGCACGCGAAGGCATTTCGACCTGACCGACCTGAAGGAAGTCATGGCCTTCGGAGACAACTTCCCAGAGGGACTTGTTGGGGTCGATGCCGCCACGGGACTGGTCCACGTAGGAGATCTTCACGGACTCGCCGATCTTGAGCTCACCGTCATCCAGAGGCTCCATGCCGACGATCGTCTTGAACAGCGTGGACTTACCCACACCGTTGGGGCCGATGACGCCCACAATGCCGTTACGGGGAAGCGAGAAGGAGAGTCCATCGATCAGTACGCGATCGTCGAAGCCCTTCTTCAGGTTCTTGGCCTCGATAACCAAGGAGCCCAGGCGCGGTCCCGGCGGAATCTGGATCTCTTCGAAGTCCAGCTTGCGGGTGCGATCAGCCTCTGCCGCCATCTCTTCATAGCGGGCCAGACGTGCCTTTGACTTGGTCTGGCGGCCCTTGGCGTTGGAGCGCACCCACTCAAGTTCTTCGGTAAGGCGCTTGGAGAGCTTCGCGTCCTTCTTGCCCTGGACCTCCAGACGGGCTTTCTTCTTCTCCAAGTAGGTGGAGTAGTTGCCCTCGTAGGGGTACAGGTGCCCGCGGTCGACTTCCGCAATCCACTCGGCCACGTGATCCAGGAAGTAGCGATCGTGGGTCACGGCAAGGACTGCGCCGGGGTACTGGGAGAGGTGCTGCTCCAGCCAAAGAACGCTCTCAGCATCCAAGTGGTTGGTGGGCTCGTCAAGGAGCAGAAGGTCAGGCTTCTGCAAGAGAAGCTTGCAGAGCGCTACGCGGCGGCGCTCACCACCGGAGAGGACGGTGACATCGGAATCGGCAGGCGGGCAGCGCAGCGCGTCCATGGCCTGCTCAAGCTGGGAATCAATATCCCATGCATCCGCAGCGTCAATGGCTTCCTGAAGCTTGCCCATCTCATCCAGGAGTGTGTCGTAGTCAGCATCCGGGTTGGCCATTTCTTCGGAGATCTCATTGAAGCGCTGGATCTTTCCATAGATCTCGCCAACGCCTTCCTGAACGTTGCCCAAGACGGTCTTTTCCTCGTTCAGCGGCGGTTCCTGCAGGAGGATGCCCACGGTGTAGCCGGGGCTCAGGCGGGCCTCGCCGTTTGACGGGGTGTCCAGTCCGGCCATGATCTTCAGGATGGTGGACTTACCAGCACCGTTCGGGCCCACAACGCCGATCTTCGCGCCAGGGTAGAACGACATGCTGACATCGTCCAGAATAAGTTTGTCGCCAACGGCCTTGCGAGCCTTGGTCATCGTGTAAATGAATTCCGCCATGCCCTTAAATCTAATGGGTAGGCGTACTTAACTCACATTCGAGCGCTGCGGTGGAACTAGCGGGCGTCTCCCACGAAGCATTTTCCCGTGGCCAACACGGGCAGCACGGTGACCACTACCCCACCATCGCGGATTTGCCCCATGATGCAACTATCGCCCGTCCGGGCTGCGGCCTCCATGGCGTCAACGTCCAATCCGGTGGGCGTGCGGCTCACAGACACCTCCACATTGTCTGCAGGGATGCCCGCTGAAACCAAGGCAGTCCTTAGCGCCTCCCGGTCCGGCTTGGGATTGCCGGCCACCAGGGTTTTCAGGGTGGACTCCACGGCGGAGGTGGTTGCCGCAACAGCGGGATCAACCGTGGCTGTGGCCTGTGGGCTGGCGGAGTTTTCCGGGTTGGTGGAGGCTTCAGGGCGGGTGGAAGGCTGCACGGGCTGATCGGCGGATGACGTGGCCGGTGGCGTGCAGGCCGTCATCGTCAACGCGGCAGCGATTATCAGCGTCAGTCCTGCGACGCGGACTTTCCATGCGTCTGCTGCCCTGCTTTTTGTCTGTGCCGTTTGCCTGCTCATCACGTAGCCATTGTGCCATCCACGCAGCAGTGCATTTCACACAGAGTGCAGCCTGCAAGGCCCGTGGCAATTCGCGGCAGACTTAACGGAGAAGAGGTCCTGACCTGCGTTTATGCAGGCCAAGACCCCTTATATGTGCCCCAGGAGGGAATCGAACCCCCGACCGGCGGATTAGAAGGCCGCTGCTCTATCCCCTGAGCTACTGGGGCGCACTGGCGCCCTGACCACCGTGGGCCGCTGGCGCCACAAAGAGTTTACAGTGCGATCGCCTCACAGCTTGCCACCACCACGCTACAGCTTCTACTCCTCCACAACGGCTGTACAGCCAAGGTTATTCACATAGGCCATTACAGACCTCCCCTCCCGGTCTTTCCTGGATGAAGCTGAAAGCGCCGGACAGGCACTCCCTACACCGAGAAGGACCACCAATGAATGACATGATCAGCGTCCGGGGCTTCGTGGCCTCGGAGGTCAAGAGTTCCACTACTACGCGGGGCACTGCCACCGCATCATTCCGCCTTGGAACCACGGAGCGCCGCTACGATCGCGCTACCAGCACCTGGGTGGACGGAAACACCAACTGGTACACCGTTCAGTCATTCCGCTTCCTCGCCGGGCACGTTGGATGCAGCATCAAAAAGGGACAACGGGTGCTCGTCATTGGGAGGCTACGGCTGCGGCAATGGGAACATGAGGGCCGCGTCTACCATGTGGCCGAAATCGACGCCGAATCAGTAGGGCATGACCTCATGTGGGGCTCCGCCAACTTCACCCGAATGAATGGCACCTCAGCCCCTGCTGACTCCGTTCCTGCCGTGGAAGCGCCTGGGACCCCTGACCGCAACAATGAGTGGGACTCCGAAGGCCAGGAGATAGATCCTCCCGAAGACGAGTCCATCTCAAGCACCGTAGAGAACCCTGACGGCACCGGCCCCCTACTGGTCAACACCACAACGGGGGAACTGGTGGGTGCCGGCGTTTGATCGGCGCGCCAAGACCCGGAGGCCAGCGGGACCAGCCCTGCATGCCGGGCCTCTTCTGGGCCCATGCCACACGACCATGCTCCTTCGAGGATCGAAACGGCTCCTGCTACCTGGGCGGCCGTTGAGGAATTGTTCGGAACAAAGGGCGAACCGTCCCGGTGCTGGTGCCGGTGGTTCGCCCTTGCCGGAAAAGTGCCCGAATCTGCTCCAGGCCGGCCAGTTGTGCGGCTCCGCAAACAATAATGCGGTTCAGTAACCGGAACCGTCATCAAGGCAGCGTCAGGATGACCGGCCCTTCAGCCGTGATGGCCACAGTGTGTTCGCTATGGGCGGCGCGTCGGCCGTTTGCCGAACGAAGAGTCCATTCGTCCTCGTCGTGGTAGTAGTCGTCCTTGCCGCCCAATATCAACATGGGTTCAATGGCAATGACCAGGCCCTCTTCGAGCTTCATGCCCCGGCCAGGCCGGCCCAGGTTGGGAACGGGAGGTTCGGCATGCATTGTCCGGCCGATGCCATGCCCACCGTGATCAGCCAACAACCCAAAGCCCGCACGTTTCGCCTCACCGCCGATTGCATAGGCAAGGTCGCCCATCTTGCTGCCTACCCGCGCTGCCTCGATGCCGCGCGTCAGTGCTGCCTCTGTAGCTGCCACCAGCTCCTGATCCACCGGGTCGCCGGTCCCGACGACGAAGCTGACGGCCGAATCACCGCACCAACCTTCCAGGAAGGCGCCACAGTCAACGCTGAGCAGATCGCCGTCCTCAAGTACGTATCCATTCGGGATCCCGTGGACCACGGCGTCGTTGACGCTGGTACAGATCACCCCGGGGAACGGCACGGCCGCCCAGCGTGGGTGGTAGTCGAGGAACGCAGGTTTTGCGCCGGCGTCGTAAATCACGGATGCCGCGACGTCGTCGAGCTCCTTCAGTGAAACGCCCACATCAGCTCGCTCCCGCACCGCGGACAGGGCGTTGGCCACCACGCGACCGGCCTCGCGCATCATCGAGATTTGGTCCGGTGATTTCAGCATTGACATCTCCCCACTCTACGGCGGCCCCACAGCGGGAGCGAGGCCCACAGTCCCTGGCTACCCTTGGACACTGCGGGCGGCAATACCCGCTCTAGAGTTGTGGCATGACCAACAATGTCCTGGTGCACGCAATCCGGTCTACCCTCCGATCTTCGGCCGACTCCGAGCGGGGAATTGGTGCCCAGGCGTATATGAAATCGGAGATGCCTTCTTTGGGTGTCCGGGTCCCCGAGGTACGCAAGATCGTGAAAGAAGCGGCGAAGCAGTACCCTGTGGCGTCTCCGGATGATCTGCGAAAAGCCGTTCTTGAGCTCTGGCGCGAAGCTGGGGTCCGGGAAGAGCGGTACGCCGCCATCGATCTGACGGGCCTGCGAATGGTCAAGGACGACCCGCAGATGTTGCCCATCTACGAAGAGATCATTCGTACCGGCGCTTGGTGGGATCTCGTCGATGGAGTCGCGCATCGGATCGGCGGACTCCTGCTCGCCCATCCAGCCACCTTGACTCCGGTCCTTCGTCAGTGGTCCACGGACGGCGACATGTGGGTCCGGCGGGCCGCTATCACTGCCCAACTTGGAGCCAAAGCGAAAACTGACACCGACCTCCTGGCAGCCGTCATCTCCTCGAACTTCTCCGACAACGAGTTCTTCATTCGCAAGGCCATCGGATGGGCGCTACGGGAGTACAGCAAAACCGACCCCGCCTGGGTCAGGGCTTTCGTTTCCAATAACGCGGGTGCTCTGAGTCCACTCTCCACCCGCGAAGCACTGCGGCTGTTGCCGGACGGCTAAGCCGGTAGCGGCAGGGCTCGACCCACGAACTGCTCAGATGATGGGACGCAGACCGGCTTCATCCCTCACCCGGAACAAGCCCTTTGTCTTCGGATCCACGAAGATCAGATAGACCGCGAACAAGAGCGCAATGAGGGCCGCACCGTAACGGGCCAGAATGAGGGCCAGTCCCAGGTCTTCGCTTTGAAGGTAAGGGAACACGTCCAACTGGTCCGAGATCGCGTAAACCATAAAGAACGACACGATGAAATAGAGCGCTTTGACCTGCCAGTCGTTGCGGATACCCGTCACGGCAAACAGCGGTATCAGCCAAACTACGTACCACGACTGGATCATGGGGGCGAGCATGACAATAACAGCAAAAGCCAAGGTAAGCCGTCGCATCAGGCGATCGTACTCGCCTCGGAAAATCAGCCATGCCACGGCCGCAACCATCAGCACCTTGCCGGCGTCGTAAACCCACTTCGCCAAAGCCCAGCCGTCCAAGCCAAAGGCATTGAAGATCAGGGCAACAACCATACCGATGAGACCGACAGGCGCGTACCAAATCCACACGCTGCCAGGAGCCGACAGACCGTTGATCCAGCCGAATCCGAAACCGTTGACCAGACTCAAGGCGTAGAGGAGACCGAAGCTCAGCGCGGCCGTGAGGAACCAATAAAGGAATTTGCGCCGCCACGAGGCATGCTTGCCCGCCCACAGGAGTCCGATAAAGGGCAGGAACACCACGGTGATCGGCTTGATGGAGATGGAGAGCGTGACAAGCACCAGCCCTCGAATGACGCGACGGGTAGCACAGTAGTACAGGCCAGCCAGTGCCAGCCCGATCATCAAAGCATCGTTGTGAACACTGGCAATAAAGTTGGTGAGGAAGAGCGGGTTGGCCGCTGTCAGCCACAGTGCCCTGTGCGGATTCACTCCGTGAAGCTCCGCAAGCTTGGGCACGTAGATGATGCAGAGGACCACGCCCGCCGCAGCAACAAGGCGGAAAAGCATAATGCTTGCTTCGGGCTGTACGTTGGTCACCCACACCACGAACTGCTCTATCCACAGGAACAACTGGCCGTAGGGAACAGGCGCCTCGGTCCACATCTTGTCGGCGCCAAGCTGGAAGTAGTTGGGCAGGGCTGAAATCCCGTTCTCATAAGGGTTTATGCCTTCCACCATCAACCGGCCTTGACCGATGTAGGCGTAGACGTCCCTGCTGAAGAGCGGAACAGTGAACATCATGGGCAGCCCCCAGGCCGCCACGGCCTGCAGCGTCGCCTTTCGGGCTTCCAATCCCCACACCCGGACGCGCTGGCCCAATCGCAGCCAGGCGCGGACAAGCAGCATGCCACCGATGGCCAACAGCACAATCGACAGACCAACGCCAACACCTTCGGTGCGCATCCAGATAAAGAGCGGCAACCTACGCAGTTCCGAAACGGGGGCAAGCCAGCCAACGCCCAAGGAGCCGAACACCATGAACATGGAACCAATGAAGCCGGCGATCAAAGGCGAACGTGCGTTATCTACCTCGCCGCCTACAGCGTCGGCTGACGGCGTTGCTGCCCCTGCCAACTGGGCGGCGGGTATTGGCACCGTCATGTGGTCGTCATCCAATCGTTCACCCGCTGCGGTCGGGTCAAAGTTCTGCGTCATGGGGGCGTTCGGCAACAGGACGAAACGACGCTGCCGCGCTCAAAAATCGTACCATCGGAGCACTTGGAAGCCACTGAGCGATAGGCTGGGCGAGTGCCTATTACTAATGAACGCATCGTCTGGATCGACTGCGAAATGACCGGCTTGGACCTCATAAACGACGCCTTGATTGAGGTCGCTGCGCTGGTGACAGATTCCGAACTCAATATCCTGGGCGAAGGCGTGGATGTGGTTATCAAGCCCGATGATGCCGCGCTCGAGCAAATGAACGACTTCGTGCGGGACATGCACACCCGCTCCAAGCTCCTGGATGAGCTTCCCCGGGGAAAGACCATGGCCGAGGCCGAGGCGCAGGTCCTCGAATACATCGAAAAGTGGGTCCCGGATCCCCGCAAGGCACCCTTGGGCGGCAACTCCGTGGGAACTGACCGGATGTTCCTGGCCCGGGATATGCCCAACATCGTGGAACATCTTCACTACCGCGTGATCGATGTCAGCACCATCAAGGAGCTCTCACGCCGCTGGTTCCCCCGCGCGTACTTCCAGTCCCCCGCCAAGCATGGCGGCCACCGCGCATTGGGCGACATCAAGGACTCGATCGACGAGCTGCGTTACTACCGCCAGGCTGTTTTCGTTCCTACGCCGGGACCGGACACCGCCACAGCACAGCGCATTTCCAAGGAGATCATGGCCACCGCTGAGACCTTGGGATCCAGCGAACGGGTGTGATCTGCACCATTTTTCAAGGTTTTTTCGCCAAAAACGGCAAAAGTGGACTTTGCACCCCAAAACAGCAGGTAAGCTATTTGTCGTTGCCTTGGAGGAAAGCCGGTCAAACGGTTCAGTCCCGATAAGGCGCATGGTGGGCTTAGCTCAGTTGGCAGAGCGCCTGGTTGTGGTCCAGGAGGTCGCGGGTTCAACCCCCGTAGCTCACCCCACCGAGATTGGCTCCAGAGCCGGTTTCCACAAAGGCCGCACCGGTTATCCGGTGCGGCCTTTGCTTTTAACCCGGAGCGGGTCACGCGGCCACGTCCGAGGCCGCGGCCGGACCGCCACCGGACTACCGCGCTAAACGAAGGAAATGCTGAGATGACCGTCCTGCCAGTCACTATCTGGGGCGAACCTGTGTTGCACCGCCGGGCAAGCGAGGTGGAGGTTTTCGATGATGAACTCCGCCGCTTGATCGCGGACATGTTCGAAACCAATGATGCCGCCAACGGGGTTGGACTCGCCGCTCCTCAGATCGGCGTGGGTAAGCGACTCTTTGTCTACAAGTACGCCAACGATGACGACGTGCCGGAGCAGGGCGTGGTGGTCAACCCGGTGCTGACACTTTCCAAGGTCTCGGGGGCACTTCCGGATCCCGACGAACATGTTGAAGGATGCTTGTCCTTCCCGGGCGAGTACTACCCGTTGCAACGCGCAGAATGGGCACGGGTTCAGGGTTTTGACGGCAACGGCAACCCCTTGGATTTCGAAGCGACAGGGTGGTTCGCCAGAATCCTGCAACACGAGTTCGACCACTTGGACGGCAAACTGTATGTCAACCGCCTTGTGGACCGGTACTCCAAGAAGGCGTTGAAGCAGGCCAAGAAGAACGGCTGGGGTGTTCCTGGACTGACTTGGATGCCTGGCGTCGATCCAGATCCGTTCGGGCACTGAGCCGTGGCCGCCAGCCCGTACACGGAGCTTTTCGAGCTCTTGGATATCACCGGAGACGACGCCGCTGAATGCGCGCACCTTCTGGACACGCCTGCGGATGAGCCCGTTCTTCAGGCTATGGAGGCGATGCAGGAGAGGCTTGGTGCCTTTCCGGTAGACAGCATCCGGGCAGAAGGCGCCGTGGAGGCGGTCTGGATCGAAGCCCTGCTCCGTTTTGCCCCGTCAGTTCACGCTTATCATGTGGGTCTCGGAATCAGTCCGGCGGTTTCGGCTGCTTCCTTGGCAGACCTGGGTCTACAGCTCCGCATCAACCGACGGGTCCATGGACGGTTTGGACTGGATACCTGGGCCTGGCTGACATTGCACATGGCAGGAAATCTATTCCGGCTGGGACGGCTACAGTTCCATTTGGTGCCCGCCGCAGATCCAAGCTCAGAGTGGGTTCTGGGGGTCCACATTCCCGAGGATGGGTCGCTCTCCCCCGAATTAGTGGATGCCAGCTTCTCGCTGGCTCGGGCTTTCTTCACCCGGTATTTTCCGGACAAGCCTGCCCACAAAGCCATATGCGATTCCTGGATGCTGGACCCGTACCTCGTGGAGCGCCTGCCTAAGAGCAACATCGCGTCCTTTGCTCGTCGCTTCACCTTGGATCGCTGCACTGATGCTCCTACGGATGCCATCTACTTCACCTTCAGGCAGCGGGGACTGGACAACCTGGATAGGCTTCCGCGGGAAACCTCACTTCAGCGCGTGGTCCTGGAGCGGATCGACGACGGCGGCACCTGGCAGCTGGGGCACGGTCACCTGGCACTGTAGATGGTTTGCTGGTCCGGGCAAGAGGAAAGGACCCGCTTCATGGCGTCTTTTTCGGCTTGCGTAATCCACAGTTGATACGCCGCCTTCACCGAGACTTGCCGCGCGACGTAATGGCAGCGGAAATTTTTGTTGGCCGGCAGCCACGTGGCGGCATCTCCTGCACCTTTCTTGACGTTGGCGGGTCCGTCCGCGGCGATCAGGTTCAGGGGGTCGTTCGCAAACATTTGCCGCTGTTGGACAGTGAGCTGCTGGGCCCCCTTCTGCCAGGCGTCGGCGAGGGCTACTACGTGATCGATTTGAACGGCGGCGCTGGTGTCCTGGCCTCTTTGGAATGTTACCTGCGCCCCTGTGTAAGGTTCGTGGAAGCTACCTCCAGAGACCTTGCACGATGAACCCTTCGTGAACTCGACTGCGGAGAGGTCCCTCCGCAGAATGTCATTTCTGGTATCGCATCCATTGCGGTCAGCGTCTGCCCAGGCTTGGCCGAAGGCGGCTCTGTCGTAGTCCGACTTCTGCGCACGTCCTTTGACCGGGAGATGTTCCAAAGCATCGCTTGCCTTCTCGGGGGGAACAAGTGCCGCCCCGCGAAGGGGTTTCATCCAATCAGGATTGAAGACGGGTGCTTCGCTGGGGCCGGCCGCCCACGGTTCTGCGGCGTTGAATTGGCCGGCGGTGAAGTACCAGGAAAGCCCTGCAACGACGGTTGCAGCTGCCAATCCAAGAATGGCCCACGCTTGACGTGACCTCCGCCGGGCGCGTTTGTAGGCAGACCAAGTGGTACTCAAGGGACTCCGTTCAGTGGGACTGGCGACGTCCTTCGAGCGTAGGACAAAGCCCCGACATCAGAGTCGATATCCACAGTGTGTAGGAGAAGTCACACTGAAGTGAGGTGTCGCGTGACCGGGTCTATTGCTCCCGTGCCACGCGTTGCAGGTCCTCGGTTGCCAGGGCGAGGAGTCCTCGTAGTTGTTCTACACGTTCGTCCGGCACATCACCTGCGGCGTTTCCCGCCACCGCCTGGTCCAGAAGCTTCTGCGCTTGTTTGTGGTTGGCCTTGGCTACGTCCAAGGCGTGTTCAAGCGTGGTCTCATGTTCCAACGTTGATTCGTTTTCCATGAACCCATTTTGATCAGGTTTCCCGGCTGATACCAGTGACTCAGCCGGGAAACCCGCGAATACTTCGGAGCGCCTAGGCTCCTGCCCCTTCAAGTACTGCGATGGGAGCAATCACGTCACGCGCGGGGAACGACGGCGGGTTCACACCGGCCATTTCTTCCATGACACGCACAACCTGGCAGGAGTAGCCGAACTCGTTGTCGTACCAGACGTAAAGAACCAGGTTCTTGTCGTTGGAAATCGTTGCGAGGCCATCAACAATGCCGGCGCGACGCGAGCCAACGAAGTCAGTGGACACCACATCGGGAGAGTCAATGTAGTCGATCTGCTTGCGAAGATCCGAGTGCAGGGACATTTCGCGGAGGAAGTCGTTGACTTCATCGCGCGTGGTGCCGTTCTCAAGGTTGAGGTTCAGGATGGCCATGGAGACGTCCGGGGTGGGCACGCGGATGGCATTGCCCGTGAGCTTGCCCTGCAACTCGGGCAATGCCTTGGCTACAGCCTTGGCGGCACCGGTCTCCGTGATGACCATGTTCAGTGCTGCCGAACGGCCGCGGCGGTCACCCTTGTGGAAGTTGTCGATCAGGTTTTGGTCGTTGGTGAACGAGTGAACCGTTTCCACGTGGCCGTGAATGATGCCGAACTTGTCGTTGATAGCCTTCAGCACCGGCGTAATGGCGTTGGTGGTGCAGGACGCCGCGGTGACGATCTTGTCGTCATCGGAGATGTCCTTGTGGTTGATGCCGTGGACGATGTTCTTGAGGTCGCCCTTGCCTGGTGCCGTCAACAGGACGCGGGCAACGCCCTTGCTCTGCAGGTGCTGGGAGAGGCCATCGGCGTCGCGCCAACGGCCGGTGTTGTCCACCACCAAGGCATCCTTGATGCCATATGCGGTGTAGTCCACAGTGGCGGGGTTGTCCGAGTAAATGACCTGGACCTGCACACCGTTGGCGGTGATGGTGTTGGCTTCCTCGTCCACGCGGATGGTGCCCTCGAAGGAACCGTGAACGGAGTCGCGGCGCAGCAGGCTGGCACGCTTCACAAGATCGTTCTCAGCGCCCTTGCGAACAACGATGGCGCGGAGCCGCAGGCCGTGTCCGCCACCGGCCTTTTCAATGAGGATGCGGGCCAGGAGACGGCCGATACGGCCAAAGCCGTAGAGAACGACGTCGGTGCTGGTGCGGTCGTCAGCGCCACGCTTTCCCACGATCTCCGCGAGCTCGGAGCGCAGGTATTCATCCAGGGAGGCACCATTGCCTTCGGCCCGGAACTTCTCAGTCAAGCGTGCAATGTCAATGGCGGCTGCGCCGAGCTCCAACTCAGACAACGCGTTCAGCAGCGGCGCAGTCTCTTCTAGCAGCAGCTCGTGGTTGCTCATCCGGCGCGCAAAACGGTGGGCCTTGAGGATGTTCATGGTGGACTTGTTGATCAGGCTCCGGCCGTGGATGCTCGTGACCACATTATTTTCCCGGTACAACCGGCCGATTACCGGAATCATGGCCTCGGCGAGAGCCTCCCGGCCCATCCACTTATCAAGACAAGAATCTGACGTCTGGCTCACAGAACTACCTTCCTTGGGTCAACCACATACGTCCTCGTATGTAGATGGCAGCGGCCGCCCGGAGTAGTCCTGCGGCACATGCGCCAGCGGGCTTCGGTCCACCCACAGCGCCTTGAACGAGAGCAAAGAAAATCCGCCGGCTGCGAACGCAGTCCCGGCGGCAGAACATCTACGTTCAGTAACCATTCTAGGGCGGAAGGAAGGGCTGCAGGCCGCCCCGGGGCGTGAAATCACTCACACGGCACAAATCCGGGAGTCATAAATGGATGGGTCGACCGATACGCCGGGTTCTGTCATCCCCTGCCGTTACCGGCAAGGGAGTGGCGGCCATCCATCTACGAACGCCGTTGCCGACGCCCTCCAGCAGCCTACCCGGACACTCGGGCGAGCAGCCCTCAAGCGTGTCCTGTCTGGCCTTGCTCCGGGTGGGGTTTACCTAGCCTCCCCGGTCACCCAGGGAGCTGGTGGTCTCTTACACCACCGTTTCACCCTTACCTGCTGCCCCGCGATGCAAAACATCACAGCGCGCAGGCGGTCTGTTCTCTGTGGCACTGGCCTGCGGGTTACCCCGAGTGGGCGTTACCCACCACCCTGCTCTTCGGAGCCCGGACGTTCCTCGAGCCACTTCCGTGACGCGCGACCGCCTGGTCGACCCATCCGCCGTCCAGTCTACCGGCGTTGGGGCCTACCAAAGTCCCCGGTAATATCGACTGGTGCTGATTCTGCTGCCGCCTTCCGAAGGCAAGACCCCCGCTGCCAACGGTCCCGCCATTAACTGGGAATCGCTCAGCTTCCCCGAACTGAACCCCTACCGTGCAAAAGTACTCGAAGCTCTGGGTACGGTGAGCGCGCACGAGGATGCACTGGCGCTGCTGGGGGTCGGCGCCTCGTTGCGGGACGACGTCGAACGCAATACCCGGCTGCATGCCGAACCAGCCGCTCCCGCACATCAGGTCTATTCCGGAGTCCTCTACGACGCCTTGGGCTACAACAGCATGACGCCAACGCAGCGCCGCAAGGCGAACGAATCCGTCCTGGTGGTTTCCGCCCTGTGGGGCGCCATAGGCTTCGGCGACCACGTGCCTGCCTATCGCCTGTCCATGGGAACGGCACTGCCCGACGTCGGCCGCCTCGCCACGTACTGGAAGCCGCAGCTTAACGCTGCCCTCGCCTCACGCGCCGACGGCGAACTGTTGGTGGACTGCCGCTCCAGTACCTACGCTGCTGCCTGGGCTCCCCCGGCGACGCAAACAGTCAACATCAACGTTTTCAACGAAGCGAACGGCAAGCGCACGGTTGTCAGTCACTTCGCCAAACACACCCGGGGCGAACTGGCCCGCCACCTGCTGACCCGGCGCGGTAAGGCCCCGGCAACCCCGGATCAGCTCTTGAAGGCTGCCCGGGAGATCTGGACTGCTGAACTCGTTGAAGGCACGGCCCGCAAGCCGCACGCGCTCAACATCATCCTCACCACCTGAGCGTCCAACTGATGTTGGGCTGCGTCAGTTCCACTCCGCCGAACGGACCAGTATGACACCTGAATCCGGGCAAAACACGATATCGTCCTCAGCGGCGGCTTTGACTTCGGCGAGGTCGCCAGGGCTGAGCATCATGCCGGAGCCTTCGGACTTTCCGTGGAACAGCCGTGCTGCCCCGACTCCACGTTTGGCAATGGTCTTCTCGTAGATGGCGAGAATGCCCGCATCCAAGGATTCGGCGAAGGCGGCGCGCTGCCCCCGAACCACTGTTTCCTCGGCGGCGATCTCGGCAATGGCTTCATCCAGTTCAGCCCGGATGCTGCCAAAGGAACCCTGAATGTCGTCAACGATCGACTGCTGGGCTGCCTGCCGCTCGCGCAAAGTATCCAGGCGCTCCAGGATTTCGAGTTCAACGTCCTCAAGGTCCGAGCGACGCTTGTTGAGAGAGGCAATGTCACTCTGCAGCGCCACAAGATCCTTGGACAGCCCGGTGCCGCTGTTCAGCCGGGTCTCGTCGCGTTGGATACGGGTGGCTACCTGTTCCACATCGGCTTCCGCGCGGCGAAGTTCGGCTTCGGCGTCGTGAACGGCAACCTTGGCCGAGCCGAGCTCGCCGTTGGCCACGCTCAGCGCATCCGTGAGGTCAGTGATGCGTGGATCCGTTTCCAGAACCTTCCGGCGGCCCGCAAGCGACCTGAGCTTGGCATCCAGTCCCTGCAGTTCAAGCAACTTCAATTGTTCTGCCGGTGCTGCTTTCGCCACGCTTACCTCCGCTATTAGCTGCCGGCCTGGGGATCAGGTCCGGCCGGACCGCCTCTGACTGTCAGGGCTGTCCATATCTTTCTAGACTCTAGTCCCCGCCGGAAGTGAGTATGAAGTCCCAGGGATCACTGTTGGTGCCGCTGACGCGGATCTCGACGTCGTAGCCCTGGTCCGCCAGCACGTTGCCCAACGCTTCAGCGGCAGCAGGCAGCCACAGCCACTCACTGGCGAAGTGCGAAACGTCAATCAAATAGGGCCGGCCATTGGTGGCGCCCTCACGGGCTTCGGATGCTGGATGGTGACGCATGTCTGCTGTGACGTACACATCAGCGTTGGCGGCTCGAACTGCGTCGAACAAGCTATCACCGGCTCCGCCGCACACCGCAACGCGCCGGATCAGGCCGTCTTTGTCTCCAGCTACCCGGACACCGCCTGCGACGGCCGGCAACATTTCAAAGACGCGGGCAGCGAAGTCACCGAGTGTCTCAAGCTCAGGGAGGTCTCCTACCCTGCCAATACCCTCCTCAGGCAAACCGTTGCTTGCCGGCGTCAAGGGCGTGACGTTTTCCAGGCCGAAGGCATCAGCCAGAACATCTGAAACTCCACCCACGGCTGAATCTCCATTGGTGTGCACGGTCAACAGCCCTGCCCCTGCCTCTATCAGCCGGTGCACCGCTAGGCCCTTCGCTGAGGTGGCCGCAACAGAGTTCACGCCTTTGAGAAGAAGCGGGTGATGGGTGATCAGCAGGTCCGCTCCCCACTCCACGGCCTCATCGATCACGGCCAGCGTGGGATCCACGGCAAAGAGAACTTTGGTGACGGGAACATTGGGCCGGCCAACAACAAGGCCAACCTCATCCCAGTCTTCAGCCAGGGACTCCGGCCACAGTTCCTCCACAGCCAGCAACACCTGACCGAGCGTAGGATCAGCGTTGCCGTCCTCTGTTTCGTCCTCTTCGACGGAATCCACATCAGAAATGTGGGTGTTTACTGCTTCCATGCTCTTATTCTTCCCTACTGAGCCAGATTTCTTCCCTACTGAGCCCCCATCAGGTAGCCGCCACTCCGTGGCACCTCCCTGGTGCCGTAATTCTCCCGTAAGGTGAAGCGGGAATCATCAGGCCCTCCGATCCATTGAAGAGAACATGAAAACTTTCGTACTTGGCGGCGGCTGCTTCTGGTGCCTTGATGCCGTTTACCAGAAGACCCGCGGCGTCAGCTCTGTGGTATCCGGCTACACCGGGGGCCACGTCCGCAATCCTGATTACTACGAGGTATGCTCCGGGACCACCGGCCACGCAGAAGTCGTTGCGGTGACCTTCGATGAAACCGTAGTTCCCGAAGAAGTCATCCTGGACATGTTCTTTGCCCTCCACGACCCCACCACCTTGAATCGCCAGGGGTATGACGTCGGCACCCAGTACCGTTCATCAATGTTCTACACAACGACGGAAGAAAAGGTCCTCTTCGAAGAAGCCATCGAGCGTGCCCAGTCCCTGTGGTCTGATCCGATTGTGACCGAGGTCAGCCGACTTCCCGAGTTTCACGAGGCCGAGGAAGTGCACCAGAATTACTATGCAAAGTACCCTTATCAGGGCTATTGCCAGGTGATCATCAACCCGAAGTTGGCAAAGGCCCGGAAATATTACTCTGCATGGCTTACTGCTTAGCGAGGTTTCGATCCCGCTGGTTAGGCTGACCTCAGCAATCCCTCTTCAGAGATAGGCGTAATTTTCATGGCAAGGATCTACGACGACGTCACGCAGCTGGTCGGCCGCACCCCGCTGGTTCGTTTGAACCGGCTCACCGAAGGCCTCGACGCCACGGTTGCCGTCAAGCTCGAGTTCTACAACCCGGCCAACAGCGTCAAGGACCGCATCGGCGTGGCCATTATTGATGCTGCCGAGAAGTCCGGCGCCCTGAAGCCGGGCGGAACCATCGTCGAAGGTACATCGGGGAACACCGGCATCGCACTTGCGCTGGTGGGCGCAGCACGCGGATACAAGGTCATCCTGACCATGCCTGAGACCATGTCCACCGAGCGCCGCGTCATGTTGCGCGCCTACGGTGCCGAAATCGTCCTGACGCCCGGATCCGAAGGCATGCGAGGTGCCGTCGAGAAGGCACAGGAAATCGTTGCCAACACGGAGAACTCCATCTGGGCCCAGCAGTTTGCCAACGAGGCCAACCCAGCCATTCACCGCGCCACCACTGCCGAGGAAGTCTGGGAAGACACCGACGGCGAAGTAGACATCTTTGTGGCCGGCGTAGGCACCGGCGGCACCATCACCGGTGTTGGCCAGGTCCTCAAGGAGCGCAAGCCCGGTGTGCAGATTGTTGCGATCGAGCCCAAAGATTCGGCGATCCTCAACGGTGGAGCCCCTGGCCCGCACAAGATCCAGGGCATCGGCGCCAACTTTGTTCCGGAAATCCTGGACACCAACGTCTACGACGAAGTCCTTGACGCCACCCTGGAAGACTCGGTCCGCGTAGCCCGTGACCTCGGCGCACGTGAAGGCATCCTCGGCGGCATTTCCTCCGGCGCCATTGTGTGGGGTGCCCTCGAGTTGGCCAAGCGCCCTGAGAATGCCGGCAAGTTGATCGTGGCCGTGGTCTGCGACTTCGGGGAGCGTTACATCTCCACGGTGCTGTTCGACGACATCCGCGGCTAACACCACGCCGGCACGCCTTCATTTCCTGTAGAAAGGTCTTTGTGAGCTTCTTCGCAAGGCTTAAGGAAGACCTCGATGCCGCCCGGTCCCACGACCCGGCGGCTCGAGGCTCTTTTGAGAACTTTTTCGCCTACTCCGGACTGCACGCCATTTGGGCGCATCGGATAACTCATCGGCTCTGGCAGAATCCGGCGCTCCGTTTTCCTGCGCGCCTGATATCCCAGTTGGCTCGATTCCTCACCGGCATCGAAATCCATCCCGGCGCGACCATTGGCCGGCGGTTCTTCATTGATCACGGCATGGGAGTGGTGATTGGTGAAACAGCCGAGATCGGCGAGGACGTGATGATTTATCACGGAGTAACGCTCGGCGGACGATCGTTGGCCAAGGTCAAGCGTCACCCAACCATCGGCGACCGCGTCACCATTGGAGCCGGTGCAAAGGTCCTGGGTCCCATTACCATCGGTGCCGGCAGCGCTATCGGCGCCAACGCCGTGGTGGTGAAGGACGCACCACCGGAGTCCATCATCACAGGCATCCCCGCCACGTGGCGGCATCGTGATGCCCGGTCCGAAACCAAACCGGCCGTGGATCCGGCGGAGTACTACATCGAATACCGGATCTAGCCAGCCAGCCTTCGGTAGAAGTTCCAGAAGACAATGTCGAAGGCGCGGTCCGGAAGAATCTTACGCATCGCCAGGACGCTCCAGGCGCCCCTGCCCACCGGGTAACGGGTTCTGGGGCGTTTTGCCGTTGCGGCGCGAGTAATGGTTCTGGCCACAACCCCCGCCGGCGTAGACAACACATGGCCGGTTCCGGACGTGGATGCCAACGCGGCAGCCACAACGTGCGCTTGTTGCCTGTAGGGCCCGCTGCCCGAGGCCATGAGCAGGCCCTCCCCCGCAATGCCGCCCCACTCACTGTCTGTTCCCGATGGTTCAATAATGACCACGTCGATTCCGT
This sequence comes from Paenarthrobacter sp. MSM-2-10-13, assembly GCF_011605365.1. NCBI lineage: Bacteria > Bacillati > Actinomycetota > Actinomycetes > Micrococcales > Micrococcaceae > Paenarthrobacter > Paenarthrobacter sp. MSM-2-10-13. The sequence goes on along the minus strand of NZ_JAAOXO010000001.1, from coordinate 779,195 downwards.
GTGGCTTCAACTCAAGCCGCAACGAATCACTCATGCCCTCCACCGCAAACTTGGTGCCGTGGTACCAGGCGCCCAACGGCTCATATATTTTGCCGCCTATTGAGGTGATGTTGATGATCCGGCCTGATCCGGCCCTGCGCATCCCGGGTATGACGAGTTGGCTCATCCTCGCCAGACCCATGACATTGACCTCAAATTGCCGCCGGCCCTCAGCCAACGGAACTTCCTCCAGTGAGCCATAGGAACCGTAGCCCGCGTTGTTGACCAGCACGTCAATTGGTCCATGGGCAGCTTCGATCAGCGCCACCGCGGACGCCATCGATTCCTCCGACGTGACATCCAAAGACAGAACACTAATGCCGTGTTGCTTCAACGGCTCCATCTTGCCCACACGTCGTGCGCCTGCATAGACAGTGAAACCAGCTGACCTGAGTGCTATGGCCGCGTCGAAACCGATCCCGGTGGACGCCCCGGTGACAAACGCGATACGGGGTGCCATGGCTGGTCTCCTTGAGTTCGGTAAGGAACGGAAAACAATTCACTACGGCAAAGGCCGGCCCACCCAGCGTAACTGGGAGGAACCGGCCTTGCGGAATGGTGCTGCTAGTGGGTGTCGACGGCCGAGATCTCGGACTTGTCTTCGCCCCAGAGGGTGTGGAACGTACCCTCGGTGTCCACACGACCGTAGGTGTGTGCACCGAAGAGGTCGCGCTGGCCCTGGATCAGGGCGGCGGCAACGCGCTTGCGGCGCAGGCCGTCGTAGTACGCCAGGGAGGACGAGAACACCGGAACGGGGATGCCCAGCTGGACAGCCGTGGCTACAACCCGGCGCCAAGCCGGAAGCGCTTCAGCGATGGCCTTGGTGAAGGCCGGCGCAAACAGCAGGTTGGCGGGCTTCTCATCGGCAGCGTAGGCCTTGGTGATGTCCTTGAGCAGTTCTGCGCGGATGATGCAGCCGGCGCGCCACAGGGAAGCGATCTCGTCCAGCTTGAGGTCCCAGCCGTACTCCTTGGCGGCGGAGGTCAGCATGTCCAGGCCCTGGGCGTAGGAGACCAGCTTGGAGGCGTAGAGAGCCTGGCGGACGTCCTCGACGAAGGTTTCGGGGATTTCCACGGAAGCTTCTTCACCGGCGAGCAGTTCCTGGCCGAGCTTGCGCTGCTCTGTCTGGGAGGACAGTGCGCGCGCGAAAACGGACTCAGCGATGCCGGAGACCGGGGAACCCAGTTCCAGAGCGGAGATGACCGTCCAGCGTCCGGTGCCCTTCTGACCTGCGGCATCCACCACGACGTCAACAAACGGCTTGCCGGTCTTAGCATCAACGTGGCCCAGGACCTCTGCGGAGATTTCGATCAGGAAGGAGGACAGATCGCCCTTGTTCCACTCAGCGAAGATCTTGGACTGCTCGGCGGGCTCAATGCCTGCACCGGAGCGGAGGAGGTCGAATGCTTCACCAATAACCTGCATGTCGGCGTACTCGATGCCATTGTGGACCATCTTGACGAAGTGGCCGGCGCCGTCGGTGCCGATCCATGCACAGCACGGTTCGCCGTCCACCTTGGCGGAGATTTTCTCCAGCAGGGGTCCGAGGGCGTCGTAGGACTCCTTGGAGCCGCCGGGCATGATGGACGGGCCGTTCAGGGCGCCTTCTTCGCCACCGGAGACACCGACGCCGACAAAGTGCAGATCCTTCTTGGCCAGGGCAGCTTCGCGGCGGCGGGTGTCCTCGTAGTGCGAGTTACCGGCATCGATGATGATGTCCCCGGCTTCAAGCAACGGCTCGAGCTGCTCGATCACGTTGTCAACGGGAGCGCCTGCCTTGACCATGATGAGGACGCGGCGGGGCTTTTCAAGGGAGTCGACGAGTTCCTGCAGTGTTTCCGTGCGGATGAAGTCGCCGTCCGTGCCGTGCTTTTCCAGCAGGGCGTCAGTCTTTTCCACGGAGCGGTTGTGGAGAGCCACAGTGAAGCCGTTGCGGGCAAGGTTGCGGGCCAGGTTGGCGCCCATCACCGCAAGGCCGGTGACACCGATGTGTGCTGACATCAAAACTCCATTTCGTTCTTGTACAAGTTCGTGTACAAACAGTCGCCCGATACCCAATGGGGCACGCGGGAAGCGATTTCAAAACCAGGGGCTGTAATAAACCATACGTATTTAAGCCAGGTGCGGGAAAGCGGCGCCCACGTTTTGGAACGGTGCCGCGTCATAAACAGTCTATGATGCCGCCCCGGATTCCTCTGCGCACCTGAGGTCGCCGCGCCACTATGCTTACCACTATGTCAACCAGCCTCCACCACCGCGCCGTAGAGCACTTGGGCACCAAAATCGTCGGCGGCGCCCTGCCCACGGGCCATGTCATGCTGGCCGAGCACTTGGAAGACGAACTCAAAGTTTCGCGTTCAGTGGTCCGTGAAGCCGTCCGTGTGCTGCAGTCGCTGGGACTTGTGGAGACCATCAAGCGAGTAGGCATCAGGGTCTTGCCGGCACATCGTTGGAACCCTTTCGATCCTCTGGTGATTCGTTGGCGGCTGGCCGGCGAAGGGCGCGGCGCCCAGTTGAGGTCGCTCGCTGAGCTGCGTTCCGCCGTCGAACCTGTAGCAGCGGAACTGGCCGCCGGGAACGCCCCGGAAAGTCTTCGGAAGGAGCTGGTGGGCATCTCCCTTGCCATGAAGGAAGCCGGCGATGCCGGTGACATGGCCCGGTTCCTTGACCTCGACATCAGGTTCCACGCGTTGGTCCTCTCCGGCTCCGGCAACGAAATGTTCGCCAACCTGATTGGCCAGGTCACGGAGACCCTCACAGGTAGAACTGTGCACGGACTTATGCCGGAACATCCCCAGAAGCAAGCGCTTCAGTGGCACATGGACGTCGCCCACGCGATTGATGCGGGCGACGGGTCCGTTGCGCGCGAAGCCGCAGCAAAAATCATGAAGCAGACCATTGCGGAGCTGGCACCCAGTTGGAATGACCAGCCCCGCGTGTTCGTCCCCGTCGCCAGGAACTAGTCTTTATCCCTGAAAGTTCAGCAGCACTTTTCCGGATTCAGCGGAGTTCTTCGCCACCTCAAAAGCCTCCAGGCCCTGGGCAAGGCCGAACTCGTGGGTTACCACGGGGTCGACGAACAGCGAACCATCGGCCAGTGCAGCAATGACCTCATCGATCTCGCCGTTGAAGCGGAACGAGCCAAGGAGTTCCAGCTCGCGGGTGATGGCGAGGGAGATGAACACCGGCTGGGGTCCGGACGGCAGGAGTCCCACCATCACCACCTTGCCGCCGCGAGTAGTGCCCTTGATGGCCGAGGCAAGGCCAAAATGGCTTCCAGAGGATTCAATAACGACGTCGGCGTCCACTGCCGCGATGGCCTCGGTGTTGTCGCCTTTGAGGATCTCATCGGCGCCAACGGCAAGGGCGATTTCCAGGGGCTTGTCATGCATGTCGACGGCGACAATCCGGGCCGCGCCGGCACGCTTCAGGACGGCAACGGCGAGTGCACCGATCGGACCGCTGCCAATCACCAGGGCTGTCTTTCCCCTGACGTCTCCCGCGCGGCCTACGGCATGCCAAGCGACGCTGGCGGGCTCAACCAGTGCGGCCGTCCTCAGGTCCAGGTTCTCCGGCAGCGGGCGCAGCATCCTTGAGGGAAGGGTGGCGTAGCGGCTGAACGCGCCGTCTGTGTGGGGGTACCGGGCAGCACTGCCAAGGTAGGTGCAGCCCGGGGAGAGGTTGGGCCGTTCCTGGGGGTATCTGACATCGCCGGGTGCCGGGGTTGCCGGGTGGACGGCCACGGGGGTTCCCTCGGCGGGGCCGGTACCGTCGGCTGCCTGCTGGACCACTACGCCCACGATTTCGTGTCCAAGGACCATGGGCTCTTTGAGGATGGACTCCCCTGCTGCTCCGTGCAGCCAGTAGTGAAGGTCCGATCCGCAGATCCCGCCGTAGGCAATCTCCACGATCGCTTCATCCGTAGCCGGCACTGCCAAGGGGATGTCTTCAATCCTAAGGTCGCCCTTGCCATGGGCAACCACGGCGGGGCCTGAGGCCGGGAGAATAATGCTCATCAGACCACCACCGTCATTCCACCGTCGACGAAGATCGTCTGGCCGATCACGAAGTTCGAGGCCTGGGAGGCGAGCCATACGGTGGGCCCGGCAAGGTCTGCCGTAGTGCCCCAGCGATTGGCCGGGGTCCGGCCAAGGATCCAGGAATTGAAGTCAGCATCGTCCACCAGGTTTTGGGTCATTTCCGTGTGGATGTACCCCGGCGCGATTCCGTTGATCTGCAAACCGGAGGCGGCCCATTCTGCCGTCATGGCGCGGGTGAGGTTGCGGAGTCCGCCCTTGGCAGCCACATAGGGGGCGATGGTGGGGCGCGCCAGGTCCGTTTGGACCGAGCAGATGTTGATGATCTTGCCGTGTCCCCGGGAGATCATATGCCGTGCCGCTTCCCGGCCTACCAGGAAGGCGCTGGTGAGGTCCGTGGTGATGACACGGTCCCAGTCCTTGACGTCGAGCTCCAGCATGGGGACACGGTGCTGAATTCCGGCGTTGTTAACCAGGATGTCCAAAGGCCCCACGTTCTGTTCAATCCAAGCCACACCCTCAGCAGCGTCCGTTGCGTCGGTGACATCGAAAGCCCGGCTATGGACCCTTTCCACCGGATAGTCAGCGGCCATGGCCTGGTGGGCTTTCTCCAGGCGTTCAGTGCTGATGCCATTGAGCACCACCGTCGCGCCGGCATCGGCAAGGCCCCTGGCCAGGGCATTGCCGATACCGCGGCTTGAACCAGTGACCAAGGCAACCCGCCCGGTCAGATCAAAAAGTCCATTCATAGTTTTGTTCTTCATTCCTTCTGGTGTTGCGCCGGTTCAGTTGCTGTTCGACGTCGCGGCTGGTGAAAGGCTGAGGTTTGCGATGGCCTGACGGACAACGGCGAGGTCTTGATCACCGAGTCCTTGGCGTTTGAGTTCGGCGTAAAGGTCGATTGCTGCCGATGCCATGGGGACCGCGGAACCAACGGCTTGTGCGCTGGTGAGCACGAAGCCGAGGTCCTTGTGCATGAACTTTGCCGGCCCGGTGGGCGCATAGTCCTTGGCGGCCAGGCGTGGGCCAACGTTCTCCAGCACCCGGCTTCCGGCCAGCCCTCCGGAAAGGACCTCAAAGAGTGCCCGCACGTCCATACCGGAGCGTTCCGCGAGTTCAGCCGCTTCGGCGAGGGCCGCCGTCGTTGTCCCTACGATGAGTTGGTTGCAGGCTTTGGCGAGCGACCCCGAACCCAGCGGCCCCATGCGCCGGACCGTGGTCCCCATGGTTTCCAGAAGCGGCTTGAGCGCTTCGAACTGGCTTTGGGTGCCGCCCACCATGATGGCAAGGCTTCCGCTGTGCGCCCCGGCGGTACCGCCGCTGACCGGCGCGTCCACCACCGCGGCGTTACCGCCGGATGCCTCGTGAACGGTGTCGCCAAACAGTTGGACCGCGGTGGGGGAAACGCTGCTCATGACGACGACGGCGGTACCCGGCCGGGGTGCCTTGTTCCGCCATGATTCGAGAAGGTCCGCGGCGGCTTCCTCGATGAAGGGCAGATCGGGGAGCATAAAGATGATGGTGTCCTCGTCCCGCAGCTCCGCCACGGCTGCTGCGCGCCGCACGCCGGAGAGGCCTTCAAAGACGGCCCCGGAGCGATTCCAGGCGGTGACGTCCCAACCGGCTCTGGCGATGTTTGATGCCATGGGGGCTCCCATGAGACCTAAGCCTACGAAGCCTACGCGTTTGCTTGTCATGGTGGGTAACCTCACTTCTTTGTGGTCATCTATAGAAATTCTGTTCAATATCCTAGCCGTCATTCAGTATGATGAACACTATGACGACTGATGAACTTACCATCGCCATCGCTGTACCCCTCGAAGCCGAGCATGTAGAGCTGATCCGCGCCGTAGATCCTTCCATAACAGTTCTCTACGAACCCGAGCTCCTGCCGCCGGAACGCTTCCCGGCCGATCACGCCGGCGATCCGGAATCCACGCGCACACCCGAGCAGGAGGAACGCTACTGGGACATGCTCAACCGGGCACAGGTCCTGTACGGCTTCCCCAATGAAAGCCCAGCCGGATTGGCGCGCATCGCTGCGAGCAACCCGCACTTGCAGTGGATTCACGCCATGGCGGCAGGAGCCGGTGGCGCGGTCAAGGCTTCAGGGCTCGACACCGAAACCCTGCAGAAGTTCCGCGTGACCACGTCCGCAGGTGTCCACGCGCTGCCGCTGGCAGAGTTTTCAGCCTTCGGCATCCTCAACGGCTTCAAGCGCAGCGCCGAAATGGCGCGGGATCAAGCCGCCAAGGTTTGGCCAGAGCTGAGAACACCCACCAAACTGGCCAACGGCTCGAAAGTGGTTATCGCCGGCCTCGGTGAAATTGGCATGGAAACTGCCCGAATCGTGCGGGCGCTGGGCATGAAAGTCAGCGGAACCAAGCGCACTGTGGAATCCATCGAGGGAATCGAGGAGGTCACCAACAATGATGGTCTTCCCCGCCTGGTGGCTGATGCCGATGCCGTGATCAATACACTTCCCGGCACGCCGTACACGGAGAATCTTTTCAACAGTGACATTTTCTCCGCCATGAAACCGGGCACCGTGTTTGTGAACGTGGGCCGCGGAACCGTGGTGGATGAAGACGCCTTGCTGGAGGCGCTGAACAACGGCCAGCTTTCATACGCCTGCCTGGACGTTTTCGCGGTGGAACCGCTCCCCCAGGACAGCCCCTTATGGAACCACCCCAAGGTCCTGGTGTCCCCGCACACTTCTGCATTGAGTGCTGCCGAAAACCGGCTCATCGCGGAACGCTTCTGCAGCAACCTGCGTTCATTCCTGGACGGTGGAGAACTCCCGCACGTGGTGGATCCGGTTCACTTCTACTAGGCCTGCTACCAGCCCGTGGCGTCAAGCCACCTCTCGGACAACGTGTCGGTCATGGTCCTGACATAAGTGCTCGAGAGGTGGTTGTCGTCGAGGTAAACATAAACGTTGCCCACAATGCCTGGACAGGCCGTGCCGTCACAGATCAGGTCCGTCATGTCCAGGATGGACAATCCCGTGAAAGTCCCTTCCAACTGATCCAAAGGATTGGTCTCGGCGAGCACCGAAGACAGGGCAGGGCGGCACCGCGGATCATCCACTCCGGAGGCCATGGCACATTCACTGGGGCTAAAGGAGAAACGCGGGTTGTCCCGCATGGCGATGACTTTCACGCCCTGATCAGTAATTTCACCCACCAACTCGTCGAGCCCCCACGTGAGGTCCTCGTCAGGTGAGTCGGGAACTGCCGCTGTTCCTACCAGGAAGACAGCATCGGGCCGATGGATACGGATGTGTTCCCTGACGTTCCTGTTGAACGCATTGCATTCGTCCCCTACCTCATCGGTTTCAGTCATGAAAGGGCAGGCACCGAAGGTGACTGCCTGGACACGCCAGCGGTTCTCCTTGGCCAGCGGACCGATCGCTCCGAGCCATTGCAGCGAATGGGACTGACCCACCACAAAGACGGTCTTCTCTGCGTCAGCGCCGACGTCGTTCTGCTGGCACTCTGCAAAAAGCACCGGATCCGTGGGGCGGAGCTCACCGGTACACGGGCCATCGAGCTTTCCCCAATCTTCCGGAAGCTGCTCAGGGGTGGGCAGCGTCCGTGCGCCGTCGCCAACCCGGTCAACGTAGCCAGGTAGCAAGGCCCGCGCTCCGGGGTTGTCATCATCACTTTGCTTGGCAATAAGGTTCTTCTCCGCCTGTTGCTGGAATCCAAACTGCGCCATCGGGGCTGCAGCCACTGCCAGGCAAACCAGCACAGCCACAGCCAGACGACGTTTCCTAGCTTCCGGCCACCTCCATGCACGCAGGGGCTGCTCTACAAACCTGGTGGTGAGAAACGCCAACACCAAGGACGCACCCACAATCAAGGTGCCGGTGATCGCATCTGCGTGGTCTTGGCCGATCCACACCAAGGTGATCACCAACAGCGGCCAATGCCACAGGTAAAGGGCATATGAGGTGGAGCCCAGCCCCACCAGCAGCTTGGACGAAAGGATCCTGTCAACTCCGAAGCGGCTTCCAGATTGCCCCGCGACGATGACAGCCACGGCCGCGAGGGTCGGCCACAGCGCCACGAAACCCGGAAACGCGGTCTGGACCTGCAGGACAGCACCACAGCTCAGCATGGCGGCTATGCCCACCCACCCCAGCACGCCCCTCAGCCCCCGGCCGGGCCGAAGATAGGGAAGCAACAGCGCCACCAGGGTTCCCAACGCAAACTCCCACAGCCGGGCAAACGTATCGAAATAAGCAAGTTCCTGATGGGCGGCCGTGAAATAGACCGAATAAGCCAGCGAAACTGCAAAAATCAGTCCGAACACTCCTAGCAGCACGGCCCGATACCGCAAGCTGAACCGGCGGCACGCCCAGGCCGTAGCAACAAAAATGGCCGGCCACAGGATGAACACTTGCCCCTGAATGGACAGGGACCAGAAGTGCTGAAAAGGGCTTGCCACGCTGTGGTCTGCAGCGTAGTAGTTGACCACCTGGCGCTGAAGCAGCCAATTTTGAACGTAGAAGAGGGACGCCCAGCTTTGGTTGACTATCTCGATCCATCGCGTGCGGGGAATGACCACATACGTGGCCGCCAACGTGCCAAGCAGCACCACCACGACGGCGGGCAGCAGTCGCCAGAACAGGTGCAACCAGTGCCGCACCAGTGATACCGGCCGGGCATCCTCGAAACGGCTCACGAATTGCAGGGTCATGAGGAACGCCGAAATCAGCAGGAAGACATCCACCCCACCGGAAACCCGGCCAAACCAGATGTGATATGAGACAACCATGAGAACGGCCAAAGATCGAAGGCCCTGGATCTCGGGCCTAAACTTTGTACCCCGTCCGCCCGCCCGGACCTGACCAGGACTTTCCGGTGATGTGAGGCCCTTGGTAGCCGTCATGGACACGCTCCTCATTCGCTGCACCAATTCTGCACTGCCACCGGGGTTTTGCCATCACACTCCTCGGACGCGTTTTTGTGTCCAAGACAAAGCAGCGCTGCACCCTCCACAAGGAAGGTGCCGCGCTGTTTCTGTTGGTTTTCAGGTATTCCTGCGCCCGGTTGTTCGTTGGGGAACTATTTAGCGTCTTCCGTGCTGACGAGGTCCCTGCCTGCAGTTTCAGGCGTGAAGAACGTGGTCACGAAGGAGATAAGAGCCAGGACCAGCGAGTAGATGGCCAGGACCAGCCATGAGTGGTTTGTAGCAGCCAACATGAGCGCGCCAAGCAGCGGCGCCAAGCCACCAGCCAGAACCGCTGAAATTTCGCGGCTCATGGCCACGCCGGTGAAACGGTATTGCGATCCGAAGAGTTCGGGGAGCAGAGGGCACTGTGGGCCGAGCATCGACTGGACACCGATTGCAATGCCCACCGCCATGACTACCCAGACCAGAGTGACGTTTCCGAGAGTGACCAGATAGAAGGCGGGAACCGCGATGATCGCCTGGAAGAGAGCTCCATAGCGGTACACGGGAACACGACCGTAGCGGTCGGACAAGGCACCAAATGTCACCACCATGACAGCCGCGAAGCCGGCAGCAATCAGGAGGCCAACCGGACCGATGGAGTTGTTTCCTGCGAAGACTCCCGCCGGCATGCTCATAAAGGACACCAGCAGCGCGGAGTAGATCGATGAGTTGCCGTTCTCTCCCATGCGAAGACCAATGCCCAGCAGGACATTCTTCTTTGAGTGCTTCCAGAGCGCGCCAATCGGATTCTTGACCACGTTCTTGTGCTTCTCCAGCTCCTGGAAGGCCGGGGTTTCCTTGAGCTTGAGGCGGATGAAGATGGCTACTGCGATCAGAATGAAACTGGCAAGGAAGGGCACTCGCCACAACCAGCCCTGCAGGACGGACTTATCCGCCATCGCAATAAGAGCAAAAGTTCCGGCACCGAGGAGCGTGCCTAACTGGATGCCGACGAACGGCAGCGAAGCGAAGAACCCACGACGGCGACGCGGAGCCACTTCCGAGATCAAAGTTGTTGCGCCGGCCTGCTCCGCCCCGGCTCCCAGTCCCTGAACGATTCGCAGCGTCACCAGCAGAACAGCGCCGAGCATTCCGGCCTGCTCGAACGTAGGGAGCAGGCCGATGGCAAAGCTCGCCGTCCCCATCAACGCGATGGTCAGGATCAGCACCATTTTCCTGCCAAACCTGTCCCCGATGTAGCCGAAGATCAAACCACCAAACGGCCGTGCGGCGAAGCCAACGCCGTAGGTTGCGAAGGAAGCAATCAGTGCGCCATCGGGGCCCAGCGGCGAAAAGAACAGTGGACCAAAGATCAGCGCCGACGCCAAGCCGTAAATGTAGAAGTCGTAGTACTCCAGCGCCGATCCCACAGAGCTGGCCAGTGTAGCCCTGCGGAGCTGTTCCGGCTCAACTACGGCGTCGTCAGCCTCGGCTGCGAGCTTTTCATTTGCACGAGTTATCACAAGCACTCCCTCAAAATCACCCCGGGCCCCCGTTGGCCCAGTGAGATAGTGATGGCATCACCGCCAAGATCACTATGATGAACAGCGTACAGCTTGTTGAACGCGCTGCCAAGGTTGTAATCAGATTTATTAATTCGGCCGGTCAGACTAGCCCATGGGGTTGCCCAATGACCGTGCCAACTCCTTGAGTTCCTTGACCATGAGCGCGCCTTGCTCGTCCGAATATGTAGCCTTCAGTGCTGTCACGGACAGACCGAGGCTGGGGCCATGGGCTCCATGAGTGGGGACAGGAACGGCCAGGCACACCACCCCCACGGTGGACTCTTCGTCTTCGAACGCGTACCCCTGCTTACGGATAGCGGAAATCTGCGCCTTGAGCTCCTCAGCAGTCTTGAGGGAGTTGGCAGTCATGGTGGGGAGCGCCATGCCATCAGGGAACATGGAGTCGATATCGTGATCGTGCAGCTGCGCAATGAGCGCCTTACCTACGCTGCACAGCGAGACGGGCATCTTGTCGCCGATATTGGACGTTAACCTAACGGCCGGGTGACCCTCGTACCGGGCCAGGTAGATGACGTGATCACCGTCGAGCATCGCGATCCTTACGGTCTCCCCGGAGAGCGTAGGGGCCTGCTCACAGTATTTATAGAACTCCTGGACCTCGTCGAGTCGACTGAGATAAGCAGCACCGAGTTCAACGAGCTTTCTACCCAAGGCAAAATCCGCGCCCTGCCTGGTGATGAGGCGGGCCTCTTCGAGCGCCAACAGCAAATTGGAGGTAGAAGACTTGGGGATGCCGAGTTCACGCGAGAGGTCGCTGAGCGTCAAGCGGCCTGCAGGCGACTCCGCAAGCGCCTCCAGCACCGCAGCGGCACGAGTGACGGCGGGCGCCGGCGATGAGGCGCCCAGCCCTTCGGAACGGGAGGAGCGGGAATCGGCCATGATTCTCCTTCAACATCGCAATTCGGTGTCCATTCTGCTGAACATTACTCATCATAGTGGAATGAGGACCGCGAGAAGGGCTGGAACCCGACCGCCCTAACCCTTGGGCATGGGCCATACTTTTCAAACCCAAAAGTTCTCTGTATATTCATCTTCGAGCTCTCCACCGCGGCATCCCCCAATAGTCGTGGTGGAGAGCTCATCCATTTCCCCGACCAGTTCTACGCAGCAGCGAGTTCCTCACCCCGTATGGACCAGCTGCCACCGGAACCGTCCCGCACCAATTCCCAGGTGACGATGCCAGACTCCGGGTTGTCTCCCAAGCGAATCTGAACCTGCCAGACTTCAACATCTACCCGCCCCTGCCCCCGCGGCATCCGCCGGGAATCCTCCCACCAGGCAACCCGCTCAAACCAGCGGACAGGTTCCACAACCATGGGCCACTCCCTACCTCCCCGCACTATTACTGCCGGGGCACCTTGCTCAACTGTGGGGATGTATACCTGCTCCATGCAAAGAACCGTAGGGGGTGGCTCTGACATTTAAGGTTTGCGGAAGCTATCGATCCGAGCCGGGATTCGGAGGCACAAAAAACCCCGCCGCCCAAGCCTTGTGACTTGAACAGCGGGGTTTTCCTTGGTGGGTCCTACCGGGATCGAACCGATGACATCCACGGTGTAAACGTGGCGCTCTACCAGCTGAGCTAAAGACCCAATGTGCTGTTTCCGCGCTTCGCAACTTCCTCCGCGCTTCGACCAACGAACAATGACTCTACATGATCAACCGCCGGAAACACCAATCGGCTCATGAGCCCGGGGAAGATCCGGCAAAGTGCGTGCCAGGTAGTCCAAAGCGCCGCTCACACCCAGCTCCAGTTTCAGCTGTGCAAAGTCATCCCCACGGGTAGTTCCGCGGTTGATGATAACCACTGGCTTTTCCGCTTTAGCAGCGTGCCGCACGAACCGCAGTCCACTCTGAACCGTCAGTGACGACCCCGCCACGAGGAGTGCCTCCGCATCATCCACCATCCCGTAAGCGCGGGCCACACGGTCCTTGGGGACGTTCTCTCCGAAGTACACAAAGTCCGGCTTCAACGTCCCGCCGCAGATGGGGCACACAGCCATAACGAACGAGGTGATGAGCTCAGAATCCTCTACCGTGGCATCGGCATCCGGAGCCATTTCCACCACTCCGGATTCCAACGCGGCTTCCAGGAAACCGGGATTGATTTCTTCAAGGATTGCTGCGATCAAGCGCCTGCTGAAGGTGTGCCCGTTATCCAGGCAAATGACCTGGTCAAAGCGCCCATGCAGGTCCACCACGTTGAGGCTTCCGGCGTCCTCGTGCAACCTGTCAACGTTTTGGGTGATAAGACCTGTCAGCAAACCTCGCCGCTCCAGAAGGGCGACGGCCACATGCCCGGCATTAGGATCGGCGTGCCTGAGATGGGACCACCCAAGGTGGTTCCGCGCCCAATAACGGCGACGATTCGGCTCACTTCCTATGAACTCCTGGTAGGTCATGGGGTTCCGAGGCGCAGAACCCGGTCCTCGGTAATCAGGAATTCCGGAATCGGTACTCAACCCGGCCCCCGTGAGAACAGCCAAGCGCTTCCCCCCAAGGAGATCCAAGGCAGCCCTCAGTTCTTCCAGTTCCTTGGGGCTCAGTTGCGCGGCCGGCGCAGGGGCCATGCTGGCAAATCCAGTCATACCCACCCCGGGGCTGTGACGGCTCACGACTACTGCCCTGCCAACGCCGACAACGCCCGACGGTACTCGGCAAAGTCCCTTGCCTGGCCGCGAGGGTTGATAACCACATATTGGACGAGTCCCGAAGCGTCGATGATGAACGTCCCCCTCAACGCCATGCCACTCGCTTCGTCGAAGACACCGTAGTTTCTTGCTACCGCCCCGTGTGGCCAAAAGTCTGCCAAGAGATCAAAGCCGAACTGCTCGTGCTCAGCGTAGGCCCGCTGGGCGAACTTACTGTCAACGGAAATGGCCAATACCGTGGCGTTCGAATCCTTGAAGGCAGCGATGTTGTCGCGAATCTCACAAAGTTCCCCCGTGCAAATCCCGGAGAAGGCAAAAGGAAAGAACACGACAACAACGTTGCGGCCTTGAAAGTCGGTCAAGCGCACAGGCTCACCGTACTGGTTCAGCAGTTCAAAATCCGGTGCGAGCTGCCCTACTTGGGGAGCGAGCATGGAGGCAGCTACCTGTTGGACTTCGGTCACTTGTTCTTCTTGGGCACCAAACGCGTGGCGCTCCAGTCCTTTGAAACCCCTGCCGATGTAGTCAGGTGCAACCCGGAGGTGGGTGCGGCATCCTGGATGTCTGCCGGAGATACGTAGTTGTCACGGCCTGACTTTGGCGTCAGCACCCAAACAACTCCGCCTTCCTTCAGGTTGGTGAGAGAGTCCATGAGGGCATCAACAAGGTCACCGTCGCCGTCACGCCACCAGAAAACAACAGCATCCACGACATCATGATCATCTTCATCCAACAACTCGGAGCCAGTGACATCTTCGATGTCCTCACGCAAGTCGAAATCGACGTCGTCGTCGTAGCCGCGTTCCTGAATCAGATCCCCATCTTTGAAACCCATTCTTTCCGCCACATTTACCGATGTGGCGGCGTCGGCCTCGCTCACGTTTCCTCCTTTTGCAGTGACTTCCATTACTAACAGCCAACACCCTTTGGGCGTGTGCTTCAAGCCATTGTCCCAGCCAGCGGCCATATTCCGCATTCCACACGGTGTTTTGGGTCCTCGAAGATCGCGTGCTTTGCGTCACGGAGGGGCCCGGACTGTGACATACAACGCTCCTCAGGTCCCGCGGCTACGCATCGCGACGCCGCGAAAGCTAGAGTGGCCATGAGTGCTACGGCTGCAGGGCGATCGCCCCGGGAAGTTCCCAAAGGCAGCCACGCGCTCACAAGACCTGCCCGGCGCATCCGACCGGGCTGTTGAAACAGAGATGTCGCACACGACGCGTTCACGACGGGCAGATACCCTGCCGGACTTGAGGCGCCGATGCATGCGCCTAAAGGAAGGTTGGACGTGGCTGCAGGAGAAGAGACCTCACACATCCTCAGCGGGTTGACTGCCCAGCTGCCTGATCGTGATCCGGAAGAGACCGCGGAGTGGATTGAGTCCCTTGATGCGTTGATCGCGGAGCAGGGTACCGAGCGTGCCCAGTACATTATGCGTTCGTTGTTGCAGCGTGCTGGTGCGAGGTCGGTGGGTGTGCCGATGGTGACGACCACTGATTATGTGAACACGATCCCGGTGGACCAGGAAGCACAGTTCCCGGGGAACGAGGAGTTCGAGCGCCGGTACCGGGCTTATATGCGCTGGAACGCTGCGGTGATGGTCCATCGTGCGCAGCGTTCCGATATTGGTGTGGGCGGGCACATTTCCACCTATGCCGGTGCTGCGACCCTGTATGAGGTGGGGTTCAACCACTTCTTCCGCGGCAAGGACCACCCCTCGGGCGGGGATCAGGTGTTCTTCCAGGGCCACGCCTCGCCGGGCATGTACGCCCGGGCGTTCATGGAAGGCCGCCTCACGGAAGAGGACTTGGACGGGTTCCGTCAGGAAAAGTCCAAAGAAGGCCACGCCCTGTCCTCCTACCCGCACCCGCGCCTGATGCCGGATTTCTGGGAATTCCCCACCGTGTCCATGGGTATCGGCCCGATGAACGCGATCTACCAGGCCCAGTCCAACCGGTATTTGCAGAACCGTGGCATTAAAGACACCTCGGATCAGCAGGTCTGGGCGTTCCTGGGGGACGGGGAAATGGACGAGCCCGAGTCCCGTGGCCTGCTCCAGCTCGCCGCGAACGAGAACCTGGACAACCTGAACTTCGTGATCAACTGCAACCTCCAGCGCCTGGACGGACCGGTCCGCGGTAACGGCAAGATCATGCAGGAGTTGGAGGCGTTCTTCCGCGGTGCGGGCTGGAACGTGATCAAGGTCGTCTGGGGCCGTGAGTGGGATTCCCTCCTGGAAGCGGACAAGGACGGGGCGTTGGTGAAAATCATGAACGAAACCCCCGATGGTGACTACCAAACCTACAAGGCCGAGTCCGGCGGGTTCGTCCGGGAACACTTCTTCGGCAAATCCCCGCAGACCAAAGACATGGTCGCGGACCTGGACGACGAGCAGATCTGGGGCCTCAAACGCGGCGGTCACGACTACCGCAAGGTCTACGCCGCCTACAAGGCAGCCACCGAATTCAAGGGCAAACCCACCGTGATCCTGGCCAAAACGGTCAAGGGCTACGGCCTGGGCCCCCACTTCGAGGGCCGCAACGCGACCCACCAAATGAAGAAACTCACCATGGAAGACCTCAAAGCCTTCCGTGACCACCTCCGCATCCCCATCAGCGATGACCAACTCGACGCTGACCTCTACCGTCCCCCGTACTACCACCCCGGCATGGACGCCCCCGAAATCAAATACCTGATGGACCGCCGGGCAGAACTTGGCGGGTTCGTCCCCGAACGCCGCCGCACCCACACCGAAGTCACCCTCCCCGAAGCGAAATCCTACGAAGTGGCCAAACGCGGATCCGGGAAACAACAAGCCGCCACCACCATGGCCTTCGTCCGGCTGTTGAAGGACCTCATGCGGGATAAAAACTTCGGCGCCCGGTTCGTGCCCGTCGTCCCCGACGAATCCCGCACCTTCGGGATGGACGCGTTCTTCCCGACCGCGAAAATCTACAACCCCAAAGGCCAGAACTACCTCTCCGTGGACCGCGACCTCGTCCTGGCCTACAAAGAATCACCCGCCGGACAACTGATCCACCCCGGCATCAACGAAGCCGGCGCCGTCGCAGCGTTCACCGCCGCCGGGACCTCCTACGCCACCCACGGCGAACCCCTGGTCCCGATCTACGTGTTCTACTCCATGTTCGGCTTCCAACGCACCGGAGATTCGTTCTGGGCCGCAGCGGACCAAATGACCCGCGGCTTCATCATCGGCGCCACCGCAGGACGAACCACCCTCACCGGCGAAGGACTCCAACACGCCGACGGACACTCCCCCATCCTGGCCTCCACCAACCCCGCCGTGAAAACCTACGACCCCGCCTACGGCTACGAAATCGGCCACATCATCCGCCACGGCCTCGAACAAATGTACGGACCCGACAGTACAGACGGCACCGGTGAAGACCGGAACGTGATGTACTACCTCACCGTCTACAACGAACCCATCACCCAACCCGCGGAACCCGAAAACCTCGACATCAACGGACTCCTCAAAGGCATCTACCGCCTCGCAGAAGCCCCGCAAGGCGACTCAAACCGGCCCACCGCGAACATCCTCGCCTCCGGCGTGTCCGTGCCCTGGGCCATCGAAGCAGCCCGGATCCTGAACGAAGACTGGGGAGTCGCCGCCGAAGTCTGGTCCGTGACCTCCTGGAACGAACTCCGCCGCGACGGACTCGCCGCCGAAGAACACGCCTTCCTCAACCCCGGCCAACCCGCCCGCACCCCGTTCATCACCGAACAACTCAAAGACACCACCGGACCCGTCATCGCCGTGTCCGACTACATGAAAGCCGTCCCCGACCAAATCCGCCAATTCATCCCCAACGACTTCGCCTCCCTCGGAGCAGACGGCTTCGGCTTCTCCGACACCCGCCAAGCCGCACGCCGCTACTTCAAAAACGACACCCACTCCATCGTCGCCAAAACCCTCCAGCTCCTCGCCGCCAAGGGAGAAGTTGAAGCAGGTGCGCTGGAAAAGGCGATCGAGAAGTACCGGCTCCTGGATGTGAACGCCGGCACCACCGGCGGAGCAGGCGGCGACGCCTAACTGATAGTGGGTGACTCACGCAGTCACCAGCTACGCCAGCACTAACCGCGACGGCGGCCTTCACCGAAAGGTGAGGGCCGCCGTCGGGTTTTAACCGGGCTGGGCGTGCCGGCAACGACGTGACCAGCAACAACAAGAGTTGTAGCCTTCGCACAAATGGAGCTTGTCCGGGATGGGCCGTATGCTCGTTCCATGGCAGAGCCGAGCAAAACCACTACCAAGCGCAAGGCAGCGCCCCGGGCATTGTCACCTGAAAAGGCCGAAACCCTGCGGCAACTCCGCGCCAATGTGGGCCAATTGTCCACCAGCACCATGCGCCAACTGGAGAAGTCTTTGCCGTGGTATGGCCGTCTGAGCTCCGACGAGCGTTCGGCCTTGGGACTGGTGGCCCAGAACGGTATTGCCGCCTTTGTGACGTGGTACGAGAGGCCCAGTTCACCGTCGTGGATTCTCACCGACGTCTTTGGCAACGCCCCTACTGAGCTGACCCGCTCCATCAGCCTGCAAAAGGCCCTGCAACTGATCCGCATCGTTGTGGAAGTCGTGGAGGACCAGGTACCTGTCATTGCGCCGGAATCGGACCAACCCTCACTCCGCGAAGCCGTCCTGCGCTATTCGCGGGAGGTAGCCTTCGCGGCCGCCGATGTGTATGCACGGGCTGCCGAATCCCGAGGTTCATGGGATACGCGCCTTGAGGCGCTGATCGTTGACGCTATTCTGCGGGGCGAAAACACTGATGCCCTGAGGTCCCGAATCGCCGCCCTTGGCTGGAAAGCTCAGGAGCGATTCACCGTAATGGTGGGAAATTCGCCCTCGGAACCAAGCGCAAGTTACGTTAGCGAACTCCGCCGCACTGCCGGCCGCTTCGCCGAGGACGCACTCGTAGGAATCCAGGGTGATCGGCTCATTCTCATCCTTGGCGGCCTGCAGGACCGCGACACCGCCTACGTCAAGCTCAGTGAGCTTTTTGCCCCTGGCGCCGTGGTCTACGGACCGGAAGCAGGTTCCTTGCTGGAGGCGAGCGGTTCAGCCCAGGCGGCGTTCGCAGGGCTCACTGCGGCCCGTGCGTGGCCTTCCGCACCACGGCCCGTAGCTGCCGACGATCTCCTTCCGGAGCGGGTTGTTTCCGGTGATGACGCCGCCCGCAGATCACTGATCAAAAACATTTACAGGCCTCTGCTGGCCGCCTCCAATGGCCTCGTTGAGACCTTGGGAACGTACTTGGAATTGGGGCACTCACTGGAAGCCACTGCGCGTGAACTGTTCGTCCATGCCAACACTGTGCGCTACCGTTTGAAGCGTGTCTGCGACGTAACAGGGTGGGATCCCCTCCTCCCGCGGGAGGCGTTTGTGCTGCAAACGGCGCTGGTGGTAGGCCGTCTTTCAGCCCAACCAAAAGCCGCTCCCGAACGTCACGCGTCACGTTCACAGAACTGAACCGTTGTAGACTTCCTACAAACTGACCCAGTGAGCTTGGTGTACCAAAACACCAGTGGATCACGCGCCAATTTGGAAAGCTGGATACGTGCTTGCAATCGTCTGCCCTGGACAGGGCTCCCAGACCCCCGGATTTTTGGCCCCTTGGCTGGAACTCCCCTCCGTCGAAGGCCAATTGGCCGCACTAAGCGAAATCGCAGGCATTGACCTCAAGGCCCACGGAACCACGTCGGATGAAGAGACCATCAAGGACACTGCCGTAGCGCAGCCCCTGATCGTCGCTGCCGGCCTGGTGGCTGCCAAGTCCTTGTTCGATGTCGAACTCAGCACACTTCCCGTCATCCTCGCCGGGCACTCCGTCGGCGAAATCACGGCGTCAGCCCTTGCCGGTGTGCTCACCGAGCCCGAGGCAATGACCTTCGTTCGGGAACGCGCAAACAGCATGGCCGCAGCAGCTGCCGTGACGCCCACGGGCATGAGTGCAGTTGTGGGCGGAGACCCCGCGGAGGTCCTGGCAGCTATTGAAGCCGCGGGCGCCACTCCGGCCAACGTCAACGGGGCCGGACAAACAGTTGCCGCGGGGACGTTCGAACAGCTCAAGGCTTTGGCGGACAACCCACCGGCGAAGGCCCGCGTCATCCCGCTGAAGGTTGCCGGCGCCTTCCACACTTCCCACATGGCACCGGCGGTCAGCGCCCTCGAAGCCCTCAAGCCGTCCTTGTCGCCGCAGAACCCGGCTGTTCCGCTGTTGTCCAACTTCGACGGCAAGGAAGTTACAGCAGGTCCTGCAGCCGTGGAAAGCCTGATTGCGCAGGTCTCACGGCCGGTCCGCTGGGATCTGTGCATGGAAACGCTGGTTGAGCGCAGCGTCACCGGCGTCATTGAACTGGCACCGGCCGGCACACTCGCAGGGCTCGCAAAGCGCGGCATGCCTGGCGTCAAGACTGTTGCCGTGAAAACCCCGGATGACCTGTCCGCGGCTCTCGCGCTCTTCGCAGAACTGGAGGGACAGGCATGAGCACTCCCGTATTGAACAAGGCTGTTGTCAACGAGAATGCCCGCATCCTGGGCATCGGTGCATACCGCCCGGATGTCATCGTCACCAACGACGACGTCTGCCAGTGGATCGACTCCTCGGATGAATGGATCCGCCAGCGCACCGGAATCATCACCCGCCACCGCGCTGCTGCTGACGTCAGCGTCATCGACATGGCAGAAGGCGCTGCACGCGAAGCGCTCAAGCAAGCCGGAATCGAAGCCTCCCAACTGGGCGCCGTGATCGTGTCCACCGTGACACACCCTTACGCCACTCCGTCGGCCGCCGCTGCACTCACCGACCGTTTGGGCGCGACGCCGGCACCGGCCTTCGACATTTCGGCCGCCTGTGCAGGGTACTGCTACGGAGTGGCCCAGGCCGATGCCCTGGTACGTTCAGGTGCAGCCCAGTACGTCCTGGTTGTCGGTGCGGAGAAGCTCTCCGATGTCATCGATAACCACGAGCGCACCATATCCTTCCTGCTCGGCGACGGCGCAGGTGCCGTTGTGGTTGGCCCATCTGAGACTCCCGGCATCGGCCCCTCGGTCTGGGGCTCCGATGGAAGCAAGTGGGACGCCATCGGCATGACCCACTCCCTGGAGGACGTCAAAAAGCTGGGCGAATCCGCGCGGCACTCCGATGAAACTGACGACCCCGCCATTCTTTCGGCAACCCAGGATGTTTGGCCCACCCTGCGGCAGGACGGTCAGACCGTTTTCCGCTGGGCCGTCTGGGAAATGGCCAAGGTAGCGCAGCAGGCTCTGGACGCCGCCGGCATCGAAGCCAGCGACCTCGCTGCCTTCGTTCCCCACCAGGCGAACATGCGCATCATTGACGAGATGGTCAAGAAGCTCAAGCTTCCCGAATCTGTTGTCATCGGCCGCGACATCGCCCAAGCGGGCAACACGTCCGCGGCATCCATCCCGTTGGCAACACACCGCTTGCTCCAGGAAAACCCTGAGCTGAGCGGCGGCCTGGCACTGCAGATCGGGTTCGGCGCCGGACTGGTCTTCGGCGCCCAGGTAGTGGTTCTGCCGTAGCCGGGCCTCCTCCCGGTCACCTGGCAACAGCCCAACTGAATACGACTTACAAACCCAAGCCGCAACCCGCGGTTTGCCCCCTTTCCGGCAGTAGCCGGTCCAACAAGAAAAGGAGCCAACAATGGCTAGCAACGAAGAGATCCTGGCCGGCCTGGCTGAAATCGTCAACGAAGAAACCGGCCTCGCCACCGAAGCCGTGGAGCTGGACAAGTCCTTCACCGAGGACCTGGACATCGACTCCATCTCCATGATGACCATCGTCGTGAACGCTGAAGAAAAGTTCGGCGTACGTATCCCGGACGAAGAGGTCAAGAACCTCAAGACCGTCGGCGATGCCGTCAGCTTCATCGCCAACGCACAGGCCTAGTCCTGTCACCAGCTGTGCCGGGCCGGGATCCCTATCCTTGCGCCCGGCACAGCCGCAGTAACACCCATAGATTTTCTTGCCTCCCCCTGTGAACCGCGCATGCGGGACGGCTATCCGACAGAGAGTGATCGCATGGCACGCAAAGTAGTCATAACCGGTCTGGGGGCCACCACTCCCATCGGCGGCGACGTACCCACAATGTGGCAGAACGCGCTGAAAGGGGTCTCCGGCGCCCGCACGCTTGGCGACGAGTGGGTGACCAAGTACGACCTCCCCGTCCACTTTGCTGCACGGTGCTCGACGCCGGCACTCGAGGTCCTGAGCCGCGTTGAGGCCAAGCGCATGGACCCCTCCACGCAGTTTGGTGTCATCGCAGCGCGTGAGGCATGGTCTGACTCCGGGATCGAAGAAATCGACCACGACCGGCTCGCCGTAGCATTCGCCACCGGCATCGGCGGTGTCTGGACGCTGCTGGATGCGTGGGACACGCTCAGGGACAAAGGCCCCCGCAGGGTCCTGCCCATGACTGTTCCCATGCTCATGCCCAATGGCGTGGCAGCCGCTGTCAGCCTCGACCTCGGTGCCCGCGCTGGCGCGCACACTCCCGTTTCGGCCTGCGCATCCGGCACCGAGGCCCTCCACCTCGGATTGGACCTGATCCGCTCCGGCAAAGCAGACGTTGTGGTGTGTGGTGGTGCTGAAGCTGCCATCCACCCGATGCCCTTGGCTGCGTTCTCCTCCATGCAGGCCTTGTCGCGTCGCAACGACGAGCCGGAACGTGCCTCCCGTCCATACGACATCGACCGTGACGGCTTTGTCATGGGCGAAGGCGCCGGCGCCTTGGTCCTCGAGGCCGAGGAACACGCGATCGCACGAGGGGCGCGCATTTATGCCGAACTCGCTGGGACGTCCGTCACTGCCGATGCCTACCACATCACGGCACCGGACCCGGAGGGCCTGGGCGCAACCCGTGCCCTGAAGGCGGCCATGTTCGATGGCCGGATCCAAGCGGAGGACGTGGTGCACGTCAACGCACACGCCACCTCAACTCCCGTTGGCGACAAGCCTGAGTACACGGCCCTACGTGCCGCCCTGGGCACGCATGTAGACAACGTGGCGGTCTCCGCTACCAAGTCGCAAATGGGTCACCTCCTGGGTGCTTCAGGGGCCGTTGAGGCTGTCCTGACCGTACTGGCCGTCTACGAGCGCAAGGCACCGGTAACTATCAACCTCGAAAACCAGGATCCCGAGATCCCCCTCGACGTCGTGACGTCCGTTCGCGATCTTCCCGCCGGCGACATCGTGGCCCTGAGTAACTCCTTCGGCTTTGGTGGGCACAACGCCGTCATCGCTGTCCGGAACGTCTGAGCGAGGATTTACGCAGCCATCCCAATGAGACAAAAGAAGGGCCCCACCAGCAGGCGGGGCCCTTCCTTTTGCTATGGGGAAACGCTTAAATCGGTTTTGTTACCCGACCTGGTGCAACCAGCGCACGGGCGCACCCTCAGCTGCGTGACGGAAGGGTTCCAATTCCTCATCCCACGCTTCGCCCAGCGCCAGGGAAAGCTCATGGTAAACGGCGGAGGGGTCTCCTGCGCCGGACTCGTAGGCGTAGCGGATGCGGTCCTCCGTCACCATGATGTTGCCATGAACATCAGTGACGGCGTGAAAGATACCTAGCTCGGGTGTGTGGGACCAACGTGCACCGTCTACCCCCTGGCTGGGTTCTTCAGTCACCTCGTAGCGCAGGTGTGCCCAGCCTCTGAGAGCGGACGCCAATTGGGCCCCCGTACCCGGAGCGCCGGTCCACGACAACTCCGCCCGGAACATTCCCGGCGCGGCAGGTTGAGGGGTCCACTCAAGATCGGTTCGCTTATCCACGACCGATCCAATGGCCCACTCAACGTGCGGGCAAAGTGCCGTTGGGGCCGAGTGCACGAACAAGACACCGCGGGTTGTTGCAACAGACATTCCATCCTCCATAGCTGTAGGTACGTCTTCCCCAACGACCTCTGCCTGGATGTTTGCTGTTGCTGCCGGATGCCATGTAAATCATGCGGGCCCTGACAGGCTATTTAGTTTTCTTGGTACTAAAGACGATATTGGCACAGATTTAACCCTCAACCATGAATTGAAGGTTTCCCCCGTGGTGCTTTCATTTTGCCGTACCCTGCCCGTTTCCGCCAGTATCGCACGTGCGGGGCATACTCAGGCCCTTGGGTGCGCTTGCTGGTAGCTCTTCCGGAGCCGGTCCACCGAAACATGGGTGTAAATCTGCGTGGTTGCCAGACTGCTGTGACCGAGTATCTCCTGAACAGCGCGCAAGTCCGCTCCCCCGTCCAGCAGGTGGGTGGCCGCGCTGTGCCTGAGCGCGTGCGGCCCAGTGGCAGAGGTGTCACCCAATGCCTGCAGCAGCTCACTCACCACAGCTCGGATTTGGCGCGGATCAACACGCTTGCCACGCAATCCCAGGAACAAGGCTGGCCCGCTCGTGGAAGTCACTACAGCCGGCCTGCCCCGCCTCAGCCAGTCATCCACCGCCACAGCTGCCGGAACACCGAAAGGAACAGTACGCTCCTTGTTGCCCTTACCTAGCACACGCAGCGTGCGTCGATC
The DNA here is from genome assembly GCF_011605365.1 of Paenarthrobacter sp. MSM-2-10-13. Lineage (NCBI taxonomy): Bacteria > Bacillati > Actinomycetota > Actinomycetes > Micrococcales > Micrococcaceae > Paenarthrobacter > Paenarthrobacter sp. MSM-2-10-13. Next base: position 755,430 of record NZ_JAAOXO010000001.1, on the reverse strand, counting down.
GGGATCAAGATCGTCGATGTCCAGCCCGGCCAATTCACCCACACGGACACCAGTGGCATACAAGAGCTCCACCATTGCCCTGTTGCGCAATGCCATTGGACCACCATCGGCGGCAGCAGTATTCAGGTCATTCACCATCCGGGAGACCTGCTGCTGCTGAAGGACACCCGGCAGGGACTTCTCCCGCTTGGGTGCCTGCAGACGGACTGCGGGGTCCGTCCCGATGAGTTCTTCCCGCAACAACCATGCAGTGAAAGACCGGGCCGTTGCGGCCCGGCGCGCCAGCGTGGCCCGCGCCATGCCTGACTCGCTCTGCGCTCCGAGCCAGCGCCGCAAGGAGCCCAAGTCCAGTTGCCCAAGTTCCTGAACACCCTCCAACGCGGCAAAGCCAAGGAGACTCTCAACATCGGAAATGTAGGCGCGGACTGTGTGCGCAGACCTTGCCCGCTCCCCCTCCAAGTAGCGTCGAAAGTCGTCGACCGCATTTTGAAGCGGTGCTGGTAGTGATTGTCCGTCCACCCTTCCCACTGTGCCAGCCGCAGGTGCCAACCAGGCGCATCAACATGCATCCTCCAAGGGCTAAGAAGTGTTGGTCCGTTTCCAGGCGCCCCGTTCCGAGGTGGCCAAACCCAGAAGCCCCAGCCGGCCCAGGCCCGCGCGGACGGCATCCGCGCTCAGGCCTGCCACCACCGTCAGCTTTTCCACCGAGCTTGTGGATCTAAGCGGCAAGGCATCCAGGAGAATGAGGTCCTCCAAGGACAAGCCGTCATGCACGGAGGCGTCGGAGGCCCGTCCCTCACTTGTGCTCTCGCCGATGGCGCCGGCAAGCTCTGCAATCTCCCCGACGTCGGTGACACAGACGGCTCCCCCGTCACGGAGAAGGCGGTGGCATCCGGCCGAGTTGGCACTGTGAATGGATCCGGGGACAGCGGCAACAACCCTTCCGATGGTTTCGGCATGATGGGCCGTATTGAGGGCTCCCGATCTCCATCGTGCCTCCACGACCACGGTTACTGATGCCAAGGCTGCGATGATCCGGTTCCGTTGCAGGAACCTGTACCTGGTGGGTGCGGACCCGGGCGGGACCTCTGACAGGACAGCCCCCTGTGTGGACACTGCCCGAAGGAGGTCCTCGTTACCCGATGGATAGAAGCGGTCCACGCCTCCTGCCATGACGGCGATGGTGGGCAGGCTGGCTACTCCGCCGCTCAAGGCACCGCGGTGGGCATGGGCGTCAATGCCATAGGCCCCGCCGGAGACCACGGTAAATCCGCGCTGCGCCAGGCCGTAGGCGAAGTCGCCCGTGACGGAGGCTCCGTAGCTGGTGCTGTCCCGCGATCCAACCAGGGCAATGGCCTGCCCGACAGACGGCAGAGGCTGTTCCCCTCCCCGCCACCACAGGCAAAGAGGTTCCTGAAGTCCCAAGCCTTCCAATTGTTCGGGCCATAGCTCATCGCCCGGGACGATCAACCGCCCTCCCAGCCTGTTCATGGTTTCCAGGTCCCGGTCCGGCGCGAGATCAGCAATTCGGGGTGCCCATCGTCGAAGGCTCGCCGGTAGCCCTGCCCATGACGAAGGTCCGCCTCCTTCCATCAACAGCCCTGAGATCTCCCGCTCGAGGTTTGGCCCTGCGCGCAGTTCACCGGTTGCGACACCCAGAGCATCTATTGCACCTACTGCCCGCACCAGTGCCAGGCCTACAGAGTCCTGCGGCTCCATGAGCCTGGCCAATGCCGCCCTGGCAATTCGTTCTCTCTCTTGCTTCCCTGCACCAGCCATGGCTGTGAATCCTTTCGCGTCTCTTTTACTCATGTGCCGGTGGCAGCTTGATGACTCATGTGGCAGTCGCAGCTTGGCGCAAGCCCAAAGCCTGACCAATATGGTCGATGTCCGGAGCATCCCGGTGCCCCAGATCTGCCAGCGTCCATGCCAGCCGCAGGACGCGATCGTAGCCGCGTGCAGTGAGGGTGCCCCGCTCGAGTGCAGTGTCCAGAATCCGGGTGGTCCCTGGGGCCAGCCGCAGCTCACCCCGAAGGGTGCGCCCCGGCACCTGCGAATTGGTCTCGAGCCCCATCTCCACCAGACGCTCAAGTTGCCTCTCCCTGGCCGCCAACACCCGTGCAGCGACAGCGCGTGTGTCTTCTTCCTCGCCGGCATGGCCAAAGTCAGCCAAAGACACCCGCTCAACCTGTAACTGGATATCCACGCGGTCCAGCAGAGGCCCGGAGATCCGCCCGAAATATCTCCGGCGCATCATTGCCGTGCACGTACAGTCCATGCCTTTCCCTGAGGCTTTGCCGCATGGGCAGGGATTTGCGGCGAGTACCAGCTGAAACCTGGCGGGGTACGCCGCCGTGCCCGCCGAACGGTGGATGACCAGCTCCCCGCTCTCCAGAGGCTGCCTGAGGGCATCCAGGACCCGGCGCTCATATTCCGGAGCCTCAGCACAAACTCGCAGAACATACCCCACTCGGATACAAGAAACCGCCCCATGCAGGCAAGCGTGGGACGGCATAACCATTGTATCACTATTCACACTTCTGTATACTTATGCACAGAAAGCAGGCAAGCAATCAAATGAAGAAGGTGAAACTCAGCGGTAAGCACGGCGAGGGCAAGTTTGCCGTCGTCGATGACGATGTTGCTCAACGGCAGGACATTGCCAGATATAAGTGGAACTTAGACCCGAAAGGCTACGTCCTAAGGTACAAGTACATCGGACAAAAGAACGGTCGGAGCAACTACACTCCGCTTCTTCTGCACCGACAGGTCATGGACGCCCCGAAAGGCACCGAGATTGATCATGCAAACGGCGATCGACTCGACAATCGGCGGTCGAACCTCCGGTTTTGCACTCGGCAACAGAATATGCGGAACCGGACCGTGTCCAACCAGACCGGATACAAGGGAATCTACTGGAGAAAGCAGAGCCAGGCCTATGTGGCTCGACTAACCGTAGATGGCCGATCAATCCATGCGGGAATGAGCCGCGACCCAGAGCTCGCAGCAATCCTGTACGACGTCGCCGCGCTCCAGATTTTCGGCGAATTTGCGAACTTGAATCTGGTAGGCAAATCATGAAATTTGCCGTCTACGGTCGTATTTCTAGAGATCGAGTAGGGGCGGGCCTTGGCGTCGAGCGTCAGATTGCTGACTGTAGAGAACTAGTACGAGCTCTAAGCGGAGAAGTGGCTGCCGTCTTCCGCGACGACGACATTTCCGCATACTCGGGAAAGCATCGCCCTGGCTATGAAGCTCTTCTAGAGGCAATCAAGAACCGCGAAGTGGATGCTGTTGCTGTCTGGCATCAAGATCGACTCCTCCGTCGCACGATAGATCTCGAGAACTACATCGAAGTCTGCCAGCCCCTTAACGTCGCCACTCACACAGTCAAAGCAGGTCAGCTGGATCTGACGACACCAGCAGGGCGTGCGGTAGCCAAGACGCTCGCCGCCTGGGCATCGTACGAAGTCGAGACATCAACAGACCGCGTTAAGGCCGCCAAACTCCAAGCTGCCAAGGCCGGAAAATCTTCTGGAGGCAATCGCGCCTACGGTTGGCTCCAGAACGGTATGGAACAGCACCCGGATGAAGCTCCAGTTGTCCGTGAGATCATCAAGCGATTCATCTCGGGTGACTCCTGGAACAGCATCGCCTTAGACCTGAACGAGCGCAACATCCCCACCGCCAAGGGCAAGATGTGGACGGCTATCAACGTCAGCAACGTGGCCCAGCTTCCGCGTCACTACGGCTTCCGCTCCCACAACGGCCAGGAGTACAAGGCCGCATGGGAACCACTGCTGAGCCAAGACACCCGAGAAGACTTGTTACTCGCCATCAAACGGGGTCAGGCGATACATGGAAAGCGCACGTACGCACGAAAGCACTTGCTCACAGGCTTCATCTTCTGCGGCGTCTGTGGAAACAAGATGAGCATCATCAATGCGCAGCAGCGCGATGGTAGCTACTCCCCTGCTTTCAACTGTCGTAAGAAGGATCACCGCGGCCAGGAAGTCGGCTGCGGCAAGGTGAAGCGAAAGAAGGACCCAGTAGAGGATCTCGTCATCGACTGCATCATGTACCGACTTGATACGCCTGAGCTGGGCGAGTTGCTGGCCGGCGGTGAAGCTGAGACCCCAGAGCTGAAGCAGCTCATGCGCGATCACGAGTCTCAGTCTCAGCGGCTCCAAGAGATCTTGTCGCTGTATTCAACAGGTGAAATGGATTTCAACGAGTACAAGGTCGCCAAGACCACTGCACAAGACCGTTTAGAAGCTCTAGGGCGCGAGTTAGAACGAAAAACGAGTAAGCGTACAGTTGCAAACATTCCAGCGGGTCAGACAGTGCGAGAAGCATGGGAGAAGTCAGACCTTATGTGGAAGCGTCAGCTTGTTGACGCGCTCATTGAGAAGGTACTCATTTATCCAAAGCAGCCCGGGGACGGGAAGGCCCGATACAAGCAGTGGATATTTAATCCTGATCGGGTCGAGATTCGTTGGAAAGCGTAGGCGTCAAGATAATAAGTTCCTCTCCGAGCAAGGGCACTTCTCCTGGCCGAAGTGGTCGCTTCAATGCTCCCGGATACTTCTCAATCCTCGCCGTCAGCATCACCTTATCCTCGCCGGAGAGCGGGGCAAACTGTATCAAGTTCTTAGTGATCGCGGATAAATGACGCACGGCCATTTCCAGCGCATCAATCCGCTCATAGAGGTTGCGGCTGTCTATGCGCTTACGGCCAGTGTCTAGTAAGAGCGTGGCTATCTCCTTGAACCCATCATCTTCATGACGGCGTATGTTCTGCTGGACATCTCCGAACTCTTCAGACTGAACGCCAGCATTGTGCAGCCTTCTGGTCTTCAAGTCCTTCATCGGCTCATATCCGACAGCCAGTGCAACAAGTGCGGCCTTGCATTTGGGTTTGTTCATCACAGGGATCGTCGTCTCTTCCAAGAAGCTGATGAACTCAGCACCCGTCTCGATGTTGAACTCGGCCAACAGATCTGGGCGATTCTGCAACTTATCCACGGTAATGCCGCGATCACGACGGAGCTCTTGAAACGCCTTCACTAGCTGCTCGACGGTCATCATCTGGAAGTCCCCATGTCGCTAAGTTGTCGTGTCCATCTTCGGGGCTAACTCTAAAGTGTCGCCTGACGGCCTAGCTACATCTGCTGATTTCCTGCTTGCTGTGTCCCAGTGTGGAAGTAGCCCAACCGGGCATCACCCCCACTGAAGGAGTCGTAATGACCAACGCCCTGGTTCGTCTTTTGACCGGCGAAGAAGACAACAGCAGGAAGATGCCCACCGAGCTTGAGCTGGCCACGGCCGAGTACCGGGACGTTCTTCAGTTCCGTGCCTACGCCACTGAAGGCGATGCGCATTTCACCAAGTACGCGATGGAGAAGGCGGTAGAGGTTGACTCCTACCGCCGGCAGCTAGCCGGTGACGACGAGACCCTCAACCGTCTCCTGGCTCCGCTTGAGCTGGCGTTTATTGAGCGAGCCGCCGCACGCGCTAATGGTGGAAAGTCACCTAACGAATCCAAGTGGGGCTTCTAAATGGACGTGACTCTATTGCTGATCAGCATCATGGGTGGCTTCGTTGGCTATCACGTGGTCGCCGCCATTGAGAGAGCGTCCATGCGAGTTGAGCCCAATAGAACTGCGGCCGGGGCTCCTCACCCGTGCACGACCTTGGCCATAGATGCCAATCAAACCAAGGCTCGCATGTATCAGACAGTCACGGCCTATAGGAAGGAAGTGAAGCGATGAACGCATTGATGGTCTACACGACAACTACTACGAACGCCGAAGACTTCAACAACAGCGTCATGCAACTCATCACCGCTCTTTTTGGCTGGCTTTACACCGCCACTTCGCCATTCTTCGCGGTAATTGGATTCTTCCTGGTGATCTACGTTCTGGTAAAGCGAATGATCAACGGATCGCTACGAGGTAGGCGCTAGTCGAGTTGGTCGCGTTGTGTCAAAGTAAAAGTGGCATGACGCGACCTTCTCTTTACCCAAATTCAATCCACCAAACGGGAGGGTTTTGTGGGACTGATTAAGTCGCAATCAGAGTACGACCACGAGCGCAAGGCTTATATAGTCCGCTTTCCGACAGACCTGCCAGTCGAGAATGTGTACGCGCTTCTCCGAGTGCTGAATACGACGTTGCCGTGCCAGGTTATGGATACCCTCGTCAGCCGGCCAAGCTTGGTATTCGAAGCCTGGGCATCAGGTCAAGGAATCACCTTCCGTTTACAGGTTCCCTGGCCATACGCAGTACAAGTCACGAGCCAGATCAGGCATCAGATACCCGGCACGGTTATAGAGGATGACACCACTCGCCCTCGCAAGGCATGGAGCTACGTCGATGAGATCGGCATCTCCAACAAGAGCCGGACGCTCAACGTCTCAAACCCTTCCGTCATAGCTACAGATATCTTGTCGGCTCTAGCTCAAGCGCTTACTGGCGAAGAGACGGCGGTGCTCCAGTGGGTCTTCGCACCAGCTGGTTACGAGAACAAGCCGTCCACTGAGGCTCCTGTTTTGTCGACGCGGCACGGAGTGCTGTCAGGTCTCATAGGCCAGCAGGCAAGCCGCGAAGAAATAGAAGATCGTCGTCGCAAGCTAGATCATGAGCGCTACCTCGTAGTTGGTCGCATCGCTGCTAAAGCGAGCACGCCAGCCAGAGCAAAGTACTTGGTAGACGGGCTGTTCAAGAGCCTCAAGTCCGCCAATAGCCTGGCAACGAGCTTCGTTGCGAGAGTTCCAACCGGCGATATCGATGACCACTGCGATGCCGTCAACAACGCAAAGACGCCCTGGCGCTTCCCAGCTGTCTTGAACGTCATGGAGCTGGCTGCAGTCGCCGGCTTTCCCCTAGGCTCACAATCCGTGCCAGGTCTACCCAAGATGCAGGGTCGGCAGTTCTACGCCACGGAGGAAGTGGCGCGTATTGGGCGAGTCCTGGGCAAGAGCAACTACGCCAACTCTGGGCGCCCAATTGCACAGGGATACGACCAGGCAATCCTCCATTCCCACATTGCAGGGAAGAGCGGCACCGGTAAAAGCGTCTTGCTGGCTAACTCGACGGCTCAAGACATGGCCAAGGGCTTCGGCGTGGTGGTCATCGATGCAAGCAACAGCAACTCGCCAGAGACTCTCTTCAACCGCGCATTGAACTACGTACCTCGCGAACGACTGAGCGACGTCGTCGTGATGGATGTCAGCAACACACGTGAACGTCCTGTGGGCTTCAACATCCTCGATCAAGGCAACCCACACATGGTGGTAGATCAGTTCTCCGCCCTAATACAACAGCTGTATCCCGACAGTAAGGGCGTTTGGACTCGAGAGCTCATCCACCATGGCCTCTACGCACTTATCGAATACGGCAACGCCACGTTGATTGATCTACTCCCACTTATCCGCCCTCGCACCCCTGAAGAGACAGTCTGGGCAAGATCAGTTGTGAGGTCGATCAAGGACCGCCAGATCAAGTTCTTCATGGATGACTGGTTTGAACTCAAGGATGAAGAGCGACGGGTGAGGTCTCAGCCGCTCTACGACAGGCTCTGGCAGCTCAGTAGCCGGCCCGAGATCTACAACATCCTGGGGCAGTCAAAGTCCGGGTTCAACATCAGGGACGTGCTTCTCGGTAATCAGATCCTGTTCATCAACTTGGCTGGACTACCGGAAGACACTGCCGGTCTGCTCGGAACTCTGATCTTTCAGGCGCTCTGGACTGAGGCCCAGAACCTCACCCCGGATAAGGCCAACTTTGTTTATCTCGATGAGCTGCAGCAGATGACCAAGATCGATGTGGGGCTTCATGACATCTTGGCCCGCGGCCGCAAGCACAAGTTCACCCTGACGACGTCGACGCAATTCCTGGCCGATTCGAAGCAGGTGGACGACGCAACGCGCTCAGCCATCCTGAACAACACGGGCACAAAGGTCTTGTTCGAAAGCAGTGGCTCTGAAGCCAAGATGTGGCTCAAGGCAGTAGGAACCACTCATGTGACCGAAACAGATATCACCGGGCTACAGAAGTACGATGCCATTGCCTGGATCGCCAATGAAAAAGGAACCGGCGCTCCGGTTACGTTCACCGCACTTGAACCATTCAAGTCGCTTGGAACCGCCGAGCTTGCGGTCAAGCTCTCCGCTACCAAACATGGCACGCCGTTAGACGCTGTTCATCGCGACATCGATCAACGGCGAACTGCCAGAGTTGACGACACCCAAAAGCACCCAGCTATGGGCCGAAGGAAGCTGAATGATGACCAGCAAGACGCGAAGGTCTCTACGTAGCTACTGTCAGATGCTAAGAAGCCCCATCTCAGACTCGAGATGGGGCTTCTTAGTGGTGAAAATTAGTGAGCGTCTTCGTATGCCCTCAAGACCTCACCACTGATACGACCACGAGGGTTCACTTTGAGACCCTCCTTTGCGGCCCATTCACGGACACGTGCCAGTTCTTCTTTGTTGCTCTTAGGAGCAGATGATCCACTTGAGCGCGGAAGGCGAGCTGTCACCTTGGCAGCAGCGTCGATGTACTTACCAAGGAAGCCTTCCAGCTCCTTAGCGTTCTCATCGCTCAAATCGATCTCGTACTGGTTGTCTCCCCAGCCAAACTTGTACGACTTTGCGTTTTCCGTACCATCTAGGTCATCCCGGATGATTATTTTCGTCTCTTTAGCCATCTTTCAAGACTACACGTAAAAAGCTCTCCAGCAGCGTGGAGAGCTTTGAGTGGGTAAGTTATCGTCTTTCAGGGCAGGAGCGCTTAGAAACGACGTCAGGCACTAATTAGAGCCTATATTCGGTGTGCTCGGCGTTAAGAATGTCTGCTTGATGAGCACTAAGACAATGTTCACGATCGGCGTAACGATTCCGAAGAGCTGCGGATCACTCGCCATAGCTGAGATGAACCCGCCTACTACTGCTGAAGCTCCGAGATAGAGTGCCGCCTTCGCTGTCTTGCCTACGTTGGTTTCCCAGAATGATGTTTTGGTTGTGGTCATATGCCTCCTTAAAGGTGTTCGTTAGGTTTGCCGCCGCACCGGTAGCCGGCACGGTTCTTCTTGCATAGGCCGAAAGCATGAAGTAGTCCTTGCATTACTTTGCCCTCCACTTGCTGACTGCTTCGATGACTGCGGTGAAGAAACTCTTGATCCAGCTCACGTCTTGGCCGGTCTGGTTGATGGTGTCTTTCGTGGCTTGATCGAGCTCGCCGCCTATGGGCACAGCCTTCAGCTTCTCGTTCGCAGCATTGAGTTCGGTCTGAGCCTTGGCAAGTTGCGTGCGCAGTTCGTCTCGCTCATGCGCCGTTGAGTCAGCAATGGCGTTCAGGTTCTTCTTATCGGTGGTGAGCTGGCTTACCTGATTGTTCAAGGCATTGATCTGGCTGATCTTCGCAGCAGCGTCCTTTGCGGCCGAAGCCAAACGTGCGTTGATCCCTTGAATGCTGTTCGGATCTTGGCTGTCTCGCCATTGACGACCTTCGCCTGAGAGGAAGAGCCCTTGCAAGTACTCGTTGGTCAGCTCTTGACCAACATGGTGTGACTTGAGATCCGGATCGTATCCGCCATCAAGAGAATTGCCACGGCCCGAAAGGCCATTTCGAGCCAAGACTCCGTGAGTCAAGATCCGGGCTGTATCTAGGTTGATTCTTACGGGCATGTCACCTCCTTTTGGTGGGTTAGCTGGTGGTTGTTGAATCGGTTGCGTTAGGCGTGGGCGAATGACGCCTCTGAATATTCCGTAGCCGTGTTTCACCCAGGCAGCCGGCGATCCTTTGGTTGCCGAAGCATTGATGTAGTTCTGAGCCAGGGCATCTACAACGTTCAAAGTGCAGTTGTCCCCTGCAATCTCGATGTGGCCAACGCTTGAGCCGAATGAACCAGCTCCATAGACCAGAATGTCGCCAAGCTGCGGGACGAACGTCGCCGAGTTAGGGATGACCTCGTACTGTGAAAACTGCTTCGCGTTATCGAACAGCTGGTACGCGTAGAGTCCACCAATACGGGGATAGCCGAGCCAGGCGGTGTATGCGTTTATCAGGCCTACACACTGAGCTCCGATTGAGTTTCCGTTACTGTCGTAGGTGACGTGTCGAGCACCTACATTGGCTACGAGCCATCTTCTTACTTCGTCTCGCGTAGCCACTACAGACTGTTCCTGTTTACAATCACCAACCCGAGTACAGCGGCAATGACAGCGCCAATGATGATGCGTCCTGCCCAGGTGAGCCATGACTCAACTTTGCTGACACGAGTTGCCAGTCGTTCCTCGACCTCCGCAATCTCCTTCTCAAGTTCCAACTTGGTTGCAAAGTTTGAACCGAAGGTGTCCATCTTGTCTTTGAGTTCCTTGACGCCCTCTTTATGGGATTCAGTACTTTCACGCTGAGCCAGGGCTGCATCTTTTAGTGCTATTTCTAGTTGACCTACACGATAGGCGAGGACTGGTTGGTTGTCGCGATCGCTCACCTCTTCCGTCTCCTTGATAATGGTTTTAGTTTTTTGGCTCATTACCGCGGCTAAACTTTCGTATAATAAATGGTTATATAGCAGGTTGCGTACGCCGTTCGGTCAGAGGCTGTCAGTACATTGATGTTCGTCGAATCCGCCCATGCCTGGTGAGCTTGGGCGAGTGTGGTAGCGGCGAATGGCATTGGAAGCCTTATACCAGAGGAGTTCATAGAAAAACCTTCCAGACTGACCAGAGTCTCCATGCCACTGACACCGTGCGCTACAGGTTTTGTTGTATTGTTCGGCAGCGCGCCAAAGTTGATCGTCTTCTTGTAGATCGGTTTGCCATCAATCCAAGTGAAGCCCGTATTTACTTCGCTCGTAGTGTAGTTATCGGTTGGGGCGATGTTCGCGGCCGGCAACTTGGCCATAACTCGCCTATCAGAGATCTTGTTGGCAGCGATGGTCGTCACTGTAGCGTCGACTCGGACTGAGTCCACGATGATGTACGGGTTGGACGCTCCGATCGTTGTCTGAATCGCGCCCACGGTTGGATCTATAGGGCTAGCGTTGGGCGTGCCCTTCACAAAGGTCGCTTTCACAACTCCAGGCCCATCTAAGTTCGCGATTGTAGGCGCTCCACCAGGAAGGCTAACGGCCATATCTACATAGATGACAATGAGGTCAATGCGAGGGTTGCTGGCGTCTGCCGTATCGAGCGTGATGTCGAAGTCTGCGACCAGGCTGAACTCGCGAGCTGAAGCTGTAGCTCCGGAGCCGTATGGGATGAAGCCATTACCTGATTGTAAGGTGACGGTGAGGCCAGTCTTTGGGACTACGAGAAGGCCGTCTACGACGTTGCCAGTAAAGAGGCGGGATAGATGCCGAGCGTACAACTCAGGTGATACGAGTGAATTGCTGTAGTTGAGTAGTTTGAAGTTGTCGTACATCTAAGTTTATTGTTCCCCTATAACCTTATGATATTAAATTAGCCGTAAATGTGCCAGAGGCTTGTGCAAAGAAATAGAACTTTAGGTTAGTCGAAGAGAAATTCGAGATGTTGTAGATCCATCGCTGACGGCCATCGACTACCGTTAGTCGCTGAAACTTGAATATGTCGATGTACTCACCAGCTGTTCCTGGATTCACTACAACGTAGGCGCGGTAGCAGAGTGATCCACCGAACTGCATGTTGTCTGGCAGGAACTCAACCATTACGACGTTCTTTGCGTAGCCGCCCGGGACAGTCAGGTCATAGGCATCCTCAGAGGACAGTCGGTGGTTGATCACGCTGGCGCTAGTACGAGTCTGAGCCGATTTGATCTCTCGTGAGACCTGGTCGACTTCCCGTAGAAGTGCGATCGGCTTGTGCTCTGGCAGTTGGTCAAGCACGGACATCAAGCGGTACCCGCCCCGTCAGCCAAGATCTGAATCTTCAGTCGAACCCATGTATTGGCCGGCACGTCCATGATCCTGATTCCCCACTTGGATATCTTCGGCGTGAAGACTGCGCCGCGCGCATCGAACACGTAGTAGGACGGCGTTCCAGGCTCCACGTAGTTCGGTTGCCCAACCCAGTTGACTCCGTCTGACGATGTCTCTAGCTCAGCGACTAAGTCAGCAAGCGGTGTGGTGACGAAGTCAGAGGTAAGCACGGCATCGACAATGATCGGATCGGCGGTTACCTTGAAGGCCGACCACGACGTAGTCACCCGGTAGTAGCGAATGTTGTTGCCCGACACTGGCTGAAACGAGCCCTTTTGCTCGGCGAGCAGCTGCCGCGCGTCGTTCAATCTTGAAGCCACGATGTTCTGCGGCAGGTTGTCGAAGTTAGTGACGCCCATCAGATCGTCCTCGCCACGGTCAAGACGCCAGGACAAGTGCCCCTGGCTCGAAGCTTGAGACGGTAGGTTACGTTGCCGACGTACTGGAAATAGATCTTCCATTTCAGCTGGTACGTGCTCCCGAAAGAGGAAGCAACAGGCTCGTCATAGGCAACTGCACTGACGTTATCGCCCGGCCAGGCACCGTACGTCCAGGCGTTGTAGAAGCCGTCGTACTGGACCATGTTCGCGTCAGCCGTTCCATTGATTCTGAGATCGCTAGCAGGGAAAGCGAACGGAAGCTTCTGAGATCCGTCACCAGTAAAGGTGAGGGTCAGTTCAACGATGCCAGATCCCCCGCCCATAGGGTCGACGTAGGGCAGCGTCTCAGTTCTATCCCAAGTAACACCCTCGTTCTCGGACGCATAGGCAAGGACTCCACTCGCTCCACTGGCTACTTGAGGTGCCTTGAACTCTTGACCCACACGGCCAGCCGTTCGAATGCGCTCTTGAAGGACGCCGCTGATGAGTTGGCCCGAAGCGCTATCCAAAGTACTCCCCCGTTTTCTCGAAGTAGAGCGTCACCGCCTTCTGGAAGTGGTTCTCATCCACGTGAGTCTCTTTGCGCTCGATGCGGTAGTAGCCGGTCATGTCTTCTAGGAGCTTCCGGCCGGTCAGCTTCACAGGAATGATGTCGCCTATTTCAAGACGAACAGTCGGCATGTCCGCACCCGATAGCGTTATCTGCGGCATCCGAAGTAGCTGTTTGACGCGATCTAAGCGCGCCTGAGCGTTTTCATCGAGCGTGTCTTCATCAGACACCTCATTGAACTGCACAGGCAGCTCACGCAGCCCGAACTCGTTCTGAGAGGGTATGTCTGACTTGGTAGTGGTCAGCTGATCCTTGCCGAAACCAGAACCAAGGCCGTGGATTTGGTTGTAGAGGTTGTTCGCTCCCCTATTGAGCGTTGCGCTGTCGAATGTAGAGCGGCCGTTGGTGCGATCGAACTCGAGTCGGAAGTCAGTGCGCGGTGAACCGATCTGGGCATAGGTCATTGCCGTTTTGTCGTGAAGGATCTTGAAGTCGAACTTGCCATCGACCAAGTTGGTGAGGCGCTGCATGTTGAGCTTGGTACTAGAGGTATAGGTCTCGAATGACTTGTCTCGCACTTTTCCAGTGACGTAGTAGCCACTCGCCGGAATGATGATGCCATAGTCCCCATAGGTGGCGAGCTGAGCTTTGCGGATCAAGTCGTAGAAGATCTCCACGCTCTCCATGCCCGTGTAGACCTGTGTTGGGCTCGGATAGCGATCCTTGAAGAAGTTGAGGTAGCCGGTCGCTTGGACACTGATAGTAATGGCGTCTGTCGTGATGTTGAACGGCGCGTAGTAGAGCTGTGTGCCAAACAGATACTCGCCGTTCTCCTTGATCTTGATCTCTGTCTGGCCCTCGCGGAAATTGCTGACCGGATCGGCGCCAACCTTGTCGATCATGTAGGTCTCGAAGGCGTCTAGATCCATGCTGAACTGAAGCGACTCCGCTTCGTTGCGCTCTTCCGTCCAGTAGAGGTTCCTAACCAGATGCGTGATCTCGCAGATACGGAGTCCGCTCTTCGTCCAAAGCTCCACGTCGTACCGAGTGGAGTTCGAAGCCGTGAATGCTGCTAGTTGCTCGGGCGTCATGACTAGATACCCATGATTCCTGGCCGCCAGAATATCTCTGCCGTTGATACGTCTGATCCGGAGCCACTGTCGAAGACGATGACGTTTGGACCAGGAATGAGGCCCCACCATTCAGCATCTAGCGGTACGTATGAGAAGACGCTGCCGTCGTTGAGCGTCACTGCGTGGCCCTGAGGGCTCATGTCGATTTTGGTTACTGAGTCCGCGGCCACCGAGTAGCCAGCCAAACTCCAGACCTGCCCCGTAGCGAGGTTGGTCAGCGTTGGATTAGTCGTCTTGCCCGTGATCTTGATGACCGGGTACACAGTAATCGCGCTGTCGTTCACGATAGATGCACTGGTCTGACCTGAAGTGAAGTAGAAGCTCGAACCAAACTGAGGGCTCGTAGTCGTAAACTGCATACCGCCAGAGATGGCCTTGTAAACCGTGGCACTCAGAGCTTCGCCGGCTGTGTCGTCATAGATGGTTGGATCGTCAGCCTTCAGCTCCAGCTTGAAGATGTGCTTGAAGTTCGACTGTGTCAGCGGCATCTTGAAGTCCCGCACCTGGGCGTTGAACACGTAAACATAGCCGTCGTCGTCTTCGATTCGCACGACTATCGGAGTCGGGTAGAGCGGAAGAGCGTTCTGGATCTCGCGTCGCTTCTGCTTGGCTTCAGCTATGGTTGCGGCGAAGATATGGCCGTTCAGCGTCAAGAACCTGGCGTCGTAGAATTGTGCGCCTGTGTAGCTGCCATGCTGACCTGATCGTTGGCCATCACTCGTACGGATGCCAGGGAGCTCTAGACCCTCTATTGGTTCCTTCAAGTAAGTGCGATTGCTCTGGTCGTTCAGTAGGTAGTCGTTTAGCCAAATCTTCATGATGCGAGCTCCAGGGCGAACCCGATTTCTTCAAATATTCTTCGTGGATTTTCTCCGTTGTTGACGTTCATGTTTTGGATGATCACTGTGTGGCCGCCCGCGCCGCTAGATCCTTGGTTGCCGCTCCTATAAGCGGGAGTCACCTGAGCACCTCGTGGCAGATAGACGTTCTCAGGACCATGCTCACCTACTCGGGCCATGCCGCCAGGTGCGTAGCTTGTTCCAGTAGCGAATCCACCAAACCCACTGCCCTTGAGGGATTCCTCTCTACCTGTGATGCGCCCGAATAGGTTGTCCAAGGAGCGATTCATAGGACCAAAGAACCCGTCGTACATGTGGTTCATATCTTGAACCGAGTTCCTTGCGGTCTGAGTCGTCTTCTCTATGTAGCCTTGGTAGGTCTTCTCGCTGATCTCACCGTTCTCAAAACGCTTCTTCATCATTGCGTCTGTTTCACTGCCCTGCGTTTTAGTGCGGTCGAGCTGATCAGCAAGATCAGAGATCACACCTAAGGTCTCGAGGGTCTTATCGATGATGATCTGAAGAGCGATACTTGCCGCTGTTCCAGCAGCCGCCCACCCGATGCTTCCGAGGTTAGTGTTTAGGCCGTTTAGCTTCCCTGATGCCCCGTCAATCTTGCCGTGGATGATGTCCATTGCTTCGCTGAAAACCTTCTTGCCTTCTTCGATGGCAAGCGCGCCCTTGAATGCAGCGAACGCTCCCACAGCGCCCCATATGATCCACTGATTAGCTGACAGGAAGTCCAACAGCCCGCTTATCGCGCCTAGGAATATTCCAGAAAGATCAGCCGCTGCGCCCAGCGCTACTACGAGGGTTGTGCCGATGACCGGCATGAGTGGCTCAAGGACTTCCTTCCACAGTCGGCCGAGTGCCGGAATGAGCTTCTCAGCAACGACAGACCAGAGTCCTTGCATCTTCGGCCCCAGATAGTCGCCTACCTGCCTGCCAAGTTCGACTGCCTTAGGTATGAACTCATCGAAGGCCGTGATTGCACCAGAGACGATGCCAGCGAGATTATTACCAAGGCCTGTATAGTCGAACCCTCCAAGGATTCCGAGTTCTTGTGACACCCGATCAAAGATTGGTTTGGTCGCTTGGCCAGCCATCATGCGGAGCTTGTCGGTTATCTGCTCCCATCGAGCGGAGACGGTCTGGCCCTGCTTGGCTACCAGTGAATAGTCGATACCCATTTCTTGGAGGGTGCGGCTGATTATCTCCATGGCCGGAACGCCCTCAGCCTTTAGCTGGTTGATCCTGGTACGCGGGATGTTGAACCGGTCCATAATCGACATCCAGTCGCCCGACAATGCCTCACGCAGCGAGAACATCGCACCACCCAGGCCTTGCTCTGGATTTAGAGCTGCGAGTATTTCGGCTTGACGAACCAGGTCTTCGAGGGAGTGACCAGACGAGTTAGCGACTGGAGTCAGATTGGCCGCAGCGTCAGCCAAGTCGGTGAAACTGAACTGCGTACCAGCAGCTTCTGTTTTTACCCAGGAGAGGGTCTTGGCAACCTTGTCGCCGTCCTTCATGAAGGCCATAAGTTTGGTCTGAGCCTGCTCGACCTGGCTGTTGAACTCAAAACCCTGTTTCAGCCCGAAGACAGCACCTGCGAGCCCTGCTGTGCCAACGGCCGCAGAAGCGATGGCCGCGACCTTGCCGAGTCCTGATAACGCCTGGCTGAACTTTTCAGACTTACCGCTGGCGCCGTCCATTTCATCAGCCACGCCTCGAATAGGCTTTGAAGCCTTGTCCTCTGCTGAAATAACGATATTGATCTTATTAGCCACGTGGTATTGCTCAGTGACAGTTGTTTATATCTGTCTCTATATCTTCAATTTAACATGCAAAACGACTAGCTGCTATAGCTAGCCGTCTATTGAGTATTGTTATTCAAAGCCCCAGTTATCGTCGCTACTATCACCCGGAGCTTGTTGCGCTGATTGTCGTTCAGCCACTAGCCTCCACTTGAGGTGAGCCAGATAAACGGCTTCCCACGGCTCGCGATCGAACTGTTCTACGCTGAGATTGAACCTCTCCCGGTACTCAAGGTCGAGGATGTCCTTCTGTATGTCTTCTGGGAGCGTCCGGAGTTCGACGCGATGCTTGAAGTAATCCTCGAACGCTTCGCCGTACCTGGCTAGTTCGTCTTCGCTTTTAAACGGTCAGTACCGGTGGCCACACCCACGATGTCGTTGAGCCATGCAAAGCCTAGCGCCTCGATAACTTTGGGAGCATCAGACTTTTCAAATGCAACGAGCTCAGCTACGCCCTCATCGTTAGTACTCATCACCATGCCGCTCTGTATGAGTTCAAGGGCGAACTCCTTGACTGCTTCCTCGGCAGCAGCATCCAACTCAGAACCAAGTGCTTGGATCTTCGCGTTGTCCTGCTCAGCGATCGCCTGCTGCATCTCCGCTCGCTTGGTCATGAGGCCATCTGCATAGCTCCTGCGCTGGCTCTCATTAGCAGCTTTCACAATAACGAAGCAGTCGTCCCATCCTTGAGCAAATCCCTTTAGGCTGTACTTACGCGTTGCAACAATGTTTAATCCCATATAATCCTTTCTAATAAAAATAGACGCCACTAGTTAATCATGCGGCGTCTATTAGGGCAATGGAATTAGGCTTCGTAAGATGCAACGTCGTTGGTGACGGTCATCTCGATGTCTTTACCAGCGTTGTTTTCATCTGCTTCAAAGTACAAGCTGATCTCTTGCGTCACAATGTCATCGCGGCCGTCAGAGTCAGTCAGCTCGCGGAAGCGCACCTTAGTTCCGAGCCACTCGACCTTTGATGTGCCGTTAGTCGCTATAACCTTGAGTGCATGGATCTTGTTGGTGAAGTAACCATCCTCGTAATCAGTCTTGCGGTACTTGATCACCATTGAGCCCTTGGCTTCAGCTGGAGCGCTATCGAACTCTGGATCGTCATCGACTTCACCGAGCGAGTGGTCGACTGTGACGCCCTCTTCCATCTGTATGTTGATGCTCTTCGGCTTGATCTTGCCTGCTGTTAGGCCGGCAACGTCATCAGCTAGGAACACCTCAACCTGGCGGCTGGTGAACTCTTTCTCGCCGATCTTGAAGGCTGGAGTCACACCAGTAGTGTCTTCGTGCTTCCAGCCCTTTAGCGCTGTGCTCGCTTCGAGCCATGCACCCTGCTCACCTACTTCAAGGCTGACCGAGAGGTTGTCCATGTAGCAGGACTTGTAGAGACGGGTACTAACAGGTCGAACGTCCCAGACTGACAGCGTGCGGCGAGCGACGGTCTTGTCGCGGCTGAAGACGTGGACGTATGGACCCGCTCCTGTGGTTGTCACCTTGTTGAACATGCCGGTTGCGAGCCAACCGATGCCATCCTCAGTCACCTTGCCGCCGAGTGGCCCTTCGGAGTGCCAGAGGTCGATCGCGCTGTCGTTGATCTTGACGTCTGAGCCCATAGCGCTTTCATTCTCGATGATGCCTGGAATCGCTTTTAGACCCTTTTCGAGCCAACGGAACGAATACTGCTTGGTGGCCACTGTTCCTGGCGCGCTTTCAGGACCGATAACGATCGCCTCGCGCCTCTTCTTGTATGAATTAAATGCTGTCATCACCTACCTCTGCTTCTTTCTGCTGCTTTGCTTTTTTGGCAGCCTCTAGCTCATCGTCAGCTTCAACGGTTACGCCTTCTATTGGGAGAAAGTATTTTCGTTTAGGTGCAACGATGGCTTCAGCTACTTCAATGTTTGACTTATGATCTTGGGGTTGCTTTGCCATGACTTCAATGTATATCAATCACGTTACTTGTTAAAGGCTAATCAGTATCGAGCGAGTATCGAATAGAGAACGTGACGTGTCCTTCTGATGTTAAATCCGCGTAGTCGGCGTTAGCAGCGGGGCGAGGATTTATTCCGAATTCAATCTTGAGGCTAGGCGCAACGGCATCAATGCCCTCGTCCTGACGGGCGCCATCTATCCCATAGTTTCGGATAGCACCGACAACGGTCTTTGTGTCGTACTTTCTAGTCTCTAGATCCCGCATCATCACCAGGTCACGGATCTTCTTATCGGTGAGATTGAGAGGGTCTACCTTGTCGCCAGTGAAGTCATCACGCTTGTTTAGGACCACCTTTACAGTGATCTCATCTGTCACGTCGTCCTCGTTCATGGCACCCTCCGTGATATCCGAAGTCGTTTGGGTGACGACGATGCAGGGCAAGTTGAACGTAGGGATCGCCTCAGGATCACCGTCGTAGTAGGTCGTGAATCGTTCGCCAAAAGTGTCCTTCATCAATTGAAGGATTCGGCTGGTGCTGCTTTCCGATTCCGCAAACACTAGATCAGCCCCTGTTGATCCATTTGCGTGGTCAGGTCAGAGGCGATGTACTTCACGATCCTGGCTTCACGGGTCTGGTCAATACGCATCATCACGCGCTGCGGAACGCCCCGGCCATCGTTGTGGTAGTCGAAGTATTGGGCTTCGTTCCAGAGCGATGTCGTGAGTTGTGTGGACTTGTGTTTGAAGCTGCGGTTCATAAGACCGGTGCGGATCAACGGTGGACGGCCTGGCCAGCGGCGGGCTTTCCACTCGGCATAGTTCTCATTTAACCGAGGCCATCTCTTACCGATGACGCCACCACGAGAAGCGAAAACCTCGCCGGCGAAGAAGCGCGTCAGGTAGAGGCCGGTTGCACCCATTGAGCGAGTTAGGTCTAGCTGACCACCAGCGAAGTCGCGCAACTTCTGCACGAGCTCCTTGTCGCCCTCAATCCGTACGTTGATCGTGCTCATCGCTAGAATCTCTGCCCGATGTAGAACGATCGGGGTGCGTTTGCGTCTGGATAGCCGGTGACTGAGTTCGATGTCGAGAGAGATTGCCCGTTTTCGTCCGTGACAACTGCTGTTTTGTCTCCGTATGCAGTCACTTTGGCCCTGGCGTCCTTAAGGCGAGCTCCGTAAGCGCCGTTGCCATAGGCATCCACCAGAAGAAGTGCAGCAGCGAGCTCTAGAGTCAGGCTCTTCACGATGGCCGGCGCTGGGTTGAACGGCACCGTATATGCGCCAGCCAGTGCACTGTTGATCTCAGTTTCAGCGATACCGCGCCACAGTTCGACGGTGCGATCTGCTAGGTTGAACGCGTTCTGAAGCCCCGCTGCTTGCCGAATGTCTCCGAGAGAGGCGTAGTGAGGGAAGTCCTGGCCACGAACAGCATCGAGAGCAGTCAGTGGTGTTTCCGCCATAGTTGTCGGGTCGAAGTAGGTGAATCGGTACCAGTACCCTGATGAGCCAGCTGAGTCCGCGAAGTAAGTAGATTGCTGGTCGGGATCGATTGCACGTGTTGCCAGGACTGAGAAACTCCCGTCGTCAGGCACAGCGTCTTGGACATTGACGGCTCGATAGACATGGATCTGATCGCCAAGTACGGCTGTGACCGCGTCGTAGCGCGCGTGTGGCAGTTTGAGTGCTTCAGTCAGGTTGATAGTCGTCTCATCAGCAACCGACTCAACGACGGCCTTCTCCACGCCTTCACGAGCTAACGCGCCCACGTAGATAGTCTGGCCAGCTACGAAGCCTTGTGTGCTCCTGAGAAGGATCGCTGTCGCTTCAGCAACGTAGTCCGAACTAAGCTCACCGCGCTCAACGATGTTGATTTCATGGAATGAGTCGATGCGGAGCTTACTTGCCATATATCCCCATTTAAACACCAACGCACTGCAATTAAAAGAGTCGCACTAGCTGAATGGTAGTGTGCGCAAGATGTGGGAGTTTCTAACAGCTAAAGAGGGACCATGGTGGGGCGAAGCAGCCATCGCCGGAGGCTTCCTCATCATCGGTGCCTTGATCAGCCTTATCACGGCCGCGATCGTAGAAGCAGTGAAGTCCAAGCGCGAACTGTCGCGTCGCTTTGACGCCGAGATTCGCGAAGCTGGCGCAGCCTTCCTTACCAAAGCTGACGCCTACTGGGAGTCGGAGAAGGAATACGCCAAGATCTTGGCGCAGAAGACTTCCCGCGACAAGGTAGAGAGGCTCTCAGAGGCAGGAGAAGCGAACCGTGTTGCCCGTAACGCTGCTTCTAAGGCTCTACAGCCGCTTTCGTTTGTGGCACCTGACCCCTTGATTGGCGCAGCCAGGAAGCACTACGTAGTTATCCTTCAAGCCGGCATAGGCGATGACCCCGGGGAACACTCGAAAGAGTACTGGGCAACTCGGCAGAAGGTTGTAGATCAAGTACGCCTGACGTTGAAGTTGCCAGCGTCCAAGATAGGAAAGAAGCGCTGGTACAAGAGGTTTGGTCCTTGGATGAAGTCTCACCTGCCGTCGTGGAAAGGGCTCAAAGATGCCACCAATGACAAGGGTCTCCTGATTGTTGGCGGCATCTGCCTACTGCTCGCTGGTTACTTGCTGGGGCGCTGACGCCAACAACATGAGCCACCACGCCGGGCATGAGAAGATCACTTCGTGCTCGCAACCCCTCCCCCTGTCATCATCAACATGCCCGACACTGGTGCGCCCTGGTGGGGCGTTCCCCTTATGGCAGGCGTCTTCCTGCTCATCGGTGCCGTCATAGCGTTTCTCTCGACGCGAGCAAGCGATAACCGCAAGGCAAAGCGAGATAAGGCCGAGCGCATCATGATCGACACACGGTCAGTTGGCCTGGAGTATCTCGAAGCAGCTACTCATTTGGCTGAAGTGGTAAAAGGGCAGGAGTCTGAGCACCGAGCGCTCCCCTCGAGTGAGTACCTGCTCGCCATTCACGATGCGCTTATCGACCTCCGTGCCAAGTGGCGGAAATTCGAGTTATTTGCTCAGGAAGATGCGCTGAAAACCGGGCAAGCCCTCTTCAACGCCTGCCTAATCTTGATGATTCCAGGCTTTGAAAAAGAAGAAGTAGCTGGCAGCATTCGAGACTTTGAGAGTGCGAAGCTGAACTTCATCAACACGCTCCGTGCCGCCAGCGGTGTTGGCATCATCGAGGTCAAGACTCTGGACCCTGCTACCGAGAAGGCGCTCAAGGAGGCTTCCGGTGCACTGGTGAATGACATAGGTGAACGACTAACGCACGCGCATGGCGGATCGGGGCATAAACAGTAAGAAGAGTTCTCTCGTGACGCAACTCGCTACACTTAAGAAAAACGTTTGGGGGAAACAGTTGTCTGTTGAATTAACGTTTCTGGGCAAGTTGGGCACGAGCATCATGAAGGTCGTGAACATCTTCCAATCTGAGAAACGGGCGGATGCACGGCAATGGCATAAAGAGATACGTAAGCAGTGCCTGATCATCGAAGATGAGGCCATGCCTTTCACGGACCCAACGTTCTACCACAAGTGGGACTCCATGGGGAATGACACGGAAGCCGTGAGACTCTCCAGACACAGTTTGGCGATTAGCGAAGCCCTCAAGGAGCTACGTGACATCGCAAATGATGACGTCGGAGAGAAAGCGTACCGGCTCCATCAGAGCTGCATGACAGTGTTAATGGCCCACGGCGTTGCGGGAAGTACAGGTTCCATGGAGTTGACCGGGCAAGTCATTAAGGACATCGGTCAGCTGCGCGATGCACGTCAGAAGCAACTAGGCATGAAGCGCAAACGCTAAGAGAATTGAAAGAGCGCCCGTATTGGGCGCTCTCGTGTGCTGTGTGACGTTCGGGCTTCTATTTAGTAGCAGCGGTCGTCTTTGTCTCAGAAGCCTTCTTAGCGGCCTCCTGTGCATCTTTCACGATCTTGTCTGCTTGAGCCTCTGCGGCAGCGATGAGCTTTTCAGCTTTAGCCGTTGCTTCAGTTAGAGCAGTGTCAGTCACTTCCTTAGCCTGAGCTTCAGCTGCTTTCACAATCTTGTCTGCTTCAGCGGTCGCTTCGTCCGTGATCGCCTTAGCCTGAGCTTCAGCTGCTTTGGTCTCAGCCTTGGCAGCTTTTTCTGCTGCTGCTTTGACTGCAGGATTTTCGAGTACTCCGATACGGATCAATCGCTTGATAGTCGCTTTCGGGGCTTCGAGGGTATCCCCTGCCTTGTAGACAACACCGTCGAGCTTGATCTCGCTCTTGGCTGTACCTTTTACTGTGTCCGCCATGGCTATACCTCCAGCACGGTTACGTTGAAAGTGTTGTTCGCAGTCGCCGCGGCGCTAAGGGTAACGGTGAGGGTCGTGTCGCTTAGCGCTACGTTGTCAACGAACTGATCCTGGTTGCCTGCTGGCAGGATGCCGAGGATCTTGGCGCCGGCTTTCACCGTTGCAGAGCCGCTGGTTGCGGCTGCATTCACGGTGACGGCTACGGTCCTGAGGTTGGTAGGAGCGATTGCTCCCACCATGTACTTGATCTTGCTGATTCCACTAGCCATACGACTAAGCTCCAGTCGCGAACGCGTCCTTTAGTAGGTACCAAGCGTCGGCCATGATCATCTCGTAGTTGTAGTAGTCAGTGACCACGATTTCTGAATGAGATGGGTTGTTTTTCGCTTCCTTCGTGACTTCACGAGCGTCTTTGAGCTGGAACTTGTAACCACCGTTGACGCTCTTGCGGCTTGGCTTGTCGGTTACGTAGCCAAAGAGTACGTCGTCGCCCCAGATGTTCTGGATGTCATCATCGAGACCTTCTTCACCGAAGTTGGCGCGAGCCTGGCCGATGTAGATGTTCTTGATACCGAACGGACCAAACAGTTGCTTGAGCTGTTCAAGGCTCACTGCACCGCCCTGTGCCCATTTGAGGCGGTCCAAGATGTCTGGGTGGCTGATCAGTGAAAGGTAGCCTTCACGGCTCAAAGCCATTGTGTTGTACTTCAAGAACTTGCTAGAAGTAACCGCTGTCTTGATGTCTTCAAACGGATTCGAGTTAGCGTAGTCAGACCAACGGCTTGTACCTGTGAGGGTGCGGTTGTTAGTGACGACTGCCGTATCAGTTAGCTTGTCAGCAAGCGCCTTCTCGTCGATGAGGGCCATGACAGACAAGATGTTTTCTGTTTCATCTGACTCAGGGTTGAACGGATCGTCAGTAAGTTGGTAGTCCTCTTTAGTGACGTAACCCGAGAGAGCGTGCTCTTCAAGTGGCTGAGCGTTCTTGTATGAACGAGTCTGTGAGATGCTCTTAGCCTTCGAGAGACCTGTGCGCACAGAGTTAGCTGGAAGGTTGAGGTTTTCCTTGCCGAACTCTGGGATTAGGAACGTTGGTTTGGTGACTGGCACCACTGGGAATAGCTTCTCAGCGATGAAGTCTTCTTGATCGTTGAACCACGCGTTGGCCACATTTGTAAGTGGTTGATCGACGTAGGTAGGTTGATTGGCCATATTCAGTTATGCCTTCCTTAGAACTTTTCGTTTAGTTTGATGTATTCGGCGATCGCACCGGCTGAGCCTGCACGAACCAGACGACCGATGACACGGTTACCCGCGGTCGACGTCACGACTGCTTCACCGCTGCCGTTGGTAGTGATGTAAGCGTCTTTTGCAGTGTTAGCTGCGAGTTTCACTTTGAATGAGCCTGCACCGTTGAGCAGAACCACGTCTGCTGTGCGGCCTGCTACTGGAGCGTTGTCCAAGACACCAAGAATGGCGTCAGTAGCTGCTGTCGCAAGAACGACTTTGCCGTCTGCGTCTAGTTTGACGATGTGATACTGCTTGCCGGTCAGGTCTGCACCTGCGGTAGCGCTGTAGCGTTCACCTGGTTGGAATGCTGCCATGTTATTGCTCCTCCTTGAGCTGATCTTTTAGTGTTTCGTCGGCGTCGAGCACCTCCTTACGGGCCTCGGCGTATGTCTTTGACTTGCCGCCTGCTGCGCGAGCGTCCGCCAGAACTTTCTGGACTCGCTCATGCACAACCTGGGCAGCGTCAGCCACCACGTTTGCGCCACCGTCGCCAAGTTCGCCGGCTGTGACGAGCTTGTTCTCTGGTAGAGATTCGAGGAACGTCTCCAGTGTCTTGCGATCGTCACCGCGTGAGGCGAGAAGGATCTTGACTAGGTCAGCCTTCTGTCCGCTTTTAATCTGGCCTGCTTTGATGCGGGCTGATGCAAAATCACTTGCTTCGCTTTGTGCGAGCTTTTGCTGTGCCTCACGGCCAGCAGCTGCGTCTGCACGGAGCTGAGCTAGCTCGTCTGCTGTGATTCCCGTGATGGCACTAGCTTCAACCTTTGTAGGCTCTGTTGGTACTTCAGGGGTTTCAGGTGTTTCTGGAACCTCTGGAGTTTCTGGCTCTTCGGGAGTCTCTGGTACTTCAGGGGCTTCCTCTGCCAGTCCGAACGTAGTCAGCTGTTCAGCTGTCAGCTCGGCTTTGTGCTCGCCCAGGAACGTCTTTTCTTCGTCGTTCAAGTCGGCAACTTCTTTGGCAAGAATTTCTTCTAGCTTCATGTGTTCTCCTTTACTGTTATCACTGTTGCCAGCGGCACTCGCCTTCACTTTCTTGTTGGGCAAACGCGATGCCGTGATTGGCTTCAGTTTCTTGAAAAGAGGGATGTTGGTGAGTGCAGCACCCGTGAGCACGTTGCTGACAAAGTTGTACTCTTGCTCGGGGTCTTCCCATGGGTAAGAGCGAGGGTTGAATTCCGGAGAAATGAATTTCCACTCACCGTCTTTGATCGCTTGTTCAGCGGCGGGAGTCCATTCAGGATCAGCAAGTAGAGCGGAGCCATCTTCGCTGGCGTAGAGCTTCGGCATCCAACCGGCTGCCTTGTCCCAAGAGTCGTGGCCGTAGTTCAGAGGAATCTTAGGATCTGCCTCTACAAGACCAACACCCTGGTTAGCGTTGATGATGAACTGCTGGATGTCATCAGGAGTGATCTCAAACTCGCCGTGCCATGGTGTGTTCCATGTACCGGTGCGAAGTAGCTCGATAGTCTTAGGCGCATTGCCTTGAGAATCTGCGCTAATTTTTACTAGGTTGTGAAATGCTTTTATTGCCATATGTCCTTAATGTCTTAAATATGGCAACAGAAGTCAATAGTAATAATTCCTAATAGTCATAGATCAGAGAGCATCTACAACGAACGTGGCCGGCAGGCCTATCAATTTCCTTCCCATTGGGCAGCTGGAACAGATCGTCAATGGGTATCGTCTTACCGATGAGCGGCGAGCAGATCTTGCAGGCGCTGCTGAGTCCGTCCCAGGTTTTAGTCACCGCCCCTGTCTGCTTTGCATAGTGCTTGAGCCCTGTCTGGTAAGCGTTGACTGGCTCCGTCTGTGCAATGAGTTCAGCTCGTATCGGGTTGTCGATGACTTCCAAGATTCGAAGCCTGGCTTCGTGAACGTCCTCCCTCATAGCAATGCTCTTAGCCACCGCCTGGCGAATGAGATCGCGGCTCGTGTTCGTAACTTGGGAGACCAGCTGTGCGGTATGCCAACGGGCGGCACTCTGAATGGCAACGTCGAGCGTGGCGTACTCCATGGCTGCGTAGCCTGCTGGATATCCGTAGAGGGCTTCACCGGCTACAGCTCCGGTGGCCACTAGCTCGGTGATGATGTCGATGATGGCAGCAGTCAGAATGACTTCTTCAGCTTTCCAGACTGGATCGTCGTTATTGAGCACTGGCCCGCTGTCGGCTTTGATCGGCTCAGGCAAGCGGGACCAATCAACGTAGCCCTGCGCTCGGGTAGCCAGCTCATGAAGGTATTCGCCTGAGGCTGTTTCTAGGCGCGCCTCAAGCACGAGAAGCTGCCGGAACGTGTCCTGGTTCGCCTTGTAGCTTTCCTGCCACTCCTCGGCTGCGTGGATGGCTACGTGCAGCTCTTCGCGTGCCTTAAGAAGTTCTGCTCTTGTTGCCATAGAGAAGCCTCGTTAGTGATGATGAGACTTTGCCGGCCATCGTCTTGAGCTTGCCAGCTTCAGTTGGGATTGCCACGTCAGTAGGATCGTCGTCGTTGATTTCCTGGTGCTGACCAGAGGCGTCGGCCGCGACTTTGAGCTTCGCAGCTGCTGCCTGATTCTTTGTGCGTAGAGCCTTCTCTTCATCGCTCAGCTTTGGGAACTCGATCAGTTGCCGCACGTGGTCTTCATCTGCCTCAGTAGGAGTGATAACCCCAGACTTCACGAACTTCTCTACGGCGCCGGCAAGGGCGACAACGTCTTTTTGGTTGACGTCGCCATGCTTGATAGTCGGGTATTGGTCAACGGTGAAGTTGAGATCAACCAGTGTCTTCACGACGTAGCCGAGCGTGTCAGCTACATAGTCGAGTACAGACTCAATGGATTGGTTGAGCAGTATGTGCTGGTCCTCGCTCACCGCGCGACCACCGCTGGCGCCGCCTGAACCAAGCTCCAGGAATTGAGCTAAGACGTTCTTGGAGATCTGCCGGTCGTGATGGTCGCGGCTTGGCCCGATGTCTTTGAGGCTATGTGCCTGCATATCCATGAAGTTGATGTCCCAGCCCTCTGGCTCCTCAACATACGATTCCTCGTTGGCACGGAGGTTGCGCACGACATTGCGCGCTGCTTCGCGTTCAGCGTCAGTTGCTGTTCTCGGATACTTGATCTTTGGTACGCCGAGAGAGTGGCGTTCATGACCCACCGCGTCGATCTGGTCGAACTTATCTACGTAGTACCAGTGCTTGTAAGCCGTACGCAGGATGCTGACACCCTCATAGTTGTCACCCTCTTGCTCGTTGGTGAATACGATCAGCTTCTCGAGTGGGATCGCTACGCTCTTGCCATCAGACTTTCGGAACGTGATGCCTGGCGTGTCCGGGCCTGCCAGCCAGGATTCGAGACCTGTCTGCTTACGGAAGCTGAGCTTGGTGAGAACGATGCGCTCAACGCCGTCGACATCTTCAACCTCAAAGACCATCTCAAAGATGGCATAACCCATCTCTAGGTAGGTGAGGATCTCCCCTAGGATTTTCTTCCACTTGAGACGGCTGAATAGGTTCCAGTGCACAAAGTCAGAGACGTCTAGGTCTGCATCGTCGTCGGACGCTGGAGCGGCAAAGAACTTGGTTGCCTTGATCGGGTACTTGATCGCCTTGAGCGATGTGCCAACACTGGCGTCACCACGGCGCATCTGCTCCCACACCTTGAGAGCTTTGCGGCCGGTTAGGTCAAAGTTGTACTCTTCACCGGTAATAACGCCAGAGAAAATATGAGTTCCAGAGTCTCCCATTTCTGGGCTGATTATTAGTTTCTTTTTCTTTGTAGAATTACTGGCCATCTACTTGCAATATAAACTAGAAGCGGCTGTTTAACAATCCTGATGTGATGCCACCGCCAAAGGCATTAGACGTAGCCTCAGGCGTGTATTCGAAAGGACCAATAGCGTTGTTGTAGAAACACATGATCAGCGCATCGGCCTTATCCGGCGACCTAAACCCACGCTTCTTGTAGTCGTCCTTACTCTCGACAGCGCGCCGGCCCTTCGAGTCCATCTTCCACTGGCGGCTGGATAGCTCCATGAGCAGATCGTCGTCCATCTCGATGCTGATCGTCTCGATGATGCTGGCTAAGTAGAACCAAGCTTCACTGATGAGGTTCGGATACTTGTCAGGGTCTGATGCTTTGGCTCCAAAGTTGATTGGCATGACCTTGTAACCGCGGCGGATCATTTCGTCAGTGACTCCCCCGCCGACGCCAGTGTCGTCCACCTTGATGAGCACCGTCTTGTCGTGGTCCACAAACAGCTCAAGCTTGTCGCACACTTCAGTCGTCCTGAGCTTGGTGTAGGACTTCATGCGGACATCTCTGAGCCCCTTACGCATCTTGAAGATCGTGCGGTCAGTACCCATGCGAGCCACGTCCACGCCGACTTCCACAGCCCCCTCATCGTTGACAGTGCGCTCCATGGCTCCCAGGATCGCTTGACGGCTAAGAATGGCATTGTCACCTTGGGCCACCGGCTCGCCGAGCCACACATGAGCGTAGAGATCCAGGGACGCCGACTTGTCTGCTTCCATCTCTTCGCGCAGCTCAACTGGGAAAAGGCCGGCACGTTCCAGAACGTCGTAGTTGACCTTGCGAACGTAAGTACGGGCACGCTCCGTTTTGCAGTAGCGGACATATACAGGGTCCAGCTCGTTCATGCGGTTGAAGGTGTAGATCAGCTGGCTGCCAGGCTTACGGACGGTTGGCACGAGCAGCTTGAGGCTCGACTCGCTAATGCTTTGCGCTTCTTCCACCCAGGCGATGTCGATGCCTTCGGTGGATTTGATCTCAGTCGAGTTGTGGCGGAGACCCTTGAAGAAGAACTCAGTTCCCGTGATCGTATTCCGGATGATCTTGTCGGTGATCTCGTAGTCCGTGAACCCGTTGTTGTTAATGATGTCGGATAGGAGCTTGTGTACGGAGTCAGCGATGGTGTTTTGCAGCTCACGGGTACAAAGGATGCGCAGCTGCTTCTGTCGACCACGAAGGATCAATGCCAGGGCGACGTGCTGCGACTTTCCAGAGCCACGGCCACCGTAGAAGACGATGTTGCGCCAAAACTCGTTGAAGAGCTCCTCGTATTCTTCGAGGAACTTAATCCGTACTTGGTTTGTCCCCACTACGGACGATCTCCACAAGTGCCTGCATCGGCTTACCGTCAGTCGTGTGGTCTATCTCCTGACGCTCTTTCCAGCCCCAGTTGTTCTTGAGGCTGAAGGCAGCACCAGTGGCACTCTTCGTAAAGAGGGCGTTCTCAGCCCACTCGTGGCAGCGATCGTAAGCGGCCATGACCGAGTCGGAAAACTGGTCGCTTTCCTTGTAATTGACGAGCGTTTCACGATGAATACCCAGCGCTCTTGCCAGGCCTGAGACGGTGTATGGCTTCTGCTCGGTCATCACCTTGCGCTGGGCAAAGATTGTTTCGCCACGTTCGTTGATGCCTGACTCCACCAGACGAGACTCCAGGTGTGGATCGCACGCATCAAAGTAGGAGTCGATCGCTACTTGGAGCTCGTCAACGGTCTTGAACTTGAGTGGGCGTCCGCCCTTGTTCTTTTCTTCTGGTGTGTCTGGTGTCGTTTGGTCTGGCATATCTTGCCACTATTTATGCACAGACGGCTTCAAATTAAAAGAGTGATCTATCCAGCCTGAGCGGCCTCAATAGCAGAGCGAACCCTGTCTCGGCTGCTTTTCCAAGCCTTCTCCACGTCGCGGTCAGGAACGGGAATCCTGATAACCGGTGGCAGACCAGCGGCGGGAATGGATAGATCCCTAAGTGCGTCATAGAAGGCGCGGTGTCTTCCACGGCTTCTAGGTCCAAACGTCGGGGTATATTTTCCCGCCCATGCAGTGTCACCACGTACTGAATGCTTGCGGCATAGGTCCCGGTACTCATCCACGTCGAATCCCCAGGGCGAGTCAAGTGGGTAGCTTTCAAACGTCGTCAGGCGATGAGACGTGAAGTGTTGGATCTCATCCACTTCGATGATGACCCCAGACTCCTTGTGCATCAGGTCTGCCCTAGGCCGTGAAATGCGCTTGGCCAGCCGCATTGCGTCCAAGTCAGCCCCGAGAGCTACTGCTATCTCCATGATCGGTTCGAAGACCTGATGAGTGTCACCGCTGAGGCCGTAAGGCCCCTTTGTCCCGATCCAGTCAAAGGCAATTCCAGGCGACAAGTAGAGCCCGTCTTTGGCGGCCTCAACTGCTATGCCAACTTCGCACTCGCAGGACAAATTTTTGCCTCCCAGCTGTTCAGATGTTTGACGTACGCGCGCTTCAGTACTCGCGACTCCGGTACGTCAAAGCCTAAGTTTGTCACCACCCCGCTGTAGGCTGCCGGCACGGCGCCCCGTCAAGGTTCGGGATGTGGAGCTGGTAGCACCGGCCGGGGGCTACCGCCCATACAGGCCACCGGTAGAGTTTGACGAGCACCGAAACATAATGGAGGACAGTTGAGCAAGACACTGCTGGAGTACTTGCCTGGCATCGTGGCCGATGGCAAGCGTAGGGCATCCCAATACCTGGAGCAGCTAGAGGGACGTAACCGCGTGACGCTCCAGACGCGTGAGCTGGTGATACCAAATAAAGACGTGACTGGCGACGACCTCATCCGCCTCCTGGAGCGTGATGAATCAGAGGGTAAACAGCCCAACCAGCTCATCTATGGCGACAACCTGCTGGCTATGGCTGCGCTCCTGGCAGGGGATGACGATCGTCCGTCTCTTCGCGGCAAGATTGACCTCATCTACATCGATCCCCCATTCGACTCCAAGGCAGACTACCGAACAAAGATCACTCTGCCTGGGACGACTATTGACCAGAAGCCGACTGTCTTAGAGCAGTTCGCTTACTCGGATACATGGTCAGATGGCACAGCGTCATACATCGCGATGATCGTTCCCCGCCTTGTTTTGATGCGTGAGCTGCTTGCCGAAACCGGCTCCTTGTACGTTCACATCGACTACCGTGTAGCTCACTACCTGAAGATCATCCTCGATGAGGTCTTTGGACGAGAGTCCTTCGTAAACGAGATCGTTTGGCCAGGTGCGATTGGCGACTCCTCTGCTAAGAACAAGAAGTTCATCAAGTCGCACGACACGATTTTCTTCTACCGTAAGAATCCCAAGAAGATCGTTTGGAATGACGTATTCCAATCCCATGCTGAATCGAATGAGAAGCGTCTAAAGACTGACGAGATCGGTCAGTACCGCCTTGGTCCGATCGATAACCCTGGCGGTGGCGGCTACATCTACGACCTTGGACTAGGCGAGAAGACCCCGGCCGGCGGCTACCGCATGCCAATGGAGACAGCTCTGAAGTGGCTCGAAGAGGGCCTGCTCTGGGTCAAGGCTGGCCGGGTTCCCCAGAAGAAGATCTACCTCAACCCCGAAGGCGTCCGCTCCCGTGACGTTTGGACGGATATCCAGACCCTTCAAAAGGGCGAGACACTCGGGTATGGCACACAGAAGCCAGGGCGACTTCTAGAACGCATTATCCAAGCGTCTACGGATGAAGGCGATATCGTCGCTGATTTCTTCTCTGGCTCGGGCACAACCGCTTCCGTGGCAGAACGACTTGGCCGGCGTTGGATAGTGAGCGACCTTGGTAAGCCCTCCGTGATGATCACGAGGAAGCGTCTCATTGACCAGGATGCTCGCCCCTTCGCCTACGAAGCCATTGGCGACTACCAGGTAGAGCAGGCGAAATCGGTACTTGGCAGGAAGTTCAGGGTTGGGCAGCTCGCTCAGGTAGTCTTGCGACTTTTCGGGGCTGTACCGCTCCCAGCTGAAGTCAATCAGCATGGTTCACTGGGACGCATTCCAAATGAGAAGGCGCTGGTTATCGCCACAAGCCCGAACGCTCAGGTCACAGGTGCCGTGCTGCGTCGCGCCCAGCAAGCCAGGGTGTCCGTCATGGGTGGCTTCGATAAGGTCTACGTTCTTGGTTGGAACTTCGCGGACTCTATTGGCCACGATATTGACGCCCTCAATGATGAACGACTTGAGGTGCGGGTAATCCCACCGGATCTCCTTGACCGGATCAGCAAGAAGAGCTCAGTCGATAAGTTGGCTGATGACGTGCGCTTCTCTACTCTGCAGTATCTCAACGCCAGCGTCGTAGGTCGGCAAAAATCTGGCCTTGGCGAAATCATCACGGTGAACCTGGATAACTACGTCTTGTTGTCACCGGATGCGATCAACCTCGATGAGAAGAACCGTGCCCAGTTGCTTGATGTCATGAACAACGAACCGCTGGCGCTGATCGAATACTGGGCCATCGATCCTGACTACGACGGTCAGGTCTTCCGCTCGGTCTGGCAGGACTACCGCGGCAACACCGAGAACGATGCTGACGAGCTGCGCGTCATAACCAAGGCTGAAGTAAGCGTGCCCTTCAAACCTGCGGGGCGGCGTGTCTGTGTCCGCGCAGTTGATGTGTTCGGCTATGAATCTGAGGTCATCATCGAGAATGTAGAGGTTGATTCATGACGGTAGTTGGTCCCGGCAACTTTCCCCTTGCCGTCGCGCTTAGGGATGTCGTTGGCAGTCAGATCGCAGACATTGCTCAAGGCCAGCCCACCGCCTTGATGGACGAGGTTACGCCTGTCACGGCCGAGCTGTTGAAGTTCTGGTTTCAGGATGACTACGTTCGCCTGAGGAACGTAAACTTCCACGACGGACAGCGTGAAGCCATCCTGCACGTGATCTATGCCCACGAAGTACTGAAGGCACCAAACCTCGCAGCGTTGTACAGAGAGCTGGCCACTGAAGCACTGCTTGATGGGGACATCTTGGGCGACGTTACTCGCCCCTCCAATAACCATCCGAAGTACGCCGCCAAGATGGCTACGGGTACGGGCAAGACCTGGGTACTGAACGCGCTGCTCGTGTGGCAGTACTTGAACCACAAGGAGTACCCCGAAGACGAGCGCTTTACGTCCAACTTCTTAGTGGTTGCTCCTGGCCTGATAGTCTACGACCGGCTGCTTGATTCCTTCCTTGGTAAAGAACGGAACGGCGTCCGTGATTTTGAAACGTCCGATATCTTCCTCAATCAGGACATCTTTATCCCGGACAACTACCGCGAGAGCGTCTTTGGCTTTGTCCAGTCATCGGTCGCGACAAAGGAAGAGATTGGCAGCAAGGTAACCGGCAACGGCGTTATCGCCATCGCAAACTGGCATCTGCTGGCAGGCGTCGAAGACCCTGACTTCGTGGGTGATGACGACGACGTACCAGGCGCGGCTATCGATGCCAAAGCGGCTATCGATAGTTTCTTCCCTGTGCGACCTGGTACGACTGCTGGTAACTCTCTGAGTTCACTGGACCGGAAGTTCACTCGTGGCGGCCCGCTGGAGTGGCTGAAAGATTTGCCGGCTCTCATGACGTTCAACGATGAGGCTCACCATATCCACTCGATCAAAAAGGGCCAGCAGGTCAGCGAAGTCGAGTGGCAGAAGAGTCTCACTGAGATCGCTTCTACCAAGGGACGCAGGTTTATCCAGGTCGACTTCTCGGCAACGCCTTACAACGAGACGGGCACTGGCGCTAAAAAGGGGCGCAAGTGGTTCCCGCATATCGTTGTTGACTTCGATCTCAAACAAGCCATGGCGCAGGGATTGGTGAAGTCCCTGGCACTGGATAGGCGCAAAGAGATCGCCACCATGCCGCTCGATTTCAACGCAGAGCGTGACAGCAAGAACAGAGTCATCGGCCTGTCGTCTGGCCAGCGAGTGATGATCCGAGCAGGCCTAACCAAGCTTGCGATGCTCGAAGAGAAGTTCGAAGGCGTCGACCCAAATAAGCACCCGAAGCTCATGGTTATCTGTGAGGAAACGTCCGTCACTCGGTTTGTGGAAAGCTTCTTACTAGCTGAAGGGCTTGCTGCGGAAGACGTGCTGGTTATCGACTCTGACCGTAAAGGTGAGCTGTCAAAACCTGAATGGGACGCCGCCAGGGAGCGCCTCTTCGACGTTGACCGGCACAAGTCCCCAAAGGTGATCG
The DNA here is from genome assembly GCF_011605365.1 of Paenarthrobacter sp. MSM-2-10-13. Classification (NCBI taxonomy): domain Bacteria; kingdom Bacillati; phylum Actinomycetota; class Actinomycetes; order Micrococcales; family Micrococcaceae; genus Paenarthrobacter; species Paenarthrobacter sp. MSM-2-10-13. Next base: position 721,235 of record NZ_JAAOXO010000001.1, on the reverse strand, counting down.
TCAGCGTTCTGATGCTCCGTGAGGGCTTTGATGTCAACAACATCTCGGTGATCGTGCCACTTCGCGCTAATACCTCCGGCATTCTGTTGGAGCAGACGATTGGCCGCGGTTTGCGCTTGATGTGGCGTGGTGACGAACAGATCGATGAGATGAAACAGGAGAACCGCCGGCGGATCGCGCAGCGGCTAGAACCTGATAACTACTTCGATGTCCTGTTTGTCGTTGAGCACCCGGCTTTCACACAGTTCTATGACGAACTGATGGAGGCAGGCCTCGCCGGGACGGTTGGCGACGACACTAACGGAGGTTCGACCGCCACGGGCGACCTTGAGGTTATCGGACTGCGCGAGGGCTATGAAGCGTTCGACTTCCACATCCCGATGATGGTCAGGGACAGAGAAGAAGAAATCACGGCGCCAATGCTCGATCCCTACCAGCTTCCGCGCTCCCGCGTTGAATTTGCGGAAGCTAAACGCATCGTGGGCCTGGGTGATCGTTTCGTATCCGAAGACGCCCAGACGAAGACACAGTTCGGTGATTACCGTGTTAACGGCGGCGTCATGACGGCCACTGGATATAACGACTTCCTGAGCCGAATGACTATCCGCATTGCTGAAGCCCTTGGTGGCCGTCGTGCTTCGATGACCAGCAGCCCCAAGAAGTACAGCGATCTTTCCGAGTACCCGTTGTTGCAGATGTATCGACCTCAATTGCTCGGGTGGATCGATACCTATATTCGCCATCGCTTCTTCGATATGGAGTTCAATCCGCTCGAGGAAGAGAACTGGCGAATTCTGCTCTGGGATGCCGTCACAAATGATCTGGCCGGTAACGTCGCAACCGCGCTGGTCGAGGCCCTAAACCAAGAGGTTGTCGCTGTTGCGGAAGTGCTGCACCGCAGCCTTTCCGAGGTTAGCTCGATCAGTATTAGAACGTCATCCTGCGTTTCGATGACAAAGTGTATCTATCCGAAGCTGCCTGTACCGACCCACGGCGGCGGTCTGGAGCGGAAGTTCCTGGAGTGGTCCGAGAAGGACACCTACGTCGAGGCCATCTGCAAGATCAGCGAGTACAAGCACACCTATGTTCAGCGTCCGTACCTCAAAGCAGACGGCATGCCTGCCCGGTACTCCCCTGACTTCTTGGTGCGCACCGAAAGCATGATCTACGTGGTCGAGACCAAGGCCGATTCGGATCTCTCGAACATCAACGTCCAACGGAAGCAGGCTGCCGCGATTGCCTGGTGCGATCAGATCAATGAGCTTGAACCAAGCCAGCGGGGACACAGACGTTGGGCGTACGTCCTCCTGGCCGAGCAGACAGTCTTGGGATCAATAGCGGCCAACGAGCGGGCCAGCGATCTTCTGGACAGAAGCCGACTCCGCAGCGCCGAAGAGGAAGAAGCTGCTCAGCAAATCTGGTAAGTAATACGTGAGGTACGGCAAGGCCGTGAGTGGGATGACTCACGAGCCTTGCCGTTCCTTCGCTGCTGCCATCGGCGCTCCGCGTGTTCGAACATATGTTCTAATGGATGTCGTGAACAAGCACGGCTCCCCTGAAGACATGAACCGGATGATGGCGCGCCTAGAAGCGGAACTTGCACGTCCCGATCCAGACGACGGAGCGATCATCGACTTCCCCCGTGGTGGGGCTCCCGTAGTCCAGGTCGGCAAGCTTCGCGGCACTGCCGTTCCTTATACGCGCCACTATGGGTTGGTCGAGATCACCGAACAGGCCGGCTCTCGCTTCCAGTGGTTCTTAGGGAGCGAGATCAAGCGGATACAAAAAGAGGGAGCTTAGTTGCTCCCCTTGGGTTCTTCTTTGAATCTCAAAACTGATCTGCAGTTTGCGTGCTTACCGTCCATAGGTAGCTTCATCGCTGCTACAACTATTTCTAGGGCCGTTTGAAAGTCAACATCCAACATGGTCATTGTGCTCTCTATACGATGATGAAGAACCTGGATGTTTATCAGCACGGCTGCGCTCTCGCCCTGAAGCAGGATTGTGTGGCTCATGAGAACTGCCCGTTCATGAACTTATAGCCATCAATAACCATGAAGTGACCTTGTTCCGGATCGACCGCGACCTGCTTGCTCTCGATCATCTTCCAGAAGTCGTCCTGAGTCACGGGCTCGTCGTACTCGTTGAATATCTGCTTGCCGTTAAGCCAACCCTTCAGCTCCGTGATGTCCTTGTAGTAGTCACCGTCGTTGTAGGCGAACAAGAACTGCCAGCCGTAGCTACTTTTGCCCAGGTGAATTTCTTCCTCTGGCCTATGACATGTGGGACATGTGTTGATCCTCGCATAGTAGTTAGTTCCCATTGATCACCTCCTTACAAAAATTTCTTATAGCTTCCGTTATTGAATGCTGACCAAGCTCGCCAGCCACTGCCTTGGTAGATCGCGTAGGCCGCTGCGACGTTCGCCGTTGGGCTGAACCGTTCTTGGTCCCCGATGAGCCGGCCGACGTGCACACTGTTGATTTGGAACAGTCCTTTATCGTCCGAGCCGTTTGTATTGGCGGGGTTGTGAGCGTCCGCTCGTCCTCCACTCTCTGCCTGGCACACCGCTAAGGCAGTATCGAGATCCCAGTCGTACTGTGCGATCAGGTCTCGATACTGTACGCAGCCCCTAGCTTGTATATGTGCTTTGGCTTGTTCTGGCGCGCTCTGTGGCGCTTTAGCCGTCTGAACCGATATATGAGCCGTCTTTGATTCTTGAACGCGACTGGCGGCTTCTATTGCTGTCGCGCTTGCTCTTTTGACACGAGCTGGAGATCCGCGTGGACTGACTGGCGGGCTTGGCTCTGGATGTTGATCAGCAGGAAGTATCCGATGATGACTCCTAGGATCAGCGTCAGCACTGTGTTGAGTGCCATCGACAGCCAGAAGGTGCCGGCTTGGACCGTCTTAGGTTCGTTGTGTTCTGTTGTTGGCTTCGTTGCCATGGTTGTAGTGTCCTTTGCCCAAGATGGGCGTTATTTGTTTGTGTTGGCTCGATGAGCCGCTTCCGTCCAGGTAAGGGTGGGCATCACCTGGACGGGAGTGGATGATCGAACTGTTGAACGTATAAGGCAGGGATTTGACGAGTGTGGTTCTTGACCTAAATCTTGTGTCGAACTCGTATAGTCACCCTGCCCCGGATAGCCTGGCCTTTCGGAAACCGTTGGGCCTCTATCCTTCCTGTGGTCGTGACTCTTATACGCCCACGCCAGCGCACCAGGTAGTTGAAAACAAAAGAACCTTTCGAAAAGATTAGTTAGTTTCCTGATACGCCTGCGTGGCTATCGCCTAGAGCGTATGGTGCTAGTAGCAATCAAAACACGTTAGTCATCAAACATCTCTGTTCTTGCCCGAAAGCCTACTTGGAGAATAACTCTATCCGCAGTGGGCTTTTGATACCCGCTTACTACCAGCACTACTACGCTCTAATTGTCAATGTGCCGCTCAATAGCCTTTACCTGAGCACCTCGGCAACATTTCGACTCTCACGTTATCGAGTCTTGGAGCGGATTACACGCTCGACTGTGCTGGTCGTCCAGGTAGGGACTATTGAACTGATCGTATAACCGCTATTGCTGTCCAGCCTTTATTCGCTGCGCTTTGGTTATGTTTTTACTATAGCAAAATACGTTGAAAGTTCAAGAGTTTTGGTGTAGTGGAATATGCAACACTAAAGAGCGCTATAGAAGGGCAGCTCCTAGATAAGCCATATAAACGTCAGTTCGTCGCAGCTAAAGTGCTGCCTCTCTCTATGTGCCGCGGCCTCCACTTCGCCAAAGGCTTCAGTCGGCGGAGGCAGTCGTCCCCCAAAATGTCAGTACCCGTCAGTACGCTTGAAGGGTGACTTCAAATAATCCGCTAAGCGAGACCAACTCCGTCCTCAACTCGGCCACGTCGGCCGGTCTTGCCAGCGTATGGGCAACGATGGACGCATCGCCTCTCTTGGCGAAGCCCTTCATGTTTGACGTGAGTTCCCTCATGCCCGACTACAACAAGATGATGTCGCCAATGCTTGCAGACATCTCGAAGACCGTGGCATCGGCTATGGACATGGCATACCCCTCGGCCCAGCTTGCCGGCATCCAGAAGATGATCATCGACGCTTCCGGTGTGAATAACGTCGCGAAGATGTTCCTCGACTCTCACACGCAGATGATGCGCGGGCTCTACCCTTCGCTCAACATCATGGCTGGATTGGGCCTGCAAGAGCAGTTCCAGTTGCCTGTTGCAGCACTCGCCAAATCCCTGGCTGCATCCATCGACACCTCCTACATCAACGGCGTCCTGGCCGACGCCATCAAGTTCCGCGCCGAAGTAGCTGAGCAGGATCTAGATGACCTGACCGATGACTTCTTCGAGAATCACCCCGACCTCGCGGAATCCATCGAAGAGCTTCCCGCCCTATATGCGCTGTCTAAGGCTGACCGAACCGTTGTGGTCTGGTTCGTGCGCTTTGCAGTGATGATGGCAGTCACGTGCGTAATCTTGAACATCAACACCGAGTATCCCGACCTGGAAAAGATTGTCGCTGCACTTGGTCTCAGCGGAGGGTGGGAAGCAGGTAAGAAGGCTGGCGAGGTCACGGGCAAGGCACTGGATAAGTTGCCGCAGGCTGAGGAGTCTTAGCCCAAGCCATCGATGGCTTGCTGTGTCATAGCACCGAGCGCGTCAGCTGCTCCGCCGGCTGTGCCAAGTGCAATGAGCTCCAAGGACTTGAAGAGGAGGTTCTTGATGCGGCTCTGCTTCGGTTCAGGAGACGAAGTTTCTTCCTCCAACTCGGCGATGACTTGTTGTGCTTCACTTTGCTTCTCATCCGGAACACCAAGGATCGGCAACATCTGACGGAAAGCCGTGGCAACCTTATGCGCTGCGTCAACCTGCTCCATAGTCAGGGTGTTGGACTGGACAGCACCAGGACTCCCTACTGCGAGGTTGATGGAATGTGAGTTCTCAAAGCTGTAGTTGTTCACAGTCATTCCTTCGGGCTTCGCCGCTGAGCCGGCCGATTCTGTCAGTTCGACGATATGGATGCCACTGGCCGTGATCCTGGGTGACATGACCTTCCCGGTTATTGGAGTCCAAGCCTGAATGTAGCCCTTGTCCTTCAACCACTTGGCCGTACGAGTGATCTCTTCATCGCTGTAAGCAAGGCCTAGATAGCTGCCCGCAGGATCGGTCTTGAAGGGCAGGAAGTCTTTCGGTTCTTCCCCCGCCAGGTACTGATCGTAGAGCCAGTTGAGGAGTGCAGTTCGCAGCGCTGAGGCTCGCAAGCGAGGGCTGCTTCGCTTCTCCCGGTACTCCAGGGCAACGTCGATCCCCGCTTGCTCCAGCCTGACGTCAGGGATTTGCCCAGACGGTATCTCGGTGTAGATCCATCCATTGGCTAACAAGGCCTTGAAATCGCCGCGGAGTGCAGAGACGTCGATACCCCATTCGTGTCCCTCGTTGTATAGACCTGCAGTGGGCACATCCAAGCGGCCCCACTCTTCGGACAGCCTGTAGATCTCCCCCAAGAGGTGTAGCTGCCGAAGCTTTGATGGGGATTTTGCTGCAGCTTCTAGATCGACCATTTACTTCGAGACACCTAACGTGCGTGGATCAGTTCTTGATCGGAAGCCTACCTGTGGGGGCTGACATCTTTAGTTCACGTCTTTACTTCGCGCGGTCAGACGGCCGTAGTGAACGGCGACATATGCCTCACCGTCCAGCTGCGACATGCCGACACCAATGTGCTCCATTGGCCGGAGGATGTTGACGCGGTGACCAGGACTCTTAGTCAGGCCGTTGAAGGCGTCGTCTATGGTCCAAGCCTTGCGGCTCATGTTCTCGGCGAACTCCGTGAAGTCATAGCCAAGGTCTAGAACATAGCCACTTGATCGCCTACCGTCGCGGTGACCGTGAGCAAATAGTCCGGTCGCAACCACGTCATCCACCTTGGCCTGGGCTGAGGCCATCAAAGTCTGGTGGACTGCCAGCGCACCGATACCGTGCATGGCTCTGTAGCCATTGTGCAGCGCCACTAGTCGATCTATCTGTTCATGGTGTAGGCCTCGTGAGAGTGCGTCAACGATTTTGAGTTGCTCGGTCAACGGTTACTCCTGGCTAGCATGAGGTGATGCTAACAAAAGAGGGAGCTATGCGCTCCCTGTGTCCTTATCTTTGAGGGCGGTGAGTTCGGCTATGCGTTTATCAACAAATTCATCAGTAAGGTGAGTACGTACGATAGCTCTTGGCCCAGACTCGACAGCTAGCGCATCCTTGATTCTGAACGACACGGGCTTTAGCTCATCTATCCGCTCTTGTATGCCGTAAATCGTTATAAAATTGTCGAGCTTTATATGGTCGCTATGACTCAACTTGTCGAACATTCCAGAGTTCCATAAGAAATCCCGTAAGCTGTCGTTCACTAGCTCGCCTTGTAACTCACGGACTAGCTGTGCGGTTACGGGCATCCCTATATCGTCAAAGGACTTTGCTAGCTCTGCGTCTTTGCTATTAGCGTCGGACATTACTTTAGCTCCCCTGTATCGTCTAGGGCGATGACTAGTTCCAAGACGGCGTTTACGAGAGTCCGGTTGCTCTTCTGAAAAGATTTGAGCGGTCTACTTGCGGCGATCCCCTCATGACAATTGATTAGCCAAAAGTTTCCAGTTGATCCGAACTCTATAGTGAAGACGAAGTTTGACTGCCCACTATTGTGATGGGGCGCCTTATGAAGTTCTTTCAGCTTCTCTAGTAGGTAGTCGGAGGTGTAAAGAGGGGCAAACTCGCACTCAGGTTCATGTGGGTTAGTCGGTTCAAATACATCTGTTGTCGGCTCAACCTCATCGTTATGGAAAAAGTATTGAGGTCGGTCATTAGTGCCCGCACCCCACCCAGTCCGCTTATACACTTCCTTACATAGTTCAAATAGTTCTGTATCCATTACATTGACCTCCATATGACAAAGTCTGGTTGATATTTACTCATCTATTCTTCCTCCTTATCTTGTTCTCGTTGGCGGTTGGTGAGGGTGGCAACATCAGGGTATTTTCGTGGGTAATCCTTCACACTCTCTTCAATCGCTTGGGCAAAAGTGTCTAGGCGTGCTCGGTCGATTGCACTTGTAAGCTCCATTTTTCTGCTTTTTAGGTGGCGTCTTACTCCCACAAATTGTTGCTGGTGGTCGGCTACGTTCTTTAGCTTTAGAACCTCATCGAGCCGTATCTCCCACTCCCGCTGTTCGTCATGAGCTGCCACGAAGGTCATGATGCAGTCTGCTACTCGATGATTTAGCCCGACCATCTTCTGACACACGCCGCAACCGCATCCTGCACCCTTGTGCTCGGGAAAGTCAGCCGCCCTACTCGTTATCCATTCTTGGTCAAATCTGAAACCGTCAACGATACGAACGATCGCCGTGTGTAGCTCTACGTCTTCTTGTGGGGCGGTCATGACCTATCACCCTTTCGAAGCTCCTCGATAATCTCAATGGCTTTCTCTGTCCAACCCTTGTGGTACCAGTACCAAAACCAGTTGCTGATTATGAGAGCCATAGCCAGGATGATCGCTAAGGCACTCATGACTTGGCCTCCAGCAGCTCAGGATGCTCGATGACGTTTCCGACAATCTGCATATCCTCATCGGCGCCTATCAGGCCGTCCATCCCTTGGTACTGAGGGCTGCCATTCTTCAACCAGGCAGCGTAGAAGCCATGGCCGCGCCACTCAACGACGTAGGAGTCGCGAGGCAGCTCGTCTTCTATGGGTGAGACGTACTCAAGAATGTCGCCGTCGAAGATGTCTGCTCCATGCATGTCCTGGCGTCCAGTAGAGAGCCGGCGTGCCAGTATCTCCAGGTCGTACACGAACTCGTCTGTTTGGATCTCGTCTAGGGTCACTACTTCGTGGAGGATGGAGCCCGCTTCGTCGCGGTTCCTGTAGACGTAGTCGAACTTGATGGGGTGGTTCATGAGGCTTGCTCTAGGAGTTGGCCATGCTCATACACGTTCCCGATGACTTCCCACTCGATGTCAGCCAGCTGATAGTGGTCGTCAACTTCCTCGTTAGACGCATAGAAACATGCGTCTTCGTAGTCGACTATGTACGGTCGCTCATCGTCATCAAATCGAGTCCAAGGAGACTTTAGGACATCCCCTTCGAAAATCTCCACACCATTCTTGTCGTTGAGTCCAGTGCCAAGCATGATCACAAGATCACCGGAGTCGATTGCATTGTCGTCCCATAGGTAGTGGTGGGCAAACGAGCCAAGGGTCTCTATATCTGCATCCCCCTGGTAGGCCATGGAAAACTCAGGGTCGTTCTTTGGCCAGCGCTTATCCCAGGCCCTGAACTTGATAGGCCGACTCACGACTTGGCCTTTCGATTCACGGCAAGGATTCGGTCAATTTCATCCCTAACATCATCACTGAGAGACTGGCTCTCATCGACGGTCACTGTGATCGGGTCAGCCCTCTTGATCAGCTCGTCATACATGTTCCGGCTCATAGCCACATAGTTCTGTCCGTGCATCTCAACGCGAAGGCCGGCGTTGGCCGCGGTGACGAACTCTTGAAATTGCTGCGCCGTTTTGCCAAGTGCTCGTGTACGCGATCGCATCGACCTCGACGATGACTCTGGATGCATGATGCCCATAGCTAGAAGTTCCCCACCGTCACGTACTTGGAATGCGCTGCTGCCCAATCACCGCCGTAGTTGACTTGGACGTACAACTTCACTTGAGAGAGTTGCTCAGTCAGAGTGCCCTGGGTTCGGCGTGCCAGGTGCCATACAGGCTTATCGCGTTGGAAGGTGCGCCAGCCTTGAGCGTCTAGGACCATCTCATTGACGTAGCGGTAGTCAGCTTCAGCGAAGCCGGCGGCTGCCATCTCAGCTGCGAACACATACAGCTCAGCTTGCTCCACGGGAGCTGGCGAAGGTGTAGGAACCGGTTCAGCAACTATTGGTGCTGGTTCTACTGCTACTGGTTGAGTGTCTTGGGGTTGTGGGCTATCCGAGGTTGATTCGTGAGTGACGGCGCTTGAGTCGCGTGCCTGGATCTGGACCGCCTGATTCTCTTCTGGTTTCGGTTGCTCCTGGTTCATGTAGGTGATTACTCCTGCGCCAATGATGGCCGCGGTTACTGCTGATATGAGGAGAGGCTTACGCATGGGTCTGCTCCAGGCCAAGCGCAATCTCTAGCTGTTCTAGGCGGTATTCCTTGAACTCGTTCATGTCCCAGCCCGTATTGATTGCTTGTACTAGGAGATCGAGCTCAACTAGACGTGCTTCATAGCGGGATTGGTCGATGTAGGCAGACAGTGCCTCGGATCGTTTCTTGATGACCGTCTTGAGCTTCACGCCGCAGTCATCGTAGGAGATGTTGAATATGAGCTTGGCAGTTAGGTCGAGAAGCTCTTTGTCTGGAGCGCTCATGACTTAGCTCCTGCCTCGATCAGAACTTCGCGAATATCTTCGAGTGTGATCCCTTCTTCAAACTGTTGTAGCGTCTGTTTCTTCATGGCGTTTGTCCTGCTTAGTTTTCTGTTGGGATTATGCGCCAGTTTGATTGATTGTTCAATAGTTTTGTTGGTGTGAAATAGTCAACACCCGCCAACGTGCGAGTTGGACCATGGACCAGCGCCACGCACCAATAGGATCTATCCATGACTGAGAAAATTGGGGATAAGACTGCTGATACACATCCGCTGGATGGAGGCGGAGCGGATGATCAAGCGCCAGAGACGGTGCCTACCAACGAAGAGCTACTAAAGCAGCTGGGCAACAGGACATTTTGGGGAAATGTACTTGCCGGCGTTCTGGCATCTGTCGTGTTCTTTCTGCTCACCAAAGCATGGGAAGAGATGCAGAACGTGTTCGTTCAGGTTTCCGAAGGATTCACGATCTGGACGGCAGTCGTCCTGGTGACGTTCCTAGCGCTCATCGGCGTCAATATCTGGCAGACCTCCCGTCATACTCGGGAGAAGAAGGCTATGGGCACCTTGGCGTTCATCATCCTGCAGATGGCTTTTGGCCTAGTGGGCATCGCTTTGGTGATCCTGATTCTCACGGTGTCGGCTTCTACCGGCAGCTCAACCTGACCCTGGCCGGCAGATAGCTACAGCTCGAATACGATTGCCTGATGAGCGAGACGGTCGAGACAGAGACGAAGTCCAAGCCTTGGCAGTGGCTAGGCGAGTGGATGCGAGACGAAAAGTTCTGGCGTGATGTCGCAAGCCGGACACTAGCCGGCGCTTTGGTCGTCGCAATGGGCTACCTAGTAGCCGTGGCCAACGGGCTCCTAGCAGTGCCATCAGTCGCCCAGATCTTCGTAGGCGTAGTCTTCATTGCACTCGGCGTGGGTATCTTCTGGCTATTCGTAGCTAAGTACCTGAGGTGGATCGCACCTCTCGTGAATAGGATCTCGCGCCCGTGGGGTGACATCCTAGACACACTCATAAAGTTGGTCGTAATCGGACTGTCCGTGTGGATGCTGATAGCCGGCATCCTCAGCTTTCGCCCGTAGGCACTACTCCCCCACTCCCTACTACTTGAGGGGCGAGACCAGGACAAACCAATTACAAGCTATTCTCTACTCCCTGCCAATGCTCACGTATCTTCATACGGCTTGCCAGTTGGGATCTGTTCCAACAGGGAGATCAATAGTTCAGCGCTCAGTAAGTCAGGTGAGTCAACATTTAGTCACGGTTCACCAAGCCTGTGAGGGCTGCACCAACAGTTTTGATTGAAAGCATGTGAGAGGGGCTGTTCTTGGAACAGCGGGGACTACCCGTCTTGCGCCTCTCGGAAGTGGCATCAAGAGCGAACCTCGGCTTGGGAGCGACCCATATCATCTTTGCCGACCCTCACAGCTACCTTCAAGTGTTATAGGCAGATGGCCCACCGCTACGGTCTTTGGTTCTTCTTTAGAGTTGAACCATCACACGTACTTGCTATCACCTATCGCGCTAGATGTAGCTACGGCGGGTAAGCTGCCTATAACATAGACTGCGAACTATTCTATTGTAAAAGTATTTGCATAAGTAAACAACACTGCTAAAATAGAAAGCAGATTAGGTTGTCAAGCAAGAGTCTCCACAGCAGGAGGCTCTACTTATTTCTTATACCCCCGTTCGACAATGATTAGGTCGCCAAGCGGTTACTAGTCATTATGAAGCGCATGTGATTTAAGTCAATCTTGACATGTGATTAAACGCACTCTCATTGTGGAAAACTCTTGCAAAACAGTGGATAAGTCCTGGTCAAATCGCGTCCTATGCTTCACAATCATCGGCATGGATCTTCTAAAACTCACAAACAAAACGTACGTCGTTCCTGAGCTTGGCGTGCCTTACTTCGAGCCAACCTTTGCCGAGCGTCAAAAGCTCTTGAAAAAACACAAGTCATTCTTCATACTGAACTCTGGTTACAAGTCACGTACACGCGTTTCGGCAGTAGACGCTAATCCCACGCAAAAACCCTAGACGCTAAGTCCAGGGTTTTTTGTTGTGTATTCGTGCTATCCGAGGATCATCCCCAGGAGCAGGCAACTCATTCCTACTACTGCGAGCCGGCCTTCGGAAGTTCGTAACCAGAAGCTGTGATGATGATACGTCCGCATAGGCCGCTGGGAGCTCGTGTATGAGCCTCTTTGACTCATGGATGGCAGCCAGTTCGATTCTTCGACTATCACGCCTGTACGGCTATCGAGTGTGTGATACCTCACGCCACCTCTTTTATGTAGGCATCGCACACGCAACCCGACAATCCGCAGTCGATGCCGTAAACCTCGTAGGTCGTACCATTGATGGCCACGATTGCCTTTTTGCCTGATCCACGCGTATCAAGATCACCGCCCAATAGGACGACTTCAGACTTCGGGAACGAGAGCCGCTCCGTCCTATCCGCATTGAGCGGAGTGAAGACTGGTGTTGGAGTGTCGAGTAGTTTGTCGATCTCACGCTTGACGCCATCGATGGTGGGATGATTATCGCCGAAGATACCCTTGGTCAGATCCACGTAGTAATAGCCTTCAAGGTTGCACTCATCACTGTTGTTGATGGCCTCTAGCTCATTCCCGTCGTCGTCGAGTTCGTGTTGGGAAATGTTGCGAAGTTCGGCTCGAATCACATAGTTGCGGTAGATCATTACGCTGCGACCTCCAGCTTATTGATATCACCGCCTGCGATCAATGCAGTATCGTCAGTGATGTTATGCAGGATAGACGTGCCGCTTATTAGTTCCGCAGCTGCTTCAGCGTTTATAACAGAGCGTTCAACGTAGTATTCGAGAACATCCCAGTTCATACCAACTGAGGCGTCATGATGATTCTTTGCATCTTCCAGAACTTCCATAGCTTGCTCATCGCTAAGCTCAGATGCTAGGCCTTGAACGTCCTCGATCGACCATATGACGGCTACCTGGGTCGACGGGTTGTAGAAGCTTTGAATAATTTCCTTAGCCAGGACTGTTGCACATCCCTGCACGTCTGCCCATGGTTCATCAAGCGCCATCCGCGCTAATTCAAGAATCCTGTCTTCTAGTTGGTTTTGGGTCATAGTTGATACTCTCCATTTATCTTATTGACTGTTTATATTATGCTCCTTTTTGATTGATTGTTCAATAGTTTTCACCAAGGTTAAGATGTAGTTTTTACTACTTAAGCCTGTCCGCGAAACCCTCTATATGCATCAGCTCAAACATGTGCTCATAAGCCCCTAGCTTGCCATGCATGTAGCCCTGAAGGTTGCGAAGCCCTATATCCGTCTCAGCCAGGAACAGCACGCTAGGCACAGTCTCAATCTCCCCAGGGCGAACGCCATCGAATACCGCTATGTACTCGCGCAGCTTTTTTTCAATCTCCAGGCGACTTTCATTGTCGCGGTCTACCTCTATCCAAAGGCATACAAGCTCGCTCTTATCTGTCAGTTCCAGCTCTACAAAGAAGTCAGGGCGGACTGTGACGCCAGCGAGGCGCATATGAGTATCAGGTTCGCAGTAGTAGCCACGAACCTTTATCTCTCCCCTGTCCTCACGCTCACATAGTTGCGCGAACACATCCGCCACTCTTAGACGGTGCTCAGATATAGCAGTGAACCTAGGACGGAACTTGCCACGCTTGCCTAGGTATTGCCAGCCAACGGCTCCGAGCTGGTAGACAGTTTGCCCCGAGCCCATGCCGTCCCCCTGTACCTGGCGTCGTCCCATGCGCACAATGAACTTGTCCTTGACTAGTTGAGCCTGGGCTCGTGCAAAGGAAGTCCTGCTTTTAGCTTCAGGGAAATGGAGTTGCTGAATATGGCTGCTATCGAGCTGGCCGAAGCGATCCAATGAGCTGAGAATATCGGCGTGACGGCTATTGATTCGCATGCTCGCAGTATAGAACAGGTTAGTCTCGTGCCCTAGCCCGCCTTTTGCCCTTACCTGGCAGGGAATGGCTGTGTCGCCAACCACTCATCAGCAACGCGTCCAGCGACACATGGCCTGCTGGGCTTGACGTTGCATATTCTACAACTCTAAAACTATTGAACATTTAGAGCATTCATTCATAATGAACATTAGCAAACGGGCACTACCTCGACAGCGCATATTCACAACTTGGCAACTACCAATTTTTAGAAAGGAGGGATATGGATAAAGATCACACATACCCTAAACAAACCAAGAAGATCAAGCACACAATGATGAGCCTCTCAGTACCAGCAGCCTTCCCGCCGGCAGTACGTGAGTACCAACAGTGGATGATCGACAGCGGTCTACCGAAAGCTAGCCAGGGCAACATCCTGGCGACCATAGCTCTCCAGAACAACACAAAACTACGACAAATCTTCCGAGAGAAAGAAAGGACTAACAGATATGGCAAGAAATATCTTGATGCAATTAAATCGACGAAAGCAGGCGAATCCGCACGCTAAGGCTCTTGCAGCCATCCGTGAGCGCCGCCTGGCAACACACAACCAGTCATACGTTGCCAAGCGACGGGACTTTGCCAAGGAGCCCACATGGACCCTGGTATAGATTCACCCGCCGTTCAGTTGTTTGCCGAAGTTCCGAAGGAAATTGCCGCCGCTATTATCAAGCTGCAATCAACCGTTCGAGCACTAGACAAGTCAGCCAAGAACGACCACTTCAAGAACACCTATGCACCCCTCGATGAGGTGATGGACGCAGCGCTGCCACTCCTTACAGAGGTGAAGCTTGGGCTCATGCAGTGGCCGGTCACTATAGACGGCAAACACTACCTCCATACGGTATTGCTCCACGAGGACGGCCCATCTCTCCAGGCAGATATAGCGCTGCTCCTGGTCAAACAAGACCCGCAAGGACTTGGATCAGCGATCACCTACACCCGACGACAAACAGTTATGGCCATACTTGGCCTCTCCGCCAAGGATGAAGATGACGACGGCAACAAAGCGAGCAATCATCAGCAGCCACCGTCACCTGAACAGATCGAACAGATCAAAGCCATGTGCCTCGATCTCAAATATCCGGAAGAAGATGTGCAGCGCCGGCTTCGGACTATCCGTAGCTTTGATCACGCGAACCTGGCTATAACCAAGCTTGAGACGGTAATCAGCATGCGGGGGCAGCGGGCATCGAGTGAAGCGGCAACCAACATCGATATCGTGACTGTACCAACGGATGATTCTCGTGGCTCCTACAAGGCCGTAGAGAGTCGTCTGAAGAACTTTGGCTTCGTAGATAACAAGACCATCAGCAGCTTCATTTTGGCTACTACCAAGAAGCCGCTCCTGGGTAACTGTAAAGAGCCGGAACTCCGCTTGATCAATGAAGCATTAGATCGCATTGAGTCAGGTGAAGAACAGATCCCAGAAGACTGGATGAAACAAGAGCCAGCTAAGGCAGGTGCGTCGACCGTTGAAGTCACTCCTCCTGAGGACACAGCATGATTCGCCCAGATACAAGAGACCACGCCATCGACATAGTCGTTGACCGCGTGAGTCTGATGTCCCCCAAAGAACTTCGCGCTCTTGCAAGCCAGCTACCCGTTGGCGTCAGTGAGGCCGTCGAAGATTTCTGCCACGCTGTGTCGCTCTCTCAAGACGAGCGGCAACTAATCAATAAGCACAATGTCAGCATCCCCTACGAGCTCCTAGAGCTCGCCAAGTACAAGGAGATGCACGGAAACAACGTAACGGTGGAGTTACCACCAAGGAATACCAAATAGATGTCACGCAACAAAGTTACTCGTGAGGAGTTCCTGGCTATCAAGGCAACTCTCAAAAGTGGAGTTTCAACTAAGCAGGTTCAGGACAAGCACAGCCGCGGCGAATCAATCGTTCGCCGGGTTAGAAGCGCTAAGTCATGGCCTGCCTACCAAGCCAGCAACAAGGTGCTCAGGGATCGCCGTAAGGGCGATGGACTTCTCGACAGTAACCTCACCAAGGAACAAGCCAAAGCCTTCCTAGAGATGCAGACGCAGCTAGAAACAGTGAAGGGTGAACGAGACTCCCACAAAGACCGAGCAGATCGTCTTGAGCGGCACATGAAAGTTCAGTCCGGAATCATTGCTGACTACCAAAAGGCGGATCTAGATCGAAGTATCAAGCAAGCACAGCGTAGTCGCAGCATCCTTGCTGTATTCCGGAGGGGTAAGTAAAGCACTCGGTATTCCGTTGTAGATTTCACTGTATGCGCGGAACATGTTTTCGGTCATATTTAGTGCATGCCATTCATTCAGCTATCAGGAAAACGAGGAAAAGGATATAAAACTTTAGTAGATGAAGATACATTCAGAGAGTACGGCCACCTTAGTTGGTATCTCAGCGATACCGGCTACGCGATGCGTAGAACCAAGGAAGGCAATTTACGTTTGCACCGCCTGGTTGCCAACACTCCGGAGGGTCTGTTCACAGACCACAAGAACCATGATCGACTGGATAACCGCGCCAGTAACCTTCGAGTTGTAACGCAGAAGGAGAACATGGCGAACTACAAGGGTGAGAAGGGCTACACCTGGGACGCATCCAAGAATAAGTGGATGGTCAGGTACAAAGGCGCCTTCTACGGGCGCTACCTAACTGAGCAGGAAGCCAAGAATGCGTACAAGTTGGCTTGCAGCGGAGTACCTTACCCGACTTCCCGCCGCAAGCTTTGGCATTTACCCACTGGAATATCGAAGCAATTCGGACTATACCGAGTTGCAGTGCGCCAAGGAGGTGTCAAGCACTGGATCGGCGGTTTTGACACGCTAGAGGAAGCCGTTGAGGCATTAGAAAGATTCAAGCAGGGTGAACCAGCTGAGAGCCTACGCCCCCGACGTAGAACTCGTACCTCCACCGCAAAGGCTGGACTGAGCTTCGACACTAGCAAGAGCAAGGCGGGTAGACGTCCCTACAGGGTGAACTGGACGGATCAAAATGAAAAAAAGCGGTCGCGCTACTTTAAGACACATGAAGAAGGAGAAACATTCATGAAGATAGCAAACGAGAGTATTGGTGGTGAGAGGTGAGCGGCACGAAGGCCGGGGGGATCAAAGCAAGGGACAGTAACCTTGCCCGCGATCCTGACCACTATAAGCGCATCGGAAAAATCGGCGGCCAACGGGGGCGGACTGGTGGCTTCGGGGATGGTGAAGAGGGACGTGAACGCGCGAGAGTCTACGGTGCTGTCGGTGGGCGGATTAGCCGACGGAAGCCAAAGACACTTCAAGCGCAGGACTAGCGATCAGCAACCGTAGTACAACGGCGACACACAAAGACGAGGACGTCGAGCGACTCATCCCTACTCAGCTCCCTAATTGCACCTTTATAGCTGGAACGTCGATGGCAACTTGAGCAGTAGTACTCATCGAGACCCTGAGAAACCATATAGGCAACGACACGGCTGCGAACTGGGTCGTACCGTTCAATTGATTTGATCGTTGGACGGTGCCCCAGGTTGGCCGCGACGTACTTCTGGATGGCTCGCTCCCCCACGCTAAGACCAAGTGTCTCAATGATGCGTGGAGCGGAGTAGCCGGCCTGGGCGTAGGCAAGCACTTCTTCGCCGTCGAAAGTTCTATGTCGCATATGTGCTCTTATTATTAGCACACATGATCATAAGTTCGGATATTGACAGGTTATAAAATGCATGTTGTATGTACCGAACTTTTAGACTCCACCCCTGCTAGCTAACGTCGCATAGTTAGGCCATCGAATCGGCGACATTGCAAACAGCCCAAAATGGCCATTTTGCTATTGACGACAGTATCGGATCATTGCGTAAGAAGCTTATAAGGCCACAAGGTGCCGGTGATGCGCAAACTTGGCCAAAGTGCCATAAGTTCGGGTACTTTTCCACAGAATCGTCGTTCAAGCTCAGCATCGTTCAAATAACTTACATGCGCCAAGCGCACTAAGTGTCTGATTCTTACACGCGATGCTGAGCTTGGTCTGCGGACCATCAACAAGTAATAGGACTAATAAGGAGGCCTATGGCAATAGCAGCAGTAATACTCGGACTGATCGTGATCATCGTGGCGGCCGCCGTCATCATCACCCATCTCGACTCAGACCTAAGACATCAAACTAAACGGAGAAAGAAATAATGTACCAGGAGCGAATGGACTCACAACGAAAGAAGACTCGAAACATAATTGCGGGAAGCCTTGCTGGAGTAGTCGCCCTAGTCGGTCTAATCACCTTCTTCGGCGCCATGCAGACTGTTGAGACGGGAAAGATCGGCGTCGTGACGCGGTTCGGCCAGACCACCGGTCGCGAGCTCAGCGAAGGGTTCGCCTGGATTGCGCCGTGGGGCGTGGACGAGGTTTCTGTCTACGACGTGAAGATCCAGAAGGAGGAAGTGCCGAGCACGGCCGCAACTAAGGACTTGCAGGACGTCAATGGCACGGTCGTCGTGAACTACGAAGTGAAACGCGGTGAGGTCAGCACTATCCACAAGACGATCGGCGTCGACTTCAAAGACAAGCTCATCACCCCAGCGATCAACGAGGTGTTCAAGAGCGCTGCAGCGAAGTTCAATGCCGGCGAGCTCATAACCAACCGCGCCGAGCTCAAGTCCGACGTGACCAAGCAGCTTCGTGACCGGCTGAACAAGTACGGGATCTCCATCAACGATGTGAGCATCACTAACTTCAAGTTCTCGGAAGCGTTCACGCAGGCCATCGAGCAGAAGCAGGTGGCGGAGCAGGAAGCCCAGCGTGCTCAGTTCAACCTGGAACGCGCCAGCATAGACTCCCAGGCTCAGAAGGCGCAGTCAGAGACTTTGAGCGCCGAGTACCTACAGAAATTGGCCATTGATAAATGGGATGGCAATCTCCCTCAGTACCTCGGTGGCGGGACGGTATTCAACATCCCACTCAAGTAACCACAACTGGAGGCCTTAATAGGCACCATCGTGAACGAACACTGGATTCTGTCTTAGGGGCTAGGCGTCGCGGTTGACGTTGGGGAGGGCGTGGGCTTGGGGTCCCCGCCACTGTCGCCAAATAGCCCCAGGACGATACTCAGAAGAAACACGACGATGCCTAGCATGATGAGGAGCAATCCGCCCGCACGAACCTTTTTCCGGGGCGGCTCGCTCTCATCGAGGATGATTTTGACGCAATCCCTGATGAGCGTCCACATCTCCTTAAACCACGGAATATCCTCTTCTGTCCCGAACCCCTTGGGTAAGAAGAAGCTGACGATAAAGAGGACCAGTCCAGGAATCAGGAGCCATAAAGAGAATGTAACTGGGATGAGACTCTGCTGCATGAATCAAACCTCCCGATAGGTGCGGTGAATGAAGTATCCACCCGAAGTCGAAGGTTGCATAGACCGGATCAGATTTAAACCCAATACCTTGAAGGAGGTGATATGAGTGAAAAACTCTCCCAAACCGCCCGAATCTTGAAACTACTCCAGTCCAAGCGTCGGGTATCGAGCCACGAACTGAATCGGTTGGCCTACCGCTACAGCGCCAGAATCGCGGAACTACGCCAAGAAGGCCATCAGATCCTCACCGAGCGCGTGAAGGAAGGTGTGTTCGCCTACACGTACCTCGGTCATGAAGATGACCAGGAGACGGCCGCATGAGCGAGCGCTTCGTATCCATCCGCGATGAGTTCAGGCACTCCAGAGACCGTGAAGCTGCCATCAAACGCGAAGCAGCGTCCACGGATAGCTATTACGAGCTAGACGAGATACAGCTGGTCCAGCGCTATGACAAGTTCCATGAGCTCGACCAATGGCAACTCATAGACGAGCAGCGGCAGACGGTGGACTTCATCATCCAAGCGCTACTGAGCCGCATCGAATACAAGATCAGCCCAAGCTTTCGGCAGCAGCTAGAGCAAGAGGCGCAACAAACTAATCAACCTGAGGAGGTGATATGGGTGAACTAATCCATCTACATAACCGTGAACAAGAACCAACTAAATCGCTCTCACTAGAACTGCGACTCGAAGCCCGCCGGCTGGATGACTACCAGGATCTCGGACCCGTCGATCTGATCGCCAAGACTGAGTACTACCTCGAACTTGAGCAGCGCGAAGACCTAACAGAGCCTCAACTTCAGGACGTGAAAAGCATCCTGAACTACCTCCTTGGCGAAATGGAGATGCGTCAGGTAGAGGGGGTGGAACTGTGAATGTAGCTTCCCTAGAACTATGCAAGGAGCTGCATGAGCTGAGCGGGTGGGACGGCTACAGCTTCGACTGGATAGAGATTCCAACATGGAACCCTGCATTTCCTAACCCAGCCGAGCAAGTCGTCCACAACCACATCTGTGACTCCGAGCACCAGAAGTGGATAGCGCCTGCTTACGACCTTGGATGTCTGCTGCGAGAGTTGCCGCGTACCTATGAGCCCCAAAGGTCAAGACACGTCTTTCATCTGACGGTCATGAACGGAAACTACTTTCATGACAACTGGATCGCTGACTACTGGAGTCCCGCGAGTGGGTGGCTCAACAAGGGCAACCTGGCGAAGAACACGGAAGCCGATAGTCCAGAAGACGCCGCTGCAAAGCTAGCCATCGAACTCTTCAAGCAGGGCATCCTTACGAGAACCGGTGATGAGTGAGCGGTTCAACCCCCACTGGGACTGCCTGCTAGAAGAAGCATTCGGCTCAACCGTCAAGAGCCGACTTTTCCCCCGATTGAATCGACATCGACCACTCGTCGAGCCTGAGGGTTGGAGCAAGCAACGCGCCCTGGCTGCGCTAGCCATACGTGAAGTCCCGTTCTTTGGAGATCCACAGCGAGACTATGGCATCAGTGGCGGCTTAGAGTTTGGGATCAGTCCGAAGGCTCCACGACCCTTACATACGCTCTTACACGAACTTGGGCATATCTGCTTAGGGCACACGCTCGTTCGCGTTGACGAAGAGTTCACCGAGCCACTGCCGATACGGGAGTTCGCGGCTGACGGCGTCGCCTACATCTTCATGCATGACCAAGGTGTCGAAGGCCAAATGGATGTCCCTCGCACCCGGCGCCTGATGAGACACAGGCTGGCAGGCAGGCAACCAAGCGATGGTCTGAAGCAGCGGATATTCGAGGCAACTGCAACGATCATCGAAGCTGGCCGGCTAGAGGCAACGGCATGAGCGAGAAACTTACTCCCCCATCACCGTCTGAACTACTAGAGACTGCACTCAAGCTGCCGGGACGAGCTGGGGAGACGTACTCCAAGTTCCGGACACTGAGTCTCGGCAATCAGGCGCTCATGATGATGCAAAGCCAGATCATCGAACCACAGGAAACGTACAAGGGGTGGCTGGCCCTGAACCGCCAAGTCAAAAAGGGCAGCAAGGCCAAAGCCATCTACGTTCCGATGTTCCGCAAGCAGGAGAAAGACAACGGCGACGAAGAGAAGCGACTATCTGGCTTCAAGCTGGTCAACTGCATGTTCGGAGTCTCGGACACTGAGGGCGATGACCTACCAGAGTATGAGCCGCTGACTTGGAGTAAGGAGTGTGCGCTAGGTGCATTGGCGATTCGCGAAGTCGACTACGAGAGCCTGAACGGCAACGCCCAGGGGTATTCAAAAGGTCGAGACTTCGCCATCAATCCGGTAGCGGCTTACCCATTTAAGACGATGCAGCATGAACTCAGTCATATCGTCCACGGACATACGACGGAAGAACGGCTACCAGAGTATCAAGTCCACCGTGGCCTGTATGAGTTTGAAGCTGAAGGCTCCGCCTACCTCATCATGAACGAGCTAGGCGCGACGGATCAGTTCGACGCTGAGGAGAGCCGGCACTACATCCAGCAGTGGCTACAAGGCGAACAGCCAGACGAGAAGAGTATCCGCGGTGTCCTGGCCACGGCCGACAAGATCATCAAGGCCGGCAGACCTGCAGTGCAAGTGGACGAACAAGCAGATGCTGCATGAATACGTCGACATCCCGGCACAGCGTCCTGAGCTCCAAGAGATTCTCTGGAAGCGCCAGGATCTCGCTCGACGCATCGGAGAGGCCGCAGTCCGGGTGTGCTCATCAACCAAGGAATACAACGAGCTGATAGCTCAACTCATACAAGTGAATGATGAGATCCGCAGAGAAGAAAACCATTGACTAAAATAGGGCGCTCAATCAAAATGAGCGCCAGGAGGATGCTATTAGTAAATTAAGCGACCTACACCTGTACTTCGAAAAGTTAGATTCAGAAGACCTCTTGCCAACCCTGAAACGGACCAGCAAGAAGAAACAGAGCAAATAACATACGGTGCTCGCCGTCCACATTCCATAGATACTCTCCAAAGTTATCTCGTGGACATAGACCGCGCTGGTTTGGTTTTCCCAGCAGCACCGGTGCTCCATCCAAGATCACAAGCACTTGCGGGTTTGGATGGGTAGACGAATCGCTTCGTCCGCCTCGCACATTTCTCAATTCTATCTATCAGGGAAACTTTCCTTGTTACACGAACGACAGCATCAGGGCCACTCTCTCGTATACGAAGCCCTGGTGCACCTTGTCTCACCTACAATCCGAGTAGTGTCCGATTGCCGGTGAGACTGGGTAGAGCACGACCAAATAAACCAATAGAAGAAGGAGGTGATATATGACCACCAACGAGCACAATGTACCTATTGATGCGGCTAAAAGGCTAATGAATAACTTAGAACTCCGCGCGAAGGAGTACGAGACAACCGTACCTACTGACTATCAAGTGGGCCTTGTTCTGAAAGCCCTGGCTGATCACACAGCGATTATGCAGGCACTGAAGTACCGACCTGACCCAACCAGCCCGTGGGTCGACGCTACGTCGATAGGCAGATGGCTACACGACACGGGTGATGTCCTGCTGGAGGCAGGGTCATGAGCGTCTCCTCCGAAAAGGGCGTCTCACTCGAGAACGAAGTAGCCAAGATACTCAAGAAGAAGCTGGGCGCGCGAGTTTCTAGGGATAAGCGCAGTGGCGCTAGCTCACACCAGAAGATGGACCTCACCGATTACTTCCAAGACACTCCCCTGGACATCGAGTGCAAGAACCACAAGACGATCAAGATCAAAGAGTGGTTTCGTCAGGCATTGGCTGGCGCAAGCTTCAGCCGCATCCCTACGGTGGTCTTCCAGGCCGACGATGAACTCCTGGCCACGGTTCGCTTCACTGACCTTGTTGACCTTATCGCCGAGACACAGCAGACCAGGGAAGAAGTGAAGCGCCTCTCCGCTCCAATAACCATTCCCAAACCTCTCAGTAACGAGATCGATCACTTGGCAACTAAGGCAGCAGCCAGCGGCTCATACAAGACCTGCCGCAACGGCCACATCATCAGCGACGGCCAGCTCAAGTGTCTAGCCAAGGGCTGCCAGTTCAGCGCCGGATACAAGCCTAAGAAGGAAAAGAAGTAGCCCAATCGTGGGCTGACTCTTGGAGCTAATCGGCTTCAAGTACATTCCACGATTGAAGGAAGTGATTAGCGTGTTTCACGCCATCCAGATTCCCCAGGATGAGGATCGACCGCTTTACAAAGTGACCATCGAAGACTTGGCCGGTATGCAGGCAGCAGTTGGAGGCTACATCGAGATCGTCGATCTCACTCCGCTCAATGCCTCACTGGTCGTCAACGAAGAAGGCAAGCTGATGAACTTGGAGATCAACCGTCGAGCTACCCTGCTCTTCTGGCTCCTGTTCCCAAGCGTCAGAGGCCGTGACGCCATCTGCGGTGACGCCTTGATCGTCGGCTACCCCGACAGCCAGGGCAACACCACGGACGCGCCTAAGGAGGTTGTCGAACTCCTGTTTGAAACGAAGTCTTACAAGGCCGAGTTCCAGACGTTTGACGACGCCAAGAAGTTCAACGGCAACCTGCGGCGCTTCGAGGACTACTTTGAAGCAGCCAATTACGCGCTGCTGAAGGCTCAGTCTTGGACTGCAGTTCAGCGGACGCGAGTCGTTCCGGCGGGTGATGAAGTTGCCTAAAGGGATCTTGATTCCTGGTGACATCGAGAAGCCTCTTGAGGTCAAGGACTTTGCCGACATGAAGGGGCTGGAAGGCACGCTAGGCGGCTCAGTAGAGCGCTTTGTGATCAACCGTCCCGACGCGTCACTCCTGGCCGCTGAGAGCGCTTCTTACCTTGAGCTGGTGACTAACCGTAGAGCCACGCTGACACTTTGGCTGCACGCAGCAGCTAAGCGAGGCAAGCAAGTGGCTCAGGGGGATGTCGTCCTCATCGGGCCACTCACAGAGCAGGGCGACTTTCTGGACGTTCCCCAGTGGTACGTTCGGCTGTTCCTTGAGACAGACCGTTTCAAGGTTCATGCGCAGCGCATTGAAGACATGCAATGGCGAGAGCACGAGCGTGTCTTTGATGACTGGGAACAGGCCTACACGTCTGTCCTGCTACACGCGGAACGGAATGCCCTCGTTGCCAACGTCCGAGTCGTCCCTGCCTAGATCGTGGGATTAGCCTCACTCCTCGTGGAGTGGGGCTTTTCTCTTTGAGGCCCACAACCTCCTAGACCGGCTTCAAATTAAAAGACCCCGTCCAACTGCGATAAGCATCAAGCAGTTGGACGGGGCGTATGGGTGGTTAGTCGGTGGACGGTTTGAAACCATTTCTGCGTCCCCGGATGTTGTCTGCGTTGGCCAGAACTTCCGCAGTAACGACCTTGTCAAAGTCAGCCTTGCTGACGATGATCTCTTCGCTGGTGCCATCAGGCTGGCGCAGCTCAAGCTCGACGACGTTCGTCACGCGCTTGAGTCCTGCCAGTTCTTCAGACGAAGCATCGAACAGCTTTCCAGCACTACGGACGACGACAGTGATCACTTTGTCATCGGCCAAGATCTCGCCGCTGATATCAGAGGTACGAATCGACTTGTAGCCCATCTTGTTCACCTCCTTCAAGGTGCAGGTGCTAGCAATCACTGGGTGCGATCACTACTGCCGCTTGATTATGAGGCAAGGCTATTTATTGTCAATAAGATAATTGATATAATAGAAGGGAATGAAAGAGTTTGATCTACTAAGCTATCTAAAGAAGTCCACCAAAGCCAGTGGAGTCAAACTTAAAGTCGACGTGAAGAAGGTGCCGGAACTCCGACGCCTTCTAAAGAATTTCTAATCACTCTTCTACTTTGCTCTGGACTCTCCCGTCCCCGTTCCGCGCAATGACGCTCAAGCCACCGCGCGGGCCTTCTGTCCATTTCTGATGGGTCTTGCGGATTGCAATGGCTTCTTTGGTGAGATCATGAATCCCATATTTGACCATCCTGATTCGAGACTTGTAGATGGACCAATCCAGAATTGCTTTGGAAGAGAATTGTTCTTTGTAAACATCCTTCTCGCCCAAGTAGGTGATAGTTCCTTCGTGCCTGTCAGGTAGGTTAGAACCGTACCTGTCACTAGCAGAGTCCCAGTGGACGCGCCACTCTTGACCAGGAGCCATGACCGGAATCACCTCCGGGAGGTGTACGACTTCCGCACCTTCTTGAACCCTCGTCGGTGACGGGCTGAGTTCCACTCTCACGTCATAGGCCGCCGTTTGCCCGTAGTTTTTGATGACTAGGTCAATGAACTCAGGACCGATGCTCTCTTCCATGGTCATGACAACGTACGGCTGGGACTTATCGAGCTCTAGCTTCTTCGCCTGTTTCAACTGAAAGAGGGCAATCGTGGCGGCAACGATCGCGATCAACAGGGTCGCAGCCGTCGAGACTGCTGAGATCCAGTCAGTGGCGCTAGGCGCGTCGTCCTTCACTGCCTCAACGAGCTGCCGAGCAAGGTCTGCCCATTCATCCTCTGTCACTTGGCAGGCTCACCCACGATAGAAGTCACTTCTTCTTCCCGGAAGACCTCTCGTCCCGATACGTGCCGCCAGATCACGTGGTCAAGCCGCCGCGGTTGGGTCGGATAAAGCTCGGCTACCTTCTTGATCAGCTCTGCCGCCTCGGTGGGAGTCAGGCGCCGCCCACCGAGTTCAGCGTGCTCTTCAATGAAACGGATCACCATGCGGTCGGGCTTAACGGACTGGAAGCCGGCCAGGATCAGCAGGTAGTTAAAAGTGACGCCGGATCTCTGACTCGGCAGATGAAGCCAAGCTTCCTTCAAAGCCGTCAGCTCTTCGTCCTTTGCGTAGGCGTCGTGAAGGTCTTCTCGAGTCGTATAACCGAGCTCATTCTGCAGTACTTCAGCGGCTTGACGAATAACCTCTGCCTTCAGGGGAGCATTCGCCTTGGTGTGGGCGGGCTTGCGGTTATTGACTAGCTCAGCCCATCCCCCGCTGCCTCCGGCCTCTTTGAAGGTGGCCAGCAGCTCCACGGTGCCATCACGGTCAGCGTCGCCGCCTTGAGCACGTCGATATGCGCGGTACTCGTTCACCACGTTGATCACGGGCTGATAGTTCGAACCAGTCGAGTAGATCGAATCGATGATGGAGAGAGCCAGGCTATGTGGATAGCCGTCAGCAGTTATCCACCTAGATTCGTCACCGAAGATGTTGCGGCATACCCCTGTTAGCTGTTCCGCTTCTGCGGTGAAGTCATTCGTCATTTCTGGACTCTAACAATCTTTCATCGTCGAGATTGGGAGGGCTTAAGTATGTGTACCAGCGCAACTCGTCCACCGTGCTCGCATTGATGGCGAAGCCTGCCACCGGGTCGAAGGAACAGACCGCGTCGCTCCCCAATGATTCGATTGATGACGCTCCCCCATCTGTGGGTTCTGAATCGGAGTCCGTCACTGCTACCTCCCTTGTAGTTGGATACCTGGCTAGTCACCGTGTCGTGTTGGACGCCCTGACCGACGGATACGAGCCGCCAAAGTGCGGGGTCCAAACAGCAGACGATTATGGACGTCGAACGGTGAAATATATAGCTGCTCAGCACGGACCGACAGCTTTGTGCCTAACGTGGCCACTCGGTCGGCCGTAGGAGTAGGAGGTCTCAGCCCCTGCAAACCGATGCTCGCCATAACCTCCGGTTCTACCGATCTCCACGCTTCAAACTGACCATCAGCGTATTCACCCACTGACCGGATCATGAGTTGGCAATAGCGATGAAGTCTGGCATCAGGTTGGATGTGCTGTAGCTGGTTGACTTTGTCGGCAATCTCCGTAGCGAGCTGTCGCAAAACCTCCTGGCGATTCAGAAGGCCATGGTCGAACAGCACTGAAAGGACGCCCTGCAGCGTCTGGCAAAGGTCATGATAGGGATGGATGGCTAAGACAGCGCGATTTTTGTTCCAAACTATGAGGCCTAGAGTCGCGACCCCCACTGAGATTGCCGCGGATACGATGCCAGTCAGAAGGTTTACATAAATGGCAGCAGCGAGGCCCCTGGCGAAGTCCTCTGGCCGCACGAAAGCCGCAAACCAGATACCGGCAGCAGCCAAGGTCAAAGCATATGCCAGGCACGACAGCCACCTGGGGAACGGGTTCTGTACCCTCATGGCCAACATGAGATCCGGGCGGTACCCGTCTCGCAGGATGGCGACAAGCATATTCATGTCGCTAAGAACCGGCTCGACGGCAAGCCTCAGGCGGTTGAGCGCCGCGTTAACCTCCTCTTCTAAGCGCTGGTCGTCTCCTGCATGCGCATCCCTTGTGTATTGGGCAATCAGACTATTCAAGGGGTCACGTCTAAGCCGTCTACAGGCTTCCACAGCTTCTTCGACTAATGGCTGAAGCAGCGAGTAGCGCAGCTGAATGCCCCGCACGTACGGTTCATGATCGTTACTCCCAAAGTCAGCCTCGATGTCCTGCAGCTTCCAGATCAGGCGGTCCCATTGATTCCAAAGAACCTGCGCATCGACACTCTTCAAAGAGACGTCCGACGCGTTGTTTTTGTGCACGCGGAGCCTTGACCACAGCGCCGTTGCCCTTATCTGGCTCACCGCATCTGATGCAAGCTCAACCGCGTTCTGAATAGAGTCAGAAATTTCACCAGCCTGGTTCCGCAACGCACGGAGCCGCAACCACTCCCTTACCCCCACGGCCACAGGTCCGGCAATAATCGCGTTCGATACAAGCGATGCAAGAACTCCCGTAACATCAAGCGGCCAAGCAGTGGTTAGGCACAGCCAAGCGATCACCATTGACAACAAAACCAGAGGGATCGCTTTGATGGTCGACATGCCGGGATTCTCTCACGGTGTTTGCCTCCTCAACTGGAGCGTGGAGCGGTTTGACCTAAAAGTGGTTGCGTCCATAGCGTGGTATGCCCTAGATTTGACGCCTCGTCAAGGAACAAAACGCCTCGATGTGCACGCGACGCGGCCCCGGGTCTGGGAAGTCCCGAGCCTCCACCAATGATGGCGGCGGAGGTGGCGCTGTGGTGGGGATTTTCAAAGGGAGGCCTGCGGATGAGCCTCACAGCTGTTGACTGGACAGCGGCCAGCGAGTGGATGGCGGTCACCTCCATGGCCGCTGTGTCGGCCAAGTCCGGAAGCAGGCCCGGCAAGCGCTCTGCCAACATCGTTTTTCCTGCCCCGGGCGGCCCTGTCAGCAACATGTGGTGGCCGCCGGCAGCGGCTACCTCCAAGGCGCGCCGTGCCTCGCCTTGGCCCGACACGTCACAGAGATCCGGCATCAACGGGACGTGGCCCGCGTCATCCGCAGGCACATCGGCGTCAACAGGGTCGTAGTCGAGGGCGAGGTCTTTGGGATCCGCGCCGAAGTCAAAGGCAAGCCGGGCAAGGGTCTTGTAGCCGCGAACCTTCGCTCCGGGGACCAGCGCCGCTTCCTCAGCGTTGGCGTCAGCCACCACGACGTCCGGGTAACCCGCCTGAACAGCCGCCATGACGGCAGGGAGGATGCCACGTACCGGCCTCAATCGTCCATCAAGCCCGAGCTCTGCAATAAACACGGTTCCGCCAATTTCGCGGATGTCGTCGGCAGCCCGGAGCACCGCCATGGTGATGGCGAGATCAAATCCAGAGCCTCGCTTGGGAAGAGATGCGGGAATGAGGTTGGCCGTGATCTTACGCCGGCTGAGGGGAATTCCCGAATTTTGAGCGGCCGAACGAATACGCTCCTTAGCCTCATTCAGAGCGGCATCTGGTAACCCCAGGATGACGAAGTTCGGGAGCGTTTGGCCAATGTCAGCTTCTACCTCCACGATGTAACCGTTGAGCCCCACCAAGGCAACGCAGTAGCTGCGTCCGACCCCCATCAGCCGACACCGCGCAAGTGCTCAAGTTGCGGTTCACCGACGCCGCTGTCAATGACGGAAACAACATCAATCCGCGTGCGCAGAGCAGCAAGATCATGCTCGCGGCACCACGACAACGAGAGACGATGAAGACGCGCGAGCTTGGCGGCACCCACCGCCTCAAAAGGATGACCGTAGTCCAGGCTCTTCCGGGTCTTTACTTCGGCAACAACCAAGATGTCGCCCTCGATCGCCACGATGTCGATCTCACCGTCCGGGCACCGCCAATTGCGATCGACGATCCGCATTCCCTGGTTCTCCAGAAAATCTGCCGCCAATGCTTCACCGTTACGGCCAAGCAGGTCTTTTGCTCTCATGACCACCACCTCCAAGCACCAGTTTTCAGGCTGGCGTGGTGCGGCGGCAGGGTGTCAATTAGCTATGTGGGTAAACCTGCGGAAGTCAGTGCTGTGGAGGAATACTGAGGAGCGCCTGATTAGTTTCCGAGATCCCCAAGGTCCCCAAGACCGCCATCCTTCGGCAAAGCCAGGTCCTCGCTCCGCGGCAGTTCCTCTACGTTGACGTCCTTGAACGTGATCACGCGAACATTCTTGACGAAGCGGGCAGAGCGGTAAACGTCCCAGACCCAGGCGTCCTGAAGCGTGAGGTCAAAGTAGACTTCCCCGTCCGCACTGCGGGCCTGAAGGTCCACGTGGTTGGCCAGATAGAAACGCCGCTCGGTTTCCACTACGTAGCTGAACAGACCGACAACATCCCGGTACTCGCGGTAGAGCTGAAGCTCCATGTCGGTTTCATAGTTCTCAAGGTCCTCGGCGCTCATAGTTCCATCTTGCACTATCAGCCGGGCAGCAAGCGCCACATGGGATGGCGGCGTGGGTCTGAGGCATCAGGCCAGATCAGGACCGGTGAGGTTCCAGCTTGTCCGGTGATGGACACTGGGGCCTTGCGAGCGAATGACTTCACGGTGAGCGGAAGTGGCGTAACCCTTATTGACGTTCCAGCCATAGGAGGGAATTTCCGAATGCAGGTCCACCATAATCCGGTCGCGGGCAACTTTGGCCAGGACACTGGCGGCGGCAACACTGAGACAACTCATATCCGCTTTGATCCTGGTATGCACTGGCGCCTCGCACCAAGGGCCGGGGTCGGGACTGTCGAAGAGCGAGGCCTGAACGTCCGGCGAAAGCCAATTGTGACTGCCGTCCAACAGCACAACATCCGGAGTGATGCCGCCTTCAAGGATTTCAAACCAAGCACGGGTTCCGGCCAGCCGCAAGGCGGCGATGATGCCGATTTCGTCAATCTCCCGGGACGATGCATGCCCGACGGCGGAGGCCACAGCCCACTGTCGAACAAGAGGCTCCAGTCTGTCCCGATCCTCGGGTTTGAGCAGCTTGCTGTCCTTGACGTCAGCCAGCAGGCCATGCTCGGCAAGGTCTACTACGGCAATGCCAACGCTGACCGGTCCGGCCAAGGCTCCCCGCCCAACCTCATCCACTCCTGCGAGCAAACGGACGCCGGAGGATAAGAAAGACCGTTCGACATCGAGGGTGGGGACACCCACAGGGCTCTTGGCCTGCTTAGTGGATTTAGCCGTTGCCTTGCCCTGCGTCTTGCTCTGTGTCTTACTCTGCGCCTTGACCTTGGAGCCGGTAGCCGTTGATGCCATTGCTGTGCCCAAGTGCCTTACTTAGCCGGGGTGCCGTCAGGGACGTCACGGAAAACGTCCTGATAGTTGTCGAGGATGGTCCATCGGTTGATCGGCCAGGCAATAACGGTGGCTTTACCTTCAACATCCTCGATGTTGATAAATCCGCCGTTGACTTCCTGATGCATCCGGGAATCCTCGGAGTGGTTGCGGTTATCCCCCATCACCCAAACTTTTCCTTCCGGAACAACAATATCGAAGGGCTTCGGCTGCGGCACCTCGGCCGGATTGATGTAAGTCTCGTTCACAGGCACACCGTTGATGGAAAGCCTGCCTTCTGCATCACAACAGGACACCCGGTCCCCCGGGAGCCCGATGATGCGCTTGACCAGGTGCTGATCATTGTTGTCAGGAGCCAGGCCGACGAATTCCAGGCCGTCTCCCACCCAGTCCATGGGTCCGGCCGGCTTCGTGGCTACTGGCGGCAACCAAGCCTGAGCGTCCCTGAACACCACAACATCCCCGCGTTCGAGGTCGAAGGGCCCTGGCACCAGGAGGTTGATGAAGATGCGGTCATTGACGTCCAACGTGCTTTCCATGGACTCGGAGGGGATGTAAAACGCCCTGAACAGGAAAGTCTTGAGCAGGAAGGACAGCACCAGCGCAATCGCCACAACGGTGACGATTTCCTTGACCCACACAAGCACGGGGTTTTTGCGTGGTTTCTCGGCTGCGTGGGAGCCTCCTTCGGAGTCCCTGGCACGAGGCCCGTCCGATTCTTCGGGCCGAGGCGTCACGTCGTCATCCGGGCGGGACTCAGCCGTGCCGGCGGCACTGGCCGTTCCATCCGAGAGCCGGGCGTCGTCGTCGTAACGCTCGGGGTTCTCTGGAGCTTTGTCCGGCATTTACTGTCCGTTCTTCGGTGGTGTTTCGGCCTGCTCTGAGCGAGGCATCTCTGCAAATCTATCAAGTGGCCAGACGATCCGGACCGGTCGGCCTACAACCCGATCCACGGGAACCATGCCGCCACCCGGGGCACCCAGCAGCCCGCGCGAGTCAGCGGAACGTGAACGGTGGTCACCCATGAGCCAGAGGCGACCATCAGGGACCACGACGTCGAACTTCTGTTTGCTGGGCTCGTCCCCGGGATACAGATAGGGTTCCTCAAGAACCTGACCATTCACCGTGAGGTGCCCTGCCGTGTCGCAGCACTGGACGTGGTCGCCGCCCACCCCTATGACACGCTTCACGTACGTGGTGTCGCTGCCGGTGAGCCCAAACCATTGGCTGGCGGCGGACACCGCATCAACAAAAGGACCCTGTCCGCTGCTCAGGGGGTCGAAGGAACCGCGGCCGTCGAAAACCACAATGTCCCCGCGGCGAATCGGTTCAGAGGCGAAGGCCGTCCGAGAGACCAGGATCCGGTCCCCTTCTTCAAGAAGGGGTTCCATGGATTCGGAGGGAATGTAGTACACATCCAGCCATAAGGACCGGACCAGGCCGCTGATCGCAACGGCCAGCACTAGTGCGAGCAAAACAAAACGCCAGCCCTGTTTCCGGGGCTGGCGTTCTGATGTGTCCATGACTCGTATCCCTGTTGCGTTGCGGATTGCTCCGGAACAACCGGGCACGAATCCTGGACCCCTTACGTAAGTCGGAGGACTTACTTGGCGAAGTCGCGCTTTTCCTTGATCTTCGCAGCCTTACCGCGCAGTGCGCGCATGTAGTAAAGCTTGGCGCGGCGGACGTCACCCTTGGTGACGACCTCGATCTTGTCGATGATCGGGGAGTGTACCGGGAAGGTACGCTCTACGCCGACACCGAAGGAAACCTTGCGCACGGTGAAGGTTTCGCGAACGCCGTCGCCCTGGCGGCCCAGGACGAAGCCCTGGAATACCTGAACACGGGAGTTCTTGCCTTCGATGATGTTGACGTGAACCTTGAGGGTGTCGCCCGCGCGGAACTCAGGAACATCGTTACGCAGCGAGGCTGCATCTACGCTATCGAGGATATGCATTAATCCACTCCTGGTGAACGCCACAGGTCATTCACTTTGGGTTACGGCGGACAAGCCCGGGGCACAAAGGCCTACCGGAAATCTCCGCCGAAGTTTCTTAATGTCCGGTTCCGCCACTGATTGGCGTCACCGGGTTGTCCGACTGTTGGCTGAACTCCCCCTGTGGCAGGTGTCAGCCCAGCAGACACAAGGGTTAATTCTGCCATATGTGCTGCCATACGGCCAACCGCCCGGCGCCCCGCACCTTTCGACGGCGGGACGTGACTTAGTTCCCGGCGTTGCCGCCGGGCTTGGCACGCAAGCGCCCATCGACGACGTCGTACCCGAGCTCCGCGAGGGCCTGCCGGTCCGCGCGACTCAACACGCCGGCGTCGAGCCCTTCCATAAGATCCGGCCTGCGCTCCGCCGTGCGGCGGAATTGCTCATGGCGCCGCCACTGGGCGATCTTGCCGTGGTTCCCGCTGAGCAGGATCGGAGGGACGTCGTGGTCCCGCCACGCTGAGGGCTTGGTGTACACGGGATACTCCAAAAGGCCATCCGAGTGGGATTCCTCAACCAGCGATTCCGGATTGCCAACCACCCCTGGAAGAAGGCGTCCAATGGCTTCAACCATGGCCAACACTGCCACTTCACCGCCGTTGAGGACGTAGTCGCCGAGGCTGACAGGCCGGACGGTGAAATGATCCTGGGCCCACTCGATGACGCGTTCGTCAATGCCTTCATATCGGCCACAGGCGAAGACCAGGTGTTGCTCTTCGGCGAGCTCATACGCCAGGGCTTGGTTGAACTTCTCCCCTGCCGGCGACGGAACTATCAGCACCGGTTGTGAGCCTTCGCGGACGGTTGCGACTGATTCCAGGGCCTGCGCCCACGGTTCAGGTTTCATGACCATACCGGCGCCGCCACCATACGGGGTGTCATCCACCGTCCGGTGCCTGTCCGTCGTGTACGTGCGCAGATCGTGGACGTTCAGCTCCAGCAACCCGTCCTGCCGGGCCTTGCCTATGAGCGAGAGCTCCAGCGGGGCGAGGTACTCAGGAAAAATGCTGACAACATCGATCCTCATTTAGGCATCATCCCCGGGGCCATCCTTGGGCTCCTTGACGTTCTCGTCGTTGATCTCAAACAGGCCTGATGGTGGGGTGATGAGGATGTAGCCTTCCTCGACGTTGACCTCGGGAACGATTTCATCGACGAAGGGAATGAGGATTTCCTTGCCATCGGCAGCCTCGACCGTCAGCAGGTCCTGGACTGGAAGGGTGGTGAGAGCAGCTACTTTGCCCACTACCTGCGAGCCAACGCGGGCCTCCAGGCCAACCAGCTCATGCTCGTACCAGCCCTCGTCGTCGTCTTCGTCGTCTAGTTCCTCGGTTTCGATGAAGAGCTTCGCTCCCCGGATGACCTCGGCAGCATTGCGGTCGGCAATTTCTTCGAAGCCAAGCAGGAGGATGTCCTTATTCCACCGGGCACTGCGGATGGTCAATGGGCCAGCGGAGGCGGGCTCCACAACGAACTCGGTTCCAGCGACGAAACGCTCGGAGGGCGCGTCGGTGAGTACCTGCACCGTTACCTCGCCGCGAATACCGTGCGGTTTGCCGATCCGGGCCACCTGGAGCTGCATGGGTTCCTCTGAATTCTTATAGTGCCTGCGCCGCGCGGCGGCAATGACAGGAAATTGTGGATAAAGCAATCCGGCCCCTCCACCATATTCGGTGAAGGGGCCGGATCTAAGACAAGTAGTGCTGAGCGCGTTACCGGCGACGGTCGGTGTCGACGACGTCGACCCTGACCTGCTCGCCACCGGCCAAGGCTGCAACCACGGTGCGCAATGCACGCGCGGTGCGTCCCTGTCGGCCGATCACCCGTCCGAGGTCCTCCTGGTGAACTCGCACCTCGAGGGATTCCCCGCGGCGGTTGTTCTTGGCACTGACCTTGACATCCTCAGGGCTGTCAACGATCCCACGGACCAAGTGCTCGAGCGCTTCTGCCAGCAACTTACTCAGCCTCGGTGGTCTCTGCTTCAGCCTCGGCCGGAGCTTCGGCTTCGTCCTTCTTGGCCTTCTTGGTGATGGCTTCCGGAATGATAACGGAACCCTTCTCCGGGGCTACGAAGGCTTCCTTCGGAGCTTTGGTCTTCAGGGTGCCTTCCTGGCCCGGCAGGCCCTTGAACTTCTGCCAGTCACCGGTGATCTTGAGGATCGCGGCAACCTGCTCAGTGGGCTGGGCACCAACGGAAAGCCAGTACTGGGCGCGCTCGGAAGCGACCTCGATGTACGACGGCTCTTCGGTGGGGTGGTACTTGCCGATTTCTTCAATGGCACGGCCATCGCGCTTGGCGCGGGCATCCATGACGACGATGCGGTAGTACGGTGCGCGCATCTTACCGAGGCGCTTAAGGCGAATCTTTACGGCCACTTTTGTGGTCACTCCTGTTTCTGAAACGAGGTTGAACCCGACGTTCTGCACCCGTGGGGCGGGCCGTACTAGACGGTTCGAAGGACAAGATACGAGCACGGAGAGAGGGGCCGCACCGATCGAGTACCTGTCTATTGTGCCAGATGCCCGGAGCAAATACGACTCCGGTCCCCCTACCCGGCGTGTTCTTGCCCACTCCCGCGGTTGATGGTGCAGCCTGAGGCGAACAGGGGCGTCATTCGGACCAGACGTAAAGCCCGGCGCGCTCCGCCTTCTCGACGTCCGTCGCGAGGGCAGCCAACTGCTGGACATACTGGCGCGATTGCGCGGCATCGAAAGGCATATCGTCCTGTTCAGCCCATGCAGCGGCAACGTCGTCAAGAACGTTGGCGTCGCCTTCGCTCTCATAGGTGAGCAGTTCGGCAAGGGCCCGCACCATGGCTTCAGGGACACCCAGGAGGGCGTCGCTTGTGACGTCAACCAGGGCAAGCTCGTAGTCAGCTCCGGCGGCGTGAACAGCCTGTCCTGCGAGGTCGCCCAGTTGTTCGACTTCGAAATCGGTGATGCCGTCAATCCGAACGGCCGGGCCGGTTACACCTGCACCCTTCTCCAAGGCTGCAGCCCGCTTGAGCGCTTCATCGTGGGTGGCTACAAAAACTTCGGCAAAGCCCATGGAAAGTACTCTCATTCCTTCGTGCTGACGGGGCGGCGGCACAGGATCCCGGAGGTTCCGTGCCGTCATGCCAAGCCTAGTGCAGCCGGGGGCGCGGACTGGTCCTCAGCGCACGGTGACGCGCAGCTTGTTCCGCCAAGGATCATCAAAGCGCAGCTCGGCACCGGTATGGTGGCTCTGCACACCGGCAACCTTGAGGCGATCAGCAAGCGCGGCCACGTCATCGGCGCCGGGGACTTGAATCAGGACCTCCCCCAGGCCCAGCGTGTCCTTTCGCGGGCCCGCTCCACGGCTGTTCCAGACGTTCATGGCCATGTGGTGGTGGTAGCCGCCCGCGGAGACGAAAAGCGCCTGGCCGTGCCAGCCTGCGGTGCGCTCGAAGCCCAGGGTTTCAACGTAGAACTTTTGCGCGGTCTCCACGTCACCCACCTGCAGGTGAACGTGCCCGACGCCGGCCGCCGACTCACGCTGCCCGGTCACGGCAGCTTCACTCAGGTGCTGCTGCAGGAATCGCTGCGGCGGGAGAGCAACGTTGTCCATGACAACGTTCTTGCCATCCCACTTCCAGAGGTCACGGGGCTTGTCGTAGTACAGCTCAATGCCGTTGCCTTCGGGGTCGGTGAAGTAGAACGCTTCACTGACCAAATGATCGGCGCTGCCTGCGAACGCGCGGGGTTCGTATTCGGCTGCCGTGGCAATGGTGGCGGCCAATGAGGGCTGGTCCTCGAACAGAATGGCCGTGTGGAACAGGCCGGCTTCGCCCCGACCCGGAATCTGCAGGCCAGCCGCGGGAGCGAGGTGGACGACCGGCTTGCCGACACGCCCCAAATACAGCCCGCCGTCTTGCTCGGCCACCACGTCCAGGCCAAGGGCCCGCTGGTAGTAGTCACTCATGACCTTCATGTCGCCCACCTTGAGCATGACGGTGCCCATGGTGAGTTCGGCAGGCAGAAGATCCTGGCTGGATGATGAGGTCATGTGAAGCTCCCGGTTCCGAGGTGGCCGCTTATCGGCACCTTCTTACCTATCTAAATTACTTGAAGCTTCAATTTATTCCTAACGCACCACGTTCCCCCGAATCACGATGTGCCGGAGTTCGTCCATAGTCCGCAGCTGACGCCGCGGATCCTCACTGCAGAGCACGACGTCGGCGCTGGCCCCTTCACTGATGCCCTCGGCTCCCAGCCACGCACGGGCACCCCAGGATGCGGCGTTCAGGACCGCAGCCGGCGGAAGGCCGGCGTCGTGCAGTTCCTTCATCTCCTCCGCAATCCGACCGTGCCTGATGACGCTGCCGGCATCAGTCCCGGCATACATCGAAACCCCCGCTTCGAAGGCCGACAACACACGCTCATGGCGACGCTCCCACAGACGCAGCATGTGATCCGCGTACTTCGGAAACTTTGGCTCTGCCTGCGCGGCAATATCGGGAAAGGTAGCGATATTGACCAGCGTGGGAACAATCGGCACCGACTGCTCCACCAAGCGGGGAAGGTGCCTCGGGAGGAGACCGGTAGCGTGCTCAATGCAATCGATATTGGCATCGAGCATGTCGTCAATGGTGTCCTCAGCGAAACAGTGAGCCGTGACCCTGGCACCTTCATCATGTGCCGCTGAGATGGCATCCTTCACGGTCCTGGCCGGGAAGGAAACCGCGAGGTCACCGACGTCGCGATCTATCCAATCGCCCACTAGTTTCACCCAGCCATCGCCGTCCCGGGCTTCCTTTCGTACGGTCTCAACCAGTTCAGCGGGCTCAATTTCATGCCCCAAGCCGCGGAGGTACCGCCGGCTCCGCGCAATATGCCGGCCTGAACGGATCAAGCGGGGCAAGTCCGATCGCTGCTGTACCCAGCGGGTGTCCGAGGGCGATCCGCAATCGCGGATTAACAGCGTCCCGGCGTCGAGGTCTGCTTGGGCTTGGGCCAGCGTGGCGTGCTCATCAACGGCTCCTCCAACACCGAGTCCGACATGGCAGTGAGCGTCAACCGAACCCGGCAGGACCCAACCGTCCAGCACTCTGTCCGGCGCAGAAGCGGGACGCTGGAACGTCAAGGTGCCGTCCACTGACCATAGCCCCTGGCGCTCTTCGTCCGCCGAGACGAGCACGGGTCCACTGAATTCGATGATGTTGGCCATGGCAAAAGCGTAGCCGGGGTGGCATGGCAGAGCCGGTTCCCACCATGTGACTGGGCGGTGGTTCGTAGCTGTGGTAGCTTCGTCTACGACCACACGGGAGCCCTTGCAGGGGCTGAGATCGGACTGATGCAGTCTGCGACCGTTGAACCTGTCCGGGTAATGCCGGCGAAGGAAGTGAGTATTCCCTTGAGCACCGCAGAAACACAGCACAGCCCTGTCCAAAATCAGTTCGGCATGGACCAAAAACAGTCCGTCACGCAATCGTTGCAGTCCCACTCGTTGGCGTGGCTGGAAGATCCGGACAACGGCATACGCGTCCCCGTCACCGCGATCGCCTTGGAGCCCTCCCCCAACGGGCTAGCCAATCCACCTTTGCAGGTTTACCGAACAGCAGGCCCAGGCAGCGATCCGGTGGTGGGGTTGGAGCCGTTCCGTGCACCGTGGATCGAAGCCCGCGGAGATACGGAAGCCTATTCCGGTCGGCAGCGGAACCTGCTCGACGACGGCAAGTCCGCGGTCCGGCGTGGGGCAGCGTCAGCGGAGTGGAAGGGCGCGCAACCCGTGCCGCGCCGCGCCGTGGAAGGTAGGACTGTCACGCAGATGCACTACGCGAAGCAGGGAGTTGTGACTCCTGA
Source organism: Paenarthrobacter sp. MSM-2-10-13 (assembly GCF_011605365.1). NCBI lineage: Bacteria > Bacillati > Actinomycetota > Actinomycetes > Micrococcales > Micrococcaceae > Paenarthrobacter > Paenarthrobacter sp. MSM-2-10-13. The sequence continues at coordinate 683,161 of NZ_JAAOXO010000001.1, read as the reverse complement.
AATGCAGTTCGTCGCCTTGCGGGAGAACTGCGATGTTGAACTCGTCCGCAGCGAAGTTGCCGCGGGAAGGGCGATCATCCCGAACAACATCAACCACCCCGAATCCGAACCAATGATCATCGGCAAAGCTTTCCTGGTCAAGATCAACGCCAACATCGGAAACTCAGCGGTCACCAGCTCCATCGCCGAGGAAGTGGACAAGCTGCAGTGGGCTGCCAAGTGGGGCGCTGACACGGTGATGGATCTCTCCACGGGGGACGACATCCACACGACGCGTGAATGGATCATCCGCAACTCACCTGTTCCGATCGGAACAGTCCCTATCTATCAGGCCCTTGAAAAGGTTAACGGCGAGGCCAACAAGCTGACGTGGGAAATCTTCCGCGATACCGTCATTGAGCAATGCGAGCAAGGCGTGGACTATATGACCATCCATGCGGGCGTTTTGCTGAGGTACGTGCCGTTGACCGCCAACCGGGTCACGGGCATCGTATCCCGCGGCGGCTCCATCATGGCCGGGTGGTGCCTTGCCCACCACCAGGAGAACTTCCTCTACACGCACTTTGACGAGCTCTGCGAAATCTTTGCCCGGTACGATGTCGCGTTCTCCTTGGGAGACGGGCTGCGTCCCGGTTCCATTGCGGACGCAAACGACGCCGCGCAGTTCGCCGAGTTGGACACCCTAGCAGAGCTGACGCAGCGGGCGTGGGAGTTCGACGTCCAGGTGATGGTGGAAGGCCCCGGGCACATTCCTTTCCATTTGGTGCGGGAGAATGTGGAGCGCCAGCAGGAGCTGTGCAAGGGTGCGCCGTTCTACACACTGGGTCCACTGGTTACCGACATCGCACCCGGCTATGACCACATCACCTCGGCCATCGGCGCCACGGAAATTGCGCGCTACGGCACTGCAATGCTGTGCTACGTAACCCCCAAGGAGCACTTGGGGCTTCCCAACAAGGACGACGTGAAAACGGGCGTCATCACGTACAAGATCGCCGCTCACGCCGCCGACCTCGCCAAAGGGCACCCCGGCGCTCATGAACGCGATGATGCACTTTCCAAGGCTCGGTTCGAGTTCCGATGGAGGGACCAGTTCGCTTTGTCCCTGGACCCCGTCACAGCAGAAGCGTTCCATGATGAGACACTGCCCGCAGAACCCGCAAAAACCGCTCATTTCTGCTCCATGTGCGGACCCAAATTCTGCTCCATGCGGATCAGCCAGGACATCCGTGCAGAATACGGTTCGGCAGAATCACAGGCAGCCATCGCAGGAATGTATGAGGGGATGCGCGAAAAGAGCGAGGAGTTCCTGGCTTCAGGAGGAAAGGTGTACCTACCGGAGCTTCGCGTCCCCTGAATTAGGGACCAGCCGAATCAGGAAGCCTGAACTGACCTTGCCCTGCCAACCTCGGCGATGAACGAACGAATGGCTTGATCGCCGTCAACCGAATCCTGGGGCCGGTGACCTCCCGCTGCTACGCGGCGAAGGGCACCGGTCTCCTGGAGGTAGCCGGCAATTTCCTCGTAGAGCGGCTCCCATCCGCCGGTGAGAACCAAAGTGGGAACCCCGGGAACAATGTGGAGCGGGGCCTCCCATGGTGGCGCCTGGAGTCTGAGCCGGCGGGCTGAACGGCGTGCTTCCGGAGTGTCCAGGCCTCCCGTTTCGGCAGAAAACGCCCTGCGGAAATACTCACGTTGGTAATCAGCGTCATTGAGTTGCATGCGGGCGTCGAATAACGGTTCCATAAGGGCCCGGTGGGAACCCGTTGCCGGAAGCTCAGCCGTCAACGACAAACAAGCGGGCTCCACCAGAGTCAGCGAGTGCACCAGATCAGGACGTTCAATGGCCGCCAGCATGGCAGAGATAGCGCCTTGTTGGTGGGCTACCACGTGCCCACCAGCCGAATCACGCAAGGCATTGATCACAATGGCAACATCGGCTGCCACATTGGATTCCGTTGGTTCGGCGACGGCATCAAAGCCGTGCCGCCGAAGGAAGAGGGCATCATAAGCGAGGGCCATGCCATGTTGCTTCGGCCATGCCGCAGCACCAAAACTGCCCAGGCCGTGAACGAAGACTACGCGCTGCTTATGCATTGGTTCAGCCTATTCCACGGCTCTGACATCCCAAGGGCCGGAAATCCCGGCTCCTTGGGAAGCACTACTTACTTTCCGAGGAACTTGTCGAAGCCCTTGGGGAGATTCAGGGACGACGGATCGAAGTCCGCGGCACCCTGTCCAAAAGCCGCGCCGGTGGGTGCTGCCGAGGCCGCGTTGGCCCGCTTGGCCTCAGCGTCACGCAGTTCCTGTGCCGCCTTTGCGGGGTTGCCCGAACGAGCCTTCTTCTTAGGGGCGTTCTTCCCGTTTTTGCGCCCGCCGCCAGGACCACCGAGACCAGGCATGCCGGGCATACCCGGCATGCCGCCGCCCTGAGCGAGCTTCTTCATCATCTTCTGGGCCTGCGCGAACCGCTCCAACAGGCCATTGACCTCGGACACGTGCACACCGGAACCCCTGGCGATACGGGCACGGCGTGAGCCGTTGATGATCTTCGGAGCAACACGCTCGTGCGGAGTCATGGAGCGGACGATCGCCTCAACGCGGTCGATCTCTTTTTCGTCGAAGTTCTCCAGCTGCTGACGGATGTTCTGCGCACCCGGCATCATCATGAGCATCTTCTTCATGGAGCCCATGTTGCGGATTTGCTGCATCTGGGCGAGGAAGTCGTCCAGGGTGAAGTCTTCCTGATCAGCGAACTTCTTCGCCATCCGGGCAGCTTCGTCTTTGTCCCACGACCTCTCGGCCTGTTCAATCAGGGTGAGGACGTCGCCCATGTCCAGGATGCGGGAAGCCATACGGTCCGGGTGGAAGAGCTCGAAATCATCCAGGCCTTCACCGGTGGAGGCAAACATCACCGGCTTACCAGTGACGGACGCGACCGAGAGCGCGGCACCGCCGCGGGCGTCGCCGTCGAGCTTGGACAGAACGATGCCCGTGAAGTTAACGCCTTCATCGAAGGCCATCGCCGTGTTAACGGCGTCCTGGCCAATCATGGAGTCGATAACGAAGAGAACTTCGTTGGGGATGATCGCCTGACGGATGCGGCGGGCCTGATCCATCATCTCGGCGTCGACGCCGAGACGACCGGCGGTGTCAACAATCACGACGTCGTGCAACTTCTGACGTGCTTCCTCAACACCGGCCTTGGCGACGGCTACGGGGTCGCCCGCAGGGTGCTCGAGCTCGGACGTTGCACCGGGGTGCGGAGCGAACACCGGGACGCCCGCGCGCTGTCCCACCACTTGGAGCTGGGTCACGGCATTGGGGCGCTGGAGATCACAAGCCACCAGCATGGGGCTGTGGCCCTGGGACTTGAGCCACTTGGATAGCTTGCCTGCAAGAGTGGTCTTACCGGCACCCTGGAGGCCGGCGAGCATGATGATGGTGGGGCCGGTCTTGGCCAAACGAATACGGCGCGTTTCGCCGCCGAGGATCTCCTTGAGTTCCTCGTTGACGATCTTGACGATCTGCTGGCTCGGGTTCAACGCTCCCGAGACTTCGGCGCCGAGGGCACGTTCGCGGATGCGGCCTGTGAACTCGCGGACCACGGAAACTGCAACGTCCGCATCCAGCAAGGCACGGCGAATTTCACGAACTGTGGCATCGACGTCAGCCTCGGTGAGGCGGCCCTTGCCACGAAGGTTCTTGAAGGTTGCTGTCAACCGGTCAGAGAGTGAATTGAACACGCGCCGTGCACTTCTTTCGATGGTCTACGAATGGCGGCCAATGCGGCACGCCATAGTCCTGATCATTCTTGCCCCGGCAAACCTGCCTCAGCCAACAATTCTGTTTCGACTACGGGACTCGACTATCTAGGGTACCAAGTCGCACCTGCAAGATGGCATGCTGGCACAGTGACCAGCAAAACAACTGTAAAAACGTTGCTCATCCTCGGCGCGTCCGGGGACCTGACGGGCCGGCTGCTTCTGCCCGGCCTGGCCGGACTCCTGGCTACCGGCCGGGCGCCCGGCCTGCGATTGGTGGGGGCGGGTTCTGACCCCTGGTCCCCCGAACAGTGGCAGGAGCGGGTCAATGGCGCCTTCGCTGCGGCGTCAGCTACCGCCGATGCCGAGGGTCGCGCTGACGTGGCTGCTGTCGCCTCCAGCACTGAATACCATCAGGTGGATGTCACCGCCGTAGGCCCCTTGGCGGACCTGCTCGCGCAGCTGGAGGGGCCCATTGCCATCTACTTCGCTCTGCCCCCGCACGTCAGCCAAAAGGCCTGCGAGGTCCTCCACCGGGATCAGCTACCCCCTGGAACGCGCCTGGTGATGGAAAAGCCATTTGGCTCGGGATCAGAATCTGCGCACGAGCTCAATAAAACACTTGCTGAGCTGGTTCCCGAGGACCACATCCACCGTGTGGACCACTTCCTGGGTAAAGCCACTGTACTGAACGTCCTGGGACTACGCTTCGCCAACAGGTTCCTGGAGCCCGTCTGGAACCGGGACCACATAGAAAAGGTGGAGGTCATTTTTGATGAGGACCTGGCACTGGAGGGCCGGGCCCGGTATTACGACACTGCCGGCGCCCTGCGGGACATGATCCAGAGCCATCTGCTGCACATCATGGCATTCCTGGCGATCGACGCCCCGGCCACCATCGAGGAACGGGACCTGCGTGACGCCGTGGCAACCGTCCTGCGGGCCAGCAGCATCAAAGCTCCGTACAGCGAATCCACTGGCCGCGCCCGCTACACGGCGGGAACACTCGGCGAACGGACAGTTCCGGATTACGCTGCCGAAGAGGGTGTAGACCCTTCCCGCAATACCGAAACCCTGGCCGAAGTCCGGGTGGAGATCGACAACTGGCGGTGGAAGGGTGTTCCGTTCATCCTTCGCTCGGGCAAGGCCCTGGGACGCCGACGCAAGGAAGCTGTGATCACCTTCCGCCCTGTCCCCCATCTTCCGAAGGGATTCTCAGGCGTGGACTCCCCCAACCAGCTGCGGATCGGTTTCGGACCCGACGTGCTGGAATTCGACATCGACGTCAACGGACCCGGCGACATTTTCACGCTGGACCGGGCAAGTCTGGTGGCGCAGCTCAGCGCAGCCGGAATGCTCCCTTACGGTGAGGTGCTGGAAGGCATCCTGAACGGCGACCCCTTGCTGTCTGTTCGGGGCGACACCGCGGAGGACTGCTGGCGGATCATCGAGCCGGTCCTCCGCGCCTGGGAGGCAGGCGACGTCCCGCTGGACGAGTACGACGCCGGCAGCGCGGGGCCGGCGAACTGGCCCACCGGCGTCGTGGACTAAAGACTGATGGCACATCCAAGACAGCGTTAACAGCACAAGCGGGCCGGGTACCTTGCCTGGTACCCGGCCCGCTTTGCTGCGTCAGGGACTTAGATCGCGGCTGCGCCGCGCTCCCCGGTCCTGACCCTGACTGCTTCGTAAACATCCACGGTCCACACCTTGCCGTCACCGGCGCGGCCTGTGTTTGAGCTGGCGATGAGGACATCCAGGATGTCATCTGCCTGCTCATCCGTGGCAAGGACCTCGATGCGGATCTTCGGCAACAAATCCACGTTGTACTCGGATCCCCGGTACACCTCGGTGTAGCCGCGCTGACGGCCGTAGCCGCTTGCCGCGCTGACCGTCAGGCCCTGGACCCCGTATGATTCGAGGCCTTCCCGGACTGCTTCAAGCTTTTCGGGACGGACGATCGCTGTGATGAGCTTCATGCCTGGACACTCTCCTTGCCTTCTGCGGGGGTCTTGGCGTCTGCTGCCGTGTCTGCCTTACCTGTCATTGCATTGTGCAACGGCTGGAAGCTGCCACCGTGGCCATTGACTCCGAACTCGTAGGCCGTCTCAGCGTGGAGGCTGAGGTCCACGCCAACGTTTTCCTGCTCAGTGGAGACACGGAAGCCCATGGTCTTGTGGATGGCGAAGGCAATGATGGCCGTCATGATGGCCGAGAAGGCAATCGCAATACCGGCTGCTGCGAGCTGTGCCCACATCTGTGCCATGCCGCCGCCGTAGAAGAGGCCACCACCCACGCCGTCAGTGGACTTGGCGATGAAGCCAAGGGCCACGGTGCCGATGATGCCGGAAACGAGGTGGACGCCTACAACGTCCAGGGAGTCATCGAAGCCCCAACGGAACTTCAGGCCGACTGCCAGGGCGGAAGCAACACCGGCAACTACACCCAGGCCGAGGGCGCCAATGGGGTCCACGTTTGCGCAGGCCGGGGTGATAGCTACCAGGCCGGCAACCACACCGGATGCCGCGCCGAGCGACGTCGGGTGGCCGTCACGGATGCGTTCGGTGATGAGCCAGCCGATCATGGCTGCTGCAGGGGCCGCCAGGGTATTGATCCAAATCAGGCCCGCTTGTTCAGCGGTTGTAGCTGCGCCGCCATTGAAACCGAACCAGCCGAACCAGAGGATTGCAGCACCGAGCATCACGAACGGGATGTTGTGCGGGCGGTGGTTCGGGTCCTTACCGAAGCCGCGGCGGTTGCCGATGATGAGTACCAGGACAAGTGCCGCTACACCTGCGTTGATGTGAACTACGGTGCCGCCGGCAAAGTCAATGGCCGGGCCGAGGGCCTTGCCGATCGCACCTTCGGGACCGAACAACCCGCCACCCCAGACCATGTAGGCCAGCGGGCAGTAAACCAGGGTGACCCATACAGGGACAAAGATGCTCCAGGCGCCGAACTTGGCGCGGTCAGCAATCGCGCCGCTGATAAGGGCTACCGTGATGATGGCAAAGGTTGCCGCGTAACCAATCTTGATCATGGCGTCGGGTGTGGTTTCCACCCCGGCAAGACCGAAGGCAGCAAAGGGGTTACCCACAATCTGCATGAAGCCTTCGCCGGAGCTCATCGAAGCACCCCAGAGCACCCAGACGACGCCCACAATGCCGATGGAGATGAAGCTCATCATCATCATGTTCAGGGCTGCCTTGGCGCGTGTCATGCCGCCGTAGAAAAATGCCAGACCAGGTGTCATGAACAGCACAAGCGCCGCCGCCACCATGACCCATACGTGACCTGCGGTAAGTTCCATGGTGCACGTTCCTCTCTTGCTAGATCTGCGGTTCAACCGCTGTCCTGACGCCGTTTGCGTCCTGCTTAAGAGTTTTGTGCCGCCGTGTTTCACCTGCGCAGGTTTTACATTGCGGGCTCGTTACAACAACCTCCCCAACGTAAATGGTGCATATCCCCGGTGTTACGGATATGTTTCAGGCGTCGGACTTCACCGGAAAAATCCGGTTTGGCACCACATGCACCTCATTTGCCCCAGAAATACCACCGTGAATCCCACCGAAGGACCAGCACCGTATGACCGAGTCGCCCAGATCCGTCAAAGCCCAAAGGATCAGGCCGGACAAGACTCCCCTTCCGCGCGACATCAAAGTGATGTTGGCCGCGGCGTTCCTCATTGCCTTGGGCTTTGGCCTGGTGGCCCCGGTTCTGCCGCAATTCGCCACAACGTTCGACGTCGGCGCTACGGCTGCCGCGGTGATCGTCAGCATCTTCGCCTTCATGAGGCTGGTCTTCGCCCCGGCGGGGGGCGCCCTGATCGGACGGTTTGGCGAACGGAACGTTTACGTCTCAGGCCTGCTGATCGTAGCGGTGTCCACGGCGGCTTGCGCCTTTGCCCAGGACTATTGGCAACTGCTGATCTTCCGCGGGCTAGGCGGGGCCGGCTCAGTGATGTTTACCGTTGCCGCCATGGGACTACTCATCCGACTCGCACCACCCGAACGGCGGGGACGGGTCTCCGGTGCTTACGCCTCGGCTTTCCTGATTGGAAGCGTCCTGGGGCCGGTAGTGGGCGGCTTGCTGGCAGGCTTTGGCCTCCGGGTGCCCTTCCTTGCCTACGCCGGAGCGTTGTTGGTAGCTGCCTTGGTGGTACGCACCATGCTTAGCGGGGAAGGCAACACGGCCGAGGACACCGCGCCTGCCCCGGCAATGACCGTGAAGGAAGCACTGGCGGACTCCGCGTACCGTGCCGCCATTTTCTCGAGTTTTGGCAACGGCTGGGTGACGTTCGGCGTCCGAATGGCCACCATCCCGCTGTTCGCCGTTGCGGTCCTGCAGTCCGCGCCGGAGACCGCCGCTTGGGCCCTGGCCATCTTTGCCGTGGGCAACGCCCTTGCCCTGACGTTCAGTGGACGGCTCGCGGACGCTTGGGGGCGAAAGCCGCTGCTGATTCCCGGCCTGCTCATCACGGGCGCAGCCACCGGCGTGATCGGACTGACCGCGGATCTCACCGGATTCCTCATCGCCTCAGCAGTGGCGGGTTTCGGTTCCGGTTTGCTGGGCCCGGCGCAGCAGGCTGCTGTCGCTGATGTCATCGGCCGCGGACGCTCGGGAGGGAAAGTACTGGCCATCTTCCAAATGGCCGCTGACACGGGTGCGATCGTCGGTCCGATCGTAGCCGGGCTCCTCGCTGACCGCCTCGGCTACGGATGGGCGTTCGGCGTCACCGGAGGCGTGCTCCTCCTTACGGCGGCGGCATGGCTGCCGGCGCGGGAGCCTTCGAAGCACTCCCCCGCCGGCCACGACGCTAGTTGAGCAGTGCGTCCACGAAGCTTTCGGCGTCGAACGGTGCAAGATCGTCCGGGCCTTCGCCCAAACCAATGAGCTTCACGGGTACTCCCAGAGACTTCTGGATAGCCACCACGATGCCGCCCTTGGCCGTTCCGTCCAGCTTGGTCAAAACGATGCCGGTGATGTTCACTACCTCTGCAAAGACGCGTGCCTGATTGAGTCCGTTCTGTCCGGTGGTGGCGTCCAAGACCAACAGAACCTCGTCCACTTCTGCCAGTTTCTCAATGACCCGCTTGACCTTGCCGAGCTCATCCATCAGGCCGGTTTTGTTCTGCAGGCGTCCTGCGGTGTCAACCATGACCACATCGACCTCCTGATCGATGCCGGCCTTCACCGCTTCGTAAGCCACCGACGCGGGGTCGGCGCCGTCGATGTCGGACTTGACGGTGGGCACACCCACGCGCTGTCCCCAGGTGGCCAACTGCTCGGCAGCAGCAGCACGGAAAGTATCAGCGGCGCCCAACAGGACATCTTTGTCTTCAGCCACCAGCACACGCGCCAGCTTGCCCACGGTGGTGGTCTTACCAACGCCGTTCACGCCTACAACAAGCACGACGGCGGGGCGGTCGCCCTTGCGCTCGACATTCAAGGAACGGTCCATGCCTGGATCAACCAGTTTGATCAGTTCTTCACGGAGCATCGCCTTGACGTCTTCGGGGCTGCGGGTGCCCAGAACCTTGACGCGCTCACGCAGGGCGTCGACCAACTGCATGGTGGGTTCGGTTCCAAGATCGGCCAGCAGGAGGGTCTCTTCTACCTCGTCCCACACGTTCTCGTCGATCTTGTCGCCGGACAACAGTGCGAGGAGGCCCTTGCCCAGGATGTTGTTGGACTTGATCAACCTGGCACGAAGACGGGTCAGGCGACCCTCCACCGGCGCCGGTGTATCGATGGCGATGGTCTCTAGCCCGGCGGCGTCATCCGGGACGTCTGTGTCCGCAACGGTTCCGTCGAAGGTCGGGGCCGGAGCCTTTACCGCATCCGGGCGGTCCTCCACAAGGGTTCCGCCGCCTGCTGCCGATGACTGGACGGGATCGTTCGCGTCACGTGTTCCGGGGTACTTTGCGCCGGTCTTCCGGGCTTTCATCAGTACCGGCACGAGTCCGCCGACCACTACGAGCGCAGCGAGAATGGACAGAATTATGGGTAGGAAATCGTTCACTCCCCTACCTTCTCATAAAGCTATGCCCCGGCACCGAGCCTCTGGCTGATCACGGTTGAGACGCCGTCGCCCCTCATCGTCACTCCGTAGAGCGCGTCTGCCACTTCCATGGTGCGCTTCTGGTGGGTGATCACAATCAGCTGGCTGGACTCACGCAGTTCCTCAAAGATGGTGATGAGTCGGCCCAGGTTGGTATCGTCCAACGCCGCCTCTACCTCGTCCATGACATAGAAGGGCGAGGGGCGGGCTTTGAAGATGGCCACCAACAGCGCCACTGCCGTCAGTGAGCGCTCCCCGCCGGAGAGCAGAGAAAGCCTCTTGATTTTCTTGCCCGCCGGACGCGCCTCCACTTCAATCCCGGTATTAAGCATGTCGTCGGGGTCCGTGAGAACCAACCTGCCCTCACCGCCGGGAAAAAGCCTGGCAAAGACGTGGTCGAACTGGGCTGACGTGTCAGCAAAAGCCTCGGTAAACACCTGCTGGACACGGTTGTCCACCTCTTTGATGATGTCCAACAGGTCCTTGCGGCTGGATTTGAGGTCCTCCAGCTGCGAGCTCAGGAACTGGTGCCGTTCTTCCAGGGCGGCGAACTCTTCCAACGCCAACGGGTTCACTTTGCCAAGGGCCCCGAGCTCACGCTCGGCTTTCTTCAGCCTTTTCTCCTGCTCTGCCCGGACGAACGGAATCCCCTCAATGATGGCGTCACCGTTTTCGTCAACAGGCGCCCGGAGTTCGGCCCACTTATCTGTAGCCGATCCGGGAGGCAGGGGCACCATTTTATCCGGACCATAATCGGCAATGAGTTGTTCGGCTGAGAGTCCCAGCTCTTCAATGGACCGGCTTTCCAAAGCCTCGATACGGAGCCGCTGCTGCGTCCGGGCCATCTCATCCCGGTGTACCGAGTCCGTTAGCTCGGCAAGCTCCCGCGCCAAGGCGTCGTTGCCCGAGCGAACCTCAGCGAGTTCCTTCTCCAACTCATCCCGCTTTTGCTCGGCAAGGTCGCGATCGTAGTCGGCCAGGTCAACTGAAACGTCGATGAACCTGAGGGTCTGCTCCACAGCGGACGCGACCGCCGCCGCACGCTGCGCCTGCGCGCGTCGGCGTTGCGCGCGCCGGGCGGCCTCCTCACGGGCACGCCGTTCGGTAGCCGCGGCGCGCTCAAGCGATGCCGCCCGGTTGCTGATGGCTCCCAACTGCTCCTCGGATGTCCGGAGGGCAAGCCGGGCTTCGGTTTCCAATGCCCGGGCAGTCCTGGCCTGGACAGCGAGTTCATCCCGCTGTTCCGTGGATGGTTCCTCGTCAGGTGCTTCCTGGGCCGCAGCGAGGCGTTCCACGGCGACTTCAAGGTCAAGTTGGGCTTCTGCGATGTTGGCTTCGGCCTTGGCCATGGACGTGGCGAGCCGTTCGCTTTCGCCCACAGCGCTGCGAAGAACGGAGTTGAGATGACCCAGGCGCTCAGCAACAGCGGCAAGGCGGGCATCCGATTCATGCAACCGCTCCAAAGCGGCGTCCGCGCGGTCCTGCGCTTCGGCACGGCGGGTTTGAGCGGCGGCCAAGGCGAAGCGTCCACGTTCCAGACGGGCCGTGACCTCCTGGAGCCGGGCAACGGCGTCGTCCACTGCCGCCTGAACTTCCAGCAGCGACGGCGCGGTGGCAGATCCTCCTGTGATGGTCAGGGAGGTAAAAACGTCACCCTCGCGGGTCACCGCCCTGAGGTGTGGATTATCTGCGATGAGAGCTGCCGCCACCGCAACATCATCAACGACGGCGGTACGGACCAGGAGCCCGAGCGCGCCTTGGGCAACAGGATCAGCGATCTTCACCACGTCGGCAGCCCAACGGCAGCCGGCGGGAAGCTCGAGGTTGGTGCCGGGATCTTCACCGGGGGAAGTACTTCCGGGAAGAAGCAGTGATGCCCGCCCCGCGTCGTTATCCTTCAGCAGGCGGATGGCTGCCAGGGCGCTGTCGGTGTCGGCAACCGCCAAGGCGTCCGAGGCACTGCCCAAGGCGGCAGCTATGGCGGCCTCGTATCCCGGCTCGATGGATACCAGCGCCGCCAACGGTCCAAGAACGCCCTCAGCCGTCAGAAGACTTCCCGACCCGTCCTTGCGGTTGAGCCCGAGTTGAAGGGCATCGCGTCGTGCCGTCAGGGCGTCCCGCTCGCGGACAGCTTCCCGCTCGGAAGCTTTCAGTTCCTCGATCTCCGCGAGGACTGCATCCAGGACCTCGTTGGCATTCTCGTAGTCAGCGTCGAGGCTCTCTTCGCCATCTTCAACGCCAGCCACTTGCGTTTCGAGGGCAGTGAACTCGCTCTGCGCCTTGCGGCGCCGTTCGTCACCTGCAGCGAGGGATTCCCTGAGGCGACCACGTTCGGCCTCGGCAGCTTCGGCCCGGGACCTGGCCGCGGCCACCTGGCCTGCCAGTCTGGCCAGCCCCTCCCTGCGGTCGGCGGCCGCCCTCAACATGGCTGTTAGGCGCTTGTCCTCCGCAGCTGCGAGCGCCTCGGCCGAGTCCTTTGCAACCGTTGCCTCAAGAAGAGCCGCCTGCTTGGCGAGGATGTCGTGTTCGAGGGCAGTCTGTTCCTCACGGACCCGGGCAGCCTGGCGCTCGAGTTGTTCGGGGTCACGTCCGGTGTCCGGTGAGGCCTCCGCGGAACCCAGGAGTCTTCTGCGTTCGCTGGCCAAGGATCCGAGTGAGCGGAGTCGTTCCCGGTTGGCCGAAAGCTGGTACCACTGCTCCCGTGCGGCATTGAGTCGCGGCGTGGCTTCGGCGGCTTGCTGCTCCAATCCCGCTTGGCGGCGCCGACCCTTCCCAAGCCCTGCCTCAACCACCCGGCGGCGCTCTTTGAGGGCGGCTTCGTCTGCAACGTCCTTTTCAAGGGTGGTTGTCAGTTGGACAAGGTCGTCCGCCAAAAGCCGGGCGCGGGCATCCCGGACGTCGAACTGGACTGTTTGGGCGCGGCGGGCTATCTCCGCCTGTTTGCCCAACGGAGTCAATTGCCGACGTATTTCTGCCGTGAGGTCACCGAGCCGTGCGAGATTGGCCTGCATGGCTTCGAGCTTGCGGACCGTCTTTTCCTTGCGGCGGCGGTGCTTGAGGATTCCCGCTGCTTCCTCGATGAAGCCCCGGCGGTCCTCGGGGGTGGCATGGAGTACGCGGTCCAGCTGGCCTTGTCCCACGATCACGTGCATTTCACGGCCCAAGCCGGAATCGGAGAGAAGTTCCTGAATGTCCAACAGCCTGCACGGGGCGCCGTTGATGGCGTACTCGGACCCACCGGTACGGAACAGAGTGCGGGAGATAGTGACTTCGCTGTACTCGATGGGGAGCGCGTTGTCTGCGTTGTCAATGGTCAGGGCGACGTGGGCCCGGCCCAACGGTGGGCGGCCAGAAGTACCTGCGAAAATGACGTCTTCCATCTTGCCACCCCGGAGGGTTTTGGCGCCCTGCTCTCCCATGACCCAGGCCAAGGCATCCACCACATTGGATTTGCCCGATCCGTTGGGCCCGACGACGGCGGTGACGCCAGGTTCAAAGTCGAAGGTCGTGGCCGACGCAAACGACTTGAATCCTCGGACAGTCAAACTTTTCAAGTGCAAGGTGCTTCGGTTCTCCTGGGTGGCCCGGGTGTCTGTATCCACTAAATCTACTGCGGTTTGTGCGAAATATGCTGATCTGCAAGCGGAAGCTCTTGCGGGCGGCATGCCACGCCCCTACACTCCTGCCAAGGGTTACTTGGCGGATTCGTTCCTGTGATCCGGCTTTTGCTTGAACTTCGGTTCGGTTATTGCTGGATCCGGTCCCGATCTACGGAACAATCATCGGTGCCAACCTTGGGTTTCATAACTGAAGATCTTGGCTTGACCCTGGCTGGGGAGCGGCAAAGCAGGGGCTGCGCTTAATTGCGTGGCCTGTCTTGGCAATTGGCGTACCACTCCAGGAGTTCTCATGCCCGGTCGTTCAGCTACCCGATCACAGCGAGTCTTCAGGGGATTTCTTGTTCCCTTGGTGATTGGCATGACGGCGGCCCTGCTGCCCCTTACCGCACCAGCTGCAGTTGCGGCAGGGCCCTGCGACCCCGTGGTGAACCTCGTGGCGTGCGAGAACTCTAAGGCCGGAAGTCCGCCGTCGGAATGGGACATCAGCGGTGCCGGCGATGACAGCATTCAGGGCTTTTCCACCGAAATCAGTGTGAATGCGGGGCAACCCATTCGCTTCAAGGTGGATACGAGTGCCCCGAGCTACACCATTGCGATTTATCGAACAGGCTGGTATGGCGGCCAGGGGGCGCGCAAGATCGCCGACGTAGTGCCTTCGGTGCTGCGGCAAAACCAGCCAGCTTGCCGGAGTGACGCCACCACCGGCATATATGACTGCGGAACCTGGGCGGTTTCCGCAACGTGGCAGGTGCCGGCCACAGCCGTCTCAGGGGTCTATATCGCCCTGCTGAAGCGGCCCGATACGGGGGCGAAGAGCCACATCACCTTCATTGTGCGCAACGACGGAAACCGTTCCGCTGTGATCTTCCAAACCGCTGACCAGACGTGGCAGGCTTACAACTCATACGGCGGTGCTGACTTCTACCAAGGCGTCAACGGCCGTGCCTACAAAGTCAGTTATAACCGCCCCGTGGCCACCAGGGGAGGACCGGATGGCCGGGATTTCTACTTCGCCAACGAATACCCCATGGTGCGTTTCCTGGAACAGAATGGTTACGACGTCAGCTACATCAGCGGCCTGGACGCGGACCGCAATGGCGCAGAGCTTCTGAACCACAAGGTGTTCCTGTCAGTAGGCCACGACGAATACTGGTCGGGACCGCAACGTGCGAACGTCACTGCTGCAAGGGATGCAGGAGTGAATCTTCAATTTCTCTCCGGTAACGAAATGTACTGGAGAACACGGTTTGAGCCGTCTGCGGTTGACGGTGCAGCCAACCGCACCCTGACGTGCTACAAGGAGACGTGGGCAAACGAAAAGATTGATCCCACTGCCCAGTGGACAGGCACCTGGCGTGATCCTCGCTTCGCGTCCCAAGCCAACGGCGGAGGCCTTCCCGAAAACGGCCTGACAGGCACGTTGTACATGTCAAACTTTTCAGACCTGCCGGTGACAGTCTCGGCTCAGGAAGGGAAGGCCCGCCTATGGCGCAATACGTCGTTGGCGTCGCTTCCGGCTGGTTCTTCGGCAGCATTGGCTCCCCACACCATCGGATACGAGTCAAATGAAGATCTGGACAACGGGTTCAGGCCTGCGGGTCTGGTCAAGCTGTCCACCACCGTGGGGAACGTTCCACAATATCTTCAGGACTTCGGCAACACAGTGGCTCCGGGAAGCACCACGCACAATGTGACTCTTTACCGGGCAGCAAGCGGAGCCTTGGTCTTTTCTGCAGGCAGTGTCCAATGGACCTGGGGCCTGGACCAGGAGCACGACGGCAATGGTGCAGCGGCCGATGTACGCATGAGGCAGGCACAGGTCAACCTACTGGCCGATATGGGTGCACAGCCCGCCACGAGGGCTGCCGGTCTGGTTGCGGCAGCACCGAGCACCGATACCACCAAGCCCACGGCCGCCATCACAGCGCCGGCCAATGGTGCAACGGTGGCCCACGGAAGCAGCGTCACAGTAACGGGAACTGCCGCCGATGTGGGCGGCGTGATCGCTGGCGTGGAAGTCTCCACCGACGGCGGCACCACGTGGCATCCTGCCCAAGGCAAGCAAAATTGGACATACAGCTACGTCCAAACGGGCTTCGCCACGGCAACCATTCAGGCCCGGGCCATCGACGATAGTGCCAACATCGGGGCGGCCACCGTCAGAAACCTGACTCTCAGTGGGCCCTACAGTGTCTTCGGCCAAACCGTTCCAACGGTCAAAGACTCCGGTGACGGAGGCGCCTATGAGATGGGCCTCCGGTTCACTCCCTCTGTGGATGGCTTCATCACAGGGGTTCGCTTCTACAAGAGTGCTGCCAACACGGGAACGCACACAGGATCCTTGTGGAGCTCCACCGGCGAGCGCCTGGCCACAGTGACCTTCACGAATGAAACGGCTTCGGGGTGGCAGACCGCACTCTTTACGCAAGCTGTTCCGGTGGCGGCCGGACAAAAGTACACGGTCTCCTATTGGGCACCCAACGGTCACTACGCCACCAAGGACTTCCAGTGGGCGAGCTTCGGATCCGCCGATCCCCCGCTGAAGGTGGCCGGAGGATTCGGGGCCGAACCGGCCGGTGTCTATGCAACATCCCAAAGCTTCCCCACCGCCAGCTATAACGGCGGCAACTACTTCGCTGATGCTCTTTTCAGCACCGTGGACAGCTCGCCTATGACCGTTTCGGGACATTCCCCCATTCCCTCGTCCTCGAGTGTTCCTGTTGACACGAAGGTGAGCGCGGTCTTCTCCAAGCCCGTCACTGCCGCCAGTGTGCAACTGACCGTGCAGTCGCCGTCGGGGCCGGTAGCAGGCACCACGGCGTACGACGCCGCCACGCGTCGGGCGACGTTCACGCCGTCGAACGCTTTAGCCTTCAGCACCCAATTCACCGCAACCTTATCCGGCACCGATTCAATTGGTGGTCCGGTAACAGCCGGCGGAACCTGGACCTTCACCACAGCAGCAACGCTGCCGGTCCCCGGCGCCTGCCCGTGCAGTCTCTTTAATGACTCGGTCACTCCCGGCATCGCCGAACTGCGTGAAGGGGTTCCCCTGACGCTTGGCGTGAGGTTCTCCAGTGTCTCGGCGGGTGAGGTTCTGGGCATGCGCTTCTACAAGTCGGCGGGGAACACAGGAACCCACAACGGCGCCCTCTACTCGGCCACCGGCCAGCAACTGGCAACGGTCGCGTTCACGAATGAGACCGCCTCCGGCTGGCAAACCGCGATGTTCAGTCAACCTGTCCAAATGGCCGCAAATACGGACTACATCGTGTCCTACAAGTCACTGACCGGCACCTATTCAGCCACAACCAATGGTTTCGGATCAGGGATGAGTGTGGGTCCGCTGAGGGCTGCTTCCGACGCAGGCGCTTACACGTACAGCGGCGATTTTGCCTCTTCCCGGTCCACCTCCAGCTACCTGGTGGATGTGGTGGTCACCGTCCCCAACCCGCCGTTTACTGTCGGTTCACAGTCCCCGCTACCCAACGCGGCCAGCGTTCCCTTGAGCTCCGCGGTCAGTGCAGTGCTCTCCGAGGAAGCAGTCGCATCCAGCGTCACACTGGGACTGAAAGTCACCGGTGGAGCCTCGGTAGCAGGGTCCGCCACCTATGATCAAGCCACCCGCAAGGTCACCTTCACCCCGGCTGCACCCTTGGCCGCCGGGACGTCCTACACGGCAACAGTTACTGCGACTTCGGTGTCCGGCCAGCCGATGTCCGGCGGAAGCACGTGGACCTTCACCACTGTTCCGGCTCCGCGAACGCCCGGGGTTTGCCCCTGCACGCTCTTCCAGGACACTGTGACTCCCACCAGTCCGGATGCGAATGACGGCGTGCCTTTGTCCCTCGGTGTCCGGTTTGCCAGCGACACCGCCGGGCAGGTCACCGGCGTGCGGTTCTACAAGGCGGCCGGTAACACCGGAACGCACACGGGCTCGCTGTACACAACGGCCGGGCAGTTACTGGCAACCGTGACTTTCGCCAACGAGTCCAGTCAAGGATGGCAGACTGCGTCGTTCAGCCAGCCAGTGAGCATCGAAGCAGATACAGAGTACGTGGTGGCCTACAAGTCTCCCACCGGCAAGTACTCCTACAGCTCCGGCGGATTTGGTGCCGGCCTGACAAGTGGTCCGCTCCGTGCGGCTTCCGATTCCGGAGCCTTCTCCTACAGCGGTGACTTCCCCAATGCATCCTCTACTGCCAATTACCTGGTGGATCTGGTGTTCACGGTGACCACGCCACCATTGACGATTTCCGAGCAAGTTCCGGCACCGGGGGCTACTGGGATTCCGGTTGACGTCAAACCGTCGATCACTTTCTCATCAGCCATACGGCCGGGCGCTTCGTTCACCCTGACGGCAAATGGCGGCCCGATCGCCGGGGCGGCAGCCCTATCCGCCGACAACCGGAGCGTGACGTTCACCCCCGCAGCGGCGCTGCCCGCCAGCACTGTGGTTACTGCAAGCGTGGCGAATGTCTTGTCCCAACAGGGGCAAGCTTTCCCCACCACTACATGGCAATTCACTACTGCGGCCCCGGCCGTCCAGCAATCCACAATTTTCGGGTCGCTGGTTCCACAGGTTGCCACAACATCGGACTTCATGCCTGTCGAATTGGGTACCGCCTTTACGGTGTCCCAAGCCGGGAACGTGACGGGAATCCGCTTCTACAAGGGAGCTGGAAACACTGGAACCCACGTTGGCTCGCTGTGGAACTCGGCAGGCACCCGTCTGGCGCAAGTGACCTTCACCAACGAGACGGCCACGGGCTGGCAAACCGCCACCTTGGCCACACCAGTGGCACTGGCGACCGGCCAAACCTACGTGGTGTCCTACCGGGCACCGAATGGCCGTTACTCTTCGACGCAGGGCTTCTTCAACCAGACCTGGACAAGTGGGGTCTTCACCGCCACCGGTCCGAACAACGGCCGGTACCGGTACGGCTCGGGAGGCGCCATGCCCACTAACTCGTGGAACGCCACGAACTACTTTGTGGACGTGGTGTACTCAACCACTGCGCCGGCCCAGCAGCAGTTGGCCGCGCCAGCTCCGTCGTCTACAGCCACCCCCACAGTGACACCGGCACCGACCCCCACGGCGACTGCGACAGGCACAGCGACGCCAACTCCTAGTCCGTCACCGAGCCCGACACCCAGTCCCACGCAATCAGGCGGGCTACTCTGCGGGCTGTTGCGGGTCTGCTGACGGCTTTAGCGAACAACGCCCGGGGACCACGCATGGGCGATGAACAAACTGGGCTGGGAGCCGGGTCCGGTTCCCAGCTTCCAGATGTTGCTGTCTCCGTCGGTGGTTTCGTCAGCCAAACCATAAAGAAGGTTCTGGTTATCCAGCCACTCGATCTGGTCATCAACGCTGCGCTTCTCTGAGAGCTCGGTTTCCTGTCCCGTGGCCAGCTCCAGCACAGCGACGTTCCATTGCGGCGCCAGCGCCCCGCCGTCATTCTTCTTATACGCAATACGTGTACCGTCCGGGGAAATGGACGGACACTCCACGTTGTCGTGAATAGCTGTCAAGGTCCTGTCGGACAGGCTCCCCCGCACCAGCCAGATGCGTCCGGAAGAAGCGGCAGTGGCGTAGAAGACATCACCCTGGCCTGGAGCGAACGTCACACCCCATATGTTCCTGTCCGTGGCAAGAACCCGCTCACCATTGACCATCAAGGCGAAGTCCTCGAGGTTTCCGGAGGTGCCGTCCGGGAAGCTGATCTCTGTGGCGGTCGAAAACCCCGCGGCGGCATAGGAATGGCCGGAGACGAATACCGTGGTGGCGATCATGGACCCATCAGGACTGATGCGGGTCCTGCTGGGAATTCCCGGGACCGGCCATGAACGCTGTTGCTGCCAGTTGCGGTCCAGGACCTCAGCTTCAAACGCGGTTACCAAGCCCCGGTTTGTTCTCAGGCACACCACTTTCTCCGGTGTTCCGTAAACACGATCGCACTCATGCTCACTCACGGCCCGGGGACCGTCAGGAGCCGACAGCGGGACTGTAGCTGCTTTGCCGTATCCCTGGCCCGACGCTGTGTTCCGAAAAAGGATAAACGGGCCTGCCGGAAGAGGCTGGCCTGCCGTGACGCCTACTGATGAAGCGGCAGTTCGGCTCTCTTCAAAACGCTGGTACGCGCCCACAGCATAGATACCGGCTGCCACCAGGACCAGCGCCGTGACAGCAAGGAGTGCGCCCCACCGCAACTTACTTTGAGCCAGCGCGCCACTCATGCCCCGTCACTCACGTCCCCTGCCGGAGCCACCCGGGCGCCACGCAGGATGAAAGCCACAGCCACCACAGCGCAAGCGAGCAAACCGGCCGCTGCCACCATGGCCGTTGGAGCACCTACTGCGTACCACAGGACACCAAAACCTGCCGATGCCGTCATCCGGGTGAGGGCCACCACCGTCTGTGCGGATGCGATGCCCATGGCAAGCTTTCCCGGGGGCGTCAGTTGGCTCGCCAAGGCCGCCAGAACTCCGTCCGTGGCCGCGTAGAACGCCCCCAGAAGGACCAGACAGCCAATGGTTGCCCAGAGCCCTCCGAAAGGTGCTGCCGCCAGGAGATACGTTGCCAGCAATGCAAGGTGCCCACCCACGAACACCGGAATTTTCCCAACCCTGTCCGCGAGCCTGCCCAACGGAACGGCGAACGCCAGGAACACCACGTTGGTGCCTACGAACAACAGGGGAAACCACTGTACGGCAAAAGAATCCCGAGCCTGCAGGACGAGGTAGATGAAGCCGTCACCAATGGTGACCAAACCCAGGAGGCCAGCAGCAACCAGCAGCTTGCCCAGCCCCGGCTCCTTCAGGTGGCTCCAGGAAAAAGCGAACAAACGCCGCTCCCCGCGGTCCTCCGTGCCTTGGAGGCCACGTGCTTTGATATCCGGCACCACCAGAGCCAGGACGGCGACACCAATCACCGCGAAAGCCAGAGACACCACAAACACCGTACTGAAACCGTTGGGAATCATCAGCAACACAAAGAAGGCGATCAACGGACCGGTTGCAGCGCCAATGTTGTCCAGCATCCTGTGAACGCCAAAGGATCGCGCCAGATGTTCAGGCTGTGCAGACACGGAAATCAGAGCGTCCCGCGGGGCTGTGCGAATGCCCTTGCCGATCCTGTCACCGGTGACTATCGCAGCGATCGCCCAGAAACCGCCGGCGAAGAGGAAACCGATCCTGGCGAGCATGGATAAGCCGTAGCCGGCCAAGGCGATTCGTTTGGGGTGGCCGCTGCGGTCGGCGGCCCAGCCGGCTGCGATCCTGACAATCGCGCTGGCTCCTTGGTTGATGCCGTCGATGAGGCCGAAGGCAATGGTGGACAGACCCAGGAATCCGGTCACGTACAACGGGAGGATCGCGGTGACCGATTCCGAGGAAACATCGGTCACCATGCTCACAATGCCCAGCCAGAGGATGACCGGGGACAAACGGAACGGCACTTCACTTGTTAGTGCCGTTCGTCCTCCCTCCGGTTTGTCCCGCTTGCCTCGGTCCGAGAGTGAAATGTACATCGCAGCTCCTAGTCCGCCGCCGTACGCAGGCTGCCCAAAAGTTGGAAACGGGAGTTGCCTGTACCTGTCGTCGTCACTGACACCGTGACCGTATCCGTGCCACGAACGAACCGTTCGGCCATCGCCCCCTCCGCCGCCGGCGCCGCCTCGAACCAGAATCCATGAGCCACCAAGGACTGGCGGAAGTTCGCCAGAACCTCAGCCTGTGGTTTGCCGATGACACCATCCGCAGCAACCTGGAGGACATCACCGGAGGTCGAGACTGACGTGGAGCCGATTGTTGTACCTTCGGGCAAGGTCAGGACGCCGGCCGGCCAACCGTCCACCACTTCACCGGCCGCACTTCCCGGCTGGGGCAAGGAGCCGGTAATCAACGGCGCGGGGGCGGAAGGTTCGGGCAAGCCGGTGGGGGTGGTCGTGACCGGCGGCAGGACCTCAAGCGGCTTAGCCGTGGAAGGGCCGCCCTCGCTGCTGGTACCTTCGGTGCTGTTGTCGCTGCTGCTGCCGCCGCTGCCTTCAGTGCCCGACGCCGGGCTGCCGGACTGGGCGGGCTCCCCGGCACCACCTGGGGTCGGGGTCCCTGAAGCGGTGGCGTTGGAGCCTGGGGTTGGGGCCGAAGACGATGTGCTTTGGGCGGCCGTCGGCCCGGGCTTCGCTGCCATCTGATCCAAAATGATGGCTACGGCGGCGATCAGCACAGCAAGGCAAATACCCGCAATGACCAGCCGCCGCGCCATCATGGCATGTCCGGGGTGACGGGCTGGGCAACAGGTTGATGGGCCGTTTCGGAAAACACTGCGGGTAGAACTGACGCCACCCGCATTGTGGTGGCGTTGACGTTTGCGATGGCGATTCGAAGCGCCAAGCTGTTCATGGGGACAGTCTGCCATTGCCGCCCCGATTCGGGAACAGTTTTGGCCCTACCAACGTCCATTTCGCGGCCGCGGCTGGCACACCGGGCAGGTGTAGGAGGAACGGTTCATGAACTGTTCCCGCTTCATGATGCTACGCAAACCTGTTGCCTCGCAGCGGCTGCACAGTTCACCAGCACGGCCGTAGGCATTGAGGGAACGGGCAAAGTAGCCTGAGTCGCCGTTGACGTTGACGTAAAGAGAGTCGAAGCTTGTTCCTCCTGCGTCAAGGGCGGCGTTCATGACGTCCTTCACAGCTTCAATCAGCCGCTCCGCGTCCGCCCTGCGAAGTGTGTCCGTTGCCCTTGCGTAATGGAGGCGGGCACGCCATAAGGCTTCGTCCGCATAAATATTGCCGATGCCGGAAATCACCGATTGGTCCAACAGCGCGCGCTTCAGGCCAGTCTTACGGCCTCTAACCTTTCGGTAGAAGGCATCGAAGGAGAAGAAGGGGTCCAACGGGTCCCTGGCGATGTGGGACGCTTCCTCGGCGATCTCGGGCAGCGGCGTTTCGCCCAGACCACCGGGACCGCCGTCGAGCGTTGGCACCAAGGACGTCACAAAGAGGCCGCCGAAAATGCGCTGGTCAACGAACCGCAGTTGTTCAGGCATGCCGTCAGCGCTGCTTAGCCTGATTCGGACTTTGAGGTGCTTTTCGTCCGCAACGTCCGGGTCCTGCATGAGGAGTTGGCCGCTCATTCCCAGATGGGCCATGAGCGCTACCTTGGGGAGGTCTTCCCGGTTGATTTCAGTGCTGGGATCCGGCGACTCCGACATGGCAAGTGGCATCCAGAGGAACTTCCCACGGCGCACAACGTCCAGAACGGTGGCGTGTTCAAGATTACCGATGAAGTCTTCGGTACCAAGGGTGTGCCGGCGGATGGAGCGTGTATCCAGCACGTCAACACCGGTGATGGTACGTCCACGCACCCAACGGGCCAAGCCGCGTCGGACTACCTCTACTTCGGGAAGTTCAGGCATGTGGGTTTATGACGTAGCGGGACCGGCGGAGGTGGGGTCCAAAGCAGTCAGAGCACGCCAGGCATCAGCGGCTGCCTCCTGCTCTGCTTCCTTTTTGGAATGGCCCGATCCCCGGCCGTAGGGCGTACCGCCAATATTAAGCACTGCCTCGAAGGTCCGGGCGTGATCCGGCCCCGAGCCTTCCACGGCATAGTGGATGGCGCCCAATTGCCTGCTCGCCGTAAGCTCCTGGATGCTCGTCTTCCAGTCGGTTCCTGCGCCAAGCGCACCGGCGTCCTTGAGGAGCGGGCCCACCAGGCGCATGACCAATTGCCGTGCGGTCTCGATGTCGTTCGAGAGGTACGTGGCACCGATCAGGGCCTCCATGGTGTCAGCCAGGATGGAGGCCTTGTTCTTGCCGTCGGTCAGCTTTTCGCCCTGCCCGAGGTAGATGAACTCGCCGACGCCGATCTCCCGGCCAATACCGGCCAACGCCCGGGTACTGACGACGGCGGAACGCCGCTTGGCGAGCTCACCTTCAGGCAGTGAGGGGTTCTCACGATAAAGAGAATCGGTGACCGAGAATCCCAGGATGGAGTCGCCAAGGAACTCAAGGCGCTCGTTGGTGGGAATCCCGCCGTTCTCATACGCATATGAGCGATGTGTCAGAGCAAGACGAAGCGTCTCGGTGTCAATCGAGACACCGAGACGCTTCAGAAGCTCTTCAGTTGAAGACATCCTTAGTCAGCCTGTACGGCAGATTAGGCGTCTGCGACCTTGCGGCCCTTGTATTCAAGGAACAGCGCGGTGCCGGCAGAGTCAGTAACGACCTTTGCCTGGTGCGGCAGGCTGTAAGTAACCTGACCGTTTTCGATGGTCTTGACCAAGTTGGGGGCAGTTGCCTTCCACTGGGCACGGCGGGCGCGTGTATTTGCGCGAGACATTTTCCGCTTGGGAACAGCCACGGCTATCTCATTTCTCTCTTAGACGAACACTTACTAATCGGTTTGCCGGTCAGTCTTAGCCAGATCAGCTAGGGCAGCCCAGCGAGGGTCAATGACCTCGTGGTGGTGCCCCGGCTCGTCTTCCAGGCGCGCTCCGCATTCGGAACACAGGCCCTGGCAGTCTTCCCGGCACACCGGCTGGAACGGCAGCATTGTGACTACTGCGTCCCGCAACACCGGCTCAAGATCGATCAGATCGTACTCGACTCGACGTTGCTCTTCATCGTCTTCCTCTTCTGAAAGCTCAGCACCTTCATAGAAGAAAAGTTCTTGCACATTGACCTCAAGGTCATACGCAAGGGGATCCAGGCATCGACCGCATTCGCCGGTTACTTCGACGACTACGGTTCCGGATACCAGAATTCCTTCGTGTACGGCCTCGAGACGAAGATCCAGCTCGACATCCGAGCCTTCCTTTACGCCAATGAGCGCCACACCAAGGTCACTCGGTGCAGGTACATGCTCGTTGAGTGTCCGCATGGTCCCTGGACTACGTCCAAGGTCCTTGACTACCAGCGCCAAGGGCGAACTTGCATCTCGTTTAATGAGAACTCCTGTAGAACATATGACCGACGTACCATCTTAGCCTGATCACGCTTGAGGACTCAAACCGGCCCCGGGCACAGGTAAATGCGCAAGGGTTTCAGCTTTGGGAACTCCGCGCTAAGGCGCAAGGTACCCGTCAAGCCTACCCCTTACGAGACTGTTCCGCTGGCGGCTCGCCTGCCAGAAGCCTTTTCAGGACAGATTTAGGGACGAAATCGGAGATGTCACCGCCAAGCACATTGATTTCCTTAATCAAAGTGGAGGAAAGGTGCAGGTAATGCGCTTCAGCAGGCAGGAAGACCGTTTCGACGCCAGTCAGCTGGCGGTTCATGGTGGCCATGGGAAGCTCGTAATCGAAATCCGAGGATGACCGCAGACCCTTGACGATGGCTGAAACACCCCGGTGACGGCAGTACTCAGCCAAGAGCCCTTCGCCCATGGGCTCAACGATGATGCCCCGCAACGAAGCCAGCGTTTCACGGGCCATCTCCATGCGGTCCTCAAGACTGAACCTGTACTTCTTGGCGTAATTCGTTGACACGGCCACGATGACTTCGTCAAACAGGCCGGCGGCCCGGGCAATGACTTCGAGATGTCCGTTGTGGATGGGGTCAAAGGATCCAGGGCATACCGCGCGTCTCATGAGACGAACCTACCCCATGACTTTGCCGGGATACCATGGCTGACATGGCATCCGCAGGCAGTAGCCCCTCCCTAGATATGAGCGCCGGCACCCCCGGAGGCAACCGACCGGCACCGTGGCAGCGGGCCGCCACAGGAGCCAACCTGCTCGCCCCGGGAGGACATCTGGGAGTGACAATCTTCGAGGAAATGACCACCTTGGCACTGTCCACCGGCGCCATCAACCTCGGCCAGGGCTTTCCCGACGAAGACGGCCCGGCGGAGATCAAGGCCGCGGCGAGGTCAGCGATCGCAACCGGCGTCAACCAGTACGCGCCCGGCAAAGGCGTTCCCGCCCTCAGGGAAACCATCACCTCACACCAGCAACGCTTCTACGGGTTGGAGCCGGATCCGGACACTGAAGTCCTGGTCACAACGGGCGCAACGGAAGCCATCGCAGCTACCCTGCTGGCTTTCATCCAGCCTGGCGACGAAGTCCTGACCTTCGAACCCTTCTACGACTCTTACGGGGCCATCATTGGCATGGCCGGAGGCCGGCACGTCACAGCCCCCTTGCTCGCCCCGGATTTTCTTCCCGACCTCAACGTCTTGGAAGAATCCTTCAGCAGCCGCACAAGAATCGTCCTTCTGAACAATCCGCACAACCCCACAGGTGCCGTCTTCCCGGAGCCCGTCCTAGCCAGGATCGTGGAATTGGCCGAAAAGTACGATGCCATGATCGTCAGCGACGAAGTGTACGAGCACCTCACCTTCGGCGTGGCGCACCTGCCCATCACATCACTGCCCGGCGCCGCAGAACGCACCATCACCATTTCTTCTGCCGGTAAGACCTTCTCCTTCACCGGCTGGAAAATTGGCTGGCTCACCGGACCGGAGCAGCTGGTGGCCGCCGTTCGCACCGTCAAGCAATTCCTGACCTATAGCTCGGGCACACCCTTCCAGGGCGCCATCGCCGTGGGCCTCGCCCTTCCAGACGAGTTCTATACAGGCATCGCTGCCACCCTCCGCGAAAAACGCGACATCCTCGCCGAGGGCCTGCGCGCTGCCGGATTCGGTGTGTACAACCCGAGCGGCACGTACTTCATCAACGTCGATACAGCACCCCTGGGCATCCACGACTCGGTCGACCTCGCAAGGCGCTTGCCCGGGCTCATTGGAGTGGCAGCCATTCCGGTTCCGGTGTTTTGCCACCCGGCAGGAGCCGAACGCACGCGCAGCCTGCTGAGATTCGCCTTCTGCAAGAAGACCGATGTCCTCCAGCAAGCCGCCGAACGGCTCGCCACCTT
Source organism: Paenarthrobacter sp. MSM-2-10-13 (assembly GCF_011605365.1). Lineage (NCBI taxonomy): Bacteria > Bacillati > Actinomycetota > Actinomycetes > Micrococcales > Micrococcaceae > Paenarthrobacter > Paenarthrobacter sp. MSM-2-10-13. Next base: position 656,835 of record NZ_JAAOXO010000001.1, on the reverse strand, counting down.
GAAGGACAGGCTCTGAACGCCGCAGGCTCCGGCCAGCACCAGGCCACGCGCTTCCTCCGAACCACAGGACAGCACGCCACGATCGAGGCCGACACCCTGGTTGCGGGCGGGTTCATCCTGAGCATCGGCGGCGCCGAGCAATCACATGTGAACCTGGCCGATCCCTCAGAGATCTTCTACGAATACCTGCGCAGGATCGGGCATGTGGTGGACCTGGCGGCCGAGCCCGGACAACCCATCAACGCCCTCCATCTTGGTGCCGGTGCCCTTACCTTGGCGCGCTATATCCAAGCCACCCGCCCCGGCTCGGAACAGTACGCCGTGGAGCTTGAGCGCGAACTTCTGGACTTCGTGCTTCAGAAGCTGCCCATGCCTGACGGCACCATCCTCACCACGCACATCGGCGATGCCCGAGACTCCCTAGGTGAGCTTCCCGCCCAAGTGGGGTTCGACGTCGTGATTCTCGATATTTTCTCCGGACCGGAAGCCCCTGCCCACATCGCCTGCAGGGAATTCTACGAAGAAGCAGCGGCGCGGCTGCGGCCCGACGGCGTGTTGATCGTCAACGTGGGCGACGAACCTGCGCTGACTCTGGTACGCAGCCAAGTGAGCGCACTGCGCCAAGCCATGGCTGATGTTGCAGCCTTCGCTGAAACAGGAATGTTTGCCGGCCGCTACCCCGGCAACATCATCCTGGTGGGCACCCGCAAGCAGTGGTCTCCGGAATGGACAGCTCAGCTACTGGCCCGCGGCCCCCACCCCGCAACCGTCCTCACGGGCGTGGAGCTGGACAAGATTACTGCCTAGGGCCCGCGAGCGTTAGGCAGGCTCAGCGAACCACAGTTTGGTCTCCCCGTACTTCTTGTCGGCAAAACACTCCAAACCCTGAGGCCAGAGCGGTTCCGGGCTCCGCGAACTCCGTTCCACCACTACAACGGCACCGTCTTCCATATGCGGCGCCAGTTTCTCCAGCACAGCACTCAGCGCCGCCTCATCCAAAGGGTACGGCGGGTCAAGAAAGACCAGATCCCACCTGTCTGCATCGCTTGCCCGCTCCAGGAATGACTCCACCTTGGATCGGTGCACGGAGACCGCCCTGCTGCGCAGCAGCTGGTTCACCAAGTCCGCATTACGCTGGCAGACATCGCTGGCCTTGGCATCGAACTCCACCAGATCCACGCTCCGGGCGCCTCGGCTGGCACTTTCAATACCCAAGGCTCCAGAACCGGCATAAAGGTCCAGAACCCGGGCGTCGTCAATGACGGCCAAGGATTCCAGACGGGAAAACAGAGCCTCCTTGACCCTGTCCGTGGTTGGTCGCGTGGCCGTCCCAGGGACGCTGGTCAGCGGGTTTCCACCCCCAACGCCGGCAATAATGCGGCTCACCGGGATTCTCCGCGTGCGAGCATCCAGGAATCTCTAACCGCGCTCAAGGAACGCCTCCTTCTCAGGGTTCAAATATTCGTCAATAGCGGCGGCCAACGCCGGCTGATGGTCCAAGGACACGTCTTCCGATACGAGGCGTTGGGCGTCAGTACGTGCACGGGCGATGACGTCTTCGTGCTCAAGTACGCGGAGCAACTTCAGCGTGGACCGTCCGCCCGATTGCGAAGCACCCAGGATGTCCCCTTCCCTTCGGAGTTTCAAGTCCTCCTGGGACAGCTCAAAACCGTCAGTTGTTGAAGCAACGGCATCGAGCCGCCGACGACTCGGATGCCCGGGTTCCAAAGTAGTCACCAACAGGCAAGTGCCCGGCAATCCCCCGCGGCCCACCCTGCCACGCAGCTGGTGGAGCTGCGAGATACCGAAACGGTCGGCATCGAGGATCACCATGAGCGTGGCATTGTGGACGTCCACGCCCACCTCAATGACGGTGGTGGACACCAGTACTTTGGTGTTGTTGGATGCGAAGGACGCCATGGTCTCGGACTTCACCTGGGGATCCTGCCTCCCATGAAGCGGGGCAACGGGGACGCCGGCCAGCGCCGGCTCCTGCAGGAGGGCGTCGACGACGGAGGTCACCGATGCCAGTTCCCGCGCCGGGCCTTCGTCCGCGAGCTCGGCCTCGCTTGGTTCCGCTTCGCCCGGACTGAAGTCGCCGTCGTCGTCCGAACCGATCTTGGGACACACCACGTAGACCTGGTGACCGGAGTCCACTTCTTCGCGTGAACGCTTCCAGATGCGGTCCACCCAGCCTGGATTTTCAGCGAGTCCCACCACGTGCGTGGAAATAGGTGCGCGCCCGGCGGGAAGCTCATCAAGAATGGACGTCTCAAGGTCGCCAAACACTGTCATGGCAACCGTACGAGGAATCGGAGTGGCCGTCATGACCAGCAAATGTGGAGGCCGCTGAGCCTTTGCGCGGAGGGCATCACGCTGCTCCACGCCAAAGCGGTGCTGCTCATCCACCACGATTAGTCCGAGGTCCTGGAAGCTGGTTTTGTCGCTCAGCAGGGCATGGGTGCCAATGACGATTCCCGCATTCCCGGAGGCCGCATCCAACATAGCCTGCTTGCGTGCAGCCGTGGGCATGGAACCGGTCAGGAGCGTTACTTGCACGGCTTCCTGAGCCGCGTCACCGCCAAGCATGCCCGCACCGCCAAAGATCTGATCGCGGGCCAGCACCCCTAGAGTCTTTCGGATGGAGTGGAAATGTTGGGCCGCCAACACCTCAGTGGGCGCCAGCAGGGCAGCCTGGCCGCCTGCGTCAACCACCTGCAGCATGGCCCGTAGGGCGACGATCGTCTTGCCCGAGCCCACTTCACCCTGCAGCAGCCTGTTCATGGGAGTATCTCGCCCGAGCTCTTCAGCCAGTGTCTTTCCGACGGCGGCCTGGCCGGAGGTCAGCGTAAAAGGGAGGTTTTGATCGAACTTGCTGAGCAAACCGCCCGCGCGCGGCCGGCGCGCAGTGGCTTCCTCAGCGGCGAGCTGCGCGCGCCGGCGTGCCAGCGCCGTTTGCAGCACGAGGGCTTCCTGAAATCGGAAGCGTTCTTGGGCCCGTTGCCAGTCCTTGGCTGTTTCGGGTGAATGGATCAGACGGTATGCCTCAGCCACGCTGAGCAATGCGTCCCTTCGGACGATGCTTTGCGGCAAGGGATCCTGCAGGGAATCCAGGTCCATGGTCTGGAGCAACGCTGTTATCACTTTGTGAATGGACCAGCTGGTCAGCTTAGCCGTTGCAGGATAGACGGGAATAGGCATGGCCGCGAGCTTTTCGGGGTCTACGGCGCCCTCGGCTTCAGGGTCCTCATCCAGCAGAAGGAAGTCCGGGTTGGTCAGGCCAAGAGCCCCACCGTACCGGGACACCTTGCCCGAGAACATGGCCCGCCGCCCAGCCAAAAGTTCTGCCTTCGCCCGGAATCCGTTGAAAAAGCTGACCTTCAAGGTACCTGGTACGCCGCCGCCCCCGGCCTCATCGGTGACCACCACATCGGTGATGGAACCACGCCGGGCCCGCATCTGGCGCGTGCTGTTGGACAGCACGCGGGCAATCAACGTGACCTCCTCATCCAGGGGGAGTTTACTGATGGGCGTCAGCTCTCCGCGGCTCAAGTACCTGCGCGGGAAATAGTTCAGCAAAGCCCCGGTGGTCTTAAGGCCCAGGTGTTTGTCGATGACAGCCGCAGAGCGCTTTCCAATCCTGCGTTCGAGGGGCAGTTCCAGTTCAGAATTCATGCCGTGACTGGCCTGGGACGTTGACGGCTTCGATACCGCTGCCATTGGCACCACCGGAGCTTTCCTGAGAGGCCGGCTCGTTGTCGCGGGGTATCGCCAACTGGCTTACCGCGATATCCGTCGGTTCTCCCAATGAGCGGATAAGGGCGACAGCCGGCTCCGGATCGGGAACATGTACGTGAACGCGCCAACGATAGCTGACTTCGACGCCGGATTCGTCGTCGTCATCATCGCTGCTTTGGGCACCGCCAACCTGGCTCATAATCACGGATTCGCCCATCTCGTCCAAACGTTGGCGGAGAATAGCCGCATTCAAGGGCGAAAGGTTGATGGTGCACATGACTTCCACACCGTCATCGGCAGGCATGTGCTCATGGATGTGGGGGTCCTGCATTTTGTATCCGTGGAGGCCGTCCAGAAGTTCATCCTGAAGTTCCTCCCCCAAAACGGCAGCACGAAGGCAATCGAGCACCAGCAGCATGCCCACGCCCCCTGCATCCACAACGCGCGCTTCATGCAGCTGTGCGAGCTCGTCCTCTGTCCGGACAACAGCTTGGTAGGCGGCCTCCACCACGGCGTCAAGTGAAAGCCCCAAGGCATGGTTGCTGTCATCGCCGCTCTGGGAGGCGTCCACTGCTTGGGCAGCATGGGCGGCCGCCTCCAGGACGGAGAGCATAGTGCCGGCAACCGGCTCACTGAGCGCGGACCAGGCCCTGATCTGCGCCCTGTTCAATGCGGTGGCAAGCAGTGGTGCACTGAGGCGCGATTTACCAACCAGAGGCTCTGCGGCGGCGCACAGGAAAACGGCAAAGAGCGTGCCCGAGTTACCCCGTGCTTGTTCCATGGCTGCCTGCCCGGCACGCGACAGCAAGGCGCCGACATCGTTGCCGGTTTCCGCGGCATCAGTTGCCGTGCCACCCAAAGCAGTGACGGCTGCCCGGACGGTGAGATAGAGGTTGGTTCCGGTATCGCCATCGGCAACAGGAAAAATGTTAATCGCGTTGAGACGGTCGCTGTGATTGCCGAGGACCACCTCCGCCTTGCCGAGCCAACGTTTCATGGCGTGCGCATTCGCGGCGATCTTAGTCTGCAAAGTGATCCCATCCAACGGTGTCAGCAGTTTGCCCGGAAATCCGGACGCCACTGCCTGGCGGCTCGACAACGGCTTGAACCGAGCCTATCGCAGTGAAGCCCCGCGGCAGCTGTATATCTGCCGGGAAAGTGGCAAGCAAACCATGGTCTTCTCCCCCGCCCAGTACCCATCGCATAGCGTCATCGCCAAGCAAGGCAGCTGCTGGTTCCAACGTGGCTGCATAAGTCTCCAAGGCCGCAGAATCGAAATTCAGGATCACGCGGCTTGCTGCGGCCAGGCGGCTGCCGTCGCGCATCAGGCCATCGGAGATGTCCAACATGGCGGTGGCACCCGCGCGCGCAGCCAGAGGCCCGGCGAGCAGTGGTGGCAGCGGCCTGCATTGGTTGTCCACCAGGATCCGCAAGTCAGCAGACAAGCTGTCCAAGGAAATCTCGCTTTCCAACAGCGCCCACCCGGCAGCTGCCCTTCCCAGCGTTCCCGAAACAGCCACTATGTCCCCGGGTTTGGCGCCGGACCTCAGCACCGGCGCGAGGCCGGCGAGCGTGCCGACGACGGCGACAGTCACTGCAAGCTCCCGGCCACGGCCCAGGTCCCCGCCAGCCACGGAGCAGTCCGGTGCTCCCAGGCCACTAATCGCCGCCGTAAGGCCATCGGCAAACGCTTCAACCCATTCGACGGGCGTGTCCGGTGGCAGGGTAAGGCTCACCACCATACTGGTGGCACTGCCACCCATGGCGTTGATGTCGCTGAGGTTTTGCGCCGCGGCCTTCCAGCCGACGTCGTATCCGGTGGTCCGATAGCCGTTGCGCCACTCAAGCCTGAAGTCCTGGTCCTGGGTCTGGGTGTCGATGGAGATGAGGGTACGGCCGTCCGGTGCTGCGATCAGGGCAGCGTCGTCGCCGGGTCCCAGGAGAACGCCGGGGCTATGGTGCAGTCGCGGGAAGATCCGGGCAAGGAGCGCGGACTCCGTTAGGTCCTGGACGGTCAACTGATCTACTGGCACTGCACTCGATTCTTCTCTTGACACGGATCTCCACCCTTTTCCAGGTACTGCATAACGCTATCGCGCTCCACCGACAGGATAATGCGGCACTCCCTCTGGCGTTCCAGCAGGAATGTGACCCTGGCAACGCGTATCTTCCAGCCCGCGCGTGCGGGATAGGCTGGATGGATGCACCGTAAGACCCTCCGCCGGACAGCTCTGGCCATCGCCCTGGCTTCGGCATCCGTCACCGCTTTGTCGGCCTGCTCCCCGGCCGTGGACGTCACGGCCGCCGCGGACGCGGCCAATCCTGCTTGCGCACCCATGATGGTGGCCCTGCCAGACCAAATCGGTGATGCGGCCCTTCGCAAAACCAACAGCCAGGCCACAGCCGCATGGGGAGATCCTTCTCAGGTTATTCTCCGCTGCGGCGTGAACGTTCCAGGTCCCACCACAGACCGTTGCGTGAGCGTCAATGACATCGACTGGGTCATCAAGGAAGGCGATCCCGTCTATACCCTGACCACCTTCGGGCGCGAACCCGCCACGGAAATCCTGATTGATCCGGTCAAATTGGAGGCAGCGAACATCAGTTCGGCTACCGTGCTCACCGAACTGGCAGCAGCTGTTGGCAAGATCAAGGCAACCGGAAAGTGCGTTGGCCAGGAAGACCTTCAGAACCTGCCGTCAGCGCAGTAGGCAATCAACCAGGTCAGCGCAGGCCCGTTTTGCGGGTCAGCGCCAGATGGATCAATTCGTCAATCAGATCCCCGTAGGCAAGGCCGGATGCGGCCCACATTTGCGGGTACATGCTCTTAGGCGTGAAGCCGGGCATCGTGTTGATCTCGTTGATGATGAGCTCGCCGGCCGGGGTGTAGAAGAAGTCCACACGGCTGAGGCCTTCTGCCCCGACGGCGTCGAAAGCGACGGCGGCAAGTTCGCGCACACGCGCGATTGCCTCATCCGGCATATCGGCAGGGCAGCTCAGGGCTGCGGCCCCGTCCTCCACGTATTTGGCGGCAAAGTCATAGAACTGATGCTCTCCTTCTGCCACGGCAATTTCACCGGGCATTGAAGTACGGGGAGCATCGGTGCCACGGCCTTGAAGGACCGCGCATTCGATCTCACGGCCCACGATGCCGGCTTCAATGACAAGCTTCAGGTCGTGGCGTCGCGCTTCCTCTATGGCAGCGTCCAGCCCATCCATCGAGTCCACTTTGGAAATACCCATGGACGAACCCGCGCGGGCAGGCTTGACGAACACGGGGAACCCAAGCTTGTCCACCCGCTTACGAACTGCCTCGGAGTCAGTGCTCCATTCGCGGTCCGTGACAGCCACGTACGGGCCCACGCTTAGTCCGGCGGATTCAAACACCACCTTCATGAAGTGCTTGTCCATTCCCACAGCCGAGGCCAGCACACCGGCTCCGACATAGCGGGTGTCCGAAAGCTCCAGGAGGCCTTGGACTGTACCGTCTTCTCCCCACGGCCCATGCAGCAGGGGAAAGACCACGTCCACGGCACCCAATTCCAAGGGAACGGCGTTGGGCTCGGTCACGATGAGCTGATGCTCACCACCCACCTCGGCCAAGGTGACGGTTTTACCCGACGGCGCCACCTCGGGAAGCGCTGCGGAGCTCAAGGACCAGTCGCTGGTGTCGCCCGAAGCGAGAACCCACTGACCGGATTTGGCGATGCCGATCGGTATGACCTCGTACTTGTTTTTGTCGATCGCGCCCATCACGCCAGCGGCAGTGACGCAGCTGACTGCGTGTTCGCTGGAGCGCCCCCCGAAGAGGATTGCTACACGGGGACGGCCCGTCACGGGGGTGGATTGGTCAGTCACCATCAGTAGTCGCCTTCGGACTTCAGTGCCCGGGCCAGCAGTCGCGGTCCCAGATCATCAACGGACATTCTGCCTTCCAGCACTGCCACGACGGCGGCCGTAATCGGCATTTCTACATTCAACTTGCCAGCGAGCTCATGTACAGCCGGGCCCGATTTGATGCCCTCGGCTGTTTGTGTCATTTGTTCGGCAACTTGCTCGAGGCTGAGGCCTTCTCCAAGCAACCTCCCGGCGGTGTGGTTGCGTGAGAGAGCTGACGAGCATGTGGCAACAAGATCCCCCAGCCCGGCAAGGCCGGCCATGGTGTGAGCTTCTCCGCCGAGGGCCAGCGCAAGCCGGGACGTCTCGGCGAGTCCTCGTGTGATCACCGACGCTTTGGTGTTGTCGCCCATCTGCTTGCCTTCGCAAATTCCAACGGCAAGGGCAATCACGTTCTTTACGATCCCGCCGATTTCCACGCCCACAACGTCAGTGCTGGTGTAGGGCCTGAAGTACGGTGCCGTGCAGCACAAGGCTATGGCAGCAGCGGTGTCCGCGTCGCTGCAAGCAACAACGGATGCTGTTGGTTGCTCCCTGGCGATCTCCATTGCCAGGTTAGGACCGGAGACCACTGCTACGCGGGACGCGGGAAGACCCAACTCCTGGGCGATGACTTCGCTCATCCGGGCGTCCGTGCCCAGCTCGAGGCCCTTCATCAAAGAGACAACCACGGCGTCGGGTGCAAGCAAGGGCTTCCATTCCCCGAGTTGTGGCCGCAGGGATTGGGCGGGCACGGCGAGGACCACCAAGGTGGCGTCCTTGAGCACCTCGGCCACATCCGTGGAGGCGGTGACTGAAGGCGGGAGCACTATGTCTTTGAGGTATTGCTCGTTGCGGTGCGAAGAGTTGATCTGCTCAACCACCTGGGAGCGGCGACCCCAGATCCGGATGCTGCGCTCGGATCCGGTTGCTGCAGCGGCATCGGCCAAGACCTTGGCAAACGTGGTTCCCCAGGACCCCGCACCCAAAACTGCCACGATATCCGGTGTATTGACGGTACCGTCCACAGTGGTCATTTGCCGTCATCCCCTTCGTGCTCGTCAAGGGAGCCCTCCTGGGTGAAGCGGCCGTGCTTGGACTGTTTGTGGACAGCCGGATCCCAGCGCTCAGCCGGCGCATCTTCTCCGCGAAGGGTTTCAAGAAGTTCCGTGATCGCATCCATGATGACCTCCGTGGCCGCCGTCAGCGTTGTACGGTCCATGGGCCGGTCGCTGAACGCACTGAGATCAACGGGCTTACCCACAAGCACGCGCACAGTTTTGCGAGGGAAGATGTGGAACCGCTTGGCGTACCGCGGAAAAACTTCCTGTGCACCCCAGTGCGCCATGGGTACCACGGGCGCGCCGGTCTGCAGGGCAAGCCTGGCGGCCCCGGTGTGGCCCTTCATCGGCCACAGATGGGGGTCGCGGGTCAGGGTGCCCTCGGGATAGATAATGATTGCGCCGCCGGCGTCCACTACCTCTTTGGCGACTTGAAGCGAGCGGTTCGCTCCCGCCGTCGAGCGTTCAACCGGAATTTGCCTGGTGGCGCGCAACAGGGCACCCAACACGGGAACCTTGAAGAGGCCCGTCTTCGCGAGGAAGTGCGGTGGCCGCTTCTGGTTGTACACCATATGCCCGATCACGATGGGGTCGATCTCGGTGCAGTGGTTTGGTACTGCGATGAAGCCGCCGGATGGCAGGTTCTCCATGCCTTCCCACTTCTTGGCCATCAGGAGATTCATCAGCGGACGCGCGAGACCGGCCAGCAGCATGAATGTTGCACGGCTCTTGGCCGATTCCTTCAAAGGAGCCCCCGCTACTTGGTGGTGGTGATATCGAAATCGGCGCCCAGGCCGGCCAACTTCTCGGTGAAGCGCTCATAGCCGCGATTGATGATGTCGATGCCCGTAACCCGTGAAGTTCCCGTAGCAGCAAGCGCTGCGATGAGGTGGCTGAAACCGCCCCGGAGATCAGGGATGTCAATATCGGTGCCCCTGAGTGGAGTGGGACCTGAAATGACTGCTGAGTGGAGGAAGTTCCGCTGTCCGAACCGGCAGGGAACACTGCCCAGGCACTCACGGTGTACCTGAATGTTCGCACCCATTCGCGCAAGGGCTTCGGTGAATCCGAACCGGTTCTCGTAGACCGTCTCGTGGACGATTGAGACGCCCTCGGCCTGCGTGAGGGCAACCACCAACGGCTGCTGCCAGTCCGTCATGAATCCGGGGTGGACGTCCGTCTCCAGGACGAGCGGGGAGAGTTTGCCGCCCTGATGGTAGAAGCGGATGCCGTCATCGCCAATGTCCATGCCACCGCCCACTTTGCGGTAGGTATTGAGGAAGGTCATCATGTCCCGCTGCGAAGCGCCCTCAACATAGATGTCGCCCCGGGTCACCAAAGCAGCCGAAGCCCAGGACGCGGACTCGTTGCGGTCCGGGAGTGCGCGGTGGTTGTATCCACGCAGGTCCTTGACGCCTTCGATCCGGATGGTCCGGTCCGTCTGGACGCTGATGATGGCGCCCATTTTCTGCAGGACAGCTATGAGATCGATGATCTCCGGTTCCGTGGCCGCGCCAATGAGTTCGGTGATGCCCTCCGCACGCGTTGCACTCAGCAGCACCTGCTCGGTGGCCCCAACCGAGGGGTATGGCAGGGAAATTTTGGCTCCGTGAAGGCCGTTCGGGGCAGAGATGTGGATGCCACCGGGGCGCTTTTCCACCACGGCACCGAACTGCCGCAAAACGTTCAGGTGGTAGTCGATGGGCCTGTCGCCGATCTTGCAGCCACCCAGATCCGGGATGAATGCCTCGCCGATCGCATGGATCAGGGGTCCGCACAGCAGGATGGGAATCCTTGAATCGCCCGCGTGTGCATCAATTGCTGTGCTGGAGGCCGTCTTCGCATCCTTGGGATCCAAGGTGAGGTCGCCCGAAACCGGATCCTTAACGACGGTCACGCCATGCAGCTGCAGCAGGCTGGTGACTACCTCTACGTCCTTGATTTCCGGCACATTCCTCAGCACCGATGGCTCGCTGCCCAGCAACGCCGCCACCATGGCCTTGGGCACCAGGTTCTTGGCACCGCGAACGGTCACTCGTCCGGTTAACGGGACGCCACCGCGGATTGTCAGAACACTACTCATCTATACCGGTTTCCTCACGACTACTCGCCCCCCAAACTTACAAAGGCTCCAGCTAAGCATAGAAGCTCGCTTTACCGATCCGAAATGGAACCGCCCAACGGCCCGCCGATCAGGCCCCTGAAGCACACCGACGAAAAAGGACCGGCCGGCCCTCCCAAAGGGGCCCGCCGGTCCGTTATCCGCAAGGTTGCGACCTCACAGCTGAGGCTACTGGGCTTGAACCTTCGCTGGCAGCGTCTTCGGCTTGAAAGACGGGCGCGTGGCCTCGTACGCCGTGATGTCTGCCTCATGCTGAAGGGTCAGGCCGATGTCGTCGAGGCCTTCCAGCAGGCGCCACCGGGTGTAGTCGTCAATCTCGAACGGCGCCACTACATTGCCGCACTCAACCGTCTTGGAGACCAGGTCCACCTTGACTTCGGTACCGGGGTGGTTTTCCAGGACCTTCCAGATCAACTCAATGTCGTCCTGGGCTACCTGCGCCGCCAGCAACCCCTGCTTTCCGGAGTTTCCGCGGAAGATGTCTGCGAAACGTGATGACAGAACAGCTTTGAAGCCGTAATCCTTCAACGCCCAGACGGCGTGTTCGCGGGATGACCCCGTACCGAAATCGGGGCCGGCCACCAGGACGGAGCCTGCGCTGAACGGGGCTTGGTTCAGGATGAAGGACTCGTCTTTCCGCCAGGCGGCGAACAGCGCGTCCTCAAACCCTGTCCGGGTGATGCGCTTAAGGTACACAGCGGGGATGATCTGGTCCGTGTCCACGTTGCTCTGGCGCAGGGGAACGCCGATGCCGGTGTGGGTAGTGAATGCTTCCATGGGATCCTCCTAGACTGCGGTTCCGGTCAGTGTGCCTGCGGCAGCGGACTCGAGGTCCGACGGCGAGCTCAGCCTGCCTCGGACCGCCGTGGCGGCGGCCACCACCGGCGAGACCAAGTGCGTGCGGCCGCCCTTACCTTGGCGTCCCTCGAAGTTGCGGTTGGATGTTGAGGCGCAACGCTCCCCCGGCTCCAACTGGTCCGGGTTCATGCCCAAGCACATGGAACAACCAGCAAAACGCCATTCAGCGCCAAAGTCCTTGAAGACCTTGTCCAGGCCCTCTGCTTCGGCTTCGAGCCGGACACGGGCTGATCCGGGAACCACCAGCATGCGAATGTTGGGGTCCTTTTCACGGCCACGGATGATGTCTGCAGCAGCGCGCAGGTCTTCAATCCGGGAATTGGTGCAGGAACCCAGGAAGACCGTATCCACACGGATGTCCTTCATGGGAGTGCCGGCCTCCAGGCCCATGTACTGCAGTGCGCGCTCAGCGGCTGCCTTGGCATTCTCATCACCGAAGTCCTCGGGCGAAGGCACCTTGGCGGACAGCGAGACGCCTTGGCCCGGGTTGGTTCCCCAGGTCACGAACGGCTCCAGGGTGTCAGCGTCGAGGTCAACTTCGACGTCGAAGGTCGCGTCGGCGTCCGTGTTCAACGTGTTCCAGTACTCGACGGCGGCATCCCAGTCGGCGCCTTCGGGGGCGTGGGGGCGGCCCTGCATGTAGTCGTAGGTGGTCTGGTCCGGAGCCACCATACCGGCGCGGGCGCCGGCTTCGATGGACATGTTGCAGATGGTCATGCGGGCGTCCATGGACAGCGCACGAATGGCGGAGCCACGGTATTCCAGGACGTATCCCTGACCGCCGCCGGTGCCGATCTTGGCGATGACGGCCAGGATGATGTCCTTGGCGGTGACGCCGGGGCGCAGGGTACCTTCAACGTTGATGGCCATGGTTTTGAACGGCTTCAAGGACAGGGTCTGGGTGGCCATGACGTGCTCCACCTCGGACGTGCCGATGCCCATGGCCAACGCCCCGAAGGCCCCGTGGGTTGAGGTGTGCGAGTCGCCGCAAACCACGGTCATACCCGGCTGAGTCAGGCCCAGCTGCGGACCCACTACGTGCACGATTCCCTGTTCCTTGTCACCGAGGGAGTGCAAGCGGACGCCGAATTCCTTGCAGTTTGCGCGGAGGGTTTCAATCTGGGTACGGCTGGTCAGGTCCGCAATTGGTTTGTCGATGTCCAGCGTGGGAGTGTTGTGGTCCTCGGTGGCAATCGTGAGGTCTACCCGGCGCAAAGGCCGGCCGGCCAGGCGCAGGCCTTCAAATGCCTGCGGGGACGTTACTTCATGGACAAGGTGCAGGTCGATGAAGAGAAGGTCGGGCTGGGCATTGGCTCCTTCGCCTTCACCTTTGCGCACTATGTGCGCGTCCCAGACCTTCTCGGCCAGTGTCTTTCCCACGGCCTTGCTCCCTTCACTGCGATTGGCTTGTTGCATGTTCTTGTTCCACTGAAGCAGCCCGGCGTCAAAATAGGCCAGCGAAACAACTTGCATCTCAGATATTGAGACGGCAATATCATTACATGGACAATTCTAGTGGAGTCGGTGTCATTGATAAAGCGGCCCAAGTACTCGATGCCCTTGAGGCCGGGCCCACCACTCTCGCGCAGCTCGTGGCGGCCACAGGCCTTGCCCGGCCCACAGTCCACCGGCTCGCGCTGGCCCTGGTTCACCACCGCCTGGTAAGCCGCGACATTCAAGGGCGCTTCGTCCTGGGCAGCCGGCTGGTGGAACTCGCATCCGCTGCCGGTGAAGACCGGCTCATCGCCTCCGCCGGTCCCGTTCTCATTCAGCTCCGCGACGCCACGGGCGAAAGCGCGCAGATTTTCCGCCGCCAAGGCGACTGGCGTGTCTGCGTGGCGTCGGCGGAACGCCCTATCGGCCTTCGCGACACCATTCCCGTCGGCACCCAGCTGTCCATGAAGGCCGGCTCCGCCGCCCAAGTACTGCTGGCATGGGAAGACCATGACCGCCTCCTTGAGGGGCTGCAAAACGCCCGCTTTACGCCTACCGTCCTGGCAGGAGTACGACGCCGGGGCTGGGGTCAGAGCCTCGGCGAACGCGAACCTGGGGTCGCCTCGGTTTCGGCCCCCGTGCGCGGACCCTCCGGAAGGGTCATTGCCGCAGTATCGATTTCCGGTCCTATTGAGCGACTCACCCGCCAGCCGGGCAGGCTGCACGCCGAAGTGGTCTGTAACGCCGCCAGGGTACTGACCGAGGCCCTCAGGAAGAACAACGACTAGCCATGGAAAACTACGCCGTCTTTCTGCGCGGCATCAACGTGGGCGGCATCAACATCAAGATGGCCGATCTCTCCGCAGCCCTGAAGGACTACCCGTTCACCAAGGTCAAAACGCTCCTGGCCAGCGGAAACGTGGTGCTTCAGAGTGACCTCAGCCCAAAGTTCGTCAAAGCGCAGTTCGAAAAGTGCTTGCGGGAAACCTTCGGATACGACGCCTGGGTGGTGGTCCTCACCGCCGCGCGGGTCAGCGAACTGGTGGACGCGTGCCCATACCCGGCCGACGACAAATCCACGCACACCTACATCACTCTCGCCTCGGACACCGCAATGCTCGACGAACTCTTTGAAGCAGGCGAAAACCTGGGCGGCGTAGAACAAGTGCGCCTTGGCCCGGAGGCCTCCGCTTGGCTGGCACCGGCTGGCGGCACGCTGGACAGCCCTTTCAGCAAGCTCTCCGCCAAGGCACGCTACAAAGCCGGCACCACTACCCGGAACTTGAGAACACTCATCAAAGTCAGGGACGCAGCCGCGGCCCTCTAGCCGGAACGTGCGGCCTTGAGGGCTGCGTTGAACGCCTTCAAGCGGGTAATTTCCACCTCGACGGGCTCTACAATCCGCTTCTCGGCAACCGCCGCCACGGCAGCTTTCAACCGTTTCCCTGCCTTCGACGCCCTAACCCGAGCGGCCCATCCACCAAGAATCCTCCCGGTGATGGCAAGGGCAATTCCCAGCGACACTCCCCCGGCAACCATCAGGGTTGGCCACGGCCACCCTTCTGTTCGAGGCACCTCAGGCACCGGCATTTGGAAGTAGCCGAGCACGGCCAACACACCCAGCCAGCCCAGGCCCCCTGCTGCGAGCACAAGCGCGATCCATTGGAGGGTATTGAAAAGAAGCCACCACAGGGGACGTTTGCCCGCCAAGAGGTCAGTGCCTGCAATCGCTTGGTCCAAGGCGTCGGGCAGCTCCTCCCGCCCGTCCCTTGCCGCGCTGCGGATGGCTGCGCGCCAAGGACCCGGGGCACCCGTCGAGGCGTCGTCGGCAAAATCCCTGACGGCCGCATCCGTGCGTGCCCGCTCGGGTGCGCCTGCAGGTGGCAGCGATGTCCTGTTCAGCTCCGGCCTGGTGTCATCCCTGCCAAGGTTCAACCGCCGGAGCGGGTCGGGCCGGAAACGCAAGAGCCAGCGGGTGACGGGCCACCCCGTCCTCTTGGCGGACTCTCTTTGGAAAGATCGCTGAACGGCGTCCACCACCACCGGTACATTTGCCGCCGTCGACAATTCAGACGCCAGGCGGGCTTTCGTACCTACCTTGACGCCCCGGGCTTCGCCTTCGCCGGAGGCGCGGGCGAGTTCCCCGGCCGCCTTTGCAACGTCCGCCGCCAAGCGTTCTGTGGTTGCCTCCCGTTGGACCACCACCTTCCTGATGGCACTGCGGAGGGCTTGGACGCCGTCGCCAGTCAGTGCTGAGGCACTGAGGACCCGAACTTTCCCCAGTCCGTCCCGCGCCAGGATAGCTTCCAAAGACTCCATCACCGCAGAGGCGTCGGCAGCACTGAGTTTGTCCACCTGGTTCAGGACAACCAGCGTGACTGCACCGTGGGAGGCCATGGGGCGAAGAAAGTCATTATGCACTGCGGCGTCGGCGTACTTTTGTGGGTCCAAGACCCACACCAGGACGTCAACCATGCCCACCATCCGTTGGACGATCTCCCGGTTTTCCACCTTGGTGGAATCGAAGTCCGGTAGGTCCAGCAGCACCAGGCCGGTGTGTTCGTCCGCGAGACCTGGAACTGGCGGCAGCGTGTGCCGCTCTTTGACATCCAGCCAGTCGAGCAACGGCCCGCTGCCTTGCTCTCCCCAAATGCCCGCCAAAGGTGCTGACGTTGTGGGACGCCGCGCGGTGGCAGTTGCCAGCCGACTGTCCGAAACAGCATTGAACAGGGAGGATTTTCCGCTGCCTGTCGCTCCGAAGAATCCCACCACCGTGTGATCGGCCGAGAGTGACCGCCGCGAGGTGGCACGCTCCAGGACCTCGTAGACGGATTGCAACTCCGGATCCGGGAGGACGCCCTCGGCCAGCTCCCGTGCGGCATTGAGCGATTCAAGCCTGCGCTGCAACCGGGACGATTCGCGAACCTGGCTGTGCCGGCTCATGCGACCCCCGCCAAGCCGCGCAATGCTTGAGCATGCCGGGCGAGGTCAACTCCAGATCCAGGAAGTGCTGCCTCGAGGCGGCCAAGGAACCGCTCCCTCTCATCATCAAGGAGCCGTTGGCACTGAGTATGCAGATCGTCCCTTGCCTGCTGGGCCAGTCGACGTACTGCGTCCTCACCGAACACCGCTTCGAGCAGCTTCTGGCCAACAACGGCCGTTCCGCCGGCAATGCCGATCTCCAAGCCGCTCAGACCGGCAGTCATGGAGAACACCACCACCATGAGCGCGGCGCCAAGCCCGTTGACGCCCAAGGATAGCCACCGTGCCTGGGTTCGCTTGCCCTGGCCCTGGGTACGGATCATCTCCATCAGCCCTTCCTGCCAGGATCGAATAGCCGCTGCGGCCTTCGCGTCAAACCCCTCGCTGGTTCCCGAAAGATCCTCAGTGCCAAGGAGTTCCCGACCAGCCATGTCCGAACGCCACCGCCTGTCCACGTTTTCGGCTGCGTTCGCGGCTTCGTCCAGGATCACCGCCTGCAAGCCGGTCTCAATGGCGGTCTCAACTTTCACAGCAGGAGCGGGTTCGCCACGGAAGAACGCTCCTACGCGGTCCCGCATCCTGCCGATATTCTGCTCGAGCGCACGGAAGAACTCTCCCGTACCTACGAAGTCCTGCCATCGCGCCAATACCTCGCCGCGGAGCAATGCTCCGTCTCTGGTGGCCTCAAGAATACGTTGGAGCGCCTGCTCGTACTCTGCAACGCAGGCTGCCCGGAGATTGTGCGCAGCGGTGTCCTGGACGGCAGCGGCCTCCGCGATTCCCTCCAAACGGACGCTGACTGCTTTGACGGCGCCATTAAGCGTGCGTCTGGCGACCTCTGCCCGGCCGGCTGCATTGGCTGCCAAAGCGCCCAGCCACTGACGCAGGGGAATCACGGATTCCTCCGGGAGCATCCCCAGCCCATTCAAGGCACTCTCCGGAACGACAAAAAGCTCCGCCTCACCCAAGCCTTGCCGATCCAGCATTGCCTGGAGGTCAGTCCTGACCTCTTCTTCCGCGGCGACGGGCACACGGTCCAGCACCACAGCTACGGTGATGTCCCTCGAAGCTGCGTCCAAGAGCAGCCGCCAGGGCACGGCGTCGGCGTAGCGGTTTGCTGTGGTGACAAACACCCAAAGGTCGGCGGCGGCAAGAAGCTGACCGGCGAGCCTGCGGTTGTCATCGGAGATGGAGTCGACGTCGGGCGCATCCAGGAGCGCGATTCCCTGCGGCACTGCCTCGTGTCCCACCAGTACCAATGACGTGATGGCCTGCGCGTCGGGAGCGGCACCCGCCTGATGGGCCGGCAGCGGGCTCGCTGACACGGTTCCGCGGATACGGTCCAGGCCCGGAAGGATCCGGTGGCCTTCAAACCACTCAGCGTCCAACGGATGATGCAGGAGGATGGGTTGGCGGGTGGTGGGCCTGATAGCGCCGGCACGCGTCACCGGATAGCCGATCAGCGCGTTAACCAGCGTTGACTTCCCCGCCCCGGTGGAACCGCCTACGACTGCCAGTAGCGGAGCGTCGAGGCTGCGGTAGCGGGGAATCACATAATCGTCGAGCTGGGCCAGGGACTCACGGATCCACTGACGGGCTTCCCGAACCTCCGGCACGGCGAGCGGAAGGGTTGTGGCCGCAAGTTCAGTGCGGGCAGCTACCAGGGTCTCGACGGCGGCTGCCGCGCCCGAGGCAGCTGGGGTAGCCCGGGGTCTTGCCTCATCATCATTTGCGGTCACAGCATCATCATGCCAGCCCAATCCCCGTCACAGGAGCGGCGCCGCAGGCACAGAGGATAAAACCAAGGAAAAAAGAAATCCCCCGGAACCGTGGTTCCGGGGGATTTGTCTGTGACCCCAGCGGGATTCGAACCCGCGTTACCGCCGTGAGAGGGCGGCGTACTAGGCCGCTATACGATGGGGCCTTGCACTTTTTGTCACCGTTTCCGGCGATCAAGCTGAATGAGTATTTCATACTTTCAGCTTCTCTCCAAATCGCTTCAGCGACTTGGAGGTTCTGAATTTCCGGCGTATTCACGCGGATTTTCAGAGCTGGGATACCAGGACTCGAACCTAGAATGACGGTACCAGAAACCGTAGTGTTGCCAATTACACCATATCCCAAAGTGACTTTCGGACCGGAGTTCAGCGCTTTGGTTTCCCTCAGCTTTTCCCTCCGTGCCCCTCAGCACGAGTAATGACTCTACCGGAGTCTGGCCACCTGCACAAATCGGAAAGCCGTTACCTGCATCACACCATTCTCACGCCGCAGCAGGAGCTGTTACCAGCAGCCGGGACAGAGAGTCCACCTGGCGCCCGGTGAACTCTTCCACCACTTCTCCCGTCCTGTTGAGCCAAACGCCGATCAGGCCCGCCGCCGTTGCACCGTCGGCATCAAGCAACCTGTTGTCGCCCACATACAACGTCTCTCCCGGCACCGTGCCCAGCAGACGCACACCTTCGAGGTAGATCGCCGGATCCGGCTTTGGCACGCCCACCGTGTCCGTACCCACCAGGACCTTGATCCTTGACAGGTCTGCACCGTCCAGCTTGGCCCGCTGGTAATCATGCACGTTGTTACTCACGGCGCCGTAGGGAATCCCTGCGGCATCGAGGGCGTCGAGTACGCCTTCAACGTCGTCAAAAGCCCGCACATACGCCGTCTGGCGTTGATGGTACTCGGCTACCCAGGCTTGGGATTCCTCGCCGTCCTGAAGCTCCACGCCAAAGTGTCCCAAAGCAGCCCTGCCCCGCAGGAGCCGCTGCTCATTGAAAGTCAGCTCCCCGGCCAGGTAGCGGTCGTAGAAGTGCGTTGTTTCGTGCGTGAAGATACGTCCGAACTTCACCCACCCGGCCTGATCCAGGCCGGGCAGGAGATGTTCGCTGACATCCCGCAGTGCCGTTGTCATGGCGTACTCAAGGTCCACCAGGGTGTCATCAATGTCGAAGAGGACGCCGCGGACAGTTCCGAACGAGCTGGAGATAGCCATGACTGCTTCTGCCTCTAGCCGCGGAAGGCGCGGACACGAGCGAGCGAGGAATCCTTGCCGAGGATCACCATCGACTCGAACAGCGGCGGAGAAATGCGGCGTCCGGAAATGGCCGTGCGCACGGGCCCGAATGCTGCCCGCGGCTTGATGCCAAGATCCTCAACCAGAGCCTGCTTGAGCGCGGTCTGAATGTTCTCCGCGGACCACTCCCCAATCGGTTCCAAGGCAGCCAAGGCCGCATCGAGTACTTCCTCCAGGTTCTCCGGAAGGCCCTTGCGGGCATCGTCGGCAACATCAACGGCGTCATCGGCCTTGAACAGGAAGGCCAGCATCTCGGGAGCTTCGCCCAGGAGGGTGATGCGTTCCTGGACCAGAGGCGCCGCCTCGGCGAGGATCTCCTCCTGACGCGGAGTGAGGATTTCCCCTACGAAACCTGCAGCACGGAGGTAGGGAACCAAGCGTTCCTTGAAGTCCTCCGGTGCGAGCATCCGCACGTGGGTTCCATTGATGGCCTCAGCCTTCTTGATATCGAAGCGCGCCGGGTTGCCCAGGACATCGTGGATGTCGAAGTTGGCTACGAGCTGCTCCACCGTGAAGATGTCCTCGTCAGCGCTGAGGGACCAGCCCAGCAGGGACAGGTAGTTGAGCAGGCCCTCAGGGATGAAGCCACGTTCACGGTGCAGGAACAGGCTGGACTCGGGGTCACGCTTGGAAAGCTTTTTGTTGCCCTGACCCATGACGTAGGGCAGGTGGCCGAACTCCGGCATGTACTCGGCGACGCCAATTGCATAGAGGGCGCGATACAGCGCAATCTGACGCGGAGTGGAGCTCAGCAGGTCCTCGCCACGAAGGACGTGGGTGATTCCCATGAGAGCGTCGTCCACGGGGTTCACCAGTGTGTAAAGCGGGGCACCGTTGGCGCGGACAACAGCAAAGTCCGGAACCGAACCCGCTTTGAACGTAATCTCTCCGCGGACCAGATCGTTGAAGGTCAGGTCCTCGTCCGGCATGCGGAGGCGGAGCACGGCTTCGCGGCCCTCGGCCTTGAACTGTGCCAGCTGCTCATCCGTCAGGTGGCGGTCGAAGCCGTCATAACCCAACTTCGGGTCGCGACCGGCGGCCTTGTGGCGGGCCTCAATCTCATCCGGCGTGGAGTAGGACTCGTAAACGTGTCCCCCGGCTTTGAGCTTGGCGATGACGTCCTGGTAAATCTCGCCTCGCTGCGACTGCCGGTACGGCTCGTGCGGTCCGCCAACCTCTACACCCTCATCCCAGTTGATGCCGAGCCATTTCAGGGCGTCCAGCAACTGGTGGTAGCTCTCTTCACTGTCACGGGCCGAATCTGTGTCCTCGATGCGGAAGATCAGCTTGCCGCCGGTGTGGCGTGCATAGGCCCAGTTGAACAGGGCGGTGCGGATCAGGCCAACGTGCGGTGTACCCGTAGGCGACGGGCAGAAACGGACGCGGACCGGAGTCTCGGCGTTGACGGCAGGAATGGCGCTGGAGGCAGCGTTCGACGCAGAAGCAGTAGTCATAGTGGTTCCAACTTTACCGCTTGGCGCCGCTTCGGTTTCCCGGCCGGGAAAGCCCGACGGCGGTACGCGCCTTTCGAGCGAGAGGCGCGTACCGCCGTCGGGGTCTGGCGTTTTGCGTGATGCCTAGCGGCGGACCACCGGGTTGGAGAGCCGGCCGATGCCCTCGATCTCCACCTCGAACCGGTCGCCCTCACTGACCAGGCCTACGCCGGCGGGGGTGCCGGTCATGATGACGTCGCCCGGAAGGAGGGTGAATGCGTGCGAAACGATCGAGACAAGCTCGCGTACACCCCGGATCATCTGGTTGGTGCTGCCATCTTGGCGGAGTTCGCCGTTGAGGCGGCCCTGGATGGACAGGTCCTCGTGGTCCAGTTCGGTTTCGATCCACGGACCCAGCGGCGCGGAGGTATCGAATCCCTTGGCACGCGCCCATTGAAGGTCTGTCTTCTGGACATCGCGGGCGGTGAGGTCGTTGCCGCAGGTGTAGCCGAAGATGACGTCGTCCGCACGGTCCTCGGGAACATCCTTGCAGATCCGGCCGATCACCACGCACAGCTCAGCTTCGAAGGAAACTTCCTCCGAGAACTCAGGAAGGATGATGGGATCGTTGGGGCCGATCACCGAGGTGTTGGGCTTCAGGAAAAGCAAGGGTTGCTGGGGAACCTCGTTGCCGAGCTCAGCAGCGTGCTCTGCGAAATTCCGGCCTACACCGATGACCTTGCTTCGGGGAATGATCGGAGCGAGGAGCCTCACGTCCTCGAGCTTGTGCTTCACGTGGGTACGCTCAACACCATTAAAGAAGGGGTCGCCGTTGATGACAGTGATTTCCTCACTGCCGGGCTCGCCTTCAACAACGCCATAAAGGGGATCAGAATCAACTACAAACCGGGCGATACGCATGGGCTCAAGCCTACAGTCCGCCTCTAGCTTCGGAGGTAATCCAACTGTGCTGCCACGGAAGTCTCCGCCGCCCACCTGACGGATGGGTCGACGTCGGGATAAACGGCATCGGTGACCGCTGGAATCGAGGCGTCCTGCCCCAGGTAGTCCAGCGCGGCCCTGATTTGATCGAGCCGCTGCTCACGGTGATCACGATACTCGCGGCACTTCTCGTCCAAAGCCGGGAGCACAGGCCCATGGGCGGGCAGCAGAGTTGCGGGCCCCATCGCTTCCAGCTTGTCCAAGCTTGAAAGGTAGTCGCCTAATCGGCCATCAGGGTAATCCAGCACGGTGGTTCCCCTGCCCAGAATGGTGTCCCCGGTGAGAACGGAACCGGTGGGGCCGTCATCCGGAAGATGGAAACAGAGAGAGTCGGACGTATGACCAGGGGTTGCCACCACGCGGATTTCCACGCCACCCGCCATCAGGACCTCGCCGTCCATCAGCGGCTCGCCGCCATGGCAATGTTCCGGCAACGCAGCACGCACCGGCGCCCCGGTGATCTGATGGAACCGCGCTGATGCCTCAGTGTGGTCAGCATGCCGATGCGTAATGAGGACCACCTCCACAACGCCCGCCGATGCCAGCACGGCCAAGTGGTGTTCGTCTTCAGGGCCCGGGTCCACCACCGCGATGTTGGGAGAATCCGGGGCGCCAATGACATAGGAGTTGGTGCCGTCCAGGCTCATCGGTCCCGGGTTTGGAGCCAATCGGTAGCGGGTGAGCTCGCTGCTGCGCTGCAAAGACTCCCCGGTGGGCCCAAGAGAGGAGCCATCGCCGGAAGGTGTGGTGCCGGAAGTCGCCATTGATTCAGAAGTCACTGTCCCATCTTGGCACTGAACCCACGCTCTCTCACATCCGGCGCCCAAACCACCAACCCTCACTCACATCCGGCGCCCAAACCACCAACCCTCACTCACATCCGGCGCCCAAACCACCAACCCTCACTCACATCCCACACCCTTCCCGGGCTAGACGCCTTGAAGTGCCAGAATTGACAGCGTTAGAACGCCCCCAGTGAACTGCAAGAGGGCCCGCCCCAAACCCGAGGGATCTGCGAGAGCGTCCGGGGAAGCAGAACGGCGGCCCGTCCGCTTGTCTGCCAAGGGGACGGGCCGCCGTCGTGCGTCTTTAGTTTGTGCAGGGCACCCGGGTACTAGACCAGGCGGGTCAGCCAGCCGTGGGTGTCCTCAACGGTTCCGGTTTGGATGCCAAGGAGCTGCTGGCGGATGGCCATGGTGGTCTCCCCGGCCTTCGCGTCCTCGGAACCGATGAATTCCGTGGCGTCCTTGAGCACACCGATCGGCGTGATCACTGCTGCAGTGCCGCAAGCGAAAACTTCGGTGATCTCGCCGGAAGCGACGCCTTCGCGCCACTCGTCCAGGGTGATCTTCCGCTCGGTGACCTCACGGCCCATGTCCTTGGCCACCTGGATGACGGACATACGCGTCACGCCTTCCAGGATGGTGCCGCTGAGTGCGGGAGTAACCAAGGAACCGTCCTTCATGACGAAGAAGACGTTCATTCCGCCGAGTTCTTCCACGGCGTCGTCGTTGAAGTGGTCCAGGAAAAGTACCTGCTTACAACCGTTCTCTTCGGCTTCCTGCTGTGCGATCAGGGACGCTGCATAGTTTCCGCCGCACTTGGCCGCACCTGTTCCACCGCGGCCCGCACGGGCGTATTCGCGGGAGATCCAGATGGAAACAGGCTTGAGCTCGCCACCGAAGTAGTTGCCGGCAGGGGAAGCGATGACCCGGAAAGACACTTCGCGGGCAGCACGGACACCAAGGAACGCTTCTGTGGCGATCATGAACGGGCGCAGGTACAGGGCTTCACCGTCGCCGGACGGCACCCATTCCTGGTCCGCCTGTACGAGTTCGCGGATGGCACCGAGGAAGTACTCCTCGGGCAGCTCCGGAAGGGCAAGGCGGCGTGCCGACTTGTTCAAGCGCGCGGCGTTGGCCTCAGGCCGGAAGGTCCACACGGATCCGTCGGCGTGACGGTAGGCCTTCAGACCCTCAAAGATTTCCTGACCGTAATGCAGCACGGCAGCGGACGGGTCCAGGGAGATGGGTCCGTAGGGCTCGATCCGGGCATTCTGCCAACCGCCATTGCCATCGGCGTCAACCTTGTAGTCAACGACGGCGGTGTGGTCGGTGAAGTAGTCGCCGAAGCCTGGGTTCGCCAGGACGGCTGCACGCTCCTCAGCAGATTTCGGGGTTTCCGAAAGCTGCTGGCTGAATTCGACGCCATGGGCAGTCTGAGTCATGTTTCCTCCACAGTCAGCTACCTGGCAGTGCGAACCGGATCCCCAAAAGGGTGTGGTTCAGCGATGGACCAGGGAAGCAGGTAAATAATTCAACACAAGCTTACGCCTGAGTATTGGGCCTAAAGTGCGGCCGCAATAGCGTCGCCAATGGCAGCTGTGCTGCGTGGCTCGCCGGTGCGGCTTTCGACGTCGGCGACTACTGCCGCTTCGATCTTTCGGGCCGCCGTGGTGTAGCCAAGGTGGTCCAGGAGCAGCACTGCGGAGAGGATGGCCGCGGTGGGATCGGCTTTCTGCTGTCCGGCGATATCCGGGGCTGAGCCGTGGACGGGTTCAAACATGGATGGTGCCGTACGGTCCATGTTGATGTTGCCCGATGCCGCCAAGCCGATGCCGCCGGTAATGGCTGCGGCGAGGTCGGTGAGGATGTCGCCGAACAGGTTGTCGGTGACGATGACATCAAAGCGGGAGGGGTCGGTCACCATGAAGATGGTGGCTGCGTCAATGTGCAGGTAGTCGTGGGTGACCTCGGGGAATTCCTTGGCCACGGCCTCGACGGTCCGCTTCCACAGGTGCCCGGCAAACACGAGCACATTGTGCTTGTGGACAAGGGTGACGTGCTTGCGCGGACGCTCGCTGGCGCGGCGGAAGGCATCGCGTACCACGCGCTCCACACCGTGGGCGGTATTGAGGGAAACTTCCGTGGCTACCTCATGGGGTGTCCCGCCTCGCAATGTGCCGCCGTTGCCCACATAGGGACCTTCAGTGCCTTCGCGGACAACGATGAAATCGATGGCGCCGGGGTTGGCCAACGGGCTGCCGACCGTACCGAAGAGGCGGGACGGGCGCAGGTTTACATAGTGGTCCAGGCTGAAGCGGAGCTTGAGCAGCATCTCGCGTTCAATAATGCCGGACGGGATGCGGGTATCGCCCGGAGCTGCGCCTACTGCGCCAAAGAGGATTGCATCGCGGGTGCGCAGATCCGCCAGGACCTCGTCCGGGAGGGTCTCGCCGGTCTCAAGCCAGTGCTGGGCACCGAGCTTATAGTTGGTCAGTTCGAGGGCGACGCCTTCGGCGGCTACAGCCTTTTCGAGGACCTTGACGGCTTCGGCGATGACCTCTGGGCCAATGCCGTCGCCAGGGATGACAGCGAGATTGATGGACGTTGCACTCATGGTTCTATCTAGCCAAGCAATCCACATGCTGGTCAAAATCGTCTCACTCCTTGAACAACGGCATCTGGTTGCAGCAACGGAAGGCTCAGACCACGGCATGATGCCCATGCCAGGACCCAGCGCATAGAGTCATAGCGTGGATAGAAGGCACGCAGCTTACGAATGGTTCCGGATCAACCGCTTTAAAGTGGACATGACGGCTACCTGCCTGCTGATTCTCCTCTTCGGTCCCGTATATCTGGTCGCCGACAGGCCCTGGCTGTTCCTTCTGTCCTGCAGCCTCCTGTTTCCCCTCGCCTGGCGACGTACGCGCCCGGCTGTGGCGGCCGGCGTCGTGATCCTTGTGTGCCTCATCCAGTGGGCCGTGGGTGCGGAACCGGTAGCGGGCCAAATCGCGGTCCCGCTGGTCATCTACGCAACGGCTGCCTACGGACCCGCGTGGGCGAGCCGGACGGTTCTGCTGGCCGGGCTCGTCGGTGGGGTCATGCTCACCACACGGCTCTTTTCCACTACCGCCGAATCCGGAATTCTGGGCCTGACCATAGGCGCGCTCTATACCGTGCTGATATGGATGCTTGTATTGGTGAGTTGGACACTTGGTGACCTGACGCGCGTCCGCCGCCTCCAGCTTCAGGCACTGGAGGACCGAACACGGCGACTCGAAGTGGAGCAGATGCAGGAACGGAAACTGGCCGCTGCCGACGAACGCTCCCATATAGCCCGCGAGATGCACGACATCGTGGCGCATTCGCTGTCCGTCATCATTACCCAAGCGGACGGCGCACGATACGCGGCTGCGGCACAACCCGAGCTCGCCACCGAAGCATTGGCCACCATCGCAGCTACAGGCCGGGATTCCTTGGGCGAAATGAGAAGGCTGCTGGGGGTCCTCCGCTCGGACGCGGACTCCCCTACCCGCCCACAACCCCGGCTTTCGGATCTCGATGAACTCCTCCTCGGCTTCCGCGCTGCGACACTTCAGGTGGCCTTCGAACAGACCGGTGTGCCCCGCAGGGCCCTTCCTGCCGGCGCCGAACTCACTGCCTATCGAATCATTCAGGAAGCACTCACCAATGTGATGAAACACGCCGGCCCCAAGGCGACGGCGGCGGTAACGCTCACATGGCAGGCCCGAGGCCTGCAAGTGGACATCATCGACGACGGCCGGGGTGCCGCTGCTGATCCGCCAACGGCAGGCGGCGGTAACGGGCTTCCGGGAATGGGCGAGCGAGTCTCCCTCTACGATGGTTCCTTGACCGCAGGCCCGGTACAGGGCGGCGGTTTCCGTGTGTCCGCATTCATCCCCTATTCGGAGGCCTAGCCATGCCTGAAGTTCCTGCGCCCATTCGTGTGGCACTCGTTGATGACCAGCAATTGGTGAGGTCCGGTTTTGGCATGTTGATCAATTCCCAGCCGGACCTGGAGGTGGTGGCTGAGGCAGGAAACGGGATTGAGGCGGTACAGGCTCTGAGCGCCACTGCCGCCGACGTAGTCCTGATGGATGTCCGCATGCCAGGGATGGACGGCATTGAAGCAACCCGTCGACTTTTGGAACAAGCTGCGGCACAGCCCTCCGGCTCCCAGCGGGCCGAAATCAAAATCGTGGTGCTCACCACCTTCGATTTGGACGAGTACGCCCTTGCCGCGATTCAGGCCGGTGCCAGCGGGTTCCTCCTCAAAGATGCACCGCCAGAGGAACTACTCGAGGCCATCCGCACCGTCTACCGCGGTGACGCCGTGATCGCTCCTTCCACCACCCGGCGCCTGCTTGACCACGTGGCACCGCTCCTGAGGACTCAATCGCCGGAGCAAACTGAACATGCAGCCGCAGTCGAGCGCCTGACCACCCGCGAGCGCGAGGTATTCCAGCTGATCGCACAGGGACAGTCCAATCCGGAGATAGCAGCGGGCCTGTTCCTTTCCGAGGCAACGGTGAAGACCCATGTGGGCCATATTCTGGCCAAGCTTGGTGCACGGGACCGCGTCCAGATTGTAGTCATTGCCTATGAGACCGGCGTGGTGGCGCCGGGTACTTAGGCAGCCCTGCACTGCGGCGGCCAGTCTCAGACCACGGTATGAGCAGGCCCCCGGAATAATGGGCCCGCAGCCCGATCCTCCAGCGTAGGGCTGAAACATAGCGTGGAACCATGACAACATTCACGTCTCTCCCCCACCCGTCAGGAACCGATCGTCCGGCAGGCTCGGCAGGCGCTCAGGCCCGTCCCGCTGTGGAGGCTCATGAGCTGACCAAGAGCTACGGCCGCGCCGATACCACCGTGACTGCCCTGAACAAAGTGTCGGTGAGCTTCGACGCCGGAAAGTTCACTGCCATCATGGGGCCGTCCGGCTCCGGCAAATCCACTTTGATGCATTGTCTCGCCGGCTTGGATACGGCTGATTCCGGACGGATTGTGCTGGGCGGCACGGAACTGACAGGGCTCAACGACCGCCAGCTCACGGCTCTCCGCCGTGAGAGGATCGGCTTCGTTTTCCAGGCATTCAACCTGGTGCCCACCTTGACTGCCGAACAAAACATCACGCTCCCCCTCGCCTTGGCAGGAACCACTGCCGACGCCGGATGGCTGGATACCGTTGTCACAACCCTTGGGCTCAAGGACCGTATGAAGCATCGGCCACATGAGCTCTCCGGTGGCCAACAGCAGCGCGTGGCTGTTGCCCGGGCGCTGCTGACTCGTCCCGACGTCGTGTTTGGTGACGAACCAACCGGCAACCTCGACTCAAAGGCCGGCGGGGAAGTATTGGCACTGCTGCGCCGGAGCAGCCAGGAGATGGGGCAGACCATCATCATGGTCACCCACGATCCCGTGGCCGCCAGCTACGCGGACCGCGTAGTACTGATGAGCGACGGAGGCCTGGTGGGCGAGATTCACCATCCAACGGCAGACTCTGTGCTGACCGCCCTCGGCAAGCTGGGGGCCTGAGGCATGTTGCGTGTTGCCGTCTCGCAATTGACGACGCATTTCCGACGATTCGTCGCTATCGGGCTTGCAGTCATGTTGTCCGTCATGTTTCTCTCGGCCACCCTTATGGTGGGCGCCAGCACCAATGCCTCACTGGGCGCGAGTATCGGCGAGGCGTACCGCAACGCCGATGTTGTGGCTACGTCCAAGAACGGGGAGCCGTTCACCCAGGCTGCGGTGGATGCAGCCGTTTCATCCCCTGCAGTCCAGGACAGCTACGCCGAGCGTTCCACGTATGTGACGTTCGTGGCCGGTGGCGGTGAGCAGTACGGGCGCCTGCGCAATGCGGCGCCGGTTTCCCTGGAGAGTGGCATGCTGTCCTCAGGGTCCATGCCATCGAGCGGCTTGGAAGCCGCAATTGACGTCAAGACTGCCGAGCATTTGGGCCTCACAGTCGGCAGTGCCGTGGAGTTGCGCGGCGCGGGACCGGTCAAGACAGCGAAGGTCACCGTATCGGGCCTCATGAAAGCCACCAACGATCCTTTCTCGTCATCGGCTGCCCAGTTGGTGGGTTCGGAATCGGTTCTGAACGCCGTGCAGGACGCGGGCGCCGGGTATTCGGGGCTTCAGTTCGCGCTCAAGCCCGGGGAAGACGTCACCGCAGCCAAGGACTTCATCGCACACCGTATGGAAGCGGCCGGCACCGTTGGACCCGTGCTGGAAACGGCGCAGGAGAAGGTCACCTCCACAGTGGCCATGCTCAGTGCCGGCCAGGATCAGTTGACCGTTGTGTTGCTCGCTTTCGCTGGAGTGGCCATCCTTGTTTCCACTTTGGTGGTAGCCAATACGTTCTCAGTCCTGGTTGCCCAACGGACCAGGGAGTTGGCTTTGCTTCGGTGCCTTGGTGCCGGCCGGTCACAGATCCGCGGATCCGTCATGCTGGAGGCGCTGGTGGTCGGTTTCATTTCCTCGGTTGTGGGCGTCCTCGCTGCCACCGGCCTGATGACCGGCTTGATTGCCTGGGCCAAGTCCCAACCTGAGCAAGCCTTCGCCACACTGGCGGTACCGCCGTCGGCCATCATTGCCGGCCTGGTAGCCGGCACGCTCCTGACGGTGGTGGCTGCCCTGGTACCCGCGAAAGCGGCAACAGCCGTGGCACCACTGGCGGCCCTCCGACCGGCCGACGACGCCACCGTGGGCAACCGGCGAGGCAAGATCCGCCTTATCCTGGGCCTCGTGGCCGTGCTGGGCGGAGCCGTCGTGCTGGTGTACGGCAGCCTGACGGTCTCCTTGCTGGTGGCGTTGCTCGGGGGTGCTGCCTCGTTTGTGGGCATCCTGCTGTGCTCCACCCTGTTCATCCCATCCGTGGTAGCCATGGCAGGCCGGTTGGCAGCACCGGCCGGTGTGCCCGGCAAGCTCGCAGCCGTCAACGCGACGCGAAACCCTGCCCGCACTTCCGCTACGGCCGCTGCACTGCTGATCGGGGTCACGCTGGTCTCCCTCATGATGACGGGGGCGGCGACGTCCAGGCAGGCATTCAACGACACCTTGGCGGAAAACTATCCGGTGGACCTGTCCGCTCAGACAGCAGTGGACGGCACCGACCCCACGCAGGCCCTGTCTCGAATCAAAGCCCTCGACGGCGTCAGCGCTGCGGTGCTGCTCCAACCGTTGGGAACGCTGCAGGACGGAGCGACGCCTGACGCCGCCACCACCGTCTACGGGCTCTCCGCCGTTGATGCCGCATCCGTACTGCGCGACAACAAACTCAAGCCGGCGCCAGGCACCGTCTACCTGCCTGAAGACTCCGGGCAGGGAGCAGCAGACATCTCGACGGCGGCAGGCAGCGTTACGCTCGATGCCAAGGTTCTGCGAACCCGCCACGTACCCGCCTTCGTGGAGAGTTCGAGCATCTCTTCAGCTGCGTTGCCGGAAACGCCGGGCATGGTGTGGGTGAAACTGGACGATTCGGTATCCGGGGACCGGGTTCAGGCCATCCAGAAGGACATCGCGTCCGCTCTGGGTGTTCATGAGCGCACTGTCAGCGGTGCAGCAATTGAGCGAGTGACCTTCAACAGCATCATCGATGTCCTGTTGCTGGTGGTCACTGGGCTCCTTGGTGTCGCAGTGGTGATCGCGTTGATCGGCGTGGCCAACACCTTGTCGCTGTCGGTCCTGGAGCGGACACGCGAGAACTCGTTGCTCCGCGCCCTTGGCCTGACCAAGGGGCAGCTTCGCGGGATGTTGGCTATTGAAGCCGTGCTCGTCGCGGGCGTGGCAGCGATCATGGGAGCCGGCATGGGCGTCGTTTACGGATGGCTTGGAGCGCAGGCAACCCTGGGCGGCGTGGCCACTGTTGTTCCGGCGGTGCCGTGGCTGCAGTTGGCAGCTGTCTTTGGCGTAGCCGTAGTTGCCGGACTTCTGGCATCGGTGGTGCCTGCCCGGCGGGCGGCACGGTTGTCACCGGTTGAGGGGCTAGCTACCGCCTAAGCCCCCGACGCTCTATCAGCTAATCACCCTTAAACAGAAACGCTCTCTCACTTCCCTGGATAGACCGGCAGGAAGTGAGAGAGCGTTTCTTGTTTACGGCTGTGATGTGAGAGAAGGTTTATGCCTCGGCGGGTTCTTCGTAACGCGGGAAGACCGGGGCAGGCGCCGGAAGCTGGGTGCCGGCAACAATGGGTATTGCCACCGCGGCGAACTGGCGGGACTCGCCTTCCGGTTGCCCAAGAACTTCCAGGAGCTTCGCGGACGACGACGGCATTACCGGTTGGGCGAGGATCGCCACAATACGGACAACCTCCAAGGTGACGTACAGGACGGTGTTCATGCGCTCAAGGTCAGTCTTACGCAGCACCCACGGAGCCTGCTCCGCGAAATACGCATTGGTGTCGCCCAGGACGGTCCAGATCGCTTCGAGGGCCCGGCTGAATTCCTGCTTTTCGAAGGCAGCGCGTGCAGTGTCCAGCAGCTGGCCGGCCTGGGCCAACAAAGCGTTGTCCTCAGCGGTAAAGGTTCCGGGAACCGGGACCTTACCTTCACAGTTCTTCGCCACCATGGACAGCGAACGCTGAGCAAGGTTGCCGAAGTTGTTGGCCAGATCCGAGTTCATGCGGCCCACGATTGCTTCATGGTTGTAGTTGCCATCAGCACCAAAGGGAACTTCGCGGAGGAAGAAGTAGCGGCACTGGTCCAGGCCGTACTGTGCCACGAAGTCCTGCGGTGCCACAACGTTGCCCAAAGACTTGGACATCTTCACACCATTGTTGGTGAGGAAGCCGTGGATCATGACGCGCTTGGGCAACTCCAGGCCTGCACTCATGAGGAAAGCGGGCCAGTAAATAGCGTGGAAGCGTGAGATGTCCTTGCCGATCACGTGGACGTCGGCAGGCCAGAACTTCTTGAATGATTCCGACTCGATGTCCGGGTAGCCCACGCCGGTCAGGTAATTGGTCAGGGCGTCGACCCAGACGTACATGACGTGCTTTTCATCGCCGGGGACGGGAACGCCCCAGTCGAAGGTGGTGCGGCTGATGGACAGGTCTTCCAGGCCGCGCCGGACAAAACTGATGACCTCATTAAAGCGCGACTGCGGCGCACCAAACTCCGGTTGTTCCTCGTACAGGGCAAGGAGTTTCTCCTGGTAATTGGAGAGCCGGAAAAAGTAGCTTTCCTCGGCGGTCCACGTCACCAGAGTGTCCGTTTCCTTGGAGTAGCGAAGCCCGTCCTCCTTCACCACGGTGTCGTCCTCGACGTAATATGCCTCGTCACGGACGGAGTACCAGCCCTCGTACTTGGACAGGTAGATATCGCCGTTGGCTTCCATCTTCTTCCAGATGGCTTGGGAGGCGGCGTAGTGGTCCTGGTCCGTGGTGCGGATGAAGCGGTCATGGGAGATGCCCAAGTCCTGGCTCATCTGCTTGAAGGCTGCCGAGTTGCGGTCAGCGAGCTGTTTGGCAGAGATGCCTTCCTTCTCGGCTGACTGCTGCATCTTGAGTCCGTGCTCGTCCGTTCCGGTCATGAAGAACACTTCATGGCCGTCAAGGCGCTTGAAGCGTGCCATGGCATCAGTCGCAATGACCTCGTAAGCGTGGCCGATGTGCGGCACGCCGTTGGGGTAGCTGATTGCGGTGGTGATGTAGAACGGGGATTTCTCTGGAGACGTCACTCTAAGAAGTTACCTTTTTTTGGGATGAAATAGCTTAGTTAAGTTCGGTCAGCGTATCGCTGAGCCGCACGAGCTCGTGGTCGTGGGAGGCAACCAGGACGGCAATGCCATCGCTGGTGGTGTCCTTCAGAATGCCGATGATGCGGTTGGCCGCCGCACGGTCAAGGCTGGCCGTGGGCTCGTCCACCACCAATACGCGGGTTCCCAGGATCAGGGCGCGGGCAATAGCCACGCGCTGACGTTCACCACCGGAAAGCTGCGCAGGACGGTGGCGCATGCGGCGTCCCAGGCCCACGAGGTCCAGGAGGTCCTTGGCCATCTCGGTACGCTGTTCCACTTCGCCATCGGGCACGGCGGGGAGCAGGACGTTTTCCAACGCGCTCATGCCGTCAATCAAGGCACCGCCCTGATCCACGTAGCCGATCAGCGCCCGGCGGCGGTCCGCGATCTCGTCGTCGCCCATGCTGTCCAGGGGCTGGCCCTCCCAGAAGACTTTGCCCGACGTCGGGAGCGTCAGTCCTGCGCTGACGGTCAGGATGCTGGTCTTACCGGAGCCGCTTCGACCGGCAACACAGTGCATTTCGCCGGAATGAAGGGTGAGGTTGAAGTCGTCCACCACGTCAACTTCCTCGGCTCCGCCTTTGTCGCCACCGTAGTGGATGGTGACCCGGCTCAGTTCCAGGGGTGTTGCGTGATCCGTGGCCCTCACGATGGTGTTGGCACGGGTCTGCAATGACTCTTCCGCCGATTCCGGGGTGGCCGTCAGCTCGGGGTTGGGATTGTCAGTCATTTGACTACTTTCGTTGCAATCGGAATCCAGCAAATTACGGCCAGCAGACCGGCCAGCCCGGCCCAAAGAGCCGCGTAGGGAGCCAGGAGCAGCCCCAGCCCCAAGGCGCCGAGGACACCCAGCGGAAGTGCCACCGTGCCCACAAGTGCGTTTTCAAAGAAGCGGACCTGGCCCAGCATGTCCGGGTTCCAGCCCATGGCACGCAAGGTACCGAGGTACTCCCGTTTGGCATGGAGTTCGAAGCGGCCGGTGACCAAGGTCAACAGGAGCCCGACAACCACACCGAAAACAGCGAGGATGACGCTCGGCAGGGCGATGCTTGCTGCGGCGAGACCACTCAGTGCGCTGGCGCCGGCTGCCCGGGGAATGTCGATCAGGAGCGCGATGAGGGCACCCACTGCGGCACCAAACACACCCACTGCCACGGCCAGAGAGATCGAGTTGAACCGGTTGGTTGTCAGCTGCCTGTTCGCAAATGTCAGCGGCGAGTCCACGGTGACCAGCCGGTCGTCGTGCTGCGGCTCCTGATCAATCACCACGCGGTGGCGCAACTGCTGGGCGGCCAGCAATGCAGCACCACAGTAAATGACAAGCATGGTCACCGAGACGATCACGGTGGCGATATTCCAGCTCAGCAGGCTCAGGACAATGCCGGCGGCAGCGAGAGCAGCGGCACCTACGCCGAACTCTTCCAGGACCC
Source organism: Paenarthrobacter sp. MSM-2-10-13 (assembly GCF_011605365.1). NCBI lineage: Bacteria > Bacillati > Actinomycetota > Actinomycetes > Micrococcales > Micrococcaceae > Paenarthrobacter > Paenarthrobacter sp. MSM-2-10-13. Next base: position 623,281 of record NZ_JAAOXO010000001.1, on the reverse strand, counting down.
AGGATCGTATGCGTTTTTGCGTCCACCCCATGGCGCGAAGAATTCCGGCTTCGCTCCTGCGCTGGCGGATGTAGCTCACGGTGGAGGCACCCGTCAGGAGTGTGGCGCCAAGAAGGGTCAGGAACAGCAGGGTGATATTGGTTCCGGTGAGGGAGCCGGAGACGGCGTCGGCCGCGTCCTGCCGTACCCACGACTGCTGGACGGTGCCCAGCGGTGATTCCTTACCGGCGTCGTCTTTGCTATAGCCGGGGACAAAAATGTTGGCGTCCTCGCGGGCGGATCCAGCCACCACAGTGGCCTCAAGGCCCAGCTCGCGGATCTGGGTGGCAAGTTTCTCCACCTCGGGCTGTGCCGTCTTCCAGTTGCCGCTTGCTGATGCTTTGACCCGGATGGCGTCAATGACATCTGCGTTGCTGTCGTAGCCACGAGCTGCTGCCAGACCGTAGTAGTCGGTGATGGCTCCGGCGGACTGGCTGACCAGGCCCGTAGCGCTCAGGGACGGCTTCAGTTCCGTGCCCTCCAACTCTTTGCCCTCAGCGTCCTTGCTCAGCGTCATGGGAGTGGGGTCATAGCCGCCCAAGGGAAGCTTGTTGACGTCCCCGGCCGCAGACTTTACGGCGGCAGGGTCGAAGGTTCCGTACACCATGGGCAATGGTGTAGCCGGCTTCTTGCCCGTCTCCAGGTCCTCCCGGTAGGAACGTTCGTCAACCGGCTTGCGTTGCGTCTGGTCCACGGCTGCCCCGAAGGAGGACTTCTCAGGCAAACGGTTGACCGTCACCCAGTCTCCCGGGATGGCGCTCTTGTCTGTTGCACCGTTGGCGGCTTCATCGCCGTCCTTGTACTGCGGAGCGGCGGCAAAAGCGGTGCTCCAAGCGGCCGGGTTGTACAGGCCCTGGCTGAAGGAAGCCGTGCTGCCCAGCAATTGGCTGTGGTCAGTGGATCCCGGCCATTCGAGGGCGAACGGGGACTTGGATACGAACGGGAGGTAGTCCTTGTCCAAGGACCGCGTTACGGTGCCAACATCCTTGACCACCTTGCCACTTGCATCAAGTTCCTCGATCTTTACCGAGTACTGGAGGTCAAGGGAGGTGCCGGAACGGACAATCAGCGGGATGGCCTTGGAATCATTGGTCAGTAGGCCGTCGCGCTTGGCTTGCTGGTACTGCGTCATCAGCGGCGCCCAGTATTTGAGCTTTACACCCAGGAAATCCGGTCCTTCTTCCAGCTGGTCCATGCTGAGGCCGGTGGTGAAAAGACTTTCGAAGTGGCGTCCGATTGCACCGGCGTCACGGGCGTCTGCCGGAGGAGCTTTCTCCAGTGGTGCCAGGAAGTCTCCTGCGGAGCCCAGCAGCGCGCGCTCAGCGGCGGGGTCGACGGCGACGACGGACTCTGTCACCTCGGGCGCCAAGGGAAGCGCTACGGAGAGATTGAAGAGGTTATGCTCGGAGCCCAAGGCGGGGGCCGGGAACTTGACGCCGGTCTCGCCCTCGGGGCCCGCGATCCGGACGTTGGTGCCGCCCGCAGTCTGTTCCTGGATCAGCCGGCCCTTGCCCAAAGTACCTTCGGCGCTGGTCTTGAAGAGAGTCTGCTGGTTAACGCCGTCAGAGCTGGTGGCAGAGGCGGTCAGACGATACTTCTTGGGGGAATCAGAGAGCACGGATTCCGCTGCAGGCCATTTGCTGGAGTCCATGGCGGAGGGGTCCCCCGCCGTTACTGCCCCGGCAAGTCCCGCGTTGTACCCCAGGTAGTCCATGGCGTTAAGGCGAGGGGCCTCAAGGTTTTGCGATACGCGCGAGACCAGGCTGATGGGCGCGGCCACGGCCGTTTGGCCCATGGTCCGAATCTTCTCCAACTGTTCAAAGCTGATGCCGCCCTGGCCGTTGGCGATTTCCGGCTGGATCAATGCACCGCCGTCGCCATCTTGTGACTGGTCAGGCTTTGCCTGGACCAGGATGTCGTAGAGTCCCCGCGAGTTCTCGTCCACTGTCCTGTTCAGAGCCGCCTGCGACTGGCTCTGGACGAGGACGGACAAGCACATGGCGACGATCAAAATGGCCGCGGTCAGCAGCAGCACACGGCTTCTGATGAACCTTTGGACGGCGTTCATTGGGCTCCCTGAGACCTTGATTACGGGCGCGCACACATGCTCCGTGATTCCTCAAAAGACACAAAGGAATACCGGGCTGTATGTGCAAAAAAGTTGTGGCCGGCCTGCTGCCGGGTCCGAATTCCGGACCCAGCCATTGTAAGCAGACCGGCCACTCCTGCGTGCCAAGGTGTGTCGCCGGCACGCGAACCTAACTGATACGGATCAGTGCTAGTCCTCCAGGTCCACTTCGCGAACCATCTCAGCGCCAATACCGGCCTTGATGGCTTCCAGCACTTGCTGCGGAACGGAGCTGTCGATGGTCAGGAGTGCCAGTACCTGGCCGCCTTCGGTCTGGCGTGCCACCTGCATCCCGCCGATGTTGATGTTGTTCATGCCCAGGATGTGTCCAATGGTGCCAATCACGCCCGGACGGTCGGCGTAGGCTACAACCACCAGGTGTTCGCTGATGGGAATTTCGACGTCGTACCCGTTGACGCCCACAAGCTTCTCCACCTGCTTGGGACCGGTCAGGGTTCCGGCGACGGAAATCTGGGAACCGTCGCTGAGCGCACCACGGATGGTCAGGACATTGCGGTAATCCTCAGCGTCCGGGGTGGTGATGAGGCGGGTGTTGATGCCGCGCTGTTCGGCGATCACCGGAGCATTCACGTAGGAGACCTGCTCCGTGACGACGTCCGCGAAAACGCCCTTCAGTGCGGCGAGCTCGAGCACCTTGACGTCCAGTGCGGCAATCTCACCGGCTACCTCAACGTCGATCTGCGTCAAGGAAGCGTGGGTCAGCGCGGTGAAGATCCGCCCCAGCTTCTCGATCAGCGGGATGCCAGGACGCACGTCCTGAGCAATGACTCCGCCGGCTACGTTCACGGCGTCCGGTACCAGCTCGCCGGCGAGGGCGAGGCGCACGGACTTGGCAACTGAAACGCCTGCCTTCTCCTGGGCCTCATCCGTGGACGCCCCTAGGTGGGGGGTCACAATGACGTTGTCGAACTCGAAGAACGGCAGATCCGTACTGGGCTCCTTGACGAAGACGTCAACGCCTGCTCCGGCAATCTGGCCTTCCTTCAGCGCAATGTGAAGTGCTTCCTCGTCCACGAGGCCACCGCGGGCCACGTTGACCACGTAGGCCGTTTCCTTCATCTTGCGGAAAGCATCGGCGCCGAGCATCCCCACCGTTTCAGGTGTCTTAGGCATGTGAATGGTGATGAAGTCCGAGTTTTCCAGCAACTCATCCAGTGTGACCAGCTTGACGCCCAGCTGGGCTGCGCGGGCGGACGTGATGTAGGGGTCGTACGCCAGGATCTGAGTGTCGAAACCCTGGAGGCGTGCAGCCACCAAAGCACCAATGCGTCCCAGGCCGATGATGCCGATCTTCTTCTCAAAAAGTTCGATTCCGGTGTACTTGGAACGCTTCCACTCGCCGTTCTTCAACGCAGAGCTGGCCTGCGGAATGTGGCGGGCGAGGCTCAGGATGTGACCCACGGTGAGCTCAGCGGCAGAGACAATGTTGGACGTCGGGGCGTTGACCACCATAACGCCGGCCTGCGTTGCAGACTTGATATCCACGTTGTCCAAGCCCACGCCAGCACGGGCGATGACCTTGAGGTTCTTAGCCGCCGCGATTGCTTCGGCATCCACTTGGGTGGCAGACCGGACCAGGATGGCATCGACGTCGGCAATGGCGGACAGCAGCTGGGAACGGTCGGCGCCGTCGGTCTGTCGGATTTCAAAGTCCGGGCCCAATGCCTCGACTGTGGCGGGCGAAAGTTCCTCGGCGAGGAGGACGACGGGTTTGCTGGCTGACACGGGTGGCACCTTACTTTGGACAACTTTGGACAGAACTGGACAAGGAGCGGATGCGTGGCCCGGGGCACGGCGCCGGGACCAGCCCAGAATATCGAATCCGGGCCGGGATTCCGTTGCCGGGGAGCGATGTTACGGCCGGACCGGCGGCGGTTGTGAAGAAGTTCACAGCCCACACTGCTGTGCTATTCGGTGGAGAAACAGTGGATCATACGCAACAACGCCCGCCCGGCTGTGTTCGCCGGACGGGCGTTGTAGTGCGCGGCCTTCAGGCCGGCACGGAAGGATCAGCGGGCTGCGGAACCTTCAACGTAGTCAGCGTCCTGCTGCTGCCAGGAGAACAGGGAGCGCAGTTCGCGGCCGACCTCTTCGATGGGGTGCTGCTCAGCCTTGGCACGCAGTTCCTTGAACTCGGCGCCACCGTTATCCTGATCATCGATGAAGCGCTTGGCAAAAGCACCGCTCTGGATGTCCGCGAGGACAGCCTTCATGTTTTCCTTCACCTCGGGGGTGATGACGCGCGGGCCGGAAACGTAGTCGCCGTACTCTGCGGTGTCGGAAACGCTCCAGCGCTGCTTGGCAATGCCGCCTTCCCACATGAGGTCAACAATGAGCTTGAGCTCGTGGAGAACCTCGAAGTAGGCGATCTGCGGCTGGTAGCCGGCTTCGGTCAGGGTTTCGAAGCCGTACTGGACCAGCTGGGAAACGCCGCCGCAGAGGACGGACTGCTCGCCGAAGAGATCGGTTTCGGTCTCTTCGGTGAAGGTGGTCTTGATGACGCCGGCGCGGGTTCCACCGATTGCCTTGGCGTAGGACTTCGCCAGGTCCCAAGCGGAACCGGATGCGTCCTGCTCAACAGCGATGATGTCCGGGATACCGCGGCCGGCTTCGAATTCGCGGCGCACAGTGTGGCCGGGAGCCTTCGGGGCGATCAGGATGACGTCAACGCCGGCCGGAGCTTCGATGTAGCCGAAACGGATGTTGAAGCCGTGTGCGAACGCAAGTGCCTTGCCCTCGGTCAGCTTGTCCTTGATGGAGTCGTTGTAGATCGCACGCTGGTGCTGGTCCGGTGCCAGGATCATGATGACGTCGGCCCATTCGGCGGCGTCAGCAACGTTCTTGACAGTGAAGCCTGCGTCCTCTGCCTTGGCGGCCGACTTTGAGCCGTCCTTGAGCGCGATAACGACCTCGACGCCGGAATCGCGGAGGTTCAGTGCGTGGGCGTGGCCCTGCGAGCCGTAGCCAACGATTGCTACCTTGCGGCCCTGGATGATCGACAGGTCTGCGTCATCGTCGTAGAACATTTCAGTCACTTGCGTAACTCCTCTTGAGTGGTTTTTCGTAGATATTGATAGTGGTGCTGCGGTACTGGACGCAAGGCTCACGCGGAGCGGAGCGCCCTGTCACTCATGGAGCGGGATCCCCGTCCAACGGCCAAGGTGCCGGACTGCACGATTTCACGGATGCCGAACGGCTCGAGCACTGACAGCAGCGCGGCGAGCTTCTCGGGGGTACCGGTTGCCTCAATCACCAACGAGTCTGTGGACACGTCGACGACTGCGGCACGGAACAGGTCTGCAGCTTGGGTTACCTGCAGACGTGTCGCGGCATCCGCACGTACCTTGACCAGGATGTGGTCACGTTGTACGGAAGATTCTGAAGTCAGTTCAACAATTTTGATCACGTTGACCAACTTGTTGAGCTGCTTGGTGACCTGCTCAATGAGGTCGCCGTCGGCGTCGACGACAACCGTCATGCGGGACATCCCCGGAACCTCAGTGGGTCCCACAGCAAGGGAATTGATGTTGAACGCGCGCCGGGCGAAGAGGCTGGCCACGCGGGTCAGCACGCCGGGCTTGTCTTCGACCAGAACGGACAGTGTGTGACGGCTCATGCCTAGTCCTCCTCTTCCCATTCCGGGGTCATGTTGCGGGCAACCTGGATCTGGTCATTGCTGACGCCCGAAGGCACCATCGGCCACACCATCGAGTTGGGGCTGACGACGAAGTCGATAACCACCGGGCGGTCGTTGATTTCCAGCGCCTTCTGGATGGTGGCGTCAATGTCTTCGTCGCGCTCACAACGCAGTGCGGCGCAACCGTAGGCATCAGCCAACTTGACGAAGTCCGGAATCCGGATGGTGTCGTGGCCTGTGTTCAGATCCGTGTTCGAGTAACGGCCCTCGTAGAACAGCGTCTGCCATTGGCGGACCATACCCAGCGAGGAGTTGTTGATGATGGCCACCTTGATGGGGATGTTGTTAATGGCGCAGGTGGCCAGTTCCTGATTGGTCATCTGGAAGCAGCCGTCCCCGTCGATGGCCCACACCACACGGTCCGGTTCACCAACTTTGGCGCCCATGGCTGCAGGAACCGAGTATCCCATGGTTCCTGCGCCACCGGAGTTCAGCCAGGCGTGGGGGCGCTCGTACTTGATGAACTGCGCGGCCCACATCTGGTGCTGGCCCACGCCGGCCACGTAGATGCCTTCCGGTCCGGTGAGTTCGCCGATGCGCTTGATCACGCGCTGCGGGGCGGTCAGGCCGTCCTCGGGCTCCGTCCAACCCAGCGGGTAGGTGTCGCGGAGGTTGCCCAGGAAGGCCCACCACGAATCCAGGTCCGGGGTCCCGCTCAGCTCAAACTGTGTCTTCACGGCCTCGGTGAGTTCCGGAATGATTTCCTTGACCGAGCCAACGATCGGAACATCGGCAGTGCGGTTTTTGGAGATTTCCGCGGGGTCGATGTCAGCGTGAATGACCTTGGCAAACGGGGCAAAGGTCTTCAGCACGCCGGTGACGCGGTCATCAAACCTTGCACCGAGCGTTATCAGGAGGTCGGCCTGCTGGAGCGCGGTTACGGCAGAGACGGAACCATGCATGCCTGGCATGCCAACGTGCTGCGGGTGAGAATCCGGGAAGGCGCCGCGGGCCATCAAGGTAGTGACCACGGGAGCGCCGGTAGCAAGCGCGAGTTCCATGAGCTCGGCAGAAGCATGGCCCTTGACCACACCGCCGCCCACGTACAGGACCGGCTTGCTGGAAGCAGCGATCAGCTTGGCAGCTTCACGGACCTGCTTGTTGTGTCCGCGCACGACGGGACGGTAGCCCGGCAAGTCAACCTTCGGCGGCCAGGAGAAGGTCATCTGGCCAACTTGGGCGTCCTTGGCAATGTCCACCAGGACAGGTCCCGGGCGGCCCGTGGATGCGAGGTGGAAAGCCTCTGCCATGACGTGCGGGATGTCATTGGGGTCAGTGACCAGGAACGAGTGCTTGGTGATGGGCATCGTGATTCCCACGATGTCCGCTTCCTGGAAGGCATCGGTTCCGATGACTCCGCTGGAAACCTGGCCGGTGATGGCTACCATCGGCACGGAGTCCATGTGGGCGTCCATGATGGCGGTAACGAGGTTGGTGGCACCGGGTCCTGAGGTGGCGATGCAAACGCCAACCCGTCCGGTAACCATGGCGTAGCCTTGCGCGGCGTGGCCGGCTCCCTGTTCGTGACGGACCAGGATGTGATTCATGCTGGAGGCCATCAAGGGGTCGTAGGTGGGCAGGATCGCGCCACCGGGCAAACCGAAAATATCGTCCACGCCGAGTTCTTCGAGCGAGCGGACAATTGCTTGTGAGCCGGACATCACCGTTGGGGGTACAACAGTGTTCGGCCCAAGTACAGGAGAGAGAGGTGCAGCAGCGTCGACGACGACGGCTTCAGCCGTACGGTCGATCTTTTCCGGAGCTTTGTGGGCTCCAGCGGACTTTGCAGCCATCAGCGAGGGGCTGATCGGCGATCCTTTGCTCATCGGACTCTTCCTTAGTGGATCTTCATTAGATGGGTCTTGCTTCGGGGAATAAAAAAACCCCTCAGCCTTGCGGCTCTTCGAGGGGTTTGCGCGTGACGGTTCGTTACCAGTCGGGCTAAGCCACGCGCTTGGTAAGGACGACGACGCCAACGGTAACGAATGTGATCATGCGTTCAGTGTTCCCTCAAAGTGAGATACGTGTCAATTGACCACTATCGTATCTCACTATTTGGACAGCCATGTCCGCCTGCCGGACTTCGACTGTGTCTCAACAGTCGGAGTCCACGGCAGGAATTATCCGCAGTACGCCCCGGTGGAGGCACTGTGGACGAGCTTTGCGTACTTGGCCAGCACGCCCTTGGTGAACTTTGCGGGCAGCGGCTCCCAGCCCTCCTTGCGGGCTTCGAGTTCGGCGTCGTCCACCAGGAGGTCGAAAGAGCGCGCGGCGATGTCCACACGGATGCGGTCGCCATCCTTCACGAAGGCAATGGGCCCGCCGTCGACGGCTTCCGGCGCAACGTGGCCGATGCACAATCCTGTTGTGCCACCCGAGAAGCGGCCGTCGGTCAGCAGCAGAACGTCTTTGCCAAGCCCTGCGCCCTTAATGGCTCCTGTAATGGCCAGCATTTCGCGCATGCCCGGCCCGCCCTTGGGCCCTTCGTAGCGGATAACCACCACGTCACCCTTGCTAATCTCACCGTTATCCAACGCGCTCAGCGCGCCCTGCTCGCGCTCGAAGACACGAGCAGTTCCTTCAAAGACATCCGCATCGAACCCGGCGCTTTTCACTACGGCGCCTTCCGGGGCCATGGAACCGTGCAGGATGGTGATGCCGCCGGTCTTGTGAATGGGATTGTCCAAGGCGCGGAGGATCTTGCCATCAAGGTCAGGCGGGTTGATGGAGGCGAGGTTTTCGGCGAGGGTCTTGCCGGTCACGGTGAGGCAGTCACCATGCAGCAGTCCGGCGTCGAGCAGTGCTTTCATGATGACCGGCACGCCGCCAATTTTGTCGACGTCGGTCATGACGTAGCGGCCGAAAGGCTTGAGGTCCCCCAAGTGCGGGATTTTGTCGCCAATGCGGTTGAAGTCGTCCAGCGTCAGTTCTACTTCGGCTTCCCGGGCGATCGCGAGCAGGTGCAACACAGCGTTGGTGGAACCGCCGAAGGCCATGGTGACCGCAATGGCATTCTCGAACGCCTTTTTGGTCATGATGTCGCGGGCCGTGATCCCCAGACGCAGCAGGTTAACTACCGCTTCGCCGGACTTGCGTGCGAAATCATCACGACGGCGGTCTGCCGACGGCGGGGCGGCTGAACCCGGAAGGGACATGCCCAAGGCCTCACCGATGCAGGCCATGGTGTTGGCCGTGTACATGCCACCACAGGCGCCTTCGCCGGGACAGATGGCCTTTTCGATCCGGGTGAGGTCTTCCATGCTCATCTTGCCCGCAGCGCAGGCACCGACTGCCTCGAAGGCATCGATGAGGGTGACCTCCTTCTCGGAGCCGTCTTCAAGCTTGACCCAGCCCGGCATGATGGAGCCTGCGTAAAGGAAGACTGACGCGAGGTCCAGGCGGGCAGCAGCCATGAGCATGCCCGGGAGGGACTTGTCACAGCCTGCCAGCAGCACAGAGCCATCGATGCGTTCGGCCTGCATCACTGTCTCCACGGAATCCGCGATCACCTCACGGGAGACCAGGGAGAAGTGCATGCCCTCGTGGCCCATGGAGATACCGTCCGAAACGGAGATGGTACCGAACTGCATGGGGAAACCGCCGCCGGCGTGGACGCCTTCCTTGGCGCCCTGGGCAAGGCGGTTCAGGGAAAGGTTGCAGGGTGTGATCTCGTTCCACGAACTCGCGACACCAATTTGAGGTTTGGCAAAGTCGTCGTCGCCCATGCCCACCGCACGGAACATGCCACGGGCCGGCGCCGCGTGAATGCCGTCGGTCACCACCCGGCTGCGGGGTTTGATGTCCGGGGTATTCTCTGTCGCAATCTGGGTGGCGTCACTCATGGTCCAAAGTCTATGTCTACCGGGCCTCTGCCGACGCTGTTGCACGCCGCATTAAGCCCATACTTTTTCCATGGTGCGGTCTTTGCGTCATCCATCCGCCGCTCCACAAATGGTCAGTAGGGAGATGTTTTCGGGCGAAGCAGCAGGTCAAACGCTGGACAGCCCATTAGCAGGCACGTAACGTCGGGAATACCACGAGCTGCAACCCTGTGAGCAGAAGGGCCTCCACCATGGACTGGTTAATTTGGGTCATTGTCATTGTTTTGGTCGTCGCTATTGTTTGGTGGCTGATGAACCGCAACAAGACGCGGAATACCGATCCCACCTCAACCCACGCCACCGCCGAGGATCGCACCGCCGGGGTATCCGGCACCACTCCCCCGGCAGCGACGGCGCCCGCCAGTACGGGATCCATCCCGGATGCCGGTGCAGCCGCAGCAGGGGTGGCAGGCCTGGCAGGTGTGACCAATCTCGGCAAAGCGGCCTCCGAGGGCAGTGGCCCCCGTGCCGACGAACCCGATGTCAGGGAGCCTGAGGTCATCGAAGCCCGTGCCGACGAACCCGCCCCACCCGTACCCGCACCTTCCGGAGAAGCGCACGGGGCCTCCCCCGCCGCGGCCGATGTAGAGACCGAGCCGCGTACCGCCGTCGACGATTCACCCGCCGTTGCCGCCTCTGACGTCCACCCGGCTTCCACACCCGGATTGACGGTGGAGGAACCCGTCATCGCAGCCCCCTCAGTGGCCGATCCTGTCATTGACGAACCAGTGGTGGACGAGCCCGTCGTGGATACTGACGCCAAGGTCCACGCGGCTGACGCCGGCGATGTTGACGACTGGGACTCGGGTTCCACAACGGCAACCTCCGCCCCCAAGGCTGATGACACGGCCGCAAGGGATACCGCTGAGGACAAGGCGGAGTGGGAATCTTCATGGACCGATGCAAGCGGTACCCCGGTCCATCACCACGAGTACACCGATGCACATTCACCCACCCTGCCGGGCGCCGAGTCCGCTGCCGCCGAAGACTCGGCGGGCACTGGTCATCTGGCCGTCGAGCACCCTTACGGCACGGGCTCCTCCAGCGCACCCGGGGACTCCTATCCCGTCAAGGCCAGCGCGTCCGCCATGACCTACTTCGACGAAGACACTGCAGGCTATGACGACGCTGCCGCCGACGTCTGGTTCGAATCATCCGCCCACGCCGAAGCTGCCGGTTTCCGGCCTCCACGTCGCAACAGGCACTGACTTTCCGCCAGCGGTCATGAACGCAGCGGTCGGGGATACAAGAAGGCGCCCCTCGGAAACCCGCGATCGTTGGGTGCCCGCTTCTTCTTATGCCCTGTTGCTGGCAATCCTGGTTGTCCTGCCTGGATGTACGGGCAGTCCGTCATCTCCGGGCACAGCGGCAACACCAGCGGCATCGGCAAGTCAGGGCACCGCTACCGCACTGGGCGGGCCCCTTTCGCCCGGGTCTCAGTCCACGCAAGCCGGCGAATCCAAGCCCGCCGCGCCACAAACTCCGGAAGTCACCCAAAAACTCGACGTCGGACTGCAGCTGCCGTGGTCGGTGGTCTTCCTGCCGGACGGCACTGCCGTGGTGTCCGAGCGGGACACCGCTCAGGTAAAGAGCATCCGGGACGGTCAAGCCACTACCTTAGGCGAGGTGCCCGGCGTCGAACCCGGCGGAGAAGGCGGGCTGTTGGGCCTTGCCCTCTCGCCGGAATTCGTAACGGACCGCTGGATGTACGCATATTTCACGTCCTCGGACGACAACCGGATTGTGCGCATGAAACTGACCGAGGATCCAAGCGGCATGGTGACTTTGGGGAAGGCTGAAGTGATTTTCTCCGGAATGCCCAAGGCTTCCACTCATAACGGCGGCCGGATTCGATTCGGCCCGGACGGGTTCCTCTACGTCGGAACCGGTGACTCTCAGCGTCGGGAGCAGCCGCAGGACACGAACGCCTTGGGCGGCAAAATCCTACGACTCACTCCGGAGGGGCGCCCGGCGCCAGGGAATCCTTTCGGCGACAATCCCGTGTACAGCTACGGGCATCGGAATGTGCAAGGCCTGGCCTGGGACAACGCCGGACGACTCTGGGCCAGTGAATTTGGTCCTGACGTGGATGACGAACTGAACCTGATTACCCCTGGAGGCAATTACGGTTGGCCCACCGTGACTGGAGCGCCCGGCCGCAGCGGCCTGATCGACGCGAAGGTCGTCTGGCCCTCAACGTCCGACGCCTCACCCAGTGGGCTGGAAATCGTGGACGGCGTTGCCTACACAGGGGCGCTCCGGGGACAACGGCTTTGGGCGGTTCCCCTTAACGGGGAGACCGCAGGCTCCCCTGTGGCCTACTTCACAGGAGAATATGGGCGCCTCCGGGATGTAGCCCGCGCTCCTGATGGCACACTCTGGGTCATCAGCAACAACAGAAACCCTGATTTTGCGCTGATTTTGAGGCCTGCGCCGTGATGCCAGTGGCGGTATGCCGCGGATTTCACACTTGGACAGAAGTGGTGTAGAGTTACATGTCGTTGCGGAGATCGCCGGGGAAATAAAAGCTTGCCCTTGGGATCGAAATCAACAGCTGCACCTCTAGCTCAACTGGCAGAGCAATTGACTCTTAATCAATGGGTTCCGGGTTCGAGTCCCGGGGGGTGCACAAAACAAAAGGCCTTGGTGTGAATATCACTCCAAGGCCTTTTTTGTGTTAATTCATGCCGCTTCCTGCACCGACCACATGGCGTTCATCACGCAGGGCCGAATGTGGTCCGTGACCACAAAAAACTGGTGTAGAGTTATTTGTCGTTGCAGAGGCCAACGGGGAATGCAAATTCCCTCATAAGCCGAAACAATAGCTGCACCTCTAGCTCAACTGGCAGAGCAATTGACTCTTAATCAATGGGTTCCGGGTTCGAGTCCCGGGGGGTGCACCACAAAGTAAAGGCTCCGGATCGCATCTACGATCCGGAGCCTTTCGCGTTTCCATGCCGAGCTTCCCGCAGGAAGCCCGGCAACGGGCTCAGGTCAGGCCTGCGGCAAGTCGGTGTTTTCCGTGTGGGCTTCCTGCTCCGGCGCGGGCAACCCCGCCAGGCCCCGGACGACCAACCGAAGTTCCTCCCGCAGCCGGACGGTGTCCACGGCAACGGGGGACAGAACATCCTGCTCAAGCTTTACTGCCTCTGCAAGAGCTGCAATGCCGGCGTCAGTAAGAGTCACCACGTGACTTCGGCGGTCGGAGTCACTGCGTTGTCGGGTGACATGCCCGTGCAGCTCCAGCCTCGCGAGGGTGGTACCCATTGTTTGGGCCTTGACCCGCGCAACTTCGGCCAGAGCCGCCTGCGTGATGGCACCCTTGGCAGCCAACACCTGCATGGCAATGACACCGGCGTGGGTAAGACCGATGGACTTCAATTTTTCGTTCCACGAGATTTCCACCAGGCGCGCGGCTGTCGAAAGCAAACGGGTGGTGGGCCATCTCTCCATATCTGGCATGCCGACAGTATATGCGCGGAAGCGGTGAGGACGCGGCCTCGCCCACTAAACTGGAAAATCGCGACCACTGGTAAGGAGAACATTTTGGCTGAACGACTTATCCCGGGAGATGCCGCCCCGGACTTCACACTTCAGGATGAGACCGGCAAAAGCGTGAGCTTGTCGGACCTCCGCGGACGAAAAACCATCCTCTACTTCTACCCGGCCGCTTCCACTCCCGGGTGCACCAAGGAAGCATGCGATTTCCGCGACTCCCTGGGGTCACTGCAGGCTGCAGGATACGAAGTGGTGGGTGTCTCCCCCGACCCCGTCAAGGCACTTGCCAAGTTCTCCGAAGAAGAACAACTGACCTTTCGGCTGCTATCGGACGAGGATCACACCGTCGCCGAGGCATATGGGGCCTGGGGTGAGAAAAAGAACTACGGCCGCAGCTACATGGGATTGATCCGATCCACCTTTGCGGTTGATCCCGATGGAAAGGTTTCCCTGGCCCAGTACAACGTGCGCGCCACCGGGCACGTAGCCAAGCTCCGGCGGGATCTCAAGCTGGACAAGTAACGGGTACACTGGAGGCCGGTATATGGCAGCGACCGTCCTTTCAGGCGGTCGGATTGCCTGCCAGCGCGAGTGGTGAAATTGGCAGACACGCAGGATTTAGGTTCCTGTGCCTTCGGGCGTGGGGGTTCAAGTCCCCCCTTGCGCACAGATACGGAAATACCCCCGGTTGCAAGACCGGGGGTATTTTATTTTCATGCAGCCGGGGCACCTGAAAGTCCGCTGGGAAGCGCAGTCAGGACGTTCAACTAGACTGGAATGCGGTCTGGCCGAAGCCGGCCACAGCACTTCCAACCGGCTTGAGGGGACACGAGTGGCAAGCAGCAAAATGCGGCGCCTGGGCATGCAGTTCGGAGCTGCCGTACTGGCTTTGGGACTGGCAGGGTGCACCGGAACCCCGGGCCCGTCGCCGTCGTCATCCACCGGCAGCTCCCCCGCGGTTGAACCGACAGCAACCTTCAATTTCGGCACGGCGTCCATGCCCTTGGGCCTGGATCCCGCCATGACCGCCGATTCCGAGTCCTACCGTGTCACCCGCCAAGTCCTCGAAGGACTTGTGGGGGTGGATGGCGAAACAGGTCAAACCACGCCCCTCCTCGCCACCGAGTGGAAAGACAGCAACAACGGGCTCAGTTACGACTTCACGCTCCGGTCCGGTGTGACCTTCCACGACGGCACTACCCTGGATGCAACCGCCGTATGCGCCAACTTCAACCGCTGGTTCACGTTTCCCGAGGAGCTCAGGAATCAGGCGCCGGGCATCTCCTTTCAGAGCGTTTTCAAGGCGTACTCGGATCAGCCGGTATTCTCCATTTTCAAAGACTGCAAGGTGGTTTCGGCCACCGACGTCCAGATCAATCTGACGCGGCCCTTCACTGGATTCCTTCAGGCGTTGACCTTGCCAGCCTTCGCAATATCTTCCCCGGCTGCTTTGCAGGCAAAGACAGCCAATGTCCTTGACCAAGTACGCAACGGCCAAGCCATGTCCACCTACGCCGGCCATCCCGTGGGCACAGGCCCCTATGCATTCACCGCGTGGGATGAGAAAAAGCTCACGTTGTCCAGCTACAAGGGCTACTGGGGAAACAAGGGACAGATCGCAACCATCAACTTCATCCCCTACGATCGCGCGGAATCACGCCAGCAGGCCCTTCTGGATGGCAAGATCGACGCCTACGACCTTGTGACCTCAGGGACTTTTGACCAACTGGTCAAAAAGGGTGTCCAGATCATCCAGCGCGACCCTTTCTCGGTGATGTACCTGGGGATCAACCAGGCTGTTGCACCGCTGGAAAAGCCCGAAGTGCGCCAAGCAATCGAGATGGCGATCGACAAGGAAGCGTTGATCCGGAAGTTCTTCATCGACAACACGGCGCAGGCATCACAATTCGTGCCACCCAAGCTCAGCGGCTTCAACAACAATGCCCCCTCTCTGGGGTACAACCCTGAGAAGGCCAAGGAGCTCTTGAAGAAAGCCGGCTACAAGGGTGAAGAGCTGAAGTTCTATTACCCCCTCAACGCCACAAGGGCATACATGCCCACCCCGGAAAAGATTTACGCCGAGCTCAGCCGCCAACTCGTCGCCGTCGGCTTCAACATCAAACCGGTTCCCATCGACTGGGAAGATGGCTACCTCCAAAGAGTCCAGTCGGCCGGCGACCGGGGCCTTCACCTCCTGGGCTGGAACGGTTCGTACGCGGACGCAGACAACTTCCTCGGACCCCTTTTTGGCGAAACCCGCGCCGAGTTCGGATACGCCGACTCGGAAGTCTTCCACAAGATAGAACGCGCACGGGCAATGCCCGAAGGCGATGAACGCAACGCCCAGTACCAGGCCATCAATGCTGAGATCGCGGCGTCGGTACCGGCTGTGCCCATAGCCTTCCCCATCTCGGCGCTGGCTCTGTCCAACAAGGTTGAAAGCTACCCGGCTTCCCCCGTCCTCAACGAAGTTTTCACAAACGTCCGCCTAAAGCCTTGACGATTCCCCGCAATTTCAGTATTGAGACTGCACGGGGATATTCTGTGACAGCCAGTGCCGCCGCTAACGGAGATTGATCGTGACCTTCATTTCCAAGACTCAACATGCCGACGTCGTCCTTATTGGCGGCGGAATCATGAGTGCCACCCTTGGTGCGTTCATCAAGCAACTTGAACCCACCTGGACCATCTCCATGTTCGAAAGACTCGACGAAGCAGGGCTTGAGAGTTCCGGACCCTGGAACAACGCCGGCACCGGCCATGCCGCGCTGTGTGAGCTGAACTACTCCCCCGCAGCAAAAGACGGTTCCGTAGACCCGTCCAAGGCCCTGCACATCAACGAACAGTTCCAGCTGTCCCGCCAGTTCTGGTCCCATCTTGTGGACAGCAAAGTGATCGGGTCTCCCAAAGGCTTCATCAACACAGTTCCGCACATGAGCTTCGTCATCGGCGATAACCACGCGAACTTCCTCAAAACGCGGTACCAGGCACTGAAACCCAACACGCTGTTCCGCAGCATGGAGTACACCGAGGACCAGGACCAGATCGCCAAATGGGCACCGTTGATCGTCAAGGGCCGCGACCGCAAGCAGCGCGTGGCCGCAACCCGCGCAGCTGAAGGCACCGACGTCGACTTCGGCGCCTTGACCCGCGAGCTGACGGGCTACCTGCAGAGCAGCGGCGCCGAGGTCAATTATGGCCACGACGTCACCAACATCCACCGCGCAGCAGGCGGTGGATGGGATCTGTCCATCAAGCACCCCAAGTCAGGCGAACACGGCCGCATCCATGCCAAGTTCGTCTTCGTAGGAGCCGGCGGCGGTGCACTCCACCTGCTTCAGGCATCCGGCATCCCTGAAAGCAAGGGCTACGGCGGCTTCCCCGTCTCCGGCCAATTCTTCCGCTGCACCGACGACGCCGTGACTTCCCAGCACAGTGCAAAGGTCTACGGCCAGGCTTCGGTCGGCGCGCCGCCAATGTCCGTCCCGCACCTGGACACCCGCTATGTGGACGGAAAACGCTCCCTCCTCTTCGGCCCGTACGCCGGGTTCTCCACCAACTTCCTGAAGACCTCCAGCTACCTGGACCTTCCGCTGTCCATCCGCCCGGGAAACATCATTCCCATGCTGGCCGTGGCCAAGGACAACATGGACCTCACCGCCTACCTCATCAAGGAAGTTGCCAAGCGGCACGAGGCCAAGGTTGAGGCCCTGCGCGAGTACTACCCTGAAGCATCCGGCGGCAATTGGGAACTGATCACCGCCGGTCAGCGTGTACAAATCATCAAGAAGCACCCACAGAAGGGTGGCGTCCTGCAGTTCGGCACCGAAGTCATCGCTTCCCGCGATGGTTCGATCGGCGCACTGCTGGGCGCTTCTCCGGGCGCGTCCACCGCCGTGCCCATCATGATCGAACTGCTACAGAAGTCCTTCCCCAAGAACTTCAAGGGTTGGCAGTCCAAACTCAAGGACATGATGCCGGGCTACGGCGTCAAGCTCAACGAGAATGCGGACCTGGCGGCCGAACTGGAAGCAAGCACTGCAAGGTCCCTGCAATTGGAAGTGGCTAACGCCATCCAAAGCTAGGCCACACCCGGGGCTGCGGCCGGTTCCCTCAGCCGAATCGTTACGTAGACCGCAGGAGTCAATGCAATGTTCCGCTTGGCCAAACTGTCCCTGGGAAACCGGGCCCTGATCGCGCTGATTACCGTCTTTGCGGCGGTGTTCGGCGTGATCACCATGGGGTCGCTCAAGCAGGAACTCATTCCGTCCATCGAGTTCCCGCAGATCACCGTGGTGACCTCCATGCCGGGCGCTTCCCCGGAGGTTGTGGACAAGCAGTTGAGCCAGCCCCTGGAAACAGCTTTGAACAGCGTGGAGGGGCTTGAATCCACCACATCGACGTCCCGCAACGGCGTTTCACAGATCACTATGGTGTTCACGTACGGCTCCAACCTGGACCGGGCGCGGAACCAGATTGACCGGGCGATTTCCAATGCCAAACGGGTGCTGCCGGCCGACGTCGAGCCCCAGTCCATCGCCGGTAACATCAGCGACTTCCCGATTGTCTACTTGGCGGTGTCGTCGGACAAGCCGCTGAGCGAACTCAACGCCGACCTCCTTCGACTCAGCGTTCCCCGCCTGCAGAAGATCGACGGCGTCCGTGGTGCCGACGTGACCGGCGGCTCCAGCCAGCACATCCTGATCCAGCCCCGCCCCGCTGATCTGGCAACTACAGGGGCCTCTGTCCAGTCCATCAGCAATGCGCTCAAGAACAACGGCACGTTGGTCCCCGTGGGCACCATTGAGGACCAAGGCAAGACCCTTTCCCTCCAGCTCGGCAGCCCAGTGGATTCCCTGGACATCATCAAGGGACTCCCTTTGGCCGGCGCAAAAACGGCTGCAACCATTGGGGCTGTTGCCGATGTCAGCATCGAGGACGACGCCGCCACGTCCATCACCCGCACCAACGGCAAGCCCACATTGGCCCTGTCCGTCACCAAGAAGCCGGAAGGCGATACGGTGGCGATTTCGCACGCCGTGAGGGACGCCGTCGGCCCTATGGAGGAGGAACTCGGCAACAACGCGACTTTCACGCCGGTCTTCGACCAAGCTCCTTTCATTGAAAAGTCCATCAAGGACCTCACCACCGAAGGGCTCCTTGGCCTTGGCTTCGCCGTAGCTGTCATCCTGGTCTTCCTGATGTCCGTACGCTCAACGTTGGTCACGGCCGTCTCCATCCCGCTGTCCCTGCTGATTACCTTCATTGGCATCTCCGCCACGGGATACTCGCTGAATATCCTTACTTTGGGCGCCCTCACCATTGCGATCGGGCGGGTGGTTGACGATTCCATCGTGGTGATCGAGAACATCAAGCGGCATTTGAGCTACGGCGAACACAAGCTGACAGCCATCCTGACGTCCATCCGGGAAGTGGCCGGGGCCATCACGGCTTCCACTTTGACCACTGTGGCCGTATTCCTGCCCATCGCTTTCGTCGGCGACCTCGCCGGTGAGCTGTTCCGGCCCTTTGCCCTGACCGTAACCATTGCTTTGTTGTCATCACTGCTGGTTTCCCTGACAATCGTTCCGGTCCTGGCCTACTGGTTCCTTTCCTCGCCCGGAAGAGGCGCTGAGGCACAGGCATCCGCCAAGGAAGCCGCCCGGAAAGCCCAAGAGGCCGAGGAGCGCAGTCGCCTCCAGCGAGGCTACCTTCCTCTTCTCGCCAAGACGCAAAAGCATCCGGTTATCACCTTGTCGGCAGCAGCACTGATTCTGGTGGCCACCATCGCCGTCTCGCCCCTTCTGTCTACCGATCTGTTGGGCCGCTCCGGCGAGAACAGCATGACTGTGCGCCAAGTCCTTCCAGCGGGCACCAGCCTGCAGGCCACCAGCGATGAAGCCTCCAAGATTGAGGAGTCCCTCAAGGGCATTGCGGGCATCAAGGACGTGCAGGTCACTTCCGGAAACGCCCAGACCGGCTTCGCTGCACTCACTTCCACTGGTTCCTCCAACTCGACATTCACCATTGTCACTGACGAGAAAGTGAACCAAACCAAACTCCAGGATGAGGTTCGCGCCAAGCTGGCAGGGGCCCCCGGGAAGGTGACGGTGGGATCGCAGCAGGGCGGATTCGGGACATCCTCAACGGTGGATATCACCATCAGGGCCGCTAATTCCGCTGACCTGCAGACAGCAAGTGATGCCATGGTCAAGGCTATGGAAGGCGTTCCTGGGAGCTCGGAGGTCGCCACGAACCTTGCTTCCAAGCAGTCGGTGGTCCAGGTCCGTGTTGACCGGGCCAAGGCCGTGGCGGCAGGCCTGACGGAAGAACAAGTAGGAGCCTTCCTGGCCTCCACGGTCAGCCCCATTCCGGCCGGTACCGTTCGGATCGAGACCAACGACTACCCTGTGCAGATCGGTGAGGGCACGCGCTTTACCAGCATTGCCGCAGTTCGGGCACTCCAGCTTCCCACAGCCCGTGGCGGCGTGGCACTGGAGACGATTGCCGCCGTCGAGCAGGTTGACACCCCGGTGTCCATCACCAGCAGCAACGGGCAGCGAACCGCCAAAGTGACCGTGACGCCGTCCGGATCCAACCTGGGGAGTGTCAGCGCAGCGGTGCAGGAGCGGCTGGCGGCTGTGGACTTGCCTGCGGGGGTCACCGCCACCATCGGTGGTGCCACAACGCAGCAGGCGGAGTCTTTCCGGCAGCTTGGCTTGGCCCTGCTGGCGGCAATTGCCATCGTCTACGTGATCATGGTGGCCGCCTTCAAGTCCCTCATCCAGCCGCTCATCCTGTTGGTTTCTGTACCGTTCGCCGCGACCGGCGCCGTGGGACTGCTGTTGATCACCGGCGTTCCCTTGGGGCTGCCGTCACTGATCGGCATGCTGATGCTGGTGGGCATCGTGGTGACCAACGCCATTGTGTTGATCGACCTGATTAACCAATATCGCAAGCCACATGACGGCTCTCCGGGCATGAACGTTGCCGATGCCATCACACACGGTGCGCGCCGGCGCCTGCGGCCCATCCTCATGACCGCCTTGGCGACGGTGTTCGCCCTGACTCCCATGGCTTTAGGCCTTACTGGTGGCGGCGGCTTCATTTCCCAACCCCTGGCAATCGTGGTGATCGGTGGCTTGGTTTCGTCCACGGCCCTGACGTTGGTCCTGGTTCCGGTGCTCTACAAACTCGTGGAGGGGCGCCGGGAAAAGAAGGACCTGCTGAAGGCTTTGCAGGACAAGTCCACGGCTGCTCCCGGCGACGGACCCGGTGGGAACGGCGGCTCCGCATCGGGAGATTTCCAGGACTGGACCACGGGCATGATTCCACGCGTCACTGGCCGCCGTGCGGCCCATAATCCCGCAGAATAGCGGGCTCCCCCAACAGAAGCACTGGTAGTGGACAGGCCCGGGAACAATTCCCGGGCCTGTCCTGTTACAGGTATCGATACATGCAAATGCATCTAGTTTGAGGTACACTGTTTACAGAGCCCGGGACTTCGGGCAGGGAGAAAGGCACATCATGCAGATCGGCGTATTCAGCGTCAGCGACATCACCACTGACCCCACCACGGGCCGCACGCCCACGGAAAACGAGCGCATCAAGGCCTCCGTCGCCATCGCCAAAAAGGTCGAAGAAATCGGCATGGATGTGTACGCCCTGGGCGAGCACCACAACCGGCCCTTCTTCTCCTCCTCCCCCACCACCACCCTGGCCTACATCGCAGCCCAGACCGAGCGCATCACGTTGTCCACGGCAACCACCCTGATCACCACCAATGATCCGGTCAAGATCGCCGAAGACTTCGCCATGCTCCAGCACCTCTCTGATGGCCGCGTGGACCTGGTGCTCGGTCGTGGCAACACAGCTCCGGTGTACCCCTGGTTCGGAAAGAACATCCAGGACGGCATCGAGCTGGCTATCGAGAACTACAGCCTGCTCCGCAAGCTGTGGGACGAGGACACCGTCAACTGGTCCGGCAAGTTCCGCACACCCCTGCAGAACTTCACCTCCACGCCGCGTCCGCTCGACGACGTCGCCCCCTTCGTGTGGCACGGTTCCATCCGCACGCCTCAGATCGCAGAAGTGGCCGCCTACTACGGCGACGGTTTCTTCGCCAACAACATCTTCTGGCCTAAGGAGCACTACCAGCAGCTGATCGGCCTGTACCGTGAGCGCTACGCACACTACGGCCACGGAACTCCGGAGCAGGCAATCGTTGGCTTGGGCGGACAGTTCTTCATGAGGAAGAACTCGCAGGACGCCGTGAAGGAATTCCGGCCATACTTCGACAACGCGCCCGTCTACGGGCACGGACCGTCCCTGGAGGACTTCACCTCGCAGACTCCCCTCACCGTGGGCAGCCCGCAGGAAGTCATCGAGAAGACGCTGACCTTCCGCGAGGCCTTCGGCGACTACCAGCGCCAGTTGTTCCTGATCGACCACGCCGGACTGCCGCTGAAGACCGTCCTGGAGCAGTTGGATCTCTTCGGCGAAGAGGTGTTGCCGGTTCTTCGAAAGGAGTACGCCGCCATGAAGCCTGCGAACGTGCCGGACGCACCCACGCACGCCTCACGGGTTGCCGCCGCGTTGGAGGCCAAGGTCAGCGCGTCCGCTACTGCTGGTGCTGGTGCTGCGGGGCAGGACGCCTGATGTCCAGCCCTTCGGCATCCTCCGCCGTGCGCCTCGCCGCCGAGACCTGGGAGTCGTTGTTCCGCTCCCAGGTGGCGGTGATGCGGAAGCTTCAGTCCGGGCCGGCGTTCAAAGCACTTCCTGTCAAGGAGTACGACGTCCTGTTCACGCTTTCCCGCTGCCCTTCGGGCCAGCTGCGCCTGAATGAGATCAATGACAAGGTCCTGCTCAGCCAGTCCAGCTTAAGCCGCTTGGTGGACCGCCTGGAGAAGCGCGGCCTGGTGGAGCGGACCATAGCGCCCGACGACGGCCGCGGAGTCCTGCTCTCACTCACCGAGGCCGGAAGCGAGCTCCAAAAGGCCATCGGCCGCGAACATGTCCGCGACATCGCCAACTTGGTGGCGCCCGCGCTCACGGCCGAGGAGCAGCAGGAGCTTCTGCGGCTCACGGAGAAACTCCGCGCCTCGGTGGCCGGACACTAGCGCAAGCTGATGAGCTCCCGGGGGTCCTCCACCGGGAGCTCCCCGTTGACCGATGCGCTGACCTTGAGCGTTTTGAGGGTCAGGCTGCCGCCCACGGTGGACAGGAAGGCCGTATCCGAGGAGTCCCGGCCTGCGGTGATGCGAAGCATGGATTCGCGGGGCGCGAGACCAGTGGGATCAATGATGTGCCAGGCGCCGTCGATGTGCGCCTCCGCAACAGCATGGAAATCCATGGGACTTAGCCCGGGGGCGTACACCGCCGCCAACCGCGCGGGAACATCCTTGGACCGCAGGAGGGCAATGGCAAGGTGTGCGAAGTCGCGGCACACACCTTTGCGGTGCAGCAGGGTTTCCACGGCGCCGTCTGTCCCCCGGGAGGACCCACTGACGTAACGCAGTTCCCCGTTGACCCAATTGCGGACGGCATGGAGCAGCTCGGCACCGTGCAGGCTTCCAAACTCGGCATAGGAGGTAGGCAGCAGCCTGTCCGACTCCGCATACCGGCTGGGCCTGACGTACCTGATGAGTTCCATCGGACGGGATGTATCCGGCTCCCCAAAGCCATGAACCGTTGCCCGGTAGTCCACAGTCACCTCGCTCGGCTCGCTGAATTCCAGGTAGTGAAAGCGGCCGCCGTGGTGATCGCTGAGTTCAGCAAAGGGGACCTCGGCACCACCACTGGTGATGGACAGGTTTTCGTTCACAGAGCGGTAACCACGATTATTGGCCACGGCTATGGCCATGGCCACCTTGGTGTTGGCTGCAGTCTTGAACACGAGTGAGGCAGCAACATTGCGTTCCATTGATCTCCGGGGTGGGTTGCGGCGGACAGCCCCCATTGCCGCCATTTATGTGAATCAGCCAATCGCAGAGCTACAGATTAACCTTCAGCGACAGTAGCATCCGCTGGACATTGGCGAATTCAGAACCGTGGACCGCATACTTTGCAGCCAGGTCCAAGGTATCGAAAGACTTGGCCGGTGCCACCTTCTCATCAGCGGCAAAGGCATGGATGACCGGGACATCCCCAAAGGTGATGTCGCCCTTGCCGGCTGGGCCCTGAACCCGGTTCCTCAGTTCGCAGGCCTGTCCGTCCACTCCCGCCACCATATTGGTGATGCCGTAAGAGCCGAAGAACTTGTAGCCCTGAACCACGCGGAAGACTACTCGCGGATCAATGGTGTCCTGGCCATCCGAGTGGGGAATGTCCAATGGCACACTGCTGATCACCACATAGGGGCGTGCCTGACCGGCCGGGCAGGCGGCAGGCGACGTCGTAGGCAACCCGGTGTGTAGCGTGGCTATGTACCGCCCCTCGGCATCCTTGACCTCCACCTTCACAGCGTTGGCCAACGATCCCGCCTCCGGCGTTACCGACTGGGCTATCCACTCCTGAGGTAACTCGAAGCTGACGGTTTTGGCGGAGTCCGTGTACGTCTTCCAGGACACCGCCGTCGCCACCGGGCTTGACCCGGGGCTGGCCGAAGTACTCCCGCCGGTGCTTGGAGTTTCGCCGGTGCCTGTCGCCGGCGTCGTGCTGCCCTGTGTTGCCGTTCCCGATTCCGAACTATTTGGTTGGGAGCCGGTAGTGGAGTTGACTTGCGGGCCCTTGTTCTCGGCGGAGCAGGATGCTGTGCCGGCGAGGACTGTGACCGCCACGGCAAACACGGCAAGCCGCATCGGATTGCAGCGCAGGTTCAGGATGCCCTTCATGCCCACAGCCTATCGGCGGCAGTCCTGCGACACGCACAGGACTAGGCTGAGTGTATGGCTCCTGACCAGAAGGACTATTTCGAAGACGACATTCCCGCCATGTCAGCTATTGATATTGCTGATTGGCGCCTGCGGACGTTCGCCCTCTACGACAAAGTGCGCCAGCTCGCGGCCACCAACCCGTTCGACGCCCACGTGTTTTGGCGGCAGGAACGGGACCTGATGTTCGCTACGCATCCGGCTTCCGCGCTCACCGCCGATATGAAGGCTTCCTTCTCCGGACTGCCAACAGCTGACTACGATTCCTCCTTCCGGAGGTACGCCGCCTTGTCACCCGAGGGAGCCGGCCAGGAAATGAACGTTGAGACGGGGACTGACGGGTTGGTGCCATTCGTCCGAATCGGCACTTTCGACCTCCCCGGGCTGGGCTCGTTGGCGGCCTGGAAGCTCAGGAGCTACGGGGGCGGGATCTTCGTGCCGTTCCGCGACGCCACTGCAGGCAAGGACGGCGGAAGCTACGGCGCCGGACGGTACTTGGTGGACACGGTCAAGGGTTCGTTCCATGGGACGCGGGGATCCGGCGCAGACCAAGAGTTTGTCCTGGACTTCAATTTCGCGTACAACCCATCTTGCGCCTACAACGAGGCCTGGGCGTGTCCGCTGGCGGGACCAGCAAACCGCCTGGCTGCCGAGGTCCCAGTGGGCGAACAGTATCTCGGCTAACCAAACACCCCTCCGGGGCCGACAACTGCGAGGGCCGCAATGGCCGCCACTATTGTCAGCGGCGCCACCATCAGGCCGAAGACCGCGTACCCCCTCCACTTGAACAGTACATTCATCCGCACCAAGCGGTCGTGCCATAGCAAGGTGGCCAAAGAGGCCCACGGAGTGATCAGGGGTCCCGCGTTCACCCCCACCAACAGCGCAGCCATCCTGGTAGGAGTTCCGGCCAGTGGCTCGGCCAGAAGGTAGGCCGGCAGGTTGTTGACGACGTTTGAGCCAAGGGCGCCTGTCATGGCCAGCCTCAGCAGCTCAAGGAATCCGTTCCCCTGCCCTGCCACCTGGCCAAGCAGCACTGATGCGCCAAGATATTGCGTTGCTTCCACTACAAGGAAGAGGCCGCAGGTAAAGAGCAGCAGGGACCACGGGATCAAGGCCACCTTGAGCACCTTGGGTCGGCGGACGGCGAAGGTCACGGCGAGTATCGCGGCAGCCAACGCGGCGGGAATCCAAATGGCGACTCCGGATACCAACGCCGGCAACAGCAACACCAGGACGATCGCACTGACCAGGAGCAGGACTTTGTCCGGCGCTGCCGTGGATGAGGTGGTCGGGGCCGGACGGGCGGAATCGAGCGCGTAGGTTTTGCGAAGCTCCCGCCGGAAAACCACAGCAACAAATGCCAAGGGCACCACAATTGCCGCGAGCGAGGGCGCCCACATCAGTTGCGCGAACTGTGCCGGGCTGATGCCACCGAGATTGTGCTGCGCCAAAAGGTTGGTCAGGTTGGAGATGGGAAGCAACAAGCTGGCAGTGTTGGCCAGCCAAACCGTGGTCAGGGCGAAGGGCAGAACGGGGAGGCCCGCCTGGCGGGCCACGGTGACCACCACCGGGGTGAGCAGCACCGCCGTCGTATCCAGTGACAGGAAAATGGTACTGAGTGTGGCAAACAACGCCAACAGCAACCACAGCATGACACTGCGTCCACGCCCCCACCCCCGCACATGGCGGGCAATCCACTGGAAGGCGCCGGCCTCACTGACAAGTTCCGTAACCACCGTCATGGCAATGACAAAACCCAGGATGGGTGCCACCCGGTCTGCAAGGACTGCCACCTCCTGCCAGGGCAGGACACCCGTAACCACTGTGACCCCACCAGCCACAAGGAGGACCAACCCTATAATCGCCAGACGCATGGAACGGATTCTAAGCCCGGGTCCTGTGTTCATCCTGCACGGCGCTTCCTTCTGCACAGGAGTTCCTTCCACGGCACTGGAAGAAGGCGTCACCGGCCTGTAAGCAAAAGAACCCCCAAAGCCCTGCCGCGAAGCCTAACTTTGAAGCATGAACAGACTGCAGCGCATGATCCGGGCCCACAGGATCCTTGCGGTTGTGGCAGGGGTGGTGGTCCTTTCCGTAGTGGTTGTGGGGGCCGCCCTGTTCCAGCCGTGGCGCATCTTCACCAGCAGCAGCGTCTACGAAGCACTGCCTGCCGCGCCCGCTCCCGCGAGCGCACAGGCTCCCGCAATTCCCTTACCCGCAACTTCCGAGGCACCGGTGGTTCTTGGCTCGGGCACTTTCCAATCCCAAGAGCATGAGACCACAGGCACTGCCCGGTTGGTGAGACTTGACGATGGCAGCCATCTGTTGCGGCTCGAGGACTTGGCCAGCAGCGACGGCCCGGACGTCAAAGTCTGGTTGAGCAGCCTGCCGGCCGGCGGCGACTGGTTCAAATATCGGTCCGGCCGATACGTGGATCTCGGTGCGGTCAAGGCCACGCACGGCAATCACAACTACCTACTCCCGCCAGGAACGGACATCACGGGCTGACATCCGTGGTGCTGTGGTGTGACCGCTTCAGCGTGGCATTCGGATCCGCGCCCCTCACCTGATGCGTTGTGAGGCCCGCTCTGCGCGCTAAGGGAGTGGCAAAGCATGCAGAGCGGGCCCCACAACGCAACCCACCGGCCAGGAAGGACGTAGGATGTCATCATGACTTCGCCTTTTTCCCGTCGCATCGCCCGAGTCCGGCCCGTCCCGATCGCAACTGACACCGATCAAACTTTGGCCCGCCAGTCTCCTGACGAGCAGTTCTTTGTGGCCAACGACGCCCGGGATTTCGACTCGGCGGAAGGCACACAGTGGACTGTGGTGGAGTCCCCCTTCCCGACGTCGAGGGCCAATGCCAGCAGCCCGGCCAGAAACGGGTGGGAACCCGGGGCGGTGGTCAGCCAGGATGCGTTCACTTTTCTGGCCCCCTCGGTACCTGCAAACGTCTTCGGCATGGCGCACAACACCGGGCAGCCTGGCCGGGACCTGCCGCCACAGGCCTTCCACAAAGCAGCATCAAGCGTGATCGGACCGGGCGAAGCAATTCAGTTGAGCTCCACCGTTGGTTACGTGGACCCGGAGGCTGAACTGACGGTCGTCGTCGGCCGTGCCTCCCGAGGCCTGACCTTGGAAACAGCGAGGTCGGCAATTCTCGGATACACCATCGGTAACGACGTCTCCGCCCGCGACCTCCAGAAGTCCGACGAACTCTGGATCAGCGCCAAAAGCCAGGACACCTTCACTCCCGCAGGTCCGTGGATAGTCACCAGCCTGGATGACTCAAACCTGGAGATCGGGATTGTGCATAACGGCAAGGAGCTGCAGACTGCGAGTTCAGCGGACCTGGGCTGGAAAGTGGACGAAATCATGGTCTATCTGAGCTCATTCATGACGCTCCACCCCGGCGACCTTGTGCTCACAGGGTTCCCCGCGGAGTGCGCACGAATCCAACCGGGAGACACCGTGGTGTGCCGCGTGGAAGGAATCGGCGAGCTTCACAACCCCGTCACCGGTGCTTCATGGGAGCAGCAGCCTGCATAGTGTGTCAGGCTTAACCCCATGGAGATAGCTGCGGAGGCCACTGAGCTACGCCCGTCTCCCTCTCAAAAGCCCCCGCGTCAACGCAAACGGCACCGCGGCGTTCTGAAGTACCCAGTTGTGCGGCAATTAATCCGCTTCACCGGAGTCGGAGTGGTGTGCACGGCGAGTTCGCTCGCCATTTACGCTGTGCTGCGTCCGTGGATCGATCCCCAGCTGGCCAACGCCGTTGCCCTTGTTCTGACGTCGTTGATGAACACGGCCCTGAATCGACGGTTGACGTTCAAAATCACCGGCCGCAGGAAACGTGCGCAAGACCACCTCAGTGGGGTTATTGTGATTGGCATCGCGCTGATCATCACCGGCGGGAGCCTGGGTGTTTTGCATCTTCTTCGGCCCGAAGCCACGGTCACCGAAGAGTTGTGGACAACCACGCTCTCCGGTTTCGTGGCTACGGCCGTCCGGTTTACCCTGCTGCGGCATTGGATTTTCAGGCGCGCGCGGCACGTGTAATCACCCAGGTAGTAATTACTGCTTTTCTTGCGGGACAGCCAGGTTCCGGACGCGTCCGACGGCGGTTTCCACGGCAACGGCTGCCCGTTCCAGTTCCGCGTCGGTGACAGTTGAGGTGAAGCTGAAACGCACCGCTGTCTGGGCCGTTTCAGGGGCGATACCCAGGGCCACGAGCACCGGCGAGGGTGCGTCGGATCCCGCCGCGCAGGCCGATCCACTGGAACACACCACGCCGAGCCGCTCCAGCTCAAGCAGCACAGACTCGCCGCTGGTTCCGGGGAAGCAGAAAGAAGCTACGGAGGGCAGGCGTTGGATGGGGTGTCCTGTGAGCAGGGCGTGAGGTACGGTGGCGAGGATCCGCTGGATGAACTGATCCCTGAGATCCGAAACGCGCGCTGCTTGATGGGGCTGCTCAGCGTGGGAGAGCTTGAGCGCCGTGGACAACGCAACAGCCCCTGCCACGTTCTCTGTGCCCGAGCGCTTTGCCTTCTCCTGGCCGCCACCGTGCACCAGGGGCTCCACCCGAAGCCGCCCCTTGGTGAACAGGACACCGGATCCCTTGGGCGCACCAAGTTTGTGTCCGGAAATACTCAACGCGTCCACACCGAGCGCTTTCACGTCCACCGGCAACCACCCAGCGGCTTGCACTGCGTCCGTGTGGAACGGCACTCCGTGTTCCCGGGCCACTGCGGCCAAGGATGCAATGGGCTGGACGGTTCCGACCTCATTGTTCGCGTACATGACACTCACCAGAGCGGTGTGGGGGCCGATGACCGACCGTAAGCCATCAATGGAGACCAGACCTTTTCCGTCCACGGGGAGCACATCCACGGTGAATCCATGCACCCGTTCCAGGTAACGGGCTGATTCTTCCACTGCGGGATGTTCGATGGCACTGATCACCACACGGTTCAGCGACGGATCAGCCGCCTGCCGCGCCAACGCTATGCCTTTGACGGCAAGGTTGTCCGCTTCCGTGCCGCCGGAAGTGAAGGTCACCTCGCCGGCACGGCAGTTCAGGACCTTCGCGACGCCGGAACGGGCTTCGGCAAGCGCACCCGCTGCCGTTTCGCCCAGGCTGTGGTGGCTGGAGGGGTTGCCGAACTCGCCGCTCAGGTAAGGCCACATGGCTTCAAGGGCCTCACGGCGAACCGGAGTGGTGGCTGCGGCGTCAAGGAAGATCATGGGATGGTCAGGCTGTCTCTAGAACGACGTCCAGCCCCAGGTCGAGGGCGCTCACGCTGTGGGTCAGGCCACCAATGGAAATAACGTCCACGCCGGCGGAAGCGATCTCGGTGACGGTATTGATGTTCACGTTGCCGCTGGCTTCCACGATGGCCCGTCCGTCCACCTGTTTGACCCCGGCACGGAGCTGTTCGATGGAGAAGTTGTCCAGCATGATGGTGTCCACACCGGCAGCCAACACGGGTTCAATCTGCTCGGCCCGGTCCACTTCCACCTCGAAGTGGGTGGTGTGGCCAAGCTGGGCCTTGGCTGCAATCAGCAGCTCGGTCAGTTTGCTGGAGTCGCCTCCGGTCATGACGGCCAGGTGGTTGTCCTTGGCCAGCACGGCGTCGGAGAGGCTGTAGCGGTGGTTGGCTCCCCCACCACAGCGCACCGCATAGCGCTCCAGCACACGAAGTCCGGGGGTGGTCTTGCGGGTGTCCGTGATCCGGGCGCGCGTCCCTTCCACAAGCCGCACGAATTCCGCCGTTTTGGTGGCTATGGCACTCATCCGCTGCACCAGGTTCAGGCCCACCCTTTCGGCGAGGAGCACCGAGCGGGCGCTGCCGCTGACCCGCGCGAGGTGTGTTCCGGCGTCGAACGCTTCACCGTCGGCGAGGAGCAATTCCACGTCCGTGTCCGGGTCCACGAGCTTCATGGCATCACGGAAAACGGGACCGCCGCTGAAGACCCCGGGGACTCGCGCATTCAACACTGCAGTTGCCCGGGCGTCGGCGGGGATCAGTAGTTGCGAGGTGATGTCGCCGCTGGGCGCGTCCTCCGCGAACGCCCGTTCCAGGATGTCCCGGACGGGGGCAGCGGGGAGGGTCAGGTTAGTCATGGACGAGGCTCACTTTCCGGCTCATGGTGTAACGCTTGTCAATATCTTCGACGACTCCGGGGTCCTCCCAGCTGTCGCTGCGGTAATGAGCCCCCAAGGACTCACGCCGTTCCCGGGCAGCATGCACCAGCAACTGCGCCGCCAACAAGAGGTTGGAATCCTCATGCTCCCGAACATCCAAAGACTCAGGAACATTCAGTGGAAGCACATCCTCTGCCCAGGCAGCCAACGCCACACCGGCCTCACGAATCAGAGCACCATCACGCAAGACCCCGGCCTTGGCAGTCATCAACCGCCGCAGAGCCCCCCGCGAAAACACCCCCGCCCGCGCAAAAGAAACCTCCCGAGCCCCCGGCCCCGGCAGAGACTCAAACTCCCAGGAAACAGGAGCAGGCACCGGCTCAAGTTCCAATTCCGAACCCAGTAGCGCGGCCGGAGGCCCCGACCGCGCCGTTGTCGCGTGAGCGGCCGAACCGGCCGCCGAGCCTGCGAGGCGATCGCCGGTACGAGGCGCGAGCGCAGGCGCCAAGGGGCCTGCGGCGTCGCGGTCACCAACGAGGAACGCTTCAACAGCCCGCCGCCCGAACACGAGGCCCTCGAGCAGGGAGTTGCTGGCCAGCCGGTTGGCACCTTGCACCCCGGTACACGCCACTTCGCCGGCGGCCAGTAGCCCGGGAACAGAGGTGCGGCCGTAAAGGTCGGTGACCACGCCGCCCATCCAGTAGTGGGCCGCGGGTGCTACAGGAACAAGCTCGGTGGTCCAGTCAACGCCGGCTTGGCGGGTGCGTTTGCTGAGGGTGGGGAAACGTTTGGCCAGGAAGCCTTTTCCTCGGCTTTCCTCAATCACGGTGGCGTCCAGGAACACGTGGCCGTTGGGGTCGCCGAGTTTTGTGAGGTGAAGGGCGATGCTGCGGGAGACGACGTCCCTGGGTGCGAGTTCGGCATCAGGGTGGTAGTCGGGCATGAAGCGGTGACCGGTGGCATCTACCAGGATGGCGCCCTCGCCCCGTACCGCTTCGGAGATAAGCAGGGGGTCGTTGTTGCCTTCTGCTTCCCGTGCCTCAGTCGGGAGAACCATGCACGTTGGGTGGAATTGAAAGAACTCA
Source organism: Paenarthrobacter sp. MSM-2-10-13 (assembly GCF_011605365.1). NCBI lineage: Bacteria > Bacillati > Actinomycetota > Actinomycetes > Micrococcales > Micrococcaceae > Paenarthrobacter > Paenarthrobacter sp. MSM-2-10-13. The sequence continues at coordinate 591,913 of NZ_JAAOXO010000001.1, read as the reverse complement.
AGGTCTGCCACGGCCGCCCCAACACGCCACGCCAGGGCCAGGCCATCCGCTGTTGCCACTGAGGGATTGGTGGTTTGGGCGAACAGCTGGCCGGCTCCCCCGGTGGCGAGCAGCACAGAGTCGCCGTGGACGCCGAGGTGGCGGCCATCGTGGAGGAAGTTCGCTCCCACTACACGGCCGCCGCCCGGTCCCCCCAAGGAGAGCGATGTCACGTGGGCGTGCCCTATGACCTGGATCTTTCCTGCGGCTTGGAAGTCCAGCACGGTTTTGATCAGCGCGGCCGCCACTCCGGCTCCAGTAGCGTCGCCACCGGCGTGGAGGATGCGGGGAGCTGAGTGGGCGGCTTCGAGACCCAGTGCGGGATCGCCGTCGTCGTCAAGGTCGAAGTGGACGCCGAAACGTGCCAGTTCTGCGATGTCCAACCGGGCCTCAGTGCACAGCACCCGTACTGCTTCTTCATTGCAGTGGCCGGCCCCGGCTTTGAGTGTGTCGGCGATGTGGGCTGCCACAGTATCGCCGGGGGCCGGCTCGTCCAGCACAGCGGAAATCCCGCCTTGGGCGTAGTAGGTGTTGCTGTCTGCGAGCGCACCTTTGGTCAGCAGCACCACTTCCGCGCCGGCATCGGCAGCAAGAAGGGCTGAGTACAGACCTGCGATGCCGCTTCCGACGACGACCAGCCTTTGGGGGGCGGCCCCGCCGGTAAGGCTCTCTGTAGTCATATGAGGCTCGATTCGGCTAGTCGGGTGTTGATGTGCCCGGACGGTGATGCCGGCTTTGTGGTGCCGTCGGTTTTAGGCAGGTTTGGCTGCCAGCATGCGTTCGAGCGCAATTTTGGCGTTGTCCTGCACGGAGTCGTCAACGGTGATGCGGTTGACGATGCGTCCTTCCACGAGTTCCTCCAGGACCCAGGCGAGGTATCCGGGGTGGATGCGGTACATGGTGGAGCAGGGGCAAATGACGGGATCGAGGCAGAAAATGGTGTGCTGCGGATATTCGGCGGCGAGCCTGTTCACCATGTTGATCTCGGTGCCGATCGCGAACGTGGTGGGTTCGGTGGCGGCGGCGATGGCCTTCTTGATGAAGTCGGTGGATCCTGCGGAGTCTGCGGCGTCCACTACTTCCATGGGGCATTCGGGGTGGACAATCACGTTGACGCCCGGGAAGTCCTGCCGGGCTTTCTCGATCTGGCCCACGTTGAAGCGCTTGTGGACTGAGCAGAAGCCGTGCCAGAGGATGACCCGGGAGTCCTGCAGTACTTGTTCGTCATTGCCGCCAAGTTCCTTGCGCGGGTTCCACATGGGCATCTGCTCAAGCGGGACGCCCAGTGCCTTGGCGGTGTTGCGGCCCAGGTGTTGATCGGGGAAGAACAGAACGCGCTGACCGCGTTCGAACGCCCATTCCAGAACCACTTTGGCGTTGGACGAGGTGCAGACGATCCCACCGTTACGGCCACAGAACGCCTTGAGTGCTGCAGAGGAGTTCATGTAGGTGACAGGGATGACGGGTACCCGGCCGGAGGCATCCGGGTCCGTGCCGAAGATTTCTTCAAGCTGCTCCCAGCATTCCTCCACGGAGTCTTCATCTGCCATGTCAGCCATGGAGCATCCCGCGGCAAGGTTTGGCAGGATGACGGCCTGTTCGGGCGTGGAGAGGATGTCCGCTGTCTCGGCCATGAAGTGCACACCGCAGAAGATGATCGCTTCGGCGTCGGGCTTGGTCAGGGCAGCGTTGGCGAGCTGGAAGGAATCGCCCACGAAGTCCGCGTACTGGATGACTTCGTCACGCTGGTAGAAGTGGCCCAGGATGACGGCCCGGTCCCCGAGTGTCGCTTTGGCGACCCGGATGCGGGCGTCAAGTTCGGCGTCGGTGGCTTTTTTGTACTCATCGGGCAGCTGGCCCTGGCGCGGTGTGGCTTTGGGAGCGACATCCTCGCTGGAAGCACCCGGGCCATAAGCAGGTTCGCCGGCAAGTGCTTCGGCGAGGTCGTACTCCCATGGGCCCCTGGCCAAGGCCGGGCTGCACGTGGCCCCTGCGCGGGAGAGGCCTTTCTCGGCTTCTTCGCGAGTGATCAGCTGGACGGCAGTGTTAACGCTGCTCATGGTGTACTCCTGTTATCTGGCCCGAGGCCGGGCGTGCCGGTGAAGCGGTAGAGGCGTGGCGGGCGGTGTTTTCCGCCTTGAAGGTATTCACCGGTTTCTTCGATTTCCGGTGTTGCCTTGATGTGCCTGCGGAAGTTAGCGGGATCGAGCTGGCGGTCCAGCACGGCCTCGTAGACTTCGCGGACCTGGGCGAGGGTGAAAAACTCTCCCAGCAGGTGGTAAGCGATGGATCCGTAGGCCATCTTGTTGCGCAGCCGCCACAGGGCGTAGTCCACGATTGCGTTGTGGTCGAAGGCCAGTTCGGCGAGCTTGTCTGCCCGGAACCAGCGCACATTCTCGGACTCGTCAGCGAGGGCCGCTTCAGTGGGTTGCACTAGTGCCCAGTACACGATGGAGACCACTCTTTGGGTGGGCGATCTATGGAGGCCGCCGAAAGCGTAGAGCTGCTCAAGGTAGTGAGGGGCCAGGCCGGTGGTTTCGCGGAGGTTCCGTGCAGCCGCATCCTGAAGGGATTCGTCGTGGGCCAACGGTCCACCCGGGAGCGCCCACATGTCTTTGCAAGGCTCACGGATACGCCGTACCAGCGGCAACCACAGGGTTGGGCGCCCGGATGTCTCGCTGGGGCGGAGGGCGAAAATCACTGTTGAAATAGCCAGCGACGGCGGTGCAAGCCGCCGCTCGGCAACGTTGGCTGAGTTGGTGTTCACGGCGTTCACCTCGCTCCATCGCCGTCCGAAACGCTCCCCGGTCAGTGAAGCGCTAGTTAAAGTCATATTGACTAGAACTAATGGTACGGCTCGATCGACGCGGAGCAAAATGCTTTACGTCACACTGGCTTGGCGGCAGCTTCCATCAGCGGGAGCGTGCGGCCCTGGATGTGGCTGTTTAGGACGATGACCGACGAACACCGGACCACGGACTTGGTGGCGATCATGGCATCAAGGACGCGTTGCATATCAGGGTTGGACCGCGCGGCGATCCGCACCATCAGGTCCGAATTTCCCGTGACAGTATGAACCTCGATAATTTCCGGGATGGCACTGAGGCTTTCGATGATGGCATCATGGCCGATCTCCTGGGTGATGGTCACCGAGCAGAACGCCACCACCGGAAAGCCGAAGTTGGCGGGATCAGGCTGGGGAACCCAGGAACCGATGACCCCGTTTTCAATCATTCTGTCTATCCGGGACTGCACCGTCGCCCTGGCAACCCTGAGCACGCGGGAAGCTTCCAGCACTGAAGATCGCGGTGAATCAGTGAAGAAACGTACAATTTTTGCATCAAGCGCATCCACCAGCATCAAAGTTCCTGTCCCCGGGGTAACTTACCCATCACATCGCTACAGCAAAAAGTGATGTATCTTACAAACTGCGAGAATTATTCCACGGCTCTTGCTGCGTCGTCGACGCCCGCGTGCCAAACCCATGAGGCCAGCACGCCAAACCAGCATGTAATCCATAGAAGGTAGACACGTATGACAACGAAGTCCATCGCGGCTCCTGCGCCAACATCCGGCCTCGGCCATTCGCTCAAGCCGCGCCAGCTCACCATGATGGGGCTAGGCAGCGCGATCGGCGCGGGCCTCTTCCTCGGCTCGGGGGCGGGCGTTCAGGCGGCCGGTCCGGCAGTCCTTATTTCCTACCTCGTCGCCGGTACGCTGATCATCCTGGTCATGTGGGCCCTTGGCGAGATGGCGGCAGCCAACCCGAACAGCGGCGCGTTCTCCGTTTACGCGGAGAAAGCCATGGGCAAGACCGCAGGCGGAACCATCGGCTGGTTGTGGTGGTTGCAGCTAGTAGTGGTCATTGCAGCCGAAGCCATCGGAGCAGCCGGTCTGCTGTTCTCGATCTGGCCCGTCATCCCCGTCTGGGTCCTGGCGCTGGTCTTCATGGTGGTCTTCACGGGCATCAACCTTGTGGGCGTCCGCAACTTTGGTGAGTTCGAGTTCTGGTTCGCCATCCTCAAGGTCGCAGCGATCGTGATCTTCCTACTGATCGGCGCAGCCCTGCTCTTGGGTTGGCTGCCTAACGTGCCCTCCCCCGGGTTCTCAGCGTTCAGCGACTTTGCCCCCAACGGCATCGGCGGCATCGCGGCCGCCTTGTTCGTCGTGATCTTCGCCTTCGGTGGAACCGAGATCGTCAGCGTCGCTGCCGCCGAAACCGAGAACCCCGCCCACAGCGTAGGCAAGGCCATCCGTACAGTTGTTTGGCGCATCCTGGTCTTCTACATCGGCTCGGTGTTCGTGATCGCAGCCGTCCTTCCGGTGGGATCGGAAGGATTGAAGTCCCCATTCGCCGGAGTGCTGGACCTTGCAGGAATCCCCGGCGCCGGAGCGGCCATCACCCTGGTAGCCGTCGTCGCCCTGCTGTCCGCCCTCAACGCCAACCTCTACGGCGCCTCCCGCATGATTTTCTCCCTCTCAGAGCGCGGCGAAGCTCCACGCTTCCTGTCCCGCCTGAGCGGTTCAAAGGTTCCCGTCGCCGCAGTCGGCATCTCAGTTGCCTTCGGCTTCATCGCCACGGTCCTTGAGTTGCTGTTTCCGGAGAAGATCCTGCCGGCACTGCTGAACCTTGTGGGATCCACATGCCTCGTGGTGTGGGGCACCGCACTGGTCTCGCAGTTCATCCTGCGCCGTAGGGCTGACCGGGACGGCACCGAGCTGCCGCTGCGCATGAAGGGATTCCCCTTCCTCACCATCGTGGGCCTTGTCCTGTTGGGCCTCATCCTGGTGGTGGGCTTCGCCAACCCGGAAAGTGCCGGGCAGCTGATCGGAACGTTCATCCTGATCATGGTCATCGCCGCCGGCTGCTTCCTCAACGCCAGGGCCAAGGCTGGCAGGCAGACCACGCCGGTCGAGTAGCCAGCTGCTCATCATCATCAGGAAGCCCTGCACAGTTTGTACTGTGCAGGGCTTCTTTGTGTGCCCAAAATGTACAAAGTGTGCCGCTAGAACTGCACTGATTGCGCACAGGCGTATTGGGTGACTAGGGTCACAGCCATGACTACCAAAGCCGTGCTGGCCGCCGTCGATGATGACGCGGCCCCGCTCACCCACCATCAACTCCGTGAGCTGTACACCCTGATGGCAGCCGTCCGGCACCTGGACACCTCAGCCGTCGCCTGGCAGCGCCAAGGCATCATCCCGGGATACGCCCCGGAGCTCGGCCAGGAGGCCGCCCAGGTAGGCAGCGGCTACGCCGTTGACCGGACCCGTGACTTCGTCTTCCCCACCTACCGTGAGATGGGCGTTGCCCGGGCGATGGGCCTGGACATGGTGGGCTACATGTCCACCCACAAGGCCACGTGGCACGGTGGCATGTACAACCCTTTGGAATCCAGGTTCGCACCCATTCAGGCCGTGGTTGCGGGCTCCGTCCTGCACGCTGTCGGCTGGGCCCATGGCCAAACCCTTTCCGGCCACGCGGCGGGTGAAACGGGCGTTGCCATGACGTACTTCGGCGACGGCGCCTCCTCGCAGGGCGACGTCCACGAAGCCATGAACTTCGCGGCAGTCATGAAGGCTCCCGTGGTGTTCTTCATCCAGAACAACGGCTGGGCCATCTCCGTCCCCACGGAACGCCAGGTAGCCGGCGGCTCGGTCGCGGCTCGCGCTGCCGGGTACGGAATCCCGTCCCTGCAGGTGGACGGAAATGACGTGGTAGGTGTTTTCGAAGCCACTCGTTCCGCCTTCGCGCACTGCCGCGCCGGCAACGGACCCGTGGTGATCGAAGCCATGACCTACCGCCGCGGTCCGCACTCCACCGCCGACGATCCCGGCCGCTACCGCACGCTGGATGAGGAACGCCTCGACGCCGGCGAGGATCCGCTGGAGCGCTTCAGGCAGCGGCTGCTCGACGAAGGGGTTGCAGACGAGGCCTTCTTTGCCGAAGCGCAGCGGAAGGCCGAAGAAGAAGAGGAAGCCATCCGTACCGGCATCGAGGACCTGGGCCCCCGCCCCGGCGCCGAAATGTTCGGCCTGGTCTTCCAGGAACCAACGCCCGCCCTTCAATCCCAGGCCACCGCGTGGCGCGAGGAGTCCGAACATGTCTGAGACCATGACTGCCTTGCCAGGCATTGAAGCTGCCGCCGCCGGCGTTCAGCAACTGTCCATGCAGCAAGCACTCAACCGTGCCCTGGACGAGATCCTGGCCGAGAACCCCAAGACGTTCATCTTTGGCGAGGACTGCGGCCGGCTGGGCGGGGTCTTCCGCATCACCGACGGCCTCCAAGCGAAGCACGGCGAGGACCGCGTCTTCGACACCCCGCTTGCCGAATCCGGCATCCTCGGAATGTCCGTGGGCCTGGCCATGGCAGGCTTCCACCCCATCCCAGAAGTCCAGTTCGACGGCTTCGCGTATCCGGCCATCAACCAGATTGTCTGCCAGATCGCACGGATGAACTACCGCAGCCGCGGCACCCTGCCCATGCCCATCACCCTGCGCGTGCCCAGCTTTGGCGGTATCCGTGCACCCGAGCACCACGGAGAGTCCTTGGAGGCGCTCTTCGCCCACGTTCCGGGGCTCAAAGTGGTATCACCGTCCACCCCGAACGATGCCTACCACCTGCTCAAGTACGCGGCGACCCGGCCGGACCCGGTCATTTTCATGGAACCGAAGTCCCGCTATTGGCAGAAGGGACCGGTGGACCTCACCTCGGTGGATGCGGCCTTTGCAGCGCACGACGGCGGAGCGGACAACGGCAGCAACCTCACCGGCGCCCGCGTGGCGAGGGAAGGCAGGCACCTCACCCTCGTGGCGTGGGGCGCCATGGTGGCCCGTTGCCTGCAGGTTGCCGAACTGGCGGCTGAAGACGGCATCGACGTCGAGGTCCTGGACCTTCGCTGGCTGAAACCGATTGACGCCGAAGCGTTGGCGACCTCCGTGGGGAAGACGCGGCGCGCCGTCGTCGTCCATGAAGCACCGCTGACCTCAGGCCTGGGCGCCGAAGTGGCCCAACTCATCACGCAGAGCTGTTTCGCGACGCTCAAGGCGCCGGTGGAACGCGTGACGGGCTTCGACGTGCCCTATCCCTCCGGAGACCTGGAAGACGAATACATCCCCAACATCGACCGCATCCTCTTTGGGATCCAACGCGTACTGGAGTACCGCCGTGGCTGAAATTTCCTTCCCCCTTCCGGACCTTGGCGAGGGCTTGATTGAGGCAACAGTGCTGGACTGGCTCGTGGAGCCCGGTCAGCAGGTGGAACGCAACCAGGCGATCGTGGAGTTGGAAACCACCAAGTCGGCCCTCGAATTGCCCAGCCCGCAGGCGGGTAAAGTGGTGCGTATTCACGGAGCGCCCGGTGACACGATCAACGTTGGCGAGCCGCTGATCGTGTTCGAGGTTCCGGATGACACTGCCGGGATCGTGGGCACTGTTCCGAAGGACGAAGCACCCAAGCGCCGGGTCCGCCTGAGCGCCGTACTGGATGAGGACTGACATGATGACCGGCAGGCACACCATGGAACAGCACAGGCACACAGTGGAGGGAACCGACCCCGGACTGTTCGTGGAAGTCCATGAGCCGGCTACCGACGCCGGGCTGCGCCCCGTCCTGCTGATCCATGGCTTCTCTTCCTCCACGAAACTGAACTGGGTGGACAGCGGTTGGATCACCACGCTTCAGGACGCAGGGCGCCGGGTCATCACCATAGACCTGCCCGGTCACGGCCGGAGCCACTCCCCTGAGGACCTGGATTCTTACACGCCCAGCCGCATCCGCGCCGACCTTCTCCAAATAGTGACCGACGCCGGCGCCCGGCCCCTGCGCGAAGGCGATCCTTCCACGGGACTGGACGTCATTGGCTACTCGCTCGGTTCCAGGCTGGCGTGGGAGTTCGGCGCCACCCAGCCGGACCTCGTTCACCGCATCGTCCTGGGCGGGCCGAGTTCGGCGGATCCGTTGGCAGCTTTCGACCTCGTGGCCGCGCAGCGGCATCTGGCCGACGGTACACCCATCGAGGACGGGTCCACGGCAGGCCTGCTGAAGATGGCCCAAATGCTTCCAAGCAACAACCTGTTTGCCATGTTGTCGCTCATCGAAGCCATCAAGGGCGAACCTTTCGATCCTGCGGAGGCCGCCCCTCACATGCCACTGCTGCTCGTGGCCGGGGAGAAAGACGAACGGGCAGCCACCATGCCGGAGCTGGCCTCCATTGCCGGCAAGCGTGGCGGCATGGTGGAGACCCTGGTGATCCCGGGACGCACCCACACCAATGTCATTACTAGCCGGGCTTTCAAGGAAGCTGCGGTCGAGTTCCTCGGCGTGTAGGTCTCAGCGGGCCAGTCGCTCCGCGTTCAGGCTCATGCGCTCCAACACGCTCAGGGCCATCGCGTACTCGTCAATGCCTATGCCCATGGACAGGTCCTGACGCGCATCTTCCACCAAGCGCTGGGCCTCGTGGTATTTCTCGCGGCCCCGGTCGCTCAGCGCCAGCCTGTCGTCGATCATGATGATCATTCCCCGCCCCACCAAGGCCGCAAGTTCGCGTTCGCGCAGCCGGGAATCGCCGCCCCACAGCGGCTGCAGGATGTCCTCCAATCGATCCGGCCGCATGGCACCCTCCGATAGCGTGCCCAAGGTGTGCCATTGGCGGCGGGTGAGTTTGATCCTGGCCAGGGTGGCGTCCAGCTGTATTTCCAGTGCGGCGTCGAGCCTCTTGATCCAATATCCGATGGGCTTGTTCACAAGGCCATGCTTTCAGTGGGCGCGCCACCGGGCAAGGTGTGGACTGTAGGCTTGGGAGGGCAACGAATTACGTGGAAGTGGAGCAGATGGGCATGCGTTTCAAGGACCGCGCGGAAGCCGGTCGACGCCTGGCTGAAGCACTCCCCCAACTGAGGGAACGGCCAGACACCATCGTCCTGGGCCTGGCCCGTGGTGGAGTCCCGGTAGCCGCAGCCGCGGCCGCAGAACTGTACCTGCCGTTTGGCGCCGTGCTGGTCCGAAAATTGGGGATCCCCGGCCGTGACGAGACCGCTTTCGGGGCGCTGGCGTGGTCGCAGGGCGACGTCCTGCGAATGGTCAACAGGCCCCTGAAGGAGCTCATTCTCGCGCACGGAATCTCCCAGTCCGCTTTGGATGCCGTGGAAACCCATGAACGTTCCGAACTCATCCGCCGTGCCCACAAATACCCCGGCATCGAGCACGATCTTCGCGGAAAAACAGTGGTGTTGGCCGACGACGGACTGGCCACCGGCGCCACCATGCGGGCAGCCGTGGAGGCCGTCCGGGCCGGCGGGGCCGGCACCGTCATCGCTGCAGTGCCGGTCGCCTCCCTGGAGGCCTCAACCTCCTTGGCCCGGGTCTGCGACGTTGTGATCGCGTTGCACACGCCCGGCAAGTTCCATGCAGTTGGCGCATTTTATGAACGCTTCGAGCAATTGTCCGACGCCGACGTCGTAGGCCAGTTGGAAGGTGCCGGTGCCAGCGGCCGTAAGTAGCCGCCGTCGTGATCTCAACGCAAAGACGGGTGCGGTCCCTGTGGACCACACCCGTCTTTTGTTTGCCATTTGTTAGTGGTGGACGCTGTACCCCAGCGGACGGCCACGGGTTTCCTTGGCCAAAATCACGCCAATTGCGGAGATCACGCAGAGAACCATGATGTAGATGCCCACCGATCCGGACCACTTGGTGGTATCCAGGAGAGCTTGGGCAATGAGCGGAGCGAAAGCGCCGCCCAGGATTGCACCGAGCGCGTAGCCAATGGAAATTCCCGAGTACCGGACCTGGGCCGGGAACATCTCCGCATACATGGCGGACATTGGACCGTAGGACAGACCCAGTCCGATAGTGAGGACGAACAGTGCAGTTCCGTAAAGCACGATGTCCTTGGAATCGATCAGCACAAACATGGGAATCATCCACGCGAAGACCAGGCCATAACCGATCAGGAACGTCTTGACGCGACCAATCTTGTCCGACAACCAACCGCCCACCATGGTGAAGATGAGCCACCCGAAGGACGCAATGGTGGTGGCCAGCAAGACCTGAGGCGTAGGCATCTTCAAGGTACGTGTGGCGTAGGAGATGAAGAAGGCGATCAGCAGGTAGCCGGCAGCGTTGTTGGCGATGAAGATCAAGGCAGCAAGAACAACTTCTTTCTTGTTCTTACGGAACAGTTCACCCAGGGGCGCCTTGCTTTCAGCCTTGCGCTGGGCGATCTCCTTGAAGACGGGGCTCTCACCAACGGCGCGACGGATCAGGTATCCCACCACAATGAGGACCACGGACAGCAGGAACGGCACACGCCATCCCCAAGAGGCAAAGTCTTCCTTGGACATCCCCGACTGCAGCAGGAACAACAGCCCCGTGGCCAGGATCATGCCGATCGGAACACCGATCTGCGGGTAGGCGCCGAAAAGCCCGCGCTTCTTCAGAGGTGCATGCTCCACGGCCATCAGCGCAGCACCGCCCCATTCCCCACCGGCCGAGAATCCCTGGACAACGCGCAGGGTGATCAGCAGGACGGGGGCCCAAAGGCCAATAGTGGCGTAGGTGGGCAGTAGGCCGATCAGCGCAGTGGCAGCACCCATCATCACCAACGTCATGACAAGCACAGCCTTGCGGCCCATCCTGTCGCCGAGGTGTCCGGCCACAAAGGCCCCGAGGGGACGGAACAGGAAGCTGATGCCGATCGTGGCGAAAGATAGGAGCTGGGCTACTCCCGGGTTGGACTTCTCCAAGGGAGAAAGGAACAACGGCGCCAACAGGGTGGCGGTGAGCTGGGCGAAAATGAAGAAGTCGTACCACTCAATGGTGGTGCCCACCAACGTCCCGGCCAGTACCCTGCGCTCCTCGCGCTTGCTGCTGGGTCCTGACGGAGAGTCGACAGTGGAAGTTGCGGTCATTGGAACTCCATGGGGTGAGAGTGACTGGTCGGCGCTTGACTTGCATTAACCGACAGAACGGTCAGTTAGGAAAGAATACTACAACCTGTGAGCCAAAGCACAGACCCCTGCGGTGTGGGCCACCATAGAATGGTTCGCATGAACCCCCGCAGCGACGTCAAGGGCCCAACGGAAGCACCAACGCAAGCTCCGCCGTCGCAAACCCTCTCACGCGGAATCCGCGCGCTGGAGATTCTGGCGGCCGCCGAAAGGCCCCTCAGCATCGCCGAACTCACCGAGGCCCTTGGCGTACACCGTTCCGTGGCCTACCGGATCCTGCGGACGCTGGAAGACCACTCGCTGCTGGTGCGCGACGACTCCGGGCGCGTTCAACCCGGCCCGGGCCTGTCCGTCCTGGCCCGCGGTGTTTCAAGAAGCCTGCAAACTGCGGCGCTGCCCGAGCTCACCCAACTTGCCAACACGCTGCATATGACCGCCTTCGTCGCAGTGTGGGACCACCAGGAGTGTGTCAACCTTGTCACCGTTGAACCGCGGCACTCCGGCGCCGCCCTGGCCCAGCACCCGGGCAACCGCCACCCCATCGCCACCGGCGCCCCCGGGATCGCCATCCAATCAACCATGACCGAAGAGCGCTGGCAGCAGGTAGGCGCTCCGAACCCCTACCGCGCCGAAGCCCACGAAGCCCGCCGCCTGGGGTACGCCACCAGCCACGACGAAGTCATTGCAGGATTGTCCTCCATTGCCGCCCCCATTAGGGTCCCGGGCGGGCGGCCGGCAGCGATCGCCGTCGTCTATATCCGCTTGGATCAGGACCCCGACGAAGTCGGCAAAGCGCTCGCTGACAGTGCTGCCCGAATCGAAAGCCAGCTGGCCTGACGCTGCGTTAGCCCTCCGAGCCATGGCCGATCCGGGCGTAGACGTCAGGCTGCGAGCGCCGGAGCCGCAATCCCCACATGACGCCAACCAGCCCAGGCAGAGCACCAGCATCGGGAGGACGAACGTCGCCGCCGTTGACTCGGTCTGCCCCAGCAAGACGTTGAAGTTGGCCATGATGAGCACAAAGACGATAGCCAGAAGCACGAACCCCAGGCCGGGAGCGATCACCCTGACCCACACGCCCGCCCCGTGCTGCTGCCGGCGGAAGAACCCGATCACCGCCACGGACACTACGGTCATGAGCAGCACGAGCCCCATGGCGCCGCTGTTGGTGAGCCATGTGAACATGGTCAGCACGGGGTACAGCTCGCCCAGTTCGGAACCCGCACCGGCAATGGCAAAGGCGACGGTTACGACGACGGCAATCACCGTCTGCGCCAGCGAACCGGCGAACGGCGCCCCGCTTTCGGTCCGCACCTTCGCCAGCGCAGACGGCAGGACACGCTCGCGACCCAGGGAGAAAAAATAGCGGGCCACCGCGTTGTGGAAGCTAACGAGTGCGGCGAAGAGGCTGGTGACAAAGAGGACCTGGGCGATGTCGCTGAGCAACACGCCACCGTGGTCGCCCAGGAAGGCGAAGATCATGTCCGGGCCATTGGTGGTGGCAGTCTCAATCACGGCGGACGGTCCCGTTCCCACAGTCATGGCCCAGGCAGAGACTGCATAGAAGACAGCGATGATGCCAACCGCAGCAAACGTTGCCCTTGCGACCGTGCGTTGCGGGTCCTTGGACTCTTCACCATAAATAGCGGCGGATTCGAATCCCATGAAAGCGGCGATGCCGAAGGAGAGTACCGCTCCGATACCGGGAACGAACAGGCTTTCGGGGCTTAGAGTTGCAGCGCTGATACCTTCTGGAGCCACCGCGAGGCTGATGACGTCGTACACAATGACCACCAGGAACTCCAGTGCCACCAGGACGCCAAGGACTTTAGCGGACAGGTCCACCCTGTTCACCCCCAGCCATCCGACGATCGCGATGCACACCAGCACGGGGAGCCACCACGGCATGCTGATACCAAGGCGGGCGGACAGCAGTGACGAGACCGTAAAGCCGAACAGCCCGTAGATGCCCACTTGCATCAGGTTGTATGCCATGAGGGCGATCAGTGACGCGCCCACCCCGGCTGGTCTTGAGATGCCCTGCGCAATGTATGCGTAAAACGCTCCTGCGTTGGTGACGTGCCGGCTCATGGCGGCGTATCCCACGGCGAAAAGCGCCAGAATTGCACCAAGGATCAAGAATGACAACGGCACGCCGGTGACCCCGGTGACCGCGAAAGTGGTGGTCACGCCGCCCGCCAGCACGGTCAGCGGCGCCGAGGCCGCGATAATCATGAAGGTTACTGCCGGTACGCCGAGCCGACCCTTGGTGCTTACGGCTCCGGGGGCGCTGCCCTTGACGGGGTTGTCCACGCTCATAGTGTGCTCCTGCCTCGGTGCCGCTGGAGATTGCGCGGCACGGTGTGTGTCATTCCGCAATCTTCCACCGCAGCGGCGTCGCGTGACTTGTCTCACACGGCAGGGTGTTTGTCGCTGCACGCAAGCACGAGCCCACGCAGGCGCCGGTGTACAATCGTGGGCAAGCTCACGCCCGCAAACCCGGCATTCCCTGCCCCAGTGGCACCGGCGCCGCGGGCCACTGAAAAGGAGTTTGATGACCGTCGCGGCTGATATGGGCCCCGCAACTGTGGAAACCATTGTGGCGGAGTCGTTCCAGGAGTGGAGCAAAGCAATCTCCAGCTCTTTCGTGCCCCTGCTGGCTACGGGCCCCAACAGCTCTTCCTTCCCGGGCACTGACTTCCACGGCATGATGAGGGCACGAGTGCTGGGGCAGATCTCCGTGGTGGAGATTACAGCCGGGCCTCACACTGTGCTTCGCACGCCGGAGCTGATTGCCAAGTCCACGGGGCGCTTTTTCAAACTCAGCATCCAGCTCGGTGGATCGGGCCGCCTGGTTCAGGACGAGCGCGAGGCCGTGCTCCGCCCCGGGGACCTCTCCATCTACGACACCTCGCGTCCGTATCAATTAACCTTCGACGACGACTTCCGCACGTTGGTGCTCATGTTCCCGCACGTTTTGTTGGACTTGCCCGCCGAAGCCATGGGACATGTGACAGCCTTGCGAATTCCGGGCGATGAGGGCCTGGGCGAGCTCATCAGCCCCTTCCTGGTGAAACTGGCCGACAACCTTGAGGCCCTCTCCGGGGCCAATGGACTCCGGTTGGTCCACAACGCCTTGGACCTGGTCACTACACTTTTCAACGGTGAGCTCGATCAACTGATCGAGACGGGCAGGGATCCGCATCTGCTGCTGCTTGGCCGCATTCACGACTACATCGAGGCCAACCTCGGTGATCCCGGACTCTCCCCCGGAAGCATTGCCGCGGCCCACTACATCTCAACGCGGCATCTGCACGACCTCTTCCAGGAAATCGGGACCACGGTAGCCTCCTCCATCAGGCAACGGCGACTGGAACGGTGCCGGCGGGACCTTAGAGATCCTGTGCTGGCCGATCGACCTGTAACAGCCATCGCGGCGCGGTGGGGGTTCACCGATGCCGCCCATTTCAGCCGCATCTTCCGCGCAGCTTTCGGGAACTCTCCCACCGGCTACCGCAGTGCCGCATAGCGGTTACCCCTGAGGTGGGCGCTTCATCACCAAGGATGTGAGGACACCCAGCAGCAACAGCCCCGCTGCAGCCGCCATCGAGACGACAAAGGCTGCGCCCGGCCCCTGCGTTTGCGCCAATTGCCCGGCCAGGTAGGAGCCCAACGCTGTTCCTGCCACGATTCCGCTGGCGAGCGCCGTCATCACAGTGGCCATGCGACCGGCTGGAGCCACCACGCCGCCGATGCTGAAGACGGTGACCATCACTGGCCCCACGGGGATTCCTAGTATCAGCAGGACAAAGATCATGGGCCAAATACCAGCAGGGAGAAGCAACAGGAGCGACAAAACGGACATCGCCAGCGCTGCGGCGACCCAACGGGAAGCCAGACTGAACCGTTGCGGCCAGAAAGCTACAGACAGCGCCGCCACAGCTGAACTAAGCCCCATCACTGCATACAGCAGTCCGGCGATCTCGGCCGTAGCGTACTGCGCCGAGAAGGCACTCAGCGCGTTCTGGGTAGCTCCAAAGAACGTACCCATGCACACCATGGCCACCACGGGAACGGCCACCACGGCTCCGGCCCAACGATGACGCCGCTGCGCAGGGACTTGGGCGGAGTGCTCGCCAATACAGGCTTGTCCATTGGAAGGCGCGACGCCGGTACGCGGCTTGCGGGGTGCGGGCACCACCGCGTGTTGGCTTGGATGGACGGCGAAGGCCGGAACCAGGGTGATGGTCATGACAGCGGCCAAAGCGAGCGGCAACCAGGGTGCCACCAAGCTGGCAAGAACACCCACCAAGGCGGGGCCCAGGACAAAAGTGACCTCGTCAGCGGTGCCTTCATAGGACAGAGCGGTATCAAGGTCGGCCCGGTTGGCTGCTACGCTTCTGGCCCCGTTTGCTGCAGCCGGGGACAAATTACGGGTGGTCAGCGCCATCCACCGAACACGGGCCATGGGCCCCACCTGGGGACAACTGGCGCCAGCGAGAAAGGCCACAATGAGGACACCAGCCGCCTCGCCCCCGGAACCGTAACCGGTAGTGAGGTACGCAGCAGCAAGGAGCCCCACTACAGCAAGGGTGTTGACCACTGCCGCCACAAGCAGCACGATCCGTTGCCCGGCTCTGTCGGCCAGGGAGCCCAGGACGGGAGCCCCCACCGCCGAGCCGATACCGACGGCTCCGGCTGCCATGCCGCCGATGGCGTAGGAGTGGCTGACGGCTGTGACCAAGGTCAGGGTGCCCACGGTCAGCATGGCCAAGGGTAGCCTGGCGAAGAGCCCCAAGGGCAGGAAACCAGGTCCCGCCAGTTCAGGCAGCCGAGCGAAACGGCCCGGCAGGCGGGAGGGGCGGGAGGGAGCCTGGGGTGCAGGCTGTGACGTTACAGAAGTTTTTTCCATCAATCCGGGTTCGCTAAAGGATGCGCATCGTCCCTCCTCCCGATGCGCGCGACCCTGTGTAACGGGTTAAGTCTATCGGATACGCCTCAGACCGGTACAGCGTCGGCAATCCGCACGCTGGAACCATGCCTGCCCTTGATCACCTGCAGCTGGTTGGTGATCCGTTGCTTCATCTCCGCGACGTGACTGACAAGGCCAACTACCCTGCCGCCGTCGCGCAGTCCCTCAAGGGCGTCCATCACTTGCTCCAGGGATTGCTCATCCAGGCTGCCGAAGCCCTCGTCCACAAACAGCGTCTCAATATCGACTCCGCCGGCCTCCTGCTGCACTACATCGGCGAGGCCCAGCGCCAGGGATAATGACGCCATGAAGGATTCACCGCCCGACAACGTGGAAGTGTCCCGCCGCTGACCGGTCCATTCATCCACGACTTCCAGCCCAAGGCCCGACTTTGCGCCTCTGGCGGCCTTGGCGTCCGTATGCTGCAAGGTGTATCTGCCATCACTCATGGCCACGAGCCGCTCGGAGGCTGCAATGGCTACCTGTTCCAGCCTTGCCGCCAGGACATAAGTGTTCAGACTCATGCGGTAGTTGTTATCACCCGAGCCCCTTACGGTGTCGGCCAATTCTGCGAGCATATGTGCCCGGCGCCGAGGTTCCCTTCCCGATTGGGCCAGGGTCCGGTACTCCTTCCCCAGGCGGGCAACAGCGTCCGCTGACTTGCCGGCAAGGCCGGCTGCCAATTCCTTGGCCCGTGCGTCATCGGCGGCCTTTGAAGCAAGAAGCTTCGCCTCGGCAAGCTCGGCTTCGGCCAAGGGGAGTTCGCCGATGCTGGCTTCCTTGGCCGCAAGGATCAGGTCCTCACCGGCAAACAGCTCATCCAAGCGGGACGATTCGGCCTCGAAATCGGCCAGATCCTTTTCCAGGCCCACCACATCTGCGGGCGGGAGGATCTCCCGGCGGGCTTCGTCAGCCGAAGCAAATCCGGATTCCACCAAGGCTTTGTCAAGGGAAGCGGCTGCGGCTTCGCAGGCTTGTTGTGCCTGTTCCAGTTCCCGCTCTGCATCCACGGCCGCCTGCAGAAGCCCGCGCTCATCGACGAGTGCTTCCAGCCGCTCGCGAAGGCTGGGGAAGCCGTCCTTCAAACCGGCAAGTTCTACTTCAAGGGCAGCACACTGCTCCTGAAGCAGCTGTGCTGCCGAAGACCCCTGGGCCGCAGCGTTCGCGGAAGCGTCGTGTTCTTGTTGCACCAGGGCGATCCGCTTGCTGAGGGCCTCGTGCCGGGCGCGAAGCTTCTCCAATGTCACCGCCGCCTTGCGAGCCGTCGAGGCAGCCTCCTGGGCAGACGCCCGCTTGGATTCTGCTTCAGCAGCATCCGCTGCACCTCCCTGGGCCACCAGTCCGGCGAGCACCTGCGCTGCGGAGGAGAGCTGCTCAGCGAGGAGCGCCAAGGCTTTTTCGCTGGCCTCAAACCGATCCTTGGCTTCTTCCTCTTCCTGGGCGAGGGAGAGCGCCGTTTGCACGGCTTCGGCTGGGTTGGGATGTTCCTCACTTCCGCACACGGCGCACGGCTTACCGCTTTCCAACGCCGCAGCGAGCTCCCCCGCAGCGTTGGCCAAACGCAGTTCACGGACATCAAGCCATTGCTGCCGGAGGTCCTGCGATTCGGTCCGAGCCTGAAGATGCTTCAGGGTGATCCCGTCCAACTCGTTGGTGGCCGTTGCGTGGCGGGCCACAATCCCTACCAGCTCGGCGGCACCAGCAGCCTCCCGCTCCAGTTCCGTGAGCTGGCTAGCCAAAGGTTCCAGAGGCTGGATCTCTGCTTCCACGGTGGACACGTCGGAGCGCAACTGTTCCAGTAGATCGGCCGAAGCGCCGGCAGCGGCCTGCTGTTCGGCGATATCACCACACATGGTTGCCAAACGTGCCGTGATGACTTCCAGACGTTGTTCATCGGGCAGCCGTGCCTCAACCACTGCGCAGACGGCTTTAACGGCTTCCAAAGCTACATCCGTAGTAGCGGCGTCCAGGCCAGCTGCACCAAGCTTCCCGCGCACACCGGCAGCCCGCGCTGCGGCG
The DNA here is from genome assembly GCF_011605365.1 of Paenarthrobacter sp. MSM-2-10-13. NCBI lineage: Bacteria > Bacillati > Actinomycetota > Actinomycetes > Micrococcales > Micrococcaceae > Paenarthrobacter > Paenarthrobacter sp. MSM-2-10-13. Next base: position 573,934 of record NZ_JAAOXO010000001.1, on the reverse strand, counting down.
GCTTCGAGTTTGCGCGCCGTCGAATCGACAGCTTCGAGCTGGCCGCTGAGAACGGCGGCACCCCGGTGTCTGCCCAGCATCTCCTTGTTCTCCAGCGCTCGGGGCGCTGCCAGTTCAAGCAACACCCGCCGTTGCATCGCAGCGCCCAGCCGACCATGTCTGAGCGACCTCTCCTGAGCCTCGTGGAATTGTTCCAGCAGGCGGGTGGCCGCTGATTCTGCCTCCGCTGCCTCGTCCTGCCGACGCTGCCATTCAGAGTGAATTTCAGCCTCCATGACGGCCAGCCAAGCTTCCGGTTCCTTGCCTGGTTCCGGCGTTGGCTCTTGCCCCGGCTCCTGGTTTGGCTCCTTGTCGGCAGCCGGAGTAGCAGCTGCAGGAAGATCCAGATGGTCATGCTCAGATGCGACCCGGTCAAGTAGTTGCTGGAGTTCGGAGGCATTGTCCTGCACAGCGCGGGCGGCATCGGCGGCTTGCTGCAGGAGCTGGCGTTCCACCGCTTCGAATCGCTGCGTGCCGAACAATTTTTGGAGCAGGTCCAGTCGGTCGTTGGCCTTGGACCTCAGGAAAGCGGCAAAGTCGCCCTGTGGCAACATCACCACACGGGTAAACTGCTCCCTATCCATTCCCAGGACGTCCGAAAGCTCAGCCCCTACCTCGTCATTCCTGGACGACTTCTCCTCCCAGCTCCCGGCTACGCGTTCCCTGAGAAGGGTCTTGGCCTGCTGGGTAGTGAATCCATTGCGGCCGCGGGCGCTTGGACGGTCCCACGCCGGGGAGCGCGTCACTTCAAAACGGCGGCCACGCGCAGAGAACTCACACACCACCCGCGGCTCAGCACCCGGCGCAGCATGATCGCTTCGGAGCCGTTTGCCTTCCTGGCGGGCGCCGGGAACGGACCCGTACAGGGCGAAGCAGATGGCATCCAGAATGCTGGTCTTGCCGGCGCCTGTGGCGCCGTTAAGGAGGAAAAGGCCCTGCGCACTGAGCTGGTCAAAGTCAATGTGTTGGGGTGTTGCAAACGGACCGAAAGCTTCGATGTCCAAACGATGAATCCTCATAGCTCAGCCTCCTGCAGCCGGACGGCTTCAAGTGCTTCCGTCAGGGCAGCTTCTTCTGCACCGTTTGCACCACGTTCCCGGACATGTTCCAGAAAACCGCAGCAGACACCGAGGTCGTCTTCTGCGGCGGCGAGGCGGTTGCTGTAACTGGTGGAGGGCCGTGACTGACCACCTTGGGGATCGAAGGAGAGGACCAAGGTGTCCGGGAAACGTGTGCGCACCTTCTCCATGGCCTGCCCAGGACGTTGCGCGTCCGTCAGCGTGATCTGGCAATAGGCTGTCTCTGCCCACGCGTGCTCTTCACCGCCCAATAGCTCCTCCAGCGTTCCGCGCAAGGTGGCCAACGCTTTGGGAGCCTCCCACAGGACCTCCTCAACGGCGATCGCGCCGCTGGCGTCGAGGTCTACCAGCCAGGCACCCTTGTGGTGTTTGGCTTCCGAGAACGAGTAGGCCAAGGGAGAACCGGAGTACCGGACATTGGGTGCCAGCTCCTGCCGCCCATGGAGGTGACCTAAAGCTGTGTAGGCGAAGTCTTCAAAGAGATCCAGGGGAACCGCGCCCAAGCCGCCAATGCTCAGATCCCGTTCGCTTTCCGAGGTAATGCCCCCACTGGCAAAGGTATGCGCGAGGACCACCGGATACACCGGCCCTGATGCACGACGCGCCTGAACATCACGCCGGATCCGTTCCACTCCGGCCAGGGTCACATCAAAATGGTTGGCGTTCTCAGCTCCCAACCGTTCAGCCACAAGCCGGGGTTCCAGATAGGGGATGCCGTAGACCGCCACCTGGCCGTTCCCTACGCCGTCCTTGCCAGCCCCTTTGTCTGCCAACGGGAAAAGCACCGGTACGTCGAGTTCCTCCACCTTGGTCCTGAGGTGGACTCCTCCGCGTTCCAACAAGCGGGAAGCGAAGCCCAGCCTGATCGCGGAGTCGTGGTTGCCGCTGGTCAGGACCACTGCGGCTCCTGCCTGCGTGATGCGCACCAGTGCGTCATCGAGCAGCTTGACCACATCCAATCCGGGCAAAGCACGATCATAGACGTCCCCGGCAATCAGCACGACGTCAACGGACTTGGCTTCCACCAGTGATACCAACTGGTCCACAAAGCTCCGCTGGGCATCGAGCATGCCAACGCCGTGGAAAGACCGGCCAAGGTGCCAATCGGAAGTGTGAAGTAGCCGCATATTTTTAAGCTAACCGGGGGCACCGACAATAAAGCGCAGGCGAGCCGTCCGCCGTCGAGCCCGTAGGGTCATTTGCCCTTTTTACCGTCGAAGAAGTCCCGGGCGTCATCATTGACCGGCGTGGCCGGCACTGCGCGGGAAGGGGAACCGTCTGCTTCCGCAGCAGCGTCCTTGGCCCCGGTGTCCTCGTCCGGCTCATCGTTGGCATCATAAGAGTCGTTGACGCCATCGCTGCCGCCTTGAACGTCACCAGGCGCCGCCACGGCAGTAGTGGAGAAGCCTTGGAAGCCGCGGAAGGCAAGGCCTGCAAGCGCGGCGCCCATCAGCGGGGCCACCCAGAAGAGCCACAGACCCTCAAGCGCCCAGGACGAGCTGAAGAATGCCTGCGCTGTTGCCCGCGCAGGGTTGAAGGGAAGGTTTCCCAGTACCTGTCCAAGCTGGAGCAGGACAGCCATAGCCAAGCCGACGGCGAAGGGGGCCATAGCCGGAACAGCGCGGCGGCCGGCGGTCGCGCCAAGAAACACAGCCACGATGAGAGCTGCACCCAGGACCTCGACCAACAGAACCCCGGCGAGCTGTGTTTGGGCGGCAGCGTGGTCGCCATAACCTGGTGCAACGACGTCAAAAGCGGCCCTCGCGTCCGTAAGGACGGGCACCGTGCTCACCACAAAGTAGATCAAGGCAGCACCAACCACGCTGCCGATAATTTGCGCTGCTACATAGCCCAAGGCCGCAACGGCCCGGACTCGACCGGCTATCAGATTGCCCACAGTGATCACAGGGTTGAAGTGGCCTCCCGAGACATAGCCGAAGGCCAGCATGGCCACTGTCACCGCAAGGCCGGTTGCAAGAGCAACAGGCACGGGGGCACCACCAGGATTGGAGAAAATCCCGACTCCCGCCGCGACAACCACAACGAACATCGATCCCAAAGCTTCAGCCGACAACCGGGCAACAAGTCCCGGTTGGGGTTCAGGTGTGGCCTGTACAGGAGAGGTCATGTCCAAGGAGTCCTTCGGTTGGTGTGGATGCCGGTATGGCCGGCTTCGGTCGCGGCGGACGCTGATGCTTGGCACCGACGCTGCAGGGGTCATGCAAGCTCAAGGCCACTGAGCATTTTGTCAGCCGAGTCTGGGCGCCAGCTGAATCCCGCCTCCGAGCTTATCCGCCCAAGGCGATCGCTGCGATCGCGGTAGCACCGAGCCCCACCACAGCCAACATGCTGACCCGGACCAGCCGGGCCGAAGCAGCTCCGTTGCCGGCGTGGAGTTGCCGTGAGCGAACCCACACCACTGCCGCCACCACGATGGTGGCTGCAGCCGCCACGAGAGCGCAGATGCCTTGGTAATCAAGCCCGGGAAGGCCCGCGACGAGGTGGCCGGTTGAGGGCTCAGACGTCAGCCAGCTTCGCCAAATGAACAAGTCCACCACCACCAGGGAGATCAGCGTCCGGCGCCATGCCAAGATAGTGCGCTCAGGCTGCAATCCGGGGTCACGGACTTCCATAGTTACCGCGCCACCAAAATCAGCACCGCGAAAGCGAAGGCCGCCACGGCAACCACGATGGTCATGAACAGCATGACCCGGGAGAAAGGGAGCGCCTGATCATTGCGCATCGCCGCTTCCATCTGACCCCAACGACGATACGAAAGTGCCGCCAACCCCGCACCAACCAAGGCAAGCAAAACACAAAGAACCAGCCGCACCGGGGTGGGCGCGATGTTCGGGGCCAACTGGTCTACGGCAACCGCCCCGGCAAGCAGTGCCAAGGATGTGCGGATCCATGCGAGGAAAGTACGTTCGTTGGCGAGAGAAAACCTGTAGTCGGGTGTCCTGCCTGTCCGTCGCCACTGAGGTTCACGCGCCATGTCTCTCCAAGTTTTGTCAGTGCCGGGCAGCTTCCCCACCATACCAGCGGGGCCTCACGGCACGGTAAGTTACTGGCATGAGTGTTGAACCTAAATCGCCCGCTGATCCATCCTTCGAGTCCCGTGTCCATGGGTCACTGTTGGGAGGGGCACTGGGTGATTCGCTTGGCTACGCAGTGGAGTTCGACTCCATCGCCGCGATCCGCGCACGGTATGGTTCCGAGGGCCTGAGGACTTTCGGTCAGCTCGACGGCGCCAGCCACTTCTCGGACGACACGCAAATGACGCTGTACACCGTTGACGGCCTGGTGGAAGCACTCGAATGGGCCAACGATGGCGTAGCTGCGGACGAGATCGCCTGCCTATGGCTTGCCTACCTGCGTTGGCTCGCCACCCAGGACGTTGCTGTTGACTCCGCCGCTCCCGTGCCGCAACCGCGGTGGATCGATGCCCAGGAGGTCCTGCGCCACCGCCGCGCACCCGGTAACGCCTGCCTCAGCGGTTTGGCAACGGGCACTATGGGAACGGTGGCCCGTCCGGTCAATGCCGACTCCAAAGGGTGTGGCACCGTGATGCGTTCAGCCCCGTTTGGACTAATCCCCCACATTTCACGCGAAGCCGTGTACAAGCTCAGTTCGGACGCCGCGTCGTTGACGCACGGACACCCTTCAGCACGGCTCAGCGCAGCCGCCTTCAGCCTGCTGATCCACAACGTCGTGGCCGGTATGGACGTCCGCACCGCAGCAACCGAGGCGCTCAACTACGTCAACGCCGTTCCTACCAAAGCACCCGAACTGGCGGAGCGTCTTGAAGGAGCCTTGCAGTTGTCCCTGCGGCCCGCCCCTCTGGACCCGGAAGAACTGACCACAGCACTTGGTGAGGGTTGGATCGCCGAGGAAGCGCTCGCCGTCGGGCTTTACGCGGTGCTGGCAACCAAAGGCGGCACGCCGGCAGAGCACTTCCGCAACGCAATCGCCGTGGCCATCAATCACAGTGGCGACAGTGACTCCACAGGGTCCATTACCGGGAACATCCTGGGCGCGTACTATGGTCTGGCATGCTTGCCGGCCGATTGGCTGGAGGCCCTGGAGGCCCCGGAAGTCATTCGCGGCATGGCGGACAGATTGCTTGCCGTCACCACCGGGTAGGTAGTGGCTACGCCTTGCGGAGCGTGACGTTGTTGCAGGCTTCGCACACGTCCTCAGGGATAAAGCCACGGCGCTGCAGGAAGCCAAAGATCGCGCATCCGAGGCAGAAGCCCACGAATGCTTCCAGCGAAGCCGCCACGATCAGCAGCGTCAGCAGGATCCAGGCGGCGGGCTGGAAACCGGTGAAAAACAGCACGACGGCGGCACTCGTCAAGGCGGCACCGATGCCTTGCGCGAAACGCTTTGGTGGACCGGCAACGAGCTTGGCGTGTCCAAGCCGGGGTGCCAACACCTTCACTGACAGAAGTGCGAGCGGGGAGATCCGCGGACCGAACAGCACACGGAGCCAGAAGCCCACAGCCAGAGCCACCAGCCCCCAAGCCCAGCCGGTCAGGAGGGTGGCGACGGCCACCGCCACCACCAAGCCGGCCGTGATCCGGGCGGCGTATTCGTTAACCGGGTTGGGGAAAGCAAAAACTGCCCGCCAGTCCACCCCGCCGCGTTGAGCAGCGCCGGCAGAAGTAGCAGCGCCAGCAGAAGTAGCCGCAGCGGCAGGCTGGCGAGCGGGTGCTTGGGGAAGGACTGGTTTGGCCATGCCCCAAGGCTAGGAGTGCGGCTCTCCCAGCGGATAGCTTTGTTGCGCAGTATGAACTGCTGACCGCGTGGTTGGAAGCTATGCGCCGCCCACCATCTGCAGGAATTCACCTTCGGAGACAACCTCGATTTGCTGGCCCTTGGCGTGCAGCTCCAGGACGCGCTTGGCCTTGCCTGTGAGGCGGCCTGCGCGCAAGTCACCCGCCACGAAACCGTCACCAACTATCAGCACAGTAGTCCGCGCTGTTACCCGGCTTTCGGGACGTGCTCCCATGTCCGCGGCCCGTGACTTCGCCTCCGGCCTGGTGATGGCGAGGTCGCCCGTGAACACCACGGTCTGCCCGAAAAGCGGATGTCCGGGTTCCGCGGAAGGGTTGGGCAACGGGTTGGGCCCCTCCTCCGGCCAGGCCTGGAAGCTTCCTGCAACGCCCAGTGCGCGTTCGACCGTGCGTTCGGCGGCGCTTCCGGTCCGTGCCGCGAGCGCGGACATGGTCGCCTTGGAGAGGCCACGCGCGGGATCGAAGGCGGGTTGCTGTGGCAGATTCAGGCCGAGGGAAAGGTAGAGTTCGGCGATGCTGTTGGCGTTGTTCCGCCTGGCAATGTCCACCAGAATGCCGGCGCAAGCGCGGGCATCTTCCGCGGCGTCGTGGTGGTTGACCAAGGGAACCCCGGCTTCCTCGGCGGCGTAAGGGAGGGAATTTGAAACCAGTGAATAGCAGCGGCGGGAGAGCATGACCGTGCACACATAGTCGTAAGCGGGTCCGGCAAGGCCGGAGACTTCCAGTCCTGAGCGAATCACGCCGAGGTCGAAGGCTGCATTGTGGGCGGCGAGTACGTCGTTGCCAATGAAGGCGCCGATTTCCGGGAAGAGTTCACCGAAGCGGGGGCGCCCCGCCACGTCTTCGGCACGGATCCCGTGGATTCGGGTGTTGTGGAACTCGAAATGATCATGGTTCTCCGGCGGGCGCATGAGCCAGGAGGCTTCCTCCACCACGACGCCGCCACGGACTTTGCTGAGGCCCACCGAACACGGCGACCCCCGGAAGCCGTTGGCTGTTTCAAAGTCGATCGCCGTAAAGTCCAATGCCACTGGACAAGATTACAGCCGAAAAAGGCCGCCCTTGCCGATTTGCACGGCGGGGCGGCCCTTCCGGCCTGCATTGTGGTCAACGTGACATTTGGGCCTCTATGGAGTGGCCCTGCGCAGGGTTGCATAGGAACCTGCTGCGAGGACTACGCAAAGGAGCGCCGTCCATCCGCTGATGCTCAGGGGCGACTGTTGGGCAAACCAGTTCCCTACGTACCCCCACCATTCGGCCAATGTTGCCAAAGCTGCCAGGCCAATCAGGACCAACCCCGTGCCCAGGGTTGAGATGAGGGTGCCTGTGGTTCCCCAGCGCTTGAAAATGGTGGCGAACCAGAATCCGACGATGAACATGAACATCATGACCACGAAGAAGAATGCTGCGGTGGAGTACCAGGGGCCCTCGGTTACCCATGGAATGTTGAAGAAGTACCCATATACTCCCCAGCCGGTGGTTGCCTTCTCAATGACGCCACCGATCAGGTAAAGCGCCGTCATCCCCAGGGCAATGAGGGAGAACAGGCCCAGGGTCCCCAGGTAGAAGGCCCTCCGGCTGATGCTCAGACCCTGCGAAAACGGGAAGACCAAGGTCATGCTTTGGATGCCGAGGACCAGGAAGTACCACAGGGGTGCCTGGCTTCCGCCACCGTTTTTTCCTTCGGTGACTGGGATCAGCGCGAAGATGGCGATCGACATCAGGAACGATGCCGCCAGGATGGTCAAGGGCCATCCGATGTATGTCCACTTGTTGATCAGCTGCATCCGGGCAACTGCTACGGTCCTGCTCATCGCCTTGCCTCCAACGTGTCATCGGCGAAATCGTTTGTTTTTGACGCGGCTCCGGTGGCTCCCGGTCCCGCCATGGTCTTGCGGACTACCAGCTGCTGCAGGGAGACGGGCGAGAGCTCCAGGCCCAACTCCTGCGCTTCGGCACGATCGCGGCTGCCCAGCGCCTCATCCACAGTCACTGATGCCAGGGAACCGAGGGTTTCGCGATGCAGGATCTTCCGGCCGGCCAGGAACGTGTCCACCTTTTCGGCGGAGCCCGAGACAGTCACAGCCGAACCCCGGATTTCTTCGGCGTCGGCGTCCATAATGATCCGTCCCCTGTCAATGACCACAACATGTTCCAGGAGGTTCGCTACCTCGTCGATCAGGTGGGAGGACAGGATGATGGTCCGCGGGTGTTCTGCATAATCTTCCACGAGGCGGTCGTAGAACAGTTGGCGGGCCACGGCGTCAAGGCCGAGGTAGGGCTCATCGAAGAACGTCAGCTCGGCGCGCGAGGCGAGGCCGATGATGACTCCCACCGCGGACAACTGGCCGCGGGAGAGTTTCTTGATCCTTCGCTTGAGGGGAAGCTGGAAATCTTCTGCCAGGCGGTCAGCGAAGTCCTGGTCCCAGTTCTTGTAGAAAAGTGCGGCGGAGCGGAAGGCGTGCTGCGGATGGAAGTCCTCAGGATACTTCTGCGATTCCCGGATGAAGCAGATCCGGGACAACACGGCGTCGTTCTCGTAGGCGCTGGCGCCGAAGACGAGCGCTTCACCGGACGTGGCAAAGGCCTGCGCGGTCAGAATGGACATCAAGGTGGTCTTACCTGCGCCGTTGCGCCCAAGCAATCCGTAGATGCGGTTGGCCGTCAGGCTCAGATTGACGTTGTCCAGCGCGTTGAGTTCCTTGTAATGCTTGACCAGATGACGGGCCTCGATGATGGTCTCGTTCACAGGGCCGCGCTCCTTTCCTTGTCTGTCCCGGTGTCCGGGGCCAGCCCGGAATTGCGTTCGATCATGGTGTTCAGCTGCTCTGCCGAAATGCCCAGCTTCCGGGCCTCCACTGCCAGCGGCTTGACGTACTGCTCAACAAACTCTTCGGTGCGGCGCGCTATCAGCTGGGCGCGGGCTCCTGTGGCGACGAACATCCCTATCCCCCTGCGTTTGTAGAGAATTCCCGAATCCACCAGCACGTTCACGCCTTTGGCGGCGGTTGCCGGGTTGATGCGGTGGAAGGCCGCGAACTCATTGGTGGAGGGCACCTGGGATTCCTCTGCCATGGTGCCGTCCACGATGCCGTTCTCGATGAGTTCGGCGATCTGCATGAAGATCGGCTTGCTGTCATCGATCATGAGCTCCACCGCCTCATTGGTTCATTACTCATGTAACTAACCATACAACTGACAAACCTAGTGTCAAGAGGTCCCCGGGAAAAATACGACGACGGCCGTCAAGTAGGCTTGATGGGTGATCTTCTCTGCGATAAGCGACCTTGCCGTATCCACTTTCGGGGGCGCGGGCCCGGTACAGCCGCCTATGGCTTCGTTCCTGCCGGACTGGTTGAACCCCGACGTCTTCCTCCGTGATTCACCCCTGGGGCCGTGGGTGGTCCTTTTGGTCTGCGCCATTGTGTTCGCAGAAACGGGCCTCCTGGTGGGGTTCTTCCTTCCCGGCGACTCGATGCTGTTCACGGCGGGACTCCTGGTCTCCACGGGTGCCATCGAGTTCAATCTTTGGGCCATGTGCGGCATGATCATCGTGGCCGCGATCATTGGCAACCAGACCGGCTATCTCATTGGGTCCAAGGCCGGCCCTGCCATCTTTAATAAGCCGGATTCCAGGCTTTTCAAGAAGGAAAACGTGGAGAGCGCCCACGCATTCTTCGAAAAGCACGGCGGCAAGGCCTTGATTCTGGCGCGCTTCGTGCCCATCATCCGCACGTTCGTGCCGGTGATCGTGGGCGTGGCTCAGATGGACAAGCGTAAGTTCTTCCTCTTCAATGTCATCGGTGCCGTCCTGTGGGGCGGCGGCGTTACCCTGCTCGGCGCATGGCTTGGCCAGTTTGAGTGGGTTGGAAACAACATCGACATCATCTTCATCGTCATCGTCCTGATCTCAGTCATCCCGATCTTCATTGAGATCGGGCGTGGATTCATGGCCAAGCGCCGGGCCGCTGCCGAAGGCACGGACCCTGTGGAGGAATTCATCGAGGAACACGAGGGCGGCAAGCACAGCGAGCACTAAGCTCCCTGAACCCTGAACACAAAAGGCACCCCGCAGCAGCGGGGTGCCTTTTCGCGTAGGGGAAGAAGCTACGTAGCGTTGGGCCCGGACAACGCCGCGACGATCGCGGGAAGCAGTGAACGGAACGCCTGTCCACGGTGGCTGATGGCGTTCTTCTCCTCCGAGCTCAATTCCGCACAGCTGCGGTCCATCCCGGCCGGCTGCAGTATGGGGTCATAGCCGAAGCCACCTTCGCCACGGGGTTCACGCAGCAACGTCCCTTCCAACTGGCCGTACTCCACCGTCTCGTGGGCAATGCCGTCCGGACCCGGCACCGCCAATGCAGCAGCGCATACAAACGCAGCTGAGCGGAAAGCGTCCGGAACATCGGAGAGCTGTGCCAGCAACAAGTTCAGGTTGCCGATGTCATCACCATGCGTGCCGGACCATCGCGCCGAGAAAATACCCGGAGCCCCGCCCAGGACATCAACGGCCAATCCCGAATCGTCGGCGATGGCTACCAGGCCGGTCGCCTCCGCCACCGCTCTGGCCTTGAGGAGGGAATTCTCAGCAAAGGTGACACCGGTTTCGGCAACATCCGGGGCACCTGCCGCAGCGGCGTCCACCACTTGGGTGTCGACGTCGAGACCTGGTACCTGGCCCCGCAACAGTTCCCGGAGTTCCTTCAGCTTGCCCTTGTTGTGTGTTGCCAGGACGAGGCGTGGAGCCCCGGAGGCCTGTGCGCTGCTCACGGGGCTTCGGCCAGCGTCTCGCGCTGGATGGCGGACAACTGGGTGGTGCCCAGCAGTGCGAGGTCCAACAGGGCGTTGAGCTCGTCGCGATCGAACGGAGCGCCTTCCGCAGTGCCCTGAACTTCCACGAACTTCCCCGAACCGGTCACCACAACATTCATGTCCGTCTCCGCGCGAACGTCTTCCACATACGGCAGATCCAGCATGGGAACGCCGTCAATGATGCCCACGGACACTGCCGCAATGGTGTCCACCAGGGGCTCCGCGTTGCGGGCAATGAGCTTGTTCTCCCGGGCAAAGCGGATAGCTTCCGCCAGCGCCACGTATGCGCCGGTGATCGCGGCGGTGCGTGTGCCACCGTCGGCCTGCAGGACATCACAGTCCAGAACGATCGTGTTTTCGCCCAGTGCCTTGGTGTCGATGATGGAGCGCAACGAGCGGCCAATGAGGCGCGAGATCTCATGCGTGCGCCCACCGATCTTGCCCTTGACGGATTCCCGGTCCGAACGGGTGTTTGTGGCGCGCGGCAGCATGGCGTACTCGGCCGTGACCCATCCGCGGCCTTCGCCCTTGAGCCAACGGGGCACACCTTCAGTCAGGGAAGCGGTGCACAGAACCCGGGTGTTGCCGAATTCGATCAGTGCCGAGCCCTCGGCCTGCTTCGACCAGCCGCGGGTGATGCTGATGGGTCGCAGTTGATCGGGGGTCCGGCCATCGGCGCGGATGACGGGAGTGGCTGTAGCTTCAGAAGTCATGGTTCAAGCTTAGCCAAGCTGACGGCACCACCCCGACGCCGGGTAGGGCTGAACATGGTGTGAGGCTAGATCGTGTAGTGGACTCCGGCAACCGCCACTGCCACGTCACCGGTGAAGACCGGTTTAGCTTCGGACAACACCTTGGTCTGCGAGGTCCATACAGGGATGTGCGTGAGGAGGAGTCGCTTGGCACCGGCATTCATGGCAGCCTCACCTGCACGCTTGCCCGTGAGGTGGACGTCCTTGATGCCGTCATCCCTGCCTTCCTCGAATGCCGCCTCGCACAGGAACAAGTCCGAGCCCCTCGCGGCGTCCTCGAGTCCCTGGCAGGAATCCGTATCCCCCGAATAGGTCAGGACCTTGGTGACGGGAAGGCCGTCCTTGCCCGGTTCCGTAGCGGTGACGCGCAAGGCATAGGCCTCTTCAACGGGGTGGTTGACGGCGAAAGGGGTCACGGTGAAGGGACCCACCGTCACCGGCTTGAGCTCGGTCCAGTTGGTAAAGTCGAATTCCTCGTGCATGCCGGGATCGAGATCCAGCCCATAGGCGGTGGCCATCCTGTCCGCGGTGGCTGCAGGTCCCCACACCGGCAGGCGATCCCTGCCCCAGCCGCCCGGCTTCCAACGAACCGCGACGTGAAGGCCGCAGAGGTCCATGCAGTGATCAGGATGCAAGTGCGTGAGGAAGATCGCGTCGATGTCTTCCAGATCCGTATAGCGCTGGATGGCACCCAAAGCTCCGCTGCCCAGGTCCATCACGATCTTCCACTCGCGCTCACCGTCGTGCGCTGTCACCAGATAGCACGACGCCGGCGAGCCAGGGCCGGGGAACGAGCCCGTGCAGCCCACGATGGTCAGCTTCACAGGTCACGTCCCATGGTTGTTCCGGTGCCGCGACTGAGCGTCTCATCGGGCTGGACGAAGTACGAGCGGCGGGAGAGCCCGGATCCGGACCGTGCTGCTTCGAGCATCTCGGGAGTTATTCGAGCCAGGCTGCCTGTGGGGTACTGGGCCGCGACGTGGTCCACATGCTTTACGGAGAGGACTTCCGGCCCCAGGAAGCGGCGGGCCAGAGTCTCGAATTGGGTAGCATCACCGGTAGCTATGAATTCGTGGCTCGGTGCCCGCGTCTCTGTCCGCTGAATGCCGTGGTTGGCCAACGCGCGGTAGACGTCTTTGGCCGTCTCCTCGGCACTGGAAACCAGCGTGACGTCCTCCCCCATGACGAATGAAATGACACCAGTCAGCAGCGGGTAGTGGGTGCAGCCAAGGACAACAGTGTCCACTCCGGCGACTCTGAGGGGCTCGAGGTACTCATTGGCAGCAGCCAGGAGCTCGGGGCCCGTGGTGATTCCGGCTTCCACGAACTCCACGAATGCCGGGCAGGCCACGGACGTGATGCTAAGGTCCGGGGCGGCAGCAAAAGTGTCCTCATAGGCTCTCGAACCCACGGTGGCCGAGGTTCCAATAACACCAATCTTGCCGGAACGGGTGGCCGAGACAGCGCGCCGGACTGCCGGCTGGATCACTTCGATCACCGGGATGCCATAACGGGCGGTATAGCGTTCCCTGGCATCGCGGAGCACCGCGGCGGAGGCTGAGTTGCACGCAATCGTCAGCAACTTAACGCCCGAATCCACGAGCTCGTCCATGACGCCCAGCGCGTTCGCGCGAACTTCGGCAATAGGCAGCGGACCGTAGGGGCCATTAGCGGTATCGCCCACGTAAAGGATTGATTCGTTGGGGAGCTGGTCAATGATGGACCGTGCGACAGTCAGCCCACCCACGCCTGAATCAAAGATGCCGATCGGACGTGTCCCTAGGAGTTCCCCATTGCCAATGGGGGCATTACTGCCCAACGCGCCGATGGGTGAGCCCGAATCTGAAGTCATAATTATTCGAGAATAAGGCTTCCCGTGGTGTGCGGCCATTACCTGTGCTCTCCGCCTCGTGTCTGATGTGTCACACGGTGTGAGGAGCATCCCGCCACCCGGATCAGGATTTCGCCTGTCGTGCAGCCATCATCGCCTGCACCAAAGACTCCTGAAGCCAGGTGGCGAAGTTGTAGACGAGGGCCAGGTAGCTCTCCACGTCCTCTGCCTGGCTCCAGTCCTGCATGCTGTGGATGTGCTCGGCATCGGCTTCATCGCGAATATCCAGGCGTTCGGCCAGCACGAGCCGGACATCGTTCAGCGCCATGGACCAGCGGGTCGCGTCCTCGGGGGTCAAAACGAGCTCGTTCTTGTCCAGGCCCAAAGCCGCAGCCCTCAGGGCACCGATTTTGTTTTCCCGGACAGAGCGTTCGGTGAGTTGGCGGAATTCCAGCGAGCCGTCGTCGTCGTCCTTCATGACGTTCGGCAAGAGACGCAGCAGGGCGCGGTCGCTGGGCTGCTGGACGTCCATATCCAGGCCGATCAGCGCAGCCAGCGGATCCTCGTTCTCCCGGGCGTCCGACTCCAGCATGGAAATGACGTCGTCCAGCAATCCCCGCAGGAGGTCACGCTCCGCGGGCTCCAGGTATCCGCTGATGCCCTTGAGTCCGTACTTGAATGCCTTAGCCACGCTGGCGGCCGCCCTTCCCGGGTGTCTCGTTGCCGCTCGCGGCCTTTTCAACCGTGGCCCACAAGCCAAAGCCGTGCATGGCTACGGCATGCTGCTCCACTTGTTCCTTGCTGCCATGGGCAACAATGGACCGGCCCTTCTTATGGACCTCCATCATGAGCTTGTGGGCTTTGGATTCGGAGTAGCCGAAGTAACTCTGGAACACAAAGCTCACGTAGCTCATCAGATTCACGGGATCATTCCAGATCACAAGGTTCCACGGGATATCAGGGGCTGTCAGGACATCGGTGGAGGACTGCTCTGCAGCTTTGGTCCGCTCATCGATGTCCGTGCCGTACGCAACGCTAGGGCTCATCTGTCCATTCTAGGGCGGCTCGCACTAGAGTGAATTCGTGAGTAGAGCCTCGTCGTGGGACCACCCCGCAACTTCCTTGTACACAGACCACTACGAACTGACCATGCTTCAGGCAGCCCTGCACTCGGGCGCCGCGCACCGCCGCTCGGTGTTCGAAGCATTCGCCCGGCGACTGCCGGATGGCCGCCGGTATGGCGTGGTAGGCGGCACGGGACGCCTTTTGGAGGGCATAGCGGACTTCCGGTTCGGCGACGCCGAGCTCGCATTCCTTGAGCAAAACAAAGTGGTCAACCAGGAGACCCTGGACTACCTGGCCGACTACAAGTTCAGCGGCGACATCTGGGGCTACGCCGAAGGTGACGCCTACTTCCCCAACTCCCCCATCCTCATTGTCGAATCCACGTTCGCCGAAGCCTGCATCCTGGAAACCTTCATCCTGTCGGTCCTCAATCACGACAGCGCCATTGCTTCGGCAGCCTCGAGGATGACCTCGGCAGCCGGCACACGCCCTTGCATCGAGATGGGTTCCCGGCGCACCCAGGAGGAATCGGCGACGGCGGCAGCCCGCGCCGCCGTGATTGCCGGCTTCGCCAGCACGTCCAACCTCGAAGCCGGACGGCGGTACGGTATCAGGACCGTCGGCACGGCAGCGCACTCCTTTACGCTCCTTCATGACACCGAGCGTGAAGCATTCGAGGCACAGATCGCAGCGTTCGGCCCCGGTACATCCCTCTTGGTAGACACTTACGACGTCGAGACCGCGGTGCGTACCGCCGTCGAGCTGGCCGGCGATAAACTCGGCGCCGTCCGGCTGGACTCCGGCGACCTCATTGCGCAAGCACAGTGGGTCCGGCAACTTCTTGATGACCTCGGCAACGTCAACACCCGCATTGTGGTCACCTCCGACCTCGACGAATTCGCCATCGCCGCCCTGCAGTCCGCCCCGGTGGACTCCTACGGTGTTGGAACGTCGTTGGTCACCGGATCCGGTGCTCCGACGGCCAGCATGGTCTACAAACTCGTCAGCCGCACCAACGATGCCGGCGAGTTCATCTCGGTAGCCAAGGCCGCCAAGAACAAGGCAAGCGTCGGAGGTCGCAAATACGCCCTGCGGAAGCTCAACGAGCGCGGGCGGGCCACCCAGGAAGTCGTGGGGATCGGCCACCGCCCCGAAGATGACGGCAACGACCGCGAACTGCTTCACCAGTTCGTCAAGAACGGTGAGGTGTTGCCCGGGTGGACCGGACCCGAAGGTGTCATCCGCGCCCGGGAACGGCACGCTGCCACCATGGCCGAGCTGCCCGCCGTCGTGAACCGACTCCAGCGAGGCGAAGCTGCCATTCCCACCATCTACGAGGAGAACTGATGTCCAGGGCCCTGATTATCGTCGATGTTCAAAATGACTTCTGCGAGGGCGGAACGCTTGCTGTTGAAGGTGGCGCCGCCGTTGCAAGTGCCATCACCGAATACATGGACGCCAACCAACAGCATTTCGATCACATCGTGGCCACTCAGGATTGGCACGTCGAGCCCGGCGACCACTTCTCAGATAACCCGGACATGGTGGATTCCTGGCCTCCGCATTGCAGGGCCAGGAGTAAAGGTGCCGAGCTACACGAAGACCTGGATCCCGAGTACATCCATGCCTACTTCCGGAAAGGTCAATTCACCGCGGCCTACTCCGGCTTCGAGGGCGTCCTGGCTCCTGAAGACGACGTCCCCACCGGCGACCTCAAAGCCGGAGCAGCCACGGTGGAGGTCCTCGACGAAGACGCGATCGGACTCGACGATTGGCTCCAAAGCCACGACGTCGAGGAAGTGGTGGTGGTAGGACTTGCCACGGACTACTGCGTGAAGGCTACGGCGCTGGATGCGGTACAGGCCGGATACACCACCACGGTGATTGCCGGGCTCACGGCAGGAATCGCCGATGACCTCAGCGATGCCTATGACGAAATGGAAGCCGCCGGAGTGGAAGTCGAACGCGACTGATTCGTGAATTCCTGGAAACAGGGAAGGGCGCCGCAACCGCGGCGCCCTTCCCTGTTTCAGCTGCTAGTGGTTCCAGCTACTTCCTGCCGATGAACCAGTCCTGAAGCTTGCGCAGGCGGGCCTGCAGCTGCTCCTCGTTCGCTTGGGCGACAGCCGGGCCACCACACACTTCACGCAGTTTGGTGTGAACCACACCATGGGGCGTGCCGGTACGGGCAGCCCAGGCAGCCACGTTTTTGGCCAGCTCGTTGCGCAGGTCCATGAGCATCCGGTGGTCAGGCACAGCCGGCGCGGCCGCAGCCGCCAGCGGTGACTGGCGTTTCTTGCGGGACTGCTGATCGTGCTGGCGTTGGCGCAGCAGTGTGCCCACTTGTTCTGCGTCCAGGAGCCCGGGAATGCCAAGGAAGTCCAATTCATCATCGGAACCGATGTCCGCTCCCGTGCCAAACTCACCACCGTCAAAGAGGACGCGGTCAAATGACGCTTGGGAATCCAGAGCCTCGAACTTGCCTTTGGTGAGCTCGTCCGACGCTTTGTCTTCCCGATTGGCCTCTGCCATGAGGTTCTCTTCGGGATTGAAGAGGCCGTCTTCGTCCTTCTCCGGGCGGTCCAACGCGTGGTCCCGCTCTGCCTCCATGGTGTTGGCGAGAATCATCAGCGGCGGCACGGAGGGCAGGAAGACCGACGCCGTCTCACCCCTCTTGCGGGCACGCACAAAACGCCCCACGGCCTGAGCGAAGAACAGAGGTGTGGAGGTGGAGGTGGCATAGACGCCCACCGACAGCCGCGGCACGTCAACGCCTTCGGACACCATGCGGACAGCAACCATCCAGCGCTGTTCACCCGCGGAGAATTCCTCGATCTTGCTCGAAGCCTTGGAGTCGTCCGAAAGGATCACCGTGGGCGACTGGCCCGTGATCTTCCTGAGCTGGCCCGCGTAGGCCCGGGCGTCCTCGTGGTCTGTGGCAATGACCAGGCCACCGGCGTCCGGCACCGTCCTCCGGACCTCGCTGAGGCGCTTATCCGCCGCAGCCAGGACGGCAGGAATCCACTCGCCGGTGGGGTTCAACGCCGTGCGCCAGGCCTGGGAGGTGATGTCCTTGGTGACAGCAGCTTCACCCAGCGAGGCAGCCATCTCGTCACCTGCACTGGTACGCCACCGCATCTGGCCCGAATACGCCATGAAAAGTACGGGGCGCACTACGTGGTCCCGCAGCGCATTGCCATAGCCGTACGTGTAATCGGCTTTGGAACGCCGGATGCCGTCCCGGTCCTCAGCGTAGTCAACAAAGGGAATCGGCGAGGTATCCGAGCGGAACGGAGTACCTGTCAGTGACAGGCGCCTGGCGGCCGGATCAAAGGCCTCGCGCAGGCCATCGCCCCACGATAAAGCTTCGCCGCCGTGGTGGATTTCGTCCAGGATCACCAAAGTGCGTGCCGCTTCAGTTTTCGCCCGATGCAGCATGGGCTTGCTGGCTACCTGTGCGTACGTGACGGCAACGCCCACGAAGCCACGACCATGCTGGCCATCGGAATTCTTGAAGTTTGGATCAATGGCGATTCCCACTTTGGCTGCGGCATCCGCCCAC
Organism: Paenarthrobacter sp. MSM-2-10-13; assembly: GCF_011605365.1. Classification (NCBI taxonomy): domain Bacteria; kingdom Bacillati; phylum Actinomycetota; class Actinomycetes; order Micrococcales; family Micrococcaceae; genus Paenarthrobacter; species Paenarthrobacter sp. MSM-2-10-13. The sequence goes on along the minus strand of NZ_JAAOXO010000001.1, from coordinate 555,998 downwards.
TGACGTTTCAAGTGGTCCGTAGGTGCCACGATGGTGATCCTGTTGACCACTCCACTATCCAGCAGCGTGGTGGCGATGCGAAGGGCAAAGGTGGTCTTACCGGCGCCGGGGGTTGCCACGGCGAGGAAGTCCTTGGGATTGCGGTTCATGTAGAGGTCAAGTGCCTCCTGCTGCCACGCACGGAGCTTGGGCGCTGTACCCCACGCGGCACGTTCCGGGTACGCCGGAGGCAGGGACGGTCCACCAAATAGTGTTTCTGTCATGCTGGCTCCCCCGGGCTGATGGCAGCGATGATCATTTCCGGATTTCCGGGCACGCCAAAGCTGACGGGCAGGAGATGATCAGATAGGGCCGGTGTTCTCTTCCCACCCACTACTTGGAGTTGCCCGGGCCGCCGTTGTTTCCACCGTCGTTGCCGGGGCGGAGGCCGTCGTAAATCTCCTTGCACTCCGGGCAGACCGGGAACTTTTTGGGATCGCGCCCCGGTGTCCAGACTTTGCCGCAGAGGGCAATGACTGGCTCACCGCTCAGGGCCGACTCCATGATCTTTTCCTTGCGGACGTAGTGCGAAAACCGCTCGCGGTCGCCGGGTTCCACTTCCTGGCGCGTTTCCTCGCGCTCAATGGTGGCAGTGGACGTTCCGGCTCCGGAAAGCTCTCGCATGGGGTCGTTTTCGAATGGATCCGGAGGAAGCGTAGTCATGCCAAACATCTTACCGTCTACAGTCCCTGCCACTCCGGCTTGTTGTCGTAAGTGTGCCGATAATAATCAGCCAGTTTCAGCGATGACGCGGCTGCCTCATCCACCAAAATCGTGGCGTGCGGGTGCATCTGAAGGATTGATGCTGCACAAATTGCAGCTACAGGTCCCTCCACGAAATCACGCACAGCCTGGGCTTTCTGCGCCCCTGTTGCGACCAACACCACATGCCGGGCGTCCATGATGGTTCCCAGTCCCTGGGTGACTACGTGGTGGGGCACGTCGTCGATGCTGTCGAAGAAGCGGGCGTTGTCCTTCCGGGTCTGCTCGATCAGCGTCTTGATGCGCGTCCGGGATGCCAGGGAGGACCCGGGCTCGTTGAAGCCAATGTGCCCGTCTGTCCCCACACCCAGGATCTGGAGATCCACTCCGCCCACGGCTTTGATGGCATCCTCATAGGCCTGGCATGCTGCCTCAAGGTCCCCGGCTGCGCCGTCGGGTCCATGGACGTTTTCCGGCTTGATATTCACGCGGTTGGTGAACTCGCGCCGGATGACCTCGCGGTAGGACTCGGGATGTCCCGCTTCAAGCCCCACGTATTCGTCCAGCGCGAATCCATGCGCCTGGCTGAAGTCCAATCCCCCGGCCTCGTAACGGCTGGCCAACTCGTCGTAAATGGGCAGAGGGGACGAACCCGTTGCCAAGCCCAGTACAGCATTGGGCTTACGGCGGACCAGCGCTTCGATGGCATCGGCTGCAAGTGCACCGATCTGTTTAGTGCCAGGGAGAATGACAACTTCCATCGTCACGGCCTTTCTAGTTGTGGTCGTCGAGCTATCTGACAAAGACGTTATCCCATGTCCCACCTACGGGCACGGTTGTTACGTGGTTATCGGTTTGCGCTGAGCTGGGCGAACATCTCCGGCCCCCTGGCGTCCAACCACTTTCCACCAAGGCGGACGCCCACCACGAACAGGATAACGCCCAGTACCGGACCTACTGCCAAGTTGATCCATCCAGCTTCCGAACCTCCACTGAACGCCTGAACAGCCACCAGCGCAAGCTCCGGAACCAGTAGAAGAGCCAAAAGACCCATACCAACTGCCTGAACTGCGAGGGTCTGGGCGACATTTCCCGGGGGTTTCTTGAACGGGCTGTCCCCCGGCAAGGGCACGGCGATGTTGTAACGCGCTGAAATCACGGATGAAAGCCCCAGCCCGGTCAAGAGCGTGCCCAACGACAAGCCCAAGAGATTGGGCAGCCATTGCCAGTCACCGGTGACAAAAAGCGGCCCTACGGTGAACACCAGCACCACCGGAAGGGAAAGTGCCAGGCAAGCCAACGCCCGGCCCAGGCGGTCATCGATGCCACGGACACCTGCTGCGAGGTGAAGCGCAAAAGCTGTGTTGTCGTACGAGACATCAGCGCAAATCGACCAGGCCATCACAAAGGCCGTCAGCGGCCCCAGGATCATGAGCATGCCGTAACTGCCGCTCTGTGAGCCGCTGAAGAAAAAGATGACAGGAAACAGGGGAACAATAACCAGGGATGCCGCGTACCGCGGATCCTTCATCCAATAGACCAGAGCCCGGGCAGCAACTGCACCTGCCGGTGTTGCGGGAAGAAGACCGAACAGTCCAAGTTTTCCACCCTTCTTTGCTGACCCTCCGGAGTACGGAGGCGTCACCAACGCCCGCTGCAGCAGAACATGCCAGCACAGGAGCAGGGCGACGATGGTTGCTGCCGCAATGAGCAACTTGAGCCCCGCGGCGGCCACATTGCCTGATTCGAGGTCTCCGCCCAGAGACCACGCTGCACCCAGCGGCGTCCAGGAAACAGCCCTGGCCAACACGGGGAGGTAATCAGCACTTCCGCGAACGCCGTCAATAATTCCCATCATGATGGGGCCCAGCAACACCAGCGGAATGAACACAATAATGCTGCTGGCATCTTTGAAACGCCGCGACGCCGCAAGGCCGGCAGTCGCCGTCGTGACTGCTTTGGACAGGACGATGCACGTTATGGCACCCAGAACCGCACCCAACAAGGCACCTGCCACCGCTGGAAAACTACGCCACCAGGTCCCTACCGTCCCGAGCGCAGCCAGCAAAGTGGCCAGACCGGGAATACCGATGAAGCCCGCGAGGGCAAGGCCGGTCAAGAGTTGTCTAGGCGGTATGGCAAAGGTGGTGAACCGGGCAGGGTCCAAGGTCATGTCCGCGGCCGAAGCAATAAGCGGAATGATGGCCCAACCCAGGACAGCGGCCGCTCCACCCAATACCACTACAGTGTGGGCGATCTCCGGATCAGCCCACCGCAGCGCTATGAGGCCTCCAACCAGGAGGACCAGCAATCCCAATGCATAAACGAGCCCCAACGCCATGCCTACCAGCTGCCACGGGCTGCGCTTGAACCCGTTCAGGAGCAGGCGCCACTTGAGGTTTAGAAGGTGCGCAACCATTCCAAGCCCTCCGTCCGGTGTCCGCCGCCCACCAACTGGACGAAGCGTTCCTCCAACGTGGAACCATCGCGGACCTCGTCCACGGAGCCCGCGGCCAAAACACGCCCACCAGCCACAACTGCTACGTGGCTGCACATGCGCTGCACAAGATCCATGACGTGGCTCGAAACGATGACCGTACCGCCGGAAGCAACATACCCCTCAAGGATGCCCCTGATATTGGCGGCCGACACAGGATCCACCGACTCAAAGGGCTCGTCAAGGACAAGCAGACGCGGAGCATGGATCAGCGCTGAGGCCAAGGCAATTTTCTTGGTCATACCTGCCGAGTAGTCCACAACCAATTTGCCGGCGTCCGCTTGGAGATCCAGGGCAGCCAGCAATTCAGGCACCCGGGAGCCCACCACTTCACGGTCCATACCGCGGAGCAGACCCGAGTACGTCACCAGCTGTTCGCCGGTCAGCCGATCAAACAGGCGCACGCCATCAGGCAGGACGCCCATGAGCTTCTTGGCCTCCAGCGGCCGCGACCAGACGTCAACCCCGTGGATCAAGGCTGTGCCAAAGTCCGGCCGCAGCAGTCCGGTGGCCATGGACAACGTGGTGGTCTTTCCTGCACCGTTAGGCCCGACCATCCCGTAGAAGGATCCGGCAGGGACTTCCAGGCTCACGCCGTCGACGGCGATTTTCTCGCCGAATCGTTTGGCCAGGCCCCGAATGGACAGCGCAGCCAGTGGCTCGCTCCCGGGCGAGTCCTCCGAGGGCATCGGGTGAGCGGCCACCTGCGGTGGCTCGGCAGCTTGTGGCGGCTCGGCAGCTTGTGGCGGCGCGGCAGCTCGTGGCGGCTCGAATGTGGGCATGGGTTCATGGCGTGGTTCCGTCATGAACCCAGCCTAACCTTGCAGGCGGAAACCTGGAGGAGGTCCTAGAAGCCGTGGCGGGGAACGGCCCGCTGGTACTGCGGGACCCACGCAATGTCATGGCCTAATTCGTAGGCGGCCCTCAGCCACCAGTGCGGATCACGCAACGCGGCACGGGCCATGAACACCGCATCAGCCCTCCCGTTGGCCACAATGTCCTCCGCCTGCGTAGGACTCGTCAACAAACCAACCGCACCGGTGAGGACCCCGGCGTCGTTCTTTAACTGCTGGGCGAACCCTGCCTGGTAACCTGGCACGGCCCTGATCTGTTGATGCGCAACCGCGCCGCCACTGGAGACGTCCACCAAGTCAACGCCACGTTCAGCAGCGGCGCGAGCCAAACGCACTGAGGCCTCCACATCAACCCCGCCCTCGGCCCAGTCCGACGCCGAGATACGGAGCAGCAGCGGCATCGAATCCGGGATGACTTCCCTGACCGCGTCCACCACCGCGAGCATCAGCCGGTTGCGCCGTTCCTCGCTGCCGCCCCAAGCGTCTGTCCGGGTGTTGATGAGCGGGCTTTGGAACTGGTGAAGGAGGTACCCGTGGGCACCATGGATCTCCACGGTGTCAAAACCCACGGCCACCGCGCGCTTGGCAGCAGCGGCGTAGTCGGTCACCACGGCTTGGATATCCTCTTCGCTCATCATTCTGGGCGAAGCATAGCCGTCAAAAGGAGCGCTGCCGGGCCCTACCGTGAGCCAACCGCCGTCGCTTTCCGGAACAGAGCCGGAGCGTTCGGAAAACGGCCAGTAGGTGGACGCCTTGCGCCCGGCATGGGCCAGCTGGACACCGATCTTGGCATCGACGGCGCCATGCCGGTGGACAAAGTCCACAATCCGTTCCCACCCCGCGGCCTGGTTATCGGAATACAAACCGGCGTCCAGCGGGCTGATCCTGCCCGCCGCGTTCACTGCAGCTGCCTCGGTAAGGATTAATGCGGCACCACCGGCTGCAAAAGAACCCAGGTGCATCAAGTGCCAGTCGTGCGGGACACCTTCTCCGGTCTCCGGGTGGCAACTGTACTGGCACATGGGCGATACCCAGCCGCGGTGTGCAACGGTGAGTGCACGCAGCTGCAGCGGCGTGAACAGCGCGGACGGCACTAGAAGAGGACCCTCGCGAGTCCTTGGCGGGCCTTAGCCACGCGCTCGTCCTGTGTCCCTACCACCTCGAATAGCTCCAGGAGGCGTACCCGGGCCGTCTCGCGCTCCGGACCGAAATTCCTGCCGATAAAGCTGATGATGCGATTGAAGGCGTCATCGATGTGGCCGCCGGAAATGTCGAGGTCAGCAACCGTCAACTGAGCCTGAATGTTGTCGGGTTCTGTTGCGGCGAGGTGGCGGAGGCTTTCAGCCTCAGGCGCGGAGAGCTTTTCCAGCCTTGCCATCAGCTCCACCTGCACCAGACCCGCTTTGGCGTCGGTGTCTGCGGGTTGTTCGAGAAGCGCCTGCTTGTAGGCCGCTATGGCCCCCGCATAGTCGCCGGCCTCTATCGCATCAATGGCTGCTTGGTGAAGCGGCGGGAGCGGTGCGGGCTCCGGGTCCTCACCTGACTCATCAGCCTCACCTATGCTGCCGGTGACTCCGTTGGCTGCAGCGACCTTTAGAAGTTCCTCCACCAGGTTGCGGATCTGTTCATCATCGGCAGGTCCCTGGAAAAGCGGTACAGGCTGTCCTTTGACCACAGCAACAGCTGTGGGAACGGCCTGAACCTGGAAGGCCTGCGCCAGCTGGGGGAAAGTATCAACATCGGCAGCGGCAAGCACCAGCCGGCCACCGTAGGTTTCGACAACGCGTTCGGCTGCTTCGAGAACGGCCGGGGACTCCGGTGCGTAGCGCGACCAAAGAAGGAAAAGCACGGGGATCTGCGCAGACAATTGCACCAGATCCTGGAAATTTGTTTCGGTGGCATCCACTCGGAGTGGTGCTTTGCCGTTTTCGCCCCCTTGGGGCGCGCCGGCCGCGGGCGATCCGCCGCCCGCCGAAGCGGAGGGGGAAGACGCCGGCGGGGCGGCCGGGCGGCGCAGCGACGATAGGTCGACGGCACCGCGAAGATTGAGCTGGCTGGCAGCGGCTGGAGTGGGTCGGTATCCGGGCGAACTCATACCGTCCACTCTAGCCGCTGCCCTGCCATGGGTAAGCCCTACTTGAAGCTGGCTCCGACCAGTCCGCGGGTAGCTGCCACGAGCTTCATGGGGTCTGCAGAACCAGCTGGCGGAATGTACACCGCCACGGACTCGGCGAAGTTCAGGACCATGCCCGTGGTGGTTTCCTTTCCACCGGCGAAGACAGCGGAATCGTCCTCAAGGAGAAGCTTGTCTCCTGCCGCCTTGGGCGTGCCTTCGAAAGCGAAGTCCAAACGTCCCACAACCACGGCACCGCCGTCGGCAGTCCGGAGCACCACGGTCTGATTGGTGACCGGAGTGTGGGTGAACTTGAAGTTGGCGCTTGTTCCGTTCTTCACGGTGTCCGCCTGGTACGCCAGTGCCCCTGCGATGTACGGGGAAGACTGCCCGTCAGCCAGCTTGCTGCGGTTGGGAGACTCCGGGTTGGTGAGCATTTCACTCAGGATTTCCAGAGCCTCGTTACCGCTGTAAGCCAGTCCGGTGCTGTCACTCGCCGGTACAGGTTCGGTACCCTTGCGCGGAATCGGGAAAGAGGGGAAGTTGGTCCCGGGCTGAAGCGGGGCACTGCCCCACAACTTGTAGTTTTCGCGGGGTGAAAGCTGCACCAGGGTCAGAACCTGCGGCACAACATTGCCCTCACCCTGCGTGAGGGCAAAGACCGTGCGGGGCCAGTCACGCTTGGTGCTGATCACACTGCTCTGAAGCTTGGTGGCACGGACCGGCATGCGCGGCTCATAGGCGGAAACCGCGGACCGGATCTTGTAGTTCTGCGTCCGGATCTGGAGTTCCATCTTGTCTACGCGCGGAGCCAGCTTGGCCGCATCCTTGGCCGCATCGGCTGCATCCACAGTGCTGGCGACCTGCTCAAGAATCCGCTGCAACTGGGATTCCAGCATGACCGGCGTTCCGCCTTCGGCAGCAGCTGCGGCCGAGGATGTGGACGTGGCCTCGGGTGTTGTGGTGGCTTGGGCAGCAATGGCTGTCCCTCCCACCATGACTGCTGCCATTGTGGCGGCAAGGGCAGTGATCCGGAGTGCCGGACCTTCGGTGCCCGCGCCACGACGGCGGCCTTCGTCACCCGTGGGCGACTGGACTTCAGTTGACTGTTTGGCTGAGGGTTGAACCGGCAGCGTGGTGGTTTCCCCACCATCGCGCGGCTCATCGTCATCACGGTCCTTGCGTCGATTGCTCATTGCCTTGGCGATGAACGGCAACGCCGCTCCCACCAAGATGATGATGATGCCCACAACAATCAGCGGCACTGCCCAGGGGGTGGTGGCGTTGTTGGGGAACGTCATGGAAATTGACGACGGCGCGGGCTTGGTACCGTCTCCGGCTACCAAAAGGGACCACTCGCCGTCAGCGGGAGGGTTCCAGGTGTAGTCAAGATCTCCGCTGGCATCCTCAGTGCTGACCCACAAATCGGATCCAGCCGGGGACGGCGCCGTGGCCTCGCCATCTGCGGAGGACACCTCCAGCGACTTCTGGTCAGCAGAGACACCGGTCAGCGTGTTGTGGGCGGTCTCACCGACCCACGCTTCCACATCGTCCGGTCGTCCGGTGGCTACCATGAAGTTGCCTTCACCCTGGATTTTGATCTTCACCGGCCCGTCATGGAGAGCGATCAACTTTTGGTCAATCACGGTCAGCGGGGCAGCTTTGGTATCGCTCGGAACCGAAGCCGTCACGGTCTCAGCGGGGGCCCAAAAAGTCAGCTGGCCTATACCGGCCAGCATCGTCAGCAGGCCCAGCAGCACCAGCAAGGCTGCAGTCTTCAAACGCACAGGATCACCTATCATCAGCGGTCGTTGAACTTCAAGGGTAACCGTTTTGTTATCAGAGAGTCAGATCGAGGTGATCTCCCCGACACCCCGAAAAGCCCGCCACCGCGCCGCTCCGGCGCCATTACGCGGTCCTGATAGTGTGGCGATGATCATGATATACGGGCCTCCCAACGCCTAAGTCCACCTTGTACCACCACTGAAAAGGCAGCTAAACCGCGTGAAAGACCACATGGAGCCCCGTCCCGTCGAAGAGTCAGGGGCAGGTGCGGTGGATTCCCCTTCCGGGGGTGGCACCGCTACTTCCGAGGGCCCTGCTGCAACGGTTCCGGTCCGCACCGGACGCCTGGCTGCCATCAGCCGCAGACTTCGGCAGCCCATTCCCGGAGCCCGCAACCGGGTGCGATTCGAGATGCCCCCGGAAACTGAATCCGATGAAGGCAGCGAAAGCTTCCGCCCCGAGGACGACCACGGATTCGGCGCCCCCGGCCCGCGAATGTCATCACAGCATCCTGTATATGTCGGATTCATGGGTACCGCCGGCGTCGGCATCGCCCTGGCCGTGTTCTACATTGCCAGCAACACCACCCAACTCATTTTGTGGATCGTGGCCGCGCTGTTCATCGCACTTGGACTTGATCCCGTGGTTCGTTGGCTTGAAGGCCGCAAAGTCCCCCGCCCCGCGGGCATCCTCATTTCCGTCTCAGCGCTTGTCCTTGCAGTGGCAGGCTTCTTCGCAACACTGATACCCACCATCGTCGAACAGGTATCGGAAATCGTCCGCCAAGCCCCTGAGTGGATCCGCGGTTTCCTCGACTCGGACTTCTTCCGCAGCGCAGACAGCCAATTCGGCGTGCGTGACCGTATCACTACTGAGCTGGACAAGTTCGTCAAAGACCCCGAGGCGATGGGTGGCATCTTCGGCGGCGTGGTGGGTTTCGGTTCCACCGTGGCCAACGGCCTGTTTGGTTCGCTGATCGTCCTGGTCCTGAGCCTGTATTTCCTGGCAGCCCTGCCGTCCATGAAGAAATGGGCTTACCGCCTGGCTCCCCGGTCCCGCCGTCCGCGTGTTGAGGCGCTTTCCGAAGCGATCACCGATTCCGTGGGTAATTACGTCATTGGCCAGGTCTGCGTAGCCCTCCTGAATGCTATTTTTGCGTTCATCCTGATGACCATCCTGGGCATACCATTCAGCGTCCTGCTTGCGTTCGTCGTTGCCCTGCTGGCGTTCATCCCCTTGGTGGGCGGCATGATCGCTGCAGTAGTGGTTATCCTGGTGGCACTGACCGCCGGCTGGCAGACAGCGGTGGTTTACGCGATCGCCTACTTCGCCTACCTGCAGTTCGAGGCGTACTTCATCTCACCGCGCATCATGCAGCGCGCTGTGGCGGTTCCGGGAGCCGTGGCCGTGATCTCGGTGATAGCCGGTGGCAGCCTGCTTGGCGTCCTTGGCGCGCTGATCGCCATTCCAACAGCAGCGGCGATCATGCTGCTCATCAAGGAAGTCTTCATCGTCCGGCAAGACAGGCACTGAGCCTTCTCTCGGTTTTTGTACAGATAATGCCCCTAAGCATCGTGTTTTGGGGCATTATCTGTACAAAAACCGGACACGGGGCCCAGCTGGTTGCTGCCGGGCTAGGCGGTTGCTACCCGCCCCGCCCACTCCCGAGGTAGACCGTCGGCTCCGGCACCCGCCGGAGTGACGTCGTCGACGATTTCATTCAAGACTCGCGCTGCGTACTTTTCGCCAACCCAGAGGTGCTTGGCGCCGTCGACGCCGACAATCCGGGCTTGAGGCACCACAGCGAACCGCTGGGCTGCTTCAGCGGGCTGCAAGTAGTCATCGTGCTCCGGCACCAGCACTGTGAGCGGCTTACCGGACTCGGCCCACTCCTTGAGGTGCACGTCCGTGGCCCGGTGCAACGGTGGCGACAACAACACGGCACCTTCGATCTCCGAGGCAACCGGATCCACCGCCCCGTACATCAGGGCCAGTTCAGTTCCGAAAGACCACCCCACCAGCCAGCGGTGCGGCAAGCCGCGTTCAACGGCGAAACGGACGGCGGCCTCGACGTCGTACCGCTCACCAATGCCCTCTTCGAACTGACCATCGCTGGTTCCGCGCGGCGATGCCGTGCCCCGCGTATTGAACCTCAGCACGACGACGCCGGCCAGCGCCGGAAGCCTGTACGAGGCCTTGCGGTACACGTGCGAATCCATGAACCCACCGTGAGTGGGCAACGGGTGGAGGGTGATCAAGGTGGCAGTAATCTCCCCTGACGCCGGGAGCGCGAGTTCGCCCAGCAGGACCTTGCCGTCCTCTGTGGTGAACTCCACATTCTCGCGCACAGCGGGAAGGACCGTGGAAGCACGGATTTCCGAGGGCGCATTCTGCGGGGTGAACACGAACGAGGCGGGGTCGAAAGTCATGGTTCCAAGCCTAGCGAATCAGCGGTAACGGTACGTCCGGCCCGTCCAGCAGTTGGTGTGCCAGTGCCTGCGTTCGGCCAGCCCTGCGGCCTGTCCAAACAGATGGCTGTCGGACCACACCACCAAGTGGGCGATACCCGGGACGATGGCAGTGGAGCAGCCAGGGCAGATGTACTGCTTCTCCGCTTTCCTGGCCGTCATGGTTCGCACCATCCAGTCACCATCCGGGGCGCTTTCCCTCCTGGCGATTCCGGCACGGGCCCGCTCAAGGTCCAGCTCCTGCGCCGGTTCAGTCCACTTTCCACCGGAGTTGCCGGAGCGTGTGCTGGACGCGTTGCGACGGGGACGGTTGGAGCGGGGCATACTTCCATTCTGCCCCAGCCATACCGTTGCAGACGGTAATGTGGGGCGGGTGCGACTCGTCATAGCCCGTTGTTCTGTTGATTACGTTGGCCGCCTCAAGGCCCATCTCCCGCTCGCCACCCGGCTCCTGCTGGTCAAAGCGGATGGTTCAGTGTTGGTGCACTCCGACGGCGGCTCCTATAAGCCGCTGAACTGGATGAGTCCCCCCGCGACCCTTCGGGTGACCTCACCGGAGGAGACCGAAGTGGAGGAAGGGGTGGTGGAACAGTGGACCGTTCAGTCCGCCAAAACGGATGACCGCCTCATCATCAATATCTACGAGCAACTGCACGACACCTCGCACGAGCTCGGCACCGATCCCGGCCTGATCAAGGACGGCGTCGAAGCGGATCTCCAGAGGTTGCTGGCCGAGCAAATCGAACTTCTGGGGTCCGGTTACTCCCTGATTCGGCGCGAGTACTTCACAGCTATCGGTCCTGTGGACATTTTGGCCAGGGACGCGGCCGGGGCCACTGTTGCCATCGAACTCAAACGCCGTGGAGACATCGACGGCGTTGAACAACTCACGCGTTACCTCGAGCTGCTCAACCGCGACCCCCTGCTGGCACCGGTACGGGGAATTTTTGCCGCACAACAGATCAAACCCCAAGCGAAGGTCCTGGCCAATGACCGCGGAATAGATTGCGTCACGCTGGATTATGACGCCATGCGCGGCGTGGATGACAGCGAGTCACGGCTTTTCTAGGTTCCCGTCTTCGGGAGGGTGTGCCGCAGGCCACTAGAATCAAGACCATGACTGTTGCATCCTCCCCATCGTCCGCTCCAAGCCATCAGATCATTAGAGGAACGCTTGTCAGCGACGGCGAGGTGGTGGAAGACGGATTGGTTGCCGTCGACGGCGACAGGATTGCCTATGCAGGCTCGGCCAGCGCCTTCGATCCGGAAGAATTCGACGGTTTTCGCAACGCGATCCACTTAGGCATCCCCAGCGGTAGCTACCTCTTCCCGGGTCTCGTTGACGTGCACTGCCACGGCGGCAATGGCGGCGACTTCCCTGGCGGTGAAGAATCTTCCGCACGCAAGGCCGTGGACTTCCTTCATAGATCAGGTACCACCACATTCCTTGCCAGCATGGTCACTGCTCCCCGGGAAGACCTCCTCCGGGGTATCGAGCTCTATGTGAAGCTCGTGGATGAGGGACTGGTGGCCGGCATTCACCTTGAAGGCCCGTTCCTCTCCCATGCCCGATGCGGGGCCCAGAATCCCGACTACTTGTTGGAACCGGATCTGGAGCTCATGGACGAACTGGTGGCTGCCGCGGCCGGCAAGCTGTCCACCATGACCTACGCCCCCGAACTTCCAGGCGCAGCTGCCCTGGTGGACCTGATGACTTCCCATGGCGTTACTCCCTCCTTGGGCCACACCGACTGCGACGACGCCACGGCCGCGGCGTCGCTCGCTGCGGCACGGGAGGGACTTGAGTCGGCAGGGTTCGACGGCGTCAGCTCGCTTCCCACCGTGACGCACCTCTTCAACGGGATGCCGCCCATGCACCATCGCGCCCCGGGTCCCGTTGCGGCGTGCCTGCGCATGGCGCAGGAGGGAAAGGCCGTTGTTGAACTCATTGCAGACGGAACGCACCTGGCCCCGAGCACCGTGGCAACTGTCTTCCAGTTAGTGGGCGCCGGAAACATCGTCCTGGTCACGGATTCAATGGCTGCCGCAGGATTGTCCGATGGCAGCTACATGCTCGGCCCGTCCCCGGTCACCGTCAGCGACGGCGTGGCCACACTCGATGCCACGGGATCCATCGCCGGAGGCACCTCCACCCTCTTGGAAGTTGTCAGCAAAACGGTGGCAGCCGGCGTTGGACTTCCCGACGCGATTTGCTCGGCAACAGCGGTCCCGGCCGCGGTCCTTGGACTTTCCGATGAAATAGGCGGGCTCCGAAGAGGACTTCGCGCCGATGTGGTGGTAACAAACCAGGATCTGCAACTGACGGGCGTAATGCGCAATGGGCAGTGGTTGTCCTAGATTCCCGGCGTCCGGGTTCCTACACGTTCCTTGGAAAAGGCCGTTGAATTGTCGGACCCGGCGTTACCTTCTTTTTACCGAAAATTTTCCTGAATTGCCCAAAAGACCGTTGACCTCCGGCAGAGCACATGAAAGTGTTATAGCAGTCTTTGTGTAGGTGTTTTTCATGCTCGCAAGACCAGTTGCGAGCGTGAAGCTCCTGCGAATCAATCAGGCCCAGGCTTGGTTGGTATTCGGGTCTTCTCGCGGAGTAACAAATCCGGTACGAGGTGTATCGGACTGATGTTCCACAATGAGGAGATATACATGGCACTGGGAACCGTCAAGTGGTTCAACGCCGAAAAGGGCTTCGGCTTCATCACCCCGGATGACGCGGATGGGGACGTTTTTGTCCACTACTCCGAGATCCAGACCGGTGGCTTCAAGACCCTCGACGAGAACCAGCGCGTTCAGTTCGAGATCGGTCAGGGAGCCAAGGGCCCCCAGGCAACCGGCGTTACGGTCGTCTAGTCGTACCTGTTGATCCCTGCATATTGCGGAGACAACACAACTCGTTGACCCTGGCTTTCCAGCCGGGGTCAACGTGTCTTAATGGAGGAAACCCCGGCCACCCTCTGCGGGTTCTCAACAACGACTGTTACTAACCATGAAGAAATACCAAACGCGCCCTTCGAATAGGCGTTGACAATTCAACCAACCAAGCTCCGGAGCAGCCGTGCGGAATGCCGGACTGATAATCCAGGAAGGTACGCCCTGCTGAGCGCGCGACCTATTGCAGGAAGATGCAGTGGGTCTTGATAATACATGTACAACGTTCTGTACTCGGGTTGGAATCTCGACTTAAATGAGGCCAGGGACCTGAATCCGTAAACGGGCTCCAAGGCCTGTCCCACCACCTCAAGTATTCCGGCCAAACCTTTGGCCCTCTGCTCGATCTCCCCCTCTTCCCGGGCCAAGGGCGACCCGGACAAGGAAATAAGTTCCACGGAGTCCCGCAAATGCAATACTGCCGATGCGATGAGAAACTCCATGACCCCGGGAAAAGCGTCGCCGCGCCGCCGCATGAAGTCCAACGTCCAACTGACAACAACGCCGTCTTCATACACGGGAAGCCAACTGGTGACGCCATAGACGAAGCCCGTGCCATCAACCGCAACGCAACACAGGACGTCTTCATCATCCAACTCGTCCAGACCGCCCATAGTGAAACCCATTTCCGGGATCTTCTTTTGGGCTGCCCACTCTTCCGAGACTTCACTCACTTGGGCGCGTACCCCGAGCGGCAGTTCGGAGTAACGACCCCAGTTTGCCGTGATCCCCATCTTCGAGGCGCGGTTTAGTGAGGTCCTGACGTTCTGCCACTCCTTGCCCCTGAATTCCAGGCCCCTAATTCGTAGGCGGGTTTCCTGGGCGACAGACACACGGCGGAAACCGCGCGATCGCAGCATGGGCCATAGCTCGTCTGTGCAGGAGTAGAGGCACGGAGTCAACGCGCGCTGGGAGCAGAAATCCAGGAACCCTTGGGCGGTCACCGCATGGTGCTGGCGCGCTCCGAAGGGACCGGCCAGCGTCAATGCCACGTGACTGTGCTGTTGGTAGGCCACTCCCCCGGTTCCATCTGGAGTGAACCAATACTTGTTCGGTTCCCACAGCGCCATCCATGAGAGCGAATCTCCGCCCCTCTTCACCAGTGCACGGGCCGCCTGCCGCGCCTGGCGGTCAAGTCCTCCGGCGTGATGTCCCCGGATTAGCAGCACCCACACACCAAGTAACGCTACGAGCCAAAACAGTGTGCCCGAATAGGAAAAGAGGAAGACTTCCAGCACATCGCGCTCGGCGAAGACTTTACGGTAAACGCCGGGAAGCGGAACGGGGAGGTACTGCCTGGCAAGTTCAGCCGCCAAACCCAGCAGACCGCCGTCGCGAACCAACCCCCCGGAGGCCAACCACACCACCGTGTAGGCCAGCGCCAGGCCTCCCCCAGTCAGTCCGACCAGCAAAAACACCTTCCGGCGGAGACGATCAGAAGTCTCCACCCGGAAATGGCCCCTGTAGACAAACAGGAGCAACGCCAACGCCAAGGGAACCAGCACCAGCGGAATGATATGAACCACTGCCGTATTGAGCATCCCCGCATGTGGTCGACCTGGGGGCCGCGGGATGCCGGCAAAGAGACCAAGGTAGATCGTGGACAAGGCCACCACCACCAACTGCACCCCGATTGCGATTCCCAAGGCCAACCGCCGCCCACGCCTCATGCCGTCGGCGCAAATGAGTAGCAATACAACGGGAACCACCGCCAGTGCCAATCCGAACGGCCCTGTGTAGCCTTGGCGGGTGATGTCGAGGCAGGTGACGTCGATGGTTCCCCCGCAGTTGCTCTCCAGCTGACTTAGCGTGGGCAGCGGGTTGAGGATGACATCCCTGAGCAAAGCCAAGGGTCCGGACGGGCTTTTTGCCGCAGCGGTCACGATGGGACCCACGGCGAAAATTGCCATGGTCAATGAAAGAAGGTTGCGGATTTCCCGGCTGGTTGACCTGTGCAGGTGGAGATGGCCCTGGCTGCTTTGCATCCACCACCCGGTCAGTAGACCTATGAGCGCGCCCAGGAAGCCCACCACGGTCTCCGCATGCCCTACGTACAGAACCAATAGCAGGGAAATCGCGAGCACCACGGTCCTCAGGCGCCGTTGCCACAAGGTGGGCAGGATCGCACTGGCTGCCAAAACGGTGGTGAGGACGGCGCCGTAGGGGCCGATCAGGCGGATGCCGGCCATTCCTGATAGCCAGCCGTCGCCCAGGTATTGGGCAACCTGGGTTACAAGGAGGAAGGCGGATACGCAGGCGAACTGGCCACCAAAGAGCACTCCGGCCGTCCTGAGGGATCCCAGGTGCCGCTCTGCCAAGCCAAGGAAAAACAGAATCATTAGGACAGCCGTGACATAGGCCACTGGATTGGTGGTGAAGAACAACGACGTCCAAATAGACCACCATTCTCCGGACCGCAGACCCTCCAGCGAAACACTGGCAACGGAAAGCCAAGGCTCCGCCGGGCCCGTCAGGAAGCTCGCAGACACCAAAGACAGGCCAACAAAGAGGGCGAGAACCATCATTGTGAACGGCGTTGATCGCAGATGCCGTCCTGCTTGGCCCAACGCAGGTCTGATCACGCCTTTGACGGCCAGGCTCACCGCCGCAACCCCCATCGGGAGGCCAGGAAGTCGAGGCCACCGGGCATGCCACGTATCACGGCGTCCCATGAGTGCCCGGCCTGTGGAATTGAATGTTCTTCAGTTGCAAAACCGGCGTTTCTTGCAGCGTCCGCAAGCTCATGCATGTAGCTGGTGAACTCATGGTCAGCCTCACCTGAAACCAGGTACACACCGCTTCCGGAGAAATCGCGTTGCTGCATCAACACCAAAGGTGTCCTGGACTCGAACGATTCAACATCACCGTCGAACGAGTCCGAGATTGTCTTGCTTCTGTCTTTAGCGAGTGCAGGTTCCCGCTCGGCGGCGAAGGGAAGAATGGACGCGAAAAGGTCCGGGTGGGAGGTTCCCATCTGCATGGCACACGTGCCGCCAAAGGAAAAACCGCCTACAGCCCACAGCTTGTGATCCCTGGAGACATCCAGCGTTTCAGTGATCCACGTGGGTACATCCTGCGAAAGATACGTATCCACGGAAGCGATTTTGCTATCCATACACATGGTGTTGGCATTGGCTGATCCGTTGGGGTCCACCACCACGGTGACAGGGGCGATTCCCTGATGGGCTTCAGCGTACTGGTCCAGGAGGGACCGGAGCTGGCCACCGGTAAGCCAGTCCGCAGGACCGCCTGGTTGACCAGCGAAGAGGACAAGCACAGGCAAGGTTGGACGTTCTGCAGTCTGGTAGGAGGGCGGCAAGTAAATATAAGCATCCCGTGCGTTGAAACCTGAAGCGGTTCCAGGAATGGCGGCTTTGCGCAGGACGTCGTTTCGGGGCATGGAATCGGGGGCTTTCCATGCGGACAGGGCAGGGCCTGGCTTTGCATCCGGACTGCGTTTGAGGCTCGCTTCAAGTGGCTGTATGCGTGCCACCGCGGTACCCAGCAGGTCCGAGACCGTGTTGTTCAGTCCGAAATAGAGGTTTATCTGGACAACGCATAAAAGAAGAACGCCAAACATCGCCGCCACGCTGAACGAACGGCCGCGCCAGGAATTTCGGGGAAACCGCGCAACGCACAGGAGCACTGCAGCGACAGCTGGTACCGCCCAAGCCACGGTCTGAAACGGCAGGTTCTCCGAGAATGTGGCCAACAGATCCACAAGGATCCAGTGAATAAGGGCCACTACCCCGATCGCCACAAGCAGGCTGGCCGGTACCAGCAGCAGCCAAGATCGTCGTCGACGCCATAGGAGGTAGGCCCCGCCGACTCCACCGCAGGCGATACTGAACCAAAGGAAAGGCCCATCCACCAAGCTGACGTCCGAAAGAAAATCCATAACGCCTAACGCCAGGTTCCGACGCCGATGACCGGCCCCGCTTCGAGCCAGGACGACAAACCAGCATAGGCATCGAAATTCATGGCGAGCATGAACTTCTGACCTTCATACTGCAGTTCAACCACCACGACGCCAGGTTGAATCCGGACGAGCTCGTCTTCCGTGGGCTGACGGCGTCCCAACAATTCAAGGGAGCTGCGCGTGAATTTATGTTTGGGGATGACGCTCAGGGACATCAGGCGGAACCACTCGAGCTCGTTGTCCTGATAACGACAAACCCCCATCTGCCAGCTGTTTCCAGCCATGCAAATGGAGGCGTCGACCGTGCCCAGGGCGCGCCGCAGATTGAAGCGACGCACCCCGAAAAGGCACAGTGAAATAATCAGCAACGTAAACGCTGTTGCCAGGGCGATGAACGGAATAAGGGAATCGTCCATCAAGGTCGTGCTATCGGATCCCCGCTGTAGCCGCTTCGCCCAATTTGGCGTTGTCAGCAACAATCACCACGCGATCGTTGTCGACGGAGAAGAATCCGCCGTCAACGACTACTGCAATGCGATCACCGGAAACCGGCTGGATTGCCAGCTCGCCCGCGGCCATGATGGCCAAAAGGGGCGAGTGGCCCGGCAGGATTCCGATTTCACCATCGCTGGTGCGGGCCTTCACCATCTTGGCCGCACCGGACCACACGAAGTGGTCCGCTGCGACAATCTCAACCTCGAGCTCAGCCATACTACTTGGTCTGTTCCTGGATCTTGGCCCACTGACGCTCGACGTCATCCAGGCCGCCGACGTTGAAGAACGCCTGCTCTGCGATGTGGTCAAGCTCGCCGTCGCAGATAGCCGTGAAGCCTTCCACGGTGTCCTTGATGGACACGGTGGAGCCTTCGACGCCGGTGAACTGCTTGGCGGTGTAGGTGTTCTGGGAGAGGAACTGCTGGATACGACGTGCACGGGACACGACGATCTTGTCCTCTTCAGACAGTTCGTCAACACCGAGGATGGCGATGATGTCCTGAAGTTCCTTGTTCTTCTGCAGGATCTGCTTTACACGGACAGCCGTGTTGTAGTGATCCTTGCCGATGTACTGGGGATCCAGAATACGGGAGGTGGACGTCAGCGGATCAACGGCCGGGTACAAACCACGGGAGGCGATTTCACGGGAAAGTTCCGTGGTCGCGTCCAGGTGTGCGAAGGTCGTTGCCGGAGCCGGGTCGGTGTAGTCGTCAGCCGGCACGTAAATGGCCTGCATCGACGTGATGGAGTGACCCTTGGTGGAGGTAATGCGCTCCTGGAGCAGACCCATCTCGTCAGCAAGGTTGGGCTGGTAACCCACAGCGGACGGCATACGGCCGAGCAGCGTGGAGACTTCCGAACCTGCCTGCGTGAAGCGGAAGATGTTGTCGATGAAGAGCAACACGTCCTGGTTCTGAACATCGCGGAAGTACTCCGCCATGGTCAGGGCAGACAGGGCCACGCGAAGGCGCGTTCCCGGCGGCTCATCCATCTGGCCGAACACAAGGGCGGTGTCCTTGAGAACGCCTGCCTCTTCCATTTCAACCCAGAGGTCGTTTCCTTCACGGGTACGCTCACCAACACCGGCGAATACCGAGGTACCACCGAAGTTGCGGGCAACACGGGTGATCATTTCCTGGATCAGAACGGTCTTGCCAACGCCGGCGCCGCCGAACAGGCCGATCTTTCCACCCTTGATGTACGGGGTGAGAAGGTCGATGACCTTGATGCCGGTCTCGAGCATCTCCGTGGAGCCCTCGAGGGACGCGAAGGACGGAGCCTTGCGGTGGATCGGCCAGTAGGCATCTGCCTTGATCTCGGACTCTTCGACGTCCAGCGGCTTGCCGAGAACGTTGAAGATGTGGCCCTTGACGCCGTCGCCGACGGGCACGGAGATGGGAGAGCCGGAGTCCCGCACGGTGGTACCGCGGACCAGGCCGTCGGTTGCCTGCAGGGAGATGGCGCGAACGAGGTTGTCACCCAAGTGCTGGGAGGTCTCGAACGTGATGGTTTTCGTCTGGCCGTTGAGAGTGATCTCAGTGGTCAGAGCGTTGTAAATCGAGGGGATTGCGTCAGCCGGGAATTCGACGTCGACAACCGGACCAATAACACGGGCAATGCGGCCGGTGGCACCGGCCGTAGCTACGTGTTCGGTAGCAGTGGCAGTCATCTCTCTCACTTCACTCAGTAGATGGCGTGGGGTTAAGTTTATCTGTTTGGTGCAGGTGCGGCTTTGAGCCGAATCCGTTGCTGGCTAGGACGCGAGGGCGTCTGCGCCGGCCACGATTTCGGAAAGCTCCTGCGTAATCTCGGCCTGGCGGGCCGTGTTGCGAAGGCGCGTGTACTTCTTGATCAAATCCGTAGCGTTGTCACCGGCCGACTTCATAGCGCGCTGGCGGGCTGCGAGCTCGGAAGCTGCGGCCTGCAGCATGGCTGCGAAAATGCGGGACTCGATGTAACGCGGAAGCAGTGCGTCAAGCACCTGCTCTGTTTCCGGTTCAAACTCGTACAACGGCAACAGCTCGGATTCCGAGGCTGCTTCCTCCTCTACGACCTCCAGCGGAAGCAAACGGATGACCGTCGGCTCCTGCGTCACCATGGACTTGAAGCGGGTGTACACAACGTGGATCTCGTCCACGCCGCCCTCTTCGAAGTCGGTGGAGAAGTCTTCAAGAAGTGCAGCTCCGACTTCCTGCGCGGTTTCGAATTCCGGTGCGTCCGTGCCACCGGTCCATACGCGGGCGTAGGACCGGTTGCGGAAATCGAAGTACGCCTGCGCCTTGCGGCCAACCAGGTACGCCTTGACTTCCTTGCCTTCTGCGTGAAGAAGCTCGGTGAGACCTTCAGCCTGCTTGAGCACACTTGCGGAGTAGGATCCTGCAAGACCGCGGTCCGATGTAATGATCAGGACTGCGGCGCGGCGGATCTGCTCCGGCTCGGTGGTCAGCGGGTGGTCGATTTCGCTCTGAGTTGCGACAGCAGAAACGGCGCGGGTAATCGCGTTCGCGTAAGGCAGTGAAGCTGCTACGCGGGCGCGGGCCTTACCGATGCGCGAGGTAGCGATCAGTTCCATCGCCTTGAAGATCTTGCGCATCGACGTCGTCGAGCTGATCTTCTGACGGTAGACCCGAATCTGGGCTCCCATACTTATCCTTTCCTAAGTTCCCGATGTGCTGCCCTGCCGGGGCCCTTACGGACCCCGGCAGAGCAGGTTATCGAAACTAGCGCTTCTGCTTGACGATCTTTTCCTGGTCGACGTCGCCGCCGGAGATCGCTGCGTGCTCTTCGTGGCCAGCGCCAACCAGGTGGTTGTCGCCTTCGCCGAAGAAGCCCTTCTTGAAGGAAACAATGGCTTCCTTCAAGGCTGCAGCGGTGTCGTCATCCAGGACGTTGGTCTGAGCCAGCGTGGTCAGGATGGAGGACTTGTGCGTGAGGTGCTCCAGGAATTCGGACTCGAAGCGGCTGATGTCCTCAACCGGAACGTCGTCCAGGTAACCGTTGGTACCGGCCCAGATGGACACAACCTGGTTCTCAACCGGGAACGGTGAGTACTGGCCCTGCTTCAGCAGTTCCATCAGGCGTGCACCACGGGTCAGCTGCTGACGGGAAGCAGCATCCAGGTCAGAGGCGAACATAGCGAATGCCTGCATGTCGCGGTACTGAGCCAGGTCCAGCTTCAAGGTACCGGAGACCTTCTTCATGGACTTGACCTGTGCAGCGCCACCAACGCGGGAGACGGACACACCAACGTCAACAGCGGGACGCTGGTTGGCGTTGAAGAGGTCCGACTGGAGGAAGATCTGGCCATCGGTAATGGAGATCACGTTGGTCGGGATGTAGGCAGAAACGTCATTTGCCTTGGTCTCGACGATCGGCAGACCGGTCATGGAACCTGCACCGAGCTCGTCGGAGAGCTTGGCACAACGCTCCAGCAGACGGGAGTGCAAGTAGAAAACGTCACCCGGGTATGCTTCGCGTCCCGGCGGACGACGCAGCAGCAGGGATACGGCGCGGTAGGCTTCGGCCTGCTTGGACAGGTCATCGAAGATCACCAGAACGTGCTTGCCGCCGTACATCCAGTGCTGGCCGATGGCCGAACCTGCATACGGTGCCAAGTACTTGAAGCCGGCGGGGTCAGATGCCGGGGACGCCACGATGGTGGTGTACTCCAGTGCGCCGTGATCCTCGAGGGTCTGACGAACGGCTGCGATGGTGGAAGCCTTCTGGCCAACACCAACATAGACGCAACGTACCTGCTTGGTGACATCTCCCGAAGCCCAGTTGGCCTTCTGGTTGATGATGGTGTCCACGGCGATGGCGGTCTTGCCGGTCTGGCGGTCACCGATGATCAGCTGACGCTGGCCACGGCCGATCGGGATCATGGCATCGATAGCCTTGAGGCCGGTCTGCATCGGTTCGTGAACCGACTTGCGTTCGGTAACGCCCGGAGCCTGAAGTTCCAGTGCACGGGTGGCCTCGGCCTTGATTTCGCCGAGGTCATCGATGGGCTGGCCCAGGGGGTCGACAACGCGACCCAGGAAGGCGTCGCCAACGGGAACGGACAGGATCTCACCGGTACGGTGAACTTCCTGGCCTTCTTCAATACCGGTGAAGTCACCGAGGATAATGACACCGATCTCGCGGACGTCAAGGTTCTGGGCCAGGCCCAGCGTGCCATCTTCGAAGCGAAGCAGCTCGTTCGCCATGACCGAGGGAAGACCCTCAACACGGGCGATGCCGTCACTTGCGGTGGTCACACGACCAACCTCTACGCGCTCTGCGTTTCCGGGTTCGTAGGACGCCGCGAACTCGTTCAACGCATTACGGACGTCGTCGGCGTTGATGGTCAATTCGGCCATCTGCAGTCCCTGCTCTCCTGTTTTCGTGATCATCGTTGCTCACGATGACCGGGTTTTATATCAGTTAAGTTGTGCTTTGTCTTCGCTAGCCAGCGAGCTGGCGGCGGAGTTCGGTCAGGCGGGCGATAACCGAAGCGTCGAGCACTTCGTCACCCACCTGCACGCGGATTCCACCGATCAGTGCGGGATCAACATTGACGTTGACCTTCAGTTCGCGGCCGTACAGGGCATCCAGCCCGGCCTGCAGACGGCTGGCCTGCGTTTCCGTCAACGGACGGGTAACGCTGACAGTTGCAATCCAGCGCTGCTGACGCTTGGCTGCAAGCTTGGCGAATGACTCGACGAGCTTGCTCGGCTTGACACCACGCGGCTGCGTAACTGCCTGGCTGATGAGAACTTTTGCTTCCTCGCTGCTGCCAGGAACAAGTTTCTCGGCCAATGCAATCTTCGCCGCTGGTGATGCCTGCGGCTCAGACAGAGCACGTTGTACTTCGTGGCTGGAGGCGACGGCCTGGTTGAAGGCAAACAGGTCGTTTTCCAGCTCTTCCAGCCCCGTGATACCGGAGGCAGAAACGGCCGACTTGTTTTCAGCTACGGCAATGACAACCGTGGCGGCAAGCGTCTCGAGTGCATCGCCGATATCGCGTGCCGATGCCCAGCGCGAGCTGGCCAATCCGCCTGCAATCTCAGCAGCATCAGCGGAGACTTTTCCGCCAACCAGCTGCTTGACCAGCGCCGACTTCTCGTCACCGGAACGGGACGGGTCAGTCAGGGCGCGGCGCAAGCCAGCCGAGCTGTCCACCGTTCCCAGGATTCCGAAGAGGTCCTTAGCCAACTGCAGCGAGGCGAAGGGAAGCTTGGCTTCCAGCTGCGCCAGCGCTGTGGTCAGCGATTCGCTCGATATACCTGCCATTACTTAGCTGCACCTGCGCTCTGGGTCTCCAGATCTGCCAGGAAGCGGTCCACAACGCGCGCGGCACGCTGATCGTCGGTGAGTGCTTCCCCAACGATGCGGCCGGCCAGCGTGGTGGCCAATGTGCCAACCTCCGAACGAAGCGAGACAACAGCTGCCTGGCGCTCCGACTCGATGGCAGCATGTGCCTGCTCAGTGATGCGTGCAGATTCTGCCGCAGCCTTTGCCTTCAGGTCCGCGAGGATCTGGGCGCCTTCGGCGCGTGCTTCTTCGCGGATGCGGTTGGCTTCGGCACGGGCGTCGGTGAGCTGCTGCTTGTACTCTTCAAGAGCTGCAGAAGCTTCCGCCTGGGCCGCTTCGGCCTTTGCAATGCCACCTTCGATTGCTTCAGCGCGCTCTGCGAAAGTCTTCTCGAACATCGGGACAACAAACTTGACCACGATGTACATGAGGACCGCAAAGCCCACGAGGACTACGCCCATTTCCCAGACGTTGGGAACGAGCGGATTAGCCTCCGCAGCGCCTTCAGTGGCGGCTGAGATGATCAGCTGATTCATATTTCACCCGTCCTATCTACTCGTGCTTGGGATTCGCTTGGGTTCCAGGACTAGGAAAGAACGAAAGCGAAGACCAGGCCGAGGATGGCGAGAGCTTCAGTCAGAGCCAGACCAAGGAACGCGATCGGCTGCAGCACACGCTGAGCTTCCGGCTGACGTGCAACACCGTTGATGTAAGCGGCGAACACGAGACCCACACCGATACCACCGCCGATGGCCGAGAGACCGTAGCCGATGAGGTTGAGGGAGCCGTTGATGGTGCCTTCCATTTTTTCTTCCTTTCAAGATGCCGCCCGTGCGGCAGGTTGTTTGGGTTGCTTCATCCCCGCGAGGGGAAGTTTTGGGAGCCTAGTGGCTGTCGGCGTGCAGGGCGCCTTCGATGTAGATCGCGGTCAACAGTGTGAACACGTAAGCCTGCAGGGCCATGATCAGTGCTTCGAGCATGTACATGGCCACGGCGCCTACCAGCACCAGTACCGATGCGCCCTTGAGCAGGACGTTCTCCTGCATAACAAGGAACTCGATGCCGGAACCGGCGAGCATGACGATCAAGTGGCCTGCCAGCATGGTCGCAAACAGACGGAGGCTGTGCGTGACCGGGCGGACCAGGAAGTTGGAGATGATTTCGATCGGTACGACGATCGGAAGGATGTACCACGGAACACCGGAGGGAACGGTGGCGAGTTTGAAGTACTTCAGGCCGTTCTTCTTGATGCCGATGGCGATCCAGGTGACATATACGATGCCGGCCATGACGTAGGCGCCGCCTACATGCGAGAAGCTCGGGAGCTGGATCAGCGGGATGGCGCCATAGATGTTGTTCACCAGGATGAAGAAGAACAAGCTGAACAGCAGCGGGACGTACTTGATGAAGTCCTTGCCGCCGATGATGTCCTTGGCGATGCTGTTGCGCACGAAGCCGTACGCCATCTCGCCTGCGAACTGCAGCTTGCCGGGTACCAGCTGCTGCTTACGTGCAGCGAGGATGAAGAATGTAGCGATAATGACGACCGAAAGGATCACCAGCAACATCTGCTTGGAGAAGCCATCGTGCGCACCCCAAGGCAGGATTGCCGGCAGGTGCATTTCGTCGATTCCGGGTGGGGTGAATGACCCCGAATCCTGGGCGGGGAGCGCAAGCGCGATCAACGCGTTTCCTCTCTGCTGTGTCCATCATTGGGCATTGGTTGGAATCCGGACGCGTTGGACGCATCTGTAATCCATGTGAAATTATTTGGCATTACTGTCCCCGTCCGTGGACGGACCGCTGTCTGCTTTGCTCTCGCCAGATGAGGAGCTTTGTCTGGTGAGGCCATGCATATGGGAAAGATAGAACCCTCCTGCGGCTCCCAGCAGAGCGCCAAGGAGCACAATCCAGCGGGTCCCCCACAGATTATCCAGACCCCAGCCTATCAAACTCCAGACAATGATCCCGCCAATGATGTAGCTGAAGACGGCTATGCCGGCGTTGTATCCGCCATCGTTTCCGGCTTCTGCTGATTCACCATGTTTGACGGGCTGCTGAGTAGTGGCCCCGGGGCGTGTATAGCGCTTACGCGGAGACATCCGGGCCACCCTTCTGCTCCTCTGGATCGTTGTAGATCTGGAGACGGGCCTTGCTGAAGCCGTAGATTTCGGCGGCTTGCCAGAACACGACTGTCACAACGGCACCGATGAGGAACCATCGGCCATGGAGCCAGTCCGGAGCACCCAGCACAAAAAGCACTACAGCAAAGCCGACCACCTTGATGAAATATGTTGCAACAAAGAGGCCTACTGCGCCGGAGGGGTTGTTACGGCCAACAAAGTGACCGATCAAAAGGCTGATTCCAAAGAAGAGCATGACCAGCACGGCACCGAACGCGGCTGATAGCGCGCCTTGTCCGCCGTTCATGAAGGCCGCAATCACGCAGGTGACGGCAGTGGCTGCCAGAGCTGCTACGGAACTAAGAAGAAGCAACCGGAGCCACAACGAGGACGGCTTGCCAACGGCCCCAACACCACGTTTACCGGACGGGTGTCCGGTTTCGGCGTTGGATGTCATGGGGATACCAATCCTCGTGGCACGGGTGCCATATTCTCAAAGTGGGGTTACGGGCGAGTGACTGTCCGCAGTAAGAATTCTACATGAGATAGAACTGTGACCATAACCGACTCTCACAACTACTCCCCCGGACGCGTCGAGTTCCGGGTGAAGTAGGGCCACGCCGTCACGGCAGCCATGACCAGCGCTGCCGCTATGAGGACAATGAGCACGATCTGCCATGGGAACACCGCAAAGGCGACGCCGCCAAAGGCAAGAATGCTCGTCCAAACATAAAGCATGACGACGGCGCTGCGGTGCGAGTACCCAAGGTCCACCAATTTGTGATGAAGGTGCCCGCGGTCAGCGGACCACGGTGACTGGCCTCTGGCTGTTCTTCGGACAACGGCCATCCCCAAATCAAGAAGGGGCAGGGAAAGCACGGCAAAGGGCAGCAAGATGGGAACAATGGTGGGGATACCGTTGGCGCGGTCGTAGAGACCGGAGCTGATCTGCCCGGTGGCCACGACGCCGGCCGAAGCCATGAGCAAGCCAATGAGCATCGCCCCGGAATCTCCCATGAAGATTTTGGCGGGGAACCAATTGTGCGGCAGGAATCCGATGCAGCTGCCAACCAGGATGGCCATCAGGAGTGTCGCGAGGTCCGAGTTGTCCGTGGACGGATTGTTACGGTGAACCCAGTAGGCGGTAAGGAAGAAGGCTCCGCCACCGATGATGGCGACGCCGGCGGCCAATCCGTCCAGTCCATCAATGAAGTTGACCGCATTCATGGTGGTAACAATTAGCCCTGCGGTCAGCGCAATCTGAACTACCTCGGACTCAAGGACAATCGGTTCCGGGATGAAGGGAACCACAGACATCCGCACGCCCCAGATGGCCACGATCAACGCAGCTGCAGCCTGGCCCAGCAATTTGATCCACCAACGGATGTCAAGGATGTCATCAGCCACCCCCACAGCGACGATCACCACGGCACCCGCCAGGATCCCCCAAGGTGCATCGTTGTGCCTGAAGATGTCCTTAACGAAGAAGGAATTGCTCGCCACCACCAGTGCGACGAAGAATCCGACAAAAATGCCCAGTCCACCGAGTTTTGAGATCAGCGCCGAGTGCATGTCACGGCTACGTATGGGCTGATACAACCGCAGCTTGTTTCCCAGCACGCGGGCACCCCACGTCCCGGCGTACGCTACAACGGCCGCCGTCAGGGCCATCAGCATGTACATGATCATGACGCGGCCCCGAATAGCAGCCCGCACACCAGAGGGCAAGAATGGATCATCGAATGCAGCCGGCGGGATTGAATGCCGTCGGGTTGTGGGCAGCTCAAGGTGTGGAAATCTGTCTTTGGATAAATGGAACTACTCCGTCGCCATGCCTGCACCGGCTGTGCCGAATGTTGCGGGATTTCTGTGGACTCTAGTCACGATACTAATGCCAATGGCCGTGACCACCCTGTGATGCAGCCGCGAAGCCCCAGCGTGTTCGGCTAGGGTTCAGGCCGCCTCATGGCTACCTGACGGG
Source organism: Paenarthrobacter sp. MSM-2-10-13 (assembly GCF_011605365.1). Lineage (NCBI taxonomy): Bacteria > Bacillati > Actinomycetota > Actinomycetes > Micrococcales > Micrococcaceae > Paenarthrobacter > Paenarthrobacter sp. MSM-2-10-13. The sequence continues at coordinate 528,784 of NZ_JAAOXO010000001.1, read as the reverse complement.
CTCCTGGACGTTACGCAGTGCGTAGATTCCGTTCAGCACATGGGCGTTGGCGCGCGGGGCTCTCAGGCTGTGGCGCAGGCCCTTGAGAAGACCGGCCAACAGCACCTTACGATTCGGCGAGGCGGCAATCGTGCGGGTCCAGTTGCGCAATGAAGCACCCGTAAAAAGAACCTTTTCCCACGGTGCCAAGGCGTTCGATCGAGTGTAAACCCAGAGCTTGTTTCGCACTTCATAGTAGAAGCGCGCGCCAGGATCCGCTCCGGCGTCGCCAAAGACCTTCGTATGGTGATTGGCCACTGATGCGTTGGTAGTCAGCGCGGTCCCTCTACGGGAAATCCTGGCGGTGTACTCCAGATCGTCATTCCAGATGAAGTAGTCCGCGATGGGCAGGCCGTGCTGTCTGATTTCCTCAGCACGAATCAGCACCGACACGAAGGAAGCACTGCGGATTTGGGTGGCACCCAGCCTGGCAGCAGCGGTGCGCGCGTTCTCGCTTGCCCCCATACGCGGCCGCATGCGGTTCATCGGGTGGTCGCGGCCATCAGTCCACACCACACGGCTGGCGATGAACGCCGGTGCCTCTCCGGTTTCCCGAAGGTAGGACTCGGAGAGGTCCAACGCCTCGCGCAGGGCGTTCGGCTGAGGTTCGGTGTCGTCGTCCATGATCCACACGTGATCCGCCCCGTGGTCGAGTACAGCCCGTTCCATGCCGACGACGAAACCCCCGGCACCGCCCACGTTGGTGTTCAAGGTGACCACATCAGTGGTCAATGCGCCGTGGTACTGCTGGAGGAACTCAGCGGTTTCATCCGTGGAGGCGTTGTCCACGATCACGACGGCGTCCGGTACCTGTGTACCTGCAGCAATGCCGTCCAAGGTGGTCTGGAGAAGTTCACGCCGGTTATAGGTCACTACAACAGCGACCACGACAGGGTGGGACGTCATTTACTTGCCTTTGGTCTTGGATGGTTGGAAACGGCGCCCGATCAGCAGGCCAGCCAGCTTCCAAGGTTCAACAAAAACTCTGTAAGCCACGCGGCCCGGGTGAAGGACCAGCCGCCAGGCCCACTCGAGTCCTAGGCGACCAAGCCACCGCGGCGCCAGTTTCTGGATGCCCGCAACCTGCTCAATGGCGCCGCCGACGGCGCAATAAACGGCAGCCGGCAGATGGGCGAGCCTGCGGTGAAGGACAGCCTCCTGAAGGGGCATCCCGAGTCCCAACAGGACCAACTGCGGACGGAAGTCCGTCAGCCAGTCCACCACCGCGTCTTCCAGGGTGCTGTCCCACCCCTCACCGGGCATTCCGTCCACTGTTGCACCGGGGACGATAGCGCGCAGCCGGGCGACCGCCGTCGTATTGGCCGCGCGTCCCGCGCCTACTACGGCCACGCGCTCCAGCCCCTTGACCTTTCCAAGCTCCGGGATCCAATCCATGGAACCCAGCCGGTATGCCATGGTTCCCTCACCCAAGGGCTGGAGTTGACGCTTGTGGGCTAGCCCCCAGAGCATCGCGACGGGAGCACCATCCAAGAGGACGATCGAGCTGCCCTCATACAAAGAACGGACATCCGGGCGCGAATGAAGCAACGTGATGCTGTGCAGATTGTGGCCAAGAACGGTAGCGGTTGATCCGGCTGAAATGAGACTGCCCATTGCGTCTATAACCTCATTGACGCGCATCGGCGTGGCGTCGACGTCAAGGACGGGGACGCGTTGACGCTCCGGAATCATTCGGACTTGGCTTCGTTGGAGGCCTCCGGCTTTGCAGTCTCATGGGTTGACTCCTCGACGACGACGGCGTCGGCTGCAGTTTCTTCAACTGGGGTCTCTTCAACTGCGGTCTCTTCACCTGGGGTCGCTTCAACTACAGGTTCTTCGGTTGCCGTGTCATCAGAAGCCGGCGGCGCAGCAGGAATGGTTTCACCAACACCCAGGATGGACGGAACGATCTCGCGAAGCCGTTCCAGCTCAATCGCTCCTTGGCGCACCACCCGGAACGGAGTGGACGTGGCGTCCACAATCGTCGAGGGCAAGGCAGCAGTTCCCTTGACCGGACGGAAGCCGCCTTCGAGGTAGACCTCAACGGACTCCGCCAGTTGGAGTCGCGCTTCCGAGGCTGTCTGTGCCGCTTCCTGGCCCGTCCGGTTGGCGGAGGAAACAGCCAAGGGGCCCGTGAGCCCCAGGAGTTCCAGGGCGATCTGGTCGTCGGGCATCCTCAGGGCAACGGTGCCCTTGGTCTCGCCGAGGTCCCAGTCCAAGGACGGCTGGGCATGAAGGATCAGCGTCAACCCACCGGGCCAGAAGGCTTGGGCCAGCGCCCGGGCATCGGCTGGTACGTCGGTGGCCAGTCCGTCCAGGGCGTTGACCCGTGGAATCAGGACCGGAGGAGGCATTTGACGGCTGCGCCCTTTGGAGGCCAACAACATGGTCACGGCCAACGGCGAGAAAGCATCTGCGGCAATACCGTAGACGGTGTCTGTTGGCAGCACGACGCACTTCTTCTCGCTGATGGCGCGCTGGGCATGCTGAAGCCCTTCAGAACGCTGGTCATCGGAAGTGCAGTTATAGGTTGTGGTCACAGCGCCATTCTTTCACTCATCAGGAGACAGGCTTGCCAGGATCGCGCTGGTGGCACGTTCCTTGCCGTTCAGGTCGTAGTGCGTGGTGACGTTGTTCCAACGTCCGGTTCTTTGCAGCATCCGGCAGATCCATGCAGCCTGGACTTCCGCGTGCTCCATCACAAAATAGCCACCGGGCTTGAGGAGACGGGCCGCTGAGGCAGCTGCCGCGGTCGGAAGTACCATGCCGTCCGCTCCCCCGCCGTAAAGCGCCTCTGGTGGATCGTGCAGTGCAACTTCAGGCTCTGTGGGGATCGCTTCGGCCGGAATGTACGGCGGATTGGATACGACGACGTCGAAGGTTCCGTTGTGCTCGGGAAGGGCATCCCGTAAGTCGCCTTCAATAAGTACCACGCCCAGCGGTTCGAGGTTTCTGGCAGCCCAGGCATGCGCGAGCGTGCTGAATTCCACCGCATGCACTTCAGCGCCTGGGATTTCGTAGGCGATGGAGCCGGCGATTGCACCTGATCCTGTGCCAAGATCCACCACCTTGGGACTTTGCAGTCCTGAGAGGTGGTCGATGACCAACTGAACAACTGACTCCGTTTCGGGACGCGGAATGAAAACGCCCGGACCCACCCGCAACGCCAGGTGCCGGAAATATGCGACGCCGGTGATGTGCTGGAGGGGGACGCGTCCCGCGCGTTCCTCCACCAGTTCCCGGTAACCTTCGGGAGCGGGAGTGTCGCCGAGCAACAGGGCACGGAGACGACCAAGGCCGACGCCCAGTAGGTGATCGGCAAGCAACTCGGCATCCACACGCGGGCTGGGTACGCCGGCGTCGGACAGGACAGCAGTAGCCTCGCGGACAGCGTCCGCGAGGCTTTGGCCTTGGTGAAACGTCATGGATGTACTCTGCTGTGGTTGTTCGGCGCTGTGGTTGTTCGGCGCTGCTCTGATCGGCAGGTCGTTACTCGCCGATTGCGTCCAGGCGTGCCTGCTCGTCAGCTTCAATGGCTGACTGGATCACTGGTTCAAGATCACCGTTCATGACGGCATCAAGGTTGTAGGCCTTGTAGCCGGTTCGGTGGTCAGCAATACGGTTTTCCGGGAAGTTGTACGTACGGATGCGCTCGGAACGGTCCATGGTGCGGATCTGCGACTTGCGCTGTTCCGAGTTGGCGGCGTCAATCTGTTCCTGCTGGTGGGCCAGGAGGCGGGCGCGGAGAACGCGCATGCCGGCTTCGCGGTTCTGCAGCTGCGACTTTTCGTTCTGCATTGCTACAACGATGCCCGTAGGCAAGTGAGTAATGCGTACAGCGGAGTCGGTGGTGTTCACGGACTGGCCACCGGGCCCGGATGAACGGTAAACGTCAATCTTGAGGTCGTTCTGGCTGATCTCGAGTTCTTCGGGCTCATCAACTTCGGGAAGCACCAGCACGCCGGCGGCCGAAGTGTGAATGCGGCCCTGCGACTCCGTGACGGGTACGCGCTGCACTCGGTGGACGCCGCCTTCAAACTTCAAACGGGCAAAAACGCCCTGCGCAGGATCGTTGGAGTTGCCCTTGATGGCAACTGCAACGTCCTTATAGCCACCCAGATCGGATTCAGTGGCGGAAATCATTTCGGTCTTCCAGCCGCGCGACTCCGCATAACGCATGTACATGCGCAGAAGGTCGCCGGCGAACAATGCAGCTTCGTCGCCGCCTTCGCCACCCTTCACTTCGAGGATGACGTTGCGGGCGTCGTCCGGATCACGCGGGATCAGCAGACGACGCAGCCGCTCTTGTGCGGCGGGGATCTGTTCCTCCAGCTGCTCCACTTCGGCAGCGAATTCGGGATCCTCGTCAGCCATCTCTTTGGCAGCTTCCAGGTCATCGTTGAGCCCGCGCCACTTGTTGTACGCCTCCACAATGCCCTGAAGCTGAGCTGACCGCCGCCCCAACTTCCTGGCAGCAGACTGATCGGCATAAACGGCAGGATCACTCAACTGCGCCTGAATAGCAGCATGCTCATCAAGCAATCCCTGTACGGACTCAAACATTTTCAAACCTCTTTCGACTCGCAGACAAGTCTAGTTGCGACGGTTGGTGACTTAACGACCAACCGCTCAAATAAGCCGGCCAGCGAAGGTGACGGCAACGCTCAAGGTGACCTGACCGCCGTCGAGTAATTTTGCCGGCCCGGGAGTGGCATCGGGCCTGTCGTAGCGTTGCTGCTGACGTACGCAGTATGTCAGCAGCAACGCGAAGGGGCGGGGCCGGCAAAATTACTCGACGGCCCCACCCCAGATAACGCTATTTGTCGTTGTCCGACTTCGCTCCGAGCGTCGTCTTCTGAACCTGCATGAGGAACTCGACGTTGCTCTGCGTCTCCCGGATCTTGTTGGTCAGCAGCTCAAGGCTCTGCTGCTGCTCCAGGCCCGAAAGGACGCGGCGCAGCTTCCACATGATCTTGACCTCTTCAGGCGAGAGCAGGTTCTCTTCACGGCGAGTACCGGACGCATTGACGTCCACGGCCGGGAAGATACGCTTGTCTGCCAACTGGCGGGAAAGGCGGAGCTCCATGTTGCCGGTGCCCTTGAACTCTTCGAAGATGACCTCGTCCATCTTGGAACCGGTCTCGACGAGTGCGGTTGCAAGGATGGTGAGCGAGCCACCGTTTTCGATGTTGCGGGCTGCACCGAAGAAGCGCTTCGGCGGGTACAGTGCTGCAGAATCGACACCGCCGGACAGGATGCGGCCGGAGGCCGGTGCTGCCAGGTTGTAGGCACGGCCCAGGCGGGTCATGGAGTCCAGCAGAACCACCACGTCCATGCCCATTTCCACGAGACGCTTGGCACGTTCAATGGAGAGCTCGGCAACGGTGGTGTGGTCGTCGGCGGGACGATCGAAGGTGGAGGCAATGACCTCGCCCTTGACGGTCCGCTGCATGTCCGTGACTTCTTCGGGTCGCTCGTCAACCAGAACCATCATGAGGTGAACCTCAGGGTTGTTGGTGGTGATTGCATTTGCGATGGACTGTAGGATGAGCGTCTTGCCGGCCTTCGGCGGGGAGACGATCAAGCCGCGCTGGCCCTTGCCGATCGGTGCCACGAGGTCGATGACTCGCGGGCCAATCTTCTTGGGGTCGGTTTCGAGGCGCAGACGCTCGGACGGGTACAGCGGCACAAGCTTGGCGAACTCGACGCGATCCTTGAGCTCTTCGGGCGTCTTGCCATTGACGGAAGTGACGCGAACCAGCGCATTGAACTTCTGGCGGGCGGACTGCTGACTGCGGTCCTCACCGTCACGCGGTGCGCGGATGGCACCGACGACGGCGTCGCCCTTGCGAAGGTTGTACTTCTTGACCTGCGCCAAGGATACGTAGACGTCGTTGGCACCGGGCAGGTAGCCGGATGTACGGATGAACGCGTAGTTCTCCAGTACGTCCAGGATGCCGGCGACAGGCAGCAGGACGTCGTCTTCGGTTACTTCGACGTCGTCGACGTCCGGTCCCTGCGCGCGACCACGGCGGCGTTCATTGCGGTCACGGAAACGGTCGCTGCGGGTATTGCCGTCACGGCTGTCCTGACCCCCACGACGATCGCTACGGTCGCTCCGGTCGTTCTGCTCGTTGCGGTCACGACGGTTGCGACGGTTACGGCGGTTGCCGGTATCGTCGCCGTCGTTGTTGTCGTCACGGCGACCGCGGGTGTTGTCGCGACGCTCGCCGCGCTGGTCGCCCGAATCGGACTGTTCGCGCTGCTCCGAACGGTCGGCGCGCTGCTCACGCTGCTCCGAACGATCGGCACGCTGCTCACGCTGCTCCGAACGGTCCGCACGCTGCTCACGCTGCTCCGAGCGATCGGCACGCTGCTCGGTGGCGGGTGCTTCTGCCGCTTCGGCAGGCGCGGCGGCAGCTTCGCCGCGGCGCCGGTTACGGGTGCGTGGCTGACGGCGCTCCGTAGCGGCCTCAGCGGTCTCGACGACCACCGGAGCAGCGTCAGCTTCGGGTGCGGCTGTTGCCTCGACCGGTGCAGCAGCGGCCTCAGCAGCTGCTACGACTCCGTCGCTGGTGGCACGGCGGCTGCGGCCACGACCGCGGCCCCGCGGTGCTTCCTGGGCAGGGGCTTCCTCAGCCACCGCGGCAGGCGCGCTGGCTTCCTTGGAAGCTTTTGGCTCTGCAGCCGGTGTTTCCTTGGCCGCAGTTGCCTTGGCCGTGGCCTTGGCGGGCGCCTTGGTGGTGGACGTTCCGGCACGATGTGCAGAAATGGCCGTGACCAAGTCCCCCTTGCGCATGCGGGATCCCCCGGAAATGCCCAGCTGGCTCGCAAGAGCCTGAAGCTGGGCGAGCTTAAGGCCTGCAAGGCCGCTGCTCTTGGTGGTTGCTGCAGTTGACGAATCAGCAGCAGAAGATGTTGTGTCCACAGCTGAAGCCAGCTCAGTGGTTTCTGTCACGAAGGATCCTTCCCCCTCGACGGCGTCCAGAGCGAGAGCTGGACGCGATGATTTGTTCTGGGCTGCAGTTCAGATCTGCAGCCGGTGACTTGGGCCGTGCCTGATGGATTATGGCCAACAGGGCCGGATACTGATCGTCATCACTGGATCCAGTTGCCCGGACAGCCGGCGTGCGTTCAGGGAACAGAGAGATTTCTGCGGCACCTGAGACAGGCCGGAAAGAGACGACACCACCGACGTTGGCACAGTTGACGAAAGGTACGGCAAAACACCGAGATCCAAAATCAGGGAACTGCCCGCGGCTTTACCGGCGGTGCACTTCCACTCTAGCACCTTGAACGTCCACAGCCAGCGTCATCACGCGCCAACTGACGTCGGGTGTGTTGACCGCCGTGAACGCTTCAATGAATTCAACAACCGCAGCGGCTTGGTCAGCACCATTAGCCAGCACCATCACTGTGGGACCAGCGCCGGAAACAACGGCCGCATGGCCCGCACCACGGAGGGCTGCAAGGAGGTCTGCGCTGGGCCGCATGGCCTGTGCCCGGTAGCTCTGGTGGAGATAGTCTTCCGTTCCTGGGAGCAGCAAAGCGGGATCTGCAGTGAGCGCATGGATCAGCAAGGCCGCCCGCCCGGAATTCATGGCCGCCGCGTGGTGACCAACCGATGCGGGGAGTAGACCGCGCGCAGTTTCAGTAGCGAGCTCGTAGTCCGGGACTGCCACTACAGGAATAACCGACGACGCGACGTCAGCGCGCGTGCTGCTGTACTGCTCGCTGTCCTGCCATGACAGCGCCAGTCCGCCGAAAATCGCGGGTGCGACGTTGTCCGGGTGCCCTTCCATCTCGCTTGTCAGCTGCAGGATCCAGTCACGGTCCTGCCGGGATTCCGAAGGGACCAGCGCATTGGCGGCAGTAACCGCGGCTACTACAGCCGAGGCTGAAGATCCCAGCCCCCTGCCATGCGGGTTGACGTTATCCGCAATGATCTTCAGGCCCGATCGCTGGTAGCCAAGGCGATCCAAGGCAAGGTCAATAGCGCGCACAACCAAGTGACTTGCATCACGTGGGAGAGTCTCAGCGCCCTCACCGGAGAGCTCAAACTCAAGCTCCCCGGTGCTGAGGGTTTCCACCGTCAAGGTGTCGTAGATGGACAGGGCCAAACCGAGGCTGTCGTAACCGGGGCCCAGGTTGGCACTCGTACCGGGGACCTTGACGGTCAGCCGCTGGCCTGCCGCGACGAGTGCACGATCGGTCGCGGTGGGCTGCATTGATTCCACTCTTAGTTTTCTTCCAGTCCCAGTTCTGCGGCAACGGTGACGACGTCGTTCGGCACCTTGACGGGCTGCACATCGCTGCCGTCTTCGGTGCGGAGGGCCCACTGCGGGTCCTTGAGTCCGTGTCCGGTAACCGTGATGACGATGGTTTTGCCCGACGGAACCTCGCCTGCGGAATGCTTCTTGATCAAGCCCGCGACACCGGCAGCGGAGCCGGGTTCAACGAAAACGCCTTCCTTTGCCGAAAGCCAGCGGTGAGCCGCAAGGATCTCGTCATCGGTGACGGCCTCGATCAGTCCACCGGATTCGTCACGGGCCGCAACGGCGGTTTCCCACGAGGCCGGGTTGCCGATGCGGATGGCGGTGGCGATCGTGTCGGGCTCGGTAATGGGGTGGCCTGCAACGAACGGCGCGGCACCTGCGGCTTGGAAGCCCCACATGACTGGCGTCTTGGAGGAAACAGCCGGAAGTGTTCCATTGGCGGTCTCGAAGGGCGCGGAGTATTCCTTATAGCCCTTCCAGTAGGCCGTGATGTTGCCGGCGTTGCCCACGGGCAGCACGTGGATGTCAGGGGCGTCGCCCAAGCTGTCCACTACCTCGAAGGCGCCGGTCTTCTGGCCCTGAATACGCGCAGGGTTGACGGAGTTCACCAGGAACACAGGGTAGGACTCGCCGAGTTTTCGAGCGATGTCCAGGCAGTTATCGAAGTTGCCGTCCACCTGGAGCAGCGTGGCACCGTGGGCGATGGCCTGGCTCAGCTTGCCCATGGAGATCTTGCCTTCGGGTACCAGCACAGCGCATTTGAGGCCTGCCGCGGTGGCATAGGCCGCAGCCGAGGCGGAAGTGTTGCCGGTGGAAGCGCAAACTACAGCCTTTGCACCGGCTTCGACGGCAGCGGTCATGGCCATGGTCATGCCGCGGTCCTTGAAGGAACCCGTGGGGTTCATGCCTTCGACCTTCAGGTACACCTCTGAGCCGGTCAGCTCGGAAAGCTTCTGCGCGTGGACAAGCGGCGTGCCGCCCTCGCCGAGGGTGATGACCTTGGTGGCTTCCGTTACAGGCAAACGATCAGCGTATTCGCGGATTACTCCGCGCCATTGGTGAGCCACTTAGACCCCTTCTACCCGAAGTACGGATGTTACAGAATTGATGACGTCCAAGCCTTTGACGGCCTCGACGGTTGCCGCTAGTGCAGCTTCGGACGCACGGTGCGTCACGATTTTCAGCTCGGCTGACTCAACGTTCGAGGCAGAGTCGCGGTGGATCGTTTGGCGCATGGTTTCGATGGAAACGCCGTTCTCGGCAAAGATGTGGGCAATCCGGGCCAGCACGCCGGCCTGGTCAGCGACATCCAGGCCGATGTAGTAACTCGTGGTGGAGGCATCGATGGCCAACGCCGGAACGTGGCCCGTGGTGGTCTCAGTGCGCCCGGGGCCGCCCAGGACCAGACGACGCGCAGCGGACACGAGGTCCCCCAGCACGGCAGATGCAGTGGGAGTCCCACCGGCGCCCTGGCCATAGAACATCAGTTCGCCTGCGTTCTCGGCCTCGATGAACACAGCGTTGAACGCACCACGGACAGCTGCCAGCGGGTGTTCACGCGGCAGGAGGGTGGGGTGAACCCGCACGGAAATTCCGCTGCCGTTATCCGATGAATCGATCTTCTCGGCAATGGCGAGCAGTTTGATCACAAAGCCGGCTTCCTTGGCCGATGCGATGTCGGCAGCGCTGACCTTGGTGATGCCTTCGCAATACACATCGTCCAGGGAGAAGCGGGTGTGGAACGACAACGACGCAAGAATCGCCGCCTTCGCTGCAGCGTCGTGGCCTTCGACGTCGGCAGTGGGGTCCGCTTCCGCATAGCCAAGACGCTGTGCTTCGGCGAGGGCATCGGCGAACTGTGCGCCGGTGCTGTCCATCTGGTCAAGGATGAAGTTGGTGGTGCCGTTGACGATTCCGAGGACGCGGGTAATGCGGTCTCCGGACAAGGAGTCACGGATAGGGCGCAGAATGGGAATCGCTCCCGCTACGGCGGCCTCGTAGGACAGCTGGACTCCGGCCTTATCAGCCTCTTCGTAAAGAGTGGGGCCATCCTGGGCGAGCAAGGCCTTGTTGCCGGTAACGACGCATGCGCCGTTCTGGATGGCCGTCAGGATCAGAGAGCGTGCAGGCTCTATGCCGCCCATGAGTTCGATGACCAGGTCAGCGTCCTTGACCAAGGTATCGGCGTCGGTGGTGAACAGTTCACGCGGCAGTTCGACCTCACGCGGCGCGTCGACATTGCGGACGGCGATGCCGGAGAGTTCCAGGCGGGCGCCGCTGCGTGCGGCGAGGGCCTCGGCGTCGTCAATCAGAATCCGCGCAACCTGGGCCCCAACGTTGCCACAGCCCAGCAGGGCCACCTTCAAGGTTCGCATTTCAGACATTCGCCACTCCCATGTCGCGGTTCAAGAGATCTTCTTCGGTTTCCCCGCGGACAATCAGCCGGGCGGCTCCGTCGCGTACAGCGACAACGCCAGGCCGGGCCAGGTAGTTGTAGTTGCTGGAGAGGGCCCAGCAGTAGGCGCCGGTACCCGGTACTGCGAGCAAATCACCGGCTGCCACATCCGCGGGCAGATATACATCTCTAACAACTATGTCGCCGCTCTCGCAATGTTTGCCCACTACGCGGGACAGTTGCGGAGCCGCCGAAGAGTTCCGGGAGGCCAGAATTGCCGAATAATCCGCGTCGTACAGCACCGGACGGGCGTTGTCGCTCATTCCGCCGTCCACCGACACATAGCGGCGCGGATACGTAACGTTCTCTTGCCCTTCTTCGCCCTCAGGGGCGTCAACCCGGACCGTTTTGAGCGTGCCGACTTCATAGAGCGTGAAGGTTGTGCTGCCCACAATGGCACGTCCGGGTTCTATGGAGATACGCGGTGGCGTGATGTCCAGCTCGGCGCACTTGGCGCGGACGACGTCGGCCATTGCCTGCGCGATTTCCGCTGCCGGGCGGGGCGTGTCCACGGGGGTGTAAGCGATCCCGTAGCCACCGCCGAGATCCAGTTCGGGCATGACGATGGAGTACTTGGCCTGCATCGCGGCAAGGAAGCCCAAAAGCTTCTCCGCTGCAACAGCAAAGCCATCGGGCTCGAAGATCTGCGAACCGATGTGGCAGTGCAGGCCAAGCAGCTCGATGCTGGCGTATGAGGTTGCTGCGGCTACTGCCTCTTCGGCTGCGGACAGGCCGGCTTCCTCGGTGGAATCCTCGGCCATGGAAAGGCCGAACTTCTGGTCTTCGTGGGCCGTGGCAATGAACTCGTGGGTGTGGGCGTGCACGCCGGGGGTAAGCCGCAGCATGACCTTGGCAGTCTCGCCGCGGCTGGAAGCGATCTTGGCAACGCGCTCAAGTTCATCGAGGCTGTCCACCACGATCCTGCCAAGCTTCATATCCAGGGCACGGTTGATCTCGGCGTCGGACTTGTTGTTGCCGTGCAGGCCAAGGTTGGGACCTTCAATACCAGCACGTGCCGCCACAGCCAACTCGCCGCCCGAACAAGTGTCCAGGCGAAGGCCTTCTTCAGCCACCCAGCGGGCCACTGCAGTGCACAGGAACGACTTCCCGGCGTAGTAGACGTCCACTCCCCCGCAAATGTCCGCGAAGGCGGCATCAAAGGCGTCCTTGAACGCACGTGCACGGGAGCGGAAGTCCGATTCACTCATGACGAACAGCGGGGTTCCGTACTGTTCCTTGAGTTCGCTAACGGACACGCCGTCAATGGTGACCTCGCCGGCGTCGTTCTTCCCAACCCCAGCCGCCCACATAGGTGCTTGCAAGGCGTTGAGGTCTTCGGGAACAGCCAACCACCCGGGCGCGAGCGGAGAAGCATGTGCAGTGTCTGTGTTCATTTCCCTACATCCGTTCCGGCGCAGAAACGCCCAGCAGTTCGAGTCCGTTGGCGAGGACCTGGCTGGTGGCGTCGTTCAACCACAGACGTGTGCGGTTGACGTCGAGCACGGGTTCCTCACCCTGCGGCGAGACGCGGCAAGCGTCGTACCAGCGGTGATAAGCGCCGGCGATGACCTCAAGGTGGCGCGCCACACGGTGCGGTTCACGCAGTTCGGCGGCCTTTGCCACGATGGACGGGTAGCTGCCCAGATAGGAGAGCAACTCGTTTTCGGTGGCGTGGTCCAGAAGTGATGCGTCAAAGGCGTCCACTCCGTCAACCTGGCGTTCCACCCCGGCCTCGGCAGCATTGCGGGCCGTACCACGCGACCGGGCGTGGGCGTACTGCACGTAGAACACGGGGTTCTCGTTGCTGTGCTTCTTCAACAGTTCGGGATCCAACGTCAGGGGCGAGTCAGCCGGGAAACGAGCGAGCGAGTAGCGGACAGCGTCCTTCCCGAGCCATGAGATGAGGTCCTTGAGCTCGATGATGTTACCGGCGCGCTTGGACAGTTTGGCACCATTCACGGACACAAGCTGGCCGATGAGGACCTCGATGTTCACCTCGGGATCATCGCCCGCGCAGGCTGCAATCGCCTTCAGACGGTTGATGTAACCGTGGTGGTCCGCGCCGAGAAGGTAAATCTTCTCCGTAAACCCGCGGTCCTTCTTGGAAAGGTAGTACGCGGCGTCCGCTGCAAAGTAGGTGGGTTCGCCGTTGGCACGGATCATCACGCGGTCTTTGTCGTCGCCGAAATCGGTGGTGCGCAACCAGACGGCCCCGCCGTCGTCGAATACGTGGCCCTGTTCGCGAAGCCGGGCGACGGCAGATTCGATCGCACCGGCGTCGTGCAGTTCCTTCTCCGAGAAGAAGACGTCGAACGCAACACCGAATTCAGCCAGCGTGGCCTTAATGTCAGCCATCTGGGCCTCGTAGGCTGCGGCGCGGATGACGGGCAGTGCCGCCTCGTCCGTCAGTTCGCGGATGCCTGGGTGGGCTTTCAGTACTTCGTCGCCCAGTTCGCGGATGTACTCGCCGGGGTAGCCACCCTCCGGTACGCCACGGCCATGAAGGCGGGAAAGGACCGAGTTCGCGAACACGTTCATCTGCGAACCGGCGTCGTTGATGTAGTACTCGGCGGTGACGTCGGCACCGGAGGCGCGCAGGACGCGGGCAATGGCGTCGCCAAGAGCCGCCCAGCGCGTGTGTCCGATGTGGAGCGGGCCGGTGGGATTCGCAGAAACGAACTCCATATTGACCACCCTGCCGGCGAGCGCCTTGTTGGTGCCGTAGCTGGCCCCGGCTTCAACAATGGCCTTGGCGAGTGCACCGGCTGTGGCAGCGTCTACGGTGATGTTCAGGAAGCCCGGACCGGCAATCTCCACTCCCGTAACACCGGGAATGCCCTGCAAATGGTTGCTGAGGACTGCCGCGAACTCACGGGGGTTCATACCGGCCTGCTTGGAGAGTTGCAGGGCGATGTTGGTGGCCCAGTCTCCGTGCTCCCGGTTCTTGGGTCGCTCCACTCGCACGGCGTCGGGCACGGCAGATTCCGTCAAGGCGATTTCGCCGGTAGCGACGGCGTCCTTAAGGCAGGCGGATATGGCAGCAGAGAGTTCTTCGGGAGTCACGCTTCTAGCCTACCGGGGGCCCGCAGAGTCACGGAATTGAGGATGCCGTATGTGGATAGTGGAACAAAGCCCGCTCACAGGAATGGCTATCTGGCAGCACAGAGTGAACCATTACGCTGAATCCGACGTTGTGAACACTTAGGAGGTGGCCTAGTTGGCCATCACCGTAGTAGAAGCACCTCTGACGAAAATGACCATTGACGAAATCTTGTCCAGTTGAAACGAGCAGACCCATGACTACGCCACTCCGCAAGAGCCTCTACGTTGGTTTCGCCGGCCTCTCCATCATCGGAACGGCCGCGGCATGCGCCCCCACAACCGAAGCCCCCACCAGCAGTACACCGGCCACACAGGATGGCGGTCAGGCCGCGACAGGCAGCCCAACACCTGCAGGTACGTCGTCATCAACCGCTGTAGCCTCCACCGGGGGATCCACCTATAAGGACGGAACCTACAGCTCCGACGGCACGTACACCTCGCCCAATGGTCAGGAAAAGGTGGGTGTTGAACTGACGCTTGCCTCGGATAAGGTTTCTGCGGTCAACATCACGGTCCACCCTTCCAACCCGAATACCAAGAAGTTCCAAGGCGAATTTGCCAGCGGAATCGCCGCGCAGATCGTGGGCAAGGACATCGACGACCTCAATGTCTCCAAGGTCGCTGGCTCTTCCCTGACGTCCGGCGGCTTCAACGAGGCCGTGGAACAGATCAAGTCCCAGGCCAAGTAGGGGCCATGCCCCACCCTGGCTGGAGCACTTTCCGCTTCGAAGGGATCGGTACGCAGTGGGAAATCTCGACGCCGGACCGTTTGGCACCCGCGATCCGCAGCGAACTGCTGGAGATTGTTGCGGAGTACGACAAGACGTGGTCCCGGTTCAGGCCGGATTCATTGGTGTCCATCCTGTCCCGTGGCCCGGGCATCATCACGCTGCCGGATCATGCAGTAGCCCTGCAGAAGCTCTATGCCGTGCTGTACCGCCTCAGCGATGGTGCCATGACGCCACTTATCGGGAGCAGCTTGGAGCGACTGGGTTACGACGCCGGTTATGCGCTTGTTCCGTCAGGACTCCCCCTCGCTCCGCCGCGGTGGGAAGACGTCCTCGATTGGACAGGCACGGACCTGGCCGCGAAAGAACCGGTGGTTTTGGACGTCGGAGCAGCCGGGAAGGGCCAGCTCGTTGACCTGCTGGGCGCAGCCCTGCGAGCACAGGGACAGAGCGATTTCCTGGTGGATGGAAGCGGCGACATGCTGCACTCCGGTGACCATCCGGTCACCGTTGCTTTGGAACATCCCTATAACCCCCGGCAGGCCATAGGAACGGTGGAGCTGCACAATTCCGCGCTGTGCGCCTCCGCCTCCAACCGGCGCACGTGGGGTGACGGTCTCCACCATGTCCTGGATGGAAGTACGGGCGAGCCCATACACACCACTGTGGCTACATGGACCATGGCTGAAAGCGCCCTGGTTGCGGACGGACTTGCTACGGCATTGTTCATGCTTGAACCGCCTCGGCTGGAGGTCGAATTTGATTTCTCATGGCTTTCGGTGTCATCGAATGGTGCTGCCGCGTTTTCGCACGGTTTTGAGGGGAGACTGTTCACATGATTGCCGCTAAGTCGCGCCTGGACACCTGGTTGGGCCACTTCACCATGTACCGCCTGATTCTCTGGGTGCTGGGCGTACTGGTTGTTTACAGCATGGTCCTGAACATCCTGGGATGGTTGACCTTCGGGCTTCCGGAGATGGCGGTACACCTTGTGCTTTGCCTGGGTGTGACCTACGCGTCCAGCCGGCTGCTTGCCTTGCTCTTCGGGGTCAAACCGCACACGGAGTCCTCGCTGATCACCGGGCTGCTGCTGTACTTCCTGTTTTGGCCCGCTTTTGGGGTGATGGACATGGCGGGGGTTGCTTTGGCTTGCGTGCTGGCCAGCGTCTCCAAGTATGCCCTGGCGTTCCGTGGCCGGCACATCTTCAACCCGGCCGCGGTGGGCGCGTTCATCACGGGTCTGACCGGGCTGAACATCGCCACATGGTGGGCCGCGACGCCGGCCATGCTCTGGCTCCTGGTTCCCGGGGTCCTGCTTGTCCTGTACCGCACACGAAAATTGCTGATGGCCACCGTTTTCCTGGTGGCTGCCACAAGCATCATCACGGTGGAGCTGCTCAGCCGCAATATGACGTTGGGCCAGGCCCTGTGGCAGTCCCTGGCGCAACGGCCCTTGCTGTTTTTTGTGGGCTTCATGCTCTCGGAGCCCCTCACCCTGCCTCCCCGTCGTTGGCAGCAGCTGGCGTTGGCCGCCGTCGTGGGTGTTGTTTTTGCGGTGCCTTATAACTTTGGTTTCATTGCCAACTCCCCGGAACTGGCACTGTTGGTGGGCAACCTCATGGCGTTCTTCCTGGGACAACGAGGTGGCATCCAACTGACGTTCAAAGGTTCGCGCCCCCTCACCCCGGCAAGTACTGAATTCAGGTTCGAGGCGCACAGGCCGGTGCGCTTTGCCGCAGGGCAGTTCATGGAGCTCAACCTCCCGCATGCAGGCTCTGATGGTAAGGGGCGTCGTCGCGTCTTCAGCATCACCAGCCCGCCCGGCGCCACCGAAATAACGTTTGGCGTGGGCACGGCGGAGCCCCTTTCTACGGCGAAGAAGGCACTGTTTGCGCTTCGGCCCGGGGACCGTATCTCCGCAACGGCAGTGGGTGGGGACTTTGTTCTGCCGAACGACGCCGGGAAGCCGGTGTTGCTCATCGCTGCGGGAATCGGCATTACCCCTTTCCTGTCGCAGCTGGCGGCCAAGGACGCCGCGCGCGACACCGTGGTGCTGTATCTCGCGAAGGGGCGCCATGAGCTGGCCAGCGTGGAACAACTGGAAGCATCGGGCGCCAAGGTAATAGCCCGGCTTGCGGACGGGTCCACTCCCCCGGAGTTCATGGTCGACGCCGGCGCCTCCAGGATCGACGCCCCGCGCCTTAAGGAGCTGGTTCCGGACATTGGGGAACGGGAAGTGTTTGTATCCGGGTCTCCGGCGAGCGTGGATTCCCTGCGCGCTGCGGCACGTGATGCAGGAGCTCGGCGGGTCCACGTGGACTCGTTCGCAGGCTACTGATGGGCTAGGTTCCGGCCGGGCTCGCCGGCTTGGCGCCGGGTTTTCATTTGCGGCTCAGTGGCTGCTAAGCTCTAGGACGTCCCACCGGCAACGGAGGGAACCCTGGATGCCCTCGTAGCTCAGGGGATAGAGCGTCTGCCTCCGGAGCAGAAGGCCGTAGGTTCGAATCCTATCGAGGGCACAACGAATACCCCGCCAGCAAAGCTGGCGGGGTATTTTTGTGTGCCGGATACTCACTATCAGTTCGGGGCTTGCCGGTCCTGTGCCGCAATAATGTCTGCCCCTACTCCTAGGCTGAATTCAGTTGGTCATACCGATAGCCAAAGGGGTTAGCCATGATGTGCTCCATCGTCCCTCCGTACATGCTTCGCAAGTTAGCCGCCCAGAACGAGCCACGGCTGCGCGCCGTGGCCAGGGCAGCAAAAGAGTCCCTGCTTCACATCAAAGACTTGCAGGCCATCCGCACAGCCCCCATCCCCGCCGCTCCCCCCAGCGCACGCCAAGCTAAGCCCGGCCCCGCCAAACGGACCATTTACGATGCTGAGTCTTTGGAAACTTTGCCCGGACGCGTAGTCCGGAAGGAAGGTGCGGCACCTGTCGGGGACGTGGCAGCCGACGAGGCCTACGACGGCCTGGGGAGCACGCATCGCTTGTATGGCGAGATTTTCGGCAGGGACTCCATTGATGATGCCGGGCTGGCCCTGGACGCCACCGTCCATTACGGGAAGCTCTATGACAACGCCTTCTGGGATGGCTCCCAAATGGTGTTTGGCGACGGCGATGGGCAGATCTTTCAGCGCTTCACCAAGTCCCTTAGCGTCATCGGCCACGAACTCGCGCACGGAGTTACCCAATACACGGCCAATCTGGCCTACCGGAATCAGGCTGGCGCGCTCAACGAGTCCATGTCTGATGTCTTCGGCGTCCTCGTGGAGCAATACCTGAAGAAGGAGTCGGTAGAGCAGGCTAGTTGGCTCATCGGGGAGGGCCTCTTCACGGACCAGGTTCAAGGCGATGCCCTGCGTTCCCTGAAAGCACCGGGCACCGCTTACAACGACGACGTTCTCGGCAAGGATCCCCAGCCGGACTCCATGGATACATACGTACGGACCAGTGCTGACAATGGCGGAGTCCATATCAACTCCGGCATCCCCAACAAGGCTTTCTATGTGGTGGCCTCTGAAATTGGTGGCAATGCGTGGGAAGCGCCGGGCCAGATCTGGTACGGCACGCTGACCAGCGGAAGCCTTCCAGCGACGTGCACGTTCGGAAAGTTTGCCAAGACCACTGTGGCCACGGCAGAGGAACTCTTCGGCTCCGGTTCAGCGGAGCATGACGCCGTCCTGAAGGCGTGGGAGACTGTGAAGGTCAAGGTTTAGTCAGGTGGCGGGACCGGATGTCTTTCCTTCGGTCCCTGCCGGTCGGCTAACTAAGGATCAACCGAACGAGAAGCAGCCGGTCATGAAGATCACCGTCCAACGCAGTGGGGGAATCGCAGCGCTGACCCGCATCTGGAGCGTGGACGCAGTCTCCCCTGATGACAAGAATCGATGGGTCCCGATCGTGGAGGCTTGCCCATGGGATGAGGCCAAAAGCCAGGCGCAAGCGGCCAACGAGCCGGACCGCTTCATGTACTCCATCAGGGCAGGCCAACGCCGTGCCACCCTCCCGGAACGTGCTGTTACCGGCCCTTGGCAGGAATTGGTCGAATGCGCCAAGGCTGAAGGATCAGAGTCACGGGGTCGTTTAGGTAGCCGTCGTTAAAGCCGCTGCCCCCGTGGAGCCGGCGTCCGCCCGGCAAAGCTGCGAACATCTGCCCAGCTGACTCAGATGGCTTCTGCCAACTGCCCACGGAATGCACGACGATAACTTTGCGGACTTGTGTCCAGCACCTTTGTGAAGTGGTGGCGGAGCAGCACTGAATGTCCGAACCCGGCTTCCCTGGCAATTTCGTCGATGTTCAATTCAGTGGTCTCCAACAGTTCCTGCGCACGCAGCACGCGTTGCGAATTCAGCCACGCTGCAGGGGTCGCTCCGGTTTCCGCCCGGAAACGGCGGGCGAACGTCCTGGGAGACATGTGGAGTCGGGCCGCCAGTTCGTTCACACTGTGCTCTTGGTCGAGGTGTTCAACCATCCAGCGAAGCAGCTCCTCCATGGGCGCGGAACCGCAACGGGGCATTGGCCTGTCGATGAACTGGGCCTGGCCGCCGTCGCGGTATGGCGGTACCACCATGTCGCGTGCAATTGCGGCGGCCACATTGGCTCCCAGCTCCTCGCGGACAAGATGGAGGCAGGCGTCGATTCCGGCGGCCGTCCCGGCGCTGGTGATGATGGTCCCGTCCTGCACATAGAGGACATTCTCATCCACGATCGCAGACGGGTACCGACTGGCCAGATCCTGAGAATAATGCCAGTGAGTGGTGCACCGGCGCCCGTCCAACAAACCGGCACGGGCAAGCGCGTAGGCGCCCGAACAAATGGACATCACCCACGCGCCCCTGGCATGTGCTGCCCGCAACGCCTCCATGACGGACTCGGGGACGTCCTGGTCCCGGCCAAACGGCGCCATGATGACGAGGTCTGCATCGGCCGCTGCTTCGAGGCCGAGGTTCACATGAAGGGACAGGCCGGACTTCATACGGACGTCACCCGGTTCCGGTGTCACCACCCGGAAATCGAAGGCCGGCACCCCGGCCCCACGGTCAGATCGGTCGATGCCGAAGACCTCGAAGGCCGTACCGAATTCGAAGACCGAGAAGTTGGGTACCACCATCACAGCCACTGATTTCAACATATCTCCAGTGTGGCAGAAATTTATCTATTTGGGGCATTTCTGCCACTGTTTCTTGTCCGTCCTCAGGAGCAGGCTTGAGGCATGGAAATCTTCGGAATCATCCTCTTCATCGTCCTCATCACCGCCGTAGCAGCTACCGTTTCAGCCCTGCTAAAGGATGGACTCGGGCACAACCCGCCCATCAACTCAAAGGAACCCTGGAGCGCCTTCGACTCTCCGAGCAGCCCGTACTGGAACCCCCGCATCTACTAGGGGCATGCCAAGCGACTGCAAGGTCCACCAAAGCCAATCAAACCGACGCCCGTCAGTTCACGGAATTCTGCAGGATTCTTCGATCGACGGGCGTCCCTACGCGGTCCCAATCCCACCAAGGTTTTTCCGCGGACATGAGCTAGATTCACTTGCATGATCCAAACCTCTGCCCGGCTCCTCCAGCTGCTGTCACTGTTGCAGGTGCGTCGGGAATGGACTGGCCCGGCACTCGCTGATCGGATGGGCGTGACCGAACGGACCGTCCGCCGCGATATCGACAAACTGCGCAATCTCGGGTATCCCATTCACGCATCCCCGGGAATCGCGGGTGGCTATCAACTTGGAGCAGGTGCGCAGCTCCCGCCTCTGCTCCTGGATGACAATGAAGCCCTGGCGGTGGCCTTGGGATTGAACTCTGTGGCTGCTGGCCCCGTAGCCGGCATTGGTGAGGCCTCTGTGCGCGCGTTGGCGAAGCTGGAACAGGTCCTGCCGTCCAGGCTGCGTCCCAAGTTCGCCATGCTGAAGGCCGCCGTCACTACCCTTCCCAGCAATGCAGGAACTGTTGATCCTCAACAACTGACCGTCGTCTCCGCCGCAATATCGGACAGACGGCAAATCTCCTTTGAGTACGTCACGTCCGGCGGCGAATCCGCACGAAGGCTGGTGGAGCCCTACAGGTTGGTGGACACCGGCCGGCGATGGTATCTGGTGGCGTGGGACGTCGAACGGGAGGACTGGAGAACCTTCCGGGCGGACCGTCTTGCTTCGCTGCCATCGGAACGCAAGAAATACACTCCACGTCCGCTGCCCGCGGAAGACCTCGCCGCCTACGTGCAGCAGTCCATCACCCGTTCGCCGTACAGGTTCGACGTCGTGGTGCGGCTCCGCGCGCCCCTGGCCGAGATTGCCGCCGTCGTAAATTCCCAGTACGCAACACTGGCGTCCGACGGACCCAAAGCCACCATCCTGCGGTCCGGATGGGACAACCTCGCAGCTCCGGCGGCGTATCTTGCAGCACTCGATGTTGACTTCGAGATCCTCGAGCCTGCTGAATTCAAGTCCTACGCCATGGAACTTTCGCACCGTCTCAGTGCTGCAGCCGGGACTGTGACGGACACAGCGGACGCGGGAGCCCAGCCACAGTAGACTGGCAGCAGCCATGACACTTCATATTTCCTACCCCGCAGAGCTGCCCGTATCCGAGCGCCGCGAGGATCTGATGGCGGCCATCTCCGCAAACCAGGTGACCATCATTGCCGGTGAGACCGGTTCGGGCAAGACCACACAGATCCCCAAAATGTGCCTCGAACTGGGCCTTGGAGACAAAGGCCTGATCGGGCATACCCAGCCACGCCGACTCGCAGCCCGGACGGTGGCCGAGCGCATCGCCTCTGAACTGGACGTAGAGATTGGCCAGGAGGTGGGCTTCCAGGTCAGGTTCACCGGTGAGGTCAGCTCATCCACCAAGATCAAGCTGATGACTGATGGCATCCTCCTCGCCGAGATTCAGCGGGACAAACTGCTCCGGAAATACAGCACCATCATCATTGACGAAGCCCACGAGCGCAGCCTCAACATCGACTTCATCCTGGGCTACCTCAAGCGCATTCTCCCCCAGCGCCCGGACCTCAAAGTCATCATCACCTCGGCAACCATTGATCCCCAAAGGTTCGCCAGGCACTTCGGCAGTGAGGATGATCCAGCGCCGGTCATCGAAGTCTCCGGACGAACTTATCCGGTGGAGATCCGGTACCGGCCTTTGTCCCAGCCGGCCGGTGGAGAAGACGATACCTCGGACGACGAACTCGAAGAGGACCGCGATCCCTTGGACGCTGTGTGCGACGCTGTGGACGAGCTCGCTAAGGAAGCGCCCGGGGACATCCTCATCTTCTTCTCCGGCGAGCGCGAAATCCGGGACGCCGCTGAGGCGATCAACGGCCGTATCCAAACAAACAGGCGACTTGCCGGGACGGAAGTCCTGCCGCTCTTTGCCCGTTTGAGCCTGCAGGAGCAGCACCGGGTGTTCAATCCCGGCGGAAAACGTCGCATCATCCTGGCTACCAACGTGGCCGAGACGTCCCTGACAGTTCCCGGCATCAAGTACGTGATAGATACCGGAACCGCCCGCATCTCGCGCTATTCACACCGGACCAAAGTACAACGGCTCCCTATCGAGCGTGTTTCCCAGGCTTCTGCCAATCAGCGCTCGGGCCGCTGTGGCCGCGTCTCGGAGGGCATTGCCATCCGTTTGTACTCCGAAGAGGACTTCGAGTCGCGTCCTTTGTTTACGGACCCGGAGATCCTCCGGACCAACCTCGCGGCCGTCATCCTGCAGATGACCGCCATGGGAGTTGCCCGCGGTCCCAAGGACGTTGAAAACTTCCCGTTTGTGGAACCACCGGACTCGCGGGCCATCAACGACGGCGTCACTCTCCTGCGCGAACTCGGCGCCTTGACCTCGCCCAAGTCCGGTAACGCGGCCGGCAACGGTCGCAGCGGCAGTGGACTGACCGCCGTCGGGCAGAAATTGGCCCAACTGCCGGTGGATCCACGGCTGGGCCGGATGATCGTGGAGGCGGGCAAGCGGGGTTGTGTGCGCGAGGTGATGATCCTGGCGGCTGCCCTGACCATCCAGGACCCCCGGGAACGGCCGTCGGACAAGCAACAGTTGGCTGCGGAGAAGCATGCTCGTTTCCGCGACGAGCTCTCGGACTTCACCGGCTTCCTCAATCTGTGGAACTACATCCAGGAAAAGCAGCGCGAGCTCTCCTCCACCCAGTTCCGCAAACTGTGCCGCAACGAGTTCATCAATTACCTGCGCGTCCGTGAGTGGCAGGACCTCTTTACCCAGCTCCGGCAAATGGCCAAACCCCTCGGCATCGCGCTGGACAATAAGCGCGAAGCAGATCCCGTGGGCAACTACGAGGGCATCCACATCAGCCTGCTCTCCGGGTTGCTGAGCCACATCGGCCTCCTTGATGAGCGCAAGCGTGAATACGCCGGTGCCCGCGGAAGCCGTTTTGCGATCTTCCCCGGCTCAGCGCTGTTCAAGAAATCACCCACCTTCGTGATGGCCGCAGAGTTGGTGGAGACAAGCCGCCTCTGGGCGCGCGTCGCCGCCAAGTTCGATCCCCTGTGGGCTGAACAGGTAGCCCCGGATCTGGTGAAGCGGTCCTACAGCGAACCGCATTGGTCATCACGGCAGGGCGCTGTCATGGCTCACGAGAAAGTGACGCTGTACGGCGTACCCATCATTCCCAACCGTCGCATCAACTACGGGCGCGTCGATCCCGAGTTGTCGCGCGAATTGTTCATCCGCCATGCCTTGGTGGAGGGCGAGTGGAAGACACACCATAAGTTCTTCCACCGGAACCGGGCCCTGCTTCAGGAGATCGAAGAACTCGAAACCCGCATGCGGCGCCGGGACATTCTGGTGGACGACCAGACACTCTTCGAGTTCTATGACGCCCGCGTCGGCAAGGACGTAGTTTCCGAGAGGCACTTTGATAAGTGGTGGAAGGATGCCCGGCAGTCAGATCCCGATCTCCTGGACTTCGACCAATCCTTACTCATGAGCGAAGACGCCGAAGCACTGGACGACTCCGCGTATCCGAAGAGCTGGCTGCACAAGGGCTTCGACCTGCCGTTGAGCTACGAGTTCCATCCCGTAGGGCCAGGCGCGGCCCCCAACCCATCTGACGGTGTCACGGCTGAAGTCCCGGTGCTGTTCCTGAACCAACTGGACGACGCCCCGTTCCGCTGGCAAATTCCCGGGCAACGGGTGGAACTGGTCACGGCGCTGATCAAGTCACTACCCAAACAGGTACGGAAGAACTTTGTGCCTGCCCCGGACGTTGCACGGCAGGCAACCGCAGCGCTGGAAGCCGACTTTGATCCCGCCACCGACGAACTTGAGCCATCCTTGGAACTTGTTCTTCGCCGGCTCCGCGGACACGTCATTCCTCCAGGTTCGTGGAACTGGGATGCCGTACCGCCGCACCTACGGGTTAGCTTCAAGGTGGTGGACAGCAAGGGCAAGGTGCTTGACGAAGGAAAGAACCTTGCTGAACTCCAGGAGAAGCTGGCGCCGGCAACGCGCCGCGCCATCGCCGAATCGCTCGGCGCCACACCCGCGACGACGTCACGCGCCAAGGGCGGCAAGGGAACCGGCACGTCAGGCGCACCCAACGGTCAAACGCCAGCCCCGGGCGCAACGCCGGCAGGCGATGGAATTATTGCCGAACGCGGCGGCATCACCATGTGGGAGTTCGGCACGGTGGAGCGCCAGGTTACCCGGACTGTCAAGGGCCATGCCGTCACCGGCTTCCCGGCGATAGTGGACGAAGGAAAATCCGTGGCACTGCGGGTATTTCAGACCCGGCCGGAGCAGGAAGCCGCCATGCGTGGCGGCGTCATCCGATTGCTTGCCTTGCGGATCCCGCCACCGGACCGTTACGTGCTGGAGCACCTCAGTAATACGGAGAAGCTGACGTTTAGCCAGAACCC
This sequence comes from Paenarthrobacter sp. MSM-2-10-13, assembly GCF_011605365.1. Classification (NCBI taxonomy): domain Bacteria; kingdom Bacillati; phylum Actinomycetota; class Actinomycetes; order Micrococcales; family Micrococcaceae; genus Paenarthrobacter; species Paenarthrobacter sp. MSM-2-10-13. The sequence goes on along the minus strand of NZ_JAAOXO010000001.1, from coordinate 504,293 downwards.
GCATGGATCCGTGAGCGCACTCATCGCGGACTGCGCACTGGCAGCCATCGACAAACTGGTTCCGCAGGATCTGCCGTGGGAAAAGAAATCGTTCGATGCGTTGTACGAGGTAGTCCGTGCAGAACTGATCGATACCGTGTTCACGGTGACGGCCGTCGTCGAACGTGTCCTGGCCAGTACCCGCCGCATCCAGAAGCAGCTGAAGTCCAACACCAGCCTGCATCTGATCAGCGCCCTCAATGACATGAAGAGCCAACTGGAGCAGCTGGTGTTCCCGGGCTTTGTGGCACAGACGGGCTATGCGCAGCTCAGCCAACTCCCGCGGTACCTTCAGGCAATCGAGAAGCGGCTGGAAAAGCTCCCGGGCAGCGTCCAGCGTGACGGCCTGAACATGGCAGTGGTACAGGCGTTGGAGGATGACTACGACGACGCCGTATCGGCTCTGCTTCCAGGGCGCGGCGCCGGCCCGGAGTTAACACGTGTGCGCTGGATGATCGAAGAACTGCGGGTGAGCCTCTTCGCGGTTGAACTTGGCACGGCCTACTCCGTGTCGGAGAAGCGAATCCGCACGGCACTGAACCAAGCACTCGCGCCGGTATAACCGGGCAGGCATGAGAAAACCCGGCGGCGCTTCACAAGCACCGCCGGGTTAAATCATGCAGGAATCAGCCACAGGCAGAGACCGCCACCACTGGCAAAGTCACACCTCGGGGACAGCGTCGCTGTGGCCCGCGTCGCGTAAAGCCGCGCGCAGCTTCACGGCAGTGGCATCCATGATGGCGGGGTCCGGGTTGTGGTCCACGTTGTGAAGTTCAAAATCCGCCGTGGAATACGCCGGCCACACGTGGACGTGCAGATGATCCACCTCGAAACCCTCCATCAACACGCCAACACGCTTGGCGTCGAACAGGGACTCCTGCACCTTGCCGATGCGCTGGGCCACGTCCATGACCTTGGCCAGCAATTCCGGGCTGGCTTGCGTCCACGAATCCACCTCTTCACGCGGCACCACCAAGGTGTGTCCTTGGGTGATGGGCGAGATGGTCAGGAACGCCACCACGTCTTGGTCCTTCCAGACAAAGCGGCCCGGGATCTCACCGTTGATGATCTTGGTAAACAGCGTGCTCATGCGTCTGCCCTTTCCGATGGTTCCTGAAGTGTTGCTGTGTCCAGAACGAAACGGTACTTCACGTCTCCGGCCACCATGCGGTCATAAGCTTCGTTGAGTTGCCCGGCCGCCACCACCTCGATGTCGCTCACTACGCCGTGTTCGGCACAGAAGTCCAGCATTTCCTGCGTCTCCTCAATGCCACCAATCAACGAACCTGCGTAGGCGAGCCTCCGGCGGATGAGCAACCCGGGGCTGACCGGTGGCATGTCATCGGCGGGAAGGCCCAGCTGGAAGAGGGCCCCGTCCAGGCGAAGGGTCCGGAAGTACGGGTTGAGATCGTGCGGGGCTGCAACGGTGTCGATGATCACGTCAATGCTCCGGTTGGCTGCCTCCATGGCATCGGCGTCCTTGGACAGGACCACATGGTCCGCGCCCAGCTCCCGTGCGGCCTCGAACTTGGATTCGGAGGTGGTGAATACCGTTACTTCAGCACCCATGGCCTTGGCGATCTTGACGGCCATGTGTCCCAGTCCGCCCAGGCCAACAACACCCACGGAGTCGCCTTCCTCTACCTCGAAATACCGCAGCGGCGAGTACGTGGTGATACCGGCACACAGCAGCGGAGCCGCCGCAGCCGGATCCAGCGCATCCGGGACCCGCAACACGAAACGCCTGTCCACCACCACCGAGGTTGAGTATCCACCTTGGGTGATCTCGTCACCGTGCCGCGGATCTGCAGCCCCGTAGGTGCCTACATTGCCCCGCTCGCAGTACTGTTCCAGTCCTTCGAGGCAGCTCTCGCATTCGCGGCAGGAATCCACCATGCAGCCAACGCCCACGCGGTCGCCTGGGGCGAAGTCCTGAACGGCCGCCCCAACACGGGTTACGCGGCCCACGATTTCGTGACCCGGGATCAACGGGTAGGGCGGAACCCTCCACTCACCGCGCGTTGCGTGCACATCCGAGTGGCACAGCCCGCAGAACTCAATGGCAATCTCCACGTCATCCTCTGTAGGTACGCGGCGGGCCACCGTCAGGGGTACCAACCCACTATCCGGGGATGTGGCACCGTACGCTGCAGCCAGCGTTCCGGGGCGATCTTCACTGGTGTCCATGGTGATCGGCTTGGCAAGAGGTGGGGGCACAGGGCGTCCGGGAGTCATGCTTCGACGCTACTCCCGGCAGCCCTGCTTGTGCCACTTGGTCCGGCGGCGTGCTGTTCAAACGGCGCACTGCCCACGGCAACGTCATGGGCAGGATTGTTGGACCATTGCGAAAACGAGCCCGGATACAGCGCAGCCCGGTATCCAGCGATTTCCAAGGCAGCCACCTCGTGGGAGGCCGTCACCCCAGACCCGCAATAGACAGCCACCTTGGACGACGGCTCCAGACCCAGCTCCTCAAAGCGCCGGCGTAGCTCCTCTGCCGGAAGGAACGTGCCATCAGCGGCGACATTCCCCGTGGTGGGCGCGCTCACGGCGCCCGGAATGTGCCCGGCCTTGGGATCGATGGGTTCCACCTCACCGCGGTACCGCTCCCCTGCCCGGGCGTCCAGCAACACACCGTTGCGGTGCCACTGCCCCGCGTCATGCTCAGTGATCGCCGGCATGCGGCCCTCACCCAAAGTGACATTTCCGACGGCGGGTCGCACGTCACCGAATTCCACCGGGTGCCCTGCCGCGCGCCAGGCGGCCAGGCCGCCGTCGAGCAGGTACACAGAGTCAAAGCCCGCATTCCGCAACATCCACCAAACGCGTGCCGCGGCCATGCTGCCACTGTTGTCATACGCCACCACGGTGTCGCCGTCGCTGATGCCCCACGAGCGCGCGGATTCCTGAAAGCGCTCACGGGTTGGCAGAGGATGGCGGCCTTGCCGGGGCTGTGCGTGATCGGCCAGCTCTGTGGGGAGATCCACGAACACCGCGCCAGGAAGATGACCGGCCGTGTATTCGTCGTGTCCATCAGTACGGCCCAGGACCCAGCGGACGTCCAGAAGTGCAGTGCGTTTCCCGGACTCGAGGCGCGCGTGCAGTTCCGACGCGCTGATCAGCGTGGCCATAAGTTCTCCTTCGTTCCTGCGGCATGGACCCCTTTGCTTCCGGCGCCCGGATTCCAGCCTAGGCTTATCCGGTGAGCAATTCGTGTATTCAGGACAGGGCATGGGCCAACGAGGCCATCCGTAAAATCGAGGCTGAGAACAACCGCTCGGCCGACACCCACCTTTATGCCGTCCCACTCCCGGACCACTGGGGAGTCAACCTGTACCTTAAGGACGAGTCGACCCACAGATCGGGCAGCCTCAAGCACCGCTTGGCCAGGTCACTTTTCCTATACGGCCTGGTCAACGGCTGGATCACCGAAGGCACTACCATCGTCGAAGCCTCAAGCGGGAGCACCGCGGTGTCCGAGGCATACTTTGCCCGGCTCATCGGGCTACCGTTCATCGCGGTCATGACCAAGACCACCAGCCCGGAGAAGATCGCCCTGATCGAAGACTTCGGCGGCGCATGCCTGCTGGTTGACCATGCTTCGGAGGTCTACGCCGTTGCGGAAGAGACCGCAAAGACCTCGGGTGGTTACTACATGGATCAATTCACCTACGCCGAACGGGCAACGGATTGGCGCGGCAACAACAACATCGCGGAATCGATTTTTGAACAGCTCTCCTTGGAAGAACACCCGATTCCGGAATGGATTGTGGTGGGTGCAGGCACCGGCGGTACCAGCGCCACCATTGGCCGCTACCTCCGATACAACCGCTATGACACCCGGCTGGCCGTCGTGGACCCCGAAAACTCGGCTTTCTTCCCGGCCTGGCGCGACGGAAACGCGGCCGCGGCAACGGGCCTTCCGTCCAGGATCGAGGGCATCGGCCGGCCGCGGTCAGAGCCCAGCTTCGTCCCGGCAGTCATCGACCACATGATCCAAGTGCCTGATGCTGCCTCGGTAGCCGCCATGCGGCACTTACGGAAACTCACCGGCCTGCACGCAGGACCATCCACAGGGACAAATCTTTGGGGCGTCTGGCAGTTGGTGGCCGCGATGGTGGCCGAGGGCCGGCAAGGCAGCATCGTGTCTCTCATGTGCGACGCCGGCGACCGTTACGCGGGTAGTTACAACGACGCCGGGTGGCTGGCCGCGCACGGCCTGGACCCCGCACCGCATGAAGCAGTTCTGGAACGCTTTCACGACACCGGGGTGTGGCCCGCCTAGACCTCCACCGACTCCTTCGGGGCAAGACGCCTGTAGGTGGTTCCGTAGCGGGCGCCGATCCGGGTGACATGGCCCTCTACGATCCCCCGGCCCAGTTCGTTGAGCAGGGCGTCGTGGACCGGAAAAGCCTGGGGAGCACGGACGGAGATGACGAAGTCCACTACCTCGCCCACTTTGGACCACGGAGCATGGAGGGGAACCAAAAGGGTCTGGACATTGATTCCATCGGGGACTACGAACGAATCGCCGGGGTGAAAGACGTTGTCATCCACCAGATAGCCAATATTCGCCACCACCGGGATCTGAGCGTGGATGACAGCGTGCTGGCCACCAAAAGTCCGGATGCTGAACCCTGCCGCTTCGAAGCCAGAACCGGCCTCCACGGCATACACGCGATCGGCCACATCCCCGTTTTCCTTCAAAGCAGCAGCCACCCCGGCCGGCGCATGGACCTCCAGCGCAGTGTTGCTGCGCAGGGCTGCTGTCACTGCCGCTTGGTCGATGTGGTCACTGTGTTCGTGGGTGACAAGTACGGCGTGGGCTCCGCGCAGGGCTTCCTCAGACTCGGAGAAAGTCCCGGGATCAATCACCAGGACCTTTCCTTCCTTCTCCAACCGGACACAAGCGTGGGTGTACTTGGTGAGCTTCATGGAGACAGCCTATGGGCGCCCACTGACAGTTTCCAAGCCCCCCCTACTGGTAAAATTGGGCTTTGCCAACATCCCCAGGGAAGTGAGTCTTTCAATGCCACAGGGCACCAATTCGGCCACGACCGGCAACGCAGCGCCGGCCACCAGCGGTGTCAGGGAGCAGCGCGTCACCAAGCAGCGCTTGGCCGTCAGCGCCGCCCTGGACGAATTGGATGACTTCGTGAGCACTCAAGAGCTTTACCGGCTGCTGCAGAACAAAGGCATCTCCGTGTCGCTTGCCACGGCCTACCGGATTCTGCAGTCCCTGGCCGACGACGGCCTCATTGATGTCCTTCGAAACGGCGACGGTGAAGCCGTCTACCGGCGCTGCGCGGTCACCGGACACCACCACCACCTGCTCTGCCGCAACTGCGGTAAGGCAGAAGAAGTGGAGGCACCCGCCGTCGAGACCTGGGCTGCCCGGACGGCAACTGAACACGGCTTCACCGAGGTTGCCCACACAGTGGAAATCTTCGGGTTGTGCCCCGAATGCACAGCCAAAAAGGCAGCCGGCAAGCTTTAGAGCGCTCCCGCCGGCTGGTCCCGTGATACGCGGCCATTAAGGCCCCTGTTAGCGCGGACCCTGCCGATGATCCGGCACACCACGTAAATCAGGAAGGACAGCGTGGTGACATACGGGCTGATGGGGAGGCGGCTGCCCAAAGCCAAAAGAATTCCACCCACTGTGGCCGTCATCGCGAAAAGCACACTCAGCAGCACTACCAAACGGGGTGATGTAGTCACCCTCAGCGCGGCAGCTGCAGGGGTGATCAGCAAGGCGAGGACCAAGAGCGCGCCCACGATCTGGATGGACAACGCCACACTGACACCCAGCAGCACCATGAAAGCGATGGCAAGGCCACGAACCGGCACACCCCTCGCTTCTGCCATTTCAGGGTCCACGCTGGCGAAGCTCAGTGGACGCCAGATTGCCGCCAAAGCAATCATCACCACCACAGCCGTGCCGGCAAGCACCTGCAGTTGCACCGTATCAACGGACACGATCTGACCTGTCAGCAGACCGAACTTATTTGCCGCGCGACCCTCATAGAGCGCCAGGAACAAAATGCCCAGGCCCAGCCCGAACGGCATAATCACACCAATAATCGAGTTCTTGTCGCGTGCCCTTACTCCCATGAAGCCCAGGAGTACAGCCGCGGCCACAGAGCCAATCAGGGAGCCGAAAATGATGTCGGCTCCGATCAGCAGGGCGAAGGCAGCACCGGCGAAGGACAGTTCGGAGATGCCGTGGACCGCGAAAGCCAGGTCCCGTTTCATCACGAACGTACCCACCAACCCGCCCAGAAGCCCCAGTACGGCACCCGCCCAGATGGAATTCTGGACGAGAACCAGCAATTCACCATAATTCTCAAAATTGAAAATGGTCTGCAGGATGCTCTCGACGTCCATCTAGAACTCCTCCCCGGTGGTTGCGTGGGCTTCGTCATGGAAGTGGGTGGTTGCGTCGGGAAGACCCACCACCACGATCCTTCCATTGGCGTGAATGACTTCCACGTGGCTGTCGTACAGTTCGGAGAGTACTTCCGTGGTCATGACCTCCTGCGGAGTTCCGACACGGAACTTTCCACCGGCCAGGTAGAGCACACGATCCACGTAGTCGATCACAGGGTTGATTTCGTGGGTCACGAAGACCACGGCGCTGTTCCGCTCATGGCATTGCTTGTTGATGAGTGAACTGACGCCCTGTTGATGATGCAGGTCCAGGGAAAGCAGTGGCTCATCGCAGAGGAGAACCTGCGGCTCGGTCGCCAAGGCCTGCGCCACCCTGAGACGTTGCTGCTCGCCGCCGGATAACTGTCCAACCGGCACCCTGGCGTAGTCCGATGCGCCCACCTGCTCCAGCAGCTGGTCGATCCGCTCGTTGACTTTGCCGGATGCAAACCGCATTCCCCAGCGGTGCCCATCGATCCCCAGCCCCACCAGGTCACGGGCGCGAAGCGGGGTGTCCGGGGCAAACGATTTTTGCTGGGGTATATAGCCGATTTTTTTGCTTCCCCGCTCCACCGGGTGCCCACCCAGGGACACGGTTCCGGAATGCAGTTCCTGCAATCCGAGCAGAACTTTCAGGAAGCTGGTCTTGCCGCTGCCATTTGGACCAAGGACAGCGAAGAACTCACCCGGGTTGATGTCCAGGTCCAGGTCCCGCCAGAGTGTCCGCTTGCCGAACTGCAGGCTGGCTCCGCGGAGGCTCACTACCGGTGTCAAAAGTTATCCTCATATCCATGCATTCCGTGGAACGCAGTTGTTGTGCCGCTGGTATTGGCCACCAGGCTGGTGGCAAGCAAAAGGCCCCGCAGCCATCCTGAATATCTTAGGACGCCAGCGGGGCCCTTCACCCCATAACGGGTGCAGGGAACGCTACTTCTTGAGTGCGGCGGTGACTGATTCCACGTTGTCCGTCATCCACTGGAGGTAGTCTTTCCCGTCCGGCAGCGTTTCAGTGAAGTTCACAACAGGTACCCCGGCCGCTTCCGCAGCCCGCTTGACCGACTCGGTCTGCGGCCCCTCCGTCTGCTCGTTGTACGCCAGGAACCGGACCGATTTGGCACTGACCAGATCTGTGGTTTCCTTCAGTACCGCAGCCGGGACATCGGTCTCTTCTTCGATTGCCGCGCTGTAGGCTTCCGGCGTCTTGTTTTCCAAGCCTGCAGCTTCGAGGAGGTACAGCGGAACGGGTTCAGTGACGGCCACGGGGGCGTGCTCATTGCCGGCCTTGATCTCGTCAAGCTTGCCCGTCAATTCTGAGAGCTTTGCCTTGAATGTCTCCGCATTAGCCGTGAAGGTCGAGGCCGATCCCGCGTCAAGGCTGCCCAGCTTGGCGGCCACCGCGTCGGCAACCTTGCCCATGGTGTCCAGGCTGTACCAAACGTGCTCGTTAAAGTCTCCGTGGTTGTGGGTGTGGCCCTCTTCGCTGTGCGCTTCTTCGCTGTGGCCTTCCTCTTCCGGAGCAAGGCCTGAAATCTCGACGGCGCTGATCATGTTCTCGTGGCCGACTTTCGTCTCATCAGCAATCTTGTGGAGGAACTCGTCATAGCCACCGCCGTTCTCCACTACGAGCTTGGCTTTGGAAATCACCAGCTTGTCCTGGGCGCTTGCCTCGTATGAGTGCGGGTCCTGGCTGGTCTTGGTGATGATGGCGTTCACGTTGACTTTGTCCCCGCCGACAGCCTTCACGACATCCCCGTAGACATTGGTAGAGGTGACAACTTCAATGGCGCCTGTTGTGGGATCATTGTTCGCTCCGGCGGTCCCGGCACAGGACGACAGCAGTAGGGCGGACAGAGCTGCAGAAGCGGCCACGGACAGGCGGGTGGCGGAACGACGCACGAAGACCTCGGATCTACTCAAAATGAGAATCAAACACAATTACTGGGAGATTTCAGTGTAGCCCCAAATGGGAATGATTCCTATTTAGAAGGCTCTGGCGTCACCTGGAACCAGGCGACGCCAGAGGGATCTACCGCTTCCTACTGCACCTGCTGACCGCCATAACGGCGAATGCCGGTTGCCTGTGTAGCATCGCGGATCTCACCCACTAACTGCTCAATGACGTCCTCCAAGAACAACACGCCCTGGGTCTCCCCGCCCGAACCCACTACACGGGCCAAGTGCGAACCCGTTCGCTGCATGACGGACAATGCCTGCTCGATCTCGTCGTCCGGAGCCAGGTTGGCCAATGACCGTATCCTGCCCTCGGCAATCGGGTGTTTCCTGCCCTCGTCCGGAATGGACAGGATGTCCTTCACGTGGAGGTACCCGGCGAGTTCGCCGTCGTCGTCAACCATCGGGAACCGTGAGAAACCGGTGCGGCTGACCGCCTTCTCCAAATCCACGGGAGTGGATGCTGTCTTCAGGACCACCAGCTTGTCCAAGGGAACCATGATGTGCGAAGCAGTGTGTTCGGAAAATTCCAGAGCACCGCTCAAAAGACCCGCTTCATCGTCCACCAACCCATGGCGCGTGGACTCCTGGACGATCGACTGGACTTCCTCAAGCGTAAAGGAAGAGGACACTTCATCCTTGGGTTCAATTTTCATCAGCCGCAGGATGTGGTTGGCGAGCCAGTTCAATGACCAGATCACCGGGTTCACCACCCGGGCTATGAACATCAGCGGCGGCGCCAACAAGAGAGCCGCCTTGTCTGCAACGGAAACCGAGATGTTCTTGGGCACCATTTCGCCAAAGGTAACGTGCAGGAACGTGACGAACAGCAAAGCGATGGCAAACGCGATGATGTCTGCCAATTCAACCGGAACACCAACCAGCTCAAGGGGCTCCGCCAACAGATGGTGGATGGCCGGCTCCGCAACCTGAAGGATCAGGAGCGAGCAGACGGTAATGCCAAGTTGCGCACAGGCGAGCATCAGCGAGACGTTTTCCATTGCACGCAGTGTTGTTTGCGCGCGCTTGGACCCGGCTTGTGCCAACGGCTCAATCTGGCTTCGACGCGCGGACATGACCGCGAATTCAGCGCCAACAAAGAAGGCGTTGCCAATCAGAAGCACCACAAGCCAGACGATTCCTACCCAGTCATTCATAGGGCACCTGCTTCACGGCGCGGATTTTCGGCATCCGCAGCATCCGACATGTCCGTCTCCACGTGATGGAAACAGATCCTGTCGATCCTTCGGCCGTCCATCCTGGTCACAGTCAGCGTCCCGCCGACGGTTTCGACGACGTCGCCAGTCCTTGCGATGCGCCCCAGTTGGCTCATGACGTACCCGCCCACGGTCTCGTAGGCCGATTCGTCGGGGACAGTGAGGTTGGGTATCTGCTCGGATACCTCGTCCGGCCTCAGCAAGCCCGGAAAGTACCAATCGCCGGATGCACTCTGCAGCACTCCCGGCCGGACTTTGTCGTGTTCGTCAGCAACTTCCCCGACGATTTCTTCCACAAGGTCCTCCAGCGTGGTGATTCCTGCGGTTCCGCCGTATTCATCGAGTACAACCGCCAGTTGGAGGTTGCCTTCCCGCAACTCGGACAGGAGCGCATCCAAGTGGATCGTCTCCGGGACCTGCAGGACATCCGTCATGATGGCACCGGCCTCGAGCTTGGCCCGGCGCTCAGCGGGGACGGCTACCGCCTTCTTGACGTGGACCACGCCGCGGATGTCATCGGTGGAATCACCAATGACAGGGAATCGGGAGTATCCGGTCCGTCGCGCAGCATCCAGGACATCGGATACAGGCTGGTCGGCGTCGATCGTTTCCATGCGGATGCGTGGCGTCATGACGTCCGCCGCAGTGCGACCGGAAAAGTTCAAGGTGCGGGCAACAAAGTTGGCCGTGCCGGCATCCAATGTCCCCAACTCGGCGGAGCGCCGTACCAAGGAAGCGAGTTCTGCAGGTGTCCTTGCCCCTGAGATCTCTTCCTTGGCTTCAAGACCGAACAGGTTCAACACCTTGTTCGAGAATCCATTCAGCACCACGATTGCGGGCTTGAAGACAGCTGTGAACATCAATTGGGGGCGCGCCAGGCGCTTACCTAACGGAAAAGCGAGAGCAATGGCCATGTTCTTGGGGACCAGTTCGCCAATCAGCATGGACAACAGGGTTGCGATCACCATGGCAAGGATCAACGCCACGGAATGGGTGACCTCGGCAGGGATGCCCACCGCACCCAATGGTCCCAGGAGAAGCTGCCCCAGCGACGGTTCCATCACGAAACCTGTCAGCAAGGTGGTGAGCGTAATGCCCAACTGGCAGCTGGAAAGCTGGGTGGAGAGGGACTTGAGGCACTTCAACAGCGGGGCGGCGGCGTGGTCGCCATTATCCACCGCGCGCTGAACGCTGGCTTGGTCCAAAGCAACAAGGGAAAACTCAACTGCTACGAAAAAGCCGGTGCCAAGAATCAGAGCAAAACCGGCTAGGAGGAGAATCCATTCCACTTAGCGCATCACTCCAAGAGTGGGCGCGTGCAGTGGAGATAATGCCTGCTGCGCCGGGATTCGCCCGGGCGGAGGCTGGTCGGGTCCCGCAGACGGACGGTCCGCAGAACCACCGGCAGTGAGCGCCGGCGAGTGATGGGCATGTGAACGGGTGTTGCCGGCTCGACGGGCACGCTGTGCGGGGTTGCCTGAGCGGCTCCCCCGACAGTTCCCAGGCCGGCACCTAGATTTACTGTCCATAAGACTTTCAGTCTACAGTCAGCCGGGCAGTGATGCCCTGCCGGCGTCACGTACCCTTCAAAGAAGAGGCACATGTCCATTAAGTCAGCCACAACATGATTTAGGTCACCACTATTGGCAGTTAACCAACGATGCTAACTAGACTGACATGGGTCTGAGTTCGCGGGACCCGGACCCTGGCCCGTCATTGTGGAGAGCATCTGTGGCCAGCGGGAAAACAACACTCATGGAAGAGGCGTATTTCAAGTGCCAGAGCAGCCCAGCCACCGTCTACCAGAGGAATTTGGCGGAAACGAGTGGCTCGTTGACGAACTGTACGAGCGGTACCAACAGGACAAGAATTCGGTCGACGCCAAGTGGTGGCCGCTCTTCGAGTCCTTTGCTTCCGGTGACGGCACTTCTTCCAACGGATCCTCCGCAGCCGCTTCGGCTGTCAATCCCCCTACCCAAGCACTTCCCGTGGTAGCTCCGCCCGCAGCGGCACCGGCACCGACGCCGGCCGCTCCCGCAGCTGCCCCCGAGCCTGCACCGGCGGCACCCGCCCCGGCGAAGAAGGCACCCGCCACGGTTGCCCGGGACGGAGCAAAGAAGCCCGTCGCCGGTGCCACGGCCCAGCCGATTCCGGCACAGCTTCCCAAGAGCACCAAAGCTCCCACGGCACCCGAGGAAGACGTCGTTTCCGTCCTCCGCGGCCCGGCCAAGGCCATCGCCACCAACATGGTGACCAGCCTGGAAGTACCCACCGCCACGAGCGTCCGGGCAGTTCCTGCCAAACTGCTCATTGACAACCGGGTTGTCATCAACTCCAACCTTGCCCGCGCCCGCGGTGGCAAGGTGTCCTTCACGCACCTCATCGGTTACGCCGTTGTCCGCGCGCTCTCCCAGTTCCCCTCGATGAACGTCTACTACGACGAAATCGACGGCAAGCCGAGCGCCGTCCAGCCGGCTCACGTCAACTTCGGCATCGCCATTGACATGCCCAAGCCCGATGGCACCCGCCTCCTGATGGTTCCGAACATCAAGAAGGCCGAGACCATGGACTTCGCGGAGTTCTGGCACACCTACGAGGACCTCATCAAGCGCGCCCGCAACGGCAAGCTCACTGCTGACGACCACGCGGGCACCACGGTGTCCCTCACCAACCCCGGTGGGATCGGCACCGTCCACTCGGTGCCGCGCCTTTCCAAGGGCCAGGCTGCCATCATCGGCGTCGGCGCGCTTGATTACCCGGCCGAGTTCCAGGGTGCCAGCGAGAAGATCATCGCCCAGAACGCCATCAGCAAGATTCTCACCCTGACCTCCACCTATGACCACCGTGTTATTCAGGGCGCAGGCAGCGGAGAGTTCCTGAAGCTCGTCCACCAGCTCCTCCTTGGCGCGCAAAACTTCTATGATGAGATCTTCGAAGCCCTGCGCATCCCGTACGAGCCCGTGCGTTGGAGCCCGGACCTCCAGGTTGATCCTGCAGACGAGATCAACAAGGTTGCCCGTATCCAGCAGCTGATCCACTCCTACCGCGTGCGCGGCCACCTGATGGCTGACACCGATCCCCTGGAGTATGTCCAGCGCAAGCACCCGGACCTTGACGTCCTGACCTACGGGCTGACCCTCTGGGATCTGGACCGCGAGTGGCCTACCGGCGGGTTTGGTGGCAAACCACAACTCAAGTTCCGCGACATCCTTGGCGTCCTCCGCGACGCGTACTGCCGCACCACGGGCATCGAATACATGCACATCCAGGAGCCGGCGGAACGCAAATGGTTCCAGGATCAGCTGGAGCACCCGTACTCCAAGCCGAGCCGCGAAGAGCAGCTGCGCATCGTTTCCAAGCTCAACGCCGCAGAGGCTTTCGAGACCTTCCTGCAGACCAAGTTCGTTGGCCAGAAGCGCTTCTCCCTCGAGGGCGGCGAGTCGCTGATTCCGCTGCTCGACGCCGTCATCTCTGACGCGGCCGACGACGGACTGGACGAAGTTGCCATCGGCATGGCCCACCGTGGCCGCCTCAACGTGCTGACCAACATCGCAGGAAAGACCTACGCACAGGTCTTCCGCGAATTCGAAGGCACCCAGGACCCCCGCTCGGTCCAGGGCTCCGGTGACGTCAAGTACCACCTCGGCACTGAGGGTACTTTCACCTCGGACAACGGCAAGCAGACCAAGGTCTACCTCGCCGCCAACCCGTCCCACTTGGAAGCTGTTGACTCCGTCCTCGAAGGCATTGTCCGCGCTAAGCAAGACCGCCTGGACCAGGGTGAGTCCTTCCCTGTCCTGCCCATCATGGTCCACGGCGACGCAGCCTTCGCGGGCCAGGGTGTTGTGGCTGAAACCCTCAACCTCTCGCAACTGCGCGGCTACCGCACCGGCGGTACCATTCACGTGATCGTCAACAACCAGGTTGGCTTCACCACCGCACCGTCGTCATCGCGTTCGTCAACGTACTCCACCGACGTTGCCAAGATGATCCAGGCACCGGTGTTCCACGTGAACGGCGACGACCCCGAAGCCGTGGTGCGCGTTGCGCAGCTCGCCTACGAGTTCCGTCAGCGGTTCCACAAGGACGTCGTCATCGACATGGTGTGCTACCGCCGTCGCGGCCACAACGAGGGCGACGACCCCTCGATGACCCAGCCGCTCATGTACAACCTGATCGAAGCCAAGCGCTCCGTTCGCAAGTTGTACACCGAGTCGCTCATCGGCCGCGGAGACATTACCGAGGAAGAAGCTGAGCAGCTGCTCCGCGACTACCAGGAGCGCCTTGAGCGCGTCTTCGCTGAAACGCATGCCGCACAGACTTCCCCGATCCCGATCATCACGGCGGACTCCGCTGCTGTCTCGGACATCGAGCGTCCCATTGCGCAGCAGTCTGACTTCGGGACGAACTCCCCCACGTCCACAGCGATTTCCGCCGAAACCCTTGCCCGCATCGGCAAGGCGCACCTGGAAATTCCGGATGGCTTCACCGTTCACTCCAAGCTCAAGCAGCTCCTGGAGAAGCGTGAGCAGATGTCCCGTGAGGGCGGCATCGACTGGGGCTTTGGCGAGATCGCAGCCTTTGGCTCACTGATCATGGAAGGCGTACCCGTACGCCTGGCCGGCCAGGACTCCCGCCGCGGCACGTTCGTCCAGCGTCACGCAGTGTTCCACGACCGCGCCAACGGCAACGAGTGGCTGCCTTTGGGCAACCTCTCCGACGACCAGGCCAAGCTGTGGATCTACGACTCCCTGTTGTCCGAATACGCTGCCATGGGCTTCGAATACGGCTACTCTGTGGAGCGTCCGGATGCTCTGGTCCTCTGGGAAGCCCAGTTCGGTGACTTCGTCAATGGCGCCCAGACCATCATTGACGAGTTCATTTCCTCGGCGGAACAGAAGTGGGGCCAGCGCTCCTCGCTGGTGCTCATGCTCCCGCACGGTTACGAAGGCCAGGGACCGGACCACTCGTCGGCACGCATTGAGCGCTTCCTGCAGATGTGCGCCGAGGACAACATGATCGTGGCCAACCCCACCACTGCTGCCTCACACTTCCACCTGTTGCGCCGCCAGGCCTACAGCCGCCCACGGAAGCCGTTGATCATCTTCACCCCCAAGCAGCTGCTTCGCCTCAAGGGCGCGGCTTCGGCTGTTGAGGACTTCACCACCGGAGGCTTCAGGCCGGTTATCGGTGATCCGGACGTGCAGCCGGCCAACGTGGACCGCGTCATTCTGGTCTCCGGGCGTTTGTACTACGACCTCCTGTCCAACCGTCAAAAGTCCGGCGATACCTCGACGGCGATCATCCGCGTGGAGCAGCTGTACCCGCTGCCCAAGGCAGAGATCGATGCCGAGCTCGCCAAGTACCCGAACGCTGACATCGTGTGGGCACAGGATGAGCCCGCCAACCAGGGTCCTTGGCCGTTCATGGGCCTTAACCTGGCACCGGAGCTTGACCGCAAGCTCCGCCTCGTGTCGCGTCCGGCTTCGGCATCCACCGCTGCCGGATCCATGAAGCGCCACGCCGCTGAACAGGACACCCTGATAAAGCAGGCGTTCGAACGCAAGTAAGCGAAACTGCCCGGCCTGAGGAGCGATGTGCGCGCCTTAGGCCGGGCAGTTCTGTTTAATGGGACAGGACCCGGTTCCCAAACCGGCCGATGATCGGCCAAACCGTGCAAGGACCGTAACGAGTGTGAAGAGGTAGCCGTGGAAGACAGGAAGCTGCGCATCGCAGCTGTAGGAGATGAACTGCTCGCGGGCCTGGGGGATCCCCGCGCCTTGGGCTGGCTCGGTAGAGTCCTGGCCCGCACACCCCAGGATTCCGTCGTGGTGGAAAGTTTCCCGCTCCCCTGCCCCATGGAAGGCACCGAGGGCCTCGCCGCACGCTGGCAGGATGAAGCCGGAAGGCGCTTCAGTGATCAGCATGAGAATCGACTGGTGATCGGCCTTTCGGGTCGCGACCTTGAGTTTGGACTGTCCACGGCACGCAGCCGGCTGAACCTTGCGAACATCCTTGACGGGGCTTCGCACAGCAGCGTGGAGGTCTTTGTGGTGGGCCCGCCGCCTACCTTGGACCCCGCACGCAACAAACGTCTGGCCGAGCTGAACACGGCGTTTGCCGACGTCACCACCAGGCGGAACCACCATTACGTTGACACGTTCTCTCCCTTGCTCAATCATGAGCAGTGGAGGACGGACCTCGCAGCCAATGGGGGAACTCCGGGCCAGGCCGGCTACGGATTGATTGCGTGGCTTGTCCTGCACCGCGGCTGGTTCCAGTGGCTTAATATCGCCCAACCGGAGTAGCCATGACGCGGATCGTGTAGGTTTCTGTCAGAGCACCATTCACCGCGGCCGTTGTTGCCGCAGTGGTCGCTACAGTTTCCTGCAGTTCCGGTCCGCCCTCACGGCTTCGTACGGCACTGGTGTCCGCGACGCCCAGCGCGAAGTATCCATCGAGGACCATATCCGGGTGGGCTCCGTCACCAAGACCTGGACCACAACTGCCATTTTGCAGATGGTCCAGGAGGGCAGGCTTTCCTTGGATGATCCGGTGTCCCGGCACCGCCCCGACGTTCCCAACGGCGACAACATCACCATCGACCAACTGCTGACCATGCGGAGCGGGCTGTACAACTACACGGAAACCCTTGACCTCAATTCGGCCATGGACACAGACCCGCAAAGGGTCTGGCAACCGGACGAACTACTTGCCCTGGCGTACAGGCACCCACCGTACTTTGCGCCCGGCCAGGGTTTTCATTACTCCAATACCAGTACGGTCTGCTAGGCCTCATCGCCGAAAAAGTCGACGGGAAACCCTTGGGGCAACTGTTCAGGGACCGCATCTTCGAGCCGCTGGGCATGACAGGAACAGTCTTCCCGGACATTTCGTCCAACAGCATTCCCGCACCCCACCCCCAGGGCTACTTCTTCGGGGACAACGTCCTGACCATGACTAATCCCGCGCTGCCGGAGGCCATGCAGCAGGAAGCCATCGCCGGCACGCTCGCGCCCAACGACGTCACGCTCATCGGAAAGATGTACCGGTCCTAGGCCCACCCTGCCGTTGATTAGCACACGCAGAACCATTGCCTCCACAGCAGATGCGATATATCGTGTTTACATAAACGCGATATATCGCAACGTGGAGGAATGATGTCTGACGAACTATGGACCGTGACGGACCCCCAAACCATTGACGTGGAGAATGTGCGCTCACTCAAACTCGGCATTGTCAAAGGCCGCTTTGACGTCGTGACGCACCAGGAACCTTTTGTCCGCATCGAAGTCAGTGAGATCACGGGCGACCCGCTGACGGTCACTCTTGTTGACGGAAGGTTGGAAGTACGCCACCAACTGCAGGGACCGCAGGGCTGGTTCCGCAACTTGATGAGCACCGTCAATAACACCAGCAGCAACTCGGTGATCGTCGGCATTGCGCTGCCATCCGGCGTCGACGTTGAGGCGGGTACCGTGAGCGGTGACGGAATGGTCTCGGGCATCAGTGGACGCACCCGGCTCAATACGGTGTCCGGTTCTGTCCTGGCGGACGGCACCAGCGGCGAACTGCACGTCAATACAGTCAGTGGCGAGGTCATCGCCAGAAACCACGACGGCGTCCTGACCGCCAAGAGCGTCTCAGGCGAAGTCACCGCTTCGGGCAAGTTCAAGAACGTCCGTGCGAGCACCGTGAGCGGCGACCTCAGCTTTGACCTGCAGGACTACACCAACGACCTCGGGGCCAACTCCGTTTCCGGAGACCTGACCATCCGGCTGCCGCACGACGTCGGCCTGGACATCGTGGCGAAGTCGGCCAGCGGAACCGTGGTGATCGATGACCAAATGTACGCCCAAGCAGGCAGCACTGTTCACACTATTGTCGGTCCCGACGAAAGGCTGATGCTGGTGCGGACCAACACCGTTTCCGGCAAGACCTACATCATGCACGGATCGGCTCCCACACCGGAAAGCGGCCACCCCATCCCCGGGGAAGCAGGCCTCTGATGCCTCCGGTTTTCGCTCACGGCGCCCTGCGGCTGTACCTGCTCGCCTTGCTGGAGGCCGGTCCCAAGCACGGCTACGAGCTCATCAAGGCGTTGGGCGAACGGTTTGGGGGCACCTACTCCCCTAGCGCCGGTACTATTTACCCGCGCTTGGGCAAGCTGGAGGAGGAAGGCCTGGTTGCCACGGAGACCGAAGGCCGCCGCACCAAGTACCTCATTACGGACGCCGGCCGCGCTGAGCTCGATAGTCGCCGGGATGAGCTGGCCAATGTCGAAGACACCATCTCCGCGTCCGTCAGGCGACTTGCCGACAACCTGCGGGAGGACATCCGCACCAACATGCGCGGCCTGCGGGCAGATCTTGCGGCCACTGCTGAAGCTGCACGAACCAGCGCTTCTTCGGCCCATTTGCGGAGCAGGACGATGGGGCATACTCCCGAAAGTCAACGCATGCTCAAGGAAGCGGAATTATTGGTTCAGTCCTTCAGGGATGACATCCGCGTCGAGTTACGCCAATACGGCGCCTCGCAGTCCCTGACTCCCCTGACGCTCGAAACTGTGCGCACCGTATTGGACCAGGCCCGCATATCGATCAGGAACACGCTGCACCATTGACGACGCCGGCGGCCACCAAGCAGCTCAAATTCTGCCGGTTCGCGGCGCAGCACCCGGATGTGCGAAACTGGAGGGCAGCTTTATTGAGTATCAATCCTTGAAGGAGGCCAGCTATGAGCAAGCGTGCACGTAAGCGTCGTGACCGTAAGCGCGGCGGCGCGAACCACGGCAAGCGTCCCAACACCTAAGCCACCGGCTTAGCGTCACAGGCTTAAAAGCGAAGGCCCCGGAAACCATGCGGTTTCCGGGGCCTTCGACGTTAAGGTCAATCCTGTAAAAGAATGAGGCTCTTCAGCATCCGGCCGGGATCAGGCGTCCACTGGCTTGATGGCGTGGATGCGGTCCAGTATGGAGTTTTTCAGGTTCTCCGGGGCGGATTCAGTGCATGACCGCTTAACCATGGTGCGGATGAGGCACTCAAGGTCATACTGCTCGGCGCACTCCTCGCAGGTATCCAAGTGCTGCTTGATCTCAGTGAGATCCTCGCGGGTCAATGCGCCGTCGAGGTACTCGTAGATCCGTTGCATTCGCGTATCGTCGCAATCGCCCAATCCCTGGCAGTCGCTCATTTCTCTTTCTCCTGATTGTTGCTTCCGGCCGCGGCCTGATCTTCGGTTTGGGCCCTGAAGCCCCGTTCGGCGGCGTAGTCCGCCAACATATCCCGCAGCATCTTCCTGCCGCGGTGCAACCGTGACATGACCGTGCCGATCGGGGTATTCATAATCTCTGAAATTTGTTTGTATGCGTAGCCCTCAACGTCCGCGAAGTAGACCGCAAGGCGGAATTCCTCAGGAATCGACTGCAAAGCGTTCTTCACGTCGGAGTCAGGGAGGTGATCCAGTGCTTCGGTCTCTGCCGACCGTAAGCCTGCCGAAGTGTGCGACTCCGCCTTGGCCAACTGCCAATCCTCGATCGTGTCCGAGTTGGACTGCAGCGGCTCACGCTGGCGCTTCCGATAAAGGTTGATGTAAGTGTTGGTGAGGATCCGGTACAGCCAGGCTTTGAGATTAGTTCCCGGCTTGTACTGATGGAACGCCGAAAACGCCTTGGTGTAGGCCTCTTGGACCAGATCTTCGGCATCGGAGGGGTTGCGCGCCATACGCATGGCTGCCGAATACAACTGGTCCACGTACTGCATGGCGTCACGCTCAAAGCGTGCCCGCCGCTGTTCCGGGGTTTCCGAAGCAGGATCGACGTCGTTTGCCGCCGTCGCGTCATCATCCGCGCCGGCTGCCTGGTACTTGGCCGCTGCGGCCGGTTCAGTGGTGCTCATCGTTGCCAAGTCTACTGTCAGCTGCCGCGATTCCGGCTGCATTCCATATCCAGGCTCCGGCAGCACCACCCGGTCCTTAACCAAAGTCAAAAAACCCACTCCGTTCAACAGGCGGCACACACCATGCCTCAGTCCGGTCTCCGCCGCACCTGTGGTTCACAACGGTGGCTGCCGGGTAAATATTCCGCAAAAGTGCAAGACTAGATCAGACTGCACCCCTTGAACACAACATTCACCGAACTAATGTGGCAAGCCATCAGGAGGCAAGACATGTCTGTTATCCGTTTTCTCGCACGTCCCATGCTCGCGTCCAGCTTCGTCGTCGCAGGGCTGGACAAGCTCAGGAACGCGGACGACACTGCGAAGCAACTCTCTCCCGTCCTTCGTCGCGCCTCCGAATCGCTGCCCTTCAAAGCTGACGAAAAGACACTCGCGCGCGTCCTCGGCGGTGCACAGTTGGGCGCCGGCGCTTTGCTCGGGCTCGGGAAACTATCACGCTTTGCCGCCACGGTTCTCGCTATCACTTCGGCGCTGAACACCTATGTCGAGTGGCGTTCGGCCGACATCAGCACCAAGGAAGGCCGGAGCGCCCGCAAGGCGCAGTTGCTGAAGAACATTTCCCTCACGGGCGGCGTGCTTCTTGCCGCAGTTGATACCGACGGCCGTCCGAGCATTGCATGGCGGGCAGAACACTTGGCGGCCGATGCCAAAAAAGTGACAGGCAAGCAAATCAAGCGCGCAGACAAAGCAGTTCGCAAGGCCGTAGACAACGCAGTTGGAGCATAAGGAAGCATGACCGGCACCACCTCCGCTAACACCGAATCAGCAAAAGCCGCCACCACGCTGCCCTTGTGGCCGGCGCCTCACGCCAAGGGGCCAGTGGACGCAACGGTGACGGTCCCAGGTTCAAAGTCGCTAACAAATCGGTTCCTGGTGTTGGCGGCTTTGGCGGATGGTCCCTCACGGTTGAGGGCTCCCCTTCACTCGCGCGACTCCGCACTGATGATCCAAGCTCTCCAGCATCTGGGTGCCACCGTCAAGGAGGTACCCGGCGACGGCCACTTCGGTCCGGACCTGGAAATTACTCCGTTGGATCCGGCTGCACCCGGAGCTGAGACGGCAATCGACTGCGGGCTCGCAGGAACCGTTATGCGGTTCGTTCCCCCGTTGGCTGCGCTGCGTCACGGCGTCACAGTCTTCGACGGCGACCCCCACGCCCGCAAGCGGCCCATGGGGACCATCATCGAAGCCCTGATCGCCCTCGGAGTCCCGGTGGCAGCAGATGGCGGCAGGACGCCGTCGTCCCTTCCCTTCGCTGTGGACGGTACCGGCGAAGTTCGGGGCGGCCACCTGGTGATTGATGCCAGCGCTTCCTCGCAGTTCGTTTCCGCGTTGTTGCTGGTGGGTGCCCGGTTCGTTGAGGGCCTGCATCTGGAACACGTGGGCAAACCCGTTCCCAGCTTGGACCACATCACCATGACGGTGGAGGTCCTCCGCAGCGTGGGTGTCACGGTGGACGACTCCGTACCCAACCACTGGCGTGTCTCGCCCGGCCCCATCCGGGCCTTTGACCAACGGATTGAACAGGACCTCTCCAACGCCGGACCCTTCCTCGCCGCGGCGCTGGCCACACGTGGCACCGTCCGCATTCCCAATTGGCCTGCCGGCACCACGCAGGTAGGCGATCAATGGCGGAGCATCCTGGCTGCCATGGGTGCAGAAGTAACGTTTGACGACGGAACGCTGACAGTGACCGGCGCGGCCGAGATCAAAGGTGCCGACTTCGACGAAACCAGCGAACTGGCGCCCACGGTCGCCGCATTGTGCGCCCTGGCCAACGGGCCCTCACGGTTGACCGGCATCGCCCACCTCCGGGGACACGAAACCGACCGGCTTGCCGCGCTGGTTGCCGAGATCAATGGCCTCGGAGGCGATGCTGAGGAAACCGCCGATGGCTTGGTGATCCGCCCGGCTGCCCTTCATGGAGGCGTCGTCCACAGCTACGCCGACCACCGCATGGCTACTGCCGGCGCGATCCTCGGGCTCGCTGTCGAAGGCGTACAAGTCGAAGACATCGCCACGACGTCAAAAACCATGCCGGAATTCCCACAGATGTGGGCGGCCATGTTGCAGCAAACAGATGACAGCGACGATCTTGATGAGGCCAGTAACTGACCATGGGCCGTGACGCACGTTCCTGGGACGAATCCGACGTCCGGATCCGTCCCAGCAAAAAAGGATCCAGGCCGCGCACCAAGGACCGCCCCAGCCACGATGACGCCGTGATAGGCAGGATCATCACTGTGGACCGCGGGCGCTACCGGGCAATTGTTGGCGAAGATTCCGCCAACGAGCGGATCGTGATTGCAGCCCGCGCCCGTGAGCTGCGGCGAAATCCCGTTGTCCCAGGGGACTTCGTCGCGCTGGTAGGTGACGTCTCCGGGTCCCCCGACACTTTGGCGCGGCTTGTCCGGGTGGAAGAGCGGAAGACACTTCTTCGCCGCAGCGCTGACGATACCGACCCCATAGAACGGGTAGTTGTAGCCAACGCCGATCAGCTTGTTGTGGTTGTTGCGGCGGCCAACCCGGAACCACGCACCGGGTTTATTGATCGTGCCCTGGTTGCGGCATACGACGCCGGCATCGAGCCGTTGCTGCTGATCACCAAGGCGGACGTCAAGGATCCGGCGGAGCTCCTTGCCAATTACCTGAGCTTGGACTTTCCCGTGATCATCAGCCGTACCGCTGACTCCGAGGCCGGCGGCATTGATGCCCGCTCGGATGATGGACTCTCAGCCCGGCTGGACAAGGACGCCGTATCCCAGCTCCGCTCACATCTAGGTGGCAAAGTCACCGTCATGCTGGGCCACTCGGGTGTCGGCAAATCCACCATGGTTAACGCACTGACAGGGGCGGAGCGCGCCACGGGCGGCGTCAATGCGGTGACGGGCCGTGGCCGGCACACCTCATCCTCGGCCTTGGCGCTGAAGCTGGACGACGCCCCGTCCGGCAGCTGGATTATCGATACGCCCGGCATCCGTTCCTTCGGCCTGGCTCATGTGGACCCGGACCGGATCCTCCATTCGTTCCCGGACCTTGAGCCCGGCACGGAAACCTGCGACCGCGGCTGCAAGCACAGTGCAACCGCCACCAATTGCGGGCTGGATGCATGGGTGAACGATGGCCACGCAGGACCATCAGGAGTAGCACGGTTGGCCTCCCTGCGCCGCCTGTTGGGTGCAGACCCAAGACTCGAGGCGAAAGAGACCAAGGAACTGGGCACCGTCAACTGATCGTTACCGGCTTCACGTCCCCAATGAGGCGAACGATTCAGGATAGTTTGGTGGCATGACCCATCCCGTTTCCACGTACAACGATGACCTGCGCCTGGCCCACGTCCTCGCTGATTCAGTCGACGCCCAGACCATGGATCGCTTCAAGGCACTGGACCTCAAGATCGAAACCAAGCCCGACCTCACGCCGGTCACTGATGCTGACAAGGCCGCTGAGGAAGCTATCCGCGGCCAGCTGTCCCGCTCGCGCCCACGTGATGCGGTCCTGGGCGAGGAGTTCGGCAGCAGCGGCCACGGCTCGCGCCGTTGGATCATCGACCCCATCGACGGAACCAAGAACTTCGTCCGGGGTGTTCCGGTGTGGGCAACGTTGATTGCCCTCGTGGACGACGGCGAACCTGTGGTGGGCGTTGTGAGCGCCCCGGCATTGGGGAAACGCTGGTGGGCCGCCAAGGACATGGGCGCCTACATGGGCCGGTCCCTCGCCTCGGCCACGCGCCTCAAAGTTTCCAACGTCTCCAGTTTGGCGGACGCCTCCATGTCCTACTCCAGCCTCTCGGGCTGGAAGGAACGCGGCAATCTTGACGAATTCCTGGACCTCACCGAAGATGTTTGGCGCACGCGCGCCTATGGTGACTTCTGGTCGTACTGTCTCGTGGCCGAGGGCGCAGTGGACATCGCCTGCGAGCCTGAGCTGAACCTTTATGACATGGCAGCACTCGTCCCCATCGTCACTGAGGCCGGTGGCCGTTTCACCTCCCTGGAAGGCGAAGACGGTCCCTTCGGCGGCAATGCGCTGGCCACCAACTCGATCCTTCACTCAGAAGTCCTCAAGCGGCTCAACCCCGGCTTGGACGATCTTTTCTAGTCCTCCTGCAAACCAGCAGGAACGGAATATTCGACGGCGGCAGCCCCCTTTTGGGGGTCTCCGCCGTTTTTTATTCGACAAAACGCGCATTTTGACTCCGACGTAATAAAGGGCTTAACAATCGGCAGCGGCTTTGGAAGGGCCCCCGGACGTGCTTTAGCCTTTTTACAGGTCACGAGTGCCAGCGCTAAACCCCGGTTTGCTGGCCGGCAACCCTCCATTCGCGGTGGGGTGCCCCGGGTGACGACCCGGCCGGTCCGGAACGGATGCGGCAAGCGCGGATTCCCTGTGGGGGGTCCCTCTTGAGTGAGGTCCTATGAGCACTGTCACGTTCGACTCAAACATCATTCCGTCCTTCGCCGCAGAAACCACAGCAGAGACAGCCGCCGCTGCACGGCCGCTGGCAGCTGTTACCGGCGCCGAGTTGCAAGCGCCCCTGATTCAGGGCGGACACGTTCGCTACGCAAACCTCGACTACGGGGCATCGGCTCCGGCGTTGACCATCGTCTCGGCGTACCTCAACGAAGTCCTTCCCTACTATGCGAGTGTCCACCGCGGCGCGGGCTACGCCTCCCAGATCAGCACCTCGGTGTACGAAAATTCACGGAACATCGTCCGCGAATTCGTTGGCGGGCGGGCAGATGATTCTGTCATCTTCACCCGGAACACCACGGACTCCTTGAACCTGCTGGCCGGCTGCCTTCCGCTGATTGACGGCAAGCCCGCAGGTGAGGTCCTGTACCTGGATATCGAACACCACGCCAACCTGCTTCCGTGGCAGGGTGTCCCGCACCGCAGCGTCGTAGCGGCACCAACCTTGGCCGAGACCCTGGACAAACTCCGCGGGGAGCTGGCTCAAGGCGGTGTCAGCCTGCTTGCGGTGACCGGAGCCTCCAACGTCACCGGTGAGATCCTACCCATCGCAGAGCTTGCTTCCCTGGCCCACCAGTACGGTGCACGGATTGTGGTGGATGCCGCCCAACTCGCACCGCACCGTCGGATCAACATCACCGAGGCAGACGTGGACTACGTGGTCTTCTCCGGACACAAGCTCTACGCCCCCTTCGGTGCCGGCGTTGTGGTGGGCCGTCCCGACTGGCTCGACGCCGGCACTCCGCACCTGGCCGGTGGCGGCGCGGTCCGTGAAGCCCGATTGGACTCCGTTAGCTGGGCGGCAGGCCCTGCGCGACACGAGGGCGGCTCGCCGAATGTTCTGGGTGCCGCAACCCTCGCCCGTGCCACCCAGGTGCTGGCCGGGTTGGACCAGGACGAGTGGCACGCCCATGAAACCGCCATCCGCTCCTACTTGGTGGAAGGCCTGGAAGCCATCGACGGCGTGACCGTGCACAAGATCTTCACAGACTCCTTGGACACCATCGGTGTGGTCAATTTCTCCGTCGAAGGATTCGACGCCGGATTGGTGGCCGCCTACCTGGCAGCAGAGCACGGCGTGGGCCTGCGGGACGGCCGCTTCTGCGCCCACCCGCTCCTCAAGCGCCTGGGGCTCCCGTCTGGCTCTCTGCGTGCCAGCTTCGGCGTCGGCTCCCGGTTGGAGGACGCTTCCAGGCTGCTCGCAGGCATCCAAGGGCTCAAGCGCGACGGATTGGGTTGGGACTACGTGGTGGACGAGGGCCGATGGGTTCCCGCCAATGACCACCGCACCTACCCCGAATGGGCGCCCAACACTCCGGGCACTGCGGGAGCAGCTCCCTGCACAGTCGACTAGAAAACACACAGTCGACTAGAAACACTGTGGACCAGGCACACTGTGGACCAGGCGTAACGGCCGCTGAGGTAAATTCGTAGGGTACCCACTGGCCATCCTGTGAAGGAGTTCTGCGTGTCCCTGCGTCCCCCGGGCGCCGCAAACGGTGCGGCCGGCATTCCCGGACCCGCTGGACCGCGAGGTCCCAAGCTCCACGCTGCCCGTCGGCGCGAACTCGGCCAGAGCTTCCAGGACGGCGGAGAACACTATGACCGTGTGCGTCCTGGCTACCCACGGGACTCCCTGGATTGGCTCGTTCCTCCCGGGGCAAGGTCGGCGGCCGACCTCGGCGCAGGCACAGGAAAATTCACGGCACTCCTTATCCAGCGCGGACTGGCGGTCACCGCCGTCGATCCTTCCACGGACATGCTGGAGCAACTGCGAAAAAGCTACCCCCTCGTCAACGCGCTGGAGGGAACGGCAGAGGCAACTGGACTGACGGACTCAGCATTCGACGTCGTCAGCGTTGCCCAAGCCTGGCACTGGTGTGAGCCCATGGCAGCGAGCACCGAGATCTCCCGGATCCTGCGTCCCGACGGAGTCCTGGGGCTGATCTGGAATCAGTTGGACACGTCCATTCCCTGGGTACACCGCCTTTCCCGCATCATGCATGCAGGCGATGTCCACAAGCCCGGCTTCCGGCCAGTCATTGGCCCGGAGTTTGGTGGTTTGGAAAGCCACCTGACCCAGTGGGAGGATGCCCTGACTCCTGAGGACATCATGGAACTCACCAAATCCCGCAGCTACTATCTCCGAGCCAACGACGCCACCCGGGCTAAGGTCATGCACAACCTGGAGTGGTACCTCCATGACCACCTCGGTCATGCCCCAGGTGAAACCATCGGGTTGCCCTACATGACGCAAACCTGGCGGGCGTTCAAGATTCAGGGTCCGGCGCCACGGTAGGCTTGGGGTGTGAAGACCAGTACGCCCTCCTCCTCGATTGAGGACTACGTCAAGGTCATCTACTCCTACACGGAGTGGCAGGACAAGCCGATTACGTCATCCCAGCTCGCCCTGCGCCTCGGGGTGGCAAATTCCTCAGTGTCGGAGATGGTGCGCAAACTCAAGGACCAGGGTTTGGTTGATCACCAGCCCTATAGCGCTATCAGGCTGACCCCTGAAGGCATGCGGCTCGCCCTCTCCATGGTGCGCCGGCACCGGCTCATTGAGACGTACCTTGTTGAGGAACTCGGATACAGCTGGGACGAAGTCCACGACGAAGCCGAGATGTTGGAACATGCGGTGTCCGATACCTTCATCGAACGCATGTCCGCCAAGCTTGGCCATCCTGTCCGGGACCCGCACGGGGACCCGATACCTTCGGCCGATGGATCGGTTGAGCTGCCGCACGCCTACCGAATGATCGAGTTGGATCAGGGCCACTCGGGTCGCATCACACGAATCAGCGACGAAAATCCGGACCTCCTGCGCTACCTTGCCTCGGAGGAGATCTCCCTGGACGCACCGGTGGAAGTGGTGGGGCGTAAACCCTTTGGCGGAGCTTTGGTAGTGCGCATCGGCAGCGGCTCCCGTGGCCGGGAATTCGATCTCGCGGATGAAATCACGTCAGCTCTGTGGGTCCAGAGCTCCGAGACGCACGAAGGCTGCGTTCTTCCCGCCCGCTGAGTCCGTTCGCGCCTGAGCCCGTTCGCGTCTGAGCCCGTGCGCGCCCGAGGTCAGTTGACCTGCCCGCCCGGCCCGCCGTCGTCGGACGCTGTACCAGGTTCGCTGACAGCGGCAGTTGCGGCGTCCTGGACAGGGTTCCGGATTCCGACGGCGGAAACCACCGCCCCGAACAGGAACAGGCCCGCCGTCACCAGCAAAGCGTTATACAGGCCTTCCCGGGTAAAGGCCGGCCCCACAATGACCCCGGCGAAAGCGATGGAGATCAGACCCGCAATACGCGCCACGGCGTTGTTCACCGCCGACCCAATCCCAGCCTCCTCAGACGGGACGGCGCCAAGGATTGCAGCCGTCAGCGGCGCCACCAAGGTAGCCAGCCCGAGACCAAAGACCACCTGGCCCGGCAGCACCTGCGTCCAGTAGTTGAGGGGGTCCTGAATAGTCAACGACATCAGGAAACCCCCACCACACAGAATCGGTCCGATCGTCATGAACCATCGTGGGCCGTACTTACCGGCAAGCCCACCAAAGTAGGACGCACCCAGCATCAGGATGACCGTCCCTGGCAGCAGCGCCAAGCCCGCCACAGTGGCTCCCATCCCACCCACCTGCTGCAGGTAAATGCCCAGCACAAAGAAACCCAGGGAGATCGCGGCGTAAATGGCCAAGGTAGCGAGGTTACCCCAGGCAAAGTTGCCGATAGTGAAGAGCCTCAGAGGCAACATGGGCTGAGCAGTCCGGGCCTCGTGGAGGAGGAACAAAACCATTGCCGCAATGCCCACCATAAGCGGGATCCACACTTGCGGGCTCCCCCACCCCATCCTCCCCTGTTCGATGAACGCATACACCGGCCCACCCAAGCCGACCATGGCCAGGAATGCTCCCAAGTAGTCGATGCTCTTGCTCTTGTCCCTTGCGGCGTCGGATGCGCGCAAACCCGCAAGCAAAGGCCAGATGGCAACGGCCGGGATGACATTGATGAAGAAGATGACCCGCCAGGACAAAAGGTCCACGGCCATTCCGCCGATCAGCGGACCCACAATGGCCGCGGCACTGGTCCACCCGGACCACTGCCCAATGGCCTTCGACTGCGCCGGGCCGGAGAACGACGAGATGATCATGGCAAGCGAACTCGGAACCAGGAGTGCGCCGGCGATCCCCTGCAACGCACGGGACACCACCAGCACTTCACCGGTCCATGCCAGACCACACATCACAGAGGTGACCGCGAAACCAGCAAGGCCCCATTCGAGAATCCTTGCCCTGCCGAAATGGTCGGACAGTGAGCCGGCAACCAGGATCAACGCCCCCAGGGTGAGCAGGTAAGCGTCCACCACCCATTGCTGGATGACCAGCCCACCACCCAGTTCACGCCCGATGGCCGGGAGTGCGAGATTCACCACAAATCCATCAAGGATGGCGATGAACGAAGCCACAATTGCCACCACAAGTACGCGCTTTTGGAGCGGAGTTCTCGGCAGGAGGGCCGCTGCGTCAGTCATGTGCACAGCCTACGCCGGGGAAGTCCCGTATCGTTGAATGGTGATTAGCAGACGTGATGCCGCCTTGGCCCTTGATATTTCGATGGAAATGGCCCAACGCCACGGTATTCCGTCCCGCCTCTCGGAGGCCGACCTCAGGGACATGCAGGACAACCCCCCAGCGTGGTTGGTACAGTCCCGAGCCAACCGAACCGGTAAGCGACCCGTGTGGGTCCATCTGACCTGCGCTGTGTGCGGCTACACCGAGGCCGTTCGCCCCAAGAAATGGTGGCCCGATTTCTCCTTCGTCTTCTGTGGCACCCACCGGAACAGCGAACTGCCCGAACTCTTCCTCGGTGACGTACGCAGCGAATATGAAGGCGTCGGAAGCCGATTCGTCGGTGTAGTGGACGTCCGCAAGGACCAAGGCTAAACAGGGAGCCTAGCCGGGAACTCCTAGGCCGGCTGACTCATTTCGGATGGCACGGCAGTGAGCTGGAGGGCCTTGCCATCGCGGAGCACCGTCAACGGGAAAGTTTCGCCGATAGCCTCGGCAAACAGCAATTTCTGCAGGCTTTCAGCGCTGGAAACCGCTCGGTCCTGCGCGCGCAACACCACATCCCCTGCTTGGAGTCCGGACAACTCCGCGGGCGAGCCCGGAATGACCTCCACCACCCGCAGACCCTCCTTCTGGCCGGTCCTAACCACCGCACTCGCATCGAGGGGTATGGGCGTGCTGACCAGGCCCAGGTATGCGCGGCGAACGCGGCCGTCCCTCAGCAGCGACGCGATGATCCGTTGCGTCGTGGTGTTGATTGGTACTGCCAGCCCGAGCCCGAGGCCGGCAACGGCGGTGTTGATGCCCACGATTCGCCCCCTTGTGTCGGCCAGTGCACCTCCGGAGTTTCCCGGATTCAGGGCGGCGTCGGTTTGGATGACATCCTCGATCACCCGCCTGTGCTCGCCTGCCCTCACGGGAATGGACCGCCCCAAGCCGCTCACTACGCCAGCGGTCACCGAACCGGCCAGGCCCAGCGGATTGCCCACGGCAATCACTAATTGGCCTACCTGCAACGTGTCGGCATTGCCCAGCAATGCCGGCAACGTGGGGTGTCACAGATTCAGCAACGCGTATGACGTTCCGGGAGTACGCGTCCAAGGCTTCATGGTCGTCCGCGGCTTGCTCTTCAAATGCTGGATTTGTGCTCATCACGTGTCTCCTGCCAACGCCCTGCCACGCTTAACCGCGATCCTTCAGCGAAGCGCCCAACCAGTACAACTGCCAAGCAGGTGCCGGTAGTCCTGAACGCGCTACGCCGTAGGTGAACGCACCCTGCAGACGGCAAAAGGAAAGCCCCCGGATCACGAGGATCCGAGGGCTTTCAGGGGTGGAGATGGGGGGAATTGAACCCCCGTCCGATGTCGTTTTGTCAGGGCTTCTCCGGGCGCAGTTCGCGTCGGATTTTCTCGGCCCCAGCCATCCTGCGAACAGGTGGCTGATCCGGGCCCAGTCATCTAAGAGTCCCGTTTACCTCAATGACGAAGGCAAACAGCAGTGGCTATCTAAATGACGCCAGGAACCGGGGCGATAGCAACCCCGGGCTGACGGACTGTCTTACTGCTTAGGCAGCGAGAGCGAAGTCAGTGCGCTTAGATTCGGCACTTATTGGTTTGCAGACAGCGTTTACGAGATAATTCTGCATCCTCGGCCCGCTTCACCTGTCGCGACTAACATCGTCGAAACCGATCATCCCCGTATTTTGTTACCAAACCCGCCAAGAGTCTTTGAACTCTCGTCGGACTACTTATCATAACGCATTCATGCAGTGGATCATTCCCCGGACACATGCCACTTAGCGGCGGTTGCGCTCGCGCAACTCACGCAGAGATTCTCGCTTGTCCTGCTGCTCGCGAAGGGTCTGACGCTTGTCATAGTCCTTCTTACCGCGGGCAATCGCGATCTCCACCTTGGCCCGGCCGTCCAGGAAGTAGAGCTGGAGAGGCACAACAGTGAATCCGGACTCACGAATCTTCTGCGAAATCTTGTCCAGTTCATCGCGGTGCAGCAAAAGCTTACGACGCCGGCGGGCGGCATGGTTGGTCCAGCTCCCCTGGTGATACTCCGGGATATGGATACCCTCCATCCACAATTCGTCATTGTAGAAGGTGCAAAAGCCATCAACCATGGAGGCATGGCCCTCACGGAGGGACTTCACCTCTGTTCCCATGAGGGCAATACCTGCCTCATAGGTATCCAGGACATGGTAGTTGTGCCGGGCCTTTCGATTGGTGGCCACTACCTTACGGCCACTTTCCTTGGGCACGGTAGAACTCCTTGTTAGATGCGGATTTCAACTAGTGTACGCCAGCGCGGCGGTGCCACCGCGCGCCAGGCGCACGTTAGAGAAGAGTCATGGGATCCACTGCGGCACCGTTGAGCCAGGTTTCGAAGTGCGCGTGGCAACCCGTCGAGTTACCCGTGCTGCCCGAATAGGCAATGAGTTGCCCCGCCGAAACCTGCTGACCATTCGCCACCACAATGCTGCTGTTGTGGTAGTAGATGGTGGTCAAAGAGTTGCCTTGCACCACACCATGGGAGATCTTCACACGCCATCCGCCGCCATCGGCAGAGTTCCAACCAGAATTGAAGACCTCACCCGCAGCGGCTGCGTAGACGGGCGTGCCGCATGCCGCTCCGAAGTCGATCCCTGTGTGCATGTAACCGCCGGTGCCATAGAAATCAATGGTGCCCGGTGGTGTCGCCCGCCAGCCAAAACCAGAGGTAATGGGAACAGCGCTGGCGAACGGGTGCCGGAGACCAAACGCCGACGGCGAACCGGCAGGCGGAGGAGAATACGGCGGCTCAGGAGGTGCAGGCCGTCCTTGGGCTGCTGCCGCAGCAGCGGCGGCAGCAGCAGCTGCTTCCGCGATCCGCCGTTGTTCGGCTTCCCATGCTTCCCTCAGCTTCCGGTCGCGCTCCACGATTTCGGCGGCGATCGTATTCTGTTCTGCCTTTACCCGGGCCAGGTTGGCTTCAATGCCGGGTTTCGCGGCCTGAAGTTGCCCATTGAGGCGGGTGGTGTCCTCAATCAGCTTGTCGACTTCAGCTTTTTTGCTCGCAGCTTCATCCCTTGCCGACTTTTCGCGCTCCAGCGCGGCGTCCGCCTTGCTCTTCAGGTCCTGGATTTCTTCCTCAACAGCAACAAGCCTCGCCTGCGAGTTCACATTGGTGGCGTTCTGCTGGGTGAGTTTGGTCATCGCCGCGTTTTGGCTACGCATGGCCTGATCAGCCAAGTCCATGGACTCTGTCAGGCTGCCGGATTCACTGGATCCGAACAGCAGTGCAATATTGGTGGGGACGCCACCGGATTTGTACGCCTGTGAGGCGATCTGACCGATCAGCTTCTTGGTGTCGGTGATTTTCTGCTTGTCACTCTCCAGCTGCTCAGTAATCTTGGCCTTGTTCTGCTGGGCAAGTTCAACCCTGGCGGCAAGAGCTTCGACTTCCTTGACCGCACTGGCCACCCTGCCCTGCGCCTCCAGCAGCGCCTGCTGTGCTCCGGGAAGGCGGCCCTGGTAGATCACCAGATCACCGGCAGCCTTTGCAATGTTCGCATCAACAAACTCCAATGATGCTTGAACCCGCGCAGATTCTGCTTCCAAGGCAGCTTGCTGGTCTTCCAGGCTGTCAGCTGTTGCGGTTGGCGCGCCCGATAGCAGACTGACTGCCAAGCCCACAGCGAGGACGGCCCCCAAAAACCGAGCATGGCCTGACGCAAAGCGCCGGCGCAGGGGGTTCGGGTCCAACGTGGTCATCAGAAGTCCTTTTCGCTTGTCAGCATGGCAGTTATTTCATTCCGGGTATCCACGGTTACACCTTCAGGTAACGCCGAAGGGTCAACAGCGAAGATATACCCGCCAAACCGGCGCCAAGTGCAATCAGGACCGGTGCGATCACCAGGACCTGGGTCGAGGAGATGAACGGAGTATTCAGGAACTGACGCGACAAATCACCATTGAGCCAGAAATGTGCCATCAGCCAGAGAGTGACGGAGGCCAGCAGTGCCCCCACCACGGCCGCTATGACACCCTCAAGGATGAACGGCAATTGGATCACCATCTTTGATGCTCCCACGAGCCGCATGATTCCCGTCTCCCGCCGTCGGCTGAAGGCCGAGAGCCGGATGGTGGTGGTGATCAGCAGGACCGCGCAGAAGATCATCACCGCCGCCACGCCGATGGCTGCAACTGATGCCCCGTTCATCCAGGAAAAGATGCGTTCCAGCACCTGCCGTTGGTCGCTGACCGTCTCAACACCGGGCTGCGAAGAAAACGTCTCGCTGATGATTTGGTACTTTTCAGGGTTTTTCATGTTGATGCGGAAGGAGGCCGGCAACTGGTCTTCAGAGACGGAGTCCACAATGGGCGAATTGGAGAACTGCTCCTTGAAATGCTTGTACGCCTCAGCTTGGGACTCAAACTGGAAATCGTTGATATACGGCTTTATTGCCGGGGATTCTAGCATCGCCTGCAGGTTAGCCTGCTGCTCCTTGGTGGCCGAACCCGAAGCGCAACCGACCGCCGTCGAGCCATCGTTGCAGAGGAACACCGCAACCTGGACTTTGTCGTACCAAAAGCCCTTCATCTGGTTGATCTGCATCTGCAGCATTCCTGCCGCACCGACGAACGTCAGGGACACAAAAGTCACCAGGACCACGGAAATGACCATGGAGAGATTCCGGCGCAGGCCACTGCCGATTTCCCCCAGGATAAACAAAAGCCTCACAGCTGTGCCCCCTGCGCACGGTTAAGTTCCTCGCCGCTGGCATCCCTGAGCCGGCGCGACTCGCCAACCACCGGAATCATCGAGGTGTACAGTGCCTTCGCTTCGTCGCGAATAACCTTGCCGTTCTTAAGTTCCACCACGCGGCGGCGCATTTCATTGACGATGTCGTCGTCGTGGGTTGCCATGACCACAGTGGTCCCGTTCTGGTTGATTTTGTCCAGGACGCCCATGATTCCCATTGAGGTAATGGGGTCGAGGTTTCCGGTCGGTTCGTCGGCCAGCAAAATGCCCGGACGGTTGACGACGGCGCGGGCAATCGCCACGCGCTGCTGCTCGCCACCGGAGAGTTCATGGGGCATACGGCGTTCTTTGCCCTCCAGGCCAACGGTCTTCAAGACCTCCGGCACGGTCTCCCGAATAATGGAGCGACTCTTACCTATCACCTGCATCGCAAAAGCTACATTCGCGAACACATTCTTCTGCGGGAGCAACCTGAAGTCCTGGAAGACAACACCGATTCCGCGCCGAAGCTTTGGAACACGCCAACTCGAAATGTTGGCAACGTTCTGGCCCGCGACGTACACCGAGCCGGACGAGGCTTTGTCCTCCTTCAGGATCAGCCGAAGGAAGGTGGACTTGCCAGAGCCTGAAGCGCCCACCAGGAAGGTGAATTCGCCGCGGTTGATCTCAAGGCTCACAGAGTCGAGCGCCGGTCGGGCATTCTGCTCATAGACCTTGGTGACATTCTCAAATCTGATCATGGCCCTTTAGAACCCCGCCGGACATGACGTAGCCGCCCAGTCCAACAGCCGGAGCGCGGGCTTTCGATGGGGGAAGTGAGAGCACCGGCCACTCGACTATACGCACGGGGCAACTGTAATTCCGCAGCTTTCAAAGGCGTGTCGCGGAATCCGAAGACTCATGTGGTTCATGTGGCTCACATGAGGCAGCCCAACTCCTAGTTGGCTGCCGCGTTTCGGTTTCCGGTACGCCAGCGGATGCCGGCGTCGATGAAGTCATCAATGTCGCCGTCAAGTACGGCCGAGGTGTTGCCCACTTCGTGTTCCGTCCGCAGGTCCTTGACCATTTGGTAGGGATTCAGGACGTAGGAGCGCATTTGATCGCCCCAGGACGCCTTGACGTCTCCAGCCAGGGCTTTCTTTTCGGCGTCCTGTTGTTCCTTCTTAACCAGCAGCAATCGCGACTGGAGCACACGCATGGCGGCCGCACGGTTTTGAAGCTGCGATTTCTCATTCTGCATAGAGACCACAATGCCCGTAGGGATGTGTGTCAGCCGCACGGCGGAGTCAGTGGTGTTCACGGACTGCCCACCCGGACCCGACGAGCGGAAGACGTCAACACGGATCTCGTTATCCGGGATCTCGATCGAGTCCGTCTGCTCGATCAAGGGAATGACTTCTACCGCAGCGAAGGATGTCTGACGGCGTCCCTGATTATCAAAGGGACTGATGCGAACCAACCGGTGCGTACCGGCCTCGACGCTCAAGGTGCCGAAGGCGTAGGGGGCCTTCACTTCGAAGGTGGCGGATTTCAAGCCCGCTTCTTCAGCGTAGGACGTATCCATGACGGTGGTCGGATAGCCGTGGCGTTCAGCCCAACGCAGGTACATCCTCATCAACATCTCGGCGAAATCGGCTGCATCAACGCCACCGGCTCCGGCCCTGATGGTGACGACGGCTTCGCGTTCGTCATACTCTCCGGACAGCAGCGTAGTAATTTCAAGCTCAGCCAGCGCTTTGCGGATGGAGGAAAGTTCCTTGGCCGCTTCGGACATGGAGTCCTCGTCGCCCTCGTCCTGGCCGAGTTCCACAAGGACTTCGAGGTCGTCAATACGGGACGCAAGCTTGGACAGGCGCTCAACTTCAGACTGCCTGTGCGACAAACGCGAGGTGATGACCTGGGCGGAAGCAGGATCGTCCCAAAGGTCCGGAGCCCCTGCCTGCTCGCTCAGCTCAGCGATCTCAGCCTTGAGGGCATCGACATCGGTGACGTTTTCAATGGAGCTGTACGTTGCTCGAAGTGCGCGGATTTCCGCGGGAAAATCAATTTCAGCCATGATCATCCCAGCGTACGCTATCCATTGCACTCCCCGATGGCTCCCCTAACCCCGTGCCCGTGGGGCACTCCCCCATAGCTCCCCGCCCGGCGGATTATTACTGGGTCAGTCGGGATCGGGCCGTCGCTTTCGCCTCGATGAGAATCCCATCCGGTAGAAGAAAACTGACCACGGGAGGGCGCACGACGGCGGTGAGGACCACTACGGCAGTCCCGCCAGGCTCACTTCCGGTACCTTCCGCGACAGCCAGGTTTTCATGCCGGGATCCGGCATTACCAGCTCTCAGGTACGACTCCGTTGCGGCCAGCACTCTCGCTTCGACCAAGGAGGGGGAGGGGAAACTAGCTCCACCGACGTCTCCCGCCACGAAGGAATCCGCTGCCGTGAGCGCGGCACCGTCAGCCAGGGACAGCAGCTTCTTGTGTTCCAAATAGACCGTGGAAGCAGCCATCACCACCGAGGCGAGGAGAAGGGACAAGAGGACGAAGCCAACAATGAGAACCGTTATTTGGCCTTCTTCCGAGGCCCCGCTCCTCGACGAGACCACTCTCACCGGTAACGCCCCACAACCTGCGACGCTGATGCGCTGAGTCGGCTTGCCTTCAACTGCAGCGAGTCCCCGAACGGCATTAGAGGCAGCGAAACGTCCAGGCTTACCGTCACAGTCACCGTTGTACCCGCCGACGAACAAACCGCACGATCACACTCGATCGCCACGCTCGCTAGTTCGGGCGAATAACCGTAGTCCTTGAGGGCAAGGAGCACACTACGCTCCGCCGCAATCCTCGCCATGGCCGGGTCCGATTGAGTCACGAAGACTTTTGCTGCTTGATCCGCAGCACCCACCACCGCAAAGGATCCGCCTTGGACTTGACCTACGGTTACTACGAAATAGACCACAGGAACCATGAGCAACAACGCGAGGAACGTAAATTCCACGACGGCGCTTCCCCGTTGACGTTCAGGATTCTGAAGTCCAGGATTCTGAAGTTCAGGAGTCGCAGAGCCATCAGACGCGCCGCCAGGCGATCTGGCCGGCGAGCACAAGGCCTGGCGCACCCTTTGCCGGCAAGCGGCCAGCACAGCCTTTGGCGCGTCAACCCGGGAGATCCGCATGTCCCTTGACCTCCAACATCCCACCAGGACCGATCAGGCCAACAACAGGCAAGGGTGCCTTCACCGTAACTTCCAAGGTTCGTATCCCATCAATACTGACTTCAGTCGACGTGACGTCACGGGCAAAATCGTGGTTCAAGGCGCCACCGATCAACTCAGCGGTCCTGGCCCGGGCATCCATGAAAGTGCGGTCCGACAACGCCCCGTAACGCGCACCCGACGCCGCTGCATCAATGAGTGTGTTCCGCACATGCAGGACCAGCATGAGTTGAACAATCGACATAAAAAACATAGTCAGCAATGCACCAACCAACACGAAGTCAACCACCGCGGATCCGCGCTCCTTTGCGGCTCCGGCTGGCCCTACGGAAACACGGTCGTGGGTGATCCATGTAGCACGTTCCATCACGCGCGCTACTTGCCTACCTTGCTCATTGCCTGATTGAAGAGGTCGCTCAGCGCCGGCGTGGCGATGGCAAGAAGTCCTGCCACGAGGATCGCGGACATGAGGGTGATCATCACCCAGCCCGGTACGTCACCACGTTGGCGGTCACTCCGCAGCGGCAACGCTCTGCGTGTGATCAGCCCGAACAACCAAGAGGAGCCGAGCAGCAGGAGTGATAGTACGGACAGTTTGCGTGCACTTTGTTTCATGATTTTCCTTAAGGTTTCGAGAAGTGTTGACGTGTTGTGGCGTCTTGGAGCGTGGCGCGTTAAGCGACTACCTAGTTGGCTTGATGGCTGGACGTCAAAGGCTCATTTCCAATGCAGCGATAGCAGGGAAAGCGGCGAATACTACGGTCAGGGGCAGCACTCCGAAGACGAGCGGCACCATCATGGCAATTTCTTTTCGCCCCGCGGACTCCATGAGTTCCCGCTGTGCGGCATCGCGGACGTCCGCCGCCTGCGCCCGGAGAACGTCTGCCAAGGGCGTCCCGCGTTCCACAGCCACCA
The DNA here is from genome assembly GCF_011605365.1 of Paenarthrobacter sp. MSM-2-10-13. Taxonomy (NCBI): domain Bacteria; kingdom Bacillati; phylum Actinomycetota; class Actinomycetes; order Micrococcales; family Micrococcaceae; genus Paenarthrobacter; species Paenarthrobacter sp. MSM-2-10-13. Next base: position 466,799 of record NZ_JAAOXO010000001.1, on the reverse strand, counting down.
CCAGTCCGTCGATGAACCTGACCAAAGGTGGCAGTTCCGCCCTTGACGAGAAAGCCTGGAGCGCCTCAGTCAGGGGCTTACCGGATCGTGTATCCGCCAGGATTGTGGCGAACTCCCCGGAGAGCTCACCGTTGGAGCTCCGACTTACCCTGTCCATCGCGCCCATTGCGCTCTCCCCCGCAGCGACGGCGAGCGCCATCAACTCCGCGAGGCTGGGAAACTCAGACAACATCCTTGATTCGCGTCGTTTGATCGTCTGCCCCAACAGATAGTCGCGCAACAGGTAACCGCCCAGTGCGCTTCCGATGACCGAGATGCAGGACACCACCGGGCTGAACCGGCCGGCACTGGCGCCGGCAACAACCACGATGACAGCAAGCACAAAAGCGACTCCGGCCCAAAGAAGCTGCTCGGCCCGGAAGTCCAGCGTTGATTTAGTTGAACCGGCACGGGCAAGGCGCTTTGCAAGGGCGGTGGAGCCTACGTTGAAGCGGGACATGGAGGAGACCGCATCGCGGATGATAGGCCGGAGTATTCGTTCCAGGGGTCCAAACGGCGTGAGATTGTGCGTGGGCCTGCGGAGAAGGCGTGATTCGAGATTCTGCGACTTCAACTGCGGTTCGATGCGCTCGGAGAACCTCGTTCCCCGCATGAACGGGAGCCTCGCCAGGATTAACCAGCATCCGGCACCCAGAAGCAGGCCGCACAGCAAGGCTAAAGCGGTTGACGTGTTCATCCGAAAACCCGCTCGTCCTCTGGCAAGGCGCCGACCCGAAGCATCACGGAGTAGCAGAAAGCAGAGACCACAAGGCCTCCAAGCAACACCATGGCGCCGATGCCGGAGTTGAACGCAAGCATGGCTTCAGGCCTGCTTGTCATGACCACCAAAACTATCCAGGGCGCGGCTACGGCGAGTCTGGCTGCATTGATGGTCCATGATTGACGGGCTTCAAGCTCGCTACGCGTCCGTGCGCTATCACGAAGGAAGCCCGACAAAGTCCCCAACATCCGCCCGAGGTCGGAGCCGCCCACTTCGCGGGTCATTCGCAAGGCCTCGATGATGCGATCGGCCACGGGATCAGCGAGGCGCTCTTTGAGTTTGTTCACCGCAGCCTCAAAATTGCCGGTGGCTCTGTAGTCGGACCCGAAATCCAGGAACAATTCCCGCAGTTCTTCGGGCCCGTTGTGTCCCAGCTGTATCAAAGCCTCCGGTAGTGCGAGACCGGCACGGATCGCTGAGCGCAAGTGGTCCACTACGTCCGGCCATAGCTGCCGCAGTGCGTTCCTGCGCTTCCCCGCCCGCCAACGCACAATGGCAAAAGGAACCCAGGAGCCGAAAATTGCGAAACACAGTGCAATTGGCGGGGATCCTGTCAGCACATAAAACGCAAGCAGTGCAAAGAGGCCAAATCCGGCGCAGGTTAGCAGGAGTCCGCCACCGGAAACTTTCTCGATTCCTGCTGACATCAGGAGAAGGTCCAGGCGTCGGGGTCTGTGTCGTTTGGGTTCAGAGGGTGGCTGGACCCACGTGGACCACCACACGAGAAAGACTCCCAAGCCGGCGATGATCCCCAGGAGAGGCGCCATCAGTTCGACTCCAGCAGGGCAGCCACGTCAAAGCCTGCACGCGCAAACTTTTCCGCTGCAGGCATGGAGTTGGCCCGGGGCTGCAGCCGCCCCGCAACCATCCCGAAAACTCCGGAGGACTCGATGATCCCGTTCTCCACCCTCCGTCCCAGGGACAGGATCTCTGTCACCTGCCTGCGCCCGGTTGAATGACGACCGCAGTGCACTACGAGGTCAATGCATGATGCGACAGTCGGCACCACGAAGGCGCTTGAAATATTAGCCCCGGCCAAGAGCGGGAGGGTGCAGATCTTGGTGACAGCGTCATGGGCGGAATTGGCGTGCACAGTACACATCCCGGGTAAGCCTGAGTTCAGTGCAATGAGCATGTCCAGGCTTTCCGCTTCGCGAACCTCTCCTACTATCAAGCGATCAGGACGCATTCGGAGCGCTTCCTTGACAAGCCGCCGCAGAGGAATTTCGCCCTCACCCTCAAGGTTGGGTTGGCGGCATTGCAAACCCACCACGTCGCGCAGAGGCAGCTGTAGCTCAAAGATTTCCTCAACAGTGATGACGCGTTCACGGGAACCGATGCTTGAAGCCAGGCAGTTCAACATGGTGGTCTTCCCCGCTTGGGTTGCCCCCGACACCAGAATGTTCAATCCGCTGGCTACCGACGCTCCCAGGAATCTGGCAGCCTGGGGTGTCAGGCTGCCGAGCTCAACCAGATGTTCGAGCCGGCTTGCCCTTGCGATGAACTTCCTGATGTTAACAGCCCAGTGCTTTCGGGTGATGTCCGGGATCGCTACATGCAATCTGGAACCGTCCGGAAGGGCCGCGTCCACAAAAGGGGACGAAAGATCCACACGGCGCCCGGAACTCTTGAGCATCCTTTCAACAAGATCGTGCACTTGCTGCTCACTAAGACTGATGGCCGTCAGCTCGGACTCCCCATTGCGGGCCACGTAGATTTCGTGCGGCGCGTTGATCCATACCTCTTCAATTCCGGGATCATCCAGAAGTGGCTGCAGGGGGCCAAATCCGGCCACCGCATCAAAGATTTGTTGTCGGGCGGCCTCGAGCTGTCCGAGCGAAGGCAGCGGGCCCAGTAATGCCCGTTCGTCGTAATCGTTGACTGCGGCGTCCACTAGGAGCCGCACGTCCTTGGCTTGTTCCAATGGATCCAAGCCGCGGCGTCGTATGAGCTCCCGGACTTCTCCTTCGACGATTTTTACAGCATCCACATCTTTCCCCGATGATCGCGAGCACGTAAACGAGAGGCGCATCTCGAGTTCTCACGCTAGGCGAGCGGATTCGGGGCCTCAAGTTGCCGTGAAGCGCATGTGGATAACTATCACCAACTGTCACCTCAGCATCGTCAATCCCACTAGTCACTCCAGTTTCGGAATGTTAGGGTAAGCCCGTTAGGAGCTGGCCTTTGGTCTCATGCGCAAGCGCCCGCCCTGGAGCTTGTCCGCAAGCCACCCCATGCGCCGCTGAGCCGCGGTACAGGGCCGGATGTGAAAATGAACATTAAGTCGATGGACCCGGTCCGCCGCATCCCGCTGGCACGTGCAGCCCTGGCGCTCATTCTCGCCTTGGTGGGGGGAAGTTGCCTTGGGGCGCCTGCAGGGGCCCAGACCCCCGGACCGCAACCGGCTCCGCAGTCGGAAGCCCAGGACACTTCGCCATCGCAGGGTCCCCGCCCGGCCGGAAACGGCTCCGGATCATCGGCCCCCGGCAGCGAGTTGCCGGGTAATCCGGCGGTGCCCAACCAGCAAGAGCCGCTGCCCGCCGTCGAACCTTCACCAGCTGTTGCACCGCCGCAAGCCTCGAAGTCCTCGGGGCAGGGTGAAGCCCAACGGCCGACGCCCCAGGCAACGCCTGGCACCGCACCCAATGCCGATGCCATGAAAGCGGCCATGCGGGCAGCAATTCCGGCCGGTGGCGCTGAAATGGGCCAGCGATCGCCAAGGGTGTTGTCGTCAAAGCAACAGAGCGCAAGTGCACCGCCTTCGGGAGCACGTTCAATAGGCGGAGCAGTGAATTCGGTGGTTCCCATGGCGGCCGACCCGGGTCACTGGCGCCCAACCATCGGCATCGCCGGGCAGGATGTCAGCGCCCACCAGGGCAACGTCAACTGGCAAAGCCAATGGAACCAAGGTTCCCGATGGGCCTACGTCAAGGCGTCCGAAGGCAACTACTACCTCAATGAAAACTACACACAGCAGTACAACGGCTCCCGTGACGTAGGCATGGTCAGGGGCGCCTACCACTTCGCTATCCCCAACTGGTCATCGGGCGCGGACCAGGCCAGGTACTTCGTGGCAAACGGTGGCGGTTGGACTGCCGACGGTTACACCCTCCCGCCCGTCCTGGACATCGAATACAACCCCTACGCCGGACGCACCATCAACGGCTTCTACTTCGGCAACACTTGCTACGACATGTCTAAAGCCCAGCTCGGACAATGGGCGGCTGATTTTGGTAACACCGTCAAGGCCCTCACCGGCCGCTTCCCTGTCATTTACAGCACCACCGATTGGTGGAACACCTGCGTAGGGAACCCGACCTTCGGAAACTATCCGCTGTGGCTCGCCTCCTATTGGAACAACCCCACCAACTCGCCCGGGAACATGCCCGTCAGTTGGGACAACTACACCATGTGGCAGTACAGCAGCACCGGTCCCTTCGAAGGTGATTCAAACATCTTCAATGGCACCTATGACCAGCTTCGAACCTTCGCGCGAGGCGCCTCCCGCCCTTCCAGCCCTTCGATCCGATCCGGGGCCGACCTACTCGCCGTCATGCCCTCCGGGCGCCTGGACAATTTCCCGGCGGACGGACAGGGCCGCATCACAGGGCCGGTAGCCATAGGGTCCGGTTGGGGAACCGCGCAATCCGTCCACGTCGTTGACTGGAACCAGGACGGCGTCCAGGACATCCTCGCTCAATGGTCGGATGGCTCGCTCCAAGTCTTCAGAGGAACGTCGGGCGGCGGTTTCCTCACTCCGATACTCGTGGGAACAGGGTGGCAGGAGATGTCGCTGACCGTGGGATGGTGGAACTCCAAGGACGCATATCCCGGTGTTATTGGGCAGGATGGCAAAGGAAACCTCTACCGCTATACGAATGCCGGCGCGGGCGCCCTCAGCGGCGGCGTGCTGATCGGGACCGGATTCGGTGGGCACCAGTTCAACCAATTGGACTTCGACGGTGACGGCAACCAGGACATCGTCTCCCGAACCAACGATGGCACTATGCGCCTCTACCGTTCAAACGGCGTAGGTTCGTTCTTTGCCGAACCGAGCCGGGTGATTGGAAACGGCTGGTCTGCCATGACATCGGTGAGCTCCGCAGCCGGTTTCAACGGCGCCGGTTCGCAGGGACTTCAAGCCCGAACCGCCAACGGCGACCTTTACTACTATCCTGCGGTCTCCGAGTCCTGGGGTAACCGCTTCCTCATCGGCGTGGGCTGGAATGACGCAAACGTCATCAGTGGAGCGCCTGTCAACGTCGAGGCAACTCTGGGAGTCGACACGCAAGACGTCGTCGCTGCCCGCCAGGACGGCAACCTGTACCGATACCCGGGATCAGGTTCCACTTCCTTACTGCCTGCCGAACTTATCGGCGTACAGTGGACCGGCCTAAAGGCAGGTTTCCTGACAGACTGGAACAAAGACGGCGCCTTGGACATCCTTGCGCAATGGAATGACGGGCGGCTCAGCGTCTACCCGGGGTTCAAGGGTCGTGGCTACGGGGCCCCGATCAGCCTCGGCACCGGCTGGAAGGACTGGACCCTCACAGTGGGTTCGTGGAAGAAGTCCGATGCCAGGCCCAGCATCGTAGGATACGACCCCTCAGGTCGTTTATTCCATATCAGCAACCCGTCCGGCGCAGGATTGGGAGCGCGCGTGCAGATTGGTACGGGTTGGTCCGGCTTGAGCATCATCCAGGTGGACTTCGACAAAGACTCGAATATGGATCTGCTGGCCAAGAATACTGCCGGCGAGTTGGTGCTCTACAGATCAAATGGCAGTGGATCATTCGTGCAGGAACCGGCCAACACCGTGGGGGTCGGCTGGAACGTGATCAACAGCTATGGAGCCATCCGTGGATTCGCCGGAGCCGGGTCCACCGGAATCCTGGCACGGACAACTGGCGGCGATCTGCGTTACTACCCTCTGGGACAGAAGGGAAGCTGGGGCACGCCCACCAGGGTGGGCACCGATTGGGGCGCTCTGAAAATTTTCACCCCTGCCGGTTAGGCCCCCGCCGGATTGGCCCCCCGGATCGGCCCAGCTCAGCTGAGGTCCCGGAATTTGAGAAGGACCTGCACGCTCCATAATTGAGCGTGCAGGTCCTTTCGCATTTGGAAAAACTCTCTAAAGGAAACAAATAATGTTTCGGTCGAAGGACGGGGTCTAAATCACGGGGTTGCGTGATCTAATGAAGGTGGTCTCACGTATTGGCTGTTCAGCGCATTCGGGAAACGGGCTTTGTTTGGGGGCAAACGAAGGTCACCAATGCGCACAATCAAGGAGTGATCTTTCATGGCGTTTACCGTTTCAACGGCCAAGGTCAGCATTTCGCCGCCGCTTGACGTCAATCCCTACATGGCGGGGTACGGGACTCTCGACGGCGGCCGGGAGGCCACCAGCAGTGCACCCTACGAATCATTGTGGGTTCGTGCGATCGTACTGTGGGAAAACGGCTCCCCCAACCTGATCATGAGCGTGGACATTCTTGCCCTCCCCAGGTCTATCCACCAACGGGCCCGGCAACGGATCCTGGCGCTGGCGGGCTGGTCCAACGGCGACATCCTGATCCAGTCCACGCACACCCACAACGGACCGGCCGTGGTGGACACCCTGCATCCGTTCATGTGCTATGGGTTGTCGGATCTGTCCATGGTGGAGACGTACAGCCAGCATTTGGAGAACGATCTCGTACAGGCTGCCAGTGAAGCGCTGAACGCAGCCCAGACGCCGGTCACCTTGGACTACAAAGTCACCACTGCCAGCATCGCGTACAACAGGGTGGGATTGCCCTATCTTGAGAACACTGTTCCGGTCATCGTCGCGCGCAAGCCAAACGGCAACGCCGCTGCGGTTATTTTCAACTACGCTTGCCACCCTGTGGCCGCTGGTATGCGCACGCTTTTCGACGGCGATTATCCCGCCGGAGCATGCAACTACATCGAAAACACCAACCCCGAGTGCTTTGCCTTGTTCCTCCAGGGAGCGGCTGGAGACCAGAACCCCATGGGAGTGCCCAGCTGGGAGCTGAGGGATGAGTATGCCACCACCCTCGGCGCTGCTGTTGACCGGGCCATGCAAACACCGGGAAGGTCCATTGGCAGCCCCCTCCAGACCAGCTATCAGGAAGTGCAGATCCCGCTGGACATCACGCCCACGGCCGGGAACATGGCAGCGGTACGCGCCGCTTACGCTTCCCGTCTGCCCAATCTGGACGGAAACCCGGCGTGGTACGGCCGCCATGCCCAAGTCATGATCGGTCGAATCGATAGCGGCAGCTATGAGACGTCGGTTGTCTGCCCGTTCCAGGTGTGGAAGTTCGGGGGCAGCCCTCAGCTGAGGATCGGAATCGTCGGTGGAGAGCTGGTCAGCGGCTATGCCGCATACTTCCGTGGAAGATTCGGAGGCGCCAACGGAGTGATTGTTGGTGGTTACGGAAACGAGTCCTGCTACTACGTCCCCAGTGCGCAGTTCCTGCCACCCTATTCATCCGGGGGCAGCTACGAGGGCGGCTGGGATCCTGACCATCCGGGCATTGCGGGAGGCTCCATGACCGTTTACGGACACATCGGCCACTTCCGGGGTGGAACAACAGGCGTTGAAGCAACGGTCATCAACACCCTGAACTCGATGTTCGCCTGAAAACCATCACTGTGGAAGGCCCTGGTCCAAGGAGCAGGGCCTTCGACGGTTGCACCATTTTGTAGCGGTATCGATACCCGATTCCGGGGCAAATTCATTGACCGGCACTCGCGGTACGACAACCATGGAGGTGGAGGTCATCATGAGAACCTTGTACCCGGCCGCTGCGGCGCTGATACTGCTGATTGCCGGATGCTCCGGGCCAACAGCACCGCCCGCCCCTACCGCCCCTTCCTCCGCGTCGGCACCTCCGAGCTCAACTCCTTCATCGCCAGCGTCGGATCCCGAACCCACCACAGCAGCTAGTGGCAGCGGCCAGGGTGCCGGTGCCCCTGATGATTCGGGCCGGTTTCTCTATACGTGCTCGAACCTCAACGAGGCTGTTCCGGATGTTACGTACTCAAGCCTTGCCGAGGTGTGGGCTTCGACAGAATATGTGCGGCTGTCTTCATGCACCGCGAGCTTTGAAGGCCCCCTTCCCTTCGAACCCACTGAGGATGAAGCAAGGATCATCTCCCTGGCAAAGCCCGGCATTACTCCGTCAGAAGGTCTCGACACCTACCTGACGGCACTGGCACTATGCACGCGGGTCAGCGATGACGCTGCGTCAGAGCTTTTCGGACGAAGCAGCCGGCAGATGCTGCAGGCCGCCAGTGAGCTTTGCCCGAGGGCACCACAAGGAAGAATCATAGGGCTCTGGGCATCAGGCGAACGGGCTGCAGACGGCGAGTATGCAGTAGCCGACGGCGGCCTGGTTCCGGGGAAGTTCCAGCTCCGGAAGACCCCGCCCGAGGCCTGCACCTGGTCGGTCTCGGCCTCTGATGGCAGCAAAAAGGCCTCGGGCGGGGCAGCAGAAGGACAATCCGGAATAATCCTTGAAGAAAAAGACGTCCTAACTAGTGACAAATGCGGAATTTGGGAGAAGATGGAGTAATGCAGCCGGTAACGGCTGGGGCGAAAATCCAACTGCATGCGGAGCTGGGGAGCATCCGAATGAAGTGGGGATCCCTCGGTGGACATGCCAAGACGCGTTGTCGTCCAGCTTGGCCTAGCCGGTCTCGTTCTTACAGGCTGCTCGGTCAAGGTCGTTGAAAATGTTGAGCCATTCAAACTGGGCGTGACGAATGCCGGCGATGCCGACAAACCACGCGTCGAAAGACCTGAACCAGTAAAGCGCTATCAATTCGAGTGTCGCGGACCCAACGGGAATCCGCTCATCATCTTGTCGAGCCTTCAAGAGGTTTGGGCAAACACCCAATACAAAAAATTCTCCGACGTCGTAGTGACTTATGTGGGCCCTCAGCCCCAAGTATTGGAAGCGGAAGAAAATGCCGCGGTTAATGTCGCTGTAGAAGCCGGAGCCACCGGCGCGCGCACTGACATTTGTCTTGCGATTATCAAAGCCTGCACCAGAAACAATCCGCCAACCATCAGTACCGCACTCTATGGGCTTGGTGGAGTTCCCATTGTTAAGGGAGCGCTCACGCTGGCCCCCATGGCACCTCAGGCCGCAGTCCTGACCAAGTGGCTGAAGGAAGTGGCGTGATGGAACAGCAAAAAAGGAACGACGCCGGTTGGCGGCTTCGGGGACACAAGATCATCACAGCATTGGCTGCGGTTCTTCTGACGGTGGCAGGTATGTCGGCGGTGGTCTCAAGCACCCCAGCCCATGCAGACCAACAGAAACAAATCATTGGGATCGGGCTTACCAAGCCGGCGGGGACGGTGCTGGACCCGATTGGGCGGATGTGGGTTTCAGACAGCGTGGCCGGTTTCTGCCGGATGTCCGAACCAGTGAACGGAAATGCAGGCACCATTGAACAGGACACGTGCCTGGGCGGAACCTCACCCGATGCCGGGCCAGGACCCAAGGTTCCAGGAGTCTCCATCGTCCTTGATCCGACGCCTGGATCCATAGGCAACGGTGATGAGACAGCATTCATCCCCGACTCCGCTGTGGGGAGTTCACATCTTGTCCGGGCAGTGTGGAATCCGCCGCTGGACCTCTTCGAATACAGCAGTACGCTGACGGTCCTCGATGGCGACGTTCGTCCCAATGCAGTTTCCGACGGCCCTGACGGCAACATTTACCTGTCTTTCGCAAATGCCCGCTCCATCATCAAGATCGTTGATCCGACCATCATGCATCCGAGCATCGAATCCATCGCATCGGTCACCACTCGGGCGCTGGGCCTTGTTGCAGCAGGCTGGGACAGCAACGGACACGTCAGTGTCTATGTACTCGAAACCAGTGGCCTCCGGGCATTCTCCGCTCCGGGCAACGGTGAAATGACAGATTACGTACCGTTGACCTCCTACAACGTAGGCGTCGCTTCAGCGATCTTCTACGACTACGACGCCCACGTTATCTACACAGGGACGAGCAGCGGCACCACGGCGGGCGCAGACAAGGTATCGCGGCTAAACCTCAGCACCGGCGCAGTCGACAACCAATGGGCCTTGGGATTCAGCAAAATCAGCGGCCTGGGCATGCGTGGGGGTCAACTTCTGGTCCTGGACGATCCGGGACAACTGGGCTCAACCCCGGGTACCGGCCGGGGCAGTATCAGCATCCTTGGCGGCGCGGTGGCCAAAATTACCTCAGGACCCACGCTGGCCAACGGTGCACTGGCCCCCAACCCCGAATTCACCAATGACACCACACCAACGTTCGTTGTGACCGCTGAACCGGCCGGCAGTGCCTTGGAATGTTCAATGGGCGGCACGTGGGTGAACTGCACAGGCGGAACGTATACGTCAGCTGCACTGCTCAACGGACCCCAGACCTTCTCCGTAAGGCCTGCCCCGGGTGGAGTCCCGGTGTCCAGGAGCTTCACTGTGGACACGGTCGCACCTGCTGCGCCTGTCTTCACCGCTCCAAACAGTGGACAGGTAGTCAACGGTAAACCTGTCCTGGGTGCCACGTTCGAGCCGGGAACAGCGCTCACCTGTTCAGTCGACTCGACGGCCGACGCCGCTTTCCAGGCTTGTGTACCCGGAGACACTTTCACGCTCACCACAGAAGGTGCGCACACTTTGAGGATCCGCAGTACAGACCGGGCCGGCAACGTCAGCCCCGTTGCTGCACAAACAGTGACAGCTGATCTGACCGCCCCCCAGGTGGCCATCACAGCTCCGGCCAGCGGAGCTACCGTAGGTGCTGGCTACCAGTTCCAATTTGGCTCCAGCTCCCCGGACGTGGCGGGATTCCGCTGTCGCTTGGGAACCGATGCCTTTACCGCATGCACCTCGCCGAAGGTCTACGCGGACATCGCGAACGGACCAAAGAGGTTCGAGGTAGAGGCCAGGGACGGGGCAGGCAACACCACTGTTGCGGGCGTCAACTTCACGGTCTTCGTAGCTGACACGACTCCACCGACGGTGACAGCCAGTCCCGTAGGCGGAACGTACGGACCTGCAACCAAGGTCACGCTGACCGCGAATGAGCCCGATGCCAAGATCTACTACACGGACAATGGCACCACTCCCACCGCTGCCAGCACGCTCTACACTGGTCCCATCACCATGGGAAACAAGACCATCCAGTACATTGCCGTGGACGCAGCCAACAATGCCTCCGCACCTCAATCCCAGGTGTACGTACTGGACAACGTCGCCCCAACGGTGACTGCAAGCCCCTTGGGCGGAAAGCTCACCCTTGGTCAAAAGGTCACGTTGACTACGGAGTCCGGGGCGAAGATCTACTACACCACGGACAACTCCACTCCAACCGTTTCAAGCCCCTCCGGGACCACGACGGTGACAGTTACTCCGGCGTCCACTACCACGGTGAAGTACTTCGCGGTTGATGCTGCCGGGAACCAATCCGCGGTGGCCTCGCAGACGTACACACTTCCAGCGGCGCCGGCAAACACTTGGAAGGACTACAACTCCGACGCCAAGAATGACGTCCTCGCCAGGGACGCTGCTGGTACGTTGTGGCTCTATCCGGGCAATGGCACCGGCGGTTGGTTGGGCAAGGTCAACACCGGTACATCGTGGAACAACTACAACCTGATCATCCCCACGCGGGACTTCAGCGGCGATGGACGAAGCGATGTGCTGGCGAGGGATGCGTCGGGCCAGATCTGGCTCTTCAGGGGCAACGGCGCAGGTGGGTGGCAACCTGCGGAAGCTGTAGGTGCCGGCTGGAGCGGCTTCACGGCCGTGTTGGCACCGGGCGACTTCAGCGGAGACGGCAAATCCGATGTCCTGGCCAGGGATGCCTCCGGAGTGCTGTGGCTCTACAAGGGTGACGGACTAGGTAAGTTCAGCGCCGGCCGGACCCAGGTCGGAGCAGGGTGGAACGTCATGAATGCCATCTTCAGCACCGGCGACTTCAACGGTGATTCGAAGACCGATGTCATTGCCCGGGATACGGGCGGCGGCTTGTGGCTCTACCCAGGCAACGGCAGCAGCGGCTGGGGAACGCGCACGCAGATCGGCAGCGGATGGAGTGGCATGACGGCGCTGCTCGGACCTGGCGATTTCAACGGCAACGGCAAAGCTGATGTCCTCGCCCGGGATGCCAACGGCAATCTGTGGCTCTATCCCGGCAACGGTTCCGGCGGCTGGCTGGCCTGGGGCCAGGTCGGCAACGGATGGCAAGGATTCACTTCGCTCCCCTGATAGGGGCCGGACGTAGCTTGCTGTTTCGAGGGGTGCATCGGAGAATATCCGGTGCACCCCTTTTGTCTGCCATGGGCGGCGAAGCTGCTGCCCTTCCACAGAAGGCATCCAACAATGAACTAGACTGAGGGTTTGCAAGGAACTCGTGACACCAGCGTTGCGGGCTGCGGCTGGCGTTCAAGAATTCGTCGGCACGAACTACCGAGGAGAGTCTTGACTTTCGACCAGGCAGGCCAACCGGATCTCTCCGTTGTGATCCCGGTCTATAACGGAGAACGGATTTTGGCGGCAACAATGGCCCGTCTTTCCGGCTACTTGACCAGTGGCACCTCCGAGATCATCATCGTGGAGAATGGTTCTTCCGACAAAACACTCGAGGTCGCCCACAAGCACGCGGTGGACACTCCCCACGTGACGTTCCAGGTTCTCCAGAGCCAAAAGGGCATGGGAAATGCCTACCGCAGGGGCATCGAAGCCAGCTCCGGCCGCCGGGTACTCCTTACGGCCGACGATCTCCCCTTCGGCACGGATGATCTGGACGAAGACAAGAAACTAGCCACCAAACCACACGTTGTCATCGGTTCGAAGGCCCACAAGGACTCGGTCACTGAGCGAAGTGCAATCCGTGGAATCACCACCTTCGGCTTTAAGACCCTGCGTCAGGTCATCCTTGGATCCAAGATCGGCGACTCCCAGGGAACCCTGATTGTTGACGGCGAGTGGCTTCGAAGCATGGTTGACCGCTTCGACGATCCCGGGTTCCTCTTCAGCACCCAAGTCGTCTATGCCGCTGAAAAGCAAGGCTTCCAGATCGTCGAAGTGCCCGTCACTCTGGCACCCGACGACGAACCGGGCGAAACAACCATCCGGACTGCCGACGTCGTGAAGATGTTCAAAGGACTGGTGGCCATGCGTCGCCGCCGGCGGGAGTTCGCCGCGGCTCCCAGCGCGGGAACGCACGCCTCATGACGGATTCAATCGCAGAGACTCCGTCAAACGACAACGATCTGAACCAGGAACAGCCGCCTGCAAAGACCACGAAAGCCAAGCTGGTTGACTTCGCACGGCGCGCGCTGGTGGTCATCGTTTTCGCCGCCGCAGTGTACTTCATTGCAGTCCAATGGCCGCAGGTGCAGGCCACAGTTTTCGCCCTGCAGTGGTGGCAGGTCCTGCTGTCCCTCTTGGCACTCATCCCTGGTGTTCTCCTCGGGATGTTTATGTGGCGCGTCGTCATGGCAAGCCTCCTACGGTCAGTAGACATCGAACCCCAGGGCTTGGTGCTCAACCAGATCTACCTCGTCGGCCAAATCGGCAAATACCTGCCCGGTTCCGTGTGGGCGTTCGTGCTGCAGATGGAGCTTGGACGTAAGAACGGCATCGCGCGTGCGCAGGTGTTCGTTGCATCCCTGGTGAGTACGGGGATCACCATCGGAGCGGCATTGGTAGTTGGAGCTTCGGCTCTTCCGATACTGGTCCAGCGTCAGCCAAATCTGCAGTGGCTGTACGTCATACTCCCTGTAGTGATCCTGGCGATGAACCCGAACGTTGTGACGTTCCTGGTCAATATAGTCCTGCGGGTCTTCCGCCGTCCGCCGCTTCCCGAGCGTATTCAGGCCAACACCATGGTGAAGGCCTTCATCCTTGGCGTTCTGATGTACCTGTGCTTTGGCCTGCACTTGTGGATCCTGGTCGGCCACGAGGCCACCCTGGACCTCGCGACGTTCCTGGTCCTGACCGGCGCTTTGGCGCTTGGCATGACCTTGGGTGTACTCGCATTCCTGCTTCCTGCCGGCGTTGGTGCCCGGGAAGCCATCCTCATCCTTGCCCTGGCCGGAATGATGAGCGCCGGCGCTGCAACAGCAATCGCAGCCCTGTCACGAATCATGTTCACCATTGCGGACCTGCTGTGCGTCGGTATCGCTTTTGTTCACTTCCGGTGGCGGCAGCAGTCCGTCTCCAAGACCCCCGCTGACTCCACCGCCGAGGCCAAGTAGCGGGTTCCGGATGCCCCGGGCCAATATTCAGACTTATGCCGCGCGCTAAGGAGCAAGCCAAGACCATGACAGCAGGAACATCCGGGGCTACTGCCCAGCGCCCGCCGGTTGCCCGGCGGCGCTACTTCTTGCAGCACGACTGGCATTGGGGCATAGTCACTGCCGCCATAGCAGCCGTCGCCTCCATCATCCCCCGACTCTTCAACCCCACGTTCTATTACTGGGACGACATGATGCAGTCCTTCCTCCCTCTGTGGCGGCACATGGGCGAGGAAATACGGTCCGGCCGATTCCCGCTCATGGAGCCAGGCGGCTGGGTTGGCGGGAACATTGTGGCCGAGGTGGGCTACGGTATCTTCAACCCGGTCAACATCGTCAACTCTGTTATTGTTTCGAACTTCGAGAACCTGTCTCTGGCGAGCTATTTCATCATCGTCCAGTTCATCGCGTTGCTCGCATTTGGTACGTTCATGCTGGCCCGCGATTACGGTTCCAACCGGCCGCTTGCCTTGGCCGCCGGCGTAGCCATCCCCTTCAGCGGCTTCACGCTCTTCTACGAAGCAGCCCGCTGGCCGGGAGGCCTCATGGCCTTCGCTTGGATTACCGTTTTCTGGTGGTCGGTCCGACGCTACGCACGTCGCAACACCTCCCCGTTCCTGCCGTTCCTGTTGGGCTTCCTTACCATGACGGCCGGAAATCCCTACGGAGCCATTGGCGTCATCCTGGTCCTGGCAGCAGTCGCCGTCGAACTGATGCTGATGAGGCACTGGCGTCGGCTCATTCCAATCGTCATCGTCGGCGCCTTGGTGGGTCTGACCGCTGTCCTGGTCTATTTCCCCCTGCCACTCAGCTCCGCGGTGACCGTTCGCCAGCAGAACGAAATCCTGAATGACCTCTTTCTCGCTCCGGACATGTCATCGCTGCTAACGATGAGTACATCCTCGATGATGCCTCGGATCAACAACTTCTGGGCCCCCATAGACAACGTTCCCTCAAGTTACTTGGCGTGGTTCGTCCTGCCTTTGCTTCCGTGGCTGGATTTCCGCAGCTTCCGTAACCGCTCGCGCCAAATATTCAGCATCTACATCATCACTGGCATTTACTTCCTGCTGACCTTTGCCCCCTCCCAGGTGCTCGTCTTCCGCTGGCCCATCCGACTCATCGAATACGTCTACCTCGGCGTCATCGTCCTCGTCGCGGTGGTGGCCTCAGCCGGTTTGAAGACCTCATCCTGGAAGAAACGGTTGTTCATCACCGTCGCCATCCTCGGCTTTGGGACCTACCGGGCCTGGTCCATGGTGCCCGGCGGCGGCAAATGGCAGATTTTCACACTGTTCGTGACGCTTGTTCTGGTGGCTTTGGCTGTACTTGGATGGAAACGGTTCGGCTACCGGGGGCTGGCGGCAGTGATGGTGGTGGGAACGATCGCGACGCTGGGCATGCAATCCAGGCAGTTCATCCCTAACAATGCTGTTGCCGGGATCGGTTCCCCGGTGGATGCGGACACGCTCCGTGACGCCACCAGTAACTACAAAGGCAACACAATCCAGATCTTCAACACTATGAAGATCACTGGTCAGGAATTCACTGAGGGCCGCCTCCTCTACGGCAATCAGATCCTCAATGCAGACGTCAACAACAGCATGGGCCGCTATAGCGGAATCAGCTTCACTACATATGTCAATGCCTTGTGCATGAACTACCGGGGCGAGACCTGTCCTCTGGCCTACACTGAGCTGTTCAAACAGGCCTCCGGGGAAATCGACGTAACGTTGGCTGACGTTCTTCAGGTCGAGACGGTGTCCGTCCAAAAGACTCTGATCGCCCCTGACCAACTCACCGTTGCCCCGGGCTGGTCAATTGTGGCCTCGGATGAGACCAGGATCATCCTTCAGCGGGATAACCCGTTGCCCTATCCAGGCACCGTTTCCTGGGCTTCAGATGGCATCTCCGTCAAGGATTCCGTCAGGAACGGCAATGACGAACACATCACCTTGTCCGGAGACGGCACTGCGGGAAAGCTGACGCTTGCCCGTCTCGCATGGCCCGGCTACACCGTCACGGTTGATGGCGAACCGCAGAAGCTCACGCAGGGTCCCGCCGGAGTAATACTGGTGGATGTCCCGGCCAGCGCCACATCCGTGGACGTAACGTTCACGACGCCGGGCCTCACCATGGGTCTCGCCGCTCAGGGCGCTGCATGGTTCGGCATTCTGTTGTTCACGGTATTCCACTATGTTCGTCGGCATCGCCGCACGCGGTCAGAGGCAGACGTTTTACCGGTTTCAGCTGAGAAGGTCGCTGTCTAAGCGGCTGAAAGGCAGTAGAGCCACCCATAAGTCAGAAGAGCGTCCGCCCCAAAGGGGGCGGACGCTCTTCTTTGTGTGGACCCCTGGCAGGTGCCTTCAGCAGCCATTAAGTAGTGCGGCCGGGGCCCCGATCCCGCCTATTGCTACTCACATACGACAAAGGCCACCGCGCATCATACAGAGATGATGTGCGGTGGCCATATTACTGTCCACCGTAGGGTTCAAACAGCCAGTACCTGCTAGTTGCTATCGCGAAGCCATGCCACAGCCTGGTCAGCGGGGCCTTCAAACTGCACCGTGCCGGAGGCAAGCACAACTCCCCTGTCGCAGATGCGCGAGATCATGTCGAGGTCGTGGCTGACCACAACCAGCGTCCGTCCCTCATCCGAAAGCTGCTTGATTTTAGCCAGACACTTCTTCTGGAAGGGTTCGTCGCCCACCGCCAAAATCTCATCCACCAAGAAGATATCGGGCTGAGTGTGGACTGCTACTGCGAAAGCAAGCCTCAGGAACATACCGGAGGAATAGAACTTCACTTCGGTGTCGATGAACTGCTCTATCTCGGAGAACGCAACGATTTCGTCGAACTTCTCGTTGATTTCCTGCTCGGTCATTCCGAGGATAGCGGCATTGAGGAAGACATTCTCGCGACCGGACAAGTCCGGGTGAAAACCTGCGCCAACTTCGATCAACCCGGCAACGCGACCCTTCGTGCGGACTGTGCCTTTGTCCGGCAGGATAACGCCGGAGATGAGTTTCAACAGCGTGGATTTACCCGAGCCGTTGAAACCCAACAAAGCCACGGTCTCCCCTGGCTGAATCTCGAAGCTCACGTCATGGAGTGCATCGAACTTCTTGCTGAGGTCGCTTTTCCGGCCCTTCACCAGCCATACCAGGGTCTCCTTGAGGGAGTGCGAATGGCGGAGATTGAAGGTCTTCTTAAGGCCCTTGACGATTATTGCGGCGCTCATCTAGACCTCCTGCGCAAAGTGGCCCTC
Source organism: Paenarthrobacter sp. MSM-2-10-13 (assembly GCF_011605365.1). Lineage (NCBI taxonomy): Bacteria > Bacillati > Actinomycetota > Actinomycetes > Micrococcales > Micrococcaceae > Paenarthrobacter > Paenarthrobacter sp. MSM-2-10-13. The sequence continues at coordinate 449,403 of NZ_JAAOXO010000001.1, read as the reverse complement.
AAGTCGTCGGAAGACGAGTTGGCCGATGATAAGGAACAAGGCAGCCATGCCCAAACCTATCAATCCCGTCCACATCAGATGTGGAGGCAGTTCGACTGGACGGTCAACAGTGGGATACCAGAAGGCCCAGTGGAACAACTCGACAGCCACTGTGATCGGGTTGAGCTGGTAGATGAACAACACCCAAGGCGGTGCCAGCCGGCGGATCATGGTCCAGTCATAAAGCACGGGCGATGTCCACGTGACGATCATCATCAACATGTCGACGATGTTCTCAGCATCGCGGAAGAAGACATTGACGGCTCCGGCCAAGAGGCCCAGGCCGGTCGCCGTTACTGCCACAATGACGAAGCCCAGAGCAGCTCCAATGAGCTGCATAATGTCCGGTTTCCACCCGCTGAGCAGCGCAGCTGCCAACAAGACCACCAGTTGGGGAAGGAAATGAACCGCTGCCACCCAGACAGAGGCTACCGGGAACAGCTCCCTTGGCAGATAGATCTTTTTGACCAGCGCGGCATTCGACACGATTGATCTCGTGGCATTCGAGAACGCTTCCGAGAAGAAATTGATGACGATGACGCCGGAGAACATGTACAGCGCGTAATTGGGAATCTGATCCCCTACGCGAAGCACAATCCCCAAAGCGAAGAACAGCACAACGTACTGAACCAGAGGTTTGACGTAGGACCAGGCAAGGCCCAGGACAGAACCCCGGTACCTCACACGGAGTTCCTTACGCACGATCAATTTCAGGAGATAGCGGCGCCGGTAAACATCCAGCAGCCCCGCTCCTACCCCGGGAACAGCATAGGTATCAGTGGAAGTCGTCATCGCTACTTGCTGGGCTCCGAGGCTTCGAAGGTTTTCCGCCACGATTCCATGGAAGTAATCTCAGGAAGCGCCTCCTGGTACTGGGCCCGAAGGGTCTCCCAGTTGGAGAAGAGCTGCGCATGGAGCCTGGCGGATTCGATCAGCAGCTGCCGGGCCATCTTGGGATCCCGCAAATGCCAGGAAGCCCCTGTGCCGTCCGCGTTCGACACAACGGCACTGTCCAAGTGCGCCAAGCTCCACCATTTGCCATCCTGATGAGCTACATGCGCTTCAGGGTTGGCCTTCGCGGTATCACGGACAGGCGCAAGCGTCTGCTTAAGGACAGTCTTCACGGCCCAGGGAAGCAGGCCCAGCGCCCCGGGCTGCTTGTAGGATTGCGGCTTCTTCGGAGGACGCTTGCGGAAAACTTCCGGGAACGCAGCGGGGTCCGTCTTGACCTGGGAGTCCTGGAATTCCTCCCGCATGGCACGGAGCTGAGGCATGGTGGTGGGCAGTTGCTCGTGCAGATTGCCCGGTCCGGCAAGTACATCCCGGAGCGCCATAACGCGGGCCTGCTCGGGGTAATACTGCATTGACACCAGGTGCTTGACATCCGTGTTCAGGCTCTCCCGCAAGATGCGTCCGCCCTTGGGGAACGGCGAATGCAAGAGCGTCGCGATGAGACGATTGCGTTCGTGGTAGTAGGCCTGCCAGTCCACGGAGTCGTCCTTATCGGCCCAAGAGACATGCCAAACTGCAGCCCCGGGAAGGGTGACTGTTGGGAAGCCGGCTGCGCGGCCGCGGAGGGAATACTCCGCGTCGTCCCACTTAATGAACACCGGGAGGGACAGGCCAATGGTCTCCACAACCGTCTTGGGGATAAGGCACATCCACCAGCCGTTGTAGTCTGCATCCCAGCGACGGTGAAGCTGAGGCGTGGAACGCAGACCTGCATTGGAGAAGTCGTGATTACCGAGCCCTTCCACCGGGCCCCAGAGGAACCGGTAGAAGTTGACGACCTCTGAGTAGGCGTGCAGGACCGACTTGTTGTACATGTCGAACATGTGGCCGCCAACAATGGTCGGCTTGCGGCAGAGGTCGGCAAACGCCACCGCACGCATGACTCCCTCTGTTTCCAGCTCGATGTCGTCGTCGAGCAGCATGACGTAGTCGCTCTTGTCAGAAACAACCATTTCGTACATGTTCCGGGCAAAGCCGCCAGAGCCGCCCAGGTTACCCTGGTTGATGATCCGGAGTTGATCACCCATGGACTCTGCAACGGTGTCGAAGCCAGCTTCGTCAGCTACCTTCTTGTTGCCCTGATCCACGATGATGAGCTCGGCAAGGATTTCCCGGAGACCCGCGTCGGCATCGATGGACTTGATGGTCTCGAGGCAGTAATCGGCGCGATTAAACGTTGTGACGCCGAGCGTGACGCGGCCTTGTGCGCGACCCTCATCAGGGACGGCCCAATGAGCACTCTTGAGCGTCATGCCGTCGCCGCCGGCAATGAGATCAAACCAGTACCAGCCGCCGTCGCCGAAGGGAGCCAATGTCAGCTCGAAATCATTAGTGGACGAGCCCTCCACCAAAATCGAATCAACACGCTGGGCCGCACCACGAGCGTTGGAACGGTACACGATGACCGTTCCTTCGCCCTCGGTTTCAATGTGAAGAACGGTCTTGGTAGCAATAGTCCACTTACGCCAGTAGCTGGCAGGGAAAGCGTTGAAGTAGGACCCGAATGAAAGGCGCTCCCCACGGCGGACCTGGACGGAGCCGCGGCCCAGGATGTCTTCGGGGTGGAGCTTCCGTGCCATGCCGATGGCCTGTACATCGGTATTCCCGCCGCTCCTCTGGACCTTGTTGGTGTCAGGATCCACGTACAGCGGCAGAGTGTCGAGGTCACGGTTGGCGGGGAAAATTACGCGCTGGACAATCCGCAGGTTCTCTTCCGTCGGTGCCGGGGTTTCAGCGGCAGTAGTGCCCGTCATGGAGATCTCCTGGCTTTCGTTTGTTGTAGCGGTCATGCGTCCACTCCCCCGCTTTCAAGCTTGGCGCCGCCGGTAAAGTGCGGCTTGATCTTGTTGTCGTACATGGACAAAGCCGAACCGATGGCCATGTGCATGTCGAGGTACTTGTACGTTCCAAGACGGCCACCAAACAGAACCGATTTCTCGCCCTTGGCGAGGTCACGGTACGCCAGGAGCTTCTGACGGTCATCAGAGGTGTTTACGGGGTAGTAAGGCTCGTCGCCCTTCTCAGCAAAGCGCGAGAACTCACGCATGATGACGGTGGCGTCCTTGGTGTAGTCGCGCTCAGGGTGGAAGTGACGGAACTCGTGGATGCGCGTGAACGCGGCGTCAGCGTCCGGGTAGTTCATGACTGAACAGCCTTGGAAGTCCTCGATCGGCAGTACCTCTTCTTCGAGATCGATGGTGCGCCACGAGAGATCACCTTCGGTGTAGTCGAAGTACCTGTCCACCGGACCCGTGTAGATGACCGGCACCTGACCGAGGACAGATGACCGACCGTACTCGCCGTCGTCGAAGAAGTCCGTGTTCAGGACAACCTCAATGTTCGGGTGATCTGCCATGCGCTCAATCCAAGCGGTGTAGCCGTCTACCGGGAGACCTTCGTAGGTGTCGTTGAAGTACCGGTTGTCATAGTTGTAACGCACGGGAAGCCGCGAGATGATCTCTGCCGGCAGGTCTTTCGGGTCAGTCTGCCACTGCTTGCCCGTGTAGTGCTTGATGAAAGCCTCGTACAGGGGACGGCCAATGAGTTGGATGCCCTTGTCATTGAGGTTCTGGGGATCGGTGCCCGCCAGTTCGCCAGCCTGCTCGGCGATGAGAGCCTTCGCTTCCGTGGGGCTCATGGCCGAACGGAAGAACTGGTTGATGGTGCCCAGGTTAATGGGCATGGGGTACACCTCGCCCTTGTGGCTGGTGTAAACCTTGTGCTGGTAGCTCGTGAACTTGGTGAACCTGTTCACGTACTCCCATACACGTTCATTCGAGGTGTGGAAGAGGTGTGCACCGTAGCGGTGAACCTCGATTCCGGTCTGCGCCTCATTCTCGCTGTAGGCGTTTCCACCAATATGGTGGCGGCGATCGAGCACCGCAACCTTCAGCCCCAACTCGGTAGCGGCGCGTTCTGCAATGGTCAGGCCAAAGAAACCCGAGCCGACGACGACGAGATCAGCGTTCACAAACTCTCCTGTGTATTGGCGTGCGGGCACAGAAATGCCCACGTCTACTTGTCAAGGCTACCCGACGTTACGATCGTTCCCCGATTCGGCGGTACGTGGCAGCAAGGCAGCAATTGTCCGGAAAAAACGAACGGGAGGCTCGGCCCTCAGGCAGCCTCCCGTTCAATACTGCAAAAAGAACAACGCTAGAGCGAGATCACGGAGCCCGTATTTGCAGACTCCAGTACGGCCTCAGCAACTCGAAGTGTCTCAAGCCCTTCGGCCATTGTGACAATGTTCATGGACTTCCCGAGCACAGCGTCACGGAATGCCTCGTGCTCCATCTTGAGCGGTTCGCGCTTTGCCAGGGCAAAACGCGTTGACGAGCCCTCGGAAACACCACGGAATGCCGCGACGGAGTCCCAATCGGTCTGGAAAGTGCCGTTCTCGATGAAGGTCAGGTCAGCCGAGATGGTATCCGCGATGTAAGCACCCCGCTCACCCAAAACCACAGTTGTGCGCTCCTTCATGGGCGACAACCAGTTGACGATGTGGTTGGTGACTACACCGCTCTTGAGGTGGCCAATAGCGGTGACCATGTCCTCGTGCTCGCGCCCGCTCCTGGACGTAGTGTGTGCCACGACGTTCACGAAATTGCTTTGCGCAAGCCAAGCCGTGAGGTCGATGTCGTGAGTTGCGAGGTCCTTGACCACACCGACATCGGCGATGCGGGACGGGAACGGCCCCTGACGACGGGTCGAAATTTGGTAGACCTCGCCGAGGTCACCGTTGCCGAGCCGTTCGCGGAGGCTTTGCAAAGACGGGTTGAACCGCTCAATGTGACCTACCGCGCCGATCAATCCCCGTGAGTCGAAAGCCTCGGCAATTCGTCGGCCTGACTCGGAGTCGTTGGCTATGGGCTTCTCCACCAAGCAGTGCACTCCGGCTTCCGCCAATTGCAGCGCCACTTCTTCGTGCAGCACAGTAGGCACCGCGGCTACAGCCATGTCGATACCCTGCTCGATGAGCTGTTCAACCGAGCTGCAAACCTCAAGCCCACTGGCTACGTTGTGAGGATCACCGAAGGAATCAGCGACGGCGACGAGGTCCACGCCTTCAAGCTCGCGAATAACGCGGGCGTGGTGGCGGCCCATCATCCCCAGCCCGATGAGGCCTGCGCGCAGATTTGCCACTAGCTGCCTGCCTTCGCAATGGCGTTGACCGCGGAAACGATGCGGTCAAGGTCGTCCTGGCTCAACGAAGGATGCACCGGGAGCGACAACACACTGGCCGCGGCTTCCTCAGTGACGGGCAGGTCATCTGAAGTCTGGAAAGGTGCGAGGCGGTGGTTGGGGATGGGGTAGTACACGCCACAGCCAACGTTGTATTCCTCACGCAGTGCCTTGGCGAATCCATCACGGTCCTCAGCAATGCGAATGGTGTACTGGTGGTACACGTGCTCGTAGCCCTCAGACACCTTGGGAGTGACAACACCGTCGATGTTGGCGTCGAAGAAGGCAGCGTTCTCCTGACGGGTCTTGGTCCAGGCATTGATTTTGGTCAGCTGCACTCGACCGATTGCAGCGTGGATGTTGGTCATTCGCGCGTTGAAGCCAACAAGCTCATTTTCGTACTGGCGCTCCATGCCCTGGTTGCGAAGCAGCCGGAGTCGACGCTCGACGTCGGGCAGGCCGGTGCTGACCATGCCACCTTCGCCGGAGGTCATGTTCTTGGTGGGGTACAGGCTGAACATAGCGAAGTCACCGAAGGTACCCACCTTCCGGCCGTTGACTGCCGCACCGTGTGCCTGGGCTGCGTCTTCGAATACCTTCACGCCGTGCTTGGAAGCGACCGCGCCGATTCCGTCTACGTCAAAGGGGTGGCCGTAGAGGTGAACGGGCATGATGGCAGCCGTGCGGTCCGTGATTTTAGATTCAACGGAGGCGGGATCAAGGGTGTAGTGATCCAGGTCCACGTCAGCGAAGACAGGAGTCGCACCGGTCAAAGCCACGGAGTTGGCGGTAGCAGCAAAAGTGAACGACGGAACAATTACTTCGTCGCCGGGGCCGATGCCTGCAGCCAACAGGCCGAGGTGCAGACCGGAAGTGCCGGAGTTGACCGCCACGGCAGCCCTGCCATCGAGGAGGACCTGCGAGAACTCCTGCTCAAAGGACGCAACCTCCGTACCCTGTGCGAGTTGGCCGGAGGCCAGGACGGCCTCTACTGCCTTGCGCTCGTCATCACCGATGATGGGCTTAGCGGGGGGAATGAATTCGGGGCTCATGCCTCTACCTCTCGAAGGGTCTCGTTCTGTTCAACATATGTGGCGCCGGTCTCCGGGCATACCCAGTTCTCACCACTGCGCTGCAGCGGGAAACCAGCTTTACCGACCCAACCATGGCGTTTGGCCGGGACTCCGACCATCAGGGCAAAATCAGGGACGTCTTTGGCGACAACAGCACCAGCAGCCACTGTTGCCCATCGACCAATGGTCACTGGTGCGACGCAGACGGCGCGGGCACCGATTGATGCTCCTTCACGAATGGTGACGCCAACGGGCTCCCAGTCGTGAGCGCTCTTCAAGCCGCCATCCGGGCTAACCGCCCGGGGGTAAGTATCGTTTGTGAGTACCACGGCCGGGCCGATAAAGACGCCGGCCTCCAGTACCGCGGGCTCGTAGACAAGTGCATAATTCTGAACTTTGCAGTTGTCCCCCATCTTGACCCCGGTGCCAATATAAGCTCCGCGTCCTACGATGCAATTGACGCCTAATTCGGCCTGCTCGCGGACTTGGGCCAGATGCCAAATCTTTGATCCATCACCAATTACCGCCTTGTCTGAAACATCGGCGCTCTCCGCAACCACTATCACCGGTGAAGGTCCTTCCTCATTGAGCACACGCGACAACGAGATTCATCTTAGCTGAGACACCAAGCCGCGGTGTCAAGGATGCGCGTCGACGGGCTTTGCAAAAGTTGTCCACATAGGCCACAACAGCCCCCGCGCTTGAGTTCGCGGGGCCGTAGCGTGATTCGTATCAACCCCACACTTGATCACCGCCACGACATAGAGGGAGAGCCATGGCCTTGGAGTGCACCTTGGTACGCGCCCCTGGTGCTGCTGAAACGGCGGAGCCTGAAGAACTAAGCATCGCCGTCCCGGTGGGCGCATCCGGTACGCGGGTGCAGCAACTTCTCACCGACGCGCGTGGGACAGGCGTCCTGTCCGTCGGCGGACGCCTCCTTAGCTCTCTGACGGTGGGACAACCGCCTCTCATCACAGGGGCCGTCCTTGTGGATGATGCTCCGCCTCATCGAGGAGGGAGGATCCTGTTTAGGTCCCTGATGCTGCTTACCCACACAGGCCCCGGAGCGGGTTCCATCTTCCGGATTCACCGTGGCCGATACCGAATCGGAAGGGCGTCGCCGGACATTCCTGTGTCTGATCCCGCGATGTCCAGGGAACACGCCATTTTGGAAGTATCCAGTACAGCTCTCGCGGTGAGGGCGGTAAGCGGTGCGAATCCGGTGTTCGTGGACGATCGGTCCACCAATCGCACTTTGCTCTCTTCCTCATCAACGGTGCGATGTGGCAACTCCACCTTCACAGTCGCCATGGACGGCGGTTCTTACCCACCTATATCCGTCGACGCAGGGCTGTCGATTGAAGAACCGCTGGAAGTACGCCATACCCGCCGCCAAGGAAATCGCCGGGCCATGGCCTTGGCTGCCGGCCTGCCCTTGGTAGCGGGAATCGGCCTCTCCCTGGCTACGGGGATGTGGATGTATTTGGGGTTCACCGCCATTTCAGCAATGAGCATTCTCGTCCCGTTGATCGCAGGGCGGAAAGGGCGGCTGGCCGGCAAACTGGCCATATCGCGCGCCGTCCAGGACGACATTGAACGCCGACACCGATGCTCGCCATCGGCCGCCGAGTTGGTTTTGGCAGTTCATCACCCCTCCCCTGTGGAACAACTGGCAATGGAACCTGCCACAAGAGATCCAGCCGTCACCCGGCCTGCGGCTTCGGCGGCAGAATCCCACGCACATGGGCCTGATGTATGGCTTCGTATCGGAGTCACTCAAACAGTGGCAAACATTCGACTGACTCCTGATGATCCAGACTTTCGGCAGCCCACCATTGGGGCGGCGGCGATAACGTTGGACCCCAGGTATCCCGAAGTGGCGCTGTGCGGACAGCCGGACCATACAGATGGCTTGCTTCGTTTCCTATTGATGCAGCTAGCCAGTTTCCCCGCTGCCGCGGAAACGCCTGTCGTTGTTTTTGGACGAGCGGGAAGGTTGCCACTGAGTGCCCGGTTTCTCCCCCGCGTTACGCTGGCAATCAGCCCGGAAACCGTCCTTGCCGCCCTGCACCGCGGAAGCGGGAAGATGGGGGGCAGGCTCTTCATGGTCGATGATTTCCTACCTGATGACGCGGAATTATGGTCATCCCTCCTGAAAGCCGCACGATCCTCCGGGTGGCAGGTGCTACATTGCTGCGTTTCGTTACAACGTTCGGCGGTGGTGGTTGAAATTTCACCCTCGGGAAGTGCCGGCTATGTGGAGACGGATGGCGAGCGCCGATCGTTTGTACCGGACCTGGTGTCAGCGCAAGTTTTCGACAGGTTCTGCCGTAAGTCCTCCGCCACGTCCCTCGCTGAAGACCCGGGGCAGGGCGCAGTGATTCCGGAGGAGTGTTCATTGGCTGAGTTGCTTCCCCACGGGCAACGCAGGGTACTTCGTAAATGGACCGAGACGTCCGGGCGAAACGGGCCAATCGCGACGCTGGGTAAAGGTAACAGCGGCCCAGTGACCTTTGACTTCAGGCTCGACGGCCCCCACCTTCTGGTTGCCGGAACCACCGGCGCAGGTAAATCCGAGCTCCTGAGGACGCTGGTGTCTTCCATCGCGTTGAGCCATTCTCCGGATCACACAACTTTCCTGTTCCTGGATTTCAAGGGCGGGTCGGGACTGCAACCACTTGCTCGGCTTCCGCACTGCGTCGGGCTCCTGACAGACCTCAGCAGGCACCATGTGGATCGCGCTCTTGTTTCACTGCGCGGAGAGATCCGGTACCGCGAGGAGCTGTTCGCTGCCGCCAACGTGTCTGATCTTGCCCAGTATCGGCAAGCGGGCTCCGTCACCGACCCAAATATCCCGTATCTGGTCCTCGTGATTGATGAATTCCGGGTCCTGGTGGACGAGACCCCAAACACACTCCGTGAGTTAATGCGTATCGCGACTATCGGGCGGTCACTGGGCATTCACTTAGTGATGGCTACGCAGAGGCCGCAGGGAGCACTCACCGCAGATATCCGGGCAAATGTGACGTCCAGCATAGCCATGCGAGTGCAAACGGAAGCAGAGTCCATGGACATCATCAATACGAAGGCCGCCGCCTCCATACGGGTAGAGACTCCGGGGCGGGCATACCTTGCCAAAGCTTCGAGTAGCCCCGAAGAATTCCAGACAGCCTCTCTCGCGTTCTCCCCCGACGGTGAAGCATCCGGCGCAGGACCTAATGGTTCGCAGCAGGCCGTGCAATCGGCTTCGCGGGCCTTACAGCATTCCGACGTGCGGTATGCGGCCAATGAGCAAGGCTCTCCCCCGAATACCGGTCCCGATGGGGTCGTCTCAATAGTCCGCGAGGCTTGGCGGGTACTAGGCGAACCCTTCCCCCGGCGTCCGATTGCGGCGCCACTGACCACATCAATTCCGTGGCACGAACAGCTTCTTGTTGATGAAGGAGATGGGTCCGATGAGCAGGACCGTTGGACAGTCGGCCCCTTGGCGATGATCGATAGGCCACTGCACCAAGTTGTGGAACCGCTGGTGTGGTCGCCTTCCGAAGACGGACATCTGGCAATGATAGGCAGCGACTCCAGTGGCATGCGGGAGTCTTTCATCGCTGCGTCCGCGATGCTTGCTACCCGGAGACCCCAACCCTACGTCTATATCCTTGATGCGACGGGCGCGCTTGGGCACCTTGGTGCTGAGGGCCGGATTGGCGCCGTGGTGGGCCTGCACCAATTGCCCTTGGCCACGCGGGTCTTGAAACGCCTGGCCGAAGAAATGGAACGTCGACGAAGCGCTGGTGTCTTCGAGGCAGGCAATTCACCCTTGGTCTTGATCGTGGCCGGTTGGTGCTCGTGGGCTGCAGCAATCCGGAGCGGGCCCTTCGGATACGCAGAAGGAATCCTGCAGGACATCGTCAGGGACGGTGGTTCCCTTGGCGTCACTGTTCTCATTTCAGGGGAAAGGGAACTTGTCAGCTCGCGCTTTTTTGCTGCAATACAGAACCGCGCGTATTTCCCTTTGGGATCCACCGAAGAGTCGCGGTTCCACTGGCCGCGGCTCCCGGATGTGCAATCACATCCCGGGAGGGCCGTCGTCATGGGAAAGTTTGCCAAAGAAGACGGAACCGTGGCTCAGTTTCGCGGGGCTCCGTCCAACGGGCGCTGGCCGTTCGATGATCTCGAGCCTTCCGAACCGCCTTTTAGGGTGCGACCACTCCCCGACCTTCTTCACGTCAGGGACCTTCAGGCCCTAGTGGCCGCCTTACGCGCACGGGAAGTGCCGGGCGGATTCGGCGTCGCGGCTATAGCCCGCCCGGAGAGCGCACAAGCCGCCTACGGTCATTTGCAGGGCCCGCTATGGATCGGCGTCGGCGGAGATGAAGCCGACCCTGTGTCCATGCCTCTCCGCGAAAATGGGGTCAGCACTATCCTTGGCACGCCACGATCTGGAAAGAGCTCCACCTTGGCGTCACTGCTTGCTCTCAACCCTTCGTTTCCGTGGGTATACCCGCCGGACGCGTCGACGGCTGGGACTTTTTGGCTTTCGGTCGCGCGCAAGGCTGCAGCGGGTAGCTTTTCCGCCAACAGCATTCTGCTGGTGGACGACGCGGAGACACTGGATGCCCAAGGGCGCCAGGCTTTGGCTGGCTTGGTCGGAAAAGTCCGCGGCATCATCATGACAGCGACACCTGGGCCGTCCCTGCTTTTACATCTGCCGTTCGCTAAGGAAGCGCAGGCTTCCAGCATGGGATTGGTGTTGGCGCCCGGGACACCCCACGACGGAGATCTCCTTGGCGTCCGGCTTGAGGCCGATCGCGCCGGGCGTCCAGGGCGCGGGTTTCTGGTCAACGGGCAGCAGATAATCCCCTTTCAGGGCGTCTTCACTTCAGGTTTTCCGCCGTCTGGCAAAATGCATTGAAGCCGTAAGCACGCCGCACCGGAAGGGACCGCCGGTCATCACAGTGCCGCGGACGCTCCCCCGGTCCGTGAGGCATAAGCCACAACATCCTTCTGAAATAGGAAGACGATCGCAGCCAGTGCCGGGAGCAACATTGCCAGTCCCTGCCACACCAGCCCGCCGGTCATGGTGGGAAAGCCGATGGTGAGGACAAACAACTGGGCCACGAGCGCAGCCGCCCGCGTCCACCTATAGCCACGGTAGAGGAAGTGGCCTACGGCGAATAACCAGACGGAGAAGGCCAGCAAAAGCCCTAGAGTGAAAACTGCCCCCCAAAAAGTCAGTACAGGAGCACCACGCAGCAGTTCATATGCGTACCATGCGGCGGCACCGAGGAGAGCTAGTGCTTCGAGCAGTACAACCACTGAAATGATCACAATTCCCAACGGCGGTCGAGCTACGCCAGATGAGCTTGAAGCGTTGTTCCCGGTCGCGCCGGAATCATCGCTACCGTCCGGGCCGGACACGGGCTGGGCTGGGTTTTCGGGAGGTCTTGACACACTGGCACACTACCGGACATAGTCATCTAGCAGTGAGGGCACTGGCGGCTGATGTGATGCATCGCTCACGGATTCCGAGCATTTCGACCACTAACACCCCTTGTTTACAAGGCGTTAACATGAAACGCTTGACTCAGACGACCAAGGGGGCCCATGCGGGCCCCTTTCCTTTGGAGCCTCTCGTGAATGTTTTCACAAAAGGCCCTTCTAGTTCTCACGAATGGAGTGACTGATCAGCATGGATTGGCGTAATCGCGCAGCCTGCCTCGACAAGGACCCGGAGCTCTTCTTCCCAGTCGGCAACACGGGACCAGCACTTCTGCAGATCGAGGAAGCCAAGAGCGTCTGCCGCCGCTGCCCCGTTGTGGACACTTGCCTTCAGTGGGCCTTGGAGTCCGGACAGGACGCCGGTGTTTGGGGCGGCATGAGTGAAGACGAACGACGCGCGCTCAAGCGCCGCGCTGCACGCGCACGTCGCGCTTCCTAACCCACGGACCGAAAAAGGCCGCGGACCGTTTGGTCCGCGGCCTTTTCGTTGGCTTATTCGCGCTTCTCGTTGACTCCCGCCCCCGGGAGTCAGTCTCCTGCCCCCGGGGGCTAAGCCCTGGCAAGGTTGAGGACGATTTCGACGGCGGTTCCGCCCCCTTCGCGCGGGATCCACTGGATGGACCCTCCAAGTTCGCTTGTCACGAGTGTGCGAACAATCTGCAAGCCCAGACCCTCGGTGTATTGGCCGTCAGGCAGTCCAACGCCGTCGTCTGCAATAGTCACAGTCAGGAATTCGTCGTCTCCGTCCCCTTCTGCCCTGTCGGCCAGGAGCCATACGGTTCCTGTCCGCCCCTCGAGTCCGTGCTCAACAGCGTTGGTGACCAGTTCGTTGATGACCAAAGCCAGCGGAGTGGCGAAATCGCTGGGCAATTCGCCGAACATTCCTGAGCGTTCCGTCCGCACCTGTTGGGACGGGGAGGCTACTTCCGCAGAAAGCCGGAACTGGCGCCCGATCAGTTCGTCGAAGTCGACGCTCTGCGTCAGCCCCTGAGAAAGAGTTTCATGAACGAGGGCAATGGTGGCTACGCGCCTCATCGCTTGCTCGAGGCCCTGCTTGGCTTCGTCGCTGACCATTCGCCGTGATTGCATTCGCAGAAGGGCTGCCACCGTCTGAAGATTGTTCTTGACCCTGTGATGGATTTCCCGGATCGTGGCGTCCTTGGTAACAAGTTCCATTTCCCTGCGACGCAATTCAGAGACGTCGCGGCACAGGACAAGGGCTCCGAAGCGGTGCTGCTCATCGCGCAAAGGGATGGCTCGGAGTGAAAGGCTGACACCCCTGGACTCAATTTCGCTGCGCCAAGGCATGCGCCCCGTGACCACCAAGGGCAGCGTTTCATCCACCATGCGCCGGTCCTTCAGAAGGCCGGCCGTCACCTCCGCCAAAGAACGGCCTTCCAAGGACTCAACTTCGCCGAGTCGACGGAAAGCGGAAACGCCATTGGGGCTGGCGTATTGGACGATGCCTTCGGCGTCGAGTCGGATGAGGCCGTCGCCGACTCGAGGTGCTCCGCGACGCGAGCCCGTTGGGGAGGCAAAGTCGGGCCATAGTCCCAACGTACCCATCCGCAGGAGGTCATAGGCGCACTGGCGATAGGTGAGTTCCAGCCTCGATGGCATGCGTGAACTGGACAAGTCCATATGCGATGTCACAACCGCCAGAGTCCGGCCGTTGCGCACCATCGGCACAGCCTCTACCCGGAGTGCCATCTCGCTGCTCCAACTCGTTTCGCTGGAACGTTCAATCGACCGGCTGTTCCACGCCTTATCCACTAGGGGGCGCAGATCCGAGCGTATGCCCTCACCCACGAAGTCCGCGTGGAACACCGTATGCGATGTCGACGGACGGACGTGGGCGAGGGCGATGTAGCCAAATTCCGGGTGCGGAAACCACAAAGCGAGGTCCGCGAAAGCCAAGTCAGCGACCATTTGCCAGTCGCCGACGAGGAGGTGCAGCCATTCGGCATCCCCAGGCCCGAAATCAGCGTGTTCCCTGATGGGGTCTGTAAAGATTGCCACTGCACCTCCATTTGCGACGCCGGGACTGACCCTAGCGTCGAACGATTGACCTCAAGAGCCTTAATGCTACCGACAGTGAGGCCATGTCGTCGGCTTCCAGCGCGTTGACCTCGTCAAACATGGTCTTGGCGCGTGCCAGCTGCTCAGCATTTTGCCCTTCCCAGGCCTTAAGGCGTTCTTCAGCCACGGTGCCGGACTCCGTCGACTCAAGGACCGACATCGTCATGTCAGCCACTGTGGAGTACAAGTCGTCGCGAAGGGCTGCCCGTGCCAGGGCCTGCCAGCGGTCATCGCGGGGCAGGGAACTGATGCGTTCCAGAAGTGAATCAACGTGGAAGCGGTTGAACACCGTGTAGTAAACGTGCGCTACATCCTCGACGCCTTCGCTTCCGGTCTCGGCGATTCGCGCGATGTCCAAAAGCGCGTAACTTTCGAACAACTCCGCCCACCTTTTCGCGAGGTGGTCCGGAAGTTCCCAGCCACGGGCTTTGTCCAACCAGCCCGAAATGCGGACCTTGTCCTCACCCCGAAGGTAGTCCAGAAGCTTGGCCCTCAGTGGGGCCAACAAGGGCTTGAAGGATTCCACTACGTCCGAAATAGGCTGCGACGCCATCCCTTGCCCCAGCACCCAACGCACTGCCCGGTCCAGCAACCGCCGGATGTCCAAATGGACTTCACTCCAGTGTTCAGTCGGGAATGATGCGGGAAGCGCATTCAGCTCGGCCACCATCGGATCAAGATCGTAGATTTCACGCAGCGCAACGAAGGCTTTGGCAACGGCTACCTCGTTGGCCGAGGTTTCCTCAATGGCCCGGAAAGCGAATGTGATGCCGCCCAGGTTGATGATGTCGTTGGCAACTACTGTGGCGATGATCTCGCGCCGCAGCGGGTGCGTATCCAGCTCAGCGTCGAATTTCTCCCGCAGCTGTTTCGGGAAATAGTCACGAATAGTGTCCGCAAACCACGGATCATCGGCAAGGTTGCTATCCCGCAACGCTGCAGCCAGTTCGATCTTTGCGTATGCGGCCAGGACCGCAAGTTCGGGAGACGTAAGACCCTGCCCCTGTTCCAGCCTGGACCGGAGAGTCTCTGTGGTGGGAAGTGCTTCCAGATCGCGCTTGAGATCGGCGGACTTCTCCAGCCAGTCCATGAGCCGCTCGTAGCTTGGGCTCCAGTCCGCGACCCGTGTGCGGTCGTTCAGAAGCAAAATGTTCTGGTCAATGTTGTCTTGCAGGACAAGCCGTCCCACCTCATCGGTCATATCGGCCAGGAAGCCGGCCCTTTCCGCCGCGTCAAGCTTGCCGGCCGCTACCATCCGGTCAACGAAGATCTTGATATTGACCTCATGGTCGGAGCAGTCCACGCCGGCAGAGTTATCGATTGCGTCAGTATTCAGGATGACGCCTTGCAATGCGGCTTCGATGCGGCCCCTTTGCGTCAGGCCCAGGTTTCCACCTTCGCCAACAACCTTGACCCTCAGATCCCGGCCGTCCACGCGGATAGCGTCATTTGCTTTGTCGCCCACGGCAGCATGCGTTTCAGTGCTGGCCTTGACGTAGGTGCCGATACCACCGTTGTAGAGAAGGTCAGCCGGCGCCAGCAAAATCGCGCGGAGAAGCTCCGGCGGGCTTAGCTGCGTCGTTCCTTCGGGCAGACCCAACGCCTTGCGTACCTGCTCCGAGACCGGGATGGTCTTGGCCTGACGGGGGTAAACGCCGCCGCCTTCGCTGATCAGCGACCGGTCATAGTCGTCCCAGGAAGACCGGGGCAGTTCGAAGAGCCTTTGGCGCTCGTCAAACGATGAGGACGCATCAGGTGCGGGATCAAGGAAAATGTGGCGGTGGTCAAAGGCGGCGAGCAGCCGGATATGGCGGGAAAGCAGCATGCCATTGCCGAAGACGTCACCGGACATGTCGCCGACGCCAACTACTGTGAATTCCTCGGTCTGGGTGTCGAGGTCAAGCTCGCTGAAATGCCTCTTGACTGATTCCCACGCCCCGCGCGCGGTGATGCCCATAGCCTTGTGGTCGTAGCCCACCGACCCGCCCGAGGCAAACGCGTCACCAAGCCAGAATCCGTATTCGGCCGCCAATCCGTTAGCGGTGTCGGAGAACGTTGCCGTGCCCTTGTCTGCTGCCACCACTAGGTAGGAATCGTCGCCGTCGTGCCGGACAACGTCCGACGGCGGCACGACCCTTTCGCCGTCTGCTGATGTAACGAGGTTGTCCGTAATGTCCAACAGGCCTCGAATGAAAGTCTTGTAGCTCTCGATTCCCTCGGCCATCCAAGCTGCCCTGTCCGCGGCCGGGTTGGGAAGCTTCTTGGCGAAGAAGCCACCCTTGGCACCTGTGGGGACGATGACGGCATTCTTGACGGTCTGAGCCTTGACGAGTCCCAGAATCTCCGTCCGGAAGTCCTCCCGACGGTCGGACCAGCGAAGGCCACCGCGGGCTACCTTTCCAAACCGCAGGTGCACGCCTTCAACTCTCGGTGAGTAGACCCAGATCTCGTACATCGGGCGCGGGAAAGGAAGACCATCGATCGATGTGGGGTCCAGCTTAAAGCTGAGGTATTCCTTGTTCTGGTAGTAATTGGTCCGCAGAGTCGCCTCAATAAGGTTCACGAAAGTTCGCAGGACGCGATCGGCATCCAACGTGGCCACCTGCTCAATCGACTCCGCAAGGGCTGCCCGGGCTGCAGCTTGGCGCTCGGGCCGCTGCTCTTCAGCAACTGTGGGATCGAACCGCGCGGAGAAGAGTTCGTTGAGCCCCCGCGCAACATCAGGATTGCCAAGCAGCGTATCGGCGATGAACCCAAAGGAGTTGGTGTTGCCCATCTGCCGCATGTATTTGGCGTAGGCGCGGAGCACCACCACTTGACGCCAGTGGATTCCTTCGCGGAGTACCAGCCGATCGAAGTTGTCCGACTCGACAGCGCCGGTGATGGCTGCGCCGAAGGAATCGCTCAGGAGATCTCCCGTGGCCAACGGGTCTACACCCACGGGGTACTTGAGTCCGAGATCGTACAGGAAGAAGTCGCGGTGATCCGAGGTCTCAATCTCGAAGGGCCGCTCATCCAGGACCTCAAGGCCGAGATTGTGGAAGTAGGGAAGGATCTGGCTGAGGCTCTTGGGCTCCATCAAGTAGAGCTTGACGCGGGCATCCTCTTCCAAGGCCTCACCGGCGCCCTCAGGGAGATACACATGGACGCCAGGCCTGATCTGCTTGGTTACCCGGCCTGCCCGCTCTGCCTCCGCTCCATATTTCTCGAAGCGCTCAATGTCCTCAAGAGCGTCTTCCACTTCGTAGTCAACACGGTAGCCTGCAGGGAATGCCTCGGCCCAGAGTGCTGACAAAACGTCGGCATCCGCCGAAGACCTGTGCTCGCGGAGAACCTCTGAGATACCTTCACTCCACGATCTGGAGGCGCGCATCAGACGTTGTTCCAACTCTTTTACGTCCACTTCCGCCAGTTCAGCTGTGCGGGGCAACCTGATCCTGAAGAAAACACGGGCCAAGGCAGATTCAGTGATCCGGGCCTCGTAGTCGATGCTCTCGGCATGGAACGTTTCGCGAAGCTCCTGCTCGATTCGGAGACGAACACTGGTGGTGTAACGGTCACGAGGCAGGTAGACCACTGCGGACATGAAGCGGCCGTAAATGTCCGGGCGCAAGAACAGCTTGGTCCGCCGCCGTTCCTGGAGCCGTTGAATTCCGGTGGCCGTGGAGGCAAGGTCCGGAATCTCGATCTGGAAGAGTTCGTCGCGGGGATACGTTTCGAGGATTCCCAGAAGGTCCTTGCCGGAGTGGGAGTCAATGGGGAAGCCGGCGTTACGAAGAACAGCGTCCACCTTGTCCCGAACAATCGGGATGCTGCGCACGGATCCGGTGTATGCACTCGTGGCGAAGAGGCCGATGAAGCGGCGTTCCCCGTTGACGTTGCCCAACGCATCAAAGCTCTTGACGCCGATGTAGTCGAGATAGGCGGGTCGGTGCACAGTGGAGCGCGAATTGGCCTTGGTGATCACCAAAGCACGCTTTTCCCTTGCACGCTTCCGGCCCGCATCCGTGAGGTGCTGGACTTGACGCGTGGTGTCTCCGGCACGCAGGAGGCCCAGGCCGCTGTCTTCCCGGAGCTGAAGAACGTCCTCACCGTTTTCATCCACAAGGTCGTATTCGCGGTAGCCCAGGAACGTGAAGTTTCCGTTGTCCAGCCAACGCAAAAGGTCTTGTGCCTGCCTGAGCTCAGCCACTTGCTCGGGGTGCGTCACGCCACCCAATGCCTCGGCCAGCTCGAGCGCCTTGCTGCGCATCTTGGGCCAGTCCTCCACTGCCGCCCTGACGTCGCCGAGGACACGTTGGAGCCCTGCGATCAATTCTTCCCGCGCGTCGTCACCTATCCGGTCAATTTCAACCGCGATCCATGACTCCATGTGGGAAGCGTTATCGCCATCGCCCAGCAGATGGGCCACGCTGGGGAGTGCTGCGGTGTCGCCACTGGAAATGCCGACATTGGAGGGGACCCTGGAGATACTGGTGAGCTCGCCGGATTTGCGATCACGGGTGACCACGAACAGAGGGTGCATGACCAGCCGGATGGCGCAGTTCTGGCGAACAAGCTCTGCATTGACGGAGTCGACCAGAAACGGCATATCGTCAGTGACGATGTAAACGACACTTCGCTCGGGCTCACCGGCGATTTTGACGACTGCATTCCCAGGTAGACGGGACTGGGCGATGTCCCTGTGCTTTGTAGCCCGCGCAATCAAGAGTTCGGGCGAATACGCACGTGAATCCTCCTCTGCAAGGTGTTCATAGTAGTCACCGAAGAACCCTTCACGGACAACTGCTGCATCGGACCGATCCTCCACGCTGGATCCTGACGACATCGACAAACGCCTCCATCACATGTTGATTGCTGCGACTCTGCAGCCCACATGGCGAGCCTAGCGCTTTGGCAGACGCAAAGCTCTGATAGTTCGGCCAAAGGAATCCTGTTTTTGCTGGACAGGTGCACAGACCAGCCCTACTATGGCCTTTCGCAGGGGCGAGTCGGGTGCTACTTCCAGTAATACTGAACCCGTGAGTAAAGCCGCGTCACATGCCACGGGGTCAGCGGGAAGGTAGGCGTCCACGCCCACTCCGGGGCCGTATCGGTCCCACGCATCGTTCAGTTGTTGCCGGGGCGAATGGCCAACTGCCGAGCGCTTCACCTTGTTCAACACGACCCGGGGAGATACCTCCGGGACCGCAGCCTCAAGCTCCGCCAGTCCCCGTACCAAACGTGGCACTCCAATCGCGTCGGCGGAACCAACGGCAAACACAACATCAGCCATTTCCAAGCTCCGCAGGGTGGCGGCATTCCGACGCGGAGCCATAGTGTCGAAGCTAAGCTCTTCGTCTGATTCAAGGCAGAAACCTGTGTCCACCACAACATGATCCGCTAGTTGCCGCGCCGCATCCAGAACCATCGCGACGGCTCCCGCCCTGAGTTCGGTCCATCGATCCGCTCTGGTTGTACCCGTCAGCACCCTAAAAGTTCCTCCCTTGGTGAAGACAGGAATCGCCACCGCCCTGAGGGCTTGACCATCCAGCAGTCCCTGGTCCGCCAGTCGGCAAGCCTGGGCAAAACCAGCCGACTCCTCCAGAAGGCCGAGCACCGCCGACATGCTTGCGCCGTAGCTGTCCGCATCCACCAGAAGGACTGATTTGCCTTCCGCGGCCAACTCCGCCGCGATGTTGGCAGCAAGGAACGTCCTTCCGGGGGCGCCGATCGGCCCCCACACGGCAATGATCCGGCCGCCTCCCTGCGGAGTCTCTTCATCCCTGCGGTCCGATTCCGGCATCGAGCGCAGCTCTGCCCCAGGATCGGCAAATCCGGTGTCTCGGGCGGAGGCAGGCAGGCTTTGCCGGCTCCCCCTGCCAACGGCCTCAGATATTTTGGCCGCCAAGTCACCGGCTTCGATGCCCGTCATAGCCGGTAAGGCACCTATGGAGTGCAGACGTTTGGCCTCGGCTGGATCGTCCGTCAGGGCGATGATTGAGACACCCACCGCCCCAAGACGATCAACCAGCGTGGTGGTGAGTTCCTCGCAGCCCTCCGCTACGACGGCGGCAACCGCGAGGCCGCTTTGGCAAGCAGCAATAAGCTCAGCAAGCTCCGAACAACGGCGCACAACCGTTACGGGACCGCGGAGGCGCTCCAACCCGCCCACTACAGCTTCCTGAGCGGAGCCGACGGTCACTACAGGAATGCTCATCGAACAACGCCCGTGGGGTTCCACACGACGGAGACCTTGGCCCTGTTCGCCTGGGCGCCCAACAATTTCGGCATTTGTTCATCCGTCACCAGCACCATCACCACAGTTGTTCTGGCCGAGCCCAACGTAGTACTCCCAGGAGTCACCGCGGCAATTTCTGCGCTCGGCAGGAGCATCTCCGGCGCGTCAAAAGCGCTGCTTGCACCCGGCATGGAGACCCACACGTCCACCCTGGCGCCTGGAACGGCCTGCGGGGGGAGTTCTTCCTCCAAGGCAATCGCTACAGGTTTGCGGTCCAACGCATCGGCGACTCCCAGGCTTGCCCGAGGGATCAACTGGTTCTTTGCCATCCGCTGCAGTGCCACGCTGCTCTCCGCAAGCCCTTGTTCCACAGTGATGTAGCCGGCCTCAACGTCATCCAGACGAACTTTGACAATGGAGAGGTCCGCCTCCGTGACCACCTGACCTACCGCGATGTCTTCCCGGGCGGCGAAGACCTGGGTTGTCCTGTCTGCGGTGCCCACCAAGGCAATGACGCCTGCGACGGACCCCAGGACCAGCAAAAGACCGATAAGAAGCCGCGGATCTTTCCATGATGGTTTCCTTAGCCTCGCGGCCACGCCGATACTTTCTCCCATTTTCCTGCTTCCCCGCTTTGAGTTACGGCATGGTGGAAGCACCTGCCTCCTCATTCTTACCGGCGCATTTTCGCGGAGCCAAGGCCACCGGCCTCAAATGGGCCGAAACTGTGGATAACTACACCAAACATCAGCAACGGTGGCAAAATGAAGCCATGCCCCGATTCCTGACTCTTGCGGACGTCGCAGAACAACTACAAATCAACTCGCCACAGGCCTACGCGCTGGTGAGGAGTGGCGAGCTGAAGGCCATTCAAGTGGGTGGCCGAGGACAGTGGCGTATTGAAGAGAAGATGTTGGAGCAATATATCGAAGACCGCTATGCAGAAGCTGGCCGCATGATCGAAGAGGCCAAGGCCAAAACCAACCGGTCTTAGTCCCCGCCGCTCCTGAAGTCCTGGTTACCCGCCGAGCAAAGCGCTGCCAACGAACTGAAGGGAATGGTCATTACCGCAGCCACCCTGCCGGGCCGGCGCGATTCACCGTTCTGAACCACCGCAAGGTCAAGGTAGTCCCGGCCGACCCTGTCTATTACTCCTTGCAGCTCATATCCATCACGTGCCGCTACTTTCAGATGAACCACCAGCTCGGCACGATCGCGTGCCAGTGCCCTCAGTGCTGAGGCGATGCCCAGCGACTGCTGTATCCGGGACGCAGGTTTCAGCGCTACCCTCCCGAGTCCTTCGTATGTCACAACGGAGGGATAGGGCAGTAACCACTCCCGCGCTCGCTCCGTCAAGACCAGCCATTCGCCGCCCACGTGGCTCAACCGTCCTCGTATGACCCTGCCGTCAATCAGAACGACCTTGATGTCCGCTCCGAAGGCCCCACGCAGACGGTCAGCCAATTCGATGCCCGCCAGCTCAACCCTTGCCCGCTCTGTGATCTCGAGTTCGGCTTCCAAGGCGCGCCCCGCCGAGAATTGTGCTTCCAGATCGCTAAAGAGAGAGTCCCATCTCATGTGGTCAGACTAGGCTGCATGAAGGATGTGCGACGAATCGGAGAGGTACATCAGGGTTGCAACTGGACAAGGCACTGCAAACATGTTCAGAATGAGTCAAATAGATCAAACCGCATCAAATTGCATCAAAGGGAGCATGGGGGCTTTTAGTGGCAAAAGTATTGCGTAGTGACTCTGCCCTGGCAGCGTTTGTTCTTGGGCTGGGACTGTCCTTGGTACTTACGGGAAATGTGCTGCTTACGCAGTGGCAGGCAGCGGAGCGGCATGGTCAGACCCTTACCTTCGAACATCTTCTCGGCTTCTCAGCCAACGCAGTGGGACTTTCTGTTGTCATCTGGTGGGCACTGACGTTCTTCATCGCTTTCCTGGCATCGTTGTTGCATCGGGTTGGGCACAAGAAGAGCGCCCATCTCCTTTCACGGTTCAGCCCCGCCTTTATGTTGCGGCTCGCGGTGGCCGTCATGAGCCTGAATCTCATGGGCGCGGGAATAGCCCAAGCAGATGCCGCACCACCGGAACCTGGCTGGCAAAGCGCCTCTCCTCATAGGGCGCCGGGAAAAGTGGCGTGGACTCCGGCTTCCTTGGACCGCGCGAGTTCCATCCCGCGATCTGTAGACGATGCCCATGCTTCAGCATCCCGGCCTCATGACCCGCGCTGGCAACCCCGGCCCCCCGTGGTTGACCCGGGGTTGCTAAGCCGCCAGTCCACACGTTCAACCACCCCAGCGGGAGAAGCCGCCGTTGTTGTTGAGGATGGCGACTCGCTATGGTCGATTGCGGCCTCCCGGCTCGGACCCTTTGCAACCGACGTGGACGTCGCGTTGACGTGGCCCAAGTGGTATGCCGCCAACAGGGCAGTCATCGGAGGGGACCCCACCGTGCTACTCCCGGGGCAGGTTCTTCAGCCCCCGGCACCAAGCTAGTAAGGCCGGGACTTCAGTGCCCGCTTCCTCCATAAGGACCGTCCGCTCAGGGACAACCTTCACATCTCAAAGCCAATCCGTAGTGTCATCCCAGCAGAAGCCAATGAGTAAAGCGTCCCCACGCTGCAACTCATGTAGTGAATGCCAGAGGTATGACCATGACCCTTGCAACGAAAACCCGGCCAGCAGGCCCTCGGAGCACGCAACATACGGCACCAGCATCCGGCCAAAGCGGCTCGGACATCGACGTCCGGCTTGTTGCCCGAAGCATCGCGCAGGCAACCTTGGAAGTACTGGCGGGAACCCGTCCCGTCCAGCAGCTCTCACGCTCGCTGGACGCCGAGTGTTATCTGTCGCTCCAGCATCGGGCAGCATTGACCCGAAAACACTCAGCCAGGAGCCGAGGTACTGCCCAACCGCACCGTAGTCCCATGGTGCGTTCGGTTCGGGTCTGTTCCATTTCCGAATCAATCTGTGAAGCAAGCATCGTCGTCGCTGAGGAGCAGCGTTGCCGTGCCGTCGCCATGAGGCTGGAGCGGCTGGACGGTGTTTGGCAGGTTACCGCCCTGGAAATAGGGTAGGCCCAACCGATCGTGCTTTGAGAGAAAGCAAAAAAGGTGAAGCCTGGACGTTCCGTCCGGGCTTCACCCTTTGCTGTGACCTCGTTACGGAAACCGCTTAGCGACGCTTCTTCTTTGCCTGTTTCCGCTGATCCTGACTTGCTGCTTTAGCAGGATTTCCGGACCGGCCCGATGCCCTACCCTCAATGCGCGTCTGGGTCGCTCCGTCTTCTCCGGGCGCGGTGTACTGCAGCTGCGCGGGCTTCTCCGGCGCCTGAAGGCCCGCCGCACGGATCTGAGGATCGTGGTGCTCTGTGTGTGCGCCGGAAGCCGAATCGTCTGCCACCACTACGTCTTCGGCTGGTGTTACTTCGACTTCCAGATTGTAGAGGAATCCGATACTTTCCTCACGAATGGCTTCCATCATGCTCTGGAACATGACAAACCCTTCGCGCTGGTATTCCACCAGGGGATCACGCTGGGCCATGGCACGAAGTCCGATTCCCTCTTTGAGGTAATCCATCTCGTAGAGGTGTTCCTGCCATTTACGCCCAAGGACCGAAAGCACAACCCGCCGCTCAAGCTCACGCATGCTCTCGGCGCCGATGGATTCTTCCCGCGCCTGGTAGACAAGCCGGGCGTCAGAGAGGATTTCCTCCCTCAGGAATTCTGCCGTGACCCTGGACTTACCGCCGGCTTCGTCAATGATTTCCTCGGCGGTAACCGTTGCCGGGTACAGGGTCTTCAGGTTTGCCCACAGCTGGTTGTAGTCCCAGTCGTCACCTGACCCCTCGGCCGTAGCGGCATCAATGAGTGAGTTGATGGTGTCTTCCAAGAAGAACTGCACTTTTTCGTGCAGGTCATCGCCTTCGAGGATGCGACGACGGTCGCCGTAGATGGCTTCACGCTGGCGGTTGAGGACGTCATCGTACTTGAGGACGTTCTTGCGCTGCTCGGCGTTGCGACCCTCTACTTGGCCTTGCGCCGACGCGATGGCGCGGGATACGAGCTTCGACTCCAGCGCTACGTCGTCGGGAACGGAGCTGTTCATCAGCCGTTCGGCCGCACCTGAGTTGAACAACCGCATGAGGTCGTCCGTGAGGGAGAGGTAGAAACGGGATTCGCCAGGGTCACCCTGACGTCCGGAACGTCCGCGCAACTGGTTGTCGATCCGGCGGGATTCGTGGCGCTCGGTGCCAAGCACGTACAGTCCGCCGAGGTCCAGAACTTCTTCGTGCTCGTCCTTGACGGCCTGCTTGGCTGCAGCCAGGGCCTCGGGCCATGCGGCCTCGTACTCTTCCGAGTTTTCCTCGGGATCCAACCCACGTTTGGCGAGTTCGGCGATGGCAGTGAACTCGGCGTTGCCGCCGAGCATGATGTCAGTGCCTCGGCCCGCCATGTTGGTTGCTACCGTAACTGCGCCTTTTCGTCCGGCCTGGGCAACGATGGACGCTTCCCTCGCGTGGTTCTTGGCGTTCAACACCTCATGCCGGATGCCTTCTTTGGCCAAGAGCTTCGAGAGGTACTCACTCTTTTCAACGCTGGTGGTACCCACCAGTACAGGCTGGCCGTTTTCATGCCGTTCAGCGATGTCCTGAACGACAGCATCAAACTTAACTACCTCGTTCTTGTAGACGAGGTCCGGTTGGTCGATGCGCTGCATGTCGCGGTTTGTGGGGATGGGAACGACGCCGAGCTTGTAGGTGCTCATGAATTCTGCGGCTTCGGTCTCAGCCGTACCGGTCATGCCAGCGAGCTTGGAGTACATGCGGAAGTAGTTCTGCAGCGTCACCGTAGCGAGCGTCTGGTTCTCTGCCTTGATCTCTACGTTTTCCTTGGCCTCGATGGCCTGATGCATGCCTTCGTTGTAGCGACGACCGGCCAGGATACGGCCGGTATGCTCGTCAACGATCAGCACCTCGCCGTCGAGGATGACGTAGTCCTTGTCCCGCTTGAACAGTTCCTTTGCCTTGATCGCATTGTTGAGGAAGCCGATCAACGGCGTGTTGGCAGATTCGTAGAGGTTCTGGATGCCGAGGTAGTCCTCTACCTTCTCAATCCCGGCTTCCAGCACGCCCACGGTTCGCTTCTTCTCGTCCACCTCGTAGTCGACGTCAGGCTGCAAGCGGAGGACAACTTTGGCAAATTCGCTGTACCACCGATTGGTGTCGCCTTGCGCAGGACCCGAAATGATCAACGGTGTACGTGCTTCGTCAATCAGAATGGAGTCCACCTCGTCCACGATCGCAAAGTTGTGCCCGCGCTGGACCAGTTCGCTGGCATCCCAGGCCATGTTGTCGCGCAGGTAATCGAAGCCGAATTCGTTGTTGGTTCCGTAGGTGACGTCAGCGTTGTACTGCTCGCGGCGTACCGTGGGATCCTGGTTGGACAGGATGCAACCACTGGTAAGGCCAAGGAAACGGTAGACCCTGCCCATGAGTTCGGACTGGTATTCGGCGAGGTAGTCGTTCACCGTGACAACGTGGACACCCTTGCCGGACAGCGCATTGAGGTATGCGGGAGCTGTGGCAACGAGGGTCTTGCCTTCACCCGTTTTCATTTCCGCGATATTGCCCAGGTGGAGGGCTGCGCCACCCATGAGCTGGACATCGAAGTGCCTCATTCCCAGCGTTCTGGAGGAGGCCTCACGGACAGCGGCAAAGGCTTCCGGGAGGAGTGCTTCCAAGGTTTCGCCGTCCTGGTGGCGCGACCTTAGCCGGTCCGTTTCCTCGCGGATTTCAGCGTCCGTGAAGGACTTGAAAGTGTCTTCCAGGGCATTGATGGAATCGGCATAGTTCCGCAGTGTCTTGAGTGTCTTTTTGTCACCCGTGCGGAGAAGTTTTTCGATTAGTGATGCCACGTGAAATTGCTCCCAGTCTCATGCTGCCGAATTCTGGCTGTTTCAGTCTACGGGAGAGACCAGCGCCACGTTGCCGGGTTCACCTCTGAGCGGACTGCCCGGCTGGACGTATTCTCCCGGGGCAGGACCATCGTTCGCCAGGGCTTCGGACAACGCTCCGGCGAGGTCCCCCGCTGGCCAGACGACCACCTCCTGGAGGCCGAGCCACGTTGCCATGAGCCTGAGTTCCGCGGCAAGTTCGACGGCGGTATCCGCTGGCGCGTCCATCTCACCAAAGGCGGAGCGCACCAGAAGCTGACGGGATATCCGATCGGCTTTCAAGTCCACTCTGGCAACGATGGCTTCCCTGAGCAGGAACGGCAAGACGTAATAGCCGAAACGTCTCTTGGCGGCAGGGGTGTAGATCTCAATCCTGTAATGGAATCCGAATAACTCCTCCAGCCTCCGTCTTTCGAAGACCAGGGAATCGAATGGGCTCAGGAGGGCCCTGCCTGCTGCTTTTCGCGGCAAGGTGGCATCGACGTGTTGGAAGGTTTCCCTGTCCCATCCCCGAACACTAACGCGTTCAAGACGGCCCGCGCGGACCAGGCGTTGCACCGAACCCGCGCCCGCCTTCAAGGGCGTCCGAAAGTAGTCGGAGAAGCACCTTACCGTGCCAATTCCGTGGGCTCGCGCGGCTGCATCCATGAGCCGGTCAAGGGACGCTTCAGCATCGCCTTCGGGCGGTTGGGCGTCTGGAACAACCCGGGAAGTGAGGGTGTATTTTCGCTCGAACTGCGCTGTCCTGGAAGCGGCGGAAATCCGGCCTTCCTCGAAGAGGTGCTCCAGCACCCGTTTGACGATATTCCAGTTCCAGCCCCAGTTATCACGGTCCGGGTCCTCGTCGTGACCGAGTTCTGCAGTCAACTCGGATGCAGTCATGGGAGGCCCTGAAGTGAGCGCAATCAGTATGCGGTCTTCCATGTCCTGCCGTACGGCCGGATCAAGACGGTGTGCGCCCACCCACGCCCGCTTTTGCCATACGAGCAGGTCCTGGAAATGCTCCGGCCGGATAAAGCTCGCCTCGTGTGCCCAGTACTCCATCATTTTGCGTGGCTTGCGGCTGGCCATCGATTGGAGGATGAGGGGATCGTAGTTGCCAAGCCGGGAAAAGAATGGAAGGTAGTGGCTTCGCGCCACAACGTTGACTGAATCGATTTGGACAAGCTGGATCCGGGCAAAGGTCCGGCCCACCGCCCGTGAAGTCACGGGGCCGGTGGGCCGGACCTTCGCTAATCCTTGAGCTGCCAATGCGATCCGCCGTGCCTGTGAAAGGCTCAGCGAAACGGTCATTGAAGTCCCTTCGTACCTAAGATGAGGCTTTACTTGGCTGTGGCGGCCTGATCATCGGAGCGGTAGGCGTGGATCTTCTCTTCCACGGCTTCCTCGCCGGGCTCGCAGTTGGAGTCGAGGGTGATCACGCCATAGGTCCAGCCACTGCGCCGATACACAACCGACGGCGCGTTCGTTTCCTTGTCCAGGAACAAGTAGAAGTTGTGTCCAACAAGCTCCATGTTGTCCACAGCATCATCGAGGGTCAGCGATGCTGCGGGAAATACTTTCCGGCGGATCAGGACAGGTGAGTCGCCTGCCGGAATGTCGTTCTCGATGTCGTAAGGAGACCGCTCATCTACCGCCGGTGCGGACTCATGATGATTGCTTGCCTCGACGTAAAGCGGCTCACTCGTACTGGCTGGTTCAAGTGTGGCCGTGGCTTCGCGCACAGCCTTGGGTGTGTGGCGGCCGTGGTGCACCTTCTTACGGTCCTTCGCACGACGAAGCCGCTCAAGCAGCTTGTTGTACGCCAGGTCGAAGGCAGCGAACTTGTCGGCGGCTGTGGCCTCGGCACGGATAACGGGGCCCCGGCCCAGGACGGTGACTTCTACGGTGAGCTCGCCAGGCGTCTGCCTGGGGTTGGTTTCCTTGGAAACCTTTGCGTCAACCCGCTGGACCTTATCCCCCAGCGATTCAATCTTTGAGATTTTTTCGCCGGCATATTCGCGAAAGCGGTCAGAAACTGTCAGATTTCGTCCGCTGATCATGAACTCCATGGTGCCCTCCAATAACTCAGGTGACACGACAACGGCGCTGTTGGGGGCTTGTCTGACGGACAGTCGAGCCCCTTTCCGAGCCGCTATCGACAGGTACATCTTTTCTTGGTACCCACAACCGACGTTAGTTCATCGCCACCGGTTATTCATCCTTTAGCCACTTATTTTTTGATTGAGTCTTAAGGACCGAACCGGGGTGGTCCATGGCCGCTGCGGAAGCGTAGGCTGGTGGCCTCGTGGCTGCGAGTACAACAGCGCCTGATATTAGGCCACCGGCAGCCGTGACCGCCCTTGCCGCCTCAGCGAGTGTGGCACCAGTGGTCAGGACATCGTCAACAAGTATGCATTTGCGGCCTTTGAGCTTGTCCGCTTGTCCCCGCCGTACTCTCATGGATCCTCGGACCCGGCGGGCGCGCTCACCTCTTCCGAGCCCCTTTTGACCTCCGCCTCCATATCCACCGGAAGCACGTCCCAGAACTTCGTCACCAAGGCGGGCCGCTCTCTGCCGGACAGCGTCGGGGCCCGCCACAAATACGCTCCACTCCCCCGACTTCTCCAGCACGTCAAGAATGGGGCAATGGAGCAGCATTCGGCGGATTCGGAGGAAAAAGAGCAGAAGGTGTACCGGGCTGAATCCTCGCCTCCGGAACGCCTTACCACTACTGGGAACGGGCACCAGGCAGTAGCCGGAGCGGCCCCCGATGGCAGCATCCACGGCTTTGGCCAAACAGGGAGCCAGAACAGAGGCAAGGCGCCATTGGCCGTAGCTCTTGAACGATAGGAGGCAACGGGCGAGCTCATCCCGATACGGCCCGGCCGCCACCACCCCGATCTTCGCTGTTCCATTGATGTCAATCAAAGCGGGTGACTCAAGTTCGGCCCGAAATGGCTGCCTGCACAGCTGACGGATTCTTCTTGCGCAACTGCTGCAAAGCACCGCATCTTCCGTCTCACAGCAGACGCAGTCCACAGGGATGAGCACTGCCAGCAGGTCAACCACAGTGCCATGCAGGGCGGCGATGATCCGGCCCGTTCTTCCTCGAAAAGGGCCACGACGCCGCGCCCCGGCAGTTTCAGGAACACCGAGGTCGGGATCGATACGGCGGAGGTACTTGTTACGGAACCATGGACCAAGGGAGGAGAACGTCATTCTGGCAGTTTGCACGTGATGTTCGCCTTGAAGAGGGCACGAGGGGAGCTATGTGGATAAAGGAGGGAAACTGGCACCGGGCGCTCAGCCCGGGAAGGCTGGTTCGGTAGGTCCCTTGAGCTGGAGCTCCCAGCCATTTCCGACGCGTTGGAAGATCCCTGCAGCCGACTGTCCGTAAATTTGCTCGGCGCCGTTTCCGACGCTGAGGCTGGTCAGGCCATCCCAAGGGGCCAACTGCTGCGGTTCACCGGATGCCAGCGACAGGAGTTCCGGAACCACTGTTGAAGTAGCCGAGCCGGACATCACCGCCACCGTGGACCCGTTGACCCAGGCGCCTTGATCGGCAGCACTATTACTGAGCAGTGTGATGGGAAGCGTGAGGTCCTTGGGAACACCGTCCGGGTTGCGGACGATACCCGTGATCTGCACGGCGGATTTACCGTTTGCCTCGGAAATGACCAAGGCCCTGGTTCCCTCGCGGGAAACCCTGAAATCCTTGACTGTTCGTCCCGTGAGCCAGGCCGGCGTCATGGTGACACTGGGAATCGCGGCACCTGGAGCTATCCCTGTGGGTTTGTAAGCCACAACTTCGGCGGCACCGGTTGCACCGGGCCCCGCTGTCCAGACCCAATCGTTCGGACTGAAGGAGGGTCCGGTAAGAGTGCTTCTGGTGGTTAGCTGTCGCGCTGCCTGCCCTGGTTCGATGGAGTAAAGCGTCGTCTTGTCGCCGTTGAGGAAAGCAGCGGTCTGGGAGACCGGCGACTCAGCGGGCGAGTGGGGACCAAGCCCGGCAACCGACTGTATGTCCGGCAGCGGAGTGACCCTGTTGTTCTCGTAGCGCACCAGATCGCCATTGTTCACTGCGATCTGGCGGGCAGGAACACTCTTGTCCAGCACCGGGGGCAGAACTGTCCCGTTGTCTTCAACACGCACCAGGTCCTGGTCGGCACGGAGCTGAACGTTAATGACATCGGGCTGACTACGGAACGTCAGTGCCAACTGATTTTGCATCCTCTGCCGGTCCTCGGCGGAGGCGTCAAAGAGTTCCTTGGCTGAGAGGTCCACCTGAGCTGCGCCGGAAACAACCGGCACAGATTCCCGTGCGAGCTTCATCCCCGATGGGAAGGCGCTGACCACGGCCCCTCGCAGGTAAGGGGCCGGCCCGGCAAGCAACGCGCTGGTCATGGACTTTACGGTGTTCTTCTTGATGAACCATCGATAGTCCGGCACCGCGTAGGTAAACGTCGGGTCATAGAAGTAGATGGGGTTGGCCCCGTAAATCACTTTGAACGTCTCTTCGGGGATGGCGGTGCCATCGGGCACCTTGGAAATACGCCATTCGCCCTCCACCTGCTCGAGCGTCAAGGGGATGGTTTCCTTGGTTCCGGGAGGGAACTGCGTTGCAACGCCGTCAGCATCCACTGAATAGGCAACGTCGAGCTCGTAAAGGTATTCGTTCTCCCCCGCTGCCTTGACTACCCGTTGCTCGCGAAACACCAAGGCGCGTTTGTCCGGTTTCCACGTCACCGACTGCGCCTGCGTCAGGAACTGGCGTGCCACGGGGTAGTCATCCTCATAACCGCTACCTGCCATGTAGAAATCCTCGATCACGGTCTCCGGGCTGGAACCTGCACGCGGAGCGGCAGGGAAAAAGACCGGGGCGTTGGGATTGCCGGCGCCCTCGTCCTTACTCTTGCCAACAGGCCCGGAGCGGGGAATTTGGGCGCAGGAAGCCAGCAGAATCATCAGCACGGCAAACAATGCGACCACTGCCCTGCCGCGTTGTGACCTTCCCGCACTCATGAGATCTCCCCTGTTCTGCCCTCGCCGGGACCGGGATCTCCCCCGGCGGCTTGGGGTTGCGCCGGAGTGTTGCCGGATTCCGGGGCCAGTACAAGCATCTGCCGTTCGCTTGGCGACCCGGGAAATTTAATGTCCGCAGGCTCCAACTGAAGGGGAGACTTCACAATGGTGCCGCCTTGCCGCAACGGAAGTGTCAACCGGAAGTTGGAACCGGCGCCCTTTCGCCCCCATGCCTGGAGCCAGCCGTTATGGAGCTTGGTGTCCTCGGCAGCGATGGAGAGGCCCAGTCCGCTTCCACCGGTGGTCCGGGCCCGTGCAGGATCTGCCCGCCAGAACCGGTCGAAAACCCTGGCAGCCTCAGCCTGGGTCATCCCAATACCGTGGTCCCTTACTGACACCGCTACAGCATCATGGTTGGCCGCAACGGAGATGTGGATTGGCTTTCCCTCGCCGTGTTCCAGGGCGTTGAGCAACAAGTTACGGAGAATCCGGTCGATCCTGCGCGAATCCATCTCCACGATGATGCTCTTCTGGCGGGCGTTCAGTCGCACTTCGGAGCCGTACTCCGCAGCAACCGGTGCCGCACCCTCCATGACGTGCGAGATCACTTGGAAGATGTCCTGCGGTTCTGCATCAAGGACGGCGGCTCCAGCGTCAAACCGCGAAATCTCCAGCAGATCCGACAGCAAGGACTGAAAGCGCTCAACCTGGTGGTAGAGCAACTCTGCCGACCTCTTGTTCATGGGATCAAAATCTTCGCGGGCATCGAACAGAACCTCGGCCGCCATGCGCACGGTGGTCAGTGGGGTACGCAGTTCATGGGATACATCGGACACAAAGCGCTGTTGCATCTGCGACAGGGTGGCCAATTGGGTGATCTGTTCCTGGAGGCTTGCGGCCATGTGATTGAAGGACGCGCCCAATCTCGCGACCTCGTCTTCCCCCTTGACCACCATGCGTTCCTGCAACTGGCCGGCAGCAAGCTTTTCCGACACCACGGCAGCATGGCTTACCGGGCTGACGACGTTACGGGTCACGTACCAGGCGATGGCACCAATCATGATGACAAGTGCCGCACCACCCGCCCACAGGACGTTCTGGATCTCGTCCAGTGTCTGTTGGGCTGTGTTGAGGTCGTAGATCAGATATAGCTCGTAGGCTGTTCCGTTGAATGTGACAAGGTTCCCCACGGCAATACCGGGTCTGTCCTCGTTTCCCACCGGGAACTGTGTGGAGGCCCAAAATTGCTGCTTGCCACCGCTTTGCACGGCCTTGCGCAGCTCGGGGGGAATGACGCGGACCGTTAGTTGGTCCGAAGCACGTGACTCGACCCACCGGTTACGGGGTTTTGTTTGTTCCGGGGCGGCTTCAAAAACGTATCTACGCTGTATAACCGAGCCGCGGCCTTCCACGGCAGTCAACGTGTCATAGACCAGGGTGATCACGCTTGACTGGTCGGTGACCTGCGCGCCGTCGAACGTGTCCTGTACTTGTTTGACGTTGAACCGTGACTCGGATTCCGCCTGGGCCAGCCGTTCCTGGAACAGGTTGTTGGCGATTTGGTTGGACAGGTATGCGCCCACAATGGCGAATGACGTCACTGCCAGAAGCAATGTGGTGAGGACCGTGCGGAACTCCAAGGACCGGCGCCAACGCCGCAACAGTGAACGCCAGACGAAGCGCAGTCCTGGCCTGATTTGCCTCATGCCAAGAGACACAAGGCGCGTAATCCGAAGGACGAGAATCAGGCCGCGGCGTGTCCAGATCCGTGCCCGGGACAGGAGCCAGGAAAGACTCTTGGTGTTCCTGGCGGGCCGCTCGTGGGTGGCGCCCACTGGCTCAGGGGAAGTTTCCGGGGACTCTGACTGTGCCGGGGTCACATGCTCGACTCCGGCCGCGCCGGGATCCTTGGCCCCCGGGTTCTCGCCCTCCGCGCCGGTCTTTCCGACCGGCGACTCAGGAACCTGCTTTATATCCGACACCACGCACCGTCAAAACGACCTCGGGCGCTTCGGGATCACGTTCAATCTTGGAGCGCAGCCGTTGGACGTGGACATTGACCAGCCGCGTGTCGGCGGCGTGGCGGTATCCCCACACCTGCTCAAGCAGAAGTTCACGTGTAAACACCTGCCACGGCTTGCGGGCCAACGCAACCAGGAGATCAAATTCAAGGGGAGTCAGCGAGATCCGCTCTCCGCCCCGGGTCACCAAGTGACCTGCAACGTCAATAGTGACATCGGCAATGCGCAGGGTTTCGGGGGCCTTCTGGTCCCCGGGCCGCAACCGCGCACGAACCCGCGCTACAAGCTCAGCGGGCTTGAAGGGCTTGGGCACGTAGTCATCGGCGCCGGATTCAAGGCCACGAACCACATCCGAAGTATCAGATTTTGCGGTGAGCATGACGATGGGAACGTCCGACTCGCCGCGGATTTGGCGGCATACCTCGATCCCGTCCGAGCCCGGGAGCATCAGGTCCAGGAGCACCAGGTCCGGCTTCGAGGAGCGGAAGATCTCCAAGGCCTGGCCGCCGTCTGCGCAGAACACCGGCTCGAAGCCATCATTGCGCAGGACGATGCCAATCATCTCTGCGAGTGCTTCGTCGTCGTCAACTACCAGAATGCGTGCCTTCATAGTTATATATTCCCTTATCGCCAAGTCTTTGTCCCGTTGGGCGCAGCGCACGGCATGGCGCCCCCGGGGCACTTCCACCGTACTGCACTGTTATTCACCACGCTCCGTGATGGCCGCGCGGGCGGCAGGCTATGAGGGACGACGGCGGGACTATAGGCTGGGTGCGAAGGTCCGTGTGGGGGACGTCGGGAGTCGGCGGGCCGGATCTTATGGGGAGGAAATCGTGTCACAGCCAGAGCACGGCCAGAATCCACCGCCGGGTGGTCAGCCCGCGTGGGGTAACCAACCACAAGGCGGCAATCAGCCACCGTGGGGCGGCCAACCACAAAACGGCAATCAGCCACCGTGGGGCAGCCAACCACAAAACGGCAATCAGCCACCGTGGGGCAGCCAACCACAAGGCGGCAATCAGCCGCAGTGGGGCGGCCAACCACAGTGGGGCGGCCCCCAGGCTTGGGCTGCGCCGCAGGCTGGCGGGCAATATCGTCCAGGTCAACCTCCTGGCGGCTGGCCTCCAGGTCCACCCTACGGGCAACCCTTTTATGTCGCGCCTCCCAAGCCCGGAATCATCCCCCTGCGTCCGCTGCAATTCGGCGAGATCCTTGATGGCTCGTTCCAGACGATCCGCCGCAATGCCGCTTCCATGTTTGGCTCCGCGCTGATCGTGCAAGTCCTCGGGGCAGTCCTGATCGGCATTGTCACGGTGGGCATGGTCCAGTTGTCCACGACCTTTGAATCCGTCAGTTCGGAAGCGGAGTTTGCCGACGCGATGGGTCCGTTCTTCGCGTTCATGGCCGGCACCCTAGGGGTTTCGGTGCTGATTGGGTTCCTGGGATCCGTCCTCCAAGGTGTCCTGGTGGTGCCCGTCTCCCGTTCGGTGCTCAACCGGCGGACAGGATTCAAGCAGATGTGGAAACTGGCGGGCCCCCGGATAATTCCTCTGCTGGGCGTTGCTGCGCTGCTGACGCTGGGCGGCCTTCTCGCCGTTGCCGCGGTGATCGGGATTGCGATCTTGCTGTTCACCGCCATGGGACCTGCCGCGCTGCTGATCGTCCTGCCTCTGGGGCTGGGTGCAGTGGTGGCCTTTGTGTGGATCGGCCTGAAGTTGATGCTGGCCCCTGCAGTGATAGTGGTGGAGCGGACCGGAGTTTACGACGGACTTCTCAGGTCGTGGAAGTTGACCAGGAACAACTGGTGGCGCATTTTCGGCATCACGCTGGTGGTAGCCATCATGGTGGGAATCATCGCCCAAATTGTCCAAATTCCCGTGTCCTTGGTCTCCGCCGCCATCGGTGGAGTAGTGGCCCCCCACCCCGACGCGGAGTCGATGACCTCCACGCTGGTTCTGACGACCGTGATTTCCACGGCGATCGGGGCACTGGTGGGGTCTGTAACGTTCGCCTTTCAAGCGTCCGTTTCCAGCCTGATCTACATGGACCTACGCATGCGGCGGGACGGTCTGGATGTTGAATTGATGCGGCTGATGGAAACGGGTTCCGATCCTGAAGGGATCCCCGGCGGACCATCCAATGCGCCCGCTAACACCGCCTGGCCACCGAGCGAGGGACAGTTTCCGTCCGCTCCCCCAGGGCAGCAACCTCAGGCATGAGGGCAGCCGCGATCGATGTATTTTCGTCATGGGCATTGATGGAACCGCCTGTGATCCCGGACCGGGACGAAGCGCGACGCTGGGCCGTTGAGGAGCTATCTAACCCCCGGTACCCGGACGCGACGCCCGGCTGGCTTGAACAGATGTGGCGGGATTTCATGGATTGGCTTTCATCCTTGGATGGTGGATCCGGTGCCGGGCCCAACATCGCTGTTCCGTTGATGGTGGTTCTGGCTTTGGTGCTCATCATCGCCGCCATCTTCTTCGTGAGGCCGAGGTTGAACGCCCGGAGGGCTAAAGAGGCGGAAGACCTCTATGGAAACGACCGCACAGTCGACGCAGAGGGCTACCGTGCACGGGCGGCGACAGCAGCCGACGGCGGCAACTGGCCGGCCGCCGTCGTCGATCAGTTCCGTGCTCTTGTCCGCTCCGCGGAAGAACGGGACATCATTGATGCTCGAGCCGGCAGGACCGCAGACGAAGCCGCCGCTCAATTGGGCGGGGTTTTTGGTGCGGCACAAGCCAAGCTGATCGCCGCTGCCGGTGTTTTCGATGCCGTGCGGTATGGCGACCACCCGGCAACACGCGCGGACTACGAGTCAGTCCGCCAGCTGGATGCTGAACTTCTTGCGCTGAAGCCTGACTTCGCAGGACAGGCCAACGCTGGATTCGCGGTTCCCCGATGACCACGAACGAACATGTGGGCCAGGAGGAAATCACTACCCCAGGTTTCCCGGCCGGCGGGAGGTTCAAAGCCTGGTTCCAAAAACACCTCGTGTGGATTGCCTTGGGGGCCTTGCTTGCTGGTTTGGTAATTTTCCTGGCTATTGACAGCGTTGCAGGCGCCACCGACTCCCGGCGCTTGTCAGCGCGGAACCCGGCACCGGACGGCGGAATGGCGGTAGCCGAGATCCTGGGGCGCCACGGCGTGTCCGTCACTCCGACCGAGACGTTCGAGGACACGTTGGAGGCGCTATCAAACAAAGATGACGCCACGGTATTCCTCTTTGACGCACAGGGCTTCCTTGATCGGTCCCAGCTTGAGGACATCACAGCAGCAGCAGACCGTGTAGTGGTGGTGACTCCACGCCTCAGGACGCTCAATGGCCTGGCTGAAGGTATCCGCCCTGGCGGCGTGGTTCCGGAAGCCGTACAGGTCATTGAACCGGGTTGCGAGCAGGACGATGCCTTGGCAGCGGGCCGCGTATCGGCGCAAGGATCCGTCTTTTCAGGACCCGTAGTTTGCTACGCCCCGCGAGGGAGCGGACCCGGGTTGTACGCGGAATCAGCCGATGGCAGGGTCATTGTTTTGGGCAGCAGGGAGCTCTTGGACAATCAACACGTTGCGCTGGAGGGAAATGCGGCCCTCGCCCTCCGAACGCTGGGCAACAACGCGGACCTCGTGTGGTACCTCCCCGGGATCGGAGATATCCCTGCGTCAAATTCAAGCCCCACGCTCAACGAGCTCGCGCCGCGATGGCTTGCCTTCACCGGCCCCTGGCTGGGCTTCGTAGCCCTGCTGGCCATCGTATGGCGGGGCCGGCGCATGGGCCCTTTGGTTTTCGAGCCACTGCCCGTGGTGGTCAAGGCCGCCGAAACAGCAGAAGGGCGTGCTCGCCTGTACCAGGACTCACGTGCTGTGGAGCGGGCCGCCCGGAATTTGAGGGCAGGAACCCTGTCACGGCTGGCCCGGCACTTCAACCTTGGAGCTGACGCCACCACCGAAGCAATTCTGGATACAACAGCCCGCCATGTGAAGCTGCCGGCCACGGAAGTGCGGTCCGTCCTGATCGACTTCATGCCCGAAAGTGAAGGACAGCTGGTGCAGTGGGCACAACAGATTGAACGAATCGAACAGGAAGCGATCGCCAGATGAGCAGCCACACGGACAGCAACAGCCACTACGCGGATACAACGCCCCAGCAGGAAGCCCTGCAGAACGAGGCGTCGCAGCACGAGGCGCCGCCTTCAGAAAACGGGCAGAGGCACCCCCTTGAGGATCCGGCACGGCAGTCGTTGCTCAATGTCAGAGCCGAAGTGGGCAAAGCTGTAGTCGGTCAGGACTCCACGGTTACCGGCATGCTGATCGCCCTGCTATGTGACGGACATGTCCTCCTCGAGGGTGTTCCCGGCGTGGCCAAGACCCTTTTGGTCAGGGCTTTGTCCACCGCTCTGAGCTTGGACACCAAGCGTGTTCAGTTCACTCCGGACCTCATGCCCGGTGACGTCACGGGCTCTTTGGTCTATGACTCCCACACGTCCGAGTTCACTTTCCGTGAAGGCCCGGTGTTCACCAACATCATGCTGGCCGACGAGATCAACCGAACCCCGCCGAAGACCCAGGCTTCACTCCTGGAGGCAATGGAAGAGCGCCAGGTTTCCGTGGACGGCGTATCGCGTCCACTGCCAAGTCCGTTCATTGTTGCGGCCACCCAGAACCCTGTGGAGTACGAGGGAACCTATCCCCTGCCGGAGGCGCAGCTGGACCGTTTCCTCCTCAAGTTGACCATGCCGCTGCCCGGCCGGGCTGAGGAGATTGAAGTCATCCGCCGCCATGCCAGCGGGTTTGATCCCCGCAACCTTTCCGCAGCCGGCGTGCGCCCGGTGGCTGGCGCCGTCGAGCTTTCCAACGCCCAAGCAGCCGTTGCGCACGTGGCTGTGGCTCCGGAGATCCTCGCGTACATCGTTGACGTTGTTCGCGCCACAAGGTCTGCGCCCTCATTCCAACTCGGCGTTTCGCCGCGCGGGGCAACCGCGCTGCTCAAAACCTCAAAAGCGTGGGCGTGGTTGTCCGGCAGGTCCTTCGTCACCCCGGACGACGTCAAAGCGTTGTCCTTGCCGTGCCTGAGGCACAGGGTAGGTCTGCGGCCGGAAGCCCAGATGGACGGCATTGTGGTGGACGATGTCTTGGGCAGTATTCTCGCCTCCGTCCCGGTACCGCGATGATCGCCGGGGCGACGTTGGCCGAGGGGGCTTGAGTGGCCATAACGGGTCGTTTTGTGTTGCTTTCTCTGCTGGGTCTGGTGCCGTTGGTGGCTTTTCCCGCGTGGAGCACTGTCCTGTTGGTTGGCGCGGGGCTGGTTCTTGTGCTGGTGTTGGATCTGGTGCTGGCGGCGTCGCCCGCTCAGCTTGCCCTGGAACGCGTCCTCCCTGGAAACGTGACGCTCGAGGGCAAAGCTGACTCTGTAGTGACCATCACCAACCCCACCCGGCGCACATTGCGGGCGGAAGTCAGAGATACCTGGCAGCCCTCAGCGGGGGCCGTGAACTCTGCGCAATCCCTTGTGGTCCCGGCTGGTGAGCGCCGGCGCATGACAGTGACCTTGGTCCCTCGGCGACGCGGCGACCTTACAAGCCCCCATGTGACCATCCGCTCCATGGGTCCCCTGGGAATGGCGGCGAGGCAGCGCACACGCGTCCTGCCTGGCCAGTTGCGGGTCCTCCCGCCGTTCCACTCGAAACGTCATCTCCCATCCAAACTCCGGAAGCTCCGGGAACTGGACGGCAGGGCCGCCGTGCAGATCCGCGGGGCAGGTACCGAATTCGACTCGTTGCGTGACTACGTCCGCGGTGACGACGTCCGGTCCATCGACTGGCGCGCTACCGCACGCCGCACATCGGTGGTGGTGCGGACGTGGCGCCCCGAGCGCGACAGGCGCGTGGTGATTGTTCTTGATACTTCCCGGACGGCGGCAGCAAGAATCGAAGATGAACCGCGGCTCGATACTGGAATTGAGGCCGCTCTGCTGCTCGCCGTGCTGGCCGAGCGCGGAGGCGACCGTGTGGATTTCCTCGCCTACGACCGGAGGCTCCGCGCACGGGTTGAGTCGGCGTCGAAAGGAAATTTGCTGGGTCAGCTCGTTCAAGCCATGGCTCCCTTGGAGGCTGAACTGATCGAGCTCGATTGGCAGCAGGTTCCTGCTCAAGTGCGTGCCGTCTCGGCGCATCGCTCCATGGTGGTGCTGTTGACGGCGCTTGACGGCGGCGCCCCGGAAGAGGGCCTCCTGCCTACCGTTGCCCAACTGGCACGCCAGCACGTTGTGGTGGTGGCATCCGTCCGGGATCCCTTGCTTTCTGCCATGAAGAAAGAGAGGACTACGGCGAGTCAGGTTTTCCGGGCAGCGGCGGCCGAACGCGCGCTCTTGGAACGCTCAGCGGTGATGGCTCAGCTCCGGCAGCTTGGAGCCGAGGTGGTGGATGCCGAACCCCACGATGTTCCTCCACTGCTCGCTGATACGTATATTCGCCTCAAAGCAGCCGGCCGGCTCTAAAGCAAAGCTCCAGCCTAAGTACGGCTCCGATGTTGTGTTCAAGGAAGGACTGCCATGAATAGCCCCATCTACCAGCTGGCGCTGGGCGAGGATTTCGCCCGGCTCACCCCGGAACTCCAAAAGTATTTCTCGTTGGCGGCCGGATCGGGTTTCTATGGAATAGGCGAAGGCGTCTTTGACGTGGTGGGGTGCCGGCAGAAATGGTTGCGGCCGCTCCTCGCATTGACAGGAGGCGAGGAAGCCTTCTTTCCAGAGTACGGCGAGGGAATTCCGTTCCGGATCGAAAACCACGCCCATGTGGATCCTTTCGGACGCCCGGCACTAACAGCGCGCCGGGAGATCTACTTCCCGTCCGGAACACGGCTCTTCCACGATACGACCAGCGCCATCCTGCCTGGCCATGGGGATCGAAACGCCCGCTTGGTGGACCATGTAGGCCGTTACCGCCGACTGGTCACGGACCTGGATGTCAGCGTCACCTCCCAAGGCCGCCTCCGTGGTGTGTCCCAGGCGAGCAGGCTCTTCCTGGGCCCCCTGCGCATTCCGCTGCCGGCAGCCCTCGACGCACGAGCGTATGCCGAACAATGGTGGGACAACGACGAGGGCAAGCACCGCATTCAGGTCAAGGTCATCCAGCCACAGATCGGTCTGGTTCTTGTCTATGCAGGACGCTTCGACTACCGCCTGGCACCGTACTTGCCAGGAATGGCCCCCGGTAACTCCCTCCCCCGCTATGCCGAACCAGACCGCTGGGAAATGAGAATCTGACTTCCCTGAGGTCAGCCCTGAGCCAGCTGGTCCAGTCCGTCAGCCACTTGTGTCAGTTTCGTCAGAACGTCTTTGGCCGTTGAAGGAGTGAAGTCTGCCAGTCCAGTGGAGGGTGTGACGCGCAGTCCCGCCAAGCCGGATGCAGGAAGGCCCAGCTGGCGCCACGGTTTCCAGATGCTTTCAACTACCTCGGCCGTACGCGGTAGTTGCGCCCGGGGATCGCTGGTGGAAAGCGCCCCTGCCCACACACGCTTACCGTCCTCCACGGCTGCGGCCAGCTGTTCCCACTGGCGTGACGTCAGGGCCTTCAGGGGAACTGCGACGCCATCAGCACCGGCGGCGAGTACCCTGTCGATGGGCGCTTCAATTTCCGGTATGGAGACCACTGTCTCCATGACGCCAGCAGATTTCAGGGCGTCGATCACCAGCTTCCAGGCACCTGTGACTTCCTCACCGGAGATGGACCTCAACGTGCGGTAGCCACTGGCTGTTGGAATGGTCCCTGCCATGACGGAGGCAATGTCCGGTTCGTCTATCTGGACCACCAACCGGGCGCCCGGGACACCGGCGGCAATGCGGCTGAGGTGCTCTCCCACGCCTGCGGCCAAGGATTCAGCAATGTCCCTCCGAGCGCCGTAGTCCAAGAGTGCCCGTTCGCCACTGTGCAGGTGAAGATTGGCCGCGAGACTCATGGGTCCCAGCACCTGGATCTTGAACTCCGTTGCTGAAACATCCTCGGCGCCGGCGACGTCGGCCAAAATGTTGATGTCGGTCAATAGTGCCGAGCTGGCGCGACGGGCATCTTTACCGGGCCTGTCCACCAAACGCCAGCCGTGGGGTTGGACGTCGAGTGCGAGGTCAATCAGCAGGGAACCTGTCCGCCCAACGGCGTCCGATCCCACCCCTCGCTCCGGCAGTTCGGGCAGGAACGGAAGATGGGGGTCTCCCAACTCGCCCCTGATGATCCGGTTGGCTTCCGCGGGATCGGTGCCGGGCCACGGCCCTAGCGCGGTGGCGCTGGCGCGTACGCTTTCCACTTCTGTCACGGGTTAGGCCTGCTGGCTGGAGATCTGGTGATCCTCGGCGATGGCCTCGTGATGGCGGATCACTTCACTGATGATGAAGTTGAGGAATTTCTCTGCGAAGGCTGGATCGAGGTGCGCATCCTCGGCGAGCCTGCGCAAGCGGGCGATCTGGGCGGATTCGCGGCCCGGATCTCCGGCGGGAAGCTTGTGTGTGGCCTTCAGGATGCCAACTTTTTGGGTGGCCTTGAAGCGTTCAGCGAGCAGGAAAACAAGTGTTGCGTCAATGTTGTCGATGCTGGACCGGATGGACAGCAGCTCATCCATGACGGCACGGTCCACGTGGCCGGCCAAGGAGCTCGCTGCCGGGTTGAAGGAATCGGCGTCATGGGGAAGGGCGTTGTTCTGCTCGGTCATGCACCCCAGTCTATGGTGTGAGGTTGTACCGCCGTGGGTGTTACCTGACGTGATGGCGAAGGCACGCCCTCCGCAGATGAGGGGGCGTGCCTTCGCTTCTTACCAACGTCCTTTCGAACGGTTTAGCCACCCAGCAGCGATCGGTGGGCATCCCGCCGTCGTGCTTGTTCATCCGGGTCCGGTACCGGCAGGGACGCGATGAGCCGCTTGGTGTAGTCGTGTTGCGGTGAGCCCATCACTTGGTTGCCGATCCCCTGCTCCACCAGCCGGCCCTTATACAACACGCCAACCCAGTGGGACAGCATGTCCACCACTGCGAGGTCGTGGCTGATGAAGAGAGCCGCGAAACCGTACTGCTCCTGGATGTCTTTGAACAGGTCCAAGACTTTGGCCTGCACCGAGACGTCAAGGGCGGATGTGGGTTCGTCGGCGATCAACAGGCGCGGATTAAGCGCCAGGGATCTCGCCAGGGATGCGCGCTGCCGCTGCCCGCCCGAGAGCTCGTGCGGGTAGCGTTCGGCGTACGACGCCGGCAACTGGACTGATTCGAGCAGCTCACCTACCTTTTTCCTCGCCTCAGCGGCGCCCGGCCGGGTGTGGATCAGCAGCGGTTCGGCGACGCATTCGCCAATGGTGAGGTGCGGGTTGAAGGACGCCGCCGGATCCTGGAACACGAAGCCGATTTCCTTGCGGAGGGGTCGGAAGGAACGCTCCTTGAAGTCCAACATCTCGTACCCAAGGACCTTCAGGC
Organism: Paenarthrobacter sp. MSM-2-10-13; assembly: GCF_011605365.1. Classification (NCBI taxonomy): domain Bacteria; kingdom Bacillati; phylum Actinomycetota; class Actinomycetes; order Micrococcales; family Micrococcaceae; genus Paenarthrobacter; species Paenarthrobacter sp. MSM-2-10-13. The sequence goes on along the minus strand of NZ_JAAOXO010000001.1, from coordinate 406,867 downwards.
TTCCCCCTGTGGTCCGGGTCAGGCCGGCTATCGCTCGTCCAATGGTTGACTTTCCGGAACCGGATTCACCCACCAACCCGAAGACCTCGTTTTCGGACACCGTAAAGCTGACATCGTTCACGGCCTTGAATCCGTGCCTGCCGAAACGGCCGGGGTATTCGATGGTGAGGTTCTTTGCCTCCACCAGGATTTTGCCATCTTGGTGGAGCCGGCCTCGGGCACCCTCGGAGGCGGAGTTCCGTCCGAGGTGCGGCACAGCGGCCAGCAGTTTCCTGGTGTACTCCTGCCGGGGTTCAGCAAACAGGACCTTGGCCGGGGCCTCCTCCACAACGTCGCCCTGGTACATCACCACTACACGGTCGGCCAGATCTGCCACGACGCCCATGTTATGGGTAATGAGCACGATCGAGGTGCCGTAGTTGTCCCTCAAATCGCGCAGGAGCTGGAGGATTTCGGCCTGGACTGTCACATCCAGGGCCGTGGTGGGCTCATCGGCCACGATCAGTCCGGGATTGAGTGCCAACGCCGCGGCTATGACCACGCGTTGTTTCTGTCCGCCGGAGAACTGGTGAGGATAGTAGTTGACCCGCGTTTCGGGGTCCGGGATGCCAACCTTGCGAAGTGCCTCGGTTGCCCGTTCCTTGGCTTCCTTGGCGGAGATGCGCCGTCCGTCAGTGGAATGCGCCCTGATGCCTTCGGCAATCTGCCAGCCCACGGTGAAGACCGGGTTGAGGGCTGTGGAGGGCTCCTGGAACACCATGGCCACATCGCGGCCGCGGATTGTGCGGAGGGTGGATTTGCTGACGCTGATGACGTTGTTGCCGTTGATCACCACGGCGCCTGAGCTGATGGCTGTTTCCGGAAGCAGGCCGAGGATGGTCTTGGCCGTCACGGTTTTACCGGAACCCGATTCGCCCACAATGGCAACTACTTCTCCGGCTCCAACGTTCAGGCTTACGTCTTTGACGGCATGAACGTCGCCGCCGTCAGTGGCGAAGGTGACTTGGAGCCGATCAATGGTAAGTACCGGCTGTTCCGTGCCTGTCCCGTCTGAGAGGTTTCCAAGGTTGGTGGTCATGACTTTCCTGCCTCTGCCGGGTTTACCGACGATTCCGGTCCTGCCGGTGTACCGGGTACTGGTGTTCGACCCGCGCGTTTGCGGCCACGGATCCTGGGGTCGTTGAGGTCGTTGATGCTCTCGCCCACCAGGGTCAGCCCCAGGACGGTGAGGACGATCGCGATGCCGGGGAAGACGCCTGTCCACCAAATACCGGAGGAGGTGTCAGCCAAGGCTTTGTTGAGGTCGAAACCCCATTCGGCCGCGGACGTGGGTTCGATCCCGAAGCCAAGGAATCCCAAACCGGCCAGTGTCAGGATCGCTTCGGAGGCGTTGAGGGTGAACATGAGCGGCAAGGTTCGGGTGGCGTTCTTGAAGATGTGCCGCCCGATGATTCGCACACTGGACGCCCCGAGGACCTTGGCCGACTCCACGAAAGGCTCGGCCTTGAGCCGGATGGTCTCTGCACGGATCACCCGGAAGTACTGCGGCACAAAGACCACAGTGATGGAGAAAGCACAGGAGAAGATGCCGCCCCAGAAGCTGGACTGGCCGCGGCTGATCACAATTGAGATCACAATCGCCAGGAGCAGTGTTGGGAATGCGTAGATGGCGTCCGCAACGACGACCAAAATTCTGTCCAGCCATCCGCCGAAGTATCCGCTGAGAAGCCCCAGCACCACGCCGAGGAACAAGGACATTGCCACGGACACAATGATGACTGTCACTGCCGTTTGGGAACCCCAAATCACTCGAGACAGGACGTCGTAGCCACCAACGGTCGTTCCCAGCAGGTGTTTGCCGCCAGGGGCTTCCTGGGTGGGAAACGAGCCGGAGGCATCGCTGAGTTGGGAGTAGCCATAGGGAGCAAGGAGCGGGGCGAAGATGCTGGTGAGAAGGAATACTCCGCTGAGGACAACACCCACCACCAGCATGCCTCGCTGGAGGCCTACGCTCTTCTTCAGGTGGCTGATCACGGGAAGCCGTGAGAACAAGGGCTGCTTGGCCCGGGTCAATTGAGGGGTGCTCATGGTCAGTACCTCACTCGGGGGTCGATGAGCGCGGCAATGATGTCCACGATGAAGTTGGTGACGGCCACGATGATGGCCAGCAGCACCACGATCCCTTGGACGGCCACGAAGTCGCGGGCATTCAAGTACTGCACCAGCTGGTAGCCAAGGCCTTTCCACTCAAAGGTGGTTTCGGTGAGGATCGCGCCGCCCAGCATCAGGGCAATTTGCAGGCCCATGACGGTAATGATGGGAATCAGCGCGGGTTTGTAGGCGTGCTTGGTCACCAGGCGGAACTCGCTGACGCCTCTGGAGCGCCCTGCCTCAATGTAGTCCTTTCCCAATGTTCCGATGACGTTGGTGCGGACCAGGCGAAGGAACACACCTGCGGTGAGTAGGCCAAGGGCGACTGCCGGAAGAACTGCGTGGGACGCTATGTCACCGAGGGCGGTGAAGTTTCCGCTTCGCAGCGCGTCGAGCCAGTAGATACCGGATGGAGCAGCCAAAGCGCTCATGGTTAGTTCGGTACGGGTGGAGGCGCGGCCTGCTACCGGGAACCATCCGAGCCATACGGAAAACGTCAGCTTGAGGAGCAGCCCTGAGAAGAAGACCGGAGTGGCGTAGCAAAGGATGGCGAAGAACCTCAGCAGGGCATCGGGAGTCTTGTCCCGGTGTTGGGCGGCAATCAGCCCGAAAGGGATACCGACTGCGAGCGCCACGATCAGCGCGTTGATGGAGAGTTCAAGGGTGGCTGCGCCGAAGGTGGTCATCACCTCAACTACAGGACGCCGGTCAGTGATGGTGGTTCCGAAGTTCCCGGTGATCAGCTGGCCAAGGTACTCGAAGTACTGAACCAGGACCGGACGGTCGTACCCGGCATCATGGATGCGTTGGGCCAGGACGTCCGGGGGAAGCCGTCCGCCTTGTGATGCGGTGATGGGATCGCCGATGACCCGCATCAGGAAGAAGACCAGTGTTACCAGGATGAAAACGGTGGGAATGATCAGGAAGAACCTGATCACGATGTATCTGCCCAGCCCTCCCCCGGCTTTGGACTTGCTCTTGGGAGCGACGATGCCGGGTTCAGCCTCGGGAACCTCAATAAGTGTTGTCATGTGCTACCTGCATTTCTTGCCCGTGGATTACGCGGGACTGTCTGATGCGTGCCGGCCACGTTGGTGGTCAGCAAAGGAGGCGGAACACCGGATCAGTGTCCCGCCTCCCTTCTCTTCACAAAGGTGCGGTTACTTGGAAATTACGCCCAGACGGAACTTGAAGGACGGATCCAGGGTCTTGTCGACTCCGTTGACGCCGCTTCCGACGACCGCCACCTGCGCACCCTGAAGCAGGGGCAGTGTGGAGATGTCCTTGGCGAGGGCGTTCTGGACTTCCTTGATGGCTGCCTCACGCTTGGTCTTGTCCGCTTCGGTGAGCTGCTTGCCGATGAGTTCGTTGACCGTGGCGTTGTTGTAGTGGTTCTTCAGGAAGCCGCCCTCGGGGAAGAACGGGGTGAGGTAGTTATCGGCATCGCTGAAGTCCGGGAACCAACCAAACTGGAACAACGGGTATTCGTCAGCACGGCTGGCCTTGCTGTAGGTGACCCATTCGGTGGACTGCAGGTTCACAGTGAAGAGCCCGGACTTTTCCAGCTGCTCCTTGACCATGGCGTATTCGTCTCCGGAGGATCCACCGTAGTGGTCCGGGTTGTACTGCAGGTTCAGGGCAACGGGTTCGTTGATGCCGGCGTCCGTCAGGACTTTCTTGGCCTTATCCAGGCTTGGCTTTCCGTCATCGCCATAGGCGTCCTTGAAGGATTCGTTGGCGCCGAGGAATCCGCTGGGGACGTTGGAGTACAGCGGCAGGTAGGTGCCCTTGTACACCTGGTCTGCAATTGCCTGCCGGTCCACCAGGTTGGCGATCGCCTGGCGTACGGCCAGGGCCTTGGCGGGGTCCGCCCCGGTCGCTTTGGTTCCGTACGGCATAGTGTCGAAGTTGAACGTGATGTAGCGGATTTCGCCGCCCGGGCCAGTGAGGACCTTGACCTTGGAGTCCTTGCGGAGATCGTCGATGTCAGTCGCGCTGAGGCTGCGGAAGGCAACGTCAATGGCGCCCTGTTGGATTTCCAGCTTCAGGTTGGTGGGGCTGGCGTAGTACTTGATGGTGGCAGCGTCGTTGGCCGGCTTGCCAAGAACACCGTTGTAGTCCGCGAACGATTTGAAGCTGACCAATTCGTTTTTCTTGTAGCTGTCAATCGTGTACTGGCCGTAGAACGCGTTCGCCTTGATGATCTCGTCGTCGGAAAGGATCTTGTCGGCCGGGAAGACTTCATCGTCCACGATCGGCGCGGCCGGGCTGCTGAGGATCTGGCTGAATGTCTGGTCGTTGGCGTTCTTCAATTTGAACACCACCGTGGTGGCGTCTGGCGTGCTCACGCTGTCGATATTGGTCAGGAGCGAGGCTGGTCCGGCGGGGTCATTGATGGCCACCTGCCGATCGAAGGAGTGCTTTACGTCCTTGGAATCCAGAGTGTGCCCGTTGGCCCATTTGAGCCCGGACTTGAGCTTCACGGTGTATTCCGACGGCGCCGTGAAAGACGACGATTCGGCGAGGTCCGGAACGGGTTCCGCGCCGCCGGGCTTGGAATTGAGCAGGAATGAGTAGACCTGGTTCATCACCATAAATGAACCGTTGTCATAGGATCCTGCGGGGTCCAAAGACGTGACTTTGTCAGTGGTGCCGTAGGCGATGGGGCCTGCGGCGGCCGGAGCGGAAGATGAGCCGCCGCCGGAGGGTCCCGTGCATGCCGTCAGGGCGAGCGCGGAGATGCCCGCCAGCGCGATAGCGCCGTGCAGGGCCTTCTTGTTCAGTGCCATCTGGTGAACCTTCTGTTCGATGGATTCGGCGCGCCGCCGTCAGATATTTGTGACGGCGCGCACTCTTGATTCCACGATTCAACCAGACTTCGCAGGCCGCGAACCCCTCATTTTGTGATTTGAGACACAAAATTTACTTTCCAGTAGCTTTTGCTCTGAACGCCCGGACTATAGGACTTCCCGCTGAAGGGAACGGGCGGCATCTATGGTTGCCTGTCCCAGGACACGACTACCCTGATAAAGAACGACGGTCTGCCCCGGGGCAACGCCGCGCAACGGATCCGTCAACGTAACAACCAGCTGGGCGCGCTCAACGCCTGAATCATCAGCGACGGCTTCCACCCGGGCTCTCGCCGGAACGGGATCGCCATGAGCCCTCACTTGGGCATGGCAATCGAACTCGGCGCCGCTTGCTACCTCGGAAATGGGCAACCCGGCCCACGAAACCTTGATGCCGCGAATCTCGTCGATCGCCAGCAGGGCTTCCGGCCCCACAACCACCTTGTTTTCCTTGGGACGGATCTCCAGGACGAACCGAGGCTTGCCATCTGCCGCGGGCGTACCCAGCTTCAGGCCTCGTCGCTGCCCCACCGTGAAGGCGTTGGCACCTGGATGTTCACCAACCTTGGCACCGGTTTCGTCAACGATGTCCCCGGTGGTCATGTCAATTTTCTCGGCCAGCCAGCCGCGGGTGTCGCCGTCGGAGATAAAGCAGATGTCGTGGCTGTCGGGCTTGTTGGCCACGGACAAGCCCCGGCGTTCTGCCTCGGCACGTACCTCGGCCTTGGAGGGAGTGTCCGCCAGCGGGAACATGGAGTGCTTCAGTTGCTCGTGGGTCAGGACGCCCAGAACATAGCTCTGGTCCTTGGCCCAATCGGCGGCGCGGTGGAGTTCCCGGTTACCGTCAGCGTCTTCGATGACCTTGGCGTAATGTCCGGTGCACACAGCATCGAAGCCAAGGGCGATGGCCTTCTCCAGAAGTGCTGCGAACTTGATCCGCTCGTTGCACCGCATACACGGGTTCGGTGTCCTGCCAGCGGCGTACTCGTCAATGAAGTCCTGGACAACGTCTTCCTTGAAGCGCTCCGAGAAGTCCCACACGTAGTAGGGAATTCCAAGGACATCGCAAGCACGCCAGGCATCGCGGGAATCCTCGATGGTGCAACAACCCCGGCTTCCTGTGCGCAGGGTGCCGGGCATCCGCGACAACGCAAGGTGGACCCCGACGACGTCGTGTCCGGCCTCGACTGCCCGGGCTGCGGCCACAGCGGAGTCAACTCCGCCGCTCATTGCTGCAAGTACTCGCATGCTGGCTTTCTGTCTGTGGGAGTTGGAGCAACTGATCCGGCTGGGAACAGCCGGCGTGCCCATCTATTCTAGCCTGCCGTGCCACGCCTACCCTAAAACCCTTGACTGACCCCACCCGTGCTTCTAAAGTCAAAATAATTGGTTTTAGAATCGAGCTGACATGGCACACGAACACATAGTTATCGTCGGCGGCGGGCTTGCCGGCGCCACCGCAGCCAAAACCCTCCGCGCCGAAGGCTATGAAGGGCCCGTAACCTTGGTGGCCGCAGAGAACCGACCACCTTATATACGCCCTCCCCTTTCCAAGGAATTCCTCCTTGGCAAAGCTGAGGCAGATGCTGCTCTGGTGGTGCCGGATAAATGGTACGGGGAAAACGGCGTCGAGCTTCTTCTCGAAAGCCTCGCCAGCCGGATCGACCCCCGGGGGCACGCTGTGGCACTGGCCGACGGCCGAAGCCTTCACTACTCCAAGCTGCTCCTCGCCACGGGCGCCCGGCCTCGAACCATTCCGCTTCCAGGTGCGGACCTTGACGGGGTAATGACCTTCCGAACCTTCGATGACAGTGTGCAGCTTCAGAACCTCCTTAAGGACGGAGGCAAGAAGGTGGTCATGATCGGCTCCGGGTGGATCGGCATGGAACTGGCGGCAGCAGCCCGCACATATGGCAACGACGTCACACTGCTGGGGCTGGAAGACATACCGCTGAGTGCCGCCATCGGACCTGAACTTGGTGGATTCTTTCATCGGCTCCACGAAGATCAGGGCGTGACGTTCCGCCTTCCGGCAAGCGCTGCCGGAATTGAAGGACAGGACGGCAGGGCGACGGCGGTCCGCACCAATACCGGCGAAACGCTGCCCGCCGATGTGGTGATCGTTGCCGTCGGCGTGGTACCTGACACCGCACTCGGCGAAGCCGCAGGGCTTGCCATCCGCAATGGAATACTGGTGGATACCGGGCTGAGGTCCAGTGCACCGGATGTGCTGGCTGCAGGAGATGTAGCCAACGCACTCCACCCATTTACCGCCGAGCACCATCGCAGCGAACATTGGGCCAACGCGCTCAACGGCGGCAAGGTGGCTGCAAAGTCCATGATGGGCCGGGATGCCCAACTGGACGTGGTGCCGTACTTCTATACGGACCAGTTCACCGTCAGCATGGAGTACTCGGGGTTTCCCTCCTTGACCTCCGGAATCACACCGATGATCCGCGGCTCGCTTGATGACGGCAGCTTCATCGCTTTTTGGTTGAGGGAGGGGGTGGTAGTTGCCGGAATGAGCGTCAACCAGCGCCGGGTTCAGAAGCCCATCAAGGCCTTGATTTCAACCCGCACCCCTGTGAACGTCAACAAACTGACGGATCTCGGGGTGCCACTGGACGAACTGCTGCCCGATGAGCCGTAAGAGCTAGAAAGGTTCCGACGAGGCCTGCCGAGCCACCGTCGCTGCTGTTTGAATGCTGGATTCATGACCGGCCATTCCGGCCTGCCGGGCCCTTAAGCACGCCTCGGGCAGGGCTTTCAAGAGCGCGTCCACATCCGCATCGGTGGAACTGTGCCCCAGCGTAAAGCGCTGGGCGCCGCGTGCAGTATCTTCATCCAGGCCCATTGCCAGGAGGACGTGCGAAGGCCGTGGCACCCCTGCCGTGCACGCCGAACCCGTGGAGGATTCAACGCCTGCCAGGTCCAGGAGAAAGAGCAATGAGTCGCCTTCACAACCAGGGAAGGTGAAGTGGGCGTTCCCCGGCAGCCGCCCGTCCCCGGGAGCACCCCTCAGCACCGCGCCCGGCACGGAATCGTGTACTCCGTTGATAAGGCGGTCGCGCAACAAACTGAGACGTTCTTTTTCAACGGGCAGGTTTGCAGTGACAGCCTCCGCGGCTGCGGCAAAAGCGGCGATTGCGGGAGTGTCCAGTGTTCCCGAGCGCACATCGCGTTCCTGCCCGCCGCCGTGCTGCACCGGCGTCAGCTTCACGGCCCTTCCCAGGAAAAGTGCGCCGACCCCCACCGGACCACCAAGCTTGTGCCCCGAAACGGACATTGCAGAGAGTCCCGAGCCACGAAAGTCCACGGGAATCGATCCGAAAGCCTGGACGGCATCGGAGTGAACCGGGACTCCATGCGGTTTTGCCAGCTCCACAATCTCCGTCACCGGCTGGATGGTACCTACTTCATTGTTGGCCCACATCACTGTGACCAAGGCAATTGATTCGGGATCGCGTTCGATTTCCTGCCGGACGACCTCCAGCCGAACAGCGCCGTCGCTGTCTACCGGAATCCACACAACGTCAGCACCTTGATGCCTTACAAGCCATTCGACGGTATCCATGACCGCATGGTGCTCGACGGCGGAGCAAAGGATGCGTGTACGGCGCGGATTCTCGTCCCGCCTGGCCCAGAACAGACCCTTCACCGCCAGGTTGTCCGCTTCCGTCCCGCCTGAGGTGAAAATGACCTCGGATGGGTGTGCCCCGGCAGCCGCCGCCAGCGCCTCCCTGGCATCCTCCACCGCTCGCCTCGCGCGGCGGCCCGCACCGTGAAGCGACGAAGGATTACCGGTCCGCGCCAGCTCGCGCGTCATCACAGCGAGCGCTTCGGCCGACAGGGGCGTGGTTGCGGCGTGGTCAAGGTATACAGGCACCTTGTAATTCTACCGATGCCTGGCGTTCAGGATTCCTTACCAAGGGCATTGATGCGCGCACAGCAGTGTCCCGGACCATGGTCCGGATCCGGCACGATGATGCCGGCAATGAGTCCGGAGGCCGCAGCAGCACCGCTGAGGAACGCGCCGTTCATTGCGCACACCACTTCCGTGTGGTCCCGCGACAAGCGATGGAACGGACAGTTGAGCAGGCGGTATCCCCCGGCAGCGTCCGGCGAGGGGTCGTATCCGAGTTCCGAGAGTGCACCCAGGAAATGGCCAGGGCGTCCAACCTCGCGCCCTGCAGCTGCAGCGACATCGCGCATCGCTTCCAGCGCCGGCACACCGTCGGCCTGAGAGCGCGTGATCGCCGCGGCCATGAGGTGACCGGCGAGGTCGTAGTGCCGCTCAGGAACAGAGACGCCCACCTCGTCCATGACGGGCCTGTAGAGCTTTGATGGCCGCCCCGACCCAGGCCCTGTCTTCTCAGGGGATTTCCTGAACTCAACCCGCAAGAGCCCTTCGCGGACCAAACGGTCCAAATGGAAGGAAGCCGAACTGCGGGGCAGCTCGAGTGCCAAGGCCGCCCCATCCCGGCTGACGGCCTCCCCTGCACTCAGAACGTACTCATATAGCCTGCGGCGGTTTTCATCGCCCAAGGCAGCAACAGCAGTGATTTTCCGGATCCACGGGAGTTCGGACGTGCCCATACACCAAAGATATATCTAAAAATAAGAATCGTTGCTTTAGCGGAATAGCCAAGAAAGGCAGGGTCAGGACGGCGGTACCACAACGAGCTGGGCCACAGTTTCCGCACGGGCGGCGCTCAACGTTGCGTCGTCCGGGCACGACAGGGAAACATAGACGGAGGACGCGGGGGCGCTGAACAACCTGGCCAGGACCAAGGCAGGCTTACCGCCGGATGCGGCCGAAGACTCCAGGCTCAGGAACTCCACGCTACGCTGTGGTTTATCGGATCCTTCTCCCCAACGCAAAGTCGCCGGCTTCAGGCCGTCCAGCGCACCAACGTTGAGGTAGGTGAACAATTCCTTGGTTGAGGCGACGTCGTCAGCGGCCACCACCAGCGGGCCCTGATTCACGCTCACGCGGACTGCGAGGGTGCAACCGTCAGCCTTCTTGTATCTGCTTTCGCCCTGCAGGCCGGAGTGCACCACCGACCAACCGGGAACCTCCTCCAACCGTGTGGAAACTGTCACGGGCTCCCCCGCAGCCAACGTGCTCCCTGCCGCAAGCGGCAAGTCCTTCGCAGCCACCGCGGCCGCGTCGTGTCCTGGAGTGATGGTGGGCGTCGCCAGCGTGGAGACCGACGGCGACGACTTAGGCGCAGTAGGGTCAGGGACGTTGACGCTGCAGCCTGCCAGCAGGACACCGGCGGTTCCGAGGGCAGCCAAGCCGGCCAGTCGTCGTCGAACGTTGCTCGCCACTATGTCTCCTTGCCGTGCGCTCTGGAATATGGTGTGGGGACCGCGCCGATCGACCCGCCTGCCACCGCGATCGAGTCTAGCTGCCCGTCGCAGCGAGGCTGCGTCAGTACGGAAGCGCGCTTGAGGACTCACTCATAGACGGACGCACTAGGCGAGAACCCGCAAACCAGCAGGAACCACCTCCACCTCCACCGGCAATGGGCCGATTCGTTCCCCGTCCGCATATGCCACCACCCCGTCAGCCTCCAAGCGCACTTTCCGGACGCGCATGATCTCCACGGCAGGATGGTTGGTGTGCTTTCCGGCGAAAACCTTGGGAAACACGCCCAGGAAACGGAGCCTGGACAGGGGCTTGACCACAAACATGTCCAACCACCCGTCATCGGGCACCGCCTCAGGGGTGATCTTCATGCCCCCGCCAATGAACTGTCCGTTGGCCACTGAAATGAGCAGGGCAGGCTGGCTCCACAACACGCCATCGGCAGTCACGGTGTAGGTGATCCGGCGAAAAGAGCCCAGCTCCCGGAGCATAGCAAGGTTGTAGCGGCTCCTGCCGCGTGGCCAGCTCCACGAATTGGCGCGCTCGTTGACGGCTGCATCGAATCCGGCGGACAGGACGCCTGCGAAGTAGGTGGTCTCACCACCAGCGGTGACCCTTCCGGCGTCGATCCTCCGTCCGCCGGTCTCCAACGCAAGCAGTAGCCGACGGCACGCGGCCGCGGTGTCGTTCAACGGTAAAGCCAACAGCCGCGCCACATCATTGCCTGTCCCGGCGGGAACGATGCCGAGAGGGAAGTCCAGCCCCACGAGCGCGTTGACGCCAAGGTGGACCATGCCATCGCCGCCCACCACTACCAACGCCTCCACCCCGGTTTCCAGCGTCCGGTCCACCGATCTGCGCAAAGCGTCATAGTTCTCCGCTTCAAGTACGACGACGTCCCATCCGGCGGCGCGGATGTACTCTGCGGCTTGGTGCCCGGCACTGCGCCGACGACCAAAAGATGCCTCAGGATTAATGGCAACAGCGATCTTCATCGGCGCGATGGATGGGTTCTTCGCTGCCGGAGGATTCACAGCCTGAATTATGCCAGCGGGAACCACACGCCACGTTACCGACGTTCACAGAGTGGCTGGATAAACTTGCCAGTACCGCACCTCTCCAGAGGCGCGACCACCATCATAGAGAAGGGCCCGTGCTTGGCCGAGGGCAGCAGTTCGCACTATCAGGTTCTCCGCATTTCCGTCACCGCTACGGACAAGGAGATCAAAGTGGCCTACCGCAAGGCTGCCCGGAAAGCCCACCCCGATCACGGCGGAGAAGCGGAGATGTTCCGGCGGGTGACCCTCGCATACGAAACTCTCATAGATCCCCAACGCAGGGCCGACTACGACCGAAGGTACGGCCGCGGTGCCTCCGATGTGAGCCAGCCTCGGGCGGGCGACTACACAGGCGCTGCGGCACCGGGGCCCTTCGCGACTGCAAACCACAAACGACCCCAGGCCCAGCGCAACACTGCCGGCGATCCTGCAGTCTATGTTCCCCCCTTTGATGATCCCAACGAGGTTCCGCTCATCCCAGCGGCGGAAGCGGCCCAACAGGTTCACGGCCTCCCCCGCAAACGAGGCATCTTTGGCGCCGAAGCCCGCATCCAACGCGAAATGCGCACGGTCCAGCTCATCAGCCGGCAAGTCCTGCCCGCCATACCCGCAGCCAGGCTCATCAATGGGTTGCGCTCGCCGTCGGACAACAACCACATCGACCACGCCGTCCTGTCCGGCTACAGATTGGCACTGATAGGTTCCATGCTGCTGCCCAAAGGGGCATACGCCTGGGACGGCCATTCGCTGCGCCATGGTGGTCGTTCGGTGGCTCCTCCACAGCTCGGCCATATCGTCCGGCATATGCAGGACCTCTTTCCGGAGCTCAATGTCACCGGATGGGTGGTCCTTCACAGTCCTGACGGAAATCTTCACGAACCTGTCATTGACCAATATGGCAAGGGACAATCGAGCAACACAGCTGTGGAGGTAGCCAACGCGGCGGGGCTGGTAAGGGGGCTGAAGCAGTTCCTCAGCTCCGGGCCGGCGCCGAACACCGTAGTCGTGCCGGTCCTGGCCAGGCTGATTCGCGGAATGCACTAGTCACAGCGGTGCCGTCTCTGGACGCGGCCCTAGCCGCACGGGCTGACTAAGATGGGACGGTGTTCCGCATCCTCTTCCATACTCCAGAAATCCCGGGCAATACGGGCAACGCCATCCGTTTGGCCGCCATTACGGGGGCCGAGCTTCACTTGGTGGAGCCACTCGGCTTTGATTTTTCCGACGCCAAGTTGCGTCGTGCCGGTCTCGATTACCACGATATGGCCGTAGTTACTGTCCACAAAGACATCGACGCCGCCTGGGCTGCCCTCACCCCGGAACGGGTTTTCGCTTACACCTCCGACGGCGAGACCTCCTATACGGACATCAGCTACCGCGAAGGTGACGTCCTGATGTTCGGGCCCGAATCCGTGGGCTTGCCGGACTGGCTCAAGCAGGATCCACACGTAACCGCTCGTGTCCGCCTTCCCATGAAGCCTTCTCTGCGTTCGCTCAACCTGGCCAACGCTGCTTCAATCGCCGTGTTTGAAGCCTGGCGGCAGAACGGATTTGCCGGCGCCAAGATGTAGCCCATCCAACGGCGTCCCGGCACCGAATACCTTGTGCAGGACAATTCCTGCCTTGGACATTCGTTGAGGGAGCCTACGTGAGCGCGTTGCAGACCAGGGTGATGACGGCAAGTCAGAGCACCGCCGCGCCGCCGACGCGACCCCATGATGCTGCCGCTTTCAAACGGGACGACATATGCTGGACCGTGATGGACATCCCCAACAATCCCGGCCCCCCGGTCTTCGAAGCTACAGGCTCTTCGACTGATCTGAATTCGCAGCTTGCCCTCTTGCTCGAACTCGTGGCAGCAGGCGACCAGCAGGCATTCGCCGAGCTCTATCGCCTCACCTCCAGGCGTGTCTTCGGCATGGCCAGGCGCGTCCTGATAGACCCTGACCTCAGCGAGGACGCAACCCAGGAGGTTTATCTCCAGGTCTGGCAGGGAGCTGCAAAGTTTGACCGCGCTGCAGGGACACCGCTGGCCTGGCTCATGACTATCGCACATCGGCGCGCCATTGACCGTGTCCGCGCCGTGCAAGCGGCAACTGACCGGGAAGCCAAGTACGGCGCAGCGAGCCAGGACCCGGACCGGGACCTGGTAACCGAGGAAGCCGACACCAACTTGGAAGCTGAAGCTGTCAGCCGATGCCTCGGTACCCTGACGGACACGCAGCGAGAATCCGTCAGGCTCGCGTACTACGGCGGGCTGACGTATCGGGAAGTCGCCGAGCATCTCGGTGCCGCAGTCCCCACCATCAAGTCCCGCATCCGTGATGGACTACTGCGCCTGAAGACGTGCCTGGGGGTGGGTTGAAATGAGTGAAAACACCAGTGGAGGCTTTATCCGCAGAATGTTTGCCAACGACATCGCTACAGACCTCGCCGAGGGCCGTGTCCTCGAACTCGCCGAACTCTACGCCCTGGACGCCGTGAGTGACGACGAACGGGCCATGATTGACCATTACATCAAGGACGCCCCCGAACGTCCTGAATTCCTGGAGCGGGTACGCGAAACCCGCGAGACCCTTGCCGTGAGTTTTGCCCCGGAGGAAGAACCGCCTGCAGGTCTCTTCGACGATATCCTGGAGCGCATCACCAAGGATGCCGCCGCCCAGCCCGTCGCAGAGCCGGTGGCTCCCTCAGTGGAAAGCCCCGCCGTCGATGACCTCGCTGCCGCCAGGATGAGGCGCGAAGAACGCACGCGCGTTGGTGGCGCACGCCGGTGGATCGTGGGCGCCGCCGCCGCAGCGGTCATCGCACTCGGTGGCATTGGGGTGGGCGCCTACGTCTCTGCACAAAATGACCCGGTGAACCAAGTACTCCAGGCCCAGGACGTCCAGAAGAAGTCTGCACCGGTTCCCGGCGGTGGTACCGCCACCATTTCCGCATCGTCGGCCAAGGATTCCTTTGTGGTGCTCATGGATGGCGTTTCGCCCGCACCGGAGGGCAAGGTCTACCAGTTGTGGACTCTCCCCAAGGACGGCTCTGCTCCTGTACCGCAGGGCACCATGGATGCTGAGACACTCTCCAAACCGGCGATAGTGAAGGGCTTGTCCTCAGCGTCGTCCGTGGCCATCACGGTGGAACCCACGGGCGGCTCCAGCGCCCCCACCACGGATCCGGTGCTGGTGGTCGGGCTCAGCGCCTGACTCTTGACGTTCCAACGCCCGACGGCGGCCGCCCCACCCAGGGGACGGCCGCCGTCGGGCATTTAGCAGTTGCTTCCGCAGCTACAACACGAGCGATAAAAGCATGACGAAGCCGAAGGCCACCACGGAGATCAACGTCTCCATGACAGACCATGTCTTGAAGGTCTGCCCCACGGTAAGTCCGAACAACTCCTTGACCAACCAGAATCCAGCGTCGTTGACGTGGGACAGGAACAAGGAACCCGCACCTATGGCAAGTGCCAACAAAGCCGCGTGCGTGGGGCTCAGGCTGCTGGCAAGGGGTGCCACGATGCCGGCGGCCGTAACAGTGGCCACCGTTGCCGAGCCCGTGGCCAGTCGGAGCGCCACAGCCACGATGAAGCCCAGCACCAGAACTGACATGTTGGTGCCCTCGGCCCACTTCTTGACGGAGTCACCTACCCCGGCACCGATCAGGGTCTGCTTGAAACCGCCGCCCGCGCCAACAATGAGGAGGATCCCCGCAATGGGTCCAAGGCTTTCACCCAGCTTGGCTGTGATCTTGCTGCCGGTGAACCCAACAGCGTATCCGAACGTCACCATGGCCAGAAGCACAGCCAACGTCATGGCCACCAAGGGCTGACCCACGAAGTCGAAGAAGGTCCGGAGGGCTGGTGCCGTCTCCGGGTCCGGCCAGATAATTCCACCCACGGCCTTCAACAGCATGAGGACCACAGGGAAAATGATGGTCAGCAAAGTCACCAGGAACGAGGGCTGGCGTTTGACCGCGCTGAGGTCCACTGCATGCTGCGTGTCGATCCCGCCGGCCACGGCGGGCGCGTCGACGGGTACCCAGCGGGCAGCAAGCCTGGAGAACAGCGGGCCGCAGATAATCACCGTGGGAATGGCCACAAGAATGCCAAGTGCCAACGTTGTGCCAAGTTCGGCTTTGACTGCGCTGATCGCAATCAATGGCCCCGGGTGCGGCGGCACCAGCCCGTGAAGCACGGACAGGCCGGCCAGCGCCGGGATCGCGATGCGCATCAGCTTCATCTTGGAGCGCTGCGTTACCAGGACGATCACCGGAAGGAGCAGGACGAGCCCAATTTCGAAGAACATGGGCAGGCCGATGATCACGGCCACCAAGGTCATCATCCAGACGAGCTTGTTCCCGCTGGCCTTGGCCAACAGGGTATCCACCACCCGGTTTGCGCCACCGGAATCGGCCAGCAATTTACCAAGCATTGCCCCGAGCGCAATGAGTAAGCCGACTTCCTTAAGGACACCCCCCACACCGTCCTCGAAGTTGGAGATGACCTTGCCAAGCTCGACGCCGGACGCCAGGCCCACAAAGGCCGAGCCCAGAACCAGCGCCAGGAACGGGTGAAGTTTGAGCTTTGCGATCAGCACCACAATCAGTGCAATGCCCAGTGCAGCCACCACAAGGAGTTGCGTGTCGTGGGCCGTCCATTCCTGTATCTGCGTCGCTGTATCGAGGACTTTCACGAGGCGGTCGCTTCGGTACCGGCACCTACAGGCCGGAGACCGAGCCGTTCAATAACTTCGTCGGCTTCCTCTGCGGGGGACGCGGAAACACACAAGGAAATGTAGTTCTCGTCCCGGGTGGGTTCCTCAAGTGCGTCGAACTGCGATTCCAAGAGCGACGGCGGCATGAAGTGGCCATGCCTGGAGGCCAGGCGGTCGGAGATCTTGTCCTTGCTCCCCTGCAGGAAGACGAAAACAACGTTGTCGCCGCGGAGCACGTCGCGGTACTTCTTTTTGAGTGCCGAGCACGTAATGATTGCCGGTGTTCCGGCATCCGCGCGCTCACGGATCCAGTCCGAGATGATGCTCAGCCAGGGCCACCGGTCCTCATCGCTCAGAGCCAGCCCCGACTGCATCTTGGCCACGTTGGCCTCCGGGTGCAGGTCGTCGCCTTCGGCAAGATCCCATCCAAGCTTCCCGGCGAGAACGCCGGCCACCGTCGACTTGCCGGAACCGGAGACTCCCATAATCACCAGTACGGGTTGTTGCGCAGTCTTCGCCATCAAAGTCTGCCTTCCTCGAATAAATATGATTTAACCGAGATCAAGCATATGACACGGGTTACACCACAGCAACGTCAGAAGCCGGCGATCGTAGTGGAACCGTTGACTGGGACAACGTGGAAATACTCTGCGCTGGCTCCTTCGGGCAGCCCGGCCCGCTCGCCATTGCCGAGCATCATGGACCTCACCACACGCTCCATGCCCTCGATATCGGGGTGCTGGCTCGCATGAATCCTGATGGCGTCAAGCTTGGCGTCGACATGATCCGAAACATCCACAGAGTGGTTCTCCCTGGCCTCCGGGCTGGAGATGAACCACAGCCACGGTAGCTTGTAGGCCTTTAGTCCGGCCGCATCCAGTTCCGGGTAAGCGAACGGATTCTCCACTGCCGGATAGACTGCCCGGGTCACGGCTTCCCCCGCTGCAAGGTGGTCCGGGTGGCTCTTCTGGAGCCGGTCCCAGTTCCTTTCGGGGTGCATGGTCAACACGATGTCCGGCCGGACTTCCCGGATCAGCTTCACCACCTGCTTGATGACGTCATGTGTCGGCTCCAGATACCCGTCCCGTTCGTGAAGATAGTGGATATCCGTAACGCCCACCAGAGCAGCAGCACGCTTCTGCTCCTCAGCCCGCAGTTCGATGATCCGTTCGCGGTCCACGGGATCGAAGCCTCCGGCATCGCCGTCGGTCATGATGCAATAGCTGACCTCGACGCCGGCAGCCGTCCAGGCCGCGATGGTCCCGGCCGCGCCAAAATCGATATCGTCGGGATGGGCAGTAAAACAAAGCACCCGCTCAACGCGCTCCGTGGAGGCATCGAACGGGCTCTTTGCTGACGTGATGTCAGTGGTCAAAGGGATCAGCCTTTCCGCTTCTTGATCTCTGCGGTGGCCTGCGGAAGGACCTTGAAGAGGTCACCGATGATGCCGTAATCGGCAATCTCAAACACCGGCGATTCCGCGTCCTTGTTGATGGCCACAATGACCTTGGAAGTCTGCATTCCAGCTTTCTGCTGGATTGCACCTGAAATACCGGCTGAAATGTACAGCTGCGGAGACACCGTGACACCGGTCTGGCCAACCTGCGCATCATGGCCAATCCATCCCGCATCAGTAGCGGCGCGGGAAGCACCTACAGCAGCGCCAAGGGCGTCGGCAAGCTCTTCGAGCGGGCCGAAGTCACCATCTACGCCACGGCCGCCGGCAACCACGATCCTCGCTTCGCTCAGATCAGGCCGCCCGCTGACGGGCTTCTCGGTGCGGGCTGCGATGCGTGCGGAGTTCGCCAAGCCATGAGCGGGAACCTCAACAGTGGCAGTTGCCGGTGCAGCGGCGGCACCGGCAGGAACAGGTTCCACGTTGTTGGCCTTGACCGAAAGGACGGTCACAGGAGTAGTAGCTTTCGCCGTGGTGTTGTAAGAGCCCGCCAAGACGGACTTGTGCGCAGTGCCGTCAGCGTCAACACCCACGACGTCGGTAATGACGCCGGCACTGAGCTTAATGCCCAGCCTGCCCGCAATCTCCTTGCCCTCAGGCGAGTTGTCCACGAGGACTGCTGTGGCGCCGGATGCTGCTACAGCAGCGGCAAGGTAGGCGGCCTTCGGGCCCACCAAGTAGTTGTCGAGGTCGTCCACCGACGGCTGGTAAACCGTCGTGGCACCGTAGGCACCCAAACTGGCGGCGACGTCGTCGTTCAACTCCCCGGTGAACGCGACGGCGGTCTCCCCCAGCGAGCGGGCGATGGTCAGGAGCTCCAGGCTGCTCTTCTTGAGAGCTGATCCCGGGTTGTCAATGAAAACAAGTGCATTTGCCATAGTTCGAGTCCCCTTTAGAGCAGCTTCTGTGCGGCTAGGAAGTCCACCAGCTTGATGCCGGCGTCGCCGTCGTCGGTAATGATGGTTCCTGCTGTCCGCGGCGGGCGGGCCTCTGCGGACTCCACCACTGTCCAGGAGCCAGCCGAGCCCACCTGTGAAGCGTCCACGCCAATGTCAGCAAGTGACAGGGAGGCGATCTTCTTCTTCTTGGCCGCCAGGATGCCCTTGAAGTTGGGGTAACGGGGCTCGTTGATCTGGTCCGTGACGGAAACAACGGCCGGGAGCTCCGCCTCAACGGTTTCCGAGAAGGCGCCGGCGTCACGGCGGGCGCTGACCCGGCCACCCGTAACCTCAAGGCTGGAAGCGAACGTGACCTGCGGGAACTGCAAGCGCTCGGCAAGTTGGGCCGGGATGAGCGAAGTCTCGCCATCGGTGGAAGCCATGCCCGTCAGGACCAGGTCCACCGGGCGGCCATCGGCCGAGATGTGGCGAATAGCAGCGGCAAGCGCCAGCGAAGTGGCAGCCGCATCCGAACCAGCCAAAGCGTCGTCGCTGAGGTGCACGCCGGAATACGCGCCAATCTGTAGGGACTTCTTCACAGCATTGACCGCACCGGACGGGCCCATGCTCAAAGCAATGACCTCATTCCCGGCCTTCGGTCCGCCGCGTTCCTCCGCCAATTGGAGCGCTGCCTCGAGGGCGTACTCGTCCAATTCAGACAAGATGCTCTCATCACGGTCGGTCGTGTTGCCAGGTCCGGTGATGTGCCGGTCAAACTGGGCGTCCGGGACGTGCTTGACCAGAACGACAATCTTCAATGTCTCTTCCACTGTCTTCGAAGCAGCCTTCCATGCTTGTGGACGGCCAAACGCAGCAGCGTGGCCGTGAATAACCCAGCGCGTGGGCTCGTCCTAGCTAAGCATATTGCCCGCAGAAAACCACTCCCAGCGTTAAGCCCTGTTTCAGCTACGCGCGATGCTCTTGTGCTGCAGCGTGCGGTGCCGGGACACCCACAAACGGCGGGCGGCACCGCCAAGGTGCCGTCCGCCGTCGTGGGTTGCTCCTGCCTCCCGCTGGGCCGCCTACTGCTGAGCGCTACTGCTGAGCGGCGTCGAGGGTGACCTCAACCTCTTGTGTCTGTCCCCCGCGCTGAATGGTTACCTTGACCTTGGCACCGGCAGGTTGCTCCCGAACCGCCGCAGTCAGCTGGTTGGGATCGCTCACGGCGTAGTCGCCGAACTTGGTCACCACATCGCCAACCTTGAGTCCTGCCTTCGCAGCAGCAGAACCCGAGGTCACCGACGCAACCTCAGCACCCACCGAGAAGCCTGAATCGCTGCCCGAGGACGACTTCGAACGAACTGACACACCGAACTGCCCGTGGCTGGCTTTACCGGTTTCGATGATCTCCTGCGCCACGCGCTTGGCGTGGTTGATGGGAACACTGAAACCGACGCCGATGTTACCGCTGGACGATTCGGACGTTCCACTGCCCGCCGAAGCGATGGCCACGTTGACGCCGATTACTTCACCCTTGCTGTTCACGAGCGCGCCCCCGGAGTTGCCGGGGTTGATGGCAGCATCAGTCTGGATGACGTTGATGGCAATCGAGCCCTCGTTGGCTGTGCTCTGGCTCTGGCCACCATTTGGCGGCGCGAACTGGAAGCCTTCGTCTCCGCCCTGGCTCTCATCCGGCGTGCCTTCCGGCACAGCAGAGGACGCCACGCTGATGGTTCGGTTGAGCGTGGACACGATGCCATCGGTCACCGTGCCGGTAAGACCCAACGGTGAACCGATGGCGACGGCGGTGTCCCCCACATTGATCTTGGAAGAGTCACCAAGCGTTGCCGGGACGAGGCCAGAGGCATCGCTTACCTTGATGACTGCAAGGTCGGACAAAGGGTCAGTGCCAACCACAGTGGCCTTGAGGACCTTGCCATCGCTGGTGCGGACCTCAATTGCGGCGTTTGCGGTGGCGCCATCGAGCGTGACGACGTGGGTGTTGGTGAGGATGTGGCCCTGGTCATCCAAAATGATGCCGGAACCAGTACCGCCCTCATTTCCGCTGGTCGCCTTGATGGTCACCACGCTGGGCGAAGCCTTGGCGGCCGCAGCGGTAATGACGTTGACGTCATCTTTGTTATTCACGATAACGGTGCTGGATTGTCCGCCGGTTGAAGCAGCCGGGGCGGGGTTATCCCACAGAGCGTTACTGCCCGCCACCACGCCGCCACCGATCAGACCCGCTGCCAGCATGCTAGCTACAAGGGTGCCGACGCCGAAAGCCGGCTTGCGCTTGGTGCTGACGGAAGAGTGCCCTGGGGTGTGCTGCATCCCTGGACTGTTGTGCCCCTGCTGTTCCTGGAAACCTTGCTGGTTGTGGAACTGGGAAGCGGCATTGTGTCCCGGATTCGAGCCCCCGTAGAACGGCTGGTGCTGCGGGTAGCTTGGGCGATGAGACGGGTCATGCTGCTGGTAAGACTGATTGTGCGGCTGCGGAGCGCCGTAGTACTGCGGCTGCTGCGGAGCGGCGGGAGGCTGGAAGGCAGGCAGCGGAGTAGTGGGCTGCGCCGGGTTTTCGGTCCCCGCCTCCTGCCGGGAAGTCCACGCGGGCTGCTGCGGAGTGGTGCCGGCATCGCCCTGCTCCCCCGTGCTGTCCCGCGGCTCCGACGGCTCGCGGTTCTCTGGTGCAGTGCCCTGCGCTGGGTTCTCCGTCATGGGTCTTCCTTTCATCCTCGTCTTCAACCACTATGTACCCAATAACTGGAACAAAAGCGGACGTTCGCTGGGAGCTTGCTGAAAGGAAGTCGTCGCTGGTAGCCGCCCCCTCAAGAAGACCCTCAACGGCTCACCAATCCAGCTCTCTCCTATATTTCGCTGGTGGCATATTCAACCCTGTGGACGGGTTCGGGGGTGCACCATAGAATCAAGAGGAATTGCCACAGCGACCTGCGGCTTTACACCATGCGTGGGGGCGCTGAGCATTCTGTGACGATTGGTACGCCTTGTTCCAGTCGCAGACGTGCTGAAGGGTTGCACATGCGGTCAATAGTTAAACGCGTACTCGCCGTAATCGGCCTGGCTGGAATGTTGGCCCTACCGGCCACTTCCGCTTGGGCTGCAGATCCGGTGACCATTCCGTCCGGCCAGAACATTGTGGATGACGCCAATCTTCTGGGTAGCCGTAAGGGCGAAGTTCAGGAAGCGATCCAAAAGACGCTCAAGGACCACAAATACAACTTGTATGTGGTCACTGTGGACTCCTTCACGAATCCCTCCGAACCCCCCGCCTGGGCGGAGGCCGTAGCCAAGAACAAGGGCATGGGTAAGGCAGACGCGATCCTGGCAATTGCCGCTTCCGGCCAGTACACCTTCGTACTGAATTCCGGAAGTTCCATCCGCTCCAAGCAGTCCGCCATTACGCAAAATGCCGTGACAGCCAATCTGGCAGGCGGCAAGAAAGACTTCGCACAGGCGGCCATCGACACAGCGGCTGCCATCGGGGACGCTGCCGGCGGCGGTAGCGGTACCGTTCCGAGCGGAAACGCAGGTGTCGGTGTCCTTGTCGGCGTAGGCGTCGTAGCGGCCGGCGGTGCAGGCACGTATCTGTACCTCCGTAACCGACGCAAGAAGGGCAGCACCAAGGCGGTCAGCGCCAGCTATGGACCACAAGGTGAACAGCTTGACCCCTTGGCGGGCCTGACCATTCCGGAACTGCGCCAGAAGAGCGGCTCACTGTTGATCGAGGCGGACGACGCCATCAAGTCCAGCGAGCAGGAACTGGGCTTCGCCCAGGCTCAGTATGGTGATTCCGCAATTGGTAACTTCACCAAAGCCCTGGAAGAAGCGAAGGGTCACATGACGGAGTCGTTCAAGCTGCAGCAGCAGCTGGATGACCACATTCCTGACACTGAAGAGCAGCAGCGTAGTTGGCTCGGCGAGATCATTCGCCGCTCAGAAGCCGCATTGGCTTCGCTGCGAGATCAGAAGGCTGACTTCGACTCTCTGCGCGAGCTTGAAAAGAACGCTCCTCAAGCCTTGGCAGCGGTAACGGCCGGAGCCAGGGAAGCCGACGCCAAGATCGCCAGCGCGGAACAGTCGCTTGAAGGTTTGCGCGCCAAATATGCCGAATCTGCTTTGACCCAGGTCTCCGACAACATCTTGCAGGCCAAGGAGCGGCTCGCGTTCGTACAGAACGCTGCAACTGCTGCCCAGGAGAAGCTGGCAAGCGGCGAAAACAGCCTCGCTGCTGTTGCGGTACGCGCCGCAGAAGAGAGCCTGCACCAAACCAACGTGTTGATCGATGCCATCTCCAAGACGGCCGGCAGCCTGGATGAGGCCCGGGCTTCCCTGGAAGGCGCTGTGGCAGAAACCAGCCAGGACCTCGCACAGGCGCGGGCAATGATCCAGTCCGGTGCACACCCTGAACTGGCCGGTCCAGTGGCCGGGGTGGAAGCGGCCTTGGCACAGGTAAAAACCGAAATTCAGGGCGGAAAGATCGACCCCATCGCGACGCTTAGCCGTTTGGAGTCTGCTCATCAGGCGCTCGATCAGTCCTTGTCCGGCGTCCGCGATCAGCAGGAGCAAGCCCGCCGGGCCCAGGCCTCGCTTCAGCAAACCATCATGGCGGCGCAGGCACAGATCAGCGCTACGTCCGACTACATCACTGCACGTCGCGGGGGCGTGGGCACAGAGGCCCGGACAAGGTTGGCCGAGGCCCAGCGCAACCTTGACTATGCACTCTCCATCTCACGCAATGATCCAGTCACCGCACTTACCTACGCCCAGCAGGCACACTCGCTCGCGGCGCAGGCTGCACAACTCGCCCAGTCCGACGTCGATCAGTTCGGTTACGCCGATCAGGGCTACGGCCGCGGTGGGATGTTCGGCGGAGGCGGCGGAGGCGGCGGCCTTGGCGGTGCCATCCTTGGCGGTATCCTCATCAACTCCATCCTGAACGGCGGCGGAGGCGGCTGGGGAGGCGGCAACGACGGCGGAGGCGGCGGCGGATTCTTCGGCGGCGACTCCGGCGGCGGAGGCGACTTCGGCGGCGGCGGCGACTTTGGCGGCGGAGACTCCGGCAGCTTCTAGCCAGACAAACTAGGCGGGGTCAACGCCCCGTATAGAAGCGTTACAACAACTGATCACTGATTTCCAGTGGCACCACTGAGCAGGACGAAAGGCAACACCATGGTTAAGCAGTCCATTTTCGGTCGGATCTCACAGCTCGCCAAGGCGAACATCAACGCCTTGCTGGACCAGGCTGAGGACCCGCAGAAGATGCTGGACCAGATGGTCCGCGACTACACGAACAACATTGCCGAGGCCGAATCAGCCGTGGCCCAGACCATCGGCAATCTCCGGATGCTGCAGGCGGACTACAACGAAGACGTCAAGAACGCACAGGACTGGGGCAATAAGGCTCTAGCAGCGTCCCGCAAGGCCGACGAGTACCGTGCCGCCGGTGATCCCGTAGACGCACAGAAGTTTGACAACCTTGCCAAGGTGGCAATCCAGCGCCAGATGACTGCCGAGTCCGAGGCAAAGGCAGCTGAGCCGAGCATCGCCTCCCAGACCGAAGTAGTGGACAAGCTCAAAACCGGGCTTGACCAGATGAAGAACAAGCTGAACCAGCTCACCGCAAAGCGCAACGAACTCGTGGCACGCTCTAAGACCGCCGCCGCACAATCCCAGGTGCACGACGCACTCAAGAGCATCGACATCATGGATCCCACCAGCGAGGTAGGTCGCTTCGAAGAGAAGATCCGTCGCGAAGAGGCCAAGGTCCTGGGCCAGCAGGAACTCGCCAGCTCCAGCCTTGACGCCCAGTTCAACCAGCTCGAAGACCTCGGAGAGCAGACTGAGATCGAAGCCCGCCTTGCGGCCCTGAAATCGGGCGGTGCCAAGCCCGCCATTGGCGCAGGCGCCCCCGCATCAACCGGAGCAACTGTGGACGAAGCCGACTTCGACAAACTCTAAGAAGAAGTTGGGCTCCAGCTACCGATCGGTCAAGCTGCCCAGAGACTGAAACCAGAACCGGGCCGGATCCTGAAGTGGATCCGGCCCGGTTTTTTCATGCACTACATCTGGTCCGTCAAGGGACCTAGCGTGTCTTGGCCGGGGCTGACGTCGGTTGCCACCTCGGCGCGGATTTCGAATCCCTTGGGATGAAAGTAGGTCACCGTACACTCGAGGACCTCCCCATGCGCGCCCAACGTCGTTCGTTCCAAGCGCGGGACCATAGGGAACCCACGGACGTTCAAAGCGTCTGCCAAATGCTCAGGCGGGGCATGCATGGTAACGGTAATTTCAGCCCGGTGGAGGGGCTTCAACGTTCTGTCCTGAATGACCTGATAAATGGAGTTCCGTTCGGCGTCCGCCAAGCTGATATGGCGCCCGATGTGGGAGGGAATGAAAATCTCCGCAATGGCATAAGGCCACCCAGCGCTTGAGTAGGAACGCCGGATCACCAAAACCAGATTGTCGTCAGACACCAGCTTGGCTGGCACTGATTGGTCCTTCTCCATCCACTTATACTCGATGAGTCCCTTGACCGTCTTCATGCCGGCCGCCGTGAACGTCTCCATGAACGGCGCCAGGCGGTTCAGCATCTTGACGGGACGCTGGGCCATCACGAACGTTCCCTTGCCCTGCCTTCGAACCAACAAACCCTTCACAACCAGGGTTTCCAGCGCTTTCCGGACCGTGGTCCGGCTAATGCCGTAGGCGTCCATCAGAGTCTCTTCCGTGGGGATCCGTGATCCTGGCTCCAGCCGGCTGACGTGATCCGTCAAAACGTCAGCCACCTGCTGATACACGGCCACCGGGCCATCCCTCTGAAGAACTTCCCGCTGAAGGCCAAATCCATAGTCGTCGTTGACCATTGAGCGTCCCATCTATTTCATACCTCAGCGAATCCGGTTTGATGCTAGCACTCGCATCCCGACGAACAGTTAAACAAAAGATCCGGATCAGTAATAACTGATCCGGATCTTTTCTCCAGTTGCGGGGACAGGATTTGAACCTGTGACCTCTGGGTTATGAGCCCAGCGAGCTACCGAACTGCTCCACCCCGCGTCGCAAGAACAACTCTACCGCACCCCTCAAGGTGCTTCTGACCATATGGCCCCTAAGGTGCCGCAGATCACTCCCCCGCACCCTAAAGCCCCACACAATAGCTGCCGCAGCACCCCGGCCAGAGGGATGTGAGAGGGGATCCAGCCCAACCCGTCGGGATGTGAGAGAGGATCCAGCCCAACCCGTCGGGATGTGAGAGAGCGATGGGCCTGAGGGGGCGCCCATCGCGGGGGTGAGGGCACAACAAAAGGTCCGGATCAGTAATTACTGATCCGGACCTTTTCTCCAGTTGCGGGGACAGGATTTGAACCTGTGACCTCTGGGTTATGAGCCCAGCGAGCTACCGAACTGCTCCACCCCGCGTCGCAAGAACAACATTACCGGCCGGTGAATGAGAGACCAAATCCTGGCGACGTGATCTGCATCTCCCCCTACGCGAAAGGCCGGCACCCGCCCCCGAAGGGAACAGGCACCGGCCTTTCAGCTGCCTACAGGACTAGCTGCTCGGCGTAGGTGCGGGCGTCGCGCTGGGAGTAGCCCCCGGCGTCGCCGTTGGAGCTGGAGTGGCGTCCAAACGGGCCTGAGCGTCAATCGCCTTCTTTAGCGCGTCAGACAATTTGGTCTGCTGAGCACCGTAGCCGGCGAAGTCTCCCTTAGCCAATGCTGCCTGGCCGTCCTGGATGGCCTTGTTGGCCTCGTCCAGGGCCGCCTTGAGTTCTGCCTTGGCATCGGTGGGACCAGCCGGCGGCGTCGTAGTGCCGGGCGGCGCTGTCGGTGTCTGGCCATTGTTGGCGACATCCCCGGCAGAAGCGCCGGAGTCTCCGCCAAACAACTGGTTCAGTGCTTCGTCAAGGGTGGGCGCGAAGCCGATCTTGTCACCGAAGGCAACCAGCACACGCTGCAATGTGGGGTAGGACGTCTCGCCGGTGGACTTCAGGTAGACGGGTTGTACGTAGAGCAAACCGCCACCCACGGGAAGGGTCAACAGGTTGCCGTTAAGTACATCCGATGCACCCTGCCGCAGGAGGTTCAACGCCTGGGACACCGTGGGATCGGAGTTGAACTTGTTCTGGGCCTGGCCGGGACCGGGCACCTGGGTGTCGGTTGGCAACTCGAGGAGCCTTAGCTTTCCGTAGCTATCGGCTTTGACTCCCTTCTCGTTTCCGGCATCAGAGTCAGCTGCAAGGAATCCATACAAGATGTTCCTCGCACTGCCGTTGACAGTCTGCGGAATGAACGATGACGTCAGCTGGAAGGCCGGCTTCTCCTGGTCAGGCATCTGCAGGGACATGTAGAACGGCGGCTGCTTGACGGCCTCGGAAACGGTGGGATCGTTCGGCACGCTCCAAGCATCGTTGTTCTGATAGAAGCTGTCCGGATCCGTCACGTGGTAGCGGCCCAGAAGTTCACGCTGAACCTTGAAGAGATCTTCGGGGTAGCGAACGTGGCTCATGAGGTCGCCGGACATTTCCGAGTACGGCTTAATGACTGTGGGAAAGACCTTCTGCCAAGCCTTCAGGATGGGGTCCTGATCATCCCACGCATAGAGGTTCACCGAACCGTCGTACGCATCCACGGTGGCCTTGACCGAGTTCCGGATGTAGTTCACCGAGCTGTTCGGCAAGGCTACTGTGCGCCCTGCGCTGGTTTGGGAATCGGCCGTGGCGTTCTGCAATTGTTGGGGCTGTGAGTACGGGAAGTACTGACTGGTGGTGTAACCATCCACAATCCACTTGACGCGGCCGTCCACCACCGCCGGGTAGGCGTTGCCGTCCACGGTCAGGTACGGGGCGAGCTTCTCAACGCGTTCGCGCGGATTGCGTTCGTAGAGGATCTGGGATTCCGCGTTCACGCCGTCCGAGAGCAGGAGGTCGGAAGATTGGAACTTGATGGAGTAGAGAATCCTGTTCAGCCAGTTGCCTACGTTCGGTCCACCGTTACCGCTGAAGGTGTACTGGGTCTCCCCGCCGCCTTCGCGGCCCGCCGGCCGGTCCTGCTCGCGGTTGGGGGCACCATCCGGCGCTCCCACAATGGAGTATTCAGGTGAGTTCTCACCGAAGTAGATGCGGGGCTCGTAAGAAGTATCGTTACCGAGAACGCCAGTGGACGGAATCCCCGACTGCAGGAACTCCGGCTTGCCATCGGCGGTGAACTTGTTGCCCTTGGCTGCCACCACACCGTAGCCGTGGGTGTAGACGATGTGCCTGTTGACCCACGTCTGCTGGTTGGCGCTGAGGCCGTCCGGGTTCAGTTCACGAACCGCAATAACGGTGTCCTGGACCTTACCGTCAACCATGTATCGGTCGACATTCAGGGTCTGCGGGAACTGGTAGTACGGACGATACTGCTCCAGCTGAGCGAATGCGGAGGAAATCAGGTTCGGGTCAAGGAGACGGATGTTGGCAGTGGTTTGGGCATCCGCGGCCAAGGCACCGGTGGTGGCGGTGGTAGTGGCGTTATAGGCGGAGACATCGATCTTGTCCAGACCATAAGCAGCGCGCGTCATCTTGATATTTCGATCAATGAACTCCTTTTCCAAGGTGTTCTCCGACGGACGTACCTGGAACTGCTGGATAACCCACGGGTAAACGCCACCGGCCAGTATGGCCGTGATAACCAACATCGCAGTACCGATGACTGGCAGGCGCCAGCGACCAATGATTGCAGCAATGATGAACAGGATGGCAACGAGGCCCGCGGCCACGGCAAGGATCGCCTTGGTAGGTACAACAGCATTAACATCCGTGTAGAGGGCCCCGGCCCAGCGGCCTGAGTTGCTCTGGACAGTCGTGTACCTGTCAAGCCAGAAGTTGATACCAAGCAGGACAAGGAAGAGAGCGCCCGTGACGGCGATGTGAATCTGCGCTGCACGGCTGGTGAAGATACCGCGTTCCATGAGGCGGATGCTGCCGTAAAGGTAATGGGTCAGGATGCCTGCGATGCCGGCGACAACCGCGATGCTGATCAGGAATCCTGTGACAAAACCAAGGAACGGCAGCGTCATCAGGTAGAAGCTGATGTCCATGTTGAACAACGGGTCGTTCTGACCGAAAGGTTCCTGGTTGAAGAACAACAGTGCCTTCTGCCATTGGCTAGCGGCCGCACTGCCGGCAAAGAGCCCGAACAGGATAGGGAGGCCGATCATGACAACCCGGCGAACAGGCTCGAGCTGCGCCTGGTAGCGGTTGAGGTTGTCCCGGGCCTCAGCATCCGGAGCATAGACGGGCCTGGAACGGTAGGCGATCCTGATGGCAAAGAAAACAGCGGCAAACATCATGGCGAAGCCAATGATGAATGTGATGATCCTGGCGAGGTTTTCGCGGAGATAAACTTCGAAGAAGCCAAGCTGCTGGTACCAGAGGACGTCAGTCCACACATTGGCGAAGAAAATGAACCCGACGACGGCCACGGCCACGACAATGAGCGTCGGCGTCAGGGCACCTCGTCTCAGCGGTGATCTTCCGGGCGGGTTGGAGCTGGCGGGACGGGACAAACTCTGTACCTCATTGGTGTCAGTGAACAGTCGGTGTGCGCGTGCTGACAATCTCTACCGCTGGGAGGTGGCAGAGGCCGTCATCTATGCCACGAGTGGCAGTGGAGCTAAGTTCCACCGTCAGTCTAGTTGTTTGTGCAGGTGGGGAGGCTCCCCGTGTCCTGGCCGGCTCCGAGGCGCTCCACGGCGGAGGTGGCGTCTGCAAGGGTTTCCACTTTTACAACCTGAAGCCCGTCCGGTACGTGGCCTACGACGTCGGCACAATTGGAAGCCGGAGCGAGGAACATGGTTGCGCCTTTTTGGCGGGCACCGATCATCTTCTGGGCAATGCCACCGATAGGTCCCACCGCACCATCGGCTGTGATGGTTCCCGTGCCAGCGACGTGTTTGCCGCCCGTGAGATCCCCCGGCGTGAGGTTGTCCACTATTCCCAGAGCAAACATCAAACCTGCGCTGGGTCCGCCGACGTTGTCCAGGGAAATGCTGACATCGAACGGGAAGGTGAAGTCGCTGGCGAGCAGCACACCCAGAACGTAACGGTCAGCCTGGTTCCTGGTAGGAGTTATGGTTTCCGAAACTGCCATACCCTTCCGGTCCAGGCCCACAACGACCGGCGATCCTGCACCTGCGGCCAGTTCTGCTTGGACCACGCTCATGGACGTAATCGCTTTGCCATTGATGGAAACAAGCCGATCACCTTCCTGGATCTTTCCAGCTGACGGCGAAGGATCAGACAGTCCCGCGACGTTGAGCCGTTGCTCAAACGGGATTTCGAGTTCACGCAATGCTGCGGCCACTGCGTTCTCCTGCGATGTTTCCATCGCAATTTCGCCTTGCTGCACCGTCTGTTCGGCCGTGGTGCCCTTGGGATAGATGAGTTCCTCCGGATATATGGCTTTGGAGGGATCCACCCAGGCCCGGAAGACGTCGAAGATGGTTGCCGGGGTTTTCGGACCACCCGTCATGACAACAGTGGTCAGGTCAAGGTTGCCATTCGCCGGAAAGGACTCGCGACCGGAAATACTGATCACAGGTTTGTCGCCGTCCTTGCCCAGAGTATTGAAAGTGGGACCGGCTGACTCAATGACATACGGGACAGGCAACGCTGCCGCACCGATGCCAAGCCCCAGCGCGACAAGCCCGGAGATCACCATGATCATGTACCGGCCATCCCGGGGAGGCGACGTAGGCACGGAGGTGGAATCGGCGTCGGGCGTCTGACGCGGGTCCAATGAGCCCTCGGGGCTGGGCGAAGTAAGCATTGAGGCCTCTCTATGCCGGCATTGCGTGACCGGATCCATGGTTCCTGCCGCCAAAGGCAGCGGCGGCACATACCAAACATCAACACTACGCGGTCTGACGTTGCAGGGCTGCTTTGCCTACAGCGAACGGGACCTCCTCCGGGCAGACAGCCTTCCGGCCGCGCGGTACGGTGAAAGAGATCACCAGCCAGTTCGACGATCGGCGGCACCATGACTTCCAACCCCAATAATCCGTCCAACGACGACGAAACCCCCAAGGATCCGCTGGCAGAAATGCTCCAGAACCTGATGGGTGGCCAGGGCATGGGAAACATCGATCCCGCTGAGCTGGCTAAGGCCGCTGGCTTGCCCAACGATCCCCACCTCCTACAGCAGATGTTCGCCCAGGTCCAGGCAATGATGAGCTCCACCTCCGATGGCCCCGTGAACTGGCAACTCGCCCACGAAAATGCACGCCGCGTGGCCGCCGCCGGTAGCGATCCCTCGGTCAACGCCCAACAGGCCAGAGAGATTGACGAAGCCCTCAGGCTTGCAGAGCTTTGGCTGGACCCCGTTACTGATCTCTCGGCAACCGGCCTGATCGGGCGGGCCTGGTCAAGGGCCGAATGGGTTGAAGCGACCCTGGGCACATGGAAGCGCCTGACAGAGCCGGTGGCCAACAGCATCGCCAACGCCCTTTCCAGTGCACTCACTCAACAAATGCCCGAAGAGATGAAGTCCATGATGGGCGGGGCCTCATCCATGCTGCAGAACATGGGCGGAGCCATTTTCGGCATGCAACTGGGACAAGCCATCGGCGCACTTTCAGCGGAAGTTGTCAGTTCCACTGACATTGGAGTCCCCTTGGCAGACCTCGAAATGGCCCTGTTGCCTGCCAACGTCGCAAAATTCGGGGAAGGACTGAGCCTTCCGGAGAACGACGTCCGACTTTTCCTTGCCGTACGCGAGGCCGCCCACGCACGCTTGTTCGTCCAGGTTCCTTGGTTGCGAGGTCACTTGCTTGGAGCCATCGAGGCCTACGCCCGCGGTATTCACATAGATATGTCCCGCATCGAAGACCTCGCCCGGGACCTTGACCCGAGCAACCCCGAAGGAATTCAGGAAGCTCTGTCCCAGGGAGTCTTCACACCTGAACGCACGCCGGTCCAAACGGCAGCACTGGAGAAGCTGGAAACAGCGCTTGCCCTGGTGGAAGGCTGGGTGGACGAGCTCACAGCGGAAGCCACTGACAAGGTACTGCCGTCCGCTACTGCACTGCGCGAAACGGTGCGGCGCCGCCGCGCCACCGGCGGACCGGCCGAGCACGCGTTCTCGTCCCTCGTCGGTTTGGAACTTCGGCCCCGCAGGCTCCGTGAAGCGGCAACGCTGTGGGCGACCTTGAAGGAAGAGCGAGGCATCGCCGGCCGTGACGCGATCTGGCACCACCCGGATCTCCTGCCCACCGGCGAGGACCTCGACGACCCGAAGGGGTTCTCCGAACGTAGGCGCCTTGCCGAGGCAAGTGACAGCGAAGTTGATGACGCCCTGCAGAAGCTTTTGAGCGGCGGCTACGAAACCTCCGACGCCGATCAAGCTGAAGCTTCAGACTCAAAGGGCACTTCCACGGAGACCGGGTCCGGGCAAGAGTCGGAATCGGATGACTCCGACCCCGAGGCACCCACCAAGTAGGCTCCACTCTTAGAAATAAAAAGTGCAACGGCCGCCATATCCATGGCGGCCGCTGCTCGGTTAAGGCACCGTCATCGGGTAAATTCCGTCACACAGCGCTTAGTCAGTCACGTCCCCAGCTGGTTCGTCGGAGTTTTCAGAGCCTGGCTCTTCCGGGAGTCCCCGGGATGTAGCAAAGGCAACGCCTTCCAGGAAGGCCTTTGCCCGATGAGTCTCAGGGTATGCCTCGACTAGTCTCCAAAACTCGGCGTTGTGGCCCGCCACCAGCAAGTGCGCGAGCTCATGGACCAGGACGTAGTCGATGACCCATTGCGGCATTCGCTGGAGCTTGTTCGACAACCTGATAGTGCCGTCCGCAGGAGTAGCCGAACCCCAACGGGAGTTCTGATTGGAGACCCAGCGAACCGACGTAGGAACCGCACGCCCGCCGAGGTACGTCCGAGAAAGGTGCTCCGCATGATTGGCGAGGGCTTGATCAGTGGCGGGACGGCGCCTGCCAGCACCTTTTTGCCGTTCTCCCTGTTTCTTCAGCTTGGCTAGCATTCGCTGGACCCACTCATGTTCCTGGGACTTGGTGAAGCTGGCTGGGATTGCGATCACGGCGTTGCCGTCTTCCCAAAAGGCAGCAACAGTTCGACGGCGTCTGGCTGATCGACGCACGACCACCGGAGCGCCGTCGTCCGTGGTGCGCGAAACACCGGCACCGGGGGCGGGTGGACGCGTCATCAGAGTTCCGAACTCTCAGCAAGTACGGCCAGAACAGCTTCGCCGTAGCGTTCAAGCTTGGATGGGCCAATTCCAGCCAGGCCAGCCAGTTCCTCCAACGATGAAGGCTTGGCCTCCGCGATGGCCGTGAGTGTGGCGTCCGTGAAAACAACATATGCCGGAACGTCGGCCGTCTGGGCTTCGTCCCTGCGCCACTGCCTCAGCGCATCGAACGTTTGTTCCTCATATGTGGGCGGGCACTGGTTACATCGACCCACCTTGCGTTCGGCTCCACTTGCCAGCATGCTTCCGCATACCTTGCATGACGCCGGTGCGGCAGCTTTCCGTCGGGTGGGACCTGTTTTGCTGCGCGCGTTTGCGGAAGCCACGGAATTGGGGCGAAGTCCGTCGAGGAAACGGGACGGCTTGCGGTTGGCCCGACCGCCCGGTGTTCGGGCCGTGGACCATGAGAGATTCAGGTGCTCTCGCGCCCGGGTTATGCCGACATAGAGCAACCTTCGCTCTTCGTCCACATCCTCGGGGGCGTCGGCAAAGGAAATAGGCATGAGGCCTTCGCTGAGGCCCACCAGGAACACTGCATCCCATTCCAGGCCCTTGGCGGCGTGAAGGGAAGCCAGAGTTACACCTTGAACGGTCGGGGCGTGTTGCGCGACCGATCGCTCCTGGAGTTCGTTCACGAACTCACCCAGGGTGAAGGACTCTCCGCGGCTAACAGCTAGCTCATCAGCCAATGCGACCAAAGCTGCCAGGGATTCCCACCTTTCGCGCAGTGCTCCCCCGTTGTGTGGAGCGGCCTCTGTATACCCGAGTGACGCGACGATGTCACGAACGATTTGGCCTAGTGCTTCCTGGGGCCCTTCTGCCACGGCACGGGTTGCCGCCCGCAACTGGAGGATCGCATCACGGACTTCCTTCCGCGCAAAGAACCGTTCCCCTCCCCGGAGCTGGTAGCCGATACCAGCCGAGGCAAGTGCTTGCTCGTACGCTTCGGACTGGCCGTTGGTGCGGAACAGAATGGCAATCTCGCTGGCCTTGACCCCGGTGCTGAGCAGTTCCTGGATTCTGCCTGCGACTACCGCGGCCTCTGCCTCGTCATCCGGGCACTCCATGAAGCGTGGCTCCGGACCGGACGGCCGTTGGGCGACGAGCTTGAGGGGCGAGGCCCACGCGGCATCGGCAACGGGTCCGCCGCTACGGCGGGATCCCAGGAGATCGTTGGCCAACTTCACCACTTGCGGGGTCGAGCGATAATCGCGAATGAGCTTCACGACCGTTGCCTCGGGGAACTGCGATTTGAAACCCAGAAGGTGCTTGGGGGAAGCTCCGGTAAAGGAATAGATGGTCTGGCTGGCATCGCCCACCACACACAACTCGTTCCGACCACCGAGCCACAAATCCAGGAGCCGCTGTTGCAGCGGCGAAACGTCCTGGTACTCGTCCACTACGAAGTGGCGGTATTGTTCCCGGACTGTTGCCGCCACTTTGGGGTCCTCCTGAAGGATCCCCACGGTGATGAGCAGGACGTCTTCGAAGTCGATGACGTTTCGATCGGTTTTGATGTCCTCATAAGCTTGGAAAACCCTGGAGACCGCGGTGAGATCGAAGCCTCCCGGAGTTCCACGTCCTTGGGCATTCTCCAGATAGTTGGCCGGGGTAAGCATGGACACTTTGGCCCACTCGATCTCGGCCGCCAGATCCCTGATGGATGCCCGATCAGTGCTCAGGCGCAGCCTGCGGGAAGCTTCGGCAATCATGTTGGCTTTGTGGTCCAGCAGGCTGGGCAAAGTGCCACCGATTGCCTGCGGCCAAAAGAACTGCAACTGCCTCAGCGCGGCGGCGTGGAAGGTGCGGGCTTGCACGTTTGCAACGCCGAGATCGCGGAGCCTGCTGCGCATCTCGGCCGCGGCCCTGGCAGTAAATGTGACGGCCAAAAGCCTCTGCGGACTGTACACACCGGAGTGAACCCCGTAGGCAATTCGATGGGTAATGGCGCGAGTTTTACCCGTGCCTGCTCCTGCCAGGACGCACATGGGTCCCGTCAGCGTACTGGCTACTTCGCGCTGCTCGTCGTCCAAGCCGCCGAGGATGCGATCCTCAAGTGAGACACCGCCGTCAAAGATTCCTTCAGTCACGGCTGGAGGTCTTCGATGACGCCGCCATACCAATGCTCAATCAGTGAACGTGCTATGGACAAGCGCGTTGAGATGGTGATTTCACCGCTCAGCACGGCCTCCTGCAATTCCTCGCGGCTGAACCACCGGGCACGGGTGACCTCGACGCCATCGGGCCGCGCCACGGTGTCGTCCGTCGTGGCCGTGAACCCCAACATAAGGGAGGCAGGGAAAGGCCAGGACTGAGAACCGAGGTACTGGCAGGCGGTCACACGGACGCCGACTTCTTCCCCTATCTCTCTCACGACGGCTTGCTCAAGCGACTCGCCGGGCTCAACGAATCCAGCGAGCGTTGAGTAATTCCTGGCGTCAAGGGGCCCGCCTCCACCGAGAAGGAGCCGGCCATCGGGGCCCACCACCGTGACAATGATGGCCGGATCAGTCCGCGGATAGTGCTCTGAGTTGTCCTTGGGACACCGCCGAACCCAGCCGCCTGCCTCGATTTCCGTGGGCGTCCCGCACTGCGGGCAATGCGTGTGGGTTGCATGCCAGTTGGAGATTGCACTGGCCTCAATGAACAGAGCGGTGTCGTTCGCGTCCAGACGCGCCGCGACATCCCGGAAGCCTGCCCATTCCGTACCCAGCGGGACCGTAACGGTTCCCGGCGCTGGCGGTTCCGCAACAGTGAACAGCACAACCGACGTGCCTTCGGGCAATGAGGACGACGTCAAGGTGGTGCCCAGGTAGATGGCAGAAACAGCACCGCCGCCCGAGGCGGTGAGAGCGTTATAGAGCGGCGCGGCGTCCCCGAACCAGAGACCGTCACCAGACACCAAAGCTTTGCGCTGCGAAATGACCATGGCCTTCGCCGAGCCGGAGGCAACAAGCTCCTCAACCATTCCCGGTTTCATACGGATGCCCGAGCCGCGATCCACCATGGCGGGGCGGATGGGAAGGACAGTCTCCATCAGGTGATTGGCAAGCGCCGGCGACTCCGTATAACTCATGTATCTACCGTACTGACTCACACCGACAAAAAACATTTGGAAGGCCCCCCGCTGTGGACACCTGTCTGTGATGTTGCCCGATGGGGTGTCAATACCGGGATTTGCTTCGTATTTCCTGCGCATTTCCTGCGGATCTGAAGACTCGCCGCACCACATCATGGCCACAGGCCGCACTCAATCTACCGTGGAGAACGTGAGAAGAACACCGCTCGAACTGGCCGCCATAGCAACCGCGGCGGTGCCCGGCCTGGCGCCGACGGCCGCAGCATACTCCCCCGACGATGACGCTGACTTCGACTCAGCGTTGCTGCTCGATGCGGAGGGTAAACGCTGGCGGGTTCGTTCACCGCGCCATCCGGAGGCAAGCACGCGGCTTGAAACCGAGTTCATGGTGCTGCGCGCCTTCGCGCCGGCAATCCGTGCCGAACTTCCCTTTCACGTGCCCACCATTGCCGGCACAGTCCGGCAAGGTGCCCTGACGACGTTCGTTTACACGCACTTGCAAGGCTCAATGCTCTCGATCGAAGAACTTTCAGCCGGCAGCCCCGCCCTGGCACGGGAAGTGGGCACAGCTCTGGCGGCTATTCACGACCTTCCATTGACTTTGGTCATCAACGCGGATCTTCCCAGCTACTCGGCAAATGAGTTCCGGCAACGAAAACTCAATGAGCTGGACCAGGCAGCAACCACCGGCAAGATACCGGCCACACTGTTGCGTCGGTGGGAGCATGCCCTTGAAGACGTCGCCCTTTGGCGATTCAATCCCTCAGTAGTCCATGGGGACCTTCACGAGGACAACCTCATGGTGCAGGACGACACCGTGACAGCGCTGACGGGGTGGACAGACCTGCGGATCGGTGATCCCGCGGATGATTTCGCCTGGCTGGTGGCGTCCAACGAAGCATCATTTGTTGAGGCGGTCCTGAACGACTACACCCAGGCCCGACGGGACGTCCCTGACGCCCACCTTCTCCGCCGGGCGGCGCTGCTGGCCGAGTTTGCCCTCGCCCAGTATTTAGTCAAGGCCATGGCGGCTGGGCACCAGAGCATGACGGCCGAGGCAGAATCCATGCTGCAGACACTCGCCGACGACATTGATGAGCAGATGCGCCGCGATGAAGAAGCTGCGCTAGCCGCTGAGAATGAAGCCGCCATGCTGAGGGCTTCAGATTCCCCGGCGGGCGTTCCCGCTGTCAGTGTCGCGGCGATTCCGGATGCAGGCGAGTCGGAAAGCTCCCAGAACGGAGACAGCGGCACTACCCCAAAGTATGACGAGACCTCGACTGCCGCGATCAGCGTGGTCAGCGTAACGCCGCTTCGCGCGGCCGAACGTTCCTGAATTCCGGGCTTCGGTCATTCAGCTGCCGCTCTTCAACGCCCTCGCGACTATCAGCTCCAACTCCTCGGCACTGCCAAGATCGTGTGGGCGTACGACGGCGTCATCCGCAACGTAGTAGAAGGCAGCGCTGACGTCCTCCAGGGGAACGTCCTTGAGTCGAGCCCATGCGAGCCGGTAAACAGCCAGCTGCACCGCGCGGGTTGCCAGTTGTATACCTGCCGGGCGTCGTCCGGTCTTCCAGTCAATGAGCTGCCAACGGCCGTCGGCATCACGGAACACGGCATCGATGCGCCCGCGTACTACGACGTCGCCAATCCGGGTTTCCACAGGTACTTCGACGAAAGCGGGAGCCCTTTGGGCCCACTCGGACTTCTTGAACGCCGCCACCATGTCATCCAGCCCGTAGGCCTGATCAATATGGGAGTCCGAACCCGGCGCTTCATCAAGGTCCAACATGCCCGTTGTCCCGAAGTACTCCTCCACCCAGGCATGAAAGGCCGTACCTTTGCGGGCCGAAATGCCCGGTTCACGGGGCACCGGCCTGCGAAGCTGGTGCAAGACGGCCGCCGGGTCAGCCCCCAAATCTACGAAAAGTGAAGCGGAGATATGGCTGGGCAAGTGGACATCCTGAACGGTTTTCAGCTGGCGCTGGCGATCCAGCAGGAGTTCTGCCTCCTGTGCCCACTTCCCGGCCGCACCGGTTAGGTCGCCTGAAGGATCCTTGCCGGGTTCCTCCATGTATCGACGAACCATGGCCGCAGCCTGATCCATGGCCAGCCTTCTGCCTGGGGTAAGCCTCAGGCGGGCACCGGTCCGTGGGTCCGAAGGCCCCTCCAAGGGGTCATAGGGAAATTGGGCTACCTCGAGCACTGCGGTCAAGGGGCTTTCCTCGGGCAAGGCCTCCTCGGCTACCGATTGGGGATGGACCACAGCACTGCCCTGCGAATGAGTGACACTGGCGCCCTCTGCCGTTGCAGCCATTCCGGCAAGCGGTGCGAGTTCGGAAAGGAAGGAGGACATTCCGGCCATTCCCGATCGAGAGCCGTTCCAAGCAGCACTGGAGGCCCACAAGACAAATTTGGCACGGGTGTAGGCAACATACGCGAGCCTCCTCTCCTCTGCCTCGCCGTGATGCTGGACCTCGGATTTGAAGTCCTTCTCGGCGTCCAACCATCCTTTTTGGTCAGGCTGCTCCAGGTCCCATTGGGGAAGGTCAGCACGATCGCCCCGCAATGGCCACGGCAAGGCCGCGGCGCCGGTGCTCCACCTCGAATCCCTGCTGCTGGGAAAAGAACCAGCATTGAGTCCAGGGACAAAAACCACGTCCCATTCCAGGCCCTTGGAGGCATGGACAGTCAACAATTGCACCGCCTCCCGGTTGGTCTCAGCGGGGGCCACATCCAAGCCGCCTTCCTCTGAGGCCGCGGCTTCAAGCCACGACAAGAACGCCAGCAGATCAATACGCTGTGAAGTCTGCAGGAACCCTGCTGCTGCATCCTGGAATGCATCCAGGTTGCGGCGTGCTTGGTGAATACTGATTCCTGGTTTGGCGGCAACCTCAATGTCCAGCAGCATGGCACGTTCCACCTCTCCAAGGAGTGTGGTGAGGTCGTCTCCGATGTAGCTCCTGAGCGAGCGGAGCTCCGAGGCAAGGCTGGTCAGTCGATCCAGGGCGGCAGGGCTCAGGCTCCGCCCATGCCCTGAAGTCCAGTCCGGCCGGGGGAGGAAATCAAGGGCCTCCACGAGGCTTGCGGCATCGGTGATATCGCTTTCAACCACGACTGCTGCGGGTTCTTCGTTGTCTTCGAAAGTGTCATGGCGGGCTTCCGGGGTCGACCGGCGACGGGCCAGGAAGCGGGACCAGTCGCTGAACGCCATCAAATCTGCCGGACCAATCCGCCATCGTGCCCCGGCCAACAACCTCATCAGAGCATCGGAACGTCCCGGATCGGCGAGGACCCGCAACGTCGCCACCAGGTCCACGATCTCCGGTGTGTCCAGCAAGCCGCCAAGTCCAACGATCTCGTAGGGAATGCCCTGGAGTTCGAACTCCCGGCGGAGGCACTCCATCTGCGCCCGCCGGCGACACAGGACCGCCATGGTGGGCTTGACGGGGGTGCCGTCCTTCTCCTCCTCGAAAACAGTTCTTTGATAGCGACGGACATCGCGGGCTATGACGGCGGCCTCGTCCTCATCCGTGCCGAAGCGACCGATCACTACACTCCCATCCACCGCTGCAGGGCTGGGTACCAAAGCGGGGACTGAGACATTACCGGCTTTCTTCCTGTCCCCTGCCGGACCCTCCGATGCTGCCGCCCTGTTCAAGGGCGCTGCGATGGTGTTGGCGGCTTCGAGGATGTTTCTGCCGTTCCGCCAGGCAGTGGTCAGATAAGAGGTGGGTGCAATGGAGAAGGAACCATCGCTTCCGGAGGGGTCCAAGCGCTGCACGGGAAACTCCTGCACAAAGTGGAAGAGCTGCCCTGCAGAAGCGCCGCGGAACCCATAGATCGACTGGTTGGGGTCTCCCACCGCGGTAACTGCGTGACCCTGGCCGAAAAGGCGTGAAAAGAGGACAAGCTGTGCGTGGGAGGTGTCCTGGAACTCGTCCAGGAGCACCACCTTGTAGCGGGCACGTTCAGTGGTTGCAGCGAGCGGAATGTCACTGGCGATACGCGCTGCCAGCGCCACGAGGTCGCCGAAATCGAGGACCCCGCGTTGACGTTTGGCCTCCTGATAGCGAACCACCATGTCGGCAACGCTGGCTC
Organism: Paenarthrobacter sp. MSM-2-10-13; assembly: GCF_011605365.1. Classification (NCBI taxonomy): domain Bacteria; kingdom Bacillati; phylum Actinomycetota; class Actinomycetes; order Micrococcales; family Micrococcaceae; genus Paenarthrobacter; species Paenarthrobacter sp. MSM-2-10-13. The sequence goes on along the minus strand of NZ_JAAOXO010000001.1, from coordinate 366,950 downwards.
GGGTCCGGAGCATAGCCGCGAGGTCTCCCGCGGCCTGGCTGGGATTCTTCTTGGCCCCGGCCACATAAGGAAGCTGCTCAAAGGTCTCAACGCGTTCCAGAACCCACTCGCGCACCTCCCCGGGGTCCTGAAGGTGCTCCGCGCACTCTCCGGCCAGCTGGATGACTGCATTTACGAGGGTGGACTTTGCGGCGGTGAAGTGTTCGTAGTCGCCGTCGTACGCCTCCACCACTTCGCTGGCCAATTGCCAGGACTGTGCACCGCCAAGCAAGACGACGTCCCGTTCGATGCCCAACCGCAGGCCGTAGTCCGACACAATGCCGCTTGCGTAGGAATGGTAAGTGGACACTTTGGGTTCGAGCTCGTCAGCACCGACGAGCCCCTCCGGGAAGCCAATGCTGCCGTCGTCCTCCGCCGCGATCCGCTGGAGTGTGGCCAGCTTGGACCGAATCCGGCTCGCCAGCTCGCCAGCAGCTTTCCGGGTGAACGTTACCCCCAGAACCTCTTCCGGACGCACCCAGCCGTTGGCCACCAGCCACACCACACGGTCGGCCATGGTGGCCGTCTTGCCGGAACCTGCTCCAGCGATCACCAGGCGGGGTGAGAGGGGCGAGGCAATAATCGCCGCTTGCTCGGGTGTCGGGTGGTTCTTCTCGCCAAGGATACCGGCCAGTTCGGAAGGCGAAAATCTGGGCGCGGGGACTGCCTCTACACCCAGGGGGCTGGAGGCGAAGCCGTCCAGGAGCTCGGTTGTCATTCGGTGACCTGCTTTCCTCGGGCGCACAACGGGCAAATGTCGGGCAGACGGCATCCATGGCCGCCATGCCCTGACTTGCCGGGGTCGTGCCGTGCATCGAACGTTGACCCTGCCATGAGCGTGGCCGCCTCGTTGACCAGGCTCTCTGCCCAGTTCTCTGCCGGATCCAATGGATCCTGCTGCTGCACTCCGGGGCTCTTTGTTTTGGTCCCAAGCTGGGCCAACACGGCGCCACCGGGAGCGAAGCCTGTTCCTGCCCCGGTATCAGTGAGCCCCTGTCCCGTTGCAGCGTCCTGGAAAGCACCTTTGAGGACCGCAGCCTGGTAGGCACCTAGCTGCGGGTGCCGGGCAACCTCGGCCTTGCCGGGTTGCCGTTTGCCGGTCTTGAGGTCCACAATCACAAGCCTGCCCTCCGAATCTATTTCGAGGCGATCCACCTGGCCGCGTAATACCGCATGACGTACGGCCACCTCTTCAAGAGCTTCAGGACCACTGACGCCAACGGCATCAACCGTGACATCAGGAAGCTGAACTTCAAAGTCGTGCTCTACTGCCAGCAAGCTTCGTCCGTCGTTGCGCATGATGAGCACATACTGGGCCAACTTCCGGACCATGAGTTCCGCCCGCTGGAAATCAAGTTTCCCCTCCCAGTTATCCTTCATGCCCAAGCTTGGCCAACGGCGGACGAGTTCGGCGACGTACTCGGCTCCCGAGGCCTCGGGAAGCTCCTGCGCAATGGCGTGGACCAACGTGCCCAGACTGCGTGCGAAGTCGGTGGCCGCTTCCCCGCCGGCTGCTTGGACAAACCAGTCCAACGGGGATTTGTGGACAGCTTCCACTTTGGACGGCGAGACGGAGACCGTACTGCCAGCCGGCACGACGGCTGCCTGGGAACTCAGTGGCGCCAAACCCCACCACGTGTCCGGGTGCGCCCCCGGAACCGGCGGGTCCGTAGTGGCGAGCCTGGCCAATATCCGTGCCGCCTCGTGCGCGGAACGGGATTCCCCGGGTGCTTCGTCTTCTGCCTGGGCATGCTGCCTCAGTTCCGCAACGAGTGCCCTTAAGGTCATGGGACGGTCAACAGCTGTATAACCGCGTTTGTACTCACCGGATGCGAGCGGGGCCACGTAGTCCAGGAAGGCAGAAGGCTGTTCGTCCTCGGAAGACACTGCAGTGCAAATCAACACTTCACGGGCTCGCGACACGGCTGTTGAGAAGCTCCTGAGTTCGTCGTAGCGGATATCCCGGAGCCTGCTGAGGGGTCCACGCCGGAGGGCGTAGTCCACTCCATGCTCCACGGCATCGGCGTAGACGGTGCTGCCCAGCAGCTCTCCACGGAGGCGCGTGTTGGGCCACACTCCTTCCTGGAGGCCTGCAACGATTACCACCGGCCATTCCCGGCCCGCCGCACTCGCCGGAGTCATGATCTCCACGCATGCCTCCAGCTGTGCCCGTGCGGCAAGGGTGTCCATGGGCAGTTCCTGGTTCAGCAGGTAGTCGAGGAATTGCTCTGGACCGGAACCGGGCAGCTGGTCGACAAAGCGCTCGGCTGTGTGGAACAGAGCCATCATGGCGTCGAGGTCCCGATCTGCGCGCGCCCCCGCGTTGCCCCCTTCAAGTGCCATCTCCGACCAACGCGATGACAACCCCGTTGCGTGCCATAAGGCCCACAGAACAGATTCCGCGTTGGCGCCCGGCTCGGCGGCAGCAGTGGTACCGGCCGCGATCATACGGGCGAGCCTGCGGGCAGAGCTGCCTTCAATTCCCAGCGATGCCAGTGCCCCCGGTTGGAGCAAGGCTTCGACCAACAGAGCGTCGCTGGAGCGGCCGCCGCCTCCTAAAAGCTCCTCGCGGCGTAGGGATTGCCGCAGCCTCCGCAATTCGATGGCAGTGGCGCCTCCGATCCGCGATGTCAGGAGGGATACTGCAGTTTCCGGTGTGAGTTTTGCCGGGTCCAGAACAACGGCAAAAGCCTCCAGCAGCGGGCGGACAGCGACTTCGTCACGGACAGCTGAGTCCGCGACGGGAACGCGCACCGGGATTCCTTGGCCGCTCAGATACCGCTGCAACTGAGAGATCTGTCCGCCGTTCCGCACGATCACTGCGATGTCGCTGAACTCCCGCGATTCCCGCAGTTGCGCTTCAAGGATGCGCTGCGCGACGTACCGGAGCTCGTGGACTGCGGACGGCAGCACGTGCCCTTCTACGCGACCATCGCCGACGGTCGCCTCACGTGGGCTTTCCGGATGTTGAGGTTGTTCCATCTGTCTGGCCAGCTGACCACCGGAACGCTGCGAGATGCGGGCCGCTACCCGCATCCACGCCTCGGCTACTTCCGGCGTATGCCGGTGGGTCGCCGATAAGGGTCGTTCCAGGACGGATTGCTGGGTGCCGCCCAGCAGCGATGGCAACTCTGAAACCAAGTCCGGGCGTGCGCCGCGGAAACCTTGCACTACCGTGTCCGGTGAGTAGGTGACCACCACATCCTTGCCTTCTCCAATGTCGGCAAGGAGTTCGAATACTGCCGGATTTGATTCCTGGGCGTCGTCCACGAGGATGAGTTGGAGGCGTTGCCTCTCGGCGGCGAGGAACTCCGGCGAGTCTTGGAAAATTTGCCGTGCCGTGGTGATGATCCCGGCGGGGTCAAACGCCTCCGGCATGCGGAGGTCCAGGACGTCCCGGTACTCGCTGTACAGCTGGGCCGCCGCCATCCAATCAGGGCGTCCGCACTCGTAGGCAAGCCCCACCAAGTCCTCCGCGGTGCGCCCCGATTCGATGATGCGGTCGAATAGCTGCCTGATCTCGTGACGGAAACCGCGGGTAGGAAGTGCTGCTGCGAGGTCCTCCGGCCAAGGCAGATGGAAGCCGGGACGGGAGTGGCCTTCCAGCAGTTCCTTGATGATGAGGTCCTGTTCAGGGCCTGACAGAAGCTTCGGTGGCCGCGACAGCGGCAGGATGCCTTCAGCCTTTGCCCGCCGGATGACGTCGAAAGCGTACGACGCCCAGGTGCGTGCCGGCGTCGTACTGAGGCTGCGGTCCAGGCGCCCTGTGAAGGTGTCGCGCAAGGCAGCGGCGGCGTGGCGCCCGGGAGCGAGAACGAGAATCTGTTCCGGGTCCAGGCCGTCTTCACGAACACGGCGGACTGCCGATTCCACCAGCACCGTTGACTTGCCCGTCCCAGGCCCGCCGGGCACCAGGACGGGGCCGCTCCCCTGCGGGAGGGAAACGACTGCACGTTGATCCGGGGACAAAACGGGTGCCGCGTAGTGGGTCTCACGCGGCGGGAGCAGGCGGAGGGCTGCCGGTGCTTGGCGGGTTTTGGCAGGAGTGGCGGTCACACAGTCATTTCATCATCGGGCACCGACAATTTATGGAGTTGACGCTCCAACTGGTCAGAGATCACATCAAGTTGATCGAAGTCGCCATCCGAAGGCGCCCAGCGTGCTGCTGTCAGGTCGACCCTCCAACGGCCTTCCCCCGTCCTCAGGAATGCCTCGTACGCGCCATGAAGCGGGGTCGATTCCTGCAGGTAATGTTTCAACGCGTCAACCTCGTGACCGGGAGGCGCCTCCCCGCTGGCCCTGAGCACGCGCCACCAGGCCACAGAGCTACCGTAATGGCTCATGACTGCGCCCACCTGCCGCGGTCCGCCAGCACCCAGGAGCTCCGCGACGTCACCATAGGAGACCGCCGAGCCTGACGGAACAAGGTCTACAACGGCCAGAACCGCCGTCACATACTCCATCCGCATGTGTTCAGCGTAACGGCAGGAGTGTCGTGCCCAAAGAGTGTCGGACCCAGCCGGTAGCTTGAAGGCATGAGTTCCTGGAATACCCTCTCCCGTGCCGCATTCGACCTCGAGACCACCGGGAAAAACTCGCGGTCAGCGCGGATCGTCACCGCTTCCATCACAGTAGTGGATGCTCACGGGGAGCTCATCGCAGAGCACGAGTGGTTGGCAGATCCAGGGGTGGAGATCCCGCTCGAAGCAAGTGAGGTGCACGGAATATCCACGGAGAAGGCCCGCGCCGAAGGCCGCCCGGCAGCAGAAGTCACACGCGAAGTCGCCGGGGTGCTCCAAGGACTGTTCGACGACGGCACTCCCGTCATTGCTTTCAACGCCAGTTACGATTTCACCGTGTTGGCGGCAGAGTCTGCCCGCTACGGTGTTCCCCAACTGAGCCGTTTCCCCGTGCTGGATCCTTATGTCATGAACAAGCAAGTGGACCGCTACCGCAAGGGAAAGCGCACCCTCACCGCTTTGTGCGAGGAATACGGCGTGGACCTGACAAACGCCCATACCTCCGCGGCGGATGCGCTGGCTACGCTCCGCGTTTTGGATGCCATGGCCGGCAAGTTTCCCAAGCTGCAGATGCCGGCGTCCACACTGCATCAGCTGCAAGTAGACTGGGCGGCGTCCCAGGCTGCTGATTTCCAGCAATACTTGCGGCGGAGCAAGCCCACCGCCGTGATCGAGGGTGAGTGGCCGGTGCTGCCGCCTGAGGACGCCAGCCGGGGCGGCTTCTAAAACAGGAAGCACGGCAGGTAGAACAGGAAGCACGCCAGGCATTACTTTTTGCGACGCATGTCACAGCGAATTCGGGAACCTAAAAGGTGGGACTGGCCGCGCGGAGATTCCAGACGAGGCCTCGAACCCGGAATAGTCCAGAGTCCATCGGGCACCTGATGGGAACTTTGTTCGGTTAATTCGATTGCTGGCATTCACTTCTTCGATTCACCGCGGGCTAGTGGGCTGGTGACATAATTAAGTTTGGCGGGTTGAAGTCTGCTAGGGCAGCCAACCTTTGTTCTGCTGCTTTTCTGCTGCCGCATTCCCCGCCCACCGCGAAACGTCTCCGTTACCCGATGAAAGTGATTTCTTCATGAAATTCAAAGCCCCTAAGTGGCTGTCTGTTGCCCCCGTGGCCGCAGCCCTGGTGATTTCCCTGGCAGCATGCGGTGGAGGAACCTCCGAGCCCAGCGGCTCCCCCACCGATGCGCTGGCTGGCAGCGACCAGAAATCGCTCGATACCTTCACCACCGCCGATGTGACGCCTCTGGACAAGATCGACAAGACCAAGCTGGGCCTGATCACCGACGGCACCCTGCGCGTAGGCACCCTCTCAGACGCCCCGCCGAACATCTTCATCGATCCTTCCGGTAAGTTCACCGGCTACGACAATGAGCTCCTGCGGGCCATCGGCGACAAGCTGGGCCTCAAGGTGGAGTTTGCATCCACCGACTTCTCGGCGCTCCTGTCCCAGGTGGGCAACAAGCAGTTCGACGTCGGATCCTCCTCCATCTCCACCACGGACGCCCGCCGCAAGACGGTCGGCTTCACCAACGGCTACGACTTCGGCTACATGGCTATCGTGACCAAGAACGACTCCAAGGTCACCGGCTTCGCCGACGTCAAGGAAGGCCTGCGCATCGGCGTCGTCCAGGGCACCGTCCAGGACGACTACATGACGAACACGCTCAAGATTGAGCCAGTCCGTTTCCCTGACTACAACACGGTCTACGGCAACGTGAAAAACGGCCAGATCGACGCGTGGGTTGCTCCTTCCCAGCAGGCCGAAGGCCAGGTCAAGGAAGGCGATAACACCAAGATCGCCGAGAAGGTTGTCAACACCCAAAACTTCACTGCATACGCCGTGAACAAGGACAACCAACCGCTGATCGACGCTTTGAACTCCGGCTTGGATGCTGTCATTGCCGACGGCACCTGGGCCAAGCTCACGGCCGAGTGGTACAAGGACCGTCCGACTGCTGCCGAGCAGACCCCCCAGGGCTGGAAGCCGGGCAGCAAGGCCGTCCAGCTCCCCGCCAAGTAACCAGGGCGTTCCATGGATATCCTCAATCAACTAGCCGAGACCTTCTTTGACTGGGAGGCAATGGGCGAAGTCATCCCCAAGATGTTCGCCGTCGGCCTTCCAAATACCATCGTCCTGGCTGTCGTCTCGGGCATCATCGGGACTGCTCTCGGGATGCTGCTCGCCCTGATGGGGATTTCCCGGAACGCAGCGGCACGGTGGATAGCCCGCATCTACACGGACATCCTCCGCGGGCTTCCACCGGTGCTGACCATCCTGGTGATCGGGTTCGGTTTCGGCCCCATCATTCGCGAACTCACGGGTTCAACCAGCCCGTACCCCATGGCCATCGCGGCACTGTCCTTGATGTCGGGCGCTTACATCGGTGAGATCTTCCGTTCAGGCATCCAGAGCGTGGACAAGGGACAACTCGAAGCGACCCGAGCCCTCGGGTTCAGCTACGGCTCGTCCATGCGCCTAGTGGTGGTGCCTCAGGGCATCCGCCGCGTTCTGCCCGCCCTGGTGAACCAGTTCATCGCACTGATCAAGGAATCCTCGCTGGTGTTCATGCTCGGTCTTCTGGCCACGGAGCGTGAAATCTTCCAGATCGGCAAGGACGCAGCCGCCAACAGCGGCAACCTGTCCCCCTACGTGGCCGCTGCCATCTTCTATCTGGCGCTGACCATTCCACTCACGCACTTTGTGAACTGGATAGACGCCCGCATGCGCTCCGGCCGGCCGGAGAAGAAGGAACCGGACGAGGCAGCAGCCGTGGTAGGAAAGGGAGCCCAGGCATGAGCGAATTTGCATCAGGCACACTGACAGCCAAGAACATCCATTTGTCCTTTGGCAGCAACCACGTACTGCGCGGCATTGACCTGCATGTTGAGAAGGGCACCACGGCCTCGGTGATCGGCCCGTCCGGCTCGGGCAAGTCCACGCTCCTGCGCGTCATGAACCGGCTGATCGAACCGGACCAAGGCGACATCCTCCTGGACGGACGTTCGGTCCTCAAGGACAATCCGGACGAATTGCGCCGCCGTATTGGCATGGTGTTCCAGCAGTTCAACCTGTTCCCCCACAAGACTGTGGCAGAGAACATCTCCCTAGCCCTGCGTAAGCTCCGTGGCATGTCCAAGGAGCAGGCACGCGACGAAGCCCTGGCCCAATTGGACCTGGTGGGTTTGAAGCACAAGGCTGACTCGCGTCCGGCAAACCTCTCCGGTGGCCAGCAGCAGCGCGTAGCCATAGCGCGCGCCTTGGCCATGAAGCCCGAGGTGATGTTCTTCGACGAAGCCACTTCCGCACTGGACCCGGAACTCGTCAAGGGCGTCCTTGCCCTCATGACCGACCTGGCCCAAGGAGGCATGACCATGGTGGTGGTGACCCACGAAATGGGCTTCTCCCGTAATGTCTCCGACGTGGTGACCTTCATGGACGCCGGCGTTGTGGTTGAATCCGGTCCTCCGGAGCAGCTGTTCACCAACCCGCAAACGGAACGCCTTCAGGGCTTCCTTTCGGACGTCCTCTAAGGACCTCTTCACAACAGGACACGCACCACGTACAAAGAACCCCGCTTTCACATGGAAGGCGGGGTTCTTTGTTCCTGATCCCTGACGTGGAGCCGCTATTGACCGGCCTTGACTTGCAACACAGTAAGCGCGGCGGCGTCCACCTTGGCCCGGAAGGCCGGATCTGACGTGGCCTTTTGCACTACAGCTTGGTGCATCGCCGGAATGCTGGTGGGATCGGCACACACCAACATGGTTCCGCCTGCGCCGAAAAAGTTCAGGGCCCGATCAGCATCTGACCAGGCTTCCAATTGCGCAGCACTGCAGAGGTCGTCAGAAAGGACAATCCCTGTGAAACCTGCGTCAGCACGCAGCATGGCGTCCATGATCGTCGCTGAGAACGGTGCGATGTTTGCGGGGTCGATCTTGTCGTAGTAGGCGTTGGAGACCATGACCCACTTGGTACCCGATGCGATGGCGGTGTGGAACGGCTCCAGCGCGGGATCGTCCCTTGTGGTGGTGGTGTCACGGACATTTTTGCTGACGTCCGTATTGGGAACCACCCTGCCCAGGCCCGGGAAGTGTTTGACCACCGGAGCAACCCCGGCGTCTTTCATGCCGTCGGCAAAAGCGTTGCCCAGCAGCGAGACGTTGCCGGGGTCATAGCCGTACTCCCGCTGGAAATGGCCGATGGGGGCATTTGAGGGTGCAAATTCCGGGCTGGTCACTGTATCCAGGACCGGTGCGAGGTTCACGTTGACCCCTACTCTGCGAAGTTCCTTTCCCCACGTGGCGGCATCCGCCCGGAGCTTGGCCGCCCCGGAAGATGCTTGGACCAGGGCAGTAGGAATCGTGGAGAAGCCCGGGCCGGAGAGCACCTGAACGTATCCGCCTTCTTGGTCGGTAGCAACAAAAAGAGGCAGCCCGCCCGTTGTGGCAGCAGAGACAGTGCCCGTCAAGGCAGACACCACGGCAGCCGTCGGAGCAGTTCCGGCCTTGCTGCGCCCGCTGAGATAAACGTTTCCGGCATGGTACTTGGTCAGTGCTTCCATGGTTCCGGGTTCGGCGCCGGTGGCTTTAGAGGCCACCATGAACAGTTGTCCCACGCGCTGCTCAAGGCTGAGCGCGGCGAGTTGTTTCTCTACAGATGACGGGGTGCTAGGCGCCGCGGAGGGAGGCGGGGAAGTAACAGCAGACGGCGTGGTTGACGCCGGCGGGGATGAGGGTGCCGGTGTGGTTGTCGGCGAGGAAGGAGAAACAGACGGCGTCCCCTCCGCCGTGGCTTGGCCGGAGTTGGATGGGCCACTGGAACAACCCGAGGCCGTCGCCAGGAGTACACCGGCGGTGGCGATGCTGACACTAATCGATGCAATGGACGGGAACTTGCGCATGGTAAACCGTGAATTCGTTGGGGGTGGGTTTCCACCTACGAGCCTACCCCGGGACAAACAACGATGCCCCGGCCACATGCTTCGAGCATCTGGCCGGGGCATCACTAAAAAACTAAGCCGTAGCGCCCGCTGCAGCCTTTGTCGCCGCCGGAAGGGCGTCGATAATCCGGTTCATCGCTGCGTCGTCGTGAGCGGCGGAAAGGAACCAGGCTTCGAAGACCGACGGCGGAAGGTAGACGCCTGAGTCCAGCATGGAGTGGAAGAACGGGGCATAGCGGAAGCTTTCCTGCCGCTGCGCGTCGTCGTAGTTGTGTACGCCATGGGCGGAGGTCCCAAACGCCACGGAGAACAGATTGCCCGCCCGCTGGATCGAGTGGTCCACCCCTCCTGCATCAAGGGCAGAGGAAAGCGCTGCGGAGAGTTCCAGCGAGCGGCCATCAACGTGGGCGTAGACCTCAGGAGTTGCGTGGGTCAGAGTTGCCACTCCTGCAGCCATGGCCACGGGGTTTCCGGACAGGGTTCCGGCCTGGTACACGGGACCGACGGGAGCAAGGTAGTCCATCACGTCGGCACGGCCGCCGAGTGCCGCCGTCGGCATTCCACCACCAATGACCTTACCGAAGGTGAGCAGGTCCGGAGCCCAGCCTTCCTGGCGGCCGGTCAAGCCCCAGTAGCCGGCGTACCCGGTACGGAAGCCGGTGAGGACTTCGTCCACGATCAGGAGCGCACCGTGCTCCTTGGTGATGCGGGACAAGCCTGCGTTGAAGCCCTCACCCGGAGTGACGACGCCCATGTTGGCCGGTGCCGCTTCGGTGATGACGGCAGCAATGTTATTGCCGTGCGCAGCGAAGGCAGCCTCGACGGCGGCGAGATCGTTATACGGCAGAACCAGGGTTTCAGCGGCAGTGGCCTCCGTAACGCCGGCAGAGCCGGGCAAAGCCAACGTTGCCACGCCGGATCCTGCCGCTGCCAACAGCCCGTCCAAGTGGCCGTGGTAGCACCCGGCAAACTTGATGATCAAGTTGCGGCCGGTGAAACCGCGGGCCAAACGAACGGCCGTCATGGTGGCTTCGGTTCCAGTGGATACCATCCGCAGGCGTTCAACAGCGGACACCCGGTCCTTGACAATTTCAGCGAGGTTGGCTTCGTCCGGTGTGGAAGCTCCGAAAGAAAGGCCACGATCCACAGCTGCGTGAACGGCATCAAGCACGGCGGGGTGGGCGTGTCCCAACAACGCAGGCCCCCAGGAGCAGACGAGGTCCACGTATTCCTTGCCGTCCGCGTCCGTCAGGTAGGCGCCCTTGGCCGAGACCATGAACTTCGGGGTACCGCCCACTGAACCGAAGGCCCGCACCGGCGAATTCACGCCGCCGGGCATCAGGGACCGGGCACGGTCGTAAAGTTGATCGGACACGGGGGTATTTGAGGTCATGGTTCCTATTCTTTCAGTGATTTCAGCTTGGCCGGGCGCAGTCTTATGCGGCGTCGGCCAGCAGCTCGGTGACCCGCGGGGCCACCTCGGTGCCGTAGAGCTCAATGCAGCGCATCATTGACTGATGCGGCAACGTTCCATTGCTGTATTTGAGGTCGAATCGGTCCACACCGAGATTCCTCTTGAGAAGAGCGATTTTCTGCGCCACGGTTTCCGGGGAACCAACATAGAGGGCACCCTCAGGGCCGCACATGGCGTCGAACTCGCCACGGTTCCCTGGCCCCCACCCACGCTCGGCACCGATCCTGTTGCGCTGCTCCAGCCAATGCGGGAACAGCTCCTCGCGGGCGGCCTCGTCCGTGTCCGCGATGAATCCTGGTGAGTGCGTGGCAATCTGGCGCATGGGATGGCCGTACTTTGCCATCGCCTCACGGTACAGGTTGACCAGCGGTGCGAAGCGTCGGGGCTCTCCCCCAATAATGGCGAAAATGATGGGGTAGCCGTATTCGGCGCAGCGCAGCACGGACTCCGGTGTGCCACCCACACCAATCCAGGCCGGCAGGAGGTGATGCTGGAGTTGGGGGTATACCTGCAACCCATTGACGTTGGGCCGCGTGCGCCCCGCCCAATGAACGGGTTTCTGGGCGCGTACTTTGTCGAACAGCTCCAGTTTTTCTTCGAAGAGGACTTCGTAGTCTGCCAAGTCCAAGCCAAACAGCGGGAATGACTCCACGAACGAACCCCTGCCGAGCATGACCTCGGCCCTGCCATTGGACAAGGCATCAACCGTGGCGAAACGTTGGAAGACGCGGATGGGATCATCTGAGCTGAGCACGGTAACAGCGGACCCCAAGCGGATCCGTGATGTCACGGCGGCCGCCGCAGCAAGGAAGACCTCAGGCACGGACACAGCGAAATCGCGGCGGTGGTGCTCCCCCACGCCAAAGGCATGGATTCCGACGGCGTCAGCCAGTTTCGCTTCCTGCAGCAGCTCCCGCAGGACAAGCGCATGCTCCTTGGGGTTTCCGTCAGCATCCACACCGGCGTCGCCGAAGGTGTTCAGGCCGAGCAGGATCTGGTTGGCCGCCACTGGCGCAGCGGGATCGGAAGGCACGGCGGTCCGGGACGGTGCCGTGGGATCCAGGTGAACAGCGGATTCTGCAGGGAGAGAAGACATCAGGACTCCTTCAACCAGCCTGCCAGTTCGGAGGCCCAGTAGGTCAATACGGTATCGGCTCCAGCACGCTTGATGCCGAGGACAGATTCAGTAATGGCGCCCCGCCTGTCGATCCAGCCGTTGGCGGCGGCCGCTTCGATCATGGCGTATTCGCCTGAGATTTGGTAGGCCGAAACAGGCACCGGACTCATTGCAGCCACATCAGCGAGAATGTCCAGGTAGCTCATGGCGGGCTTGACCATCACCATGTCGGCGCCTTCTTCGAGGTCGAGTTCCACCTCCAGGATGGCTTCCCGGCGGTTGGCTGCGTCCATCTGGTAAGTACGGCGATCACCCTTGAGTTGGGAATCCACGGCCTCACGGAACGGGCCGTAGAACGCTGAGGCGTATTTAGCTGCGTAGGCAAGGATTGCTGTGTTTTTGTGTCCGGATTCCTCCAGTGCTTGACGGATGACCGCGATCTGGCCGTCCATCATTCCCGAGGGCCCCAGCACGTGGGCGCCCGCGTCGGCCTGGGCAACTGCCATCTGACCGTAGATCTCCAGCGTGGCGTCGTTATCCACGTAGCCCTCGGAATCGAGGACGCCGCAGTGGCCGTGGTCGGTGAACTCGTCGAGGCAAACATCGCCCATGATCACCAGGTCATCGCCCACCTCGGCTTTGACGTCGCGGATGGCCTTGTTCAAGACGCCATCCGGGTCCAGTGCAGCGGTGCCTTGCGCATCGCGTTCGGCGGGCACACCGAACAGCATGATGCCTCCTACGCCCAACTCCACGGCTTCGGCTGCGGCCCGTTTGAGGGACTCTGTGGTGTGTTGGACGACTCCCGGCATGGAACTGATGGGACTCGGCTCGGTGAGGCCTTCCCGGATGAACGCCGGGAGGATCAGGTCCGCGGGCGCCAGGCGGTTTTCGGCGGTGAGCCTGCGCATGGCGGGAGTGGTGCGCAAGCGGCGGGGACGATGGTTCGGAAAGCTCATGACGATTTCCCTTCGTTGGCGAAAACAGATTCCAAGGCGGCCACAATGCCGTCCGGGGTTGGTTCTTTGGCGGTGGCTGCCACGGTGAGGCCTATCCGGGAGGCCTCTGCCGCCGTCGGCCGTCCAATGGCGATCAGCCGGCACCTGCCCAAGGGCATCAATGTTGCAGCGATACGGCGCGTCGCGCTGGGAGAAGCAGCCACCACAGCGTCCACGGTTCCGGCATCCAGTGCTGCCCGCGCGTCTTCCGGAACAAGTGTTGCCGGATCGTCAGTGAAGGACGTCCCGACGCCGGACGGGAGTACCGCTGTCAGGCGGAGTTCGGCACGGGCAGGGTAGTCAACCGTGCGGTAGGCGACCACGGACGTCACGTCCGCACCGCTTGCCGCCAGGCCGTCGCGCAGGCTGGCCGCCGCAATATCGGCTTGGGGCAGGAACACGCGTACGCGGGACGCTTCCCACACAGCAAGGAGGCCGTCCGCCGATTGGACATCCTCAGGCGCCAGAGCAACGGCGAGGCCTACGGATTCGAGAACCTGATGGGACGAAGAGCCAATGGTGGCCACCTTTGTTCCCGATGGAACAAGATCCGCGAGTGCCATCCCGCGCTGGGCAGCCTTCTCCATGAGAACCCGGACGGTGGTGATACTGCTGATCACCAGCCAGTCAAAGTCGCCGGCCGCCAACTTGTCCAAGGCCGCATCAAGGGAAGCCTGGTCCCCTGCCCTCTCAAAATCGATGAGCGGAAGCACCAAGGGCTCGGCCCCCAACTCACTCAGCAGCGCCGCCAAAGGGCGTGCACGGTCGGCGCTCCTGGTGATCAGGACACGCCGGCCGGTCAGCCCATTTACTTCATACGGCTCAGGACGCGGCAAGGTCCGCGATCTCCGCGGCGCCGGCAGCGAGCAAGAGCTCAGCCACTTCGATGCCGAGCAACGTGGCTCCGACTTCCGTTAGACCGTCCGTGGCTTTCTTTTCGCGGACTGTCTTGGTGCCGTCCACGGCGCAGACCACTGCTTCAAGGTGCAGCATGCTGCCCTTCCGGAAGGCGTAAGCCCCCACGGGAGCAGCACAACCGGCTTCGAGCCGGGCCAGAACGGCACGCTCGGCCGTAACGGCGAGGCGGGTGTCGTCGTCGTTCAAAGCGGCAAGGGCCTGGGCCAGCACCGAGTTTGATCCCTCGGTGGAACCGCCCAGTGGCGGAGCGTCATCCGTCCGGCATTCGATGGCCAACGCTCCCTGCCCGGGGGCCGGCAGCATGACGTCGGATTCGAAGAATTCGCTGACGGTGTCCAACCGATCCATGCGTTCCAAGCCCGCTGCGGCCAACACCACAGCGTCAAGATCGCAGGTCTTGCCGGGGACAACAACATCGGTCACATTTCCCGGCAAACCAGGGACACGGCCGAGGCGGGTATCCACGTTCCCACGGATGTCGAGCACCTCAATGTCCGGACGTGCAGCCCGGAGTTGCGCGGCCCGCCGTGGTGAGCCTGTACCGACTTTGGCGCCGCCCGGCAGTTCGGCGAGCGTCATGCCATCGCGGGCACAGAGTACGTCGCGGACATCCACCCGTTTGGGTGTTGCCGCGATGCTCAGGCCAAGTGCGGCGCCCGTGGGCAGGTCCTTGAGGGAGTGCACGGCAACGTCACAGGTCTCAGCGAGAAGTGCGTCCCGAAGGGCCGCGACGAACACGCCTGTGCCGCCCATCTGGGCAAGGGACCCGGTTTTGACGTCGCCCTCGGTCTTGATGTGCACGAGTTCCACAGGGAAGCCGCCAACGGCAGCCAACCGGTCCGCAGTTTGCTGCGTCTGCGTCAGGGCGAGCTTGCTCGCCCTGGTGCCGATGCGTACGGTCACTTGGCAGCCTCCGGAGCGGGGTACGCGTCGTGCCCGATGCCCACTGTGGTACCAACTTCTGAAATGACGGGCTTCGCTCCGCGGAAGTTTTCGCAGCAGTTGGGACGGCAGACGTCGTACCAAGCACCCAGGTCCGTCACGTGGGGGCGCTCGGCGATGTTGTTCTCCACCGTGCGTTCGCAGATCAGGTCTACCAGGCCGGACACGAAAGCTGCGTGCGTACCCGGGGTGGGGACACGGGTTGCTTCGATGCCGAGGTCCTTGCAGGTTTCCAGAGCCTCGGTGTCCAGGTCCCAGGCAACTTCCATGTGATCGCTGACGAAGCCTAGGGGAACAATGACGACGCCGCGGACCCCTTCAGGGGCGATTTCCTCGAGATGGTCGTTGATGTCCGGCTCAAGCCACGGGATGTGCGGGGCGCCGGAACGGGACTGGTACACCAGGTCCCAGGCAACATTGGGTGCCACAACATCCATGATGGCCTTGGCGTTGGCCAAGTGCTGGGCAGCATAAGCCGAGCCTTCCGCGAATTCGCGGGGCTCGTCCTCGGACCTTCCAGCGGCCTCGGCATCCCGGGTGGGGATCGAGTGCGTAGCAAACAGGACGCGGATCTTTGAGTCCGGGTCAGTCTCGCCGGCTGCGACGAGCTTGCCGCGGATCTCCTCCAAGCCCGCAGATGTACCCTCCAGGAAGGGCTGGACTACGCCGGGGTGGTCGAAGTACTGGCGGATCTTGTCCACCTGGAGCTTGCCATCCAACCCGGTTTCCGTCAGGGCAACGCCGATGTCCTCGCGGTACTGGCGGCAGCTTGAGTAACAGGAGTAGATGCTAGTGGTAAGCATCAGGAGCCTGCGGTGTCCGGCGTCGTAAGCGTCCTGCAGGACGGGCGCAATGTAGGGATCCCAGTTGCGGTTGCCCCACAGCACGGGAAGGTCAATGCCGCGCTGTGCCAATTCGGCCTCGATGGCAGCCTTCAGTTCACGGTTCTGCTGGTTGATGGGGCTAATGCCGCCAAAAGCGCGGTAGTGGTGGGAGACCTCTTCGAGACGTTCATCCGGAATGCCGCGACCGCGGGTGACATTGCGGAGGAAGGGAATGACGTCGTCCTGGCCTTCGGGCCCGCCGAAGGACGCGAGCAGCACGGCGTCGTAATTTTTGGGTTCCTGGCGGCCGCGCTCGGTGACTTCGTTGACGGCCGTGGAAACGACTGGAGTGCTCATGCAAGGACCTCGGCAATCTCGGCAGCGGACACGCGGCGGCCGGTGTAGAACGGGATTTCTTCACGGACGTGGTTGCGGGCCTCGCTGTCCCGCAGATGGCGCATCAGGTCCACAAGGTCCACCAGTTCCGGTGCCTCGAGTCCGAGGATCCATTCCCAGTCACCCAACGCGAACGAGGAGACGGTGTTGGAGATGACCTGCGGGAATTCCCTGCCCAGCAGACCGTGTTCGCGGAGCATGGCGCCGCGTTCCTCGGCCGGGAGGATATACCACTCGTAAGAGCGGACGAAGGGGTACACGCACAGCCAGGTGCTGGGCTCCACGCCACGAGCGTAGGCCGGAATGTGGCTCTTGGAGAACTCCGCTTCGCGGTGCACGCCCATGGCGGACCATACGATCTCGGTGCCGGCAAAGAGTTTGCTGCGCCGGATGGAGCGGACCGCGGACTGCAGGTCTTCGGGCTTGGCCCCATGGAGCCACACCATGATGTCGGCGTCGGAGCGCATAGCGGAGACGTCGTAGCTGCCGCGAACGGTGACTCCGCCTTCGGCAAGCTTCTCTACCAGGGCCTCGTACTCCTGGGCTGCGTCGCCGCTGCGCAGGACATCGGCCGAGCGCTTGAAGACAGTCCAGAGCGTGAAGAACTGCTCTTCGGTATCAGCAGTTTTAGTGACAGATTCGGCAGAAGTGTGGCTCATGGTTCAAGTTTGCCCCGTGCCAGCCGCTAAGTCGAAACGGATTAGTTCTACAAGGCGTAGAAGTGACGCAAATCACCATTCTGGTGATCAGCCTGCATGCACCCGGGCCACTTGCGCACGAGTGTCGGCCACTACTGCAGCAAGGCCGTTCCCGGCCAACCAGCCGCCCACCACGGTAAGGCGGTTGGCAGACGCGCACGCCTGACGAACCTCCGCCACGCGCTGTTTATGACCGACGGCGGCGAACGGCAGGGCGCCAGCCCAGCGCACCACATCCCAATCCACGATGTCCGCCTTGGATACCGGAACCGTCAGCAGCGCGGAAGCATCTGCCACGGCGGCGGTAAGGAGCGACTCATCGTCCATGACAACGTCCGCGCCGCCGCCTGCCACTTCACGCCGACCATAGGACAGGCGCAGGACGTGGGTGCCCGGACCGGCTTCGTCAGCCAACCAATCCCACTTCGCCGTTGCATGGGTGAGGGCCTTGGCCTTGATCCCCGGGGTTTCGGGTGCAACCAGGATTCCGGTCCCCCTGGGCCTGCCATCAAGTTGCGGCAGGTCCACCACCAAGGTCACCAGGCTTACCAGGGGTCCTGGAGCCGGACGGAGGCCGGACAGCACAGGCAAGGACTTCTCCAGCAACCTGACGGCGGCCGGGCCGTCAAGCGCAACCACCAGGCGGCCGGCGTCGTAGGTGGAACTTTCAGCGGTGACCCGCCAACCCTCTTCAGTTTTCACAACGTCCTCGGCACGCCGACCGGCGAGCAACTGAACCCCCCGCTCCTGCAGGTCAGCGACGAGGGCGTCCACCAGAGTGTTCATTCCACCCTTCAGGCCGGCCACGGCGGAACCCGCTTTTGCCGTTCCGGACGACGCCCCGGAGGATGAAGACGGGGCGTCCTTGGCCCCTTTGCGTTGAGCTGCGACAGCAGCAGCAAGTGAGCCATGAGAGCGGATTCCGGCGCGCAGGCCCGGGGCCACCATATCCACGTCCAAAAGGGCAGGGTCAGCGGAATGAACGCCGCCTACCACCGGCGAAACAAGCCGCTCCAGAACCCTTTTGCCCATACGGGTACCAACCAGAGCGGCAACACTGGTGACCTCCGCGGACGTACCGACAGATGCCGGGAGCCAGCGGTCAAACGAGGCTCTGATGGCTCCGAGGAGACCCAGGGATCGTCGAACCTCAGGGTCCCAGGGATTCGCGGGAATACCGAGTACTCCGGTTTTGGGAAGCTCCTGCGGGCCGTCCGGAAGCTGCACCCAGGCACCTCCGGGATGGGGAGCAACTATATGGTCCGCCAGGCCCAACTCACGCGCGAGGTCGGCGACGGCCGTGGACCGTGTGGCAAACGACTCCGCCCCGCTGTCCAGACGCAGCCCGGCAACAACATGGCTTCCCACGCAGCCTCCCCATGCGGTGGTCGCCTCGAGGACAGTAACCGCTGACCCGGCCGCGGCAAGCTCCCGCGCAGCGATCAGGCCTGAGATGCCGCCGCCAACTACCACGGCAGTTGGCCGTGCAGCTGCTGGTATCGGCTCCGACGTGGACGTCGCATGCCCCGCGCGCATAGCGCCTACTCCGCAGGGATGGAGTGGATGAGCTCCACAACGCGCGTCAGAACGGTGGGGTCTGTTTCGGGAGGAACTCCATGACCAAGGTTCAGCACATGGCCCGGGGCGTGGGAACCAGCAGCGATGACCTCCCGGACGTGGGCTTCAAGGACCTCCCACGGGGCGGACAGAAGAGCGGGGTCGATGTTGCCTTGAAGCGGCACAGTTCCACCCAGGCGTCGGTTGGCTTCGTCCAAGGGCAGCCTGTAGTCCACACCTATGACGTCTACGCCGACGTCGCGCATGGCAACCAGAAGCTCGGAAGTGCCGGTTCCAAAGTGGATCAACGGCGCCCCGAGTCCACGGACGTGGTCCAGCGCCCGGGTGGATGCCGGCGCCACGTACTTGGTGTAGTCAGCCAGGCCAAGGGATCCGGCCCAGGAATCGAAGAGCTGCGCCGCCGAAGCGCCTGCCTCAAGTTGGGCCTGAAGGAACATTCCGGAGGTATCGGCAGCCCAGTTGGCCAGCGCCGCCCACGTCTCGGGATCGGCGTGCATCATGGTTCGGGGCCCGAGGTGATCACGGGAGGGCTTCCCTTCAACCATGTAGGCGGCCAGGGTGAATGGCGCACCGGCGAAGCCGATCAGCGGGGTCTTTCCGAGTTCGGCAACCGTCAGGCGGACGGCTTCGCGGATCGGCTCGAGGGCTTCCCACGTCAGGGTGGGAAGGGCGGCCACATCAGCTGCCGTTCGCACCGGCTTGTCCAACACGGGTCCTACGCCGGGGACGATGTCCACTCCCACGCCGGCGAGCTTCAACGGAATAACGATGTCCGAGAAGAAGATGGCGGCGTCAACGTCGTGGCGGCGAACCGGCTGCAGGGTGATCTCGGCGGCCAGTTCAGGCCGCAGGCAAGAGTCCAGCATGGCAACGCCTTGGCGGACCTTCAGATACTCAGGCAGGGAACGACCCGCCTGGCGCATGAACCATACAGGCCTGCGGGACGGCGTGCCACCGCGGTAGGCAGTGATCAACGGCGAGTCCGAGGTACGGCCGTCGTTGAGCGGGTGGTTGGCGCCGAGGGTTCCCGCCGGGGCGTTGGAAGCCGTACTGTTGGATGCTGCCGCGCTAGAAGTCATGCCTTCGATTGTGCCGAAAATCCGGGGCAAAAGATAACGACAAGCTGTCACGTCGCGCCCGGCCCGGGCCGTTGTGTCGGGGATCACTGGCCTTCGTGGGGATCACCACGGTGCTGCATTGTTCTACCGGGCTACGAAAAAGCTATGATTGGGGTGCTGTGGTTCTTTTCTCATTGGTGGCTACACACGCCGACATCGACCTCGAAACTGTCGCTCAGTTGAGCAACGGTTCCTCTGAGCTTGCCTCGGCAGCCCTGACAGACTCCTCCCTGGTTTCCGGAGCCGTTGTCCTGGCCACGTGCAACCGCTACGAAATTTACGGAGAAACAGCCAACGGAGCTGACCTTGAGGCGGCTCGTTCGGCCCTTGTCTCCCAGATCAGCGAACTCAGCGGCCTCAACGAGCAACTCGTCTCACGCTCCTTCGCCACAAACACCGGTCCGGACGTCACACGGCACCTGTTCGCTGTGAGCGCCGGCCTGGATTCAGCCGTGGTAGGTGAGCGCGAGATCGCAGGCCAGGTTCGCCGGGCGCTGATCACAGCACAGCAGGAAGGCACCGCCAGCTCCGGCCTTGTGCGCTTGTTCCAGGCGGCCTCCAAAACGGCCAAGGATGTCGGCGCGCAGACAGCCCTCGGCTCGCGCGGGCTCTCGATCGTTTCCGTCGCATTGGACCTTGCCACCGACCTCGCCGAAAACGACGATTGGTCCCGCAAAAAGGTTGTGGTCTTCGGAACCGGGGCCTACGCCGGCGCAACCATGTCGCTTCTGCGGGAGCGCGGCTGCACAGACGTCTCCGTTTACTCTTCTTCCGGCCGCGCCGAAGGCTTTGTAGCCACCCGCGGCGGAACAGCGCTCGACGCCGACACTCTTCCCGCTGCTGTTGCCGCAGCTGACGTCATGATTGGCTGCAGCGGCTCTGACAACAGAGTGGAGGCCGCCGATCTTGCCCGCGTCCGGGCCCACTCGGGCAAACCCTTGATCGCTATCGACCTCGCCCTCACCCACGACTTCGACCCCGCAGTGGGCGAACTCGATGGCGTTGAGCTCCTGACGCTTGAATCCGTACGGCTGGCTGCGCCTCAGGAGCAGGCAGAGTCACTTTCCCAGGCCAGCGCAATAGTCAACGGCGCCGCCACCACTTTCGAGTCCGAACGCGAAGCCCGCTCCGTGGACACTGCCATTGTGGCGCTGCGCCGCCACACCATGAACGTCCTTGACGCGGAAATGGAAAAAGTCCGGGCACGGCATGGTTGCACCGCCGCCGCCGAAGAGGTTGAGTTCGCCCTTCGCCGGATGGTCAAGCAGCTCCTGCACATTCCCACGGTCAGGGCACGCGAACTGGCAGCCAACGGCCAACAGGAAGAGTATGTTGCCGCTCTGGAAGCCCTCTACGGCATCGAAGTGGAGAAGCCCCAAGCCGCCCCGGCCGCGGAGTGCCCGGTGGATCACGGGCAACTCCGCTCCGAAAGCGCCTGAGGCCACCTCGCCACTTACGCGAAAGCGTTGATACCTGTCAGCTCGGCGGACAGGTCCCACAGTTTCCCTGCTTCTGCTTTGTCGATAGCGTGCGCGTCCACACCTTGGTAGCGGGCGAGGGGTGAATCTTTGTCGGTGGGATTGGCGATGTCGCAGTCCTCGCAGTAAACCCCGCCTTTGCCTGCCAAAGCCGGTGACGTCGCCGCCCAAACCGAGGTTGCTGCGCCCTGTTCCGGCGTCTTGAATCCTTCCCGGAGATTTCCCTCGCCGTCCATCCAGCCTGCGGCCACCATCTCTTCCTTGGGCAAATGCCGTTGCAGCTCAGTCATGATGCCCCCTGGATGCACCGCGAAAGACCGCACGCCGAATTCCCGTCCCCGCCGGTCAAGTTCCACGGCAAAAAGTGAATTGGCCGTCTTGGCCTGACCATAGGCCCGCCATTTGTCGTAGCCGGTAGCGAAATTGATGTCCTCGAACCGGATCGGGGACAGCTTGTGGCCGGTGGAGGATAAGGAAACTACGCGGGCGTTGCCGGATGCCGACAGGGCAGGCCAGAGAGCGTTGACCAGAGTGAAGTGCCCCAGGTGGTTGGTGGCGAACTGGGCTTCCCAGCCCGGTCCCACGCGTTCTTCCGGGCTTGCCATGATGGCCGCGTTGTTGATGAGGATGTCCAACGAACCGTGCCCGGCCATGTATCGCTGGGCGAATGCTTTAACGCTGTCCTGGTCTGCCAGGTCCATCTCTTCCACCGTGACCGTGTCACCGAGACCGGCGCCAGCCAGCACCTCCTTCGCGTGTTGGGTCCTGCGAGCCGGGACTGTGACTTCCGCGCCGGCTGAAACCAGCGCCCGAACTGTCTCCAGGCCGAGCCCGGAGTATCCGCCGGTAACGATAGCCGCCTTTCCGGCGAGGTCGATTCCATCGATGACCTCCCGGGCGGTGGAACCGTGCCCAAAACCGGAACCAAGAGGGTGTTGCAGGGTCTCTGCCAGATCTTCGCTCATGGTTGAGCTTTACAGACAAAGGCCTGAACGGGCAACGATCAGTAAATGGGCTTCTCCGGTTCCACATCGCGCACCCAGGCGAGAATACCGCCGTCGAGATGGCTGACGCGCGTGTAGCCGGCCTTTTGCGCCGCTTCAAGGACAGCAGCCGATCGAGTCCCGGCCTTGCAGTGGAACACGATGTCCCTGTCCTGCGGCAGCTCCACCCACGCTTCGCCGGAGAGTATGCGGCCCTGCGGAATCAGGATAGAGCCGTCGATGCTCACGATGCTGTGCTCGCCCGACTCGCGGACATCCACGAGTTCGAAGTCCCGCTCCCCCAACTCCCGTTCGGCAAGCATTGCGGCCAGGTCTTTGGCGGAAACAGTGTGCTCCTGGTCCGTGGCCGCCGGCGGCGTTACTCCACAGAAGGCCTCGTAGTCGGTCAATTCCGTAATGGGTTCGGCTTCCGGATCCTTTGAGACCTTGATCTCGCGCCAGTTTCCGCCCAAAGCATCAAAAAGTGCCACCCGGCCCAGCAATGAACGCCCGACGCCGGTAATCAGCTTCACGGCCTCGGTGACCATGAGCGATCCAACCGCTGCGCAGAGCATGCCGAACACGCCACCCTCGCCACAGGACGGCACCGAGCCGGCGGGAGGCGCTTCCGGGTAGAGATCCCTGTACGTGGGCCCGTGGTCGGCCCAGAAGACGCTCACCTGGCCGTCAAAGCGGAAGATGGATCCCCAGACATAGGGCTTGCCGAGGATGGCAGCGGCGTCGTTCACCAGATACCGCGTTGCAAAGTTGTCAGCGCCGTCCAGGATGAGGTCATACTGCGCAAACAGATCCAGCGCATTGGAAGCGTCAAGGCGGACATTGTGCAGGACAACGTTGACCAAGGGGTTGAGTTCTGCGATGGCGTCACGTGCGGATTCGACCTTGGGCGTACCCACGTCCTTCACACCATGGATGACCTGCCGCTGCAGGTTGCTAAGGTCCACCGCGTCATCGTCCAGTATGCCCAGGGTGCCCACTCCGGCGGCGGCCAGGTACAGCAGTGCGGGGGAACCAAGGCCACCGGCGCCTATGACCAGGACTTTGGCGTTCTTGAGCCTGCGTTGGCCCAGGGCGCCAATTTCAGGAATGATGAGATGCCGGGAATACCGCTCCACCTCGGCCGGCGTAAGTTCGGCGGCCGGTTCAACGAGGGGCGGGAGGACAGCGGGCGCAGTAGCGTGGGCAGCAACAATTGAGGCCATACCCCAATCTATGCCTGCAGATGCCGCCCGGTCATATTACCCCCCGGTAGAGTAGTCATAACTGCGAAGGAAAGGCGGCAGACTGTGGCTGACGGCACACGGGCAAACGATGGGGCACCGGCCAGGCAGGAACGGGCAGGTACAACGCGTTCACCAAGGTTGCCGCGGGACGAGCGCCGCGCACAGTTGCTGAACGCGGCGCTGGAAGTATTCGTTGCCAACGGCTTCCACGGGGCAGCCATGGACGAAATCGCGGAGGCCGCCCACGTGAGCAAACCAGTGCTCTATCAGCACTTCCCCTCCAAGCGCGAGCTTTACATGGCGCTCCTGGACAGCCACCTTGCAACACTGACGCAACTGATGCTCAACGCCTTGAACTCCACCACGGATAACAAGGAACGCGTCAAGGCCGTCATGCGCGCTTACTACAGGTTCATTGCCGACGACGACCAAGCCCATCGCCTGGTGTTCGAATCGGACCTGATCAATGATGCCGATGTCAGTTCGCGTTTGGAGACTTTCAACAAAACGTTCGCGGACGCCGTGGCCCGTGTTATTGCCGAGGACACCAAGCTGCCCCCTCTGGAAGCGCAGCTTCTTGGCCGTGGTTTGGCCGGAATGGCTCAGGTCAGCGCCAGATATTGGCTCGAAACGGACGGAAACCTGGACCTCGATGTGGCCAGCGATCTGATCTATCGTTTAGCTTGGCGCGGAATCAGTCGATTCCCCAAAGAGTCCTAGGCTACAAATAGAGGACTGACTTAACACTTGATTGGCTTGGAGGCCTTGCTGTGGAAGTAAAGATCGGCATTCAGAACGTTGGCCGTGAGATCGTGCTCGAATCCTCCCTGGATGCCGACGCCGTCGCCAAGATTGTGGCTGAGGCCGTGACCAAAGGCTCCGAGCTTCGCCTCACTGATGACAAGGGCCGACAGGTCATTGTTCCCGGCAACGTGCTGGGCTACGTGGAAATCGGCGCCGAGGAAACCCGGCGCGTCGGCTTCGGCGCTCTCTAGGGTCTTCCTACGTCTCGTCGTCCGCTAAGGAGTTTTCATGCTTTCTCTCGTCGTGGTGGTTCTGGCCACCATTGCCACTGGTTTCATTGTGTGGGCCAACGACAAGCGGCACGGCAAGTACGGGATCGCGCTGCCGGCCGGTGTCTCAGCAGCTGTGGGCACCCTGAGTTGGATCGCGTTCATCAGCGCCGGATTGGGCTACCAGCCTGGCGCAACGTGGATTCCGTGGGTCCTACCTATTGTGCTCGGCACTGCCGCGGCGGTTGCCGTGGTGCTCTTTCTCGGCCGGACCAGGACCCAGCACGATACTGCGGCCCTCACCAAGGCGCTGCGGCTTTAGAACCTTAAACAGTAGTGACCGTCACCCACTGGTGGCGGTCACTACTGTTTAAGCCCCGGCACGACTTAAGCCCCCGCACGACGCCGCGTGTGCGCCGAGGTTGTCGTTCTGAAATGCGTCGCCGAGCCCGGCTGCCACATTCCGAGGGTGCGGATCAGAGGAACTCTGCCCGGCCTTCCATCGCCGAGGACGCGAGCGCGTGCTCCCGCCGGGGAATCCGGCCTGCCTGCAGCGCCAGCCTACCGGCGATGACAGCGTGCTTGAAGGCCTCCCCCATCTGCACCGGGTTCTGGGCCCGGGTTACAGCGGTGGCCAGCAGGACGGCGTCACAGCCCAGCTCCATGGCCAACGCGGCATCGGAGGCGGTTCCGATTCCCGCGTCGAGGACCACGGGTACGGAGGCCCGGGACACGATGAGTTCAATGTTGTGTGGGTTCAGGATGCCGAGGCCGGTTCCAATGGGTGATCCCAAGGGCATGACGGCGGTGGCACCCAGGTTCTCGAGCCTGAGCGCGAGCACGGGATCGTCATTTGTGTAGGCGAAAACCTTGAAGCCCCGGTTCACCAGTTGTTCCGTTGCATCCACCAGTTCCACGGCGTCGGGCAGGAGCGTGTGTTCGTCGGCGATGACTTCCAACTTCACCCAATCTGTCTCCAGCGCTTCGCGGGCCAGTTCAGCGGTCATCACGGCGTCCTTGGCAGTAAAGCAGCCCGCAGTGTTGGGAAGTACCCGGATGTTGTGGTCCACCAGGAGCTGGAACAGCGATCCCGTTTCGGCGGGTGAGTAGCGCCGCATGGCTACGGTGGTGAGCTCGGTCCCCGAAGCCAGGAGCGCTGATCCCAGGCCATCAAGGCTCGGCGCGCCTCCGGTGCCCATGATGAGTCGGGAACCGAATTCCACGCCGTCGATCGCCAGCACATCAGTGGTTCGACCGTCAATGTTTGCTGTTGTCATGGTTCAGCCTCCTTGGACTGCTGTTACGAGTTCGAGTTCGTCTCCGTCGGCCAGCGCCGTCACGGCCCATTGGCTGCGGGGCACCACCTCGGAGTTACGTGCGACCGCGACTCCCAGCTTGCCGCCGTCGGCCGCTTGACCGCGAGGGTCCAAGGCGCGGCCCGTGATCGCTGTGACCAGAGTGCTGACGGATGCGTCATCGGAGACTGCGTGATCGGTTCCGTTGAGTTTGATGTTCATGCTGTTTCCTTGGTGGGAGCGTGTGCTGCTGGTGTGAGTACTTGGGGAACTGAAGCGTTGCCCGCGAAGCGATCAGGCAGGAACGGAGCCCATCGAGGGTCCTTGGATCCGTTGATGAGTTCGCCCACGATCCTGGCGGCTACGGGAGTCAGGAGTACACCGTGGCGGAAGAATCCTGTAGCGATCACCAAGCCGTCAATGTCGCCGTGGGGACCGCTGACCCGTCCAAGCAGGGGGGCGTTGTCCGGAGTGCCGGGGCGGGCGCGGGCAGTTGCTTCAAGGAGTTCCAGTTCCGCCACTGCGGGGACCAGAGTTTGGGCATCCCTCAGCAGTTGATAGACGCCGCCGGCCGAGACTGCGTTGGAAGTCGCTGACAACCGGTCTTCGCGTTGCGTCGCTCCGATCACCACGGTTCCGTCGTCCCGGGGAACGATGTAAACCGGAACGCCTCGAACCATCCCCCGAACAGTGGACGTCACCAAGGGCCGGAGCTTTTCGGGGACGCGAAGCCGGAGGATGTCGCCATAGACCGGCCGCACTGGAAGGGTCAGTCCCTCAGGGAGCCCCGACACGTGGGATGCCCCCAGCCCGTTGGCCACCACAGTCTCCGCGGCAAGGACCACGACTCCGGATTCGAGTTCCACTCCGGTGACCCGCCCGCCATCTCGCAGCACACCGCGCGCCGGGGAAAGAACGGCGAATCCGTCATCGGCCCCGGGCACCCAGGAGGCGTCGTCAGGCGAATGGTTAGCCAATCCAGCCAGGATGCAGGCGGCGAGCTTTCGCGGATCCACTTGGTGGTCGGCGGGAATGTCGAAAGCGCAGGAAATCTGCGGGCTAAGGAGCGGCTCGCGGTTCCTCGCGTCCCGCAGGGCAAGAGGTTCGACTCCCAAGCCAGCTGCGAGCTGTACGTTCCTGAGGTCTGCGAGCGCCCTGCGGTCGGCTGCGTCGGCACCCACGGCGAGGGTGGGCGTCGTGCGGTATCCGCTGCCCGCTCCCCCCAAGTGCAGTCTGTCCACGAAGGAGGGCCACAGCCGGGAAGACTCAATCATCAATTCCAGGAGGTCTTCCTCCTGGTAATGCAGTTCGCTGACGGGTGCAAGCATTCCGGCGGCGGCGAACGTTGCGCCCGAGGCCGGGGCGGGGTCGATCAGCACCACTGAACGGCCCAGCCGCCTGGCTTCGTGGGCGATGCCCAGGCCTATGATGCCGCCGCCAATGACGGCCACGTCTGCCTGGATGGGGGTATGGCGGGGATCTGCCATTGGTTTCCTTCCCTACGCCGGTACTAGCCGGATCAGGTCAAGCGGTCGGCGCTGAAGCCCTCTCAGCCGGACAGTCATATGACGAATGTCGCGGCTCCCGCAGTACGTGCCCAGTTTAGAGGAACTACTCTGGTTTCCATGACCCAGCCTGACGCCCTCGCCTCTGCCCGCCTCTATTTGTGCACTGATGCCCGTCAACGGCAGGGCGATTTTGAAGACTTTGTGGACGCCGCTTTCGCCGGTGGTGTGGACATCATCCAGCTCCGCGACAAGACGCTGGAAGCTGCCGAGGAGCTTGAAATGTTGGCCGTTTTGCGGAGCGTCGCACAACGGCACGGACGGCTGTGGGCTGTCAACGACCGGGCCGATGTTGCCAGTATTTCCGGGGCTCCCGTGTTCCACATCGGTCAGAAGGACCTGCCTCTGACGGCCGCCCGCACACTCCTGCCGAATGTCACCGGCATCGGTCTTTCCACCCACACACCGGAACAAATCGACGCGGCAATTGCTACCGCCCAAGGTCCCTTGGGACTGGACTACTTCTGTGTGGGTCCGGTCTGGGCAACGCCCACCAAACCCGGGCGCGCGGCTGTGGGTCCGGGCTTGGTCACATATGCCGCAGAGGCACAGAAACGTGCAGGCGACGTGAAGACACTTCCATGGTTCGCCATTGGCGGCATCGACCACAGCAACGTTGAACAGGTGGTCGCCGCGGGGGCCAGCCGCATCGTCGTCGTGCGCGCCATCACGGAGGCAACAGACCCGACGGCGGCAGCGAAGTCGCTGCTGCAGGCGTTGGACACCGTTGAGCCCTAGCCGGTCCTGAGCTGGCCGGCGTCTACGCTGTCAGGCCAAGGCCCGTCATCCGGCGGGAATGCTTCCCGGCGAGTTCCGTCGTCAGCCGTTTCACCTCAGCACGCGAGTCCCCTCCGCTTCTCAGCGTTGGGCCCAGCCGCGGGTGCTCCATGCCGACGCGTTGCGCCTGCGTCAAGGCCTCTCCCACCAGGCGGCGGCCCCACAGTGCAAGGCGCGATGCCAGGCGTGGGTCATCACTCAGGGCCCTCCTCAGCAGAACCCGAAGGACTTCAGTGGCTTGATCGGGGGAAGCCACCCGTTCAACAAAATGCTGCGTTTGTGGGTCAAGGAACATCGCGACAGCCCTGTAGAAGTCCGACGACACAGTGTCGATCACATAGGCCTTCATGACGGATTCGAACCAGTCTCCCGGTTTGGTGCGCTCGTGGAAATGGTCGAAGGAACGCTGGAACGGCAGCATCGCATGTTCGGGGTCGACCCCCATCTCCACCAATCGATCGCTGAGGAGCGCGAAGTTGCCGTAGGCACCCACAGCGATCTTCGCCAGCACTGACCTGTCATGAAGGGTGGGAGCATAACGGGAGTCCAGCGAGAGCCGTCCGAAAGCAGACAGCTCGCCATAGGCCATGGCTCCAAGCAACTCCGCTGAGAGTTCCCTGGCAGAGGCTGCGGCGTCCGGGGATATGCCCATGAACCCAGCCTATCCCTGGCCGGGCATGAGATTCCCGGGGTTTGCGTTCTGCTTCCGGCATCGTTCCTACTAGGCTGGCTCGACGTGAGTTGACTGCCATGTGCCCTGCATACCGCCCGTCCTCCTCCTCGCACCCACTTCACTGAAGGAATTTCCATGAGTCACCCGAGTTACCCGCCCACGCCCCAAAACGATGCCGGATCAGGAGTTCCGCAGGTCCCGGCCGCGCCTTATGCTTACGGCGGCCAGTTCCAAGGTGGAGCACAGCCTGGCTACCAACCCGGACCGGCTTCAGGCCCTTATGGAACTACGGGCGGGGCGGTTCCGGCCAAGTCCTTCATGACCACCTGGATTTTGGCGCTGCTTCTGGGTGGCTTGGGTGTGGACCGCTTCTATCTGGGCAAGATTGGTACCGGAATCGCGAAGCTGCTCACTGCCGGCGGCTTCGGCATCTGGTCCGTTGTGGACCTCATCATCACCTTGACAGGAAACGCCCGGGACAAAGAGGGCAGGCCGCTGGCAGGCTACCTGGAGAACAAGAAGAAGGCGTGGATCATCACCATCGTCGTCTGGTTCGCTGGTGTGATCGTGGGAATTGTGTCCACTGTGCTGTCTTTCACCCTCTTCGCCGCTGCAGTCCAGCAGGGACGAACCACACCTGCTGCACCGCTCCCTTCCGCCAGTCAAGGGCCCCTGGTGCCCTCGCCTGGCACTGCCAACGAGGCGAACTCCTTCACCGTGGATGTTGATGACAGCACCAAGGTAAAGGTGGGCGTGGTCGATTCTCTTTACACCAACGAAATCCCCTCGATGTCGTACATGAAACCCGCCAACGGGGGGTTCCTCGTGGTGGAGGTGTCCTGGGAGACACTGACGGGGACAAGCTTCGCTTCCTCAACGAACTTCCAGGCCTTCGACGCTGACGGAAAAGAAGGTGAGTTGCTGTTCCTCACTGAGGACCTGGGCAGCCTGCCGATGGGGAGCGTCGCCACGGGGGAGGTCAAACAGGGAGTGATCGCGTTCGACATCAAGAACGGCCCCACCAAGATCGTGGTCACTGATGTCTATGGCGATGAGGCCGCAACCTTCACGCTGACACCTCCGGCCGGTCAATAACCCACCCGGACAGGCTTACGCGCTCAAAGAAGGAACCCGCCGTCCCTCATGGACGGCGGGTTCCTTCGCTAGCGCGTCCAAGACTATCGGCCCATTTCGGGCTAACCTGATTTTCGTGTCACATCATCGGATAGCACCCAACGTCGACGACTCATCGGACCAGCTCGCCGCGGCCCTTGCCGCTCTCAGGACAGAGCTGGAACTCCCCGGTGAATACCCTGCAGACGCTGTGGAAGAAGCACAGCAGGCCGTAGACGCCCTCGAGCTTCCGGAACAGGACCTGCGGGACATAGCGTTTGTGACTATCGATCCGGCGACATCCACCGACCTGGACCAGGCCCTGTTCATCGACCGCACCGGTAACGGTTACACGGTCCTCTACGCAATCGCCGATGTTCCGTCTTTCGTGGCTCCGGGTGGGGCGTTGGACGCAGAAACGCGTCAACGCGGACAAACCTTCTACGCTCCTGACGGGCGGATCCCGTTGCATCCGGAAGTTATCAGCGAGAACGCCGGCAGCCTGCTTGCCAACCAGGATTGCAGTGCTTTCGTGTGGCGTTTTGACTTGGATGCCAAAGCCGAAGTTCAGACGGTCACCGTTGCCCGGGCTGCCGTGCGCAGCAGGGCCAAACTGAGCTACAAGGGCGCTCAACAGCAACTCGACGACGGTACGGCCCCACCCGTTCTGCAGCTCCTCAAAGAAGTAGGGCTCAAACGCGTTGAGCTGGAGCGGCAACGTGGGGGCGCAAGCCTGAACATGCCGGAACAGGAAATAGTTCAAGCCACCGACGGCGGCGGGTACAGGATCGTCGCTGCGCCGTCGCTGCCGGTTGAGGACTGGAACGCGCAGATATCCCTCATGACCGGTATGGCCGCAGCTCAGATGATGCTTGATGGCAAAGTGGGGATACTGCGCACCATGCCGGCACCTGACGATCGATCCCTGCTCCATTTCAAGCGCCAGACTTCTGCACTCGGAAAGCCCTGGGACGGCCAAGTATCCTATGGCGAATATTTGCGGACCTTGGACGCATCCGATCCCAAACAGTTGGCCATCCTGCACTCTGCCGGCATGTTGTTCAGGGGCGCCGGTTACACACCCTTTGACGGTGAGGTGCCCGCGGAGGTCATCCAAGCAGCCATCGGGGCTCCGTATGCGCACACCACCGCACCCCTGCGGCGGCTCATCGATCGCTTTGTCTTGGTGATCTGCGAAGCACTCAGCAACAACCACGACATCCCGCAATGGGCCCGGGAAGCACTCCCCTCGCTGCCGGAGATCATGGCCTCCTCAGACCAATTGGCCGGACGCCTTGAGCGCGCCGCACTGGACACCGTGGAAGCAGCCTTGGTGGCCAATCACATCGGCCAGGAATTCGACGCCGTCGTCATTTCCGGATCCAAACCCTCCAACGGATCCAGCTCAAAGAACGGCAACGGCAGCAGCAACGGCAACGGGCCCTTCGGCGTCATACAGATAGCAGACCCCGCGGTTACCGCCCGGTGTGACGGAGAAATGGAGTCCGGAACCACAGTCCGGGTGCGGTTGCTCAAGGCCGACATTGCCAGCCGGGAAATCAGGTTCGAGCTGCTGCCCTGACCGGCGTTCATGCGGCGATCCGGGCTTTCCGGCCCTCAGAGGATAGACTGGGCGTGTAGTAATGGATGCCCGGTCGTTGATTCAGTTAATTTTTGAACTCAACAAGCCCGCCCCTACGCGATCTTGAGATGTACCAACTGGTCACCAGTGCCAGTACTTAGATAGCCCGCGATCGGCTTCCACTGGATTTGCTTGCGCGCCCGTTCGTGCTCCGGTACGGCTCTACCGCCCCGTTGAGCATGCAGCGCCAATGCCTAAATGAATAAGGAAACTCCCTGTGAGTGAATTGCATACCCACGAAGTCCTGACGGACTCCACCGGAACCGAATCCATCGAACCCGAGGAAACGATCATCTCGGATGAGACGCCCCACGAGATCGAAGAGAAGTCGTTCGCTGATTTCAACGTCCGCGCCGACATCGTTGAGTCTTTGGCCGACGCCGGAATCACACACCCGTTCCCGATCCAGGCCATGACCCTGCCGGTCGCCTTGAGCGGCCACGACATCATCGGCCAAGCCAAAACCGGTACCGGAAAAACGCTGGGCTTCGGCATCCCCGCCCTCCAGCGCGTCGCCGGGAGGGATGATGCAGGATACGCCAAGCTCGCTGTCCCGGGCGCACCGCAGGCCCTGGTCATCGTCCCCACGCGTGAGCTTGCCGTGCAGGTAGCCAACGACCTCCAGGCCGCGTCACGCAAGCGCAACGCCCGCATCGCCACCATCTACGGCGGCCGTGCCTACGAACCCCAGATTGATGCCCTGCAGAAGGGCGTGGAAATCGTTGTCGGCACCCCCGGCCGGTTGATCGACCTTTACAAGCAAAAGCACCTCAGCCTCAAGAACGTCAAAATGGTCATCCTTGACGAGGCCGACGAAATGCTGGACCTTGGCTTCCTCCCGGACGTGGAAACCCTGATTGCCGGCACCCCCGCAGTCCGCCAGACCCTCCTCTTCTCGGCAACCATGCCCGGCCCCGTCATCGCGATGGCTCGCCGTTACATGACGCAGCCCACCCATATCCGGGCAGCCGACCCCAATGATGAAGGCCTGACCAAGCGCGACATCCGCCAGCTCATCTACCGCGCGCACAGCATGGACAAGACCGAGGTTGTGGCCCGCATCCTGCAGGCCCGCGGACGTGGCCGAACCATCATCTTCACCAAGACCAAGCGCACCGCCGCAAAGGTTGCCGAGGAACTCGTGGACCGCGGCTTCGCGGCTGCAGCCATTCACGGCGACCTCGGCCAAGGCGCCCGTGAACAGGCCCTCCGCGCGTTCCGCAACAACAAGGTTGACGTCCTGGTGGCCACCGACGTCGCAGCCCGCGGCATCGACGTCGATGACGTTACCCACGTCATCAACTACCAGTGCGTGGAGGACGAAAAGATCTACCTGCACCGCGTTGGACGTACGGGCCGCGCCGGCAACAAGGGCACCGCCGTCACGTTTGTTGACTGGGACGACATGCCTCGCTGGGGCCTGATCAACAAAGCCCTCGGACTTAGTGTTCCCGAGCCCGTTGAAACCTACTCCTCATCGCCGCACCTGTACACGGATCTGGACATTCCCGAGGGCACCAAGGGTCGTCTGCCGCGCAACAAGCGCGTCCTCGCCGGCGTTGACGCCGAAGTCCTCGAGGACCTCGGCGAAACCGGCAAGAAGAATGCACGCTCCGGCGGCTCAGGCCGCGATGGCGGACGTGACGGCAAGCGCGACGGCGGTCGTGATGGCGGTCGTGGACGCTCCGGTAGGTCCGGCGACGCCGAGTCCAGCGGATCCAAGGGCGAGGGTGGCCGCAACCGTACGCGCCGCCGTCGTACCTCTGATGGTGAGACAGCCCCCGCTGCCGGTGCATCGGAAACCCGCACTGCCACCGCAGACAACGCAGAAAAGCCGGCCCGCACGCGCCGGACCCGCACGCGCCGCCGCAACGGCGAAGTGGTTTCCGGTGAGACCGCAGCTGCCCAGTCCGGTAGCACCGAGGCCTAAAAACCTCAATGACTGAATCTGTTTGGGCGCCGGACGGCGGCAACTTGGTGGTGCACGCGGACAACGCGGAATTCCTCCCTACGCTGCCGGACGGCGCCTTCACACTCATCTACGTGGACCCGCCCTTCAACACGGGCCGGGTCCAACGCCGCCAGGAAACCCGCATGGTCCGCAACGCGGACGGCGACGGCGACCGCGTCGGCTTCAAAGGCCGCTCTTACGACACCATCAAGGGCGCCCTGCACAGCTACGACGACGCCTTCAGCGACTACTGGTCCTTCCTGGAGCCCAAGCTCGTGGAGGCTTGGCGGCTGCTGGCCGACGACGGCACCCTGTATCTGCATTTGGATTACCGGGAAGTCCACTACGCCAAGGTGATGCTGGACTCCATCTTCGGCCGGGAATGCTTCCTTAACGAGATCATCTGGGCCTACGATTACGGCGCCCGCGCCAAGAACCGCTGGCCCACCAAGCACGACAACATTCTGGTGTACGTCAAGAACCCCACCAAGTATCACTTCGACAACGCCGAAGTGGACCGGGAACCGTACATGGCACCTGGCCTGGTCACCCCCGCCAAACGTGAGCTCGGCAAGCTGCCCACGGATGTCTGGTGGCACACCATCGTCTCGCCTACCGGCCGCGAGAAGACCGGTTACCCCACCCAAAAGCCCGAGGGCCTGGTACGCAGGATTGTCTCCGCATCAAGCCGTGAGGGCGATTGGTGCCTCGATTTCTTCGCTGGTTCAGGGACCCTCGGAGCTGTGGCAGCCAAGTTGGGCCGCAACTTTGTGTGCGTCGACCAGAACGAGCAAGCCATCGACGTCATGCGGAAAAGGCTGGGCAACAAGGCAGACTTCCGCCACATTGGGGCCCTGCCGGACACGGGCCTGGATCAGGCAGCACCCTTCACGAAGGCCTGAACGGCGTCCGCGATCATCTGCACGGCAATGGCTGAGAGCAGCAGGCCGGCGATCCGCGTCACCAGCTCCACACCGTTTTCACCGAGGACCCGCTGAACGACGCCCGCGAAGCGCATCGCCAGGTACAACGAGCCAAGCACCACAGCGATGCCCAGACCCACCGCCAGATACTCCGCGAGCTGGCTGGACTGCTGCACGAACACCATGACGGCAACAATCGCGCCCGGCCCGGCCATGAGCGGTGTGCCCAGCGGCACGAACGCCACGTTCTTGTACTTGGCGGCGTTTTCCTCGCCGCTGGTGGAGCCTGTGAGCAGCTGCAGCGCGATCAGCACCAGGAGCAGGCCACCGGCACCCTGCAACGCCGCCAGCGAGATGTGCATGTAGTTGAGAATCGACTGGCCGAAGATCGCGAACACCACGATCACACCTGTGGCCACCAAGAGGGCTTGGAACGCGGAACGATTCCGGTCCTTGGCGGACATTTGGGCCGTCAAGGACATGAATATCGGGACTGTACCCGGCGGATCCATGATCACGAACAACGTGATGATCACGGAGGCCAGCAGCTGCAGGTCCATCAGCGGACTCCTCTCACAGAATGCCCGGGCATCACCGGATGACCGTGCTGCCCGTTGCCAGCTCCTCGATCCTGGACAAGACCTCGGGCGGGGTGGTGTTCTCGCCCAAGAGATTGGGTTTTCCTGCCCCGTGATAGTCGGAAGATCCTGTCATGAGCAAGCCGTGTTCGACCGCCAGGCCACGGAGGAAAGCGCGGCCCTCCTCCGGGTTGTCCCGGTGTTCAACCTCAAGTCCCAACATTCCGGCATCAATCATGTCCCGGTAAGTGCGCTCCCCCACGATCCGTCCTCTCGATGAAGCCACCGGATGGGCGAAGACGGGCACGCCGCCAGCCGCGCGGACAAGCTCGACGGCGAAAGCCGGGTTGGGCGCATAGTGCTGCACGAAATACCGCGAGTGGGAGGTGAGGATGGAAGTGAACGCTTCCGTTCGATCCGCCACCACGCCGGCGGCCACCAAAGCATCGGCAATGTGGGGGCGGCCCACCGTGGCACCGGGTGCAACATGGTGGATCACGTCGTCCCAGGTCAATGGATAATCCTCGGACAGCAAAGTGACCATATGCTCGGCACGGGTGAGCCGGGCATCCTTGGACTTGGTAATTTCCTCCAGCAGGCCGGCATGGGCGGGGTCGTGGAGGTAACTGAGCAAGTGGACGCTGATTCCCTGCTCCGTACGGCAGGAGATCTCCATCCCGGGTACGAATGCAATGCCATGCTCCCGTGCGGCGGCAGCGGCAGGCTCCCAGCCATCTGTGGAATCGTGGTCTGTCAGGGCCACGGCATCCAGACCGGCCGAGACGGCGGAAATGATCACCCCGGCCGGTGTCTCGGTTCCATCGGAAACATTCGAGTGCGCATGCAGGTCTATCCTCACTTTCCCAGCCTATGGGATGCGGGCCCGCTTGGCGGGTTGCGCCGTTGGCCTCCTCACCTAACTGGTGGGACGATGTAACGGTGAACGATGCCGAAAACACCCAGAACTCGTCCTCCCAGCCACTGCAGGAGCGTGTCAACAACCGCTCGCAAAGGCCCACGTCAGATGCCTTCAAGGCATTCATGGCCAGCAATTGGGCGCCCGCCCCGCAGGTGACCCCTGCGCGTGACGCCGTTGCAGACCACGCCGCACGCCGGCGTCGTACTATTTCCGAACAGTTCAAAGGCGAACGTCTAGTCATCCCGGCCGGTCCGCTGAAGGTCCGATCCAACGACTGCGACTACCGCTTCCGCCCCCACTCCGGGTTCGCCCACCTCACGGGGCTGGGGCTGGACCACGAGCCCGACGCCGTACTGATCCTCGAGCCCGTAGCCGAAGGAAAGGGCGACGACGGCGGTCACCACACTGCCACGCTCTACTTCCGCCCGTTGGCCGGCCGGGATACCGAACAGTTCTACGCTGACTCGCGCGCCGGCGAGTTCTGGATAGGTGCGCGCCCCACACTGGCCGAATTCGAAGCCCGTCTCGGCCTTCCCACGGCCCACATCTCCGAGCTCGAAATGGCGATCACCAAGAATGTTGGCGCCCCGGAAATCGGCGGCATCTCCATTCGGCTGGTCCGCAAAACAGACGAGAACATTGACGCCCTAGTGGACACCGCCCGGTACAACACGGCCAAGGACCCCGAGAACCTTGACCTCGGCGAACTGGACGCCTTGGATGAGAAGCTCAGCGAAGCACTGTCCGAACTGCGCCTGATCAAGGACGACTGGGAAATCGAGCAGATGAAGATTGCCGTGGCTGCAACGGTGGAAGGCTTCGCTGACGTAGTCCGCGCACTCCCCCGCGCGTTGACCCATCAGCGCGGCGAGCGGGTAGTCGAAGGCGCCTTCTTTGCCCGAGCCCGCGAGGAAGGCAATGAACTCGGCTACGACACCATTGCAGCGTCAGGCAACAACGCCACGGTGCTGCACTGGAACCGCAACTCCGGTACCGTCAACGCCGGCGAACTCCTGCTCCTGGACGCCGGAGTGGAGGCCGACTCCCTCTACACAGCTGACATCACCCGCACGCTTCCGGCCACCGGCACCTTCACCGACGTCCAGCGGAAGGTGTATGAAGCTGTACTCGACGCCGCAGACGCCGGCTTCGCGGCCGCACAACCGGGCGTGAAGTTCCGGGACATCCACACGGCGGCAACTACGGTCCTGGCCGAACGCCTGGCTGAATGGGGCCTGCTGCCCGTCTCCGTCGAGGAAGCAATCTCCCCCGAGGGCCAACAGCATCGTCGCTGGATGCCTCACGGCACCAGCCACCACCTGGGACTCGACGTCCACGACTGTGCGCAGGCAAAACGTGAGCTCTACCTTGATGGCATCCTCACCGAGGGCATGGTCTTCACGATCGAACCTGGCCTGTACTTCAAGAACGAAGACCTCGCCATCCCCGAGGAGTACCGCGGGATCGGCGTCCGCATCGAGGACGACATCCTCATGACCTCCGACGGACCCGTCAACCTCAGCGCCGCGCTGCCGCGCAAGGCCGACGACGTCGAGTCCTGGATGGCAGGCATCTACCAGGAAGCCCAGGGCTAACCAGGCCTCTGGAATAACCCAGGGACTCAACAGAACAAAAGGGAAGGCCACCGGGGATCCGGTGGCCTTCCCTTCTGTACTGACGAAAATCTGTACTGAGGAAAATTGTTGTCCTGCGGAGGCGTCTACTGCTTGGAAGAATCCTCGGAGCTGGACTGCTGTGAATCTTCCTGCGGCGCGTTTTGTTCATGATTCCGTGCAGGAGCCTGTCCGTCGCTTACCCGAACACCGTATTGCGGACGTCCGTCCGGGAGGTCGGGGTACCGGACAGCTGCCGGCGCGGGGGCTGGCGCCGGCTGGTTCGCCGGGGCTGCGTTCTGTCCCTCCGGGGCACTTGAGCCACTTCGCTCAGGGGCGCGCTGGCCATAGGGATCATTCCACGTGGTGGGCCGCTCAGGCGCCTGACCGGGCTGCTGGAAGGGTGCGCTTGGCTGGTTGTAGCCGCTGGCCTGCGGCGTAGCAGCCTGGGACGGGTTCATCGGCAGCTGATGGAGCAGTCGGCGGGCCTCCTGGGCTGCCTCCACTGCGACAATGACGTCGTAATTAGTGGCCACCACCTGGCTGGTGGAGGTGAAGTCACGCTTTCCGCGTTGCGTGGCATAAGTGACGATGCCGAACAGCATGAAGAAAGCGGCACCCATCAGAACTGAGGTGATGATAGAGAACGGACCCCCGGCGGGAGTGAAGAAGGACAGCATGACGCCGACGAACAGGCCGAACCACATGCCGCTGAGGGCACCGGACAGTGCCACCCTCGGGTAACTCAGGCGGCCGGTCACCCGCTCCACCATTTTGAGGTCATTGCCCACGATCGACACCAGCTGAACAGGGAACTGCTGATCCGCCAAGTAGTCCACCGCCTTCTGGGCGTCCAAATACGAGGTGTACGAGCCTACGGTGTCCCCTTGGGGGACGCTGCGGGACTCCTCAACGGCTTTGGGACCACCAAAAATGTTTGACATAGCCCCATTGTGTCTCATGGACATGTGTAGCGGCTGGAATTCAGCTAAAAGAGAGCAGACTCGGTAGCCTGTAAATATGAGCACACATCCCTCACGCGTCTTTGTCGCGCGCTTGCTCGGCTTGGACGTCTTCGACCCCCTGGGCGATCGTCTTGGCCGGTTGCGCGACGTCGTGGTGCTCTCCCGCGGCACCCGTGGCGCTCCCCATGTGGTGGGCATCGTGGTTGAAGTTCCGGGCAAGAAGCGGGTCTTCGTTCCCATGACGCGGATTACGTCCATCGACCAGACGCAAATTATCTGCACCGGAC
Organism: Paenarthrobacter sp. MSM-2-10-13; assembly: GCF_011605365.1. NCBI lineage: Bacteria > Bacillati > Actinomycetota > Actinomycetes > Micrococcales > Micrococcaceae > Paenarthrobacter > Paenarthrobacter sp. MSM-2-10-13. The sequence goes on along the minus strand of NZ_JAAOXO010000001.1, from coordinate 328,357 downwards.
TGGTGAACTTGCGGCGCTTCGAGCAGCGCGGTGCCGAAACTCTGGTGGTGGCTGAGATGTTCGACCGCCGCGTGACGCTGGCCGATGGCAGTGGAGACGCAACGATCGAGGACATCGCCATGGACCAGCACAGGTCCAAGGACTGGTTTGTCAGCAAGCTGTTCGTCCGTCGTGGACACTCCCTGTCGCCCTTCGGCAGACTCCGCCGCAACGAGACACTGATCATCGACTGGGCCGACGCCCAGACCGGCGGCCACAACGAGCCACAGGCCGCAACGCAGTTCGTTGCCACTCACGAAGACCTTAAACCTGCCGACTTTGCTGAAGCCCTGCAGGAAATGAGCGACAAGAGGCGTTTTGAAGTAGCCAGCGAGCTTCAGGATGAGCGCCTCGCCGATGTCCTCCAGGAACTCCCGGAAGATGACCAGGTGGAGATCCTCTCCGCACTTGATGTGGAACGTGCCGCCGACGTCCTCGAAGAGATGGATCCTGACGACGCCGCCGACCTCCTGGCCGAGCTTCCGTCCGCCCAGGCGGAAGAGCTGCTTCAACTCATGGAACCCCAGGAAGCCGAGGACGTCCGCCGCCTCCTCGAGTACGACGAAGACACCGCCGGTGGCCTCATGACTCCTGTCCCGGTCATCCTGCCTCCGGAAGCCACGGTGGCCGAAGCCCTTGCCCACGTCCGGCGTGAAGAACTCTCGCCCGCGCTGGCGTCATCCATCTTCATTGCCCGTCCGCCCCTGGAAACCCCCACCGGACGTTTCCTGGGCGTGGTGCATATACAGCAGCTCCTGCGTTTCCCTCCGCCGGAACCGCTGGGCAACCTCGTCGATAAAAACCTTGAGCCGCTCTCGGACCAAGCCCACATCTCCGAAGTGGCCCGGACCTTGGCGACGTACAACCTGAATTCACTTCCAGTCGTGGACGACGACGGCCGCCTTGTGGGGGCGGTGACTGTTGATGACGTGCTGGATCACCTGTTGCCGGATGACTGGCGCGCCCACGAGGACGACGCCCCTATAAGGAAACTTGGAGGCCGCATTGGCTGATAACAACGCCACCCGATCCACCAAGTCCACGGGACGCTCAAGCAGCAGCCTCGACACGCCCCTGAGCGGACGTCAACGCATCCTGCCCAAGTTCTCGCCGAACCCGGACGCTTTTGGAAACGCTACGGAGGGTTTCGCCCGGTTCATGGGCACGCCTACGTTCCTGGTTTACATGACGGTGTTCTGTGTGTTCTGGCTTGCGTGGAACTCCTTCGCTCCCACGGACTGGCAGTTCGACCGCATGGAGCTGGGCTTCACCCTGCTGACGCTGATGCTTTCGCTGCAGGCCTCCTACGCCGCGCCGCTCCTGCTGCTGGCCCAAAACCGGCAGGACGACCGCGACCGCGTCTCGCTCCAGCAGGACCGCCAGCGGGCCGAACGCAATCTCTCCGACACCGAGTACCTGACACGGGAATTGGCCTCGCTCCGCATTGCCTTGCGTGAAGTGGCCACCCGTGACTATGTCCGGACCGAACTCCGAAGCCTGCTTGAAGACATCATTGATGCCCAAGAGGAACTTCGCGAGGGCGATGCCGCCGCTGACGGCACTGAATCACCCGGCGAGAGGGTCAAGGAGAAGCTGAAGGACAAGCGGGACAAATCGCGCGGGCCCCGCACCCAGCAGATTCCCCGAGTCCGCGCCCCTCGGGCCGCAGGTCCGCAGCATTCAACCACCAAACCATCGCCTGAAAACCCTGAAAGCCGAGCCTGACCATATGAGCATCGCATCGGTCGAGGCACTGAATGCTGCCTTGGCAACCGTCATTGATCCCGAGCTACGGCGCCCCATTACCGAACTTGGCATGGTGGAATCGGTATCGGCCAATGATGACGGCACCGTGCATGTGGCTGTTCTGCTGACCATCGCCGGGTGCCCCCTGCGGGAAACAATTACCAAGGACGCTACAGACGCCCTCCTCCACGTGGAAGGCGTCACCGGTGTAGACGTGGAGCTGAAGGTCATGACCCAGGCCCAGCGGGAAGCCCTCAAGGAACAGCTCCGCGGACCAGCCGGACAACGCGGCATACCCTTCACTAAACCCGGTTCCCTGACCAAGGTGTACGCCGTGGCCAGCGGAAAAGGCGGTGTAGGCAAATCCTCTGTCACTGTTAATCTGGCCTGCGCACTGGCCGCCCAAGGCCTCCGTGTGGGCATCGTGGACGCCGACGTGCACGGCTTTTCCGTGCCCGGGCTGATGGGGATCACCCAAAAACCCACGCAGGTGGACGACATGATCCTTCCGCCTGTGGCCTACGGCGTCAAGGTCATTTCCATTGGCATGTTCGTTGACGGCAACCAGCCAGTGGCATGGCGCGGCCCCATGCTGCACAGGGCCCTTGAACAATTCCTGACCGATGTCTACTTCGGCGACCTCGATGCCCTCTTCCTGGATCTGCCTCCCGGCACGGGGGACATCGCCATCTCCGTGGCGCAGCTTTTACCCAACGCAGAGATTCTGGTAGTGACCACCCCGCAGGCAGCTGCCGCTGATGTGGCCGAACGAGCCGGCACCATCGCCACCCAGACCGGACAGAAGGTGGCCGGCATTATCGAGAACATGTCCTACCTGGAAATGCCCGACGGCGCACGCATGGAGTTGTTCGGAAGTGGAGGCGGTGCAATCCTCGCTGAGCGTTTGAGCACTGCTGTGGGAACCGACGTGCCACTCCTCGGTCAGATTCCGCTGGATATCCGGTTACGGGAGGGCGGCGACGCCGGGAAACCCGTTGTTTTGGCGGCACCTGAGACGGCTGCCGCGAAAGCGCTGGAGGGTATTGCTGCCTCTTTGGCCACGCGGCCCCGCGGGCTGTCCGGCATGCCGTTGGGGATCCAGCCCCGCTAAGTCACGAGGCCTGGGCCGACGGACCTCGGCAGAGCTTGCTTCTAGTTCGGCTCAGGTCGCTTCGGAATCGAAGGGGGCGGCTTCGCCCTCGGCCAGCCGCTCAATGACCCGCACCGGGGTCTTGGGTTTAACGTCTACGGCAGCGGCAGCAGCGGGCGCTCCGGCACTGACAGGTTTGTCGTCATCAAGAAGAGCATCCTTGATGATGCGCCGGGGATCATACTGGCGGGGATCGTATTTCTTCCAGTCGACTTCATCGATGTCGATGCCGACTTCCTCTTTGATCTGCTCGCGGGCGCCGGATGCCATCCGACGCACTTCCTTAACCAGGTTGGCCAGCTTTTGAGTGTATTCGGGCAAACGGCTGGGACCGATGACGAGTACGCCGATAATCAGAAGAAGTATGAACTCCGGGCCATTGATTCCAAGCACGTAACGAAGATTACCTTGTCTCTGGTGCCGCTCCTAAACCGGCAGGACGGAGTAGGGTTTGCACGCCTCGCAGCACCCTTTTGTACCACGGCTCCTGTTCTTCCGGTGCAGGAGCCATGGACATGGACTCCCCCGCGCGGACGATTTCAGGGACAGCATCGTCCGCAGTGTCCGCCGGAAGGTCGGAGGCGTAACTGATAACGGCTGCAGGCATGGTGTAGACAGCTTTCCATGGGGTTCCCTGCGTGAGTGAGAGTTGCGCGGATGTAGATTGCCCCGGTTCTCGGTTCGCAGGCAAGTGTTCCTCCACGATGGTGGCAAAGTGACCGTTGTTTTCCAGCCGGATCTCTACAGCAGGGTTGCCATTGTGCTTGGTTGCTTGGGCGGATACAACGTGGAAGCCCATTGCTGACAGCTCAGGGCACGCCCAACCTTCTGCCCGAAGTGAATCCAACTGGTCAGGGCTCAAACTGACGGTGCTCCCGGCTCGGAACGCAGGTCCCACCATGGCATCGCCGGGGCTGCCCGTCCAGGCACCGGCAAACCCGCTGGCGCTGCTTGTTCCCGCGAGGACTTGCGGCTCGGCATCGCCGGCGATCACGTAGGCAGACACAGCCAGTGCACCCGCACTGACCATCAGGGTGCCCGCAGCAATGCCTGCCATACGAAGGCCCGGGAAACGACGGTACGAATTTCGCAGCGGCGGGAAGTGCGGCGTTGAGCCAGCCGGTCCAGGATCGTTCGCCAGGCGTTCCGTGTGCTGGATCAGTCGCGCGGCAAGGTCCTGGCTGGCTTCAGGTACGGCCGCGCCACGAAGGCGCTCAATGTACTGCCGTTCGCGGCGGAGGGCCATGCGGCATTCAGCGCAGTGCTGCAGGTGTTCCGTGCTGCGAGTATGGCGCAGCGAAGCCAAGGTGCGCCGGGGCGGGGCTCCCGGACGAAGGGGACGTCGAGGCATCGACAACCTAAAGAATGCTGGCGATGCGGGGCATCTTCAACCGCGGCTTGCGCGCCTCTGCCGGGCGGGGATCGCGGTGGGCCAGTTTCTCCCGGAGCATGGTCCGCCCGCGGTGGATTCGGGACCTGACAGTTCCCAGTTTCACACCGAGCGCCTCGGCGACTTCATCATAGGAAAGACCTTCAAGATCACACAGCACCACGGCGGCGCGGAAGTCCGGCGGGAGTTCTTCCAAAGCGCGCTGGACGTCGAGGTCAAGGTTATTGTGCTCGAAGCTCTGCTCAGGTCCGGGTTCACGGCCCGGCAAACGGGATTCGGCATCTTCGGCGAGCGCATCGAAGCGGATCCTGCTCCTGCGCCGTGCCCCGTCCAGGAACAGATTGGTGGTGATGCGGTGCAACCAGCCATCCAAGGTTCCGGGTTTGAAGTTTTCCAGGGAACGGAACACCCTGACAAAAACTTCCTGGGTGAGGTCTTCGGCGTCGTACTTGTTGCCGGTCAGGCGATAGGCGAGGCGATATACCTTGGCGGAGTGGTTTGACACCACTTCCTCCCAGCTGGGCATGACCCAGTCAGTAACGGCCTCCAGGCTTTCCGCTGTTTGGACTGGCGCAGCATGCGATGCCGGCATCGTCCACTCCCCTCAAACTGTGGTTCACCGAACTTTCGGTGCCGCCCACCTCATGGATGACCGGAGCATTATCATCCCAAGTTTGTCTGGGAATTTCCTGACTGGACGGCGATTTCTCCGCAAGGCTGAAAACGGCCATGGACACAGCCCCAGGGAGCATCCCTTCAGCGGGTTTACCCGTGCGGACACAGTAGTCTTGGTACAAACACCCCTTCCCGCGGAAAGCGAACCCCTTCATGAGTGCCGACAAGTCAAGCAGCTGGTCCTACGCAGAAGATCTGCCGGCTGAGGATGACGTGTTGTTGCGCGCCCGTGAGCGGTCCTTTGAGCTGGGTGTTACCCCCATCAGCCCCGGTGTGGGTGCGGTGCTGACAGTGCTTGCCGCGGCGTCCAAAGCGCAGACAGTGGTGGAAGTTGGCTCCGGGGCAGGAGTGTCCGGGGTTTGCCTGCTGCGTGGCCTCAGCCCCCATGCCGTGCTGACCACCATCGATGTGGACGTCGAGCATTTGAAGGCCGCCAGGGAAGCATTCCTTGAGTCCGGTAGCCCTGCCAACCGTACCCGCACCATTTCAGGCCGCGCGGCGGATGTGTTGCCACGACTGACCGACTCCGCGTACGACCTCGTGTTCATCGATGCCGACAAGCCCAACTTCCCCAAATACGTGGAACAGGCAATCCGCCTCCTGAAATCAGGCGGCACCCTGGTGATCAACGATGCTTTGGACAAGGACCGCGTCGCCAACCCGGCAGCGCGTGAGGCAACCACGGTGGTTCTGCGTCAGATTGTGAAGGCCATCCGCGACGACGACCGGTTGGCGTCGGCGATGCTGCCGACGGGCGACGGCCTTCTGGTGGCCGTCAAGAAGTAGGGTGCCTGCCAGCATCAGGGAAAGCAGGTTAAACAAAAGCAGGGCCCCGGTTTTCCGGGCCCTGCTTTGTAAATCTATCCAAATGCCTATTCAGTAACGCCTACGAGGCATTCCTTGAGGTTGGCCGCTTCCGCAGCGTTGAGTTCGACAACGAGTCGTCCTCCGCCTTCGAGCGGCACACGCATGATCAAGCTGCGTCCCTCTTTGGTAACTTCCATAGGGCCGTCGCCGGTACGTGGTTTCATAGCCGCCATTAGGAAAATCCCCTCCATTTGTCCCAAGTCACGCCAACCCGGCCGGGCTGGTTCCGCGTCGCAATTGCAGCCGGCGGCACCGCTTGGGAGGCCGCCTTGGCCGGGCACTTTTCGGTGCTTTGTCCTTGCTCTTGGTCCATTATCCCGTAATTACCTGTCCGTAGCGAATCAAACGCGCATTTGTCCGGACTTTGTACATACTCCGCCGGCGCGGCAAACGTCCACGTCAGGGCGGATAGTCCCCGCCGCCGGGGAGCGGAGCCCACGCCCACAGCCACACCACCCAGACGATCTGGAGGAGGACGAACATCACCACGACCGTCCCCCGGTACGCTTTGGATTTGGAGAGCAACGCCACCGCCAAGGCCAGCGGAAAAAGCGGCAGCAGCATTCTGAAGGTACTGGTCTGGGGGTGAAGGAAGACCAGGAGGTAGCCCATGTAACAAGCGCACCAAAGCCGCAACACGGTTCCCAACGCCCTGACCGGCCTGGATATCATGACCAGCACGAAAAGCGCCGTGAAGACGAACGGGGCCATCACGCCCAACACAGGACCGAACAGCATCCGACCCGTGTCGAACCACGGCTTGAAAGGCACAAGATCGTGCCCCCGCCACGCTGTTTCCGTGCGTGTGTAGGCAGTGAGTTCACCGGTGGTTGCCCAGGCAATGGCTGGCCACGCGAGAGCTCCAATGCCCGCCGCAAGCACCATCGCCCCCAGCGAGAGCAAGCTGCGCACCGACGTCGCGTCGTCACCGCCTGACGCGGGGGCTGACAGCGTCCCCGAAGGCCTGAAGCGCTGCCACAGACGCCAGAGCAACAGCAATCCCACCATGGCGGCAAACGGGACTCCCGTGGGCCTGGAAAGACACATGAGAAGCACTACCGGAATTGCCGCCAGATATCGGCCGCGGACCACCAGCAACAACGAGCCGGACAACAGCAGCAGGTTTAAGGACTCGGCATACGGGACCTGAAGGATTGGGGACACCGGAAAAGTGGAAACGAAGACGACGCCCCACAGCGCCGCGCGCTTACCTGCGAACTCGCGGAAGAGCTTGTAAATCACCAAAGCGGCGCCCACACCCGCCACCATGGCGATGATGGTGAGCGCCGGGAGGGTTCCTATCCCGGTGGCTGCCGCGAGACCCCGGGCCAGGAAGGGAAAGAGTGCATAGAACGCCCATGCGTTTTGCTGAACGACGCCGTTCGCGTCCACGGGCAGGACCGAGGGATAGCCCTTATCAGCCGCTTCCTGATACCAGCGTCCATCCCAGATAGTGATGAAGTTCCAGTAATCCGGAGCGGGCGGGAACCACGGGTTGGTTCCTTGGTGAATGGCTGCCGCCATGAAGATGCAGGCACTGACCAGCCGGGCCACCACAAATATCAAGGTAACCTGCAGCCACCAAGGCCATCCGGCCATTCCGGCGACGGCAGCTGATAGACCCAAGGACAGCCGGTCCGCGGGTCCCCGCGCCCCTTGCGTCTTTGAGCCAGGGGGCTGCGAGGCTGGAGTCCGCGAGCTCACTGCCGGGTCCGGCCGGTTTCGCCGTCCTCGCCACGACGCTGAACCAGCGCGCCCAACCGTTGGATCTCGCGATCCTTGGCCTGCAACTGGTCCCTGAGCTCGTCGAGGACCTGGTCCACCTGATCCATCCGATAGCCACGGAGGCCAAGCGCAAAACGGAGGGAATCGACGTCGACGGGCTTGGCGTCCTCCGGCAGCAGGACAGCGGGCAGGTTGGGAACGGGTTGCTCCAGTCCCGATCCAAGAGAGCGCCCCTTGACGATTCCGGCACCGAGATACAACGCAGCGCCGACGAGGACTATCGCGAGAAACACCAGGAAAAAGCTCACAGGTCCATCGTGCCAGAAACGAAGGTCTACTCCGGGCGCTGGTCTCCGTTGGGAGTCGGAGGCAACGGCGCGCCATGTAGGACGCGGTGCACGGCGTCGGCGGGGTCATCCACCAACTGGATCAGGTCAAGGTCCTTCTCCGAAACCATGCCCTCTGCCACCAAGGTCTCCCGGATCCACTCGATCATGGGACCCCAGAACCGCACTCCCAGAAGAACAATGGGGAAGGAAGTGACCTTACGTGTTTGCACCAGCACCATGGCTTCGAACAATTCATCGAGAGTCCCTAGTCCTCCGGGAAGCACCACGAAGCCTTGCGCGTACTTGACGAACATGGTTTTGCGGGCGAAGAAGTAGCGGAAATTGATGCCCAAATCCACCCATTGGTTGAGCCCCTGCTCGAAGGGAAGTTCGATGCCCAGGCCAACGGAAACGCCATTGCCCTCCACAGCGCCCTTATTGGCAGCTTCCATGGATCCCGGGCCACCGCCGGTAATCACGGCCACGCCGGCTTCAGCAAGCTTGCGGCCCACATCCACGGCCATCTCGTAGTACTCGGATCCGGGTTTGGTCCGCGCGGAGCCAAACACACTAACGGCAGGACCCAGATCAGCCAAGGCTCCGAAGCCCTCTACGAACTCACTCTGGATTCGCAGGACACGCCACGGATCGGTGTGGATGAACTGCCCGGCACCGCTGGTATCCAGCAAATGCTGGTCCGACATTCCCGTGTCAGCCTGTTTGCGCCGAAGCTCAAGGGAGCCTTTGTGCTTGGCGGGGGCGACCTCCGAAGGGAGGGGCACATGGGTGCCCGTGACGCGGCCGTTGGCATCCGGACGGGGAACGTGGTGCTGGCTCATGCTCATTGCCCAAGGCTAGCGCGGATGACGGCGCGCTCCGTGGCAGCGACCCGCATCTTGCATTGCAGTCTGGTATATCGCTGTGGGGCAGGTTTCTGTTCAGTCACGATCTTCAGGAAGTTGCCGTGACCGTGGTCATATTTGCTTCTTTGTTCGCTAGATTCGTCGTATGACTACTCAAGCGTCCGGCGATGCCCTCGTCTCCCTGAACGGCGTCAATAAGCACTACGGTCAATTGCATGTCCTCAAAGACATCAACCTTCAGGTTAAGAAGGGTGAAGTGGTGGTGGTTATCGGACCATCCGGATCCGGTAAATCCACTCTCTGCCGTGCGATCAACCGCTTGGAAACAATCGACGACGGCGACATCGCCATCGACGGGAAGAAGCTTCCCGAAGAAGGCAAGGACCTCGCGCACCTGCGTGCCGACGTCGGCATGGTCTTCCAGTCCTTCAACCTGTTCGCCCACAAGACGATTCTTGAGAACGTCACGCTGGGTCCCATCAAGGTGAAGAAAGTGGCCAAGGGTACGGCCGACAAGGAAGCCATGGCCCTCCTGGAACGCGTAGGCGTTGGCCACCAAGCCCCGAAGCTTCCCGCCCAGCTCTCAGGCGGCCAGCAGCAACGTGTGGCCATTGCCCGCGCTCTTGCCATGAAGCCTAAGGTCATGCTGTTCGACGAACCTACGTCGGCACTGGACCCCGAGATGATCAACGAAGTGTTGGACGTCATGATCCAGCTGGCCAAGGAAGGCATGACCATGATCGTGGTCACCCACGAGATGGGCTTCGCCCGCAAGGCTGCCGACCGCGTGGTGTTCATGGCTGACGGCCAGATCGTCGAGGACGCCACCCCCGAGGAATTCTTCACCAACCCGAAGAGCACCCGCGCAAAGGACTTCTTGTCCAAGCTCTTGACCCACTAGCTCCTTACCGCCAGCACCCCCGGCCGTAAGGCGGCCACCCATATGAAAGGAACACCATGAAGTCTCTTATTACCCGGAGGAAGTCACTCCTGGTGGCCGCATCGGCTGCGCTTGCTCTCTCGCTGAGCGCTTGCGGCGGCGGCAGCACCACAACTACTCCCCCGGTTGCTTCGGCAAGCTTCGAAGCCGGCACCACCATGGAGAAGCTCAACAAGGCCGGGACCATAAAGATCGGAACCAAATTCGATCAGCCGTTGTTCGGCCAGAAGGGCCTTGATGGCAAGCCTGTCGGTTTCGACGTTGAAATGGGCAAGGCAATCGCCGCAAAACTGGGCATCGCCGCGGACAAGATCGAGTGGGTAGAGACGGTCTCCCAAAACCGCGAGTCGTTCATCGAGCAGGGTCGCGTGGACCTCGTTATCGCCACGTACACCATCAACGATGCCCGTAAGGAAAAGGTCTCCTTCGCCGGACCGTACTACGAAGCTGGCCAGGCTCTGCTGGTGAATAAGGACGACAACTCCATCACCAAGCCTGAAGATGTTGCCGGCAAGAAGGTCTGCTCCGTTACGGGTTCCACCCCGGCCAAGACCATCGCCGAGAAGTACAACGCAGAGGTAGTCCCCGCGGCCACCTACACCGCTTGCCTGGAACCGCTGCGCAACAAGCAGGTCGTCGCGGTCACCACTGACAACGTGATCCTTGCCGGCTATGTGGACAAGGAACCGGATGCTTTCAAGCTCGCCTCGGATGAAACCTTCACCAAGGAGCCTTACGGCATCGGTCTGAAGAAGGATGACACTGTCTTCCGCAACTGGATCAACGATCAGCTTGAGGGCTTCGCCAAGGACGATACCTACAAGAAGGCTTGGGAAGCCACAGCAGGCAAGGTCATCAAGACCGCACCTGAACTTCCTACGATCAACCGCTACTAGTCGGGACCCGTCAACTGCCGCCGCCCCCTCCGGGCGGCGGCAGTTGACGAATCCAGGACCCTGTTCCCTGATTAGCTGCAGCCAAAGGAAGCCATGGACGCCGTCATAGCAAGCCTCCCCGAATACTGGGACGGATTTCTCCGAACCCTGTATCTCTCCGTAATTTCAGGAATCATTGCCCTCATTGTCGGCACACTCCTGGCGGCCATGAGGGTTTCCCCCGTGGCAGCACTTCGCGGTTTCAGCATGTTCTATGTTGAAGTGGCGCGTAACACCCCGTTGACCATCATTTTCTTTTTCGCCGCCATTGTTTTGCCCCGATTGGGCGTCAAGTTCGAACAATTCGAAGTTGCTGCCATCATCGCGTTGAGCAGCTACACGGCCGCCTTCATCGCCGAAGCGGTCCGTTCCGGTGTCAACAGCGTGCCTGTGGGCCAGGCAGAAGCTGCCCGCAGCGTCGGCATGACCTTCACCCAGGTCCTCGGCTTCATCGTCCTCCCCCAAGCCGTGCGGACCGTCATACCCCCGTTGATCAACATCCTGATTGCCTTGGTCAAAAACTCCTCGGTGGCCGGCGCATTCTTCGTCCTGGAGCTTTTCGGTTACGGCCGGCAGCTCTCCAACGACTACGGCAACCAGGTCCTCTGGATCCTCCTCGGGGTGGCGTTCTTCTACCTCTTGATCACAGTTCCCTTGGGACTCCTGGCGCACTTTGTTGAACGAAAGGTGGCGATTGCCCGATGACATCGGTCCTTTACGACGTCCCCGGGCCCAAGGCCCGCCTCTATTCGCTCATCGGCTCTGCCGCCGGCGTTCTGATCATTCTTGGCATCCTGGCTATCGCTGTCATAACGCTGGCGCAGCAGGGTATCTTCGATGCCGACCGCTGGGAGATTTTCTACGGCCCCATGGCGCCGGACGTCTGGAACCTGATCGGCCAGGGCATCGTTTCCACCCTGACCGCTGCTGCCGTTGCAGCCGTGATCGCGTTCCCCCTGGGTATCGCGCTCTGCCTCCTGCGCATCTCCCTGATTCCCTGGGTCCGTATACCAACGCAGGTAGTGCTGGAGTTCCTCCGCGGCATGCCTGTGGTGCTCATGATGTTGTTCGTCCTGCTGGTTTTCGCCACGGGACAGTTCCAAGCCGTTGTTGTTGGCCTGGTTCTCTACAACGCCGCTATCTTCGCTGAAATTCTCCGTGCCGGCATCCAGTCCCTCCCCAAGGGACAACGCGAGGCTGGTTTGGCCATTGGCCTCCGCAGCTTCCAGTCACGGATGTCCATCGAATTCCCGCAGGCTGTGCGCCGCATGCTTCCCTCATTGGTTGCCCAGTTGGTCGTTCTGCTCAAGGACACCTCGCTGGGCTACATCGTCGGTTACGAGGAACTGCTCCGGAAGATCCAGATCATGGCCGACTTCCTGGGCCCGGACTTCCTGTTCCCGGCGTTCTTTGTGGGCGCGGCCATCTACATCCTGATCAACCTGACAGTGTCGCGGATTGCCATCTGGATTGAACGCCGCGGTTCCAAAAAAACCGCTGGCGGCACGGCCAAGGCGACCGCAGCCGGAGCGGTTCCCACCGCCAAGTAGTTCTCTGGCAAGCAAACGGCGGGTCCGGTTCCAATGGAACCGGACCCGCCGTTTTTGATTTCTTGAACGTGCTCGGGACTACGGCGCCAGCCACGTCCTCAGTGCACGGAGGCACTCACGGATGGCATCGGCGTCGACGTGCTCGTTGTCCTTGTGCGCCAGCAAAGGATCGCCGGGGCCGAAGTTCACCGCCGGGATGCCCAGTTCACTGAAACGCGCGACGTCGGTCCATCCGTATTTGGGTTTGGGCTCGGCACCCACTGCGGCGACGAAGGACGCGGCGGCGGGGTGACTAAGTCCGGGCCTCGCGCCGGCAGCAGCGTCTGTACGGACGACGTCGAATCCTTCCAGAAGCTCCCTGACGGTGGCCTCTGCCTGGTCCGGATTCTTGTCCGGAGCGAAACGGTAGTTGATCTCCACCACGCAGCGGTCCGGGATGACGTTCCCTGCCGTGCCCCCGTTGATTTTCACGGCGTTCAGGCTTTCGCGGTAATCCAGGCCGTCCACGTTGATGGTCTGTGGCTCGTAAGCGGCGAGCCGCGCCAGGATGGGTGCCGCGGCGTGGATCGCGTTGACGCCCATCCAGGCACGCGCAGAGTGGGCTGTTTCGCCGATAGTGGTGGCCTCGAAACGGCTGGTTCCGTTGCAACCACCTTCCACCGTGCCGTGGGTTGGCTCCAACAAGATTGCGAAGTCACCCTTCAGCAGATCTCCGTGGTTCCGAACCAACCTGCCGAGTCCGCTCTTGACCGCTTCCACCTCTTCATGGTCATAAAAGACGAAGGTGACGTCCTTGTCCGGCTGCCTACCGTCGTCGAAGAGTGTTGCCGCAAGCGCCAGCTGCACCGCCACGCCGCCCTTCATATCCGTGGTGCCGCGGCCATACAGCACGCCTTCACCAGGAACGCCGGACTCCCAGGTGGCCGGAACTGTACCCAAGGAGCCCTCAACCGTGGGCAGGGGCACGGTGTCCAGGTGTCCGGCCAGGATGACACGCTCCGAGCGGCCGAGTTCGGTCCGTGCAATGATGGCGTCGCCGTCCCGGATCACGGTATAGGCAGGAATGGCGCGCAAAGCTGCTTCGACGGCGTCGGCGAGTTCGGTCTCGTTGCCGGAAACGCTGTTGAAGTCGATGATCGCAGCCGTCAGCAAGGCAACGTCCTGGCGCAGGTCAAGGAGGGCGGGGGCAGGGTTCAAAGTCACGCGTCCAGCCTAATGCCCGCAAATGCGACTTCTGTGGTGTGAGACAGGTTTTAACCGACCTCCGCCTGCTGGATAGACTTGGCGCATGACTGAAACTGCTTCCTCTGCTGTGCCCGCAACCGCGCCCGCCAACCCCCGATCGGCTTATGGCTTCGGCCTCGCCACCATCGCCACCTCGGCTTCCGGGGAAGCAACCGTGCTGGACGTTTGGTACCCGGCACCCGCACTTGGCGTTGCGGCCGAAACCCTCCGTGACGTTGAGAATGCCGACCCCGCGCTCACTGCACTGGCCAACGACGGCAAGGATGCCGATCGCGGGACGGAGCAGAAAGTGGTCTTCGCGCAGATCGACCTCGACGCCGCCCCGGCAGACACTGCCGATGCTTACCTGCGTTTGCACCTCCTCTCCCACCGCCTGGTCAAACCGAACAGCATCAATCTGGACGGCGTCTTCGGCAAGCTGCCCAACGTGGTGTGGACCAACTTCGGCCCCGCCGCCGTTGACGGCTTCGAGTTGACCCGCGCACGCCTTCGCAAGCGCGGCAACGTTGTGGTGTACGGCGTGGATAAGTTCCCGCGGATGGTTGACTACGTGGTTCCCACGGGTGTGCGCATTGCCGACGCCGACCGCGTCCGCTTGGGTGCCCACCTCGCCGAGGGCACCACTGTGATGCACGAAGGCTTCGTGAACTTCAACGCCGGCACCCTGGGCACCTCCATGGTGGAAGGCCGCATCTCTGCTGGCGTTGTCGCCGGCGACGGTACAGACGTTGGCGGCGGAGCATCCATCATGGGCACGCTCTCCGGTGGCGGCAAGGAAAAGATCGCACTGGGCGAGCGCGTCCTGCTCGGTGCCAACTCCGGCGTAGGCATCAGCATTGGTGACGACTCCGTGGTGGAGGCCGGACTCTACGTCACCGCCGGTACCCGTGTCCGCGTTCCGGGCCCCAAAGACGAAAACGGCGAGGACACCACCAAGATCATCAAAGCCGTGGAACTCTCCGGCGTTCCCAACCTGCTCTTCCGCCGCAACTCCACCACCGGCGGCGTGGAAGTACTTCCCCGCAAGGGCCAAACGGTGGAGCTGAACGAGGCTCTCCACGCCAATTAGCAGGAGAGAATCAATGCGCCGGTTCCGCCGCGCCATAGTTGCGGTGCTGGCTTTGGCCCTCGTAGCAGGTGCCATTTACGCGATAGTTGCAGTGCTGCAGCGCTCCGAGACACTTGTCACGGAGCGCTGCCTCGCCATGGTCGGTCCCGAAAGCCACGAGCTCGCCACGGATCAGACAGCCAATGCTTCACTCATCTCCGCAATCTCCGTCCAGCGAGGGCTTCCACCACGGGCAGCAACCATTGCCCTGGCCACAGCCATGCAGGAATCCAGGCTGCGGAACATCAACTACGGCGATGACGCCGGCCCGGACTCCCGTGGACTGTTCCAGCAAAGGCCCTCGCAGGGATGGGGAACCGAAGAACAGGTCATGGACCCCGTCTACGCATCGAACGCGTTCTATGACGGCTTGGTTAAGGTCCCAGGCTACGAATCCATGGAGATCACCCAGGCCGCCCAAGCGGTCCAACGTTCAGCCTTCCCCCGCGCTTATGCCCAGCACGAAGGCATGGGCAGGGCCTTCGCTTCTGCTCTCACCGGTCACTCCGAGGCTGCACTGAACTGCGAACTGCGCATGCCCGAGGCGGCTGGTGACCCTGCCGCCGTCGTTGATGAACTCACGACGGCGTTCGGCACCCAAGCGGCCACCGTACAGGGCCGCTCGGTGCAGCTGGACATCGATGGAACACTGGCCTGGGCTGTGGCCCATTGGGCAGTGGCCAACGCCAAGACGCTGTCCATTACCCAGGTGGACGTTGCTGGCCAGACGTGGAACCGGGAGAAACGGGACGGCTGGCAACCTTCTGCCGCCCCACCTGAGATGGTCACCATCACGGTCTCCGCCCCCGCCACCTGAGTTTTTGTACAGCTCCCGCCCTTATACGCGCGTCTTAAGGGCAGGAGGTGTACAAAAAATCGCTCAGGCGAGAATCTCCACCACAGGTTGGACGTAGCTGCGGAAGACATCCGGCTCGGAGAGCAGTTGGTGGCTCATGATCATGGTGTTGGGTTCCAAATACCAGGCACGGGCTTCATTGAGCGGCAACTCAATAATGGTGAGTTCGAAGTCATGGGAATTGCGGCCAACTTCAAGAAGCCTGTCCTCCACCATTTCGCTCAGCACCTGTGTCATCCCGTTGGCTTCACGGGTGGCCTCAAGGTTGGCATACTCATCGATCCTGTCGGTGGCCCACCCCAAGGCAGAGCCAAAATGAGCTTGCAGAACGCGTTGAAGGGCCGGTGAGTTGCCAAAAGCCTTGAAGCTGGGCGGCGAGAGCTCCGGGGCCGGATGGGGATAGGACTTCACCAGACTCTCCCACCAAGCCTCCCACTCGGTCTTCAGTGCAGGGAGGCCACCCACATCAGAGGTGAGGTGTTTATGGTCTGCATGCCGGACTTTTGGTGTTGCGTGCGAGAGTATGGGTTTTCCGGCGCCATCAAGTCCCGCTACGTCGCGCAAGTACAGGGCGATGAGCATCGGCCCCGACGTATCCATAGTGATGCGCCATCCCGGGCCGCCTGACTCGTGCATGCGAATTCCTCCCTTTGGCAGGTCCCCGACACGTTCCAGTCTATTCCCGATGACTCCGCACGGTAATGGCGTCATCCGCCTCTTATGGGGCTCGGCCGACGCAATGACGCTTAGCGGCTGGATGGCGCGGCCCTGAGGGACCGCAGGTGAGCCGTGAGGACGTCGCTGCACATCTCTGCGGTCATCCACTCGGGCTGCAGCAATGCGTGCATGCACAAGCCGTCCATGGTGGCAAGGAGCCTCTCCGCCTCAGTCACAAGGGTTTGCCGGGCGTCAGCTTCACCGGGGTTAAGGATCAGGACGAGGCGACCGACGACGGCGGCCACGGTGCGGTGGCTGCGCTCGGCTTCAGCGGCCAGGACCGGCCTGATCCGGGCAGCCTGCCGGAACGCCATCCATACACAAGCGTCTACCGCCAGTTCCTCGTCCAACGGCAGGAACTGGCCGAGGAGATTTAGCACGGCGTCGTGTTGTTCGGCGCTGTCCGGCGACGCATCCTCGACCGATGCAAGTGCCGCTTCAAGGCGGCCTACGATGCGATCGATCACTGCCCCGAAGGAGAAGACCAAGAGCTCATCGCTGCTTGCGAAGTAGTGGCGCACCGAACCAACAGCCAGTTCTGCTTCGTCAGCCACTTCCCTCAGTGATGCCCGTTCCAAGCCATCGCTGGCAATGATCCGGAAGACGGCTTGGACAACTTCATGGCGCCGGGCTTCGGCATCTACAATTTTGGGCACTAATTGTTTTTAGCACGAACGTGCTTCAACACCGCTCAACAGAGAGCGGCGTGGCTCCAATTTCCGATAGCGTAGGAACCATGAAAATTCTTGTCACGGGTGGCACCGGCTACATCGGTTCCCACACCGTTTTGTCCCTCCAGGAAGCCGGCCACGACGTCGTTGTGCTCGACAACCTCGTGAACTCCAGCGAGGAATCCCTCCGCCGCGTTTCCGAGCTCACCGGCAAGACCGCCGCCTTCCACAAGGTTGACCTGGTAGATGAGCCCGCAGTTGAGGCGGTCTTCGACCAGCACCAGATCGACGCCGTGATCCACTTCGCTGGCCTGAAGGCCGTAGGCGAGTCCGTCCAGGAACCCCTCGCCTACTACTACAACAACATTGTGGGCACCCTTAACCTGCTCCGAGCCATGGACAAGCACAACGTCCGCTCCATCGTCTTCAGCTCCTCCGCCACGGTCTATGGTGAGCACAACCCCATCCCGTACATCGAGAAGATGGAAATCGGCGCCAACAACCCGTACGGCCGCACCAAAGAGCAGATCGAGGACATCCTCTCTGACCTTGGCAACGCGGACGACCGCTGGCATATCGCACTGCTGCGCTATTTCAACCCCGTGGGAGCACACCCGTCCGGCCGCATTGGCGAGGACCCCCAGGGCATCCCCAACAACCTTGTCCCCTTCATCGCGCAGGTAGCCGTGGGACGCCGCGAGAAGCTCATGGTCTTCGGCGGAGACTACGACACCCCCGATGGCACAGCCCAGCGCGACTACATCCACGTGGTTGACCTGGCCGATGGGCACGTAGCAGCCCTGAACTACATCGCTGAGCGTGCCGGCGTCCGCCGCTGGAACCTTGGCTCGGGCCGCGGTTCCTCCGTCCTGGAGGTCCTGCGGTCCTTCGAGAAGGCCGTGGGCCAGCCCATCCCCTACGAGATCACCGGCCGCCGGGCCGGCGATCTCCCCGCTTTCTGGGCGGACGCTTCCTCCGCCCTTGCAGACCTCGGTTGGTCCACCACCAAGACGGTGGACCAGATGTGCGAGGACCACTGGCGCTGGCAGAAGAACAACCCCTACGGCTACAACTCTGCTCAGCCTGCAGCGGCGAACAACGCCTAGTCTGCAAGCACCGCAACCAACGACGGCGGCCGCTCACCTCGCGCGAGGTGAGCGGCCGCCGTCGTTATTAACGCTGCTGCCGTGTCAGTTGGCCGGATAGTTGCGCTCCGGCTCCCCTGTGTAGAGCTGCCGCGGACGGCCGATCTTCGTCTGGGGATCGTTGATCATTTCGCGCCACTGGGCAATCCAGCCCGGGAGGCGTCCAATGGCGAACAGTACGGTGAACATCTTCTCCGGGAAGCCCATGGCCTTGTAGATGAGGCCGGTGTAGAAGTCGACGTTCGGGTACAGCTTGCGCTGGATGAAGTAGTCGTCAGCCAGGGCCTTCTCTTCCAAGCGCATGGCGATGTCCAGCAGTTCGTCGTTGCCGCCGAGCTTGCCCAGAACTTCGTGTGCCGTTGCCTTAATGATCTTGGCGCGGGGATCGTAGTTCTTGTAGACACGGTGTCCGAAGCCCATGAGGCGGACGCCGTCTTCCTTGTTCTTGACCTTCTCCATGTAGTCCTCGGGCTTGATGCCGTCGGCCTGGATCTGGCGGAGCATCTTCAGCACGGCCTCGTTGGCGCCACCGTGTGCGGGGCCGAAGAGGGCGTTGATGCCGGCGGACACCGACGCGAAGAGGTTGGCGTTGGACGAGCCCACAAGACGCACGGTGGACGTGGAACAGTTCTGCTCGTGGTCTGCGTGCAGGATAAGCAGGAGGTCCAGTGCCTTGACCACTACCGGATCCATCTCATACTGCTCGGCCGGAAGACCGAAGCTCAGGCGCAGGAAGTTCTCCACCAGGTTCATGGAGTTATCCGGGTAGAGCATCGGCTGGCCGATGGACTTCTTGTGCGCGTAGGCAGCAATGACCGGCAACTTGGCCATCAGGCGGATGGTGGAAACTTCCACGTGCTCCGCGTTGAAGGGATCCAGCGAGTCCTGGTAGAACGTGGACAGCGCAGAAACAGCCGAGGAGAGCACCGGCATGGGGTGGGCGTCACGCGGGAACCCGCCGAAGAAGCCCTTGAGCTCTTCGTGCAGGAGTGTGTGGCGGCGGATCTTCTGATCGAACTCTTCCAATTCCGTAGGAGTGGGAAGGTTGCCGTAGATCAGCAGGTAGGAAACTTCGAGGAAGCTCGAGTGCTGCGCGAGCTGCTCAATGGGGTAACCGCGGTAGCGCAGGATGCCTGCGTCACCGTCGATGTAGGTGATGGCCGAGGTAGTGGCCGCTGTGTTCATGAAGCCGGGGTCATAGGCAACGGCGCCCGTCTGCTTCAGCAGCTTGGAAACGTCGTAGCCTTCGTTTCCTTCTACAACCTTGATGCGCGGCAGTTCGAGTTCGCCGCCGGCATGGCGCAGTGTCGCGCTGGTGGTCTCAGTCATGGAGTCCCCTTCATGAGGCCTCAGGGCCTCTATCGAACGCTTGTCCAACCACCTTCTGGTGCCGCCGCCTTCGGCCCTACTGTTGCAGGGCTCCAACGGCCGAAGTGCATTCTTAGAGAAGGCCACCATTGATAGTCAGTTAAAAAGCTACCGCCAGTAACCCTACGGAACTAATCCGTACCGTCCGGTTACTGGCGGAATGACGCTATTAGTGGCGCAAGTCACAGCATTGTTATGAGGCTGTGGCAAGCCGTTCAACTGCGGCATCGATTCGTTCGTCACTGCCGGTGAGGGCCACCCGGATGAATCCGTTACCGGCGTCTCCATAGAAAACGCCCGGGCCCACCACAATGCCGAGGTCAGCGAATCGAGCCACGGTGTCCCACGTGGCTTCTCCGGCCGTGGACCACAGATAGAGCCCGGCCTTGGATTCGTGGATGGTCAGCCCGAACTTCTCCAGCGCAGGCACAATCCTCTCGCGGCGTCCGCGGTACAGATCCTTTTGGGCCAGCACGTGGTTGGCATCGCCCAGTGCAACGCGCATGGCTTCCTGCACGGGGTAGGGAACAATCATGCCCGCATGCTTACGGCTGTTCACCAGGTTGGCCATAATGGCCGAATCCCCGGCAACGAAGGCTGCCCTGTATCCGGCAAGGTTGGATTGCTTGCTCAGCGAGTACACGCACAGCAGGCCGTCCGTGGAGCCGCCGGTGACGCGGGGATCCAGGATGCTGGGCACAGCTTCTCCCCCGCGTTGGGCATCCCATTCGCCCCAACCCAGCTCGGCGTAGCATTCATCCGAAGCCACCACCGCGCCGAGCTCGCGGGCCTGGCCCACGATCCGCTGCAGTGACTCAACATCACGGACGCTACCTGTGGGATTGCCGGGCGAGTTGATCCAGATCAAACGAACCTTCGCGCGGGTGGCTGCATCAAGTTCGTCGAGGTCATCCGCAGCAACCGCCGTGGCACCTGCAAGTGAGGCGCCGATATCGTACGTCGGGTAGGCAACGGTAGGCCTAACAACAACATCGCCGGCGCTCAAACCGAGCAGGAACGGCAGCCAGGCCACGAGCTCCTTGGAGCCGACGGTTGGCATGACGTCCTTGGGGTCCAGCCCCGGCACACCGCGGCGGCTGGCGAACCAGTCCACTACGGCTTGGCGCAGGGCCTCGGTGCCGTGCACCGTGGGGTAGCCATGGGCGTCCGAGGCCGCAGCAAGGGCCTCACGGATGAGTCCGGGAGTGGGGTCCACCGGCGTGCCGATGGAAAGATTCACTGCGCCACCGGGGTGTTTAGCGGCTGTGGCAACATACGGCGCCATAGCCTCCCACGGGTAGTCAGGCAGGTTCAGGCCGAAAGCCGGCGCCGCGGAAATCAAGGAAACAACCGCCCTTAGTGGTCTTGGTTCTGCGGGGGCAGTGCAGCGATATACGGGTGGTCCTTGCCCGTGTTTCCGATCTTGGCGGCTCCGCCGGGGGAACCCAGGTCATCAAAGAACTCAACGTTGGCCTTGTAGTAGCCGGCCCATTCTTCC
Source organism: Paenarthrobacter sp. MSM-2-10-13 (assembly GCF_011605365.1). Lineage (NCBI taxonomy): Bacteria > Bacillati > Actinomycetota > Actinomycetes > Micrococcales > Micrococcaceae > Paenarthrobacter > Paenarthrobacter sp. MSM-2-10-13. Next base: position 307,540 of record NZ_JAAOXO010000001.1, on the reverse strand, counting down.
GGGGTGTCATCCTCGTAGTAAATGGCCTCAACAGGGCACACAGGTTCACAAGCACCACAGTCGACACATTCATCGGGGTGGATATAGAGGGAACGCTCACCTTCGTAAATGCAGTCGACAGGGCACTCTTCAATACATGCCTTGTCCTTGACATCCACACACGGCTGCGCGATTACGTACGTCACGTCCCAGACCTCTCCACGGTTTGTCCCGGCGATGGCCGGGGTAACACTGCCGGCATCATGCCGGGCACTCAACTTCCGAGCCTATTATCCAACAGTGCGCTAACGCCAACCTAGCCCGCGTCTTAGTATGAAACGGTGACTCCCCCGAATGTGCCGCCCCAACAGTTCCTCCTCAACGCAGAGCCAGGAATCCGGGTAGTGGTCCGGTACAGGATCGAGGACGGTTTGACGGACGCACTCGGCTATCTGGTAGGAACCACCGAAGGCGCCTGTACAGTCCGGACCCGCACGTCCGACGTCGACATTCCGCTGGCAATGGTTATCGCCGCGAAAGAGGTTCCACCTCCGCCGCCGCGCCGGCAATCCGTGCGCGCCGCGTCCGACTGACGGGCAGCCGACTGATGACCACAAGCATGATTAACGTCACTCCGCCGATGCCGAACACCCAGACGTTCCCCACGGCGTCGCCCGGAATCAACTGCTTGGCCGGACCGGCTGAGGACAGGATTCCGACGACGGCGTAGCTCACCACGCCTGCCACCGCCGCCGGTACCACCGAGCGGCACCAGGCAGCGAGCCACAACTGTACGGACGCCACGAGCAGCAGAGCTGCGGCCACGCCCCATGGGAGCTCAACGCCGGACCACAGTACGGTCTGCCGATGGAGCGCTGTTCCGGCGAGGGCAACAAAAAGAGCCGCCGGCACGGCCGCAGCAATGCTGCGTGCCATACCGGCGGCTCTCTTCTTCATTCAGCTGTTCCTGACTGCGTCAGAAAGTCCAGGCTAGGACTTGGCGCGGGCGCGGTTGGCCTTGGCGCGCTCGTTCGAGTCCAGGATGACCTTGCGGATCCGGATGGATTCCGGGGTGACCTCAACGCATTCGTCCTCACGGGCGAATTCCAGGGACTCTTCGAGGGTCAGGTCGCGCGGCGGCGTCAGGTTCTCGAAGGTGTCGGAGGAAGCCGCACGCATGTTGGTGAGCTTCTTTTCCTTGGTGATGTTCACGTCCATGTCATCAGCGCGGGAGTTCTCTCCCACGATCATGCCTTCGTAGACCTCGGAGGTGGGCTTCACGAAGAAGGAACCGCGTTCCTGCAGGTTGATCATGGCGAACGGCGTAACAACACCGGCACGGTCGGCGATCATGGAACCGTTGGTACGGTACTCGATCGGGCCGGCCCACGGCTCGTAGCCTTCGGAAATGGAGGCAGCAATGCCGGCGCCGCGGGTGTCCGTGAGGAACCGGGTGCGGAAGCCGATCAGGCCACGTGCAGGAACGATGAACTCCATGCGGCACCAGCCGGTACCGTGGTTGGCCATGTTGGTCATGCGGCCCTTGCGGGCAGCCATGAGCTGGGTGACGGCGCCGAGGTATTCTTCGGGCACGTCGATGGTCATGTGTTCCATCGGCTCGTGGAGCTTGCCGTCGATGGTCTTGGTAACAACCTGCGGCTTGCCCACGGTCAGTTCGAAGCCTTCACGGCGCATCTGCTCAACCAGGATGGCCAGCGCGAGCTCGCCACGGCCCTGAACTTCCCAGGCGTCGGGACGCTCGGTGGGGAGAACCTTGATGGAGACGTTACCGATCAGTTCCTTGTCCAGGCGATCCTTCACCTGGCGGGCCGTAACCTTGGCGCCCTTGACCTTGCCGGCCAACGGCGAGGTGTTGATACCGATGGTCATGGAGATCGCGGGATCATCCACGGTGATCAGCGGCAGCGGCTGCGGGTTCTCGGCATCCGTCAAGGTTTCACCGATGGTGATCTCCTCGATACCGGCAACGGCAACGATTTCACCCGGGCCGGCGGACTCGGCCGGAACACGAGTCAGAGCCTTGGTGGCCAGCAGTTCGGTGATCTTGACGTTCTTGAGCTCACCGTTTGCGCGCGCCCAGGCCACGGTCTGGCCCTTGCGGAGCGTGCCGTTGTAGATGCGGAGCAGGGCGAGGCGACCAAGGAACGGCGATGCGTCCAGGTTGGTCACGTGTGCCTGCAGCACGCCGTCCGGGTTGTACGTGGGAGCGGGGATGTGCTCGATGATGGTCTTGAAGAGCGGCTCGAGGTCCTCGTTCTCCGGAGCGGAACCGTTATCCGGCTGCTCCAGGGAAGCGCGGCCAACCTTGGCGGCAGCGTAAACGACGGGGACTTCGAGGACCTTGTCCAGGTCCAGGTCCGGAACTTCGTCAGCGAGGTCGGAAGCGAGGCCGAGGAGCAGGTCCATCGACTCGTGGACAACTTCGTCGATGCGGGCATCGGGACGGTCCGTCTTGTTGACCAGGAGGATCACTGGCAGGTGTGCGGCAAGGGCCTTACGCAGCACGAAGCGGGTCTGGGGCAGGGGACCCTCAGAGGAGTCGACCAGCAGGACGACGCCGTCAACCATGGACAGGCCGCGCTCTACCTCGCCACCGAAGTCGGCGTGGCCGGGGGTGTCAATGACGTTGATGGTGATGGTCTCGCCGTTGGACGACGGGCCGTTGTAGGCAACCGTGGTGTTCTTGGCGAGGATGGTGATGCCCTTTTCGCGCTCCAGGTCACCGGAGTCCATGACACGGTCCTCAACCTCACCATGGGAAGCGAAGGAGTTGGTCTGCTTGAGCATGGCGTCGACCAGCGTGGTCTTGCCGTGGTCAACGTGTGCGACGATCGCGACGTTGCGCAGATCGCTCCGCGACGCAGTGTTGGTGATGGTTTCAGACATGCGTTAATGACTCGTTTCAGTGGTGAAGTCAGCTGTTTGTATCCGCGCGCATACCTGATCGACTTGATCGGAACACACAGCGAAAAGACCCCGGGACACAGGGCACCTGCATCCAGTCTAAACGCAGTTGCATTTATGAGCCTAAAAAGCAAGCCATTCACCCCCCGAATGTGGCACTGCTCACACTCCCGCGTTGTGACGTAAACGCAAGTCAAGATGCTGGATTTTCGCGGTCGCGTGCAGCATGATTGGCTCCAGAACCAGTGCCACGTGGAGAACAATAGATGCGACAAGCTCCGGCCGCGTTCCGCATGCTCGCACCACTGATCGCCTCCGGCGTTCTCCTGGTGGGCTGCGGATCAAACCCAGCGCCAATCACCGCCCCCTCTGGATCAGTCGCGCCCGTGCCCGCGCAGACAGCGGCCGCCGATAAACCGCTACGAGTGGCCCCTGCCCCCAGTTCCCTCAACCTACCGGTGGGCTCGCTGTACAAGAACCCGGCGAATAACCGCAGCGAGCTGGTCCTGGCGGACGTTCGCCACACCGCTGTACTCATCGGCGATTCCCAATCCATGCCGAAGGATTCATGGCCGCAGCAAGGAATTGCTGCGATGGGCTACAAACTGCACGTCGTGGGCATGGGCGGCACAGGATACGTAGCAACCAACGGGAAAACCGGCAACTACATCGATGCGTTGCAACGCGGAGACTGGGTGTTGCCCTTTGGCGATCCACCGTTGATCGTGATCCAGGGTGGCGGCAATGACGCCACCCAACGCGCCACGGACGCGCAGATCACCAGCAATGCCGAGCGGCTCCTCGCTGCCCTCAAGAAGCGCTACCCGGGAACCACCTTCGCCATGATTGGAACCCTGGCCAGAGGCGTGAGCAATGGCGGCGGACGCCGTACGGAAATTGACGCCCTCTTGGGACGTATCGCGGCCAAGCACGCCATCCCGTTCGTCAGTGCAGGCGACTGGCTCACCCGCTACGACGCGATCGCGGATCTCCAGGATGGCGTGCACCTGAAGCCTGCCGGGCACGCGAAACTGGGCGCAGCATTGGCTCGCGAATTCGCGGCCCTTGGCCTCACGGCCCGCCCGGATACCGCCCCGCCGGCGAAGTAGCCCGCGCCGTCGTCAACCCGAGCGTTGTGAGGCCCGCTTTGCATGCTTTGTGAGCGCCTTGGCATGCAGAGCGGGCCCCGCAACAGGTGCCTTAAACGGCAAGAGCCGGTGGTTCCCTTCGCAGGGAACCACCGGCTCTGTTGCGTTACGGCGAAGAGAACGTACGACGCCGGTCAGGCCACCTCTGGCGGCAAGAGCAGCGAACCACCCGGAATGGCGTCCAGGAGTGCCTGGGTGTATGCCTCTCGAGGGTTGTCGAAGACATCATCCGTGCTGCCGGTCTCCACGAGCTTGCCCTTCTGCATGACACAGACGTGATCGGCAATTTGCCGGACCACGGCGAGGTCGTGGGTGATGAACAGGTACGTCAGGCCGAGGTTGTCCTGAAGATCAGCCAGCAGGTTCAGCACCTGTGCTTGGACAAGCACGTCCAATGCTGAGACCGCTTCATCGCAGATGATGACTTCAGGGTCCAAAGCCAAGGCTCGTGCAATGGCAATACGTTGCCGCTGGCCACCCGAGAGCTCGTTGGGGTACCGGCGCATGGTGGACTGCGGCAGGGCCACCTGGTCCAACAGCTCACGGACCTTCTTCTCACGACTGGCCTTGTTGCCGATCTTGTGTGTTCTCAACGGTTCTTCAATGGTGCGGAAGATGTTGTACATGGGATCGAGGGAACCGTAGGGATCCTGGAAGATCGGCTGGACCCGGCGACGGAACTTAAACAGGTCCTTGCTGCTGAGCGTCGACGTATCCACGCCGTCAAAGATGATCTTTCCCGACGTCGGTTCCAACAGGTTGAGAACCATTTGCGCCACAGTCGACTTGCCGGATCCGGACTCGCCAACAATGGCCGTAGTGGTTCCGCGCTTAACGGCAAAGGAAACAGAGTCGACTGCAGTGAAGTCCGTGGACTTGCCAATGCCGCCACGAAGTTTGAAGACCTTCGTCAAGTCCTCAACTTTCAGAACCTCCTCCGGCAGGGCTGCCTCGACGACCACCGGTTCTGCAGGAGCCAGCAGCTCCTCAGATTCGATCCCCTGCTCCTTAGCCACTTGGATACGACGTGAAGCCAGCGACGGCGCCGAAGCGACCAGTCGCTTCGTGTAGGGGTGCCGTGGGTTGCGGAGTAGCTCCAGCGAAGGCCCGGACTCCACAACCTGGCCCTTGTACATGACAACCACCTTGTCCGCACGCTCGGCGGCGAGGCCGAGATCGTGGGTGATGAGAAGCACGGCTGTACCCAGCTCGGACGTCATCTTGTCCAAGTGATCCAGAATCTGCCGCTGTACCGTAACGTCAAGTGCCGACGTCGGCTCATCCGCGATCAGCAGGCGCGGCTGGCATGAAAGTCCGATGGCAATGAGCGCACGCTGACGCATGCCTCCGGAGAACTCATGCGGGTACTGCTTGGCTCTGCGCGAAGCGTCGGGCAAGCCTGCCTCGGAGAGGACCTTGGCGACGTCCTCGGGCCCTGAGGGGAGCCCGTTCGCTTTCAAAGTCTCCTTGACCTGGAATCCGATTTTCCACACGGGGTTCAGGTTGGACATGGGGTCCTGAGGAACCATGCCAATGGAATTGCCGCGGAGCTCGATCATGCGCTTCTCGCTCGCGTGGGCAATGTCCTCGCCGTCAAAGAAAATTTCTCCGCCGGCCACCCGGCCATTTCCGGGAAGTAGTCCAATGGCAGCCAGGGCTGAGGTTGATTTTCCTGAGCCCGACTCCCCCACGATTGCGACAGTCTCGCCGGGCATGACCGTCAGATGAGCGTTCCTTACTGCGTTGACCTCACCATTACTGGTGGTGAAGTTGATTGCAAGGTTTCTGATCTCCAGCAGCGGACGCTCAGAGCCGGCGACTTCTTCCTTGATGTGAACTGAAGAGTTCATGGCTTCGCCTTTCATCGTTTACGCGCCTTGGGGTCCAGCGCATCCCTCAGGGCGTCGCCCAGCATGATGAAGCTCAAGACTGTGATGGATAGAGCTATTGCCGGGTAAAGCAAGGGCATCGGATTGGATCGCAAGGATGCCTGTGCGGCCTGAATATCATTGCCCCACGACATGACACTCGGTGGCAACCCGATTCCAAGGAAGGAAAGGGTCGACTCGGCAACGATAAAGGTGCCGAGGGAGATGGTTGCCACGACGATGATCGGAGCCAGCGAGTTCGGCAGCACATGGCGCAGCAGCGAACGGAAACGCGAAACACCAAGGGATCGCGCGGCCACCACGAAGTCAGCATTTCTGACCTCGATCACTGCGCCTCGGGTGATGCGGGCAATCTGCGGCCACCCGAAGACGATAAGAATCAACACCAGCGTCCATACCGTACGGTTCGCACGGAAAACGGGGAGCTGCATCATCACGATTGCGCCAAGGATCAGCGGCAGTGCGAAGAAAATATCCGTCAGGCGGGCCAGCAGTGCATCCGCCCAACCGCCGTAGTATCCGGCGAGAGCACCAACGATGCCCCCGAACAGGACGACGCCGATGGTCGTGAACAGGCCGACGGTCACCGACGATCGGGTACCGAAAATGACGCGAGCGTAAACGTCGCAGCCCTGTTGCGTGAAGCCAAGAGGGTGACCCGATGCAGGTCCGCCGTCTGAGTTGGACAGCTGGCAGGCTTCGTTGGAGGGATCAATTTGAGAGAACAAACCCGGGAAGAGGGAAACCACTACTACGGCCAGGATCATGATGGCCGAGATGATGAACAATGGCTGCTTGCGCAGGTTCTTCCATGCCTCACCCCAAAGGCTGGAGGGAGCGCTGTCTTCCTTGACCTTGTCGGTTGCCTGCAGCGGCGTTTCGTCAAGATCGGCAACGAAGTGCTCAATGTGTCGCCGGGTGGTGTCCTGCCCGGTCAGGTTACTTTCAGGCGTCATAGCGGATCCTCGGGTCAAGCCAGGCGTAAAGGAGGTCAACAAGCAAGTTGGAGAGGCAGTAGATCAACACCAACACCGTGACAATGGAGACCACCGTGGGTCCCTCACCCGACAGGACGGCCCGATAAAGCCTGTTGCCTACGCCGGGAACGTTGAAGATACCTTCTGTGACAATCGCTCCTCCCATCAGGGTGCCAAGGTCTGCGCCCAGGAACGTCACCACTGGAATAAGCGAGTTACGCAAAATGTGGACGTTGACCACCCTGAAACGGGACAACCCCTTTGCCGTGGCTGTCCGGACGTAGTCGGCATTCATGTTCTCGATGACGCTGGTCCGGGTCAAACGGAGAACGTAAGCGAACGACGCGAGGCCAAGAACGATTGCAGGCAGGATCAAGTCCTGCACTGTCGCGGCCGCACTGACAGTTGGTTTAGCCCACCCCAGCTGCACACCGATGAAGAATTGAAGAATGAAGCCGAGCACGAAGATCGGGATACCGATGACAATTAGCGAGGCGATCAGGACGGTGCCGTCGAAGAGCTTTCCCTTGCGAAGACCGGCGATGAGGCCGAAGGCGATGCCGAAGACCGCTTCAAAAATCAGAGCCATCACGGCAAGCCGGGCTGTGACTGGGAAGACCTCGCCGAGGACGGCGGCAATGGGCCGGCCGGAGAAGTCCTGGCCAAGGTCGAAGGTGAAGATGCTCTTGAGGTACAGCAAATACTGGATGAAGAAAGGCTGGTCCAGATTGTACTGAGCCCGTAGTTTCGCAGCAACCGCTTCGTTAACCGGTTTATCACCGAACAAGGCGGCAATGGGGTCGCCGGGAAGGCTGAAAACCAGGAAGTACACCAGCAGTGTGGCCCCCAGGAAAACTGGAATCAGCTGGAGGAATCGTTTGAGGATGTATGTGGCCATCAGCGCATCACACCCCGATCAGCAGGCACCCTGTCCAGGGGTGCAGCGGAGTTGTTCATCAAAGAACCTTTTCGTCTGATGTGCAAACGTTCCCTGCCGGGGCAAGTAGGCCTGCACAAGGACGCCCAACCGTAGTTGGGCGTCATTGATTTGCAACGTGATACGGCGGCGGACATGCTCAGCTGAGCACCCCCGCCGCCGTTTCGCGGTTACTTGCCAGTGATGTTGTAGTACAGCGGAACGCCGTCCCAGCCGTAGTCAACATTGGAGACGCCAGTGCTCCAGCCACCCTGTGAAACCTGGTACCACAGCGGGATGGCGGGGAGATCCTGCAGAAGGATTTCCTGTGCCTTGTTCATTGCCTTGTTACCTTCGGCAACGGAAGGTGCGGAGAGTCCGTCAGAGATAGCCTTGTCAAAGGTGGGGTTCTCATAGCGGGCATCGTTCGAGCCAGCGCCGGTCTTGTAGATCGGGCCGAGGAAGTTGTACAGCGACGGGTAGTCTGCCTGCCAGCCTGCGCGGATGGCGCCAGTGAGCTTGCCGGTGGTTGCAAGATCGCGTGCTTCCTTAAACGTTGCGAAGGGAAGTCCCTCGGCCTTGATGCCGAGGTTGTTCTTCAGCTGGTTGGTGAGAGCCTCAACCCAAGCCTTGTGGCCGCCCTTGTCAGCGTTGTACGCAATGGTGAAGGCCGTGTTCGGGTCCCACTTCTGGATTGCATCTGCCTTGGCCCAGAGGTCCTTGGCCTTGGTGGCGTCGAACTTCAGGTTATCCGAGCCCGGGATGCTGTCGCTGTAACCGTCGAGGACGGGAGCAGTGAAGTCCTTGGCCGGCTGGCGGCCACCGCTGAAGATCACCTTGGTGATCTCTTCACGGTTGATGGCCATGGAGATAGCCTGGCGACGGAGCTTGCCCGCTTCGCCGCTCCATTCCGGAAGGTACTCCGGGATGGCAATGGTCTGGTTGCCTGCGTACGGCTTCTCAATGAAGCGATCGCCCAGGTCAGTCTTGAAGTTCTTGAGCGCGCTGGTGGGGATGACCTGCAGGATATCCAGGTTGTTGGACAGCAGGTCCTGGTATGCAGCGTCGTCATTCTGGAAGATCTTGAACGTCACGCCGCCGTTCTTTGCCTTGCGGGGACCGTTGTAGTCGGGGTTCGGGACGAGCTGGATCTGCACGTTGTGCTGCCAACCGTTTTCGGCCATCTTGTACGGGCCGTTGCCCACAGGCTTTTCGCCGTAGGTCTTGGGGTCGGCAAGTGCCGCGGCGGGAACCGGCATGAACGCCGTGTAGCCGAGACGGAGCGGCCAGTCAGACTCGGGCTGCTTGAGTTCAACGGTGAAGGTGGTGTCATCCACAACCTTCAGGCCGGACAGCGTGTCCACCGTGGAGCCCTCTGCGCTGGCTTCGTCGTAACCCTTGATGCTCTCAAAGAAAGTGGCGCTCAATTGCGCGTTCTTTGCTGCTGCACCGTAGTTCCAGGAGTCCACAAACGTCTTCGCCGTGATGGCGTCACCATTGGTGAATTTCTGGTCCTTCTTGATCTTGATGGTGAAGTTCTGCGCGTCGGGCGCCTCAATGGACTCCGCCAACTCGTTTACCGGCTTGCCGGAAGGGTCATAGCTGACCAGGCCGGAGAAGATCAGCGTTGCGATCTTGCCGCCGCCCACTTCGTTGATGTCTGCCGGCATGAGCGGGCGCTGCGGCTCTGAGCCGTCGGCGATGATGACCTTGTTCGGATCACCCGCGGATGAACCGGAGTCGTTGCTACTGCCGCCACCGCAACCGGTAGCTGCGAGGGCGATGATCGCCGCTACGCCTAGAGCTTTGGAAGTGCGCGAGAAACGCATTCCGCCTCCTATGAGTCGTGGAGTTGAGCAGGGAAAATTCGTGATTTCCCCCAGGCACAGGCACAGTTTCCTACTGTGACGTTGCCTACATGTGAGTGTAAGCCTACCCACATTGTGTCCGGATGATGGGACATGCTGGCCAAACTGTAACCGTTCCGCAACCTACACATGCCTAAATTGACGCGGATTTCAAGTCAAACGTTACCCGGTGGTAGCATACGCTGTCTGACAGCAGGACAGGGCGGTTTTCAGACGAAAAAGGAGCCCGGTCCGCGCTGAACATACAGTGGATCGAGGCTCCTGATAGAGGAACTAGTTGATCGATCGGATAAGGTGCTCTATCGTCGGTAAGTCAGCGTCGAGGGTGTCCCAGACCGCGTCGTAGTCTGTCCCCTCATAGTGATGCGCGAGCCGATCCCGCATTCGCTTGATCAGAGACCACGGAACTTCGGGGTACCGATCGGTCGTCTCGATGCTCAAGCGAGCGACATTTTCTCCGATTTTGATGATCAACGACTCCGCCGCCAAGCCCGGCACATTGTCAGCGTCGCCGACGTACCAGGCACGGCCGCGCTTGACGAGGGCAGCCCCGACGCCACACAAACGGACGATCTCTCTGAGTGCGGCTGCGTCCCTTTGATTCATAGGGCGACCGCGGTGGTCAGGATTTCGTGATCTTCCCGCAAGCCGCCATCGGTGACGACGTCAACTTCTACCCCCAACAATTCACTTGCTTCGGCGGCAAACGCCGCGACAGTCAATAACCCGACGCCGGGTGATCGTGTGACCAGGATGTCCAGATCGCTTCCTGGGCGATCGAGTCCGCGGGCCACAGAACCGAAGACGCGAACATTGCTGAAACCATAGCGCAGTGCCAGCTGAAGCAATTCCTGGCCCCGCGATGCAAGGACTTCATGCGGCAAAGGGCGCGCTGCTGCACGAAGACGGTCCAACATCACCGGGGATGCCGTGCGCCGACCAGCTTCGTAAGCAGCAATGTTTGGCTGGGCCACCCCAGAGCGCCGAGCCAACTCGCCCTGGCTGATGCCAGCAGCCTCACGGACTTCCCTCACCGCGTTTCCCATGCAGCCATGATATCGCGTGATATGTCGTCGCTGGCTTTTAGCCAATCAGGTAGACCAGCCCGCGACCGACGGCCGCCAGATCCGTGACGAAAACCCGGGCCTGTTGGAGATAGCCAACACCGTACGGGACATTCGAGTCCCTCTCGGTCGGCAAGTACTCCTGCAGCCAGTCGCCGAACTCCGAGTCAGATACATCGTGCAGATCCTCGGCAATGGCCACCACGTCGGACGGAGGAAGGACGCGCACCCATGATTCCCACCCGTCATGATGCATGGTCACTGCACCTTCAAACATGCGAAACGCAGGCCTTGCTTCGCCTCCGGCCCTTGAGGGCGCGGAGAAGGCCTGCAAGTAGCGCCATGCTTTGTCCAGGTAGAGCATGTCGCACTCCGGTACGGCTTGTTCGAAGGTGGCGATCTCAAACCCGTCGGCAGCTTTGAGACCCCAAGCGTCAGCAATTGGGTCTGTCGATAAAAAGCGTCTCGGATCGGCGAGGACTAAGTCCGTGACGTCAGCGTCGAAGGCATATGCGTAGTATCTGATTCCCATTTGCCAAGTATGGCCACTGGCTGACCTCGGAAGGCCCGGCCAGTGGCCATATGTGGATAACGCATGGTCTGCGAGCGGACCAAGGATTTTTTGGCTGTGGACCTACACGTTGAAGCGGAACTCCACCACGTCGCCGTCGGCCATCACGTACTCTTTGCCTTCAATACGGACCTTGCCTCGGGACTTGGCCTCAGCCATGGAACCGGCGTCGATGAGATCGTCGAAGGAAACAACTTCAGCTTTGATGAAGCCGCGCTGGAAGTCGGAGTGGATCACGCCAGCGGCCTGAGGCGCAGTGTCGCCTTGGCGAATGGTCCATGCACGGGTTTCCTTGGGACCGGCTGTGAGGTAGGTCTGCAAGCCAAGGGTGTGGAACCCAACGCGGGCCAACTGGTCCAGGCCGGATTCGCTCTGGCCGTTCATTTCCAGCATTTCGCGGGCTTCTTCCTCGTCCAGTTCAACGAGGTCGGATTCGAGCTTGGCATCAAGGAACACCGCATCAGCAGGGGCCACCAAAGCACGCAGCTCATCCTGCTTTTCCTGGTCACCAAGGATGCCTTCATCGGCATTGAAGACGTAGATGAAGGGCTTGGCAGTCAAAAGCCCGAGCTCCTTGAGGTGCTCCATCTCCAGCTTGTCGCTCTTGATCGAGGAGAAGATGGTGTCGCCGCGTTCCAGGACTGCCTGGGCTGCCTTGATGGCGGCCAGTTCAGCTGCTTCGCGCTTTTTGATCTTGACTTCTTTTTCGATACGCGGGATGGCGTTTTCGATGGTCTGAAGATCAGCAAGGATCAGCTCGGTGTTGATGGTTTCCATGTCGGAGCGCGGATCAACCTTGCCATCGACGTGGATGACATCCGGGTCATCAAAAACACGAACCACCTGCGCGATGGCCTCCGCTTCGCGGATGTTGGCCAGGAATTTGTTCCCCAGGCCTTCGCCTTCCGAGGCACCCTTCACGATGCCTGCGATGTCCACGAAGGACACCGGAGCGGGCAGCAACTTCTGCGAACCGAAGATCTCCGCCAGCTTCGCCAGACGCGGATCGGGAAGGTTCACCACGCCGACGTTGGGTTCAATCGTTGCGAACGGATAGTTCGCAGCGAGCACCTGGTTACGAGTCAGTGCATTGAAAAGAGTTGATTTGCCGACGTTGGGCAGTCCGACGATGCCAATAGTAAGAGCCACGAGCATTGATTCTACCCGTTGGAACCACGTCCGGGGTTGTCACCACCCGCAAACCGGGCCCACGCGTACAGCCTCGCTAAAACTGTCGTACCCCTGTGACAGGGTTGCCACATGGATGGATTTGGATTGGTATTGGCCCTGCTCATGCTGCTGATTGGCGCCGCGGTTGGGCTTGCGGCCGGCTATATTGTCTTCCGACGCCGGGGCGCTGGGCTGGAGGAGGACTTTGATGCCGTTTCGTCACGGCTTTCGGAAGTGACGGCACAGCTGGCAGCCGCCGACGCCGAGCGGCGGCTTTTGTTCACACAGAACCGGGAGTTGAGCGCAGCAAGGAACTCCGACGGCAGTGTTTTGCGCGCGCTCGCTCCCGTGGCCGAAAAGCTCACAGCGGTGCAGCAACAGGTATCGCTGCTCGAGCGGGACAGGGTGGAGCAGTACGGCCAACTGGCCCAGCAATTGCAGGATGCGCGTTCATCCGACGAACAGCTCTTGCGGTCAACGCACGCCTTGGCCTCAGCACTCCGTTCCAACAGTGCACGCGGCCAGTGGGGCGAGGTTCAGCTCCGCAGAGTGGTGGAGGCCTCTGGAATGCTCAAGCACGTGGACTTCCATGAGCAGGTTCATTCGGGCCGTAACGACAACACGCTGCGGCCGGACCTGGTGGTTCAGCTTCCTGGTGGTAAGCAGCTGGTAGTAGATGCCAAGGTGCCCTTGGCTTCCTACCTCGCTGCGCAGGAACAACTCCACGGAGACGGATCCTTCGGTGAGTCGGTAGGTCCTGCCATCAGCCATGACTCCAAGACGCTGCTGGCACAGCATGCAAAGGCTCTCAAGGCCCACATCGACGCCTTGGCGGCCAAGAAGTACTGGGATATTCCTGGGAACTCCCCCGAGCTGGTGATCTGCTTCCTTCCGGCAGAGTCCATTCTGGCGTCAGCCCTTGAGGCCGATCCCGCCCTGCTGGAACACGCCTTGTCCAGGAACGTGGTCCTGGCGTCGCCAGGCACCTTGCTGGCAGTCCTCAAGTCTGTGGCGTTTACGTGGCGACAGGACGTCCTCACCGATAGCGCCCACGAACTGTTTGAGCTCGCAAAGCAGCTCTACGAACGCATGGGTACTCTCGGTGAGAATGTCAGCAAGCTGGGCAGCTCGTTGAAGACCTCTGTGGATCGCTACAACGCCATGGTGGGCACACTGGAGGCACGGGTGCTCCCTACAGCGCGCAAGCTCAACACCATTGACGATGCTGGCCTCGCCGCGCCGGTGTCCGTTGAGGTTGTCCCCCGCGCGTTGGCAGCCCCGGAACTGCTGGCCGTGGACACCCATGGGCATCAGGACGCAGCCCACGACCAGGACGACCGCCAGGACCGGGAGTCGGCCGCCTAAGAGATCGGCCGCTTAACGGAACTGGCCCGCAGTGAAGGCTTTCCCGAAGGAAGGCAACCACTGCGGGCAAGTTGTCTAGCGGCTATTTGCTAGGACGTTGTGCGGTTTCCGCGACCACCAAGGGCGCGTGTGACGTCGCCGGCCTTTTTCAAGGTGGCCCGCAGTTCCTTGGGAAGCGAGAAAAGCAGGTCTTCCTCTGCTGTCACCACTTCCTGGACCTCACCGTAACCGTAGTCAGCCAGAAGCCGCAGAACATCCTTGACGAGCACTTCAGGAACGGAAGCGCCGGAAGTCACGCCCACGGTGGCAACGCCCTCGAACCAGGACTCGTCCACTTCATTGGCAAAATCCACGCGGTACGAGCTCTTGGCACCATATTCCAGCGCTACTTCAACCAAGCGCACGGAGTTGGACGAGTTGGCCGAACCAACAACGATCACGAGGTCAGCCTGCGGGGCGATCTTCTTGATAGCCACCTGCCGGTTGGTGGTGGCATAGCAAATGTCATCGCTGGGCGGATCCTGCAGGGTGGGGAAACGGTCCTTGAGGAGGCGAACGGTTTCCATGGTTTCGTCCACGCTGAGCGTGGTCTGAGAAAGCCAGATGGTTTTCTCAGGGTCACGGACGGTGACCTTGTCCACTTCATGGGGCCCGTTAATGATCTGGATATGCTCCGGGGCTTCGCCGGCTGTTCCTTCGACTTCCTCGTGGCCTTCGTGGCCAATGAGCAGGATGTCGTAATCTTCCTTGGCAAAGCGCACAGCTTCCTTGTGCACTTTGGTGACCAGAGGGCAGGTTGCATCGATGGTGCGCAATCCGCGATCCTCGGCTGACTGCACCACTGCAGGTGAGACGCCGTGTGCGGAGAAGATGACCAGTGCGCCTTCGGGGACCTCGTCGGTTTCCTCAACGAAGATGGCGCCTTGCTCCTCCAGGGAGCTAACAACGTGCACGTTGTGGACGATCTGCTTGCGTACGTAGACGGGAGGCCCGTAGTGCTCCAAAGCCTTTTCCACAGCAATGACAGCCCGGTCCACGCCGGCGCAATAACCTCGAGGGGCCGCCAACAGGACCTTCTTGGGACCCGTGACGGGCGCCGCTGCCTGGACCTCTTCCGGAGAACGGCGTCTGCGGGGCACCGTGGGCATAGGAATGGAAACTGCTGTGCTGGTCATTCCTCCATGCTACCGGCCCGGCCTTTACCCGGGGGCCGAACGTGACCGTCGTCGCCCTGACACGAAGGATCCTATGACGCCTGCCACAAACAATGCACCGGATGTCACCGCTGCGATCAGGATCCATTGCCCGAAGCTTGTCTTTGCCGCCGTGAGGAACTCTTGTTTGAAAAGCTCAGCCACACCGTTTGCGCTGGACAGGTTACCCACTACTCCTCCGGCCAGGTCCGCGCCCGCGGTCCAGAGCGCAGCCAGCACCAGGCCGCCAAGCCCAACGAAGACCAGCACCAGGGAACGCCTCCGTGCAACCACAAGAGCCAGCAATAAGGAAATGAGAGCGCCGAGTGCGGCCACCCACCATAGGGGCGCAAACGCAGCCACCCGCTCCACCAGTTGGCGGTGGGAGGGCTCCCCCAGAGACACAAGGCTTTCCGCTGGAACATCAATCCGGATCCGGGTGGCCTCGGCGAAATGATCGCGAATGAGTCTGACCATGGGGCTGATATCAAGGACCAGCGCAGAGGTGGTGGCTGCTTCCTCTGATTGGTTCGCCGCGCCGAAGTTCAACCTGTGGCTGTTGCGCACTGTCTCTTCCCACGCCCGGGGGTAGTCGCTCCACGATTGCATTCCAGACGCAGCGCTGCGGAGTGCGTCAGCAGCCAACGATTGGATGGGCCCTGGGAGATCCACGGATGACTCGAAGGTTCCAACTGCGGCAGCGGCCAGTTTGCTTTGGAATTCCGGATCATTGCCCAGTGCACCTGCCATCCGGACAAAGCCCTCTTCTTTGACGATGTTCTGGTCAACCCACGCGGTAGGAACGGCGACGGCTGTGAGGAGTAAAGCGAGGATCACTCCCAATGCTGAAACAAAACTACGCAAGGTCATCCTCGGGGTTCGGGGGCTATGCCACCATCCTAGGTGTGTCCACATAGCAGAAAAAATGTCGGAGGCCTCGCCCAAGCTATGGATAGAGTTGGAAGGCCGGTTGGCACCACAGCCGCACCCCTGAGCGAGGACAATGACAATGCAGGTACAAACACGGCGCTTGAACCAGGCATGGACCACCCATGTCCGCTGAATCAACGCCGGAATCGACGCTGCCTGGGACCGCTGCTGAGACCAGCCCGGACAATCCTTGGCCCCTGCAGTTGCTCTCCCGCAAGCTCAAGGCACACATAGAGCGGGCGCCGGCTGCGTGGATTGAGGGTCAGGTCATCGAACTGAACCGCAGGGGCGGTAACGCTTTTCTGACCTTGCGTGATGTGGACGCGGAGATTTCACTCCCTGCATCTGTGTGGTCAACGGTGCTTGACCGCCAGAAGATACCCCTGGAACGTGGCTCCCGCGTGGTTGCCTTGGTGAAAGCGGACTTCTGGGTGAAGACAGGGCGCCTGAACATGTCTGTGAAGGACATCCGTCCGGTAGGCCTCGGCGATCTGCTGGCAAGAATTGAACGGCTGCGCCAGGCGCTGGCGGCCGAGGGCCTGTTCGCTGACTCCCGGAAGCGGAAGCTTCCTCTTCTCCCCCACCGCATCGGCCTCATTACCGGCAGGGATTCCGATGCCAAGAAGGACGTCATGCGCAACGCTGCTTTGCGTTGGCCGGCGGTGGAGTTTGACGTCCGCGAAGTGGCTGTCCAGGGCAACACCGCCGTTTCACAGATCATAGCCGCCTTGAAGAAACTGGATGCCGACCCGCACGTGGATGTGATTGTCCTCGCTCGCGGCGGCGGCGCTTTGGAAGATCTCCTGCCTTTCAGCAATGAGGACCTCATCCGTGCCGTGTCTGCGGCCACTACACCGGTTGTTAGTGCGATCGGCCATGAAGCCGACCGTCCTATCCTGGACGACGTCGCGGACCTCCGGGCGTCAACACCCACTGATGCGGCCAAACGAATCGTTCCGGATGTGGCCGAGGAACTGGCCATGGTCCGGCAGGCCAGGGACCATCTTCGCCGGAGCATCGGCCGCATGGTGGACCGGGAGACTGATCGGCTCCACGCATTGAGGTCCCGCCCAGTCCTGGCGACCCCCTCTTCGATGGTGGATGCCCGTTCCGAGGACATCCACCGCCTCCAGCGACGAACTCATTCAGCGGTCAGCACCGCGATTCTCCGGGCCTTGGACCAGGTCCACCACCTCCGTGCGCAGGTTCGCGCCTTGTCACCCCAGAAGACGCTGGACCGAGGCTACGCCGTCGTTCAGCTCATTGGCCAGGACCAAGCTGGTCACCACGTGGTCAGCAGCCCCGAAGAAGCTCCGGACGGAACACCACTGAGCGTTCGGGTAGCTGAGGGACGATTCAGTGCTGTCTCGGCTGGATCAGGTCAGCTTATGGAACGCTGACAACCCTCCCAGCACCCACCTCTCACCCGAACTTGATTCGCCGGTTACACCGTCACCACCACGAAGGACCACCATGACTGAGAACAACCAGACAGCACCTACCCCGGAATCCCTTGACGGACTTAGCTATGAGGAAGCCCGCGAACAACTTGTGGCGGTGGTGGGACGCCTGGAGGCAGGCGGAGCCAGTTTGGAAGAATCGCTGGCTCTCTGGGAACGCGGCGAGGCATTGGCCAAGCGCTGCGAGGACTGGCTTGAAGGAGCCCGTCAGCGCCTGGCAACCGCCCGCGATGCAAGCAACGACGGCGGCACTTCGGCACCCGGCAACCGGACCGTTTAGGACTCCTCCACGAGGGCGCGTTCCTCGGCGACGTCAAAGTCAGCCTTGGGCCAGTCCAGCTGCAGCCCACCGAGGGCATCCAACAGGAGTTGCTGCACTGCGATGCGCGCGTACCACTTCCTGTTGGCCGGCACCACGTGCCAGGGAGCAATCTCCGTGGAGGTCTTCTCGAAGGCAACGCGATAGGCGTCCATGTAGTCGTCCCAGAATGCACGCTCCGCGAGGTCACCGCGGCTGTACTTCCAATGTTTGGTGGGATCGTCCAGCCTGGCAATGAGGCGTTTCTTCTGCTCGTCCTTGCTGATGTTGAGCATGACCTTCACCACGGTGGTTCCCTGCTCGTTAAGGCGAGCCTCGAAGTCATTGATCGCGGCATACCTGCGTTCCAGCTCGGGAGCGTCAGCCCAGCCGTGGACGCGGTGGATCAGGACGTCTTCGTAGTGTGACCTGTCGAAGACCCCCACCATCCCGGCGTCGGGAACCCGCTTTTCGATCCTCCACAGGAAGTCGTGCGCCTTTTCCTCGTCAGTTGGGGCTTTGAATGCGTACACTTGAACGCCTTGCACATCCATGGCCCCCACCACGTGGCTGACGATGCCGCCCTTGCCCGCAGTGTCCATGGCTTGGAGTATCAGCAGGAGCCGTTTTTGGCTGCCGGCCCTACCAACGGCAAAGAGCTTCTCCTGCAGCTCCGCCAGCTGCGCGTCCTGCGCCCCCAGCAGTTCTGTGCCATCCGCTTTCGCGCCTGTGTAGCCGGGGGTGGATTCAGGATCCACTTCTGCCAGCGAGAACCCCGAACCCACCCTGAGGGCTTCGGCCGGACTTGTGGCGAACTCAACTGCTGCAGCCATCGGCATGCCTTTCTGCCCTGCCGCGCCTCCGTGGCGCGGCTATGGACCTCAGGCTAGTTGCCCGGGTACCTCGACAGGAAGTCCGCCATGCGGCCAATCGCTTCTTCAATGTCCTTGACGTTGGGCAAGGTCACCATTCGGAAGTGGTCCGGTCGAACCCAGTTGAAGGCACGTCCGTGGGAAACCAGGATTTTTTGTTCCTTCAGCAAATCGAGGACGAACTTCTCGTCATCCCGAATGTGGAAGACCTCCGGGTCCAACTTCGGGAACAAATAGAGGGCACCTCGAGCCTGCTGGGTGCTGACGCCGGGAATCTCGTTCAAGAGGTCGTAGGCCTTATTGCGCTGCTCCAGGAGCCTGCCGCCGGGCAGGATGAGGTCGTTGATGCTTTGGTAGCCCCCCAGCGCAGTTTGGATGGCGTGCTGTGCAGGAACATTGGCGCACAACCGCATGTTGGCCAGCAGGTTGATGCCCTCAAGATAGTCCGCAGCATCCTTCTTGGGACCGGAAATGGCCATCCATCCGGCGCGGTAACCGCACACACGGTAGGCCTTGGACAATCCACTGAACGTCAGGCACAGGACGTCGTCCCCGGTGAGCCCGGCGAGATTCACATGGACGGCGTCTTCGTAGAGAATCTTCTCGTAGATCTCATCAGCGAAGAGAACCAGTCCATGTTTCTCCGCCAAAGCCACGATCTTCTTGAGGGTCTCCTCCGGGTAGACGGCTCCGGTGGGGTTGTTGGGGTTGATCACCACAATGCCCTTGGTCCGCGGCGTGATCTTGGATTCCATATCCTCAAGATCGGGTTGCCATCCGGAATCTTCGTCGCAGAGGTAGTGCACGGGACGGCCCCCGGCAAGGGCCACCGAGGCGGTCCACAGCGGGTAATCCGGAGTGGGAATCAGCACTTCGTCGCCGTCGTCCAGGAGCGCCATGAGGGACATGGTGATGAGCTCACTGACCCCGTTGCCGAGGTAGATATCGTCAACGTGGATGTTCTGGATGCCACGCGTTTGGTAGTACTGCGAGACCGCGGTCCGGGCAGAGAAAATGCCACGGGAGTCGCTGTAGCCCTGGGCATTAGGCAAGTGCCGGATCATGTCCACCAAAATGGCGTCGGGCGCTTCAAAACCAAAAGGTGCCGGGTTTCCGATGTTCAGTTTGAGGATCCGATGACCCTCTGCTTCCATTTGCTGGGCGGCCTGAAGAATCGGTCCACGGATGTCGTAAAGGACATTATGAAGCTTGGTGGACTGCTTGAAATTCGCCATCCCTCAAATATGCCATACGGGTGATGGAGTTTAGCTGAGACTTAACTCACAGAAACGACGACGGCGGTGACGGTCCCGCGCGGGCCCGTCACCGCCGTCGTACGCGGTTTTGTTCAGGTGTTACTTGACGATTCCCTTGTCCTTCAGCCAGGCTGCGGCTGCGTCCTTGGGGGCCTGCTTCTGGTCGCCACTGACTGCGCGGTTCAGGTTGATCAGGTCCTCGGTGGTGAGGATCTTGGAGACGTTGTTGAGTGCTTCCTTGGCCTTGTCCGTCATCTTGGCTTCCTTGACCAACGGCAGGACCTGCTGGGCCTTGAAGTTGTTCTTCGGATCCTCCAGGACCACAAGGTCATTATCTGCGATGGACGGAGTGGTGGTGTAAATGTCCGCCACCTGGACCTTGTCTTCGAGGAGGGCCTGGAGCGTCAGATTGCCGCCACCGTCATTGAAAGGCTGCAAACCCTTGAGCTCACAACCGTAGTTGGCCTTCAGTCCCGGGAAGCCGTAGGCGCGGGTCTCGAAAGTGGCCGGTGCAGCCATGGTGAAGTCCTTGCACACCTTCGCCAGGTCCTCGATGGACTTCAGCTGGTACTTCTCGGCGGTGGCCTTGGTGACAACCATGGCGTCCTTGGACTCGGCCTTGGCCGGCTCCAGGACTGCAAGGCCTTCCGGAAGCTTGCCTGGGAGTGCCTTGTAAACGTCGTCGGCGGAGACCTCGGTAGCTTCCGTGTCCACATAGGACAGGAGGTTGCCGGAGTAGTCCGGGACGAGGTCTATGGAGCCGTCCTGGACCGCCTTGAAGTAGATCTCGCGCGAACCGATATTCGGCTTGGACGTTGCCGTCAGACCAGCAGCGTTGAGGGCACCCACATAGATCTCTGCGACAACCTGGCTCTCCGGGAAGTCAGCGGAGCCAACCACCAACGAGCCGCCTTCGGCGGAGCCACTGGCTGCGGAGGTGGACGGGGTGGCCAAGGGGCTGCCGCCGCACGCGCTCAAAGCGAGGGCCACGCCCAGTCCAGCGGCGAGGCCGCCGAGACCACGGCGCGTCAGGGTCATGGGGACGGGGTTTTTCATGGTGTACCTCCTTGAACGGCAGCCTCGGCGGGAGCCGCGGCTGTGAGATCGTCGGCTGCCTTCTGGCGGCCGCGAGAGTCGAGGGTGAGTCCTGGCGAAATAACGAGCCGTTGCACTCCGGCGAGGACCAGGTCCACGGCAATGGCCAGCCCCGCTATGAGCAGGGAACCACCGAGCATCCTGGGGAAATCCTGCAGGACCAGGCCATCGAATAGATACCGGCCCAGCCCGCCCAACGGTAGGTAGGCAACCACGGAGACTGTGGCAATGACCTGCAGAACGGCGGTGCGAATACCGCCGAACATCACCTGCAACCCGTTGGGTACTTCCACCCGAAACAGGATCTGAAGTTCGGTCATCCCCATGGCCCGGGCGGCGTCCACCACAGTGGCGTCAACGCTGGAAATGCCGGCATAGGTCCCGGCCAGCAGCGGCGGCACAGTGAGAATGACAAGCGCCCACACAGGAGGCATCAGGCCACTACCGGCCAGCAACGCAAAAAGGACCAGCAACCCGAGCGTGGGGAGAGCACGCAAAGCGCCCGCCACGGCAACCGCAACTACGCGGCCACGGCCGGTGTGCCCAATATAGAGGCCGATGGGTATGGCGATCGCAGCGGCGATAACCAGGACCAACGCGCTGTACTGCAGGTGCTCCAGCAAGCGGGTGGGGATTCCCCCGCTACCGGTCCAGTTTTTGGGGTTGGTCAGCCAGGCGATGGTTTCGGCAAAGATGTTCATGCAGACGCTCCCGGATCCGGGCGTACTGCCGCGACGGGCTTGGCAGCCCCGGTCTTGGGCTCAGTTACCAGGGCGTTGGTGTCCGGACGCGGCGACTTTCCACCAGCTGCCCGGGTCCATGGGGTCAACAGCCGCTCCAAGACCACCAGCACTGCATCCATCAACAGCGCCAGCACCAGGATGGCGATGATGCCCACCACCACTTCGGTAATGAAGGTGCGCTGCAAGCCATCCGTGAAAAGGACCCCCAGGTTGCCCACCCCCAGCAGTGCCGCCACGCTCACCAGGGAGATATTGCTGACCGAAACCACACGGAGACCTGCGAACAGCACTGGCAGGGACAGGGGAAGGTCCACCTGGAAGAAGCGTGCCAAGGGTTTGAAACCCATGGCCACCGCAGCGTTCCGGAGGTCGTCGTCAACGGAGTCGAAGGCATCCATCGCAGCACGCACCAGCAGGGCCACCGCATAGATTGTCAGCGCCACCACCACATTCAGGGGATCCAGGATCCGCGTGCCCAGGATGGTGGGAAGAATAATGAACAGGGCCAGTGATGGAATGGTGTAGAGCAGCGACGTCGCAGTGGCCACTACTGACCTGAGCGTGCTGTTACGTCTGGCCAACTGGGCCAGGGGAACCGAAATCAGCAGGCCAAGGATCATGGGGATGACGGCCAGGACAATGTGCTGACCGGCCAGCCCCAGGACCATGCCACTGTTGGCAAGGAACCACTCCATCAGGTGGCATCCTCCCTGTGGTGGCGGACTTCTTCGATCAGTGCCAGGACTTCCGGGGCCTTCAGGACTCCGGCCACCCGGCCGTCGTCGTCTACCGCAACGCCAAGGCCGGACGGCGACGACAACGCCGCGTCCAGCGCCCGCCGCAAAGTGTCTCCCTTGCGAAAGAGTGACCCTCCGGGGATCAGTCCGGCGCCGTCGCGCGGCGAGGACCAGCCCAGTGGCCTCGAAGCGTCATCGACCACCAATGCCCACTCCCCCGATTGGCGTCCCGCGTGGTGGCCGTCGGAGGGACTCACCATGGTCACCGGGTGCAAGGTCACGGCATCTGCGGCGTTGAAGGCCAAGTGCCGGAAACCGCGGTCACGTCCCACGAAGGAGGCAACGAAGTCGTTGGCGGGTGCGCGCAGAATCTCTTCCGGCGCCGAGTACTGTGCGAGCTTTCCCCCGACGGCGAAAACAGCCACTTTGTCGCCAAGAACGGTTGCCTCGTCGATGTCGTGGGTGACGAACACGATGGTCTTGGCCAGCTCCCGCTGAAGTCGGAGAAGTTCCTGCTGAAGTTCGTCACGGACCACAGGATCCACGGCACTGAAGGGCTCGTCCATCAGCAGTACCGGCGGATCAGCAGCGAGCGCCCGGGCAACCCCCACACGCTGCTGCTGACCACCCGAAAGTTGCGACGGATACCGTTTGCCCAGAACGGAAGCCAACCCGACGACGTCGAGCAGTTCCGCAGCGCGTTTCCTCGCCGCCGCTTTGGGAACGCCGTTGAGCCGCGGAACCGTAGCGATGTTGTCCAGCACGGAACGGTGCGGCAGCAGGCCTGATGACTGCATCACGTAACCCATGGAACGACGAAGCTGGGCTGCGGGAACCCGCGAGACATCTTCCCCGGCAACGGTGATGGTTCCGCTGGTGGGCTCCACCATCCGGTTGATCATGCGCAGGGAGGTTGTCTTGCCGCAGCCCGAGGGGCCGACGAACACAGTAATAGCGCCCTTGTCGATGGACATGGTGAGGGCATCCACCGCCGGTTGCCCGCCTTGGTATTGCTTGGTGACGCTCTTGAACTCAATCATGGCTTCGGCCATACCCGGGCTTACCTATCTGTGGAGGAGAACATCGGTAGAGCCTGATGATCATATGCACTCTTATTACTTGGCTGCAAAGCAATCTTCACCCAGCGTAGCCAGCACCACCGACGATGTCAGCGCCGCCACGAGTTCCGTAATGAATCGGCAATGTTCAGCGTTTCCGTCGTTTGCCGCCTTTTCCGGCCCGCTCCTCAGCTTGATCGTGCCTGTACCGCTCAGCGGCGCGCTGGCCCCGGTCAGCCGACATCACCTTCTGGTGCCATTCACGCTGGTAGGCGCGGCGTGCGGCCGCATCGTGTTTTCTGGCCAAGGCTGCCAATTCGCGTTGCAGCTTGAGGTAACTGGCCCAACGCCGGTGATCAAGGGTTTCCTCCGCGAGCGCCTCCTGAACCGCACATCCCGGCTCTGCTTGATGCGCGCAGTCCGTAAAGCGGCATTTGGAGAAAAGTTCCTCCAGATCGCCGAACATTTCCTCCATGCCCTCATCGGCGTCGAAGAGCCCGAAGCCACGGACTCCCGGGGTATCCATGAGTACGGCGCCACCGGCTAGAGGCACCAGCTCCCGCGAGGTGGTGGTGTGCTTGCCTTTGCCGTCACCGGCTCGGACGGAACCTGTCTGTTGGATGTCACGCCCGGCGAGGGCGTTAATGAGTGTTGACTTACCGGCGCCGGAAGGACCCAGTAATACCAACGTGGCACCTTGGGGTATGTGCTGCATCAGTTCCTCCAGGCCTTCGCCGTGCTCCGCGGAGGTAGTGACAACGTCCACGCCGGCGGCCTGCAGGATAACCTCCCCTACAACGTCGTCCGCAAGGTGGGCGAGGTCTGCTTTGGTGATGACCACCAGCGGCGTGGCACCGGAATCCCATGCCGCCACCAGCGTCCGCTCGAGCCGGTTATGTGTCAGCGGACGATCCACGGGGACCACAACGGCAACAATGTCAATGTTGCTGCCCAGGATCTGTTCCTCCGAGGATGCCTCAAAGGCACGCTTACGGCTTAGAGCGGAATGGCGGGGCAGGACCTCGACGACTGCCGCCTCACCGGCGTTGTTGTGGCCGAGCCAGACCCAGTCCCCTGTGGCCGGCACAAGGCCGTGGTGTGGATACGGCAGATGCAGGAGGCCTTCTGCCGAGGCTACAAGGACCCGGTTCCGATCCAAGCGGACTACGCGGCCGGGGACGGCCGTTTCCTGGCCGTCCGGAGCGACATGGGCTCGGAAAAGGTCCGCGGTTTTCTCGGTGAACCCGAATTGCACGGGTCCTGGTAACTGCTGAATGCCTGGCAACTGCTGGATGGAACTAAATGAAGGGTTGCTTGAAGAAGCGTAAGTGTTCAATGAAATGCCTCTGCTGAGGCCCGGCCGCCTACTTGTGGCAGGCTGACGCCGGGACAGGAATGGTGGGCTGATGACGGCGCGCCGCAACTGAGTGCGGGGCGCGCAAGATCGCTGCAATCATCAAATCCACCTCCTCGGCATCCGCGCCGGCAACTGGTGAGCCGGCAACGATGTATAGCGTAGCCAAGGCGAAGTGCTCTTGGCTAGGCTTTAGCTCAGTTTTCCGTTGGCAGGACGCTCCCGGTGTAGGCGGAGTGCTGTATCCACCAAGGAGACGCGGTTGAGTTTCTGTACGTCCTCCAGCGGGATCCATGCTGCGTGGGTGGTGCTGCCATCCACTTCGTGTGTCAGTTCGCCGCCCACGACTGTGGCCTCGTAGACCAGCCTGAGGGCTTGAAAATCCTTCACCGAACCGTCGGGGCGGATCTCGCCCGGCCAGTGTCCGACGTCGATACCCAGCATTCGTTCAATCCTGGCTTCGTATCCGGTTTCCTCAAAGACCTCACGACTGCAACCATCCACAGGATGTTCTGCCAGATCCAAGCCGCCGCCCGGCAATGTCCAACCTTCTTTGCCGTCCTGCTTCCAATACGCCAGCAGGATCTTCCCTTCATGGATCATCACGGCGTAAGCGGCTGGGCGGGTATCGAACTGCAGGGTCATGGTGTCAGCATAAATCCTTGCGTCGAACGCTAGGGAAGTTCGGCGGCCTCGATGGGGCTTGCTTCTTCGGAACCAAGGTCCGGCGCCTCACGAAGTTCGACGACGGTCCCCGGCTTCACGAGTTCAAGCACCTTGATGCTGTTGCGGCCTTCTTTTAGCAACGGAGCGGGTGCGTAGAGGGTCACCTGTGGGCCCTTCTCCCAGTACCTGCCCAGCAGGAACCCGTTGAGCCAAACGAAGCCCTTCCCGGAATCCGGCAATGCGATATAGGTGTCGGCCGGCTCGTCCACCTCGAAGTCGGCTCCTGCCAAGCTTTCAAGGTCTTCAAGCTTCCAGTCGGCGAGCGCCACGGGGGTCTGTGTCCAGTGGAAGGTGTAGCGCTGGTTGACCAGAACGCCGCCCAGAATTCCTTTGCCGTGACCCGTCAGGGGGCCGTAATTGATGCGGCCCAGGTTCTCTACGAGGATCTCCAGCTTGGCGGCGACGCCTGTGCCCGTAACGGCGAGACCCTCCGCTCCTGTGACGTCATCAAGGACCCCGGCGAAGGTGCCGTCCACCCACACGTAGGCACGGTCGTTAAGCCCTGTGATCTTCAACCGGCTCTCTGTGGGAGCATCGGCGCGCCCGGGAAGGATGGCTTCGGAGGCGTAGAGGACCATGCCGGTGTCGAGTCCCAGCTGCTCGAAGCCCAGTGGCTTGACACTGGTTATCGGCGTTCCGGCGGAGCGCGCCAACTCCAACAGGTCCAGGCCATCGCTCAGAGGCAAGGACTGGGCGGGCAGTACGGGAGCGTCAGCCAGCAATTCAGCGGGCAGCTCGGGCAGCTCTTCGATTCCCTGGGCGCGGAAGAACTCTTTGCGGAAGGCATGGAACTTGGCCGTCAGTGCGCCGTTCTCTGCGATGGGCGCGTCCGAGTCGTAGCTGGTGACCGTCGGCTGCAGCATGGTGCCATCGTGGTTACTTCCGGAGCTGAGGCCGAAGTTGGTCCCGCCATGGGCCATGTAGACGCAGATCGATCCGCCAAGGTCCAGCATCTTGCGCGCTTCAACAGCAGCTTCATCGGCATCCCGGCGGTGATGGTGTTCACCCCAGTGATCGAACCAGCCTCCCCAGAACTCCACGTTGAAGAAGGGTTCGCCGGGCCGGCGTCGCTGCCATGTGGCCATCGCTTCGTCGCCCCGGCTTCCCAGCGTCGCCGTCGCCCAGGTGCCTTCCACCGCGCCGCCGTCGAGGAAGTAGTCCGTGCCGCCGTCGGCGGTGAAAAGGAGCTCAGTGATGCCGCGGTCCTCCAGTGCGCGCCGGTTCCAGCGAATGTACTCGTGGTCATCGCCGTAGCTGCCGTACTCATTCTCGATTTGTACCGCCACCACCGGGCCACCCGCGGACGCCTGCCGTGAGGCGACGATGGGAAGCAAGTGATCGAACCATTCCTCGATGGCAGCGGTAAAGACCGGGTCCATGCAGCGCAGGCCGATGCCGGGGATGCCGGTCAGCCAGGCGGGGAAGCCGCCGTTGTCCCATTCGGCGCAGATATAGGGGCCGGGGCGGACGATGACATCCAGCCCTTCCTCGGCGGCGAGGTCGATGAACCGGCCCAGGTCTCGCCAGTCGCTAAAGTCGGGCGCCTCATCGCGCTTAGGCTGGTGGAAGTTCCAAGCAACGTACGTGTCCACCGTGTTGGCGCCCATCGCTTTGAGCCGACGCAACCGGTCCTGCCACAGGGCCGGGTGAACACGGAAGTAGTGGATGGCTCCGGCGAGGATGCGATACGGTTCACCCGAACGGTAAAGGACAGCGTCACGGTAGCTCAGGAGGGCGTTGTTCACGTGCAACAGATTAGCTCAATTTCCAACATTTATGCACAGGCGATGATCACATGACCAATCTTGATACTTCCCCCGCCCAAGAAGTCTGCCCCGCGGCTCCGGAAGGTCAAGGTCCCTGCGTTCAGCTGTGGCCCGAGCGCGAGGTTCCTTTGGGTGGAGTGCGCGCCATGAACGTGATGCGGACACTGCCCCAGCGGGGACTGCCCACCGTAGGTGCGTGGTGCTTCCTGGACAGCTTCGGTCCGGATCGGGTGGCCATGAGCGTACTCCCCCACCCGCACTGCGGGCTTCAAACCGTCACCTGGCCCATGGAAGGCTCGGTCCGGCACCGCGACAGCGTGGGTAGCGATGTTGTAGTCCAGCCCGGTGAGCTGAACATCATGACAGCAGGCCATGGCATCTCCCACTCCGAGTTCTCTGTCCTTACAGCCGGACCCCAGGGCGGCTCCGCTGCGTTGGTGGAAGAAATTCCCATGTCCCGCGGACTCCAACTGTGGGTGGCGCTACCGGACGAGCACCGGCACCGGGCGCCGTCCTTTGAACAAGTGAAGAATCTGCCGGTGGCAGTGGGCGATGGGTTCAGGGCCACCGTTATGGTGGGAGAGTTTGCCGGTCACCGTTCCCCCGCCACCATGTTCAGCCCCATAGTTGGAGCGGACATCACCGGAACAGGCTCCCTTGAACTGCCGTTACGGCCGGACTTCGAGCACGCAGTGTTGGTCCTTGACGGCCACCTCTTGATCGATGGTGAGGACATTGAAGCGGGCCCCCTGGCCTACCTGGGAGCCGGAAGGTCCAGCCTTTTTGTGGAAGCGCAGCCGGACACCCGCTTCATGCTCCTCGGCGGCGAACCGTTCGGTGAAGACCTGCTCATGTGGTGGAACTTTGTAGGCAGGACGCACGAAGAAGTGGAGAAGGCCCGTGAGGAATGGGAAGCCGAAGGGCTGCTCGACGACGATGCTGCCGCCAGCTCACGCTTCGGTTTCGTTCCCGGCCATGGCCCTGACGCAGGTCCGGAAGCCGGCCGCATTCCGGCCCCGCCCCTGCCGGGTGTAAAGCTGCGTCCACGAACCCGCGGCTGAGATTTTGTACAGCTAATGCCCTAAAGAGGCCCCTTTGAGGTCATTAGGTGTACAAAAACTTCGCTAGGGTCGCTGCTCCGCTACAAGCCGCGGGACACCAAACACGGGGTCCTGCTGGAGGATGCGCACATCAGTGATACCGCCCTCGGCCAGCTTGGCCTTGAATGCTTCCTGAAGCCGGGGGACGTTCATGCCGAGTCCGCTGCCGAGAATCACCGGACCGTCGAGGCCGAGTTGACGGACGGCTTGTTCGGCAAGGTCAGCCAGGTCACCACCCGCCTGATCCACCAATGCCCGGCAGGTTTCATCACCGGCGTCGGCGGTTTCCACCACCAACCGGGCCTGCTGCGCCCAATAGCGACGGCCCGTATCCGGGGAGTGGAACAATGCGATCAGCTTGCCCGGCTCGTCCACACCGACGGATTCCAACAATGCCCGGCTAAGCCGATCAGGCTCCAGGCCCTGGTTCATCCGGCGCAGGCTGTGGCGCACCGCTTCGCGCCCCAGCCAGTAACCACTTCCTTCGTCGCCCAGGAGGTAGCCCCAGCCGCCCGCGCGAGCTTCCTCGCCGGCTTCGTTCCTGCCCCACGCGGCTGATCCGGTGCCGGCGATGACTGCCACGCCCGTGCTCGCTCCCCCTGCTGCCAGCAACAGGCGCGAATCGTGCACCACAGTGATGCGCGCGCCCGGCGCATGCGGTGCAATCAGATCAGCCAGCGCCTGGGCGTCTTGGTCGGTATCGATACCGCCGGCACCGGCGTACACCTGATCGACATGGCCGCCACCGATCTTCCCGAACAGCTCAGCCAGGTTGGCTGCGGCTTGCTCCCGGCTGACGTTCTGGACGTTGGAACTGCCTGCATTCTCATCACGGACCGGCGTACCGTTTTCGAACCGAACGCCGCGGGTCTTTGTGCCGCCAATGTCGAGCCCTATGACGGTGCCGCTCACGGCTTCCGGGCGGGCGTGGGAATGCTGGCCAGAGTCAGGATTGTTCACCGTGAAAGACTAGCTTGGAGCGTCCGGAGGAGAAACCGCACATGTCCGAATCGTTGTTTGGAACACCGTTTATTGCAGCTCCCATGGCTGGGGGAACGTCCACACCGGCGTTGGTGAAGGCAGTTCATGAGGGTGGTGGGCTGGGTTTCATCGCAGCCGGATACAAGAGCCCCGAAGCCATGACGGCCGAAATCGCTGCCACGCGGGCCCTCAACGTTCCGTTTGGCATGAATGTGTTCGTACCGGATGCAAGTCAGCTCCCTCCAACTCCTCAAGCCCAGGCAAGCCTGGAGGCGTACCGTGCCGCATTGGAAACCGAGGCAGCCCGCTACGGTGTATCGATTCCGCCCCTTCGGCTCAATGACGACGACTCATGGCAGGACAAGATCGACGCCCTGCTGGCCGACCCGGTGGAGTTTGTAAGCTTCGCGTTTGGCCTCCCGGGAAAGCCGGTGGTCCGGGCCCTGCAAAAAGCCGGCAGCCGGGTCATCTCCAGTGTCACCAGTGTGGAGGAAGCTCTAGCTGCGGCAGAGGAAGGCCCTGATGCCATCGCCGTGCAACATAGCTCCGCGGGGGGACACGCGGCAGCCTTTCTGCCTGGCGGCCGGGAACCATTAGCCCGTACGACGGCGGAACTGGTCGCCCAGGTGCGTGCCGCCGTCGGGCTTCCGCTCATTGCGGCAGGCGCCATCATGGACAGTTCCGCGCTGCGTGAAGTGCTGGCAGCGGGTGCGGAGGCCGCGCAGGTGGGTACCGCTTTGGTGCGCACCGAGGAGAGCGGTGCACGGAAGCCGCATAAGGACGCGCTGGGCGATCCGGCATTTACGGAGACGGCAATGACGCGGGCTTTCACGGGACGATGGGCCCGTTCCCTGGTTAACGACTTCGTCCGGGACCACCGGGACGCGCCGGAAGGCTATCCCGCGATCCACCATCTCACCAGCCCTGTCCGGAGTGCAGCATCTGCTGCCGGAGATCCTCATCGCCTCAACCTATGGGCCGGGACCGGCTGGCAGCAGGCCAGAGGAGGATCCGCGACGGACGTGTTCAGGGAGTTCCTGAACGGGCTCTGACGAGTTCGGCGAGCAACTCCCCGCCCTCATTGACCACGAGTTCGCGGAACAGCTTGACGGCGTCCGGCTCAAAGCTTCGCTCCCGCCAGGCAAGACCAATCTGCCGGAAGGCCAGGTCCGATTCGATGGCTACTTCCACGAGCCCGAGTTCGGCCTTCGGAAGGAACTGCCCTGTCCCGGCCCCGGGGCCTGCCGGGGGCAGGATGCTGAACCCCAGCCCGGCGGAGACCAGGCCACGGGCCGAGGTGGACTCCTGGACTTCAAAGGCAATCCGCGGACGAAAGCCGGCTTCCCGCAGCAGCGCCTCCCCAAGCGCCCGCAGGCCCACTCCCTCGGGCAGGGTGATGTAGGGATCGTGCCGGAGCTCGGAGAGGTGCACGCTGCTCCGCTCCGCCAAGGGATGCCTGTAGTGAAGGACGGCCCGCAACGGTTCGCGGTACAGCGGCATGGCACGAACGCCCCGCCCCTCCGGTGCAATAGGCGCCGTGAGGGCGAAATCCATGTCCCCGCTGGCCAGCTGCGTCAGGCAGTCGTCGCGGGGACCCTGCCAGAGTTCGAAGACCGTATGCGGGTACCGGCTGCGGAAGGCACTGATGAGAAGGGGCAGCGTCGCTTCGCCAAAGGTGTGCTGGAAGGAGACCCCTATGCGCCCGCGCACCACGTCCGATTCGTGCCGTACCTTGTCCAGCCCCGACTGAAAATCCTGGAGTGCTGCCTCAATGTAGGGCAGCAAGGTCCTGGCTGCTGACGTAAGCCGGATCCCCCTGCCGTCCCGGATGAGCAGATCCACGCCGACTATGGCGCTGGCCCGTGCCACAGCCCGGCTGACCGTTGACTGGGGCACGCCGAGGATCTCCGCCGTTTCAGTCATGTGTTCCGTACGTCCCAGTTCAGCCAGGACGGGCAACAGGGGCAGAAGCTGGACGAGTTGTTGATGATTCGGCTCCACAGCATTCCTTTGCCATTCACGATTGATGCGTCAATGCATTGATCCTAGTAGACCTATGCATTGGAACGGGGAGTGTGCTCCCTCCTAATCTGGCCCAGTGAGCAAAACAACCTCGGTGACCAGCACCGTAGCCTGGGACGGGCATGCGAAGGGATCCCGCGGTTACAGCCGCGTATTGGCCGCGTTGGCCCTCGCCGGCGTTGCGACCTTCGCCCAGTTGTATTCCACCCAGGCCGTGCTTCCCCTCATGGCGGCTGAGCTGCAGATCACGGCCGCCGAAGCCGCCTTGAGCATTTCCCTCGCCACCGTAGGCCTGGCCGCCACCGTGCTTCCGTGGTCATTCCTGGCCGACAGGATTGGGCGGGTCCGCGCCATGACCTTGGGAATCGCCACCGCCACGCTTTTGGGTCTGCTGGTGCCGCTGGCCCCCACAGTGCCTGTGTTGCTGGGACTGCGCACCTTGGAAGGCATGGCCTTGGGCGGCATCCCCGCAATCGCCATCGCGTATCTCAACGAGGAAGTCACCAAGATCCACACGGCGCTGGCAGCCGGCACCTACGTTGCCGGAACTACACTCGGAGGACTGGCCGGGCGCCTGGTGGCCGGGCCCGTTGGAGAACTATGGGGATGGCGCGCCGCAGCCCTGGCGGTATCCCTGTTGGCCACGGTCTCAGCTGTCCTGTTCCTGGTGCTTGTTCCGAAGCAACGCAGGTTCAGCCCCGCCCCTGCTTTGGGATTTCGCGGAGCTCTCCGGACCCTGGGTGGGCACTCAAGCAATCCCAAGCTGCTGTCCCTCTACTTGCAGGCGTTCCTGCTCATGGGTGGCTTCGTGGCCGTCTATAACTACCTTGGCTTCCGTTTGCACGCAGAACCCTTTGGGCTTCCTGCCACCGTTGTGAGCCTCATTTTCCTGGCGTACTTGTCCGGGACGGTCAGTTCGCGCTGGGCAGCGGGCCTGACCACCAGGTTTGGACGGCGGAACGTCCTGGTGGCAGGTATCGCCATTATGTCGGCAGGTTTGGCCATGACGTTGGTGGATAACCTGGCAGCCACCTTGGTGGGGCTGGTGATCTTCACCGGCGGTTTCTTCGCCGCCCATAGCGTGGGTTCAGGGTGGACCGGGGCCATCGCCACAACAGGCAGGGCGCAAGCAGCGTCCTTATACAACCTGTCCTATTACCTGGGTTCCAGCGTCATTGGCTGGGCGGGCGGTCTTGCCTTTCAGGCGTTTGGCTGGCCGGCTCTGGCATTGAGCGTGATCGCACTGTCATGCACGACGGCGGCAGTCACCTTGATAGTTCACCGCCCACCGCGCCACTCCCGCTGATTCAAGGCGGTCTGCCCCTACAATCGGAGGCATGACACAGGTCACGAAAAGCCGGGAGCTGTCGTCGCCGGAACGTTTGCAGGCCTTTACGGATGCCGTGGTGGCGATTGCTTTGACGTTGTTGATCTTGCCGCTCATGGAAAGCGTGGGAGAACTTGCTGACCACGACGGTACGACCGCTGAGTGGTTGGCTGCGGAACAGTATGCTTTGCTCGGCTTTGCCCTTAGTTTCATCCTCATCGCCGTTTTTTGGGTTCACCACCACAAGATCTTCCACAGCGTCAAGCGTGTGGACGCGGGCTTGCTGTGGTTGACGGTTGGATGGATGTTCACCATTGTGGTGATGCCCGTAGCGACGTCACTATCCACCCAGATGGAGTCTGATTGGGCACAGCCACTGGTCTATATAGGAACCTTATTCGCCACCAGCCTGATGCTTCTTATGGCCCGCATCTACCTCCGGTCCCACCCTGACCTCCACCAGATGTCTGACGACGACGCTGTTATGGGCATTCGAGCCAGTTTCATCGTTTCCGGGCTCTTCCTGGCGGCCCTGGTCCTGTCCGTCGTTATCCCCGGCGCGGGAAATTGGCCCCTGCTGTTGATGCTCCTGAGCGAGCCGCTCCAACGCTTGGACCGGCGACGTGGCGCCCGCTCGTCCCTGAAACGATAGTCACCTGAAGAATTGACGGCCTAAGATGAATGAAAGGCAATTTCAGGAGGATCCGTGAGCAACCCCACGAAGAATGTTCGGTCAAGCCCGAGCAGCGCAGAGCCGCTGGACGCGATCGACGAACGGATTCTCGCAGCGTTGGTAGACGACGCCCGCATCTCCAATAAGCAATTGGCTGAACTTGTGGGGATCGCCCCGTCCACGGCCCTGATGCGCACCAGGGCGCTCTCCGAACGCGGAATCATTGAAGGCTTCGAAGCAGTCTTGAGCCTGCCGGCCATCGGCCGCTCTGTTCAGGCCCTCATCGCTGTACGCCTGCGCGCCCATGACCGTGACCAGATTGACCGCTTCACGGCGAGGGTCCCCAAGCTCCCGGCGGTCATTTCCACGTTCCACACCACCGGCTCAGTGGACTATCTCCTCCACATAGCCGTCGCCAACACAGATGACCTCCGCAACTGGCTCCTGGACAACCTCGCCACTGATCCCGTGGTCGGCCACACCGAAACCACCATGGTCTTCCAGCACATTCCCGGCAATCGCGGACCGCTACCCGAATAAACCTCAGGAACCCGAAGAACCTCGAAGAGACAGGGCGCTACGGCGAGACACTGAACTCCGCAGGGACACTGCCGCGAGGATCATGGCCGCCACGCCGCACAGAGCAGTGAAAACTACGACGGCGGTCTGCAGGCCGAGTGCGGTGACTGCCAGTCCCAGCCCAATCACCGGAACAGCACTGCCCAGGTAGGTGATGACGTAGACGGTGCTGATCACCTGGGCGTGACGCGCTGCTTCGACCTTTCCGGCCACCTCGTTGAAAACCTGCCGGAAGGCAATCCCTTGGCCTACCCCGGCAGTTATGCTGGCAGCCACCAGCAGCCAAGGGCTGGACCACGCCGCCGCGGCTCCCACCAGAACCACCGAGACCCCCAGCACGCCAAGGGACACAGGAACAACCAAGCTTCCACGGGCACCCAGCAGCTGGCTCAGGGCCGAGGCACCCAAAGTGACACCGGCAAGCAGCCCGATCAGGGGCCTTGAATCGGCGTGGACCACGCTGGCGAAGTATCCGGGTGCCAACGAAAGGCAGAACCCGAATACCGCGAAGCTGAGGAACCCCGTTGCCGCAGCCATCCAGAACGCTCCGCGGGCATCCCGGGAGATGGACGGCTTCCGGGGAGCCAGGACCTTGAGGGGTTTGGGGCCTTCCGCCGGAGCGATCGCAGGCCTGGCCTTCAGGAGCCACAGGGGAATGAGGGCAGCAATCAACACCGCCGAATGGACGTAGTACGGGGTGCGGGTGGGGTCCGGCAAGAGCGACAAGAGGCCACCGATGGCGGGGCCTGCCGCTACACCTCCGGCTGAGGACAGCAGTGTAAAACGGGAGGCCCAGTCAGGTCGCTGGGGAAGCAGTTCGCGCAGCGCCGCGGAGCTGGCTCCCGTAGCAAGTCCCACGGCCACGCCCTGCAGCGCCCTGCCAAGGCACAACCAGACCAGCGAGTCCGCATTGGCGAAGATGATCCCGCCTGCCAAACCGACAAGGACAGCCAGGACCAGCGCCGCCCTCCGCCCTATGTGGTCTGACCAGTGGCCGGCCACCATGAGGACGGCTACCAGGGCAAGGACGTAGCTCGAAAAAGCGACAGTGACGCCCAGCGATGACATTCCGAGCCTGGCTTGGAGCAAGGGATACAAGGGCGTAGCGAGGTTGGCGCCAACCAGCAGCGTAAAGATCACAACCCCGGCCAGGACCAGCCTGGCGGTGGTGGAGGCGTCCCATCCCCAGCGTGCGGCTGTGGCCGGGCGCATGCGGAGTTCGCTCAAGACAGTCATTTCATTGCCTTCGGGCTCGGTAGCCGGGCTGTTGATCTCCTTGTGGGAAGCGCAGTCCGGCTAAGTATTGATGGCAACAGAATGCAATGGCACTGACCTCGAAGAGCTATGGAGATGCAAGAATTGAGCAAAATACTCAAAGTACTGCGAGCCAAATGAGCTGGAGTGAACATTTGAACACCCTTGACCCCATGGACCTGAAGATCCTCTTGGAACTCATCAAGGATCCACGCATCCAGATCGCCGAGTTGAGCGAGGAACTGGGCATAGCGCGTAACACTGCTCAAAGCCGGGTCAAGCGCCTTCTCCGGTCCGGGGTGCTTCATGCAGCCGGACGGGAAGTAGACCTCGAAAAGGTGGGGTACGACGTCGTCGCCTTTGTGACCATTGAAGTCACCCACCGGGAACTCGACGGCGTTATTGGCGCCTTGCGCCTGATCCCCCAAGTGTTGGAGGTCCACGAAATTTCCGGTCGCGGCGACCTGTGGTGCCGGGTGGTGGCAACGGACACCCACAACCTGCAGTCTGCATTGCGCTCGGTGCTTCGCACTAAGGGAGTCATCAGAACCGAAACGGTGCTTGCTCTGCACACCCACATCCCGTACCGCACGGAGCCATTGATCGGCAGGATGGCGGCAACGCCAACACGGCCCCGGCAAGAGGGCCGGAGCGCCGGCTCGGAGGGCTAACGGACTAGGCTTTTAGGCATGGATTGGCTCTCACACATTTCCCAGATCAACTGGCTCGCCGTACTACTGGCTTTCGTTTCATCCATGGTGATCGGCTTTGTCTGGTACATGCCGGCCGTTCTGGGCCGCAGGTGGATGCAGGCAATCGGCAAGACCGAAGACGACCTCAAGAACATCGAAGGCGGAGCGGGCATCTGGGTTCCCATGATGGTGGCAGCGGCCGTGACCAGCATTCTCCTGGCCGTCCTCATCAGCGCCCTGGATCTCAATACTTTCGTTGCCGGCGGTTTCTTCGCCCTCATCCTTGCCTTGGTATTCCGTGCCGGGGGCCATGTCATTCACAACGGGTTCGCTGGCCGCCCCACCGCAGTAACCGTCATTGATTCCGGCCACGACCTCCTGGCAATGACCATTGCGGGCGCCATCATCGGTGCCATGCAGTAGCGTTCAACCAGTGACCATTATCGACAACGCCGTATATGTAGACGGCGTGCGCACTGCCACCCCTCATAACCTTGAACAGACGTTTGAGACGCTCTCCGAACATGGGGGCATGGCTTGGATTGGGCTGTACCGTCCTACCAAGGATGAGATGGCCGCCGTCGCTCACGAGTTCGGGCTTCACCACCTCGCCGTGGAAGACGCCGTCTCGGCGCACCAACGGCCCAAGCTGGAGCGCTACGACCACAACCTGTTCACCGTCCTACGGCCGGCCCGGTACCTGGACGAAACCGAGACGGTGGAATTCGGCGAGCTCCATGTCTTCACCGGACCAAACTTTGTGGTGACCATCCGCCATGCCGAAACCGGTGGCGTGGCTCGAGTGCGCAAACGGCTTGAGGAGCGCCCCGATCTCCTTCGCCATGGCCCCGAGGCTGTGCTGTACGCCCTCCTGGACCAAGTGGTGGATGATTACGCTCCCGTGGTCGCAGGCCTGGAAAACGACATCGACGAGATCGAAGACCAGCTCTTCAGCGGCGACAGCGCTGTTTCACGTCGTATCTATGAGCTGGCCCGTGAAGTGATCCAGTTCCAGCGTGCCATCCACCCCCTGCCGGACATGATGGTGCTCCTGGAAAAGGGCTTCGAAAAGTACGGCGTTGACATCGAGCTCCAGCGCTCCCTCCGTGATGTGGAGGACCACGTCCAACGGGTGATCTCAAGGGCCAACTCGTTCAGGGACCTCCTCCAGAATGCGCTCACCCTTGATGGGACGCTAACGGCCAACCGCCAAAACGAGGCAAGCGCCGCCCAAAACGAGCAGGTCAAGAAGATCTCATCCTGGGCGGCCATCTTGTTTGCGCCGTCCTTCGTAGCCGGCGTCTACGGAATGAACTTCGACCATATGCCCGAACTCCACTGGGACTTCGGTTATCCCCTGGCGGTAGGGCTGATGTTTGGCGCAGCCCTCCTCATGTACGCCATCTTCAAACGCAAAGGTTGGCTGTGACGCCTTCCTTGGGACGTCCTCAAAGTCAACGCGACATTGCCAGGACTTTACTCGAGGGCATGGCACACGACGCCGGGCAGTCCGGTTTTGCCTTTGAACCCAGCCAGCGGCAAGCAGCTGAGCGGTTGGCGACCTTTGGCGCCCAGGTGACAGGCCGCCGTCGGGCGCTTCCCCGAAAGCCGCCACGAAGCTTCCCGACTCTTGCGGACCGCCGCGCAGCGTCGCGTCTCCCTTGTGGTGACATCAAACTACGCCCCGGACGATTTGCTGCCCAATCCCCTATGGCATGACCATTTCCTGCCCACCATTGAAGCCATCAAGGACATGATGGACGTGGTGGAGATCAACGGCAGCACGGACTTTCGGCGCTATCCAGCCACTGGAACCCGCCCTGCCAGGGAGACCGGGGCATTTCGATCCGGACGCATCATCTCCCCCGGTACGCGCGGACAATTGGGCCGCCTCGGACTTTTCCGGCCGCCGCAAGCCCGGGGACGTGTTGTGCAGCCGACAACCCAGCCGATAGTGGTCAAGAACTCCGACCCGGACCTTCTGTGGGTTGGTTTTGCGGAACTGTGCGGTGGCTTGACCTCGACGTCGGACTTTCTGGTCCTGGCCGCAACATTCAGGACGTGGGTCATCGACGACGTCCCTTCGCCAGCGGTAGGTGACGCTGCGTCCGCGCCGGCCTGGCAGCGCTTCAGCAACGTGGTGGATGTGCTCTACGACCAGGACATCACCCTTTTCCTGATCGGCACCGGCCCCCTCGACTGGGACATCGAGGCAAGCGGGAACGCTCTACCCGTGGACCTCGCGCGCATCGCCAGCCGGTTATCCCTGCTGAGCCGATCCCATCCCGACCAGGCCTTGGAACGCGAAGAGGCCGCCGGGAGCTAAGGTTCCAACGGCCTCCTGAAGTTAATACCCCGAGGCTGGCAGCTAAATGACGCCGCCGGCCGCGGATGGAGCGCTGGCGTCGTGACCGCCGTCGCCAACGGTTTCGCGGGCTACATAATTCTCGATGTCGAAGAGGTTCTCGGCGCGCTCGGTGATGTTCAGCAGCGTGGTCATCGAGGCAACTTCCTCAACCTGCTCCTTCAGGAACCACAGCATGAACTGCTCACCCAAGGCATCGCCCTCTGAACGGGCAACACGGAACATCTCCTCGATGTTGCGGGTGACTTCCTTTTCCTGCTCCAAGGCGAGCGCAATGGGCTCCTTGGCGTTGGCGAAGTTATTGCGAACCGGGGCGATGCCCGGAATCTCCACGTGGACGTTGCGGTCCAGCATGTACTGGACCATCATCATGGCGTGGTTGCGCTCTTCCAAGGACTGGCGATAAAAGTGGCGGGCCAACTGTGGCAAGTCTTCGCCATCAAAATACACAGCCACGGCGATGTATTGCTGGGAGGCCGCAAACTCATTGGCAACCTGGGCGGACAACAGCTCATTGAAAGTCTTCTTAGCCATGGCTCGATCCTACAGCCGGGGCATGACACTTTTATTGGTGAGGTTGGCCACTACTCAAGGCAGCAGAAGGCTGATCCCAACACCGGCCGCAGCAGAGATAACGCTCGCCACCATGGATCCCAATCCATTGATGAGCGCCAAACCCACCCTTCCACTCTGTACCAGTCTGATGGTCTCCAGACTCGCCGTGCTGAAGGTCGTGTACCCGCCCAGGAAGCCCGTCCCCAGTATTAGCAACAGGGACTCCGGCGCCTGGCCCCGCATTACCAGTCCGGCAAGGAACCCGAGAGCAAACGAGCCCGTGACATTTATCAGGATGGTTCCCCAGGGAAGTGCAGTCCTGAGGCGCTGGCGGATCAATCCGTCCACCATAAACCTGACCGCTGCACCGACTCCGCCAGCAAGGGCGAGAAGTATCACCGTCACGGCACACGCCCGGTAACGCGACGGTGATGCCAGGCACCCAACCAGATGCCGGCAGTAGTGGCAGCGGCCCCGCCGAACAAGCTCGCTGCGAGGTACCCGGCAGCCTCCGGGGCCGCATCCGCTCTGAATAAGTGGATGGCATCCAAAGCCAGTGTGCTGTACGTCGTAAACGCGCCCAGGAACCCCGTACCCAAGGCGAGGCGCAGAACCCGGCGGCTGCCGACGTCGGGCCCCCTGCGCGAGAGTCCTTCCAGCAGGGCCCCCAGGGCCAAGGCACCTGAGAGGTTGATGACCAAGGTAGGCAGCGGCCAGGCATCCGGCGCTGGGATCACCAGTCCAAGGCTGTACCGGGCGAGCGTTCCGAACACGCCGCCTGCCGCCACGATGCCGATGAAACCCCAGTGAAGGTGAACTGGCTTGCTTGCCTCAGTCCTCGTCATCGTCGTCCGGGACCCGGGGGTTCACGGGCACCACAAGGACCGGCACGTCCTGCCGATGAAACAGATGCCGGGCCACGGAACCAGCCGTCAGTTCCTTGATCGCGGCCGTCAGCTTATGCTCACGGGTGCCCACCACAATCATGGAGGCGCCGATGCTCCTGGCCTCGCGGGCCAAGGCGTGCGCTGGTTCCCCTGCAAGCGGGACAATGGACCACTCAACGTCTTGATCAGCCAAGAGTTGGGCAATGGTGGTCGCTAGTGATTCCGGGATCCCTTGGGCTCCATCAACGGTATCGGGGTCGATGGGCGCTGCCGGCCCTCCGGTGGTCCCATCGACTGGATACACCGTGACGTCGGCATACGCGCAAACAAGTGGCAGGCCCGCACGGGCGGCAAACCGTGCTGCCTGCTCCAGGACTGCGGGCTGCTGCCCGGGCATCACGCCTACCAGGATGGGTCCGGACATCTTGCCGGAGGCCTCGGGATGGGGTGTAGGGGTCTCAGTCACAGCGCAATTCTACGACGACGGAGATTGCTCACAGATTGCCGCGGCCGGGCCACAGACCATAGAGCAGCGGAACCGCCGACGCGATCATCACCACGTTGCCAAGTACGAGGTCGTCAGCTCTCATCACCGATCCAGCCACCAGGAGGGCTGCAAAGATCACGGCAGCTACTGCTCGCCGCGCCAGGATAATAAGCCGGGACATTTGTCGTTCCAGACGGCGGTTGGATACTTGGAGTGTTCCGTCTTCGAACCGGGTAACCAGCCCATCCAGCCGTTTCGGCAATCGCAAGGCGACCGCCGCGGCCTCGAATGCCTGCCCTGCGACGTCAGTTACCAGATTGCCGCGCTCATCCCGCAGCAGTTGCGCAGCGTATGGTTCCACCGAGTCCCACAAGTTGAACCGGGCATCCAGCGAACTACATACACCCGACGTCAGTGACATGGCGCGGATGATGAGCAGGAAATTCTCCGGCAGCTGAAACGGAAGCGACCTGATGACGCTGCCGAACTCCGTCCCAAAATCTCGAAATTCCCGTGGGTCCACTTCTCGAAGTTCGGCAAAGCCCATGCCGCCAAAGCGTGCGAAGAGCTGCGTCATGGCCCGCTCCAGCTCGGCCGTGTCAGCCGAAGGCATGAGAACGCCAACATCGCTGATGGCAGCCACGAGCCCCCTTCCATCCCGCGAAGCAGCCGCAATCAGGAGCTTGCGCAATCCGCTTCTGGTCTTCGCAGGAAC
Source organism: Paenarthrobacter sp. MSM-2-10-13 (assembly GCF_011605365.1). Taxonomy (NCBI): domain Bacteria; kingdom Bacillati; phylum Actinomycetota; class Actinomycetes; order Micrococcales; family Micrococcaceae; genus Paenarthrobacter; species Paenarthrobacter sp. MSM-2-10-13. The sequence goes on along the minus strand of NZ_JAAOXO010000001.1, from coordinate 266,543 downwards.
CTCCCCCATCATGCCGAAGTCGATGAACGTCAGCTTCCATGGATGTTCCACTGACCCGGAATCGGGTGTGACAAAGATGTTGCCGGGGTGTGGATCGGCGTGAAAGAAGCCCTTGGTGAACAATTGGTCAAACATCACTGACGCGAAAACGGGGGCAACCTCCGCCGGGTCAATCCCCGCCATACGAAGCGACTCTGCGTCCGTGATCTTGATGGCTGTGACGTCTTCCAGGGTGAGCACCCGGCGTGTAGTCCGTTCCCAAACCACCCCCGGCACGGTCACCCTGCCATCGGCGGCGAAATCAGCTGCAAAGCGCTCTGAATTTGCGGCCTCATTAAGGTAATCGATCTCCTCAAGGCTGGTCTGCGCAAACTCCTTGATCAGAGCAGGAACATCGGCGCGGTTTGAGACGAGGCGGATGCGGCTAAGCCAGCCTCCCACCCGTCGCAGAGCGGCAAGATCGACGTCCACGATCTTGTCGATGCCCGGCCTTTGTACCTTGAAAACCACGCTGCTTAGGCCAGTATCCTCGGCATTGCCCGCGAGCAGCTTCGCCCGGTGCGCCTGCCCCAAGGATGCCGCGGCTATGGGCGACTCCTCTATCGAAGCGAACACTGATTCCAAGGGCGCCCCCAGCTCCGCCTCGGCAAGGGCCCTGATGGCGGGGAAGGGAACCGGCGGCACTTCGTCCTGAAGGCCCTCCAGTTCAGCCGTAATCTCAGGCGGTAGAACATCCAGCCGGGAGGACATGAACTGGCCTACCTTGATCATTAGCCCACCAAGCTCCACGGCGAGGCCATGGAATCGCCGGGCAAAGCGTTGCATCCTCCGCGAACGGCTGCGTTCAGTCAGTTTTCGCAGGCCCACACGAGGAAGGAACAGCTCAAACCACCAGGTCACCAGCAAATGCCATGCAGCAAACCTGAGGATTCGACGATAGCGGGCACGGGCTTCCCCGGCCATGGGATCTGTCCGGTCGCGTCGAAGCGACGTCACTCCCTTCAGTCCCGGGCGAGGATCGAATACAGCCGACGACGAGCCTCTTCCAGCACCGTCACGGCCTCTTGCACCTGTTTGGGGGTTCCTGTCCGCCCTACTTGCGCAGCAGCCTGGGCAAGCTCTACCCCCGCTTTGGGCAATGCCGCGAAACCTGAGGTGCTGCCTGTGGATTCCCAAGGCGCTGCCGTTTCGGCGCTTGCGACATCTTCGCGGCCCGCCTCAGTGAGGGAGTATATTTTGCGGCCATTGGATTCCTCAGTGCTGACGAAACCCTCATCTGCCAGCAGTTGCAAGGTGGGGTACACCGAGCCGGCGCTTGGCTTCCAGCTTCCGCCACTGCGCTCTTCGATTTCACGGATGATCTGATAACCGTGCATGGGTCGTTCAGCGAGGAGGGCCAGAATGGCTGTCCTCAACTCACCCCGTCCAGCACGGGTTCCGGAGCGCTTTTCAAACCGCGACCTGAACTCCTCCACGGCCTGCCACATGCCGTCAAGGTTGTTACCCATAAATCCGCTTGCAGGGAATGAATTGTGCATCAAGCTCACCTCGGTTGGTCGTGAACGATACTGAACGATACTTAACGATATACATGCTGGATGCGCGAAACAATGGCTGCCTGGCAGGCTAACGCACCCTTCGTGTTCGTCATCCTTAGTTGATGATTTCGCCGCGTTCGTCCGCAACGATCGCCGCCAGTCGTACCCGCCACTCCTGCAGCGCCTCAGGAGTTAGGCGAGTCCACCCGTCAACTTCACCGATAACTTTGAGGGGGGCGCTGCTGCGATAAGACCGGGTGGGGTTGCCAGGAAATTTCTTGTCCGTCACATTCGGGTCGTCCTCGAAAGCTCCGGTTGGCTCAACGGCATAGACGCGCGGTTCGCCATCGCCGGCAGCGAGCTCGGCAGCCAGCCCCGCGCCATCCCGAAGAGCTGTGAAGTAGATGTGATTCATCACGACTTCAGGACGATAGTTGGATCTGAAGCCGGGACTCAGGAGATCGCCCGTCGTGAGGTCGGCCTTCGTCCCGTGATAAAAGGGACCCTCGTCAAGCGGTTGATTCATCAGCGGTTGACTCACACCTACAGCCTACTTCCAGGGGCAAAAGGATCGGAGTTCCAGTCTGGACCCGTGCGGGAGTCTTGAGGTTTTCCTGAGGAAGTGTTGCGGGTATGCAGGATTTGTTCTTGATCCGGGCCCGGCACAGTAGTTCTTGTCAGCCACACAGGCTGGAAACGAACGGCCGGCCGGTCTCACGGTGGCCTCCCGAAAGGAAACTGATTCCCATGGCCATCAGCCTCAAGACCACCTCCGGCAAGATCCTCGCTTCCGTCGCACTGGTCGGCACCGCAGCCGCCGTCGCCGGCATGGGCACCTACGGCGCGTTCACCTCTTCGACCTCCGCCTCCCAAGCCGTCACCGCAGGAACGGTCACCATCGCCCTGGGCGCACCCGGCCCCGCGAACACCCTCAACGTCCCGGTCGCTGGACTGCTGCCCGGCGACAAGGTCGAAAAACTCGTCACCCTGGCCAACACCGGCAACTCGGACCTGAACAACGTCACCCTCACCACCAACGCCGGCACCACCGCATCCCTGCTCACCACGGACGTGACCAACGGCCTGCAGCTGACCATCGAAAACTGCTCCGTGGCCTGGACCGGCGCCGCAGCCCCCTACAACTGCACCGGGACCAAGACCACCGTCCTGGCCTCCGGACCGGTCATCGCAGCGAACAAGGTCCTGAACAACCTCACCTCGCTGACCTCGGCCAAGACCGACAACCTCAAAGTCACCACCGCGTTCCCCACCACCGCGAACAACGACTTCCAAGGCGCCACCTCCACCATCGCCTTCGCCTTCACCGGCACCCAACGCACCGAAACCACCAAGTAGAGCCAGAGGGAGCCAAAGGCTCCCACCCAAGGCCCCGGGGGCCGGCCCGTTTGCCCTTCAGGCCGGTCCCCGGTCCATATCCTGAGCAAGTCTTGAGGGCATTGCACACCAACCCTTGAGCCTGTCCAGAGACACTAAAAGCACAACGAACACCTGAAGGGAACGCCAGGCATGAGCGCACTGAGCACCATCTCCACCCCCGCCGTCCACGGCCGGCGTTCAGCCGCAAAGTCCGTAACCGCCGCCGAGACCGCCGCTGTGAAGCAGCCCGCAGCGGCCCCTACAACTGCTGCCAGCGCCGCTGGCACTTCGGGCCGGTTCCGTCGGATTGCCGGCAATGTGGTCAAGGGCATCGGCGTGGGCATGCTGATCCTAGGCGCGTTGGTGTTCCTGTTCCTGGCGATCGGGCCACGGATCCTGGGCTACCAAACCTCCACCATGCTCACCGGTTCCATGGCCCCGCTGATCAACCCGGGCGACGTCGTGGTCACCGTCCCCACCCCCACCACCGACGTCAAAGTAGGCGACATCATCACCTACCACATCCCCGTCGAAGACCAGCGCGTGGAAACCCACCGCATCACCGAGATCACCACCACCGCCGACGGCGGCATCGCAGTCCAGACCAAAGGCGACGCCAACAACGGCATCGACCCCTGGATCGCCACCCTCCAAGGCAAAACCGTGGACAAGCACGTAGCCACCATCCCCTACGTTGGCAACGCCATCCGGGCCCTACGTGAACCCATCGTCATGAACACCCTCATGTACGGCGCACCCGCCATCCTCGTCATCGGAATGCTGGCCTCCATCTGGACCAAAAACCCGGACAACACAGCCCCGCAAGCCACAGTAGGAGCCGGGGATGAAAGCGCCGCGTAGCGCTGCCGCCGGCGACTGGGACTTGAGCCGAATCCAGTCACTCGCCGACGAGCTTGGAAACCCGAGGCCGGCATTGCGGTTCTTGGCAAAGTACCTTTCAATGCTCCCCCAACGGGTGGAAAGGATCGTTCATGCTGTGGATGAGGGCGACGCATCAGAGACCACAACGGCACTCCTCAGCCTGAAGATCAGTTCAGCCATGGTGGGCGCCTTGGAAACAGAGCACCAGTGCCGGGCGATGGAATCAATGATCCGTGAAAATCATTTCGACGACGCCGCCCAAGCACTTCCGGCGCTGAGGCAAACAACGGACCGCTGCCTTGCATCACGGTCCAACCTCATTCGCGCAGCGCATGTTTCGCTCAGCCGGCATGGTGGATACTTCCGCACTTGAACAATTGAGTGCAATAAGATCTGTGGAGCTAAGGAGATTCGAACTCCTGACCTCTTCGATGCGAACGAAGCGCTCTACCAACTGAGCTATAGCCCCTGGACCGAGAGCCTCAACTGCCCGGCCAGTGTCCCTAGGCTACAAACTTTCCCTGCGCTTTTCCAACCACCACACGAACGTCTCCTGGCCTTGCACCTGTGGTCGATTCCAGGACTTAGGCGCGGCGACGCTGCAGGACATCGTCCAAGTTGCTCAGGGCGCTGTGGTTCTTAGCAGTGGCCACTACAGCAACTGCTGCCTCGGCCTGCTCAACGTTCTGCTTCAGCACGGGCTTGCCAACGGGCTTCGGTGCCTCGGGCAGGTCCAAGGGCTCTGGAGCTGGTCGCTGTGCTTTAGCAGCGGCCACGTACGTTGGCTTGGGGACCTCAACCGGCTGCCAGCTGGCCCCTTTGGAGTCGTTGGCAACTTGAGCGGATTTATCGCCTGCGGCAACTGCCACAGCAAGCGCTGCCTCGCGCAATTCCTTGGCTGACAATCGTGCAGCTTCACGGCTAGAGGCTTCGGCGTCGAAAACTGTGGTTTCCTTAGCTGCGACAAGCGGCTCTTTGGGCAAGTACCGCGCAGGCGTGGGGATGGGTGAGGCCTGAGCCGCACGGCGAGCCCGCCGTTCACGAAGGTCCCGCAAGGCGAGCTTACGCAAGGTCACGACAGCCAGCACAGCTCCAATGAGGGAAACCAGCGGCAACCACACAGAACCGATGCCGAGAATTCTGAGAACTCCTGACACCGCGGCCGTAACTAACAGGGCCAGGCCTGCCAAGGCGAGCGTGAGCCGGGCGTAACGGATAGTGAACGGCGTAGGGGGCGCCTTCCGGAGCGAGGACTCCGCCGCTGGGGAGTCCTGGGGCGACGCCGGTGCTTTGCTGTGCATGGTCTCCATCGGTTTCTCCTGCTGAGGTGCCAAAGTCAGTACCACCCCTGCCTGCGTTTCGTCTGGTTCGTCATCAAGAGCCTCTGCTGGAACAGTGGACGTTTGGACTTGTTGGCGCCTGTTCCGCAAAACATAGGGCGCCACCCAGACCATCCACAGCGCGACAGTGACCACGAGTATCACTGAGCTGCTGAGAGGGAAGTCCACATTCAAAACCGTAGAAGCAAATCGCCGGGTGCGGCGGCATTGCGGCCGGTGTGTCGTGGGCGAGTCCGCAAATGACTGGAGATATGAGCGAAAAGGCCGATGACCTGCCCGTTTATCCTCTCAGCCACCTGCGCAGGAGTCCTTCCGGCACCTCCTCGGCCGTCAACGCAAAAGAGCGGTGATCAGCCCATTCGCCGTTGATGTGCAGGTAGCGTTCCCGGTAACCTTCATCGCGGAATCCGAGCTTCTCCACAACCCTCAAACTCGGAGAGTTCCCTGGACGGATGTTGATTTCCATGCGGTGCAAGCCCAGCACCCGGAAGCAGTGGTCGGTTGCCATGGCAACCGCCGTTGGAGCGATGCCGCGCCCGGCCCGGTCTTTATCAACCCAGTATCCAAGGGTGGCCATCATGGCCGATCCCCACACGATGGATGAGACCGTCAACTGGCCGACGATTTGCGGCTCGCGAAAACCGGCCGTTCTCTCAACTATGAGAAACGGCAAAGCGGTTGACTGACGGGCCTGCTCATTCAAGGACCCCACCATTTGACGGTAGCTGGGCAGGCGCCCACCCGGAGCCGGGTTGGACGCCTCCCACGGCGCCAGCCACTCGCTGTTCCGCGAACGGACTTCGGACCATTCCCGCTTGTCGCGGTATCGGATGGGCCGGAGCAGCAGGTCTCCGCTTTCCAGCGTTACCGGCCAGATCGCAGAGCCATACATCATTTGTCTATTTGGGAAGTGTGGCGGTGAAGTTGGGCAGCCACTCGCGAAGCTCAGGACCGAGGTCTTCGCGTTCGCAGGCAAGCTCGATGCAGGCCTTGAGGTAGCTGAGCTTGTCGCCGGTGTCGTAACGACGGCCACGGAACACAACGCCGTAGACGCCGTAACCTTCACCTTCGCCGGCAGCAAGCACCTCAAGGGCATCGGTCAACTGGATTTCTCCGCCGCGACCGGGAGCCGTCTTCTCCAAGACGTCGAACACGGCCGGGTGCAGCACGTAACGTCCAATCACGGCAAGGTTGGAGGGCGCCTCTTCCGGAGAAGGCTTTTCGACGAGTTGCTTGATGCGCACGTAGCCATCTTCACCGTTGTCCTCAACATCGGCGCAACCATAGGCGCTGATCTTGGAAGGCTCTACCTCGATGAGTGCAACAACGGAACCACCGGTCTTCTGCTGAACAGCAATCATTTCGCTCAGCAGGTCTTCACGGGCATCGATCAGGTCATCGCCGAGCAGAACGGCGAAGGGCTCGTAGCCAACGTGCTGCTTTGCACGAAGGACAGCATGACCGAGGCCGTTAGGGTCGCCCTGGCGGACGTAGTGGATATCACCGAGGTTGGTGGCGGACTGAATGGCTTCAAGCTTGGCGGTGTCGCCCTTTTCAGCAAGCGTGGCCTCAAGAGCCGGCACACGGTCAAAGTGGTCTTCGAGTGCCCGCTTGCTGCGCCCTGTAATCATCAGGACGTCATGCAGGCCCACCTTGACCGCTTCTTCGACGACATACTGGATGGCAGGCTTGTCCACCACGGGCAGCATTTCCTTTGGCATCGCCTTGGTGGCGGGCAGGAAGCGGGTGCCAAGGCCTGCTGCGGGAATGACGGCCTTGCGGACAGCGTTGTTTTCTAGAGTCACCGGACTAATGTAACGGACGGAACACACCAACGGCTAAACCCCTCGCCGCGTCGTTAGCACATTTGGTTTTCCGCAGTGGATAACCTCTGCAGCTCAACCGGCGCGCGACAACCACCCGAACGGACAGAGATGGCATCGAAGGAAGACATTCGCAGCAGTCGGCGGCTGCACAGGCGGGCCCTCAGTCCTGAACACCTGGCTCGCGCTGGAGAGTCCCTTGCACAGCATGGCACGGCCTGGGCGGCCAAGGTCTCCCCCGGCGCTTCCTCGACCTTTGCCGTGTACCTGGGCGTCGCTTTCGAGCCGCCCACCATCCCTTTGATCACAGCCCTGCACAAGGCCGGGCACCGGGTGCTACTGCCCGTCTGCGAGCCGGGGCGGCTTTTGAGCTGGGTGTATTGGACACCTGACACTGCATTTGTCCGGTCCACCTTTGCGCCGATAGACGAGCCGGAGGGTGAGCGGCTGGAGAGCTCGGTAGTTGCCGGTACCGCGGGGATCTTCATGCCCGCGACGGCGGTGGACCGGGACGGCAACCGGATCGGCCAGGGAGGCGGCTATTACGACAGGCTCCTCCAGGGCCTGGATGCTTCCGGCGGCAGGCCGCCCACCATCGCCGTAGTGTTCGACGACGATTTGTTACCTTCGGGGTCCATTCCCGCCGAGGCCTTTGATCGCCCCGTGCGTCAAGTGCTGACACCGTCCGGAGTGGTTGAACTCGGCGACGACGCCGAGCAGCGCTGATGGTGGCCGGCTTATCAAGTGAGGCCGGAACTACCGCGGGTACGCCCTGCGGCGACCGATGATAGAATTAGCACTCAGGCCCTGTGACTGCTAAGGCGGACTATCTCCACCGACGCTGCCCAGGACCTGAACTTTGTCCTAAAGGAGGAACTCAGTGCCCACATACGCATACGCTTGCAAAGACTGTGACCATGCCTTCGACATCGTCCAGTCCTTCTCTGACAGCTCCTTGACGGAGTGCCCCGAATGCAAAGGCGCCCTGCGGAAGAAGTTCAACAGCGTAGGCGTCGTTTTCAAGGGCTCCGGATTTTACCGGACTGATTCCCGGGATGCCAAGGGCAGCACTGTTTCAGCGGCGCCTGCTGCCTCTACACCCGCGCCTTCAGCAGCACCGGCAACTGCAGCGGCAAGCAGCTAACTGGTTTTCCACATAGGGCAACCGGGCGCTGTTTGCGGCCCGGGAAGCTGGCTAGCGTGGCGGCATGCCACATATGTCACGCAGCGCCCTCCTCGCCCGTGCTGAACGCTCATCGCGAGCCGCCGGTACTTGGCCGCCCATCAGCCCTTCGCGCTCCCTGCAACCGCATTCCCGCTCCCGGACCAGTTCACGGTTCAACCGCGGTCGTCCACGAGGGCGCTCAGGTCAGCGCGGGCGCCGGACGGGATTTGGTTCCTGGATTGCACGTAACCGCCGCTTGGCAGTAGCGCTGCTGTTATGCGTGGCTGCCGGCATCGCAGTCCAGGAACTCACCCCTGCGTCTGAGCAACAGGTGAGCGTCCTCGTGGCAGCCCGGGACCTTCCAACGGGGACCCACCTCACCGCAGCGGACTTCACCACTGTTGAGGTACCACCCAATCTCGCGATCAGCGGAGCTTTGGACAGCGTCGGCGCCCTTGTTGGCCGCCAACTCGCGTCCCCTCTGGGTAAGGGACAGATCCCTTCGGAGACGAGTCTGCTGGGACCCGGCCTTCTGACAGGCGCACCCGTGGGATCGGCAGCTGTCCCCCTCCGGATGGCCGATCCTTCGTCCATCCAGCTACTCTCCCCCGGTCAGCTGGTATCAGTGGTCCTCACGGCAGCGGGGTCCTATGACGAATCACAGCAAAGTCAAGTCCTCGCAGGACCTGTACCCGTACTCTGGACGTCAGCCCAGGGCGGCAAGCCCGGTGAATGGCTGGGTACAGGTGACACGGACGGTCTGGTGGTGGTGGCGGCTGATCCTCAACAAGCAGAAAAGCTTGCCGGCGCATCAACGCAAGGCAAGCTTTTCTTTGTTTTGGTTAGCCCCTAGCGGGCTAATCAATGATCATTGTCCGCTCAGCCCCAGTGCGGGGGTTTCTGTTCCTTGAGCCACTGCTCATGGTCGTAGTTGGAGTCGTCGCCCCACCGCCGGGGATCATCCTCAGCGGCCTTGGTGGGCAGAATCCCGCTCGGGCCGGTCTTGGCTGCCGGGGACTTCGGTTCCCCGGCCGCCTCCGTAGGACCAGCGGTGTTCTCGCCGGTTTCCTCAGTAGCGCGGTCCTCGCCGCCTGTTTCCTGATCCATCAGTGGTGCTTCTTTCGAATTCTCAGCTTCTTGAACGTCGTGTTGAGGTTCTTCACCCTCAGCATGCTCAACGGAATCTCCGGCCAACAGAGGCTGGTCAGTTACCGAGGTCAATTCTTCCCCAGGGGCGTGAAGGAAACCACTGTGGGTGGAGGCAGACTGTGCAAGGTGATTCTCGAGGCCCAAGTAGGAGCCTATCCGGTCCGCGCAGGACGAAGGATCGGTGAAGACCTCGATCGTCCAGAGCGACATATAGCGCCATCCCATGCGCTCCAACAGTTGCGGCCGCAGGCGGCTCCGTTCACGGACGCTCATCCGCCGGTAGCGTTCAGTACCATCGGATTCGATGGCAACGGGGGTGGGGATTTCAGCACCATCCCGGCCAATGGTGTGGACGGGGTCCGCAGCCGCCGCTATATCCAGCACGCCGTCGTAGAGATGCCATACCCTGGCTCCGCGGGCGCGCAAACGGTCGCCCAGATCGGCCACCAACGGATCTTCACCTAAAGCCTGCTCACTGGCGACAGCGCGGGAGGCGGGCGTTCCGAGGTTGCTGTTGCCGGAGAGCTCCCGGTCCAGGAGTTCATAGAAGTCCACAGCACCATGGGCCAGGCGATCAAGGTCGAGATCCTCGGGCCGGAAGCACGTCAGGACGTGCATGGAGCGCCGGGCACGTGTCATTGCCAGGGCGAAACGGTTACGCCCGCCCTCGGCGGACAACGGACCGAAGGAATGGAGCGCACGGCCATGCGGTGTGCGGCCATAGCCCAGTGAGAAGATCACATGGTCGCGTACAAGGCCCTGTGCGCGCTCAAGGTCCACCACACGGAAAGACTCGGGGCCGGCTCCGAAGAAGCTGGACAGCAGGGGGTGGTTGGGCAATTGCAGCCTGATGGCTTCGCCAATCCTGGCAGCATGGCGCAGGCTCGCCGTCACCACGGCGAGTGATGTACGGGGCCGGAGCCTTGCGTGTTCGAACACAAGATCCACAACGCGGTTGACCTCCGCGGTGACGGACTCAACGCCCTCATGGTCCGCCCCGGGCAGCCCGGTGCCGTCCGGTATGTACTCTACGTGGATCGAACGGTCCAAGCCGGTGACCGAGTTGCCGTCGGGCAAACGACGCAGGCCACCGTCGTAATAGTTTTTGCTCAACTGGAGGATCAGGTCCTCGTCCACCGCACGGTAGACCCAGTTCAGCTGCCAGGTGGGAAGGACCCTGGCCAATGCCTTGAAGGCACTGTCCACATTCTCGTGGCTGGCTACCCCGGCCACAGGCGGCTCCACGGCGACGCTGAACGTGCGCGCATGGGCAATTTTCGCGTCGCCGAAGGCAACTACCTGGCGTGCCCGGGCGATGGCCGGGAGAACAGCCTGCAATGAAGTGGATTCGGCGTCGATGATCACCACGGCATCGAATTTTTGCTCGGCCGGGAGCACCCCGGTGAGCAAGTAAGGACTGACGGACCATACCGGCACCAGCAGGGGTACCAGGTCAGGGGCCTGGGCGCTCAGGGCGGGCAGCGTCACCCGGCCATCCTTCAACAGGGCGCGGAGTAGCTCCGCCTGCCTGGGATGTTCAAGGAGACCCTGACGCCATTTCTGGGCCAGCTGCCAACGGAGGCGAGCGGCGCCACTGGCAATGTGGGCTTGGTCCGCAAGGCGGTATTCAGCTTCGAGGCGGCGCAGTGAATCGCCGTCGGACATGGCGAGGTAATCATCACCGCTGATCATCGCCTCCAGCGCGGACTGCCACCAAGCCAGATCCAGTTCGGCGGCTACAGAAGACGCCGGGACTTCCCGGGCAGCAAGATCCGCCAGCAGTTCACCGAGCCCGTGCTCGCGCATTTCCTCGATAAGGAGCGTCCGCTCAGGAAGCGTCTCCAACGTGGCTGTGTCTGCAACGAGCCGCTCCAACCGTTCCATGAGTTGGGCATACCGCGTCCCGTGCAGGGCTCCACCATCGGAGGTGTACTTGAGCGCATCACCCAGGCGGCGCAGCTCGCCATCGAGTTCCCGGTAGAGTGCACCGAGATCGGCAAGGCCGGAAGGAACAGCCGGGTGCCGCTGGGTTGTTGCATACCCTGCCCACAGAGCACGCTGCTCCTGGACCAGCACCAAGGAGCTGTGAAGGTCCGCAATGTGAACACCGGGCCGCACGTATTCCTTAGCTACCCGACGCAGGCGGGAGCGCTGCATTGAGGGCATCTCAAGGTTGCGCTCACGGCGCCAGGCAGAGGTGGCAGTGGCGGAGATGAGATCGTGCACCGGCCGGTCAAAGATATCCGGGGTGAACTTATCCAGGCTCTCGCGTACGGCAATGAGCAGTTCCAGCTGAGCGCCCCATTCGGTGAAAGTTTCACCTAGGCGAATCTCGGCGTGATCGGAAAGCTGCTTCATGCGATCCCGCAGGACCGGAAGTTTCTCCTCGGCCGAGCGGGCAAGCTGCTGTGCTTCCTCGGTCTCCTTGCGGGTCACCAAACGGGCGCCATACCAGGGGCTCGAAGTGGAGGACCGGCTGAAGCTGCCAAGCTCGGCAGCCCGATGCAATCGGCCAGCGAGCTCTTCACGGTCCTTGATATTGTCCAGGACGCTTCGCTTCAAGCGCACCGTAGTGGAGGGTGCAGGGTGAATTGAGGTCAATTCGGCAAGTGACTGCATTGCCTGGTACGGCGAGCAACCCCACCGCTCACGGACGTTATGCAGGGAGGCTACATGGTCCATCAGTGCATGACGGTGGCTGGTAAGTGTCTGGTGAAGGTTGCCCAGCTGTGGTTCAAGCGCTTTCTCATTGCGCATGATGGCTCTGACCAACTGGCCTTTGAGTTGCTGAGGAGTGGTTCCATTACCGGGCCGAAAGAGCATCGACTCCAGGCCCAGGGATTCAAGGTGGCCGGAAAGTCCTGCAAGGCTGGTCTGCCTGTCCCCCACCACCAGAACGGACTTGCCTTCGCTGACCAACGCACCTATTGCGTTGATTGCTGTTTGCGTTTGGCCGCTTCCTGGCGGGGTGCTGACAACAAGTGAGTCCCCGGCACGAACGGCATCAACTACATACTGCTGATCCGTATCAGCATCGAGCAGGAGAAGCTCATCGGCCGGATCCCGAAGGTCCAGGCTTGGGAACCGGCCTGCCTTGATCGGCTCTGGTTCAATGTCTCCGCCGTTGGCGGCAGTCGAGAGTGCTGCAACCGTGGGGTTGTTCATGTTGATCCATGGATCATCCAGGTTGCCGGAGAGATCAGCCAGCGTAGTGACCAGCAGGTTAAACTCCACCTCTGCGCCATGAATCGGCTGAATCAGCGTGGTTAACCGATCCAGGACAGGCTGGGGATCGAGCCGCGCAGTGTTGTAGGCCATGCGCGCTACAGCGTTAACGTCAAAGACGATGCCATGAACTGTCTTCAGATGGCGCACCAGGGCAGGGTTCATTCGCGCCTGTTCGGTGAGCTGAAGCTCAAAGTCGTCCTCGCCAGGCCTGACCGTGAGGACGATGGAAGTAAGCATCACGGGGGCAGAAACGCGTTGGGGCTTGCCGCCGACGGCAGAGGTCCATACGACGGTCCCGGCGGACAAGTACCCGGCCTCGATGCCGCGGTCGTTGCTGAGCTCGAAGATCTTGGACCGGATGTTGCGGGCCGCCCTGGCTGCTACCAGGTACTGTTGACGATCCCTGATGAGCGTGGAAAGCCGTGTTCGTCGGCCTGCAAGCAACTGCGCCAGCCCGGACGGGTGGGCGTTGCTGAGATCGATGGCGCCTTCAGGCGTCTTGACGAAGCGCAGCATGGTGTCGGCCCCGGTGACGGGTTTGAGACCAGACAGCCATTTGCGGAGCTCTTCGGAGCCCTCTTCCTGGCCTTGACCTACTGACACGACTTCTGCCTTCTTTTCTGTACTAGCTTTAGACGCCTTGGACCATACCGGCATACTTTCGAGGGTAGCGGGAATCCGCGGACAGCTCGCTCCGCAACGCTGTTCCACTGCGAAATTCGCCGTCATTTCACAGCCGAGGGCAATGAGTGGGGCAAAGAAGCATCCCGGCTTCAAGCAAAGTGGCCGGCCTCCCAGAGGAAGCCGGCCACTCAATGTGCTATTCCCACTCGATGGTTCCCGGTGGCTTGCTGGTGACGTCCAGCACCACGCGGTTGACTCCATCCACCTCGTTGGTAATTCTGTTGGAGATCCGGGCAAGCAGGTCATACGGCAACCGTGACCAGTCTGCCGTCATGGCGTCCTCGGAAGATACCGGACGCAACACAATCGGGTGACCGTAGGTGCGGCCATCGCCTTGGACACCAACGCTGCGAACATCAGCCAGGAGAACTACCGGCATCTGCCAGACGTCGTTATCCAAGCCTGCGGCCGTGAGTTCCGCACGTGCAATGGCATCAGCCTTCCGCAGCAGATCCAGGCGCTCCTTGGTCACTTCACCCACAATGCGGATTCCCAAGCCGGGGCCCGGGAACGGCTGGCGGCCGACGATCTCCTGCGGCAGGCCAAGCTGTGCACCCACAGCGCGGACTTCGTCCTTGAACAGGGCACGCAGCGGCTCAACGAGTTCGAACTGAAGATCTTCGGGGAGTCCGCCCACGTTGTGGTGGCTCTTGATGTTTGCAGCACCTTCGCCTCCGCCTGATTCCACGACGTCCGGGTAAAGCGTTCCTTGGACGAGGAACTTGATCTTTTCACCCTCGGCAGCGGCCTGGGCAATGATGGCCCGTTCCGCTTCTTCGAAGGCACGAATGAACTCGCGGCCAATGATCTTGCGCTTGGTCTCAGGATCGCTGACGCCTGCCAATGCCGACTGGAAGCGTTCCTGCTCGTTGGCAACGTAAAGGTTGACGCCGGTGGCGGCCACGAAGTCGCGTTCAACCTGCTCGGCTTCGCCTTCACGCAGAAGGCCATGGTCAACGAAGACACACGTCAGCTGGTCACCAACAGCGCGCTGGACCAGAGCAGCGGCTACGGCGGAATCGACGCCGCCGGAAAGGCCACAGATAACCTTGGAGTCCCCGATCTGCTGGCGGATCCGGTCCACCTGCTCTTCGAGGATGTTGCCCGTTGTCCAGTTGGGGCTCAAGCCCGCGCCCTTGAACAGGAAGTTTTCCAGGACGTGCTGTCCAAGAACGGAGTGCTTCACTTCCGGGTGCCACTGCACACCGTAGAGGCGCTTCTCATCATTGGCGAAGGCAGCCACCGGAGCTCCGGCCGTAGTTGCCAGCACCTCGAAGCCCTCCGGAGCCTCATGAACGGAGTCTCCGTGGCTCATCCATGTGTTCTGGGAGGACGGGACGCCGTCGAGGATGGAGCGTGCATCACCCACAAGAAGGGCTTCGGTAGCTCCGTATTCCCGCAAACCAGTCTGGGCCACCTTGCCGCCCAAGGCATTTGCCATGGCCTGGAATCCGTAGCAGATGCCGAATACCGGAACGCCGGCCTCGAAGAGGTCGGCACCCACGAAGGGCGCGCCCTCCGCGTAAACACTGGAGGGCCCTCCGGAGAGAATGATGGCTGCCGGGTTCTTGGCCAGAAGCTGCTCGGTGGTGAAGGTATGCGGAACAATTTCCGAATACACATTCGCTTCGCGGACGCGGCGGGCAATCAGCTGCGCGTACTGGGCACCGTAGTCAACAACCAGCACCGGCTTCTGGGAAGTTTGGGGTGCGGTGGGAGTAGTCACCAGACAAGACTACTTTGCCGAGCCGTCCCGGTGCACGTTGGCAGAGGCGTCAGAGGACCAAAACGGCCCCGCCGTTAGGCATCTCACACCGGGACGCCGTGAGGTGCTAGTAGCGCTTGGACGCCTGCGGATTGGCTGCGAGTTCCGCTTCAACCTGCGCGTGGAATTTCTTCTCCACGATGAAGGACAGCAAGGGGATGACTCCACCAAGTGCCAAAAGGATCATTTTGGAGAACGGCCAGCGCATGAGCGACCACAAGCGGAAGTTGGAGACCAGGTAAACCACGTACATCCAACCGTGCACAATCAGAATCGAGGTGGAAATGTTGAAGCCGCCAATGACGCCCTTGGGTTCGGATTCAGCGAAACCGAAGCCAAACGGCTGGCCCGTCACTGCGTTCGTGCCGCCCGCGAAGAGCGAGACGCCAAAGCCGTAACGGGCAATCAATTCAGCGCACAGCAGGAGAAGCATGGCACCCGTGAGGTAGGCCATGACCTTGTAGAACTTCAACGCCGAACGAATTTGCGCTTCCGTCCCGCCGAAACGCCGCTTCCTGGGCTTGGGTCCGGACTGTTCGGGCTGGATAGCCGGTTTTGGCTCAATCATTGCTGCACCTTTTGTTCTGGCTCTGGGTTTGTAGGTTCTGTAGTTGCCTCGGGGTGGCCTGCCTGGTCCAAGTCGTCATCGGCGAATTCGTCGTCGAATTCGTCCTCTTCCAAGTCCCGCCGGTAGTCGTCCTTCACCAGGCGCCACCAGATGAAGATCGAGAAACCGGCAAAGACAACCCATTCCACCGCATAGAAGAGGTTCAGCCAGTTGACCTGCTCCGCAGGAGGCTGGGGAGGAATGTTCAGTGCCTTGACGTCATCTCCGAGGGGAATTTGCGCGCCTCCGGCCACCTCCGTGGTAGCTGCGATAAAGCCCTGGTAGCTGGAAACTTCCCATTTATTGATGAGTTCCGCCGTTGAGACTGCGGACGCGCGGTCCGGGCCGGCGTCGACGTTTGGAAGCGGCGCTTCGGACGGGATGAGGCGGCCCGTCACGGTGATGGTTCCCGACGGCGGCGGGCCGGCTTGGGCGGCATCCGCCACCCACCCGCGGGCTACCGGAATCCACGTCTTGGGTGAGGCACCAGCGCCCTTGAGCGTGGGGGCGTCATTGACGGCAAAGGCGGAGACGATCCAGAAGCCCTTTTGGTTGTTGTAGAGGCGGCCTTCAACCAGGACCTGCTTGCTGGGATCGTAGGTACCCGTGGCCGTGACCATCTGGTCCGAAACCGAGCCGGGAAAGAACTGGCCCGGTTGGAGGACGTCCACCAGGGGTTTCACTTCTTCGATGCTGGACGGTGCCGGGGGCTCATGCTGGGCGGACCGGCTGAGCTGCCATTGGCTG
Source organism: Paenarthrobacter sp. MSM-2-10-13 (assembly GCF_011605365.1). Lineage (NCBI taxonomy): Bacteria > Bacillati > Actinomycetota > Actinomycetes > Micrococcales > Micrococcaceae > Paenarthrobacter > Paenarthrobacter sp. MSM-2-10-13. The sequence goes on along the minus strand of NZ_JAAOXO010000001.1, from coordinate 250,238 downwards.
AGCAGCACAAACACCCCGGACAACAGAAGCGCAAAGATCAGTCCTGCGATCCAGCGGGGTTTCAACGCGGTTTTCAACACCCCTTAACCGTACTTCGTCCGGCTGTAGAACAACGAAACGCCCTAGTGGTCGAAGAACACCAGGCTGGAGTTGATGAGCTCGGAGATGACTTCGGGGTCATGCGCCCGCCGGAGGGACTCGCGGAAGGACTCTTTGGACAGGGAGCGGGCCAGCGTGGCCAGAACCTCGAGGTGGTCGGAGAAGGAACTGGCAGGCGTGGCGATCAGGAGGATCAGGGTTGCCGGACCGTCGGTGGCTCCGAAGTCCAAGGCATGGCCAAATTTGGTTACCCCTACGGCTATGGAGATCCTGTCCACGAATTCGCTGCGGGCATGCGGCAGACCGATGCCGCCCGGAAGGCCGGTGGCAAGCTGGTGCTCCCGTGAATGTACTTGCTCCAGGAAGCCCTCAAGGTTGGTAATCCTGCCGGCTGCATAGAGCCTGTGAGCCAGTTGCGCCGCGGCATCGATCTTGTCTTGGGCAACAAGTTCAAGAATGACCGTATCCGGGGTTGTCAGTTCCGCATCGTACCGGTCAAGTGGTTCAGCCAAGTTGTGTTCCCTCCGTGTGGCCTGCAGGCCTCAATTCCTTGAGCTGGTCAGCGGAGGGGAACGATGTCATCCACTCCCATGCGCGCAGCATCGGCCGATTCGTCGTCGGGTTGCTGCTGACTAAGCCGTTCAGCTTCCACTCGCGCCAGGTAGTGCTTGATTTCGCTTTCGCGCTGAGTCTCGCTCCAGCCAAGGATTTCTCCCATCAGCTTAGCTACTACGGGCGCGGCAGACACACCCCGGTCCCATGCTTCGATGGAGATGCGGGTGCGGCGGGTCAAGACGTCGTCAACGTGCCGTGCGCCCTCATGGGTTGCTGCATAGACGACTTCGGCAGCCAAGTAGTCATCCGCACCGGGAAGAGGCTCCCCCAATTCGGGTCGGGCGGCGATGATTTCCAGAACTTCGGGGGTCATGGAGCCAAAACGGTTGAGCAGGTGCTCCACCCGCGCCACATGCACTCCCGCCTGTTCCGCCAACCTGCCGCGCCGGTTCCATGCGGCTTTGAATCCCTCGGCGCCGAGCAGCGGAATGGTTTCGGTGCAGCTGGATGGAACACGTTCATCCATGGCCCTTGTTGCCTCGTCCACGGCATCTTTGGCCATGACCCGGTAGGTTGTGTATTTCCCCCCGGCTACCACCACGAGTCCGGGCACTGGATGCGCCACTACGTGCTCGCGGGACAACTTGGCGGTGGAGTCATTGTCCCCGGCCAGCAACGGGCGGAGGCCTGCGTAAACGCCTTCCACGTCCTCACGGGTCAGCGGGCGCTTGAGGACCTTGTTGACATGTTCCAGCACATAATCGATGTCCTTGCTGGAAGCTGCCGGGTGGGCTTTGTCCAGCGTCCAATCCGTATCAGTAGTGCCGATAATCCAGTGCCGACCCCAAGGGATCACAAAGAGCACTGATTTCTCCGTGCGAAGAATCAGCCCGACGGTGGACTGGAACCGGTCGCGCGGCACCACAAGGTGGATTCCCTTGGACGCGCGGACCTTGAGCTGGCCACGGTCGGTCACCATAGCCTGCGTTTCGTCAGTCCAGACGCCAGTGGCGTTGACCACTTGCTTGGCCCGTATCTCGAAGACGCTACCGTCCTCCTGGTTTTCCACCTTGGCCCCAACAACGCGTTCCCCTTCACGGAGGAAGTCCACCACACGTACGCGATTCGCTGCGTGGGCTCCATAGTGTGCCGCGGTCCTTACGACGTTGACCACCAGACGCGCATCGTCTACCTGTGCGTCGTAATAGCGGATGGAACCTACGAAGGCATCTTCCTTGAGGCTGGGAGCCGCGCGGAGGGTTCCACGCCGGAACAGGTGCTTATGCATGGGGACGCCCCGGCTGTTGCCGGACGTCAAACCCAGAGTGTCATAGAGCATAATCCCAGCACCCACATACGGGCGCTCCCAGATACGGCGGGTCAGTGGGTACAGAAAAGGTACTGGGCGCACCAGGTGCGGTGCGATGCGCTGTATCAGCAGCCCCCGCTCTTGGAGCGCTTCCTGGACGAGGCCAAAATCCAGCATCTCCAAATACCGCAGTCCGCCGTGAATGAGCTTTGAGGATCGGGACGACGTACCGGACGACCAGTCCCTTGCCTCCACGATGCCTACGGTGAGGCCACGCGTCACGGCATCCAAAGCCGCACCGGCGCCCACCACACCGCCCCCGACAATCAGGATGTCGAGCTCTTTGCCCGCCTGGGCGGTGGACTTTAAGACTTCGATTGATGCGGCGCGGGATTCCGGGCTTAGTGCTCCCGGTGAATTCACCTGTGGACCGCCTGCGACATTGCTCATCGGACCCCTCCTCAAACGCAACAGCTTGGTAGTCCCCTACCCTACTTGCTGCTCGCCGCCTTGGGCAGGGGCTCCCGGAGGCTTAGCCGAGATACGGCGAGACGACGACGTCCACCCGCTGGAACTCTTTCAGGTCCGAGTAGCCGGTGGTCGCCATCGAGCGGCGCAGGGCGCCAATCAGGTTGGACGTTCCATCGGTATGGTGGCCTGGTCCGAACAGGACCTCCTCAAGCGGGCCCACGGTGCCCACGTTGACGCGGTCACCACGCGGAGACTCGAGGTGGTGGGCTTCCGGACCCCAGTGCCAGCCACGGCCAGGGGCCTCTTCGGCGCGGGCAAGGGCGCTTCCGAGCATTACGGCATCCGCACCCATGGCGATTGCCTTGACGATGTCGCCGGAGCTGCCCATGCCGCCGTCGGCAATGACGTGGACGTACCGTCCGCCGGACTCGTCCATGTAATCGCGGCGGGCGGCAGCGACGTCGGAGATAGCGGAAGCCATGGGTGAATGTATACCCAACGCACGGCGGGTGGTGCTTGTGGCGCCGCCTCCAAATCCGACCAGGACGCCGGCAGCACCTGTTCGCATCAAGTGAAGGGCAGGGGTATATCCGGCTGCACCGCCAACGATGACGGGAACATCCAGTTCGTAGATGAACTGCTTGAGGTTGAGCGGTTCGTGGTTCTTGGAGACATGCTCGGCTGAGACGGTGGTGCCACGAATAACAAAGATGTCGACGCCGGCAGCCACCACAGTCTTGTAGTGCTCCTGGGTGCGCTGCGGCGTGAGGGAACCGGCTACGGTCACGCCCGCGGCGCGGATCTCAGCCAGGCGGGAGCTGATGAGTTCCGGCTGCACGGGAGCCTGGTACAAGTCCTGCATGCGCCGGGTGACGGCTGGGCTACTGGTCTCGTCCGCCAGGGCGGCGATCTCGTCGAGCACCTTCTGCGGGTCTTCGTAGCGGGTCCACAGTCCTTCAAGGTCCAGGACACCCAGCCCGCCCAAGCGCCCCAAGGCGATGGCGGACTCAGGTGACATCACCGAGTCCATGGGCGCGGCGATGACGGGCATGTCGAACTTGTAGGCGTCGATCTGCCACGAAACCGAGACGTCCTTCGGATCACGCGTCCGTCGGTTGGGAACGATCGCGATGTCATCCAGGGAGTAGGCACGACGCCCACGCTTGCCACGGCCAATCTCAATCTCATAAGTCACGGCTCTTACTTTACTGGACCCCTCCCGGAACCCCGATTCGAGGAATCAAGTGTGTCCCCGGCAACGGGAGCATCCCCGCGCGTGCCGGGCAGCTTTCCACATGGGCAGGGCTGCCCATGGCAGAGGCCCGGACGCATCCGATAGCCTGCGAAACCATACGCACATCTTGCAAGGGGGAACCATGGCGCCTGGGTTATACGGAGCCGACATTGAACAGCTCAACTCGCTATCCCAACAAATGGGACAAGCGGGAAGCCGGCTCCAGAACCAGGAACTCCAGGTCAATGGCCTGATCTCGGGCGTTGCGTGGAAGGGAGCCGACGGCGAGCGCTTTCGCCGCGAATGGAGCAGCACCCTGCGGCCTATGTTGCACAGGGCCTCCCGTTCCTTGGATGACGCCTCCAGAATGCTGCGCGCCCAGGCTGATGAACAGCAAAAGGCCAGCACCCAGGGCGGGTCCTCCAGCGGAGGGTCTACGGAGGCCAACAGCCCGCAGGCTCCCGGCGGCACTGTCAACGACGACACCGCGACCACTGGGTGGGAGGGGCTGTTGGGCGTCACCGGCAGCCAGGGTTGGTGGGCCGGCAACGCCCTCGTCACCGCCAGCGGTTTGGCGACGGACTCAATTCTTACCCAGATGGCCAAGGGCGGGTTGGTCACGGAACTGACCCGGTGGCCTTGGCTCAGTGCCCAGTACGGCCAGGCGGCAGGCGCCGGGTATGTCAGGGGCACCCAACTGCTCAACGGCAGTTCAATGCTCGGGCGGTTGTCGGGGGCCTTGGGCTTTGTCACCGGCGGAATTCAGGTCTACCAGGGTATCCAGACGGGTCATCCCGGAATGGCGGTGGACGGCGGAATCTCCGCCGCGTTGGCCGTGGGTAGCTTTTTTCCGGTGGTTGGCCCTGCCTGCGCCATCGCTGGCATCGCCTGGGGTGGCTTAGGCCTCCTGGCGACGAACATGGGCTACGACTCCGCGTCCTCCATGATCGCTGATGGCGCAGAACATGTCTGGGAAGGAGCACAGGACGCCGCCGGAGCAATAGCCGACGGCGCAAAGAAGGTCTGGGGATGGCTTACATGATCGCGCCACTTCCTACACTGGACAGAGCAACCCATAACAGAAGGCAGAAATGACCACCCAGACAGAAGAAACCCAGGCATTGCTCATCACCGAACACGAGCTCATCGCCCTCATTGCGCTGGCCGGCACCGACGGCGCACTGAAATGCCAGACCCTCTTCCGCCTCGATCACGCCGCCGGGTCGCCGCTGGAACAGGCCGGTGTTGCCACGCTGTTGGAACGTGGGTTGATGAAGATCGAAAACGACGCACTCCTGCCGGTTGGGCCAGCCGCCACCGTTACGGCTGTCCTGGCGGATGCCACGGCATGGCTGGAAACAGCCCTGGTCACCCCGGCCTCGGAACACGTTTCCTTCATGTTCGGCGCCGAGCAGGGTGCCCTGTTGCTCAATCTGAGCAAGTACGGCGTTCACGAGCTGCACCCCATTACGGGCTCCGAAGGTATGGTCACCACCGCAGTGCAGATGGCTGACTATTACCTGAATCAGGCGCCGGACGGCTTTCCCGCGGCCGCAACTACCCGCCGGCACTTCAACGACGGAACCTCCCGAGCGGTGCACGTCAAAGCTGAGGCCGACGGTTCCCTGTCAATCGCTGCGGGCGAAGGCGAAAATCTCGACTCTACGGCCCTAACGCGTGATCAACTCGACGCACGGGTCCGCGCAGGCTTGGAGCGATAGCCCCGGTGAGCTACCAGTCAGGTCCTGCACCGCTTTACCACTCAGACCGTTCCCTTGACTATTGGCTTTCCCCGGAGCTCTCGGACATCACCCCGACGAATGCGCGTTCCCGCCTGCGTGAGCTCGCCAGCGCCCGAGGAGCTTACATGGGCGCGTGGGCTGCGGGAATCGGAGTGGGCGGGTTCCTTGTCCTCCTGGGTGTAGTCCTAGCTGTTCGGCTCGGCACCCCGGTAACGCTGGCTGCCCTCGGCATTCCCGGCGCAGCCCTCGCCGTCCTGTGCGGAATCTACTTCGCGCGGGTTAGGAACCGGTTGCCACGGACAGACCGGGCGCTGGTCAATCGTGGTCCTGGAAACCTGCGCGGTGCATTCTCTTTTGTGGCGTTCGTCCTGCTCGTCTTCACGGGACTGTTTGCTTTCACGGCCAAACCGTCCACCTGGCAGGATCCTGCCGCGCTGCTAACGCTGGTTACGGTTCTTGCCTTCATGGTGTCGCTCCTGGTGGTTGGGATCATCGTCCCGGCCACCATCGCGGGCCGTTCGAGGGAGTCGCTTCGCCGCAAGGCTGCAACTGATCCCCACTTCCGGGCGCTTCTGGAGCAGGACCTCGCCACGTGGCGTGATCCCTACGGCAACGCAGGATACGGCCCGCTCTAAGCCTCAGGGTGTGTTCTGAGTGCTCTCATCCACGGAGAGCTGAGATTCGAACATCCGGAAATAGCGGCCCCGCAACGCTACGAGTTCCTTGTGTGTCCCTTGCTCAGCAACGCGCCCGTCCTCCAGCATGTACACGATGTCCGCCTTCTCGATGGTGGCCAAGCGGTGGCTGATGGCAATGATGGTGCTGCTCCGGTCCGCGAAGAGCCTGGTGAAGATGCGGTGCTCCGCCAGGGCATCAATGGCAGATGTGGGCTCGTCCATGACCATGAACGAGGCATCCCGGTAGAAGTTACGGGCCATCGCCAGCCTCTGCCATTGGCCACCTGAAAGCCCGCTTCCCTTCCGTCCCCTGGGGTCCTCCATCCAGTTACTGACGTGGTTCTCCAGACCGTTGGGCAACTTGTTGATGAACTCCATGGCTTCGGCGTCCGAGGCCGCCCGCCGGATGCGGGTGTCGTCACGGGGCTGGTCAACATCTCCCAGATAGATGTTCTCCGCAGCGGTAGCGAATTCGTATTTCAGGAACTCCTGGCTCAGAACCGCGAGGTGCCGGTGCCAGCTGGTGACGTCAATCGTGGTGAGGTCCACGCCGTCCAGAAGGACCTGGCCGGAATCGGGCCGGTATAAACCAGCCAGGATGCGGATCAGCGTGGACTTGCCGGCACCGTTCTCCCCCACAATGGCGATGTGCTGGCCGGCCTTGATGGTCATGGATATGCCCTTGATGACCTCAATGTCGCTCCCGGTGTAACTGAACCGGATGTCCCGCAGTTCCACCATGGTTGGCGACTTCGGGAGCGGTTCCTCTTGTCCGCTGGGAACGGGAAGTGCCATGAAAAGCTCGTAGTCTTTGAGGTTGGCCAGGTCCTCATCAATGGAACTCAGCGACGAGACGAGGCTGTTGGCCGTGGACAGGGCACGGCTCACAATCTGCTGCACGTAAAGGAATTGCCCCACCGGCTGCGCCCTCGCGATGATCTGCCCCACCACCCAAATCAAGGACACAACCTCGGCTCCGTATTGAAGGGCATCAGCAGCCAGCTGCTTGGGGATGTAGCGCTTTTGGAAATCAAGGCGCCTGCGTTCGTCAGCGTCGCGAAGCCTCGACCTCAGGTCCATGAGATACCCAACGATCCCGTAAAGCCGCATCTCTGCGATGTGCTGGGGCCGGAGGAGGTTCTGTTCGATCATGCGGCGTTGCCGCCGCGAATCCACCTGCGTATTCCAGTGCGCGATCTGCTCGCGGGACAGTTTGAACTGCAGGTAGACGCTGGGCACGATGGCAACCAGCACAATGACCGCGATCCACCAGCTGACAAGCAACAAAGCACCAATGGCCAGGACCACTGAGACGAACTGGGTGAAAATGGCTGCGATACGGTCCAGCACACGGGCGTAAGAATCGGAGAACCTTTTGGCGCGGTCGTAAAGATCCACTGTTTCTTTGTCGTCATAGCGCCAGAACTCCAACGCCAGAAAACGCTGGTACATCATGTCCCCCACGATCGCACCGACTTTGAAGCTCATCAGCTGCTGGATGTACCGGTCCACGCTGTTGAAGGCTCCCCAGAACAAGCCCAGCGCCGCCGTGATGATGACGTACAGGATGGCCCGTGGACCGGCGTCGGGGTCTCCCGCATAACCTGCTGCCAGCGCGGTGGTGGTGAGGGCCGCGAAATACGTGGTGACCAGCGGAAGGGTGGCCGAAATCAAGGACCCTGCCACCTTCATGATGACCGCACCAGGTGAGGCTTTGAAACTCACCTTGAGGACCTGCCCGACGGCGCGTGCATAAGGACGCAGGGCCAACTTGCGGGGCGGCGTCTTGCCCGGTGGGAAGGCATTTAGCCTGATCGACTCCGGGTGCCGCGGTTGCGCGGGCTTTTCTGACATGTGCCCAGCCTATTCTTCGGGACCGACAATTCTGCCGCGTCATGTTAAACAGTTGTTCCCCGTGGAAACTTCCACGGGGAACAACTGTTGATGCAGGTGATGGATCAGCGGGAACCGTAGTTGGGTGCCTCAACAGTCATCTGGATGTCATGCGGGTGGGACTCTTTGAGTCCTGCCGGGGTGATACGGACGAACTTGCCGCGTGCTTTCAGTTCCGGGATGGTGGGGGCGCCGGTGTAGAACATGGTCTGGCGGAGGCCACCAACCAGCTGGTAAGCAACCGAAGCCAGCGGACCACGGTAGGCCACACGGCCCTCGATGCCTTCCGGGATGAGCTTGTCGTCGCCGGAAACGTCCGCTTGGAAGTAGCGGTCCTTGGAGTAGGAGGTGTTCTTGCCGCGGGACTGCATGGCTCCCAGCGAACCCATGCCGCGGTAGCTCTTAAACTGCTTGCCGTTGACAAAAATCAGGTCACCCGGGGATTCCTCGCAACCGGCCAGAAGCGAGCCCAGCATGACGGTGTCTGCGCCGGCAACCAGCGCTTTGCCAATGTCGCCCGAGTACTGGAGGCCGCCGTCGGCGATCAGCGGAACTCCTGCCGGGATCGCGGCCTTGGCAGATTCGTAGATAGCGGTGATCTGCGGCACGCCAACACCGGCAACAACGCGGGTGGTGCAGATGGATCCGGGACCCACGCCCACCTTGATGCCGTCAGCGCCGGCGTCGATGAGTGCCTGGGCACCTTCCCGGGTGGCAGCCTGGCCGCCGATGATGTCCACGTGCGCAGCAATGGGATCGGACTTCAGGCGGCGGATCATGTCCAGCACGCCCTGGGAGTGTCCGTTGGCTGTATCAACGAACAGTGCGTCCACGCCGGCGTCGATGAGCTTCATGGCGCGTTCCCAGCCGTCACCGAAGAAGCCGATTGCGGCACCCACGCGGAGGCGGCCTTCGTCATCCTTGGTGGCCAACGGGTACTGTTCGGCCTTGGTGAAGTCCTTGGTGGTGATGAGGCCCATCAGGCGGCCTTGCTCGTCAACCAGCGGGAGCTTCTCGATCTTGTTGGTGGCCAGCTTGTGCGAGGCTTCTTCACGGCTGATGCCCACATGACCGGTGATGAGGGGCATCTTGGTCATGGCGTCGCTGACGCTACGCAGCGGAAATTCCGATTCCGGGATGAAGCGGGTATCGCGGTTGGTGACAATGCCCAGGAGGCGTCCGTCCGTGTCCACCACGGGAAGGCCGGACACGCGGTAGCGGGAACACAGCTCGTCCAGTTCCTGCAGCGTTGCCTGCGGGCCAATGGTCAGCGGGTTGGTGATCATGCCGGATTCACTGCGCTTGACGCGGTCAACGTGCTCGGCCTGGTCATCGATGGAAAGGTTGCGGTGAACCACGCCCAAACCACCTTGGCGGGCCATGGCAATGGCCATGCGCGACTCGGTCACCGTGTCCATTGCTGCTGAAAGCAAGGGCGTCTGGACGGAGATGCGCCTGGAAATGCGTGACGAGGTGTCTGCGTCGGACGGGATGACGTCCGTGTGGCCGGGCAGCAACAGGACGTCGTCGTAGGTCAGGCCAACAAAGCCAAAGGGATCGTGTTCGGGCTGGGTCATGAGTGTGCGCCTCTTACCTGGGTTTCCGGGGGCTTAACTGGTAGGGGTTGCAACTGATGACCAGCCCGTCATTACGGGACTGGCCTGTGCATGAGGTACCTGTGCAGAAGTTGCCTGCGCAGAAGGTATTGGATAAATACTAGAACCTCCGCGCCTATCGCCATATTCCGCGACGCCCGACTGTGAGCAATCGCACTGGCGGCAGGCCGGCGTCGTGCGTTTAAAACCGCCGGACAGCGAACCTAGCTGGCGGACCAGCCGGTAGCGGCGAGCAGCCGCTCCTCAAACATTGGAATCATGGTCTGCACGTAGGTCTTGGAAAGATGGTTGTCGTCCTTGTAGACGTAGACGTTCCCCACAACAGCCGGGCATGTCCCTTGCTCGCAGATGAAGTCGCTCATGTCCATGAGATGGAGCCCTTCAACCTTGCCGACGTAGTCATCCAAGGGTGAGGAAGCCGCCAAGGATTCTTCAAGCGGAACGTTGCAGTCGGGAGAATCCTTGCCCTTTTTTTGGACGCACTCAGGCATGTTAAAGCTGAATCGCGGGTTGTCCCGGACACCCACCACATCAATTCCCAGGTCCGTGAACGGCTTGATGCCTTCAAGGTAACCGGGGACTTCGGTCTCGAAAGGCGCGTCAACGTGCGTCAGCGATGCCACCGTAAACACGGCGTCGGGTTTGTGTTCCAGAACGTAGGCAGAACTCGCCTTATTGAAGTCGTTACAGAACTCCGGGCGTTCCGGCGATTGCGCGCCAAACCGGCACCCACCCTTGAGCAGCGTGACCACTTCCCAGCCGTGCTGCTTGGCAATCGGGCCAAGTGCGGCCATGTACTGCTGGGAGTGGGAATCACCCAACACCACAATTCGTTTGGTGACTACCTCGGGTTCCTCATTCTGCAGGCATCCCTCCAACACGGGGTCGGTGGGCACATTGTCCCCTGTGCACGCGCCGTCTACGTTGGCCCATTCGTCCTTCATGGCCGCCGGCGCCGGGATGATCAGGGCTTCTTCGCTCGGCTTACCTGCGTAATCCGGGGCCAGCGCTGCCGCGCCGGGCGTCAGTTCGTGAGGCTGATCGGCAATCGCTGCCGCTTCCGCGGTGATGGCGCTTTGCCAGGCGGTGACAGGTAGCGCCAGCAGCGCACCGCAGGCAGCAATCACGACGGCGGCCCGCCAGGACCGCACGTCCGGCCACTTCCAGCTGCGCAAGGGAAGTTCGACGAACCTCGTGGTGGCTACCGCGAGGAGAAGGGAAACCGCCATGATTCCCAAGCCCTGGAGGAGGCTCGGCTGCTTGGTGCCGGAGGCCAGGAGGAAGAACACCAACACCGGCCAGTGCCACAGGTACAGGGCGTACGAGTTGTCCCCCAGCACCACCAGCGGGCGCGAACTCAGGAGACGGTCTGCGCCAAAGCGGCTTCCGCTGTGGCCGGCGACGATCACGGCCGCGGCTGCAAGGGTTGGCCAGAGAGCCACAAAACCCGGGAAGGAACGATCCACGGGGAGCACCAGCCCGCACGCTAGCATCGCAGCAATACCGGCCCAGCCCAGGACGACACGGAGCCGGCGTCCCGGTTTCAGATAGGGAATCGCCAAGGCAAGCAGGGAACCCAGGGCGAACTCCCACAGACGGGCACGGGTATCAAAGTACGCGTATGCCTGGTTGGTGGCGGTCTGCTCCACGGAGAACACGAGCGATGCCAGAAAGACCGCACCGAAGGTGATGAACAGCAGTTGCCTGTGGCCCACGGCCTTCCGCTGCGGGAACAGCCTGGCCAGCAGCGGCTGGGCAAGGCCGACCCCGGCGAAAATCAAAGGCCACAGAATAAACACCTGGCCTTGGACGGATAACGACCAAAAATGTTGGAGCGGGCTGGCGTCCACGTGCTGCTGGGCGTAGTAGTCAACCGCGAAAGCGGCAAGCTGCCAGTTTTGGCGATACATCAGCGATGCCCACGCCTCGGTGAGGACATCCGGCCACCTGCTTTGCGGGATCAATGCCCAGGTGCCGACGAGGATCGCCAGCAGGACAACGACGACAGCGGGCAGCAGACGCTTGAACACGTGCAGCCAGTGCCGCACAAGCCTTAGTGGCGTGCGACTTTCGAGCTTGCGTGTGAAGGACAATGTCAGAAGGAAAGCCGAAATCAGCAGGAAGACGTCCACGCCGCCGGAAACCTTACCGAGCCAGATATGGTAAGCCGCAACCATCAGCACAGCCAGTGCACGCAGCCCCTGGACTTCGGGCCGGAAGCCTGGTTTGGCCCGGGTCGCGGGCTTTTCTGCGGGAGTGGCCGGTGCGGCGGCCTTCTTCTCCATCATCGCTGCCACCCTGTCGCGGTAAACCACCTTTCATCCAACATGCCTGCCATGCTCTTGACGTAGGTTTTGGTCAGGTGGTTGTCATCCAGGTAGACGAACGTATTACCGATGATCGGCGGGCAATAGAGTCCTTGGCACATCAGGTCGGACATATCCAGCAAGGAAAGGTTCTGGTACTTGCCAGTCACCGCATCAAAGGGGCTGGGTTCGGCCAGGACGTCAGCTTTGAGCGGGCGGCAATCCGGGCTGTCCACCCCCTTGGAAAGGGTGCAATCCGTCAGGCTGTAGGTAAACCGCGGATTGTCACGCACCGCCACTACATGGATGCCCAGCCCCGTGACCTCGGGAATGAGATCCTCGAATCCGTGTGTCAGTCTTTCATCGGGCAAGGAGGAAACAGCCGCCGTACCCACCATGAAAAGGGCGTCCGGCGCATGTTCCCGGATATGGCTGCGCACTTCACTGTTGAACTTGTTGCAGCCCGGCTCGGACTCGGGATCTTCAGTCATAAAGGGACACGCCCCGTACAGCAAGGAGTAGAGGCGCCAATGGTGCTGCTCCGCCAGCACTTCCATGGCAGCAAGCCATTGCTGGGAGTGGGAGTTGCCTACAACAAGGACCGTCTTGGTGGCATCATCTCCCACGCCGTTCTGCTTGCAGTTGTCCTGCAGCAGCTGTGATTCGGGTTTCGTGTCACCGGAGCATCCGTTGGGCAGATTGGCCCAGTCACGCCCAATCCTTTCAGCGGTGGGTTGAGTGAGCGCATTCGGAGCCGCTTCATTGACGTAGCCGGGCAGGAGGGCCTTCGCGCCGGGGTTATCAAAGACCATCCGCGCCTCCGCAGCTTGCTGGTCCAGGTCCAGGCGGTATTGGAATGCCATCAGGGGTGCGGACACCACGGCCAGGCAGGCCACGATCGCGATGACCGAGCGGCGCCTCTTTACCTCGGGCCATTTCCATTCGCGGAACGGCTTCTCCACGAATTTGGTGGTGAGGAAAGCCAGGATGAGCGACAACGCCACGATTGCCGTGCCGGACAGCCAGCCAGCGTGATCCTTTCCGCTCCAGGCCAAAGCAATCACCAGGATGGGCCAGTGCCAGAGGTAGAGCGCATACGAATTGTCACCGAGCCGTACCAGGAATTTGGAACTCAGTATCCGGTCCACACCGAAACGGCTTCCGGTCTGTCCGGCCGCAATAACGGCCACCGCAGCCAGTGTTGGCCACAATGCGACGAATCCGGGGAAGGCCGTTTGTACTTGCAGCAGGATGCCGCACGTGAGCATCGCCACCACACCAACCCAGCCCATGACAATACGGACAGGTTTGGAAAAGTTCAGGGCGGGAAGAATCAACGCCACCAACGTGCCCAGGGCGAACTCCCACAAACGGGCAAAGGTATCGAAGTATGCCACTGCCTGATTGCTGGCCGTGAAAATGATGGAGTAGACAAACGAGACCAGGAAGATGATGGCAAAGACGTACACCAACGTGGCCCGGTATCGCAGGGCGAAGCGTCGGCACACCAGCGCTGCAGTGGCGAAAATGACGGGCCACAGAATGAATACCTGACCCTGGATGGACAGCGACCAGAAGTGCTGCACAGGGCTGGCCATGCTGTGGTCAGTGGCGTAATAGTCCACGGCCAGATCCTGCAGCAGCCGGTTTTCGAAGTAGAACAGCGACGCCCAGGTTTGCTGGACAATCTCGAACCATCGCGTGGCCGGCAGGAAAATAAAGGTTGCTGCCAGAGTTGACACAAGAACCACGACCACGGCGGGTAGCAGCCGTCTGAACAAGTGCAGCCAGTGCCGCACGAGGTCCATGGGACGGCCTTGTTTGTACCGGCCCGTGAACTGGAGAGTCATAAGGAATGCGGAGATCAAAAGGAAGACATCAACGCCGCCGGAGACCCTGCCGATCCAGATGTGGTAGCTCACCACCATAAGGACAGCCAAGGACCGAAGGCCTTGGATTTCGGGTCGGAATTTGGATTTCGCAACGGGTCCGGAAGCCCGCCTACCGTGGTGGGCAGGGGCTGGAATCGTTGGCGTCGTCACGGTAGGCAGTTCCTCAAAGCTGTGGCACAAAGCATCAATATTACGCGTTTTCAGTCACGCAACCCATGTGGGAGAGTGTTCCCGGCCGCCATTCGATGCCCCATCAGCACAGGTCCAGCCATACATTCTGCCACCCAAACCTGTGCGTGACCTGTGCTGATACTCCTGGCGCTCCTCAACCTTGACGCCCGGCACAACCCACTACGACGTGAGCTATTACACGTTGACGAGGCCGCTGGAACGCGGCGCCGTGACCCGCCCGGCGAGGTATCGGGCGTCCCGGCAGGCACCGGGCAGCGTTGCCGAGGCTGCCGCGAACAGGAACTCCTGGCCAAGGAAGTACAGGCCCGGGACGCTGTCTGCCACTCCCCTGGTCTGCTGCGGTTCCCCGTGACTGTCGAATGCCGGCAGGTTCACCCATGAGTAATCCTCGTGATAGCCAGTGCACCATATGACGTTCGCGGCCTCCACCTGCGTCCCATCTTCCAGTACCGGGAGTCCGTCCTGCACACCAGCCAACCTGGGATGGAGGCGGACACCGGCAGCGGCCAGGTCCTTGCTCTTGGTGCGGATCAGCGGGGCCGCCATGGATTTGAACTTGGGAGCCGCTTTTCGTCCCATGGGGGTATTGAGGTTGAGCACGTAAAGGCCCAGGAAGCGGACTACCGGCAGGGCAAAACGCGCAGCTGCACGGCCATGCCGCATAGGCATCTCGGCGCTGGGCTTGCCAGCAAGAAGTGTGGGCCGGGAGCGGGCAACTTCAAGGGCAATCTCCGCACCGGAATTGCCCAGGCCCACCACCAGGACAGGGCCTTCCTTTAACTGACCGGGGTTTTTGTAATCCTGAGAGTGCAGCTGAAGGATGCTCCGATCCAGTTCGCCCGCGAAGGCAGGAACTTTGGGGATACGGTGACCACCTGTGGCGATGACCACATTCCTGCTTCTCCATTCGCGGTCTCCCGACCGGAGCACGAAAGCCTCACCCTCAGAGCTGATGTCCTCCACGCGTACGCCGGCAACGTAAGGCAATTCAAAGCGGCGCACATAGTCTTCCAAGTAGTCAGCCAGCTGATCCTTGGTGGGAAATGCCAAGGGGTCGCCGGGGAAAGGTGCGCCGGGAAGGCCGTCATACTTGGCCGGAGTGAAGAGGCGCAAGGAGTCCCAGCGTTGACGCCAAGCATCCCCTGGTTTCTGGTGCTGGTCCAGGATGAGGAAGTTCCTGCCCTGCCTTGCCAACCAGTACCCGAGCGCGAGCCCGGACTGGCCGCCACCCACAATGACGGTGTCAACTTCTGGATTGTGGTGAACGGACATCATCGTCTCCTATCTCGCTTGCAGTGGATCACTGATCTTTGCTGTGACCTGATAGGAGCCACGCTATGAGCGCGGCGCCTGGGTCCGCATCGGTCAAGTGAGCCACTCATTTCCAGCGGGATGGGTATTTCTGACCACTCGCAGTGGTTTTCAGCGAATCAGGCCGTGCTCAAAGGCGTAGCCGGTCGCGGCCGCTCTGGACGGCACCGCGAGTTTGGAAAGAATGTTGCTCACATGCCTGGCCACTGTCTTTTCACTGAGGTAAAGCTCCCGGGCGATGGTTCGGTTGGAGTGCCCACCGGCCACCAGCCGGAGCACTTCCACCTCGCGGTCAGTCAGCGGTGAGCTGCCTTTGTTCTTCTCGCCGGTGAGTTCCAGGACCTCTGCTACTGCCGGCATCGCCCCAAGATCTGCCAACTCGGCTTTGGCAGCCTCGAACTCCATGGCGGCAGAATCGGGATCGCCCAACAGGGCACACGCACGCGCCGCAAGTACCCTGCACCGGGCGGCCTGATAGGGAGCTTCGAGGCTGTACCAGATCCGCCACGCCCTTCTCGCCTCACGAAGCGCGGCCTGGGGCTCGGCTTCGACCAACAGCACCTGGGCAGCGGCATAGGCAACCAGGGCCATCTCCAATGGACGGCTGCCCTGCTGAAGAGGCTCGGACAGTTCGTCCAGCGCGAGCCTGGCAGCAGCCGCGTCGCCAGCGGCAAGTTCAACCTCGACGACGGCAGGCAGCAAGCGACGTCGATTGGCTGGGTCGGCCCCTGCCATCGCCCGCCGCATGGTGGCCTGTGCCTGGGCCGTTTTGTGCTCGGCCAGCTCAAGCAGCGCGATGCCGGGAACAGGTTCGAATCCGGTCCCGGCAGCTATGGCGTAGGCTTTCCCCGCTTCCTCCAGGAAACCTTGCAGGCGAAGTACTTCGCCCTGTTGATACCAGGATCCAAACGTGGCATCCGGGTCGCCCTTCCGCACCCTGCCTTCGGCGGCCCGCGCCACCGACAGGGCCTCTTCCCACGCTCCGTGAAGTATCAACAGTTCGGCACGGTAAGCCTGGCATTGTCCACTGAACATCACCATGTCCGGGCGATCCCCGCACCAGCGTTCCAAGGCCGCAGTCCACTCGTGGGCGCGGCGCACATCGTTGGAAAGACGACAACTGCCCAAGACTGCACAGTAGATGATCCCTGCGGGGATGGGAGAGACCTCACCTGAGGTGACAGAGACCATCACTTCATCCAAAAGCTGCAAACCTTCTTCCACGTGCCCGAGGGAAACGCGGGTGGTGCCGACACCGAGCCGGCCCAAGGCCTGGAGGTCTTTGTCGTGGAAGGAGGTTCCCAGCTCCAAGGCTTTGGCGAACAGACCGTGTCCAGCTGCCGGGGCTCCACTGCGCAACAAACCGAGGGCCGCTGGAATCATGAGGTATCCCTCGGCTGCACAGGGACCTGACATACCTTCCAGCACGTGCTTGGCACGGGACAACCACCCGTTTCCACGGGCCGGCTCTCCCATGTCCATCAGGAACATAACAAGCCAGGCCGCACACCTCGCGGCGCTGTCAGTGTCTCCCATGGTCAGGAATTCGTCATGCGCCCGGGTCAGGTACTCAATGCTTTGGCTATTCAAGCCAAGCAGCATCGCCACAGATGCCGCCAATTCGATGTCCTGCGGAGGGAGTCCGCCCTCTGAATCGGCGCGGGTGAGGCACTCAAGCGCATCGCGCCAACGGCGCTCGTGGAAGGCCGAGCGTCCCAAATCCAAGTCTGTGTCCGGAACTGTCATGGCTCACCTTGCGACCGGGAACAGACCGAATGACGCACCCAAGCCGCCCTAGTAGCGTCAGGTTACCGCCGCCGTCGTACGCTCACAATAGCCGCCCCGCGGAAAGCCGCAGACAACAGAAGCCCCGGTCAACGTGACCGGGGCTTCTGTTAAACCAGGCCGTTAGTGCTGGTGGCCTGCGTGTGCGTCTTCTTCCTCAGCCGGCTTTTCGGCAACCAGGGTCTCGGTGGTGAGAACCAGAGCAGCGATGGAAGCGGCGTTGCGGAGAGCCGAACGGGTGACCTTCACGGGGTCGATCACGCCAGCGGCGATCAGGTCCTCGTACTCGCCGGACTTGGCGTTGAAGCCGTGGTTTGCTTCCAGCTCGGAAACCTTGGCAACAACAACGAAGCCGTCGAAGCCAGCGTTCTGGGCGATCCAGCGCAGCGGCTGGACCAGGGCGCGGCGGACGATGCCCACAGCAGCTGCTGCGTCACCCTCCAGCGCCTTGACGGCCGGGGACTCGTCCAGTGCCTTGAGGGCGTGGATGAGAGCGGAACCGCCACCGGAAACGATGCCTTCTTCGAGGGCTGCACGCGTGGAGGAAACAGCGTCCTCGATGCGGTGCTTCTTTTCCTTCAGCTCAACCTCGGTGGCTGCGCCAACCTTGATCACGCCGATGCCGCCGGCCAGCTTGGCCAGGCGTTCCTGCAGCTTTTCCTTGTCCCAGTCGGAGTCCGTCCGGGTAAGCTCGGCGCGCAGCTGTGCAACGCGGTCAGCGACGTCCTCAGCCGTACCGGCACCATCAACAATGGTGGTGTTGTCCTTGGTGACTGTGATGCGGCGTGCGGTACCGAGTACCTCGAGGCCAACGGTGTCCAGGCTCAGGCCAAGGTCCGGGGAAACAACCTGGGCGCCCGTCAGCGTGGCGATGTCCTGGAGCATGGCCTTGCGGCGGTCGCCGAAGCCCGGAGCCTTGACGGCAACAACGTTGAGCGTGCCGCGGATGCGGTTGACGATCAGCGTGGACAGGGCTTCGCCTTCAATGTCTTCAGCAATGATGAAGAGCGGCTTGTTTGCCTGCAGGGCCTTCTCCAGCAGCGGCAGGAAGTCCTGCAGCGAGGAAATCTTGCCCTGGTTGATCAGGATGAGGGCGTCCTCGAGGACGGCTTCCTGGCGCTCAGCGTCGGTGACGAAGTACGGGGACAGGTAGCCCTTGTCGAACTGCATGCCCTCGGTGAGGACCAGTTCGGTCTGGGTGGTGGAGGATTCTTCAATGGTGATGACACCATCCTTGCCAACCTTGCCGAACGCTTCGGCCAGCAGTTCGCCAACCTCGTCGCTCTGCGCGGAGATGGCTGCAACGCTGGCAACCTGGGTGCCTTCAACTTCGCGGGCATTCTCCAGGAGACGGGCTGCGACTGCTTCAACGGAAACCTCGATGCCGCGCTTGATCTCGCCAGGAGCGGCGCCGGCAGCAACGTTGCGCAGGCCTTCCTTGACCAGGGCCTGTGCCAGCACGGTGGCCGTGGTGGTGCCGTCGCCGGCAACATCGTTGGTCTTGGTGGCTACTTCCTTGGCCAGCTGTGCGCCAAGGTTCTCGTAGGGGTCATCAAGCTCAACTTCACGGGCGATGGTTACGCCATCGTTGGTGATGGTGGGTGCGCCCCACTTCTTGTCCAGCACGACGTTGCGGCCGCGCGGACCAAGCGTCACCTTGACAGTGTTGGCGAGCTTGTCGATACCGGCCTCAAGAGACCGGCGGGCAGCATCGTTAAAAGCAAGCTGCTTTGCCATGGTTGTGTCCTTTCAAGACAGAAAACCCGCACCGCTGGCGGCTGGAATCATTCCAACTCGACGGCGGTGCGGGGCTCCGGGAAGTTACTTTACGACGATCGCAAGGACGTCGCGGGCGGACAGAACGAGGTACTCGTTGCCGCCGGTCTTGACTTCGGTTCCACCGTACTTGGAGTAGATGACGACGTCGCCAACAGCTACGTCAACCGGTACGCGGTTTCCGTTGTCATCGAAGCGGCCGGGGCCGATTGCAACAACTTCGCCTTCCTGCGGCTTCTCCTGTGCGGAGTCCGGAATGACCAGGCCGGAAGCCGTGGTCTGCTCTGCTTCGAGCGGGCGAACAACAATACGATCCTCAAGAGGCTTAATCGAGACCGACACTCGGACTCTCCTTTTCATGAGCTGATTCATGGACTAAGAACTAGGGTGCCTGGGCGTTCAACCGTCGTCGCGGTGCCGGAGAACGCTTGGCGTAGTTAGCACCCTCCGGGGGAGAGTGCTAACAAGACTCTATGTAAGCGTTAGCACTCGGTCAAGGTGAGTGCCAGCATTTCGTCATGGGTGAACGTCCCTTACCTGCCCGTCAGGTCGTCCAGATCGTAGTCTTCGCCGCCGTCATCCTCATCCAGCGGAGCATTGCCGCGGTTCAGGTACAGCACCACGGCGGCGGCTATAGCCACGATGCCGGAGATCACCAGCGTGATAATTCCACCGGTCCGGGCGCCGCTGTAAAGTTCGCGGATGCCCTGCGCTTCATCGGTGGCGTCATTGACGCTCTTGCCGGCCACCGAGTAAGTAGCCGCATTGAAGGAATCCAACGCGAAGATAATGATCAGCAGGCCGATGCAGACCACCGCGATCACGACCCCCGCTATCAGGGCGGGGCGCGCAATCTTCGTCAGGGAGGGGTGCGGTGCTGCGTTGTCTTCCATGAAAACAACCCTATCCGGCTGATTCGCCGGTCACGCTGTCAAGCGCCGCGCCGTTAGGCTTGATCCCATGCCTCACGCACCGCAGGAACAGATCGCACCCTTGCTGACTACTGAAGGATGGGAACTTCTTGCCTCACTGGGACCCTATCGGGAGGCCGATTCCTTCAGCGTCAACGCAGACCTCCGCAAAGCGGGTCACTCCCCGGAGCTGGTAGCTGCGGTCCTCACGCAATCCAGGCTGCGGACGCGCGCAGAGGCAAAGTTCGGCGAGTTTGCCCGGCAGATGCTCTTTACCCAAGCCGGCTTGGAGCAGGCAACGCGATTGAACGTCGCAGCCCGTCACGCCGAGCGCTTCGCGAAGGCCGGCATCTCGCACGTTGCAGACCTGGGCTGCGGCCTTGGCGCCGACTCCATGGCGATGGCGTCAATGGACATTTCCGTGACCGCAGTTGAGATGGATGAAACCACCGCCGCCTGCGCCACCATCAATCTCATGCCCTTCCCGCATGCCACCGTGGTGCACTCCGACGCAACAACCGTGGAATTGGACGGGGTGGACGGCGTATGGCTGGATCCCGCCCGGCGAACCACGTCCACCTCCGGAACCAAACGGATCTGGGACCCTGAAGCCTTCTCTCCCCCGTTGTCCTTCGTGGAACGCCTGGCGGCTACCGGCCGCGCCATCGGCGTCAAGATGGGTCCCGGCATCCCGCATGAGTCCGTGCCTTCAGGCTGCGAAGCCCAGTGGGTTTCGGTAGGCGGCGACGTCACCGAAGTGACCCTGTGGTTCAACGCAGTGTCCCGCCCCGGCGTGCGTCGCGCCGCGCTGGTGATTGGCGGCCAAGGCGCCGCTGAGATCACCAGCGGCGCGGATTTCGACGGCGGCCCGGTAGCCGCCGTCGGGCCTGTAGAAGGTTTCCTCTACGAACCCGATGGTGCGGTGATCCGCGCAGGACTGGTGGCCGACGTCGCCGAACGGCTGGGCGGGCACCTGGTGGACGAGCACATTGCCTACATCTGCGCGCCTGCGCTGCACGACACTCCCTTCGCCCGTGCCTACAAGGTTCTTGAGGTGATGCCCTATAACGTCAAGGCCCTCAAGGCTTGGGTCAAGGCCAACGGGATCACTGTGCTGGACATCAAGAAGCGCGGCACGGCAGTCACTCCCGAGGAACTCCGGAAGCAGTTGCTGCCCGCCAAACCGGATAAGTCCCTTGGGACGAAAACAGCCACCCTGGTCCTCACCAGGATCGGCGAGGAGAGAGTGGCTGTTGTGGTGGAACCGGTGACGGCCTAGAGCGTCAGCGGCACCCGGCAGTCAGCGGCGTGAAAACTCCGAGGCTTCGCGGACCTGCTCAGGGCTAGGGCGCACGCCGGTGTACAGGACAAACTGTTCCTCGGCTTGGATGGCAATAACTTCAGCGCCCGTGATCACCTTCTTGTCCGCCTTCCGGGCAGCACTGATAAGTGGCGTCTCGGACGGCAAAGCCACGACGTCAAACACTACTTGCGCCGCGGCAATCGTGGCGTCGTCGAAGGACTGCGCTGTTTCGTCCGCACCTGCCATTCCCAACGGCGTGACGTTGATGATGAGATCAGCTGTGGAGCCGTTGACGTCATCCTGCCAAGCGAAGCCGTAAAGATCTGCTAATGCACGGCCGGTGTCCTCGTTGCGGGCCACGATGGTGACGGCGGTGAACCCGGCTTCCCGAAGTGCTGCGGCTACGGCCTTGGCCATACCGCCCGCACCGCGGAGGAGCACGCTGTGGCTGCTGGGAACCTGGTGGTCCTTCAACAGCCGGGCAATGGCGATGTAGTCCGTGTTGTAGGCAGTCAGCACGCCATTGTCGTTGACGATGGTGTTCACCGAATCAATGGCCTTGGCCGACGGGTCCATCACGTCAACCAACGGGATGACGGCTTCCTTGTACGGCATGGAAACCGCGGCGCCCCGGATGGGGAGGCCGCGGATGCCAGCCACTGCAAGGGTGATGTCCGCAGGGGCGAATGCTTTGTAGACAAAGTTCAGGCCGAGCAGATCGTACAAATAATTGTGGAACCGGGTGCCGATATTGCTGGGCCGGGCCGCAAGCGAAATGCACAGGGACATGTCTTTGTTCAGGATTGGCATTCCCCCATTAAACACGCCCCCTTATCACCGACGTGCGGTTAGCCCTGCCGCGCCTTCATCCGCGGATTGTTCTTGTTGATGACGAAGGTACGCCCGCGCCTGCGCACAATCTGGGCGCCGGGGATCTTCTTGAGGGCACGCAGCGAATTCCTGACCTTCATGGTGTTTCTCCTTTGGTTGGGTGGTTGGTTTAAAGGGCGTCGCTGAGTTCCAGGGGGTCGTCCCACACGCCGAAATCCTGCTGCATTTCAGCTTGGGTGAGTTGGCAACCGTCCAGGAGCCCGCGAAATTCCCGGGCGTCGATGTCCTCCGAAAGGCCGGTGATCGCCAGCACAGTTCCACGGTCGCCGCGGCTGGGATGCCAGTCCAGGACAGAGTCGACGTCGGCACCCGCCTTTCCGGGGTGCGCCTGGCCAGGTTCGGCCGAGTCCGCCAGCCATTTCCCGGTACTTTCGAGCCAGACCCTAGGCCCAATACCTTGGACGGCGATCCTTGTTTTCGGCGCTGATGCGATCCAGAGGCGGCCTCGCAGCCAGTGCGTTCCGGCGGCCAGTTGGGGCAGGGCTTCGCGGAAGCGTCCCGGATGCAGCGGCCGACCCACTTTGTGGAGCACCGTCCGGTAGGACCCACCCCCGTCGCTGACGGGCACACGCACGACGCCGGGACGGTTGCGTGCCGCCGCTTCAGCGTCGTCGAAGCATCCCGGCCTGTAGGCGTCAGCGGCGCCAATGACCCCTGCGTGGGACGCCAACTGGCCAAGCAACTGGACACCCAACTGCCACTGCGAAGTGCCTTCGCGAGGTTCGCCGCCCAGCACCGCACCCAGGCCGGGGTACACCATCACCGTATCCACCTGCCCGAACTCGCCGATCAGGAATTCTCCGCTGGTTCGTTCATCTGTGGGCATGGACGTAAACCCGGACTCGAACAGCGTGTGACGGTCCCAAATGTGGTCATCCAGTTCCCCAGGGTCCAAAGCCAGTACGGCGTTGTCTATCACCGCAGGGCGGCTCAGGCCACGCCGAAGCTCGCCAACGGCCATGCCGGCTGCAACGCCGGGCGGGAGGCCCAGCACTACATGGTCGAAACCGCAGGAGGCGAGACGTTCCGCCGTCGGGACTACATCCAATCTGACAGTGCAGCTGAGGCAACCATGCTCCAGAACTGTGGTTTCGCGCTCGAACAACTGGCCGTTCCGGTATACCCGCCGCAGGACCATCGAGCCATCAAGGAGATCGTGAAGGACCACCACGGAATTGGCGTGGGTTTGGCCGAGCCGGGCAGCGGCGGACTCGCGGCATTGGGTGTCCAAGGAACTGACAACTGTGAGATGCATGCAGCGATTCTATTGAGAAGCATTCTCAATAGCAAATGACGGGACTTTCCCCCTCGCAAGACCACAGCAGAAACCTGCGTTCCAGCTGCATTAGACTTGTTCCGACCGCTGGCGGCCCCACAGCGGGGAACCGTGTCCGGCTGAGACAAGACAAATGAGGGGACTACGTGCAGATTGATTTTGCGCCATCCAGGCAATCGACACTGGGTGTGGAATGGGAGTTGGCGCTCGTCAATGCACGCACCGGGGAACTGGTATCAGTGGCCAACGACGTCCTCAAAGGCGTCGCCGCGAACCACCCCGACCTCAACGAGGACGACGAACACCCCCATATCAAGCGCGAACTGCTCCTCAATACGGTGGAACTGGTCACCGGGATCTGCGAAACAGTCAAAGACGCCAAGGAAGACCTCAGCCGCTCCCTGGCCGCCGTGCGTGAAGTCACCGATCCCATGGGCGTGGAAGTCTTCTGCGCAGGCAGCCACCCCTTCAGCCCTCCCCTGCTCCAGCCCGTCACGGACAAGGAGCGTTATGCCAAGCTCATTGAGCGGACCCAATGGTGGGGACGCCAAATGGTGATCTACGGTGTTCACGTCCACGTGGGCATCGACCGCAAGGAAAAGGTCCTTCCCATCCTGGACGGGCTGGTCAACTACTTCCCGCACTTCCAAGCCCTGTCCGCCTCAAGCCCTTACTGGGCCGGAGAAGAGACCGGCTACGCCTCCCAGCGTGCGCTCATGTTCCAGCAGCTTCCCACCGCAGGCCTCCCCTTCCAATTCGACACGTGGGAGGCGTACGAGTCCTATGTCCAGGACATGTTCACCACCGGCGTCATCGATGCGACCTCAGAAATCCGCTGGGACATCCGCCCGGTGGCCAACCTTGGGACCATCGAGATGCGCATCTGCGACGGGCTGGCCACTCTTGAAGAAGTAGGAGCCATTGCCGCGCTGACCCAATGCCTGGTGGACGAGTTCTCCTCCATCCTTGATGCAGGCGGCAGCATCCCCACCATGCCGCCCTGGCATGTGCAGGAGAACAAATGGCGGGCCGCGCGTTACGGCATGGAAGCCATCATCATCCTCGACGCCGAAGGCAACGAGCAGCTTGTCACAGAGCACCTCACGGAAACCGTCGCGCGGCTTGAGCCCGTGGCAGCAAAGCTCGGCTGCTCCGAAGAATTGGCAGACGTCCTGAAGATCATTGAGCGTGGGGCAAGCTACCAGCGCCAGCGCCGCGTCGCCGCCGAACACAACGGTGACCTGCAGGCAGTGGTCATGGACCTCGTGCACCAAATGCGCAAAGGACCTGACGCCTAGTTCCCTGTTTGCCTGAGTCTGAAGCTCAGGCGGGCACTGACACCGTGGTCACCGGCATGGAGGAATCCGGCGCGAAGGAGACTCCGCTGGGGCCGATGCCGGCCATGATCAGCTGGGCACCGAGCGCCGCAACCATGGCGCCGTTATCCGTGCACAGGTCCAGCGGCGGGACATGGAGCTTGATTCCGGCGGAAGTACACCGCTGCCCGGTCAGTTCCCGAAGCCGAGAGTTCGCTGCTACTCCCCCACCAAGCAAGACGTCCGTGATGCCATGCTCTTTGCAGGCCAGGACTGCTTTGGAACTGATGACGTCCACCACGGCTTCCTGGAACGCTGCGGCAATGTCCGCCACGGGGACTTCTTCGCCACGGGCTTCGAACTGCTCAACGCACCGGGCCACCGCTGTTTTCAGGCCGCTGAAAGACCAGTCATAGCGGTGCGGGCCCTTTTCCTCCGCACTACCCATGTACTTGGGCTGCGTCAGGCCGCGAGGGAAGCGGATGGATTTGGGGTTACCTTGACGCGCCAATTTGTCGATGGCCGGGCCACCGGGATACCCGAGGCCAAGGATGCGGGCCACTTTGTCGTAGGCTTCGCCGGCGGCGTCGTCAATGGTTGAACCGAGAAGCTCGACGTCGTCCGTGATGCTGCGGATGCGCAGGATTTCCGTATGCCCGCCCGAGACCAGGAGGGCTCCGAGGTTCTCCGGCAGCTTGCCGGCTCCCAAGCCGGCGGCAGCACCGGCGTCGTTCTTTCCCTCAGTTCCTTGACGTCCGTTCAGGAGTCCCACGCCCACATGCGCCACCAGATGGTTGATGGCGTACAGCGGTTTTCCCGTGGCCACAGCCAGCGCCTTGGCAGCACAGACGCCTACCATGAGCGCACCTGCCAAGCCGGGACCGGATGTCACGGCAATGGCATCAATCTCGTCCAAGGTGACACCGGCTTCATGCAGCGACTCCTGCAAAGTGGGCACAAAAGCGTCCAGGTGCGCGCGCGACGCGATCTCCGGGATGACACCGCCGAAGCGGACATGCTCATCCATGGACGAGGACACGGTGTTGGTCAAGAGGGTGGTCCCCCGCACGATCCCCACGCCGGTCTCATCGCAGGAAGACTCGATGCCCAGCACCAACGGCTGCTGCTGTGACTGTTCCGGATACTGCCCGCTCACGCCGTGGCTCCTTCGTGGGACTGTGGTTTGTTCAGTTCAAGACGCATGATCAGGGCGTCCGTGCCGTCCCGGTAATAGCGGGGACGCACGTGGATCTGCTCAAAGCCGAACCGCAAGTACAGCTGCTGGGCGCGGGGGTTGTCCGCCCGGACTTCCAGCAGGACGTCTGCCGCACGGCGGCGACGCGCTTCATCAATCAGTTCAGTCAGGACAGCCGAACCGATGCCCTTGCCCTCGAATTCAGGCACGACGGCGATCGTCTGGACGTCCGCGATCGGCTCAATACACATCAACCCGGCGTAGGCCACGATCTCCCCGGAAACCTCCGCCACCACATAGCGCCGGGTCTCCGGCTGGGCCAATTCGTCGAAGAACATCTGCAACGGCCAGGCATCCACGGGGAACAACCGGCGCTCCAACGTCTCCACTGCCGGGATATCAGCCTCGGTCATGTCCCGCAGGGAAAGACCGGCGAGTTCCAGCTTGGGTGAGAATTTCCTTTCGGTCACAGCGCACGCTTCCTGGGTCCAGGCACCTGGGCATCGGATTCGCGCAGATACAACGGTGTAGAGTCCAGCAAGGTCTGACCGGCCGTGAGCTTTGCCAAAGCGAACTGCCCCAGCGAGGTCGCGTCCGGCTGGGTCTGAGCGAAATCAACGTCCGCAGTGAGGACATCGGCGTACAAACCTGCACCCGCCCCAAACACCGGCAAGTCCGGGAGCTCGGAGGCGAAACCCACATGAGGGCCGTCCACGAGTTCCGGAAGCTGTCCGTCAGCCAGCACATAACGGGCCCAATAAACCTCTTTGCGTCGGGCGTCGGTAGCCACAAGGAACTCGGGTGTGGAGGCCGTTGACTCCGCAACTTCCAAGGCAATGGCGTCCAGGCTCATCAGCCCATACAACGGCTTGTTCCATACGTAGGCGAGGGTGCGGGCCGTCGCAATGCCCGAACGGAGCCCGGTGAACGGGCCGGGTCCCACACCCGTGACGATCGCGTCAATGTCAGCGCCGGTGACACCGGCACCGGCCAAAAGCTTTGCGATCCCGGGAGCAAGGACTTCGGCGTGGCTGCGGGTATCCTCCGTGGCGAAAGATTCCACCACGGACTCCATGGCATCGTCCGAAATCAGCGCCGCACTGGCAACCGCTGACGTATCAATGGCCAGGATCAGCATTAGAGGCCTTTCACAGGTGATGTAGTTTCAAGGACCTGCGGCGCTTCGGCCCAGCGGGGACCGAATCCGCGGAAAACAATGGTGCGGGGCTCGTCGTCGTCATCGGTGTCGAAGTCCATAACGTCCCCGTCCGTAGTGGGCGCAGCGGCTGCCCCGCCAACGGACCGGTGCAGGTCAACCTCCAGACGGCTGTCCGAGAGATGCTCCACCCGGTCCCTGCCCCACTCCACCACGGTGACCGCTGTATCCATGGTGTTCTCAAGATCGATGTCGTCGATCTCCGCTGTCGAGTCCAGCCGGTAAGCATCAACATGGACCAGGTCCGGACCACCGGGCCTGGGGCCATCCGGGAGATTTGGGTGGATCCGTACCAGGACAAACGTTGGCGAAATGATGCCTGCACGCACCCCCAGGCCTTCGCCAAGTCCCTGGGTGAACGTGGTCTTGCCCGCACCCAGCTCGCCTGTCAGGACCAGGAGATCCCCGGCCTCAAGCACCTCGCCCACAGCCGCTGCGAGCGCGTGTGTCTGTTCCGCCGTCGTGACTGTGAGCGTGCGCTCCCACTGGGCGTCGCTCACAGCGTTGCCGTTCCAGCTGCGTCATTGAGGGCCGCTGGTGACTCCGGCGTGGCGGGCATTTCGTTGACGTAGCTGCGAGGGACCCGGGGGCTGATGCGCGTCACGATTTCGTAGTTGTTGGTTCCTGCTGCGGCCGCCCAATCATCGGCGGTGGGGCCACCGTCTGCTCCATTACCAAACATGACAGCCTCGGCACCCTTGAGGCCTGTCGCCTCCTCCGGGGACAGAGGTCCGAGGTCGATGACCATCTGGTCCATGGCGATCCTGCCAACAACCGGATACGTCGTGCCGTTTACCCGTACAGGACCCCCGGTGGCGACCCTGGGGACGCCGTCCGCATAGCCCAGCGGCACCAGGCCCAGCGTGCTTTCCTCGCTGGTCCGGTAATTGAGTCCGTAAGAGACGCCTTGGCCTTCGGGTACCTTTTTGCAGTTGGACAGGAGAGTCCGGACAGTCATGGCGGGATGCAGGCCCAATTCGGCAGATGTGGCCCCATCGAAGGGCGAGAGTCCGTACACACCGAGGCCTACGCGGACAAGGTCGAAGTGAGAGTCGGGTCGGGACAAAGCCGCCGGCGTGTTGGCTATATGCCGGACCTCGGTGTCAACGCCGGCGTCCTCGGCCATGGCGATTGCCTCGCGGAAGACGGCCAGTTGATGGTCCGTTTCTGGGCGTTGCGGCTCGTCTGCAACGGCCAGGTGCGAGAAGATACCCACAACCCGCAGGAGGCCCTGATCCTGGTAGTCCATGGCCTGTCCCAACAGCTGGTCCCAATCCGCAATGGTGCAGCCATTCCGGCCCAGTCCCGTGTCCACTTTGAGATGCACCCGCGCGGGTCGCTCCTGTTCCCGCGCTGCGGCGACTACCGCTTCGAGCTCCCAACCGGAGATCCCGACGTCGATGCCGGCGGCGACTGCCGCTTGGAAGTTGCTTTCGCGGGTGTGCAACCAGGCGAGGAGCGGGGCCTCGACTCCGGCGGCGCGCAAGGCGAGCGCCTCGGAAATGTGGGCGACACCCAGCCAGGCAGCTCCGGCGTCGAGGGCTGCCCGCGCCACCTGCACGGCACCGTGCCCATAGGCGTCCGCCTTCACCACAGCCATCACAGCGGCCGGGGAGGCAATGCCCACGAACTGACGAACGTTGTGCCGCACGGCGTCCAGATCGATCACGGCGGAGCGCTCCAGGACCGCTGACTTTGCTATGGAGGTCTTCGCGCCGATCCCGATTTCTGCAGCTGCTTCGTAAGTCACCCTAGAGATTCTAGTGCTGTCAGTGAACTCGGGTTAACTGCGGAGCCCGGCCATGGCTACTGCGCGTCAGACAGATGCGCGATGGTGGCCCGGGCTCGTCGTTGGGCTTCGGCCGGGATGTCCTTCACGATCGGTTCCAGGAAGGCGAAGCGCCGCAGCCATTGACTGGACTGACGCTCCTTCCGCGCGTTCGCCCGTTGCCACCAATCCGCGATGTCTCCCCATCCCGGTGCAGCCAGTGAGCCCCCCACTTCCTGGACCGCCAGGGAAGCGCAAAGGTTCGCGAACCGGAGCCGGTCCCCCAGCCTCCACCCTGCCAGGCACCCCACAATGAAGGCCGCCCCGAAACAGTCCCCGGCGCCGGTGGGATCTGAGGCTGATACGGGCAGGGACGGCACCCACTCCTCTTCCCCGGTTTCGGAGTCCACTGCCACGGCGCCTTGGGGGCCGAGGGTTACCACTGCCACTGGGACGCGGTCAGCCAGCGAATACAAGGCCGCCCACGGGTCGGTTTTGCCGGTGAACGCCATCGCTTCAGGGGCATTAGGCAAGAAGGCGTAGAAGTTAGCCAGCTGGTCCAGGCGACGCTCGGACCACTTCCCCGTAGGATCCCAGCCCACCACGCCAAAGAGCTTGGTGCCTGCATCCTTCGCGGCCAGCATCCACGGCTCCAGTTCCTCGCCTAAATCTGCGACGGCGGCGAGTGCCTTGGGTGGTTTTCCGATCAATTCCGAGGAACTGATCGGGGCGGGGTGGCCGTGTGTCACCATGGACCGGTCCTGATTCACGCACATGGATACCGTCACTGGAGAATGCCAGCCCGAAACCCGCAGCGAGAGTGAGAGGTCAACGTGCTCCTGGCTTTCCAGGATCTGCCAGTTGTAATCGCCGTATCCGTCGTCTCCGAAGGTTGCCGCGAGGTTGGTGCGCAAGCCAAGCCGTGCGGCAGCAATGGCCTGGTTGGCTACGCCCCCGGGGCAGCTGCCCATACCTTCGCTCCACACCTCCGTGCCGGGTTCGGGTGCGTGCGGAAGGCCGGTGAAAATGATGTCCTGGAAAACCGTTCCTGTCAGGAGGAGATCGCACTGGTGGTCCCCGTCCGACCGGACGGTAGCCAAGGGGTCGTATCGTCGCTGGGGCATAGCGTCCATGCACGGCAGACTACGCTGCACGTGCTGGGCTGCATAGACTTGCATGCCTGCATAGACTCGGACCATGCGGCTCATGATCGCCGGTGGCGGCGGATTCCGGGTTCCCCTCGTGTACCGGGCTTTGTGCGAGGGACCTTTCGCAGGTTTGGTGGACGGGCTTGTTCTCTTTGACGTGGATGAGTTACGGCTCGCTGCCATTGAGGCGGTGCTTCGCGACATGCCCACGGGCGGTTCCGGGCCCGTCGTCGTTGTCTCCACGGATCTTGGGCAGGCACTCACCGGCACGGACATGGTGTTCGCGGCGATCCGACCCGGTGGTACCGCGGGGAGGATCGCGGACGAACAGATTCCCCTGAGGTTGGGGTTGCTGGGCCAGGAGACCACCGGCGCCGGCGGCATCTCCTATGCGCTGCGCTCCATCCCTCGGATGCTGGAACTCGCTGAGGCCATGCGGGAGTATTGCCCCGATGCGTGGCTCATCAACTTCACCAATCCGGCCGGCATGGTTACCGAGGCTTTGGTGCCGGTTTTGGGTAACCGGGTGATCGGCATCTGCGATTCCGCCGGAGGATTGGTCCAGCGTGCTGCCCGCGCCGCCGGGGCCCCCCTTGCTGAAGGGCACCTCGACGGCGTGGGCTACTTCGGGCTGAACCACCTCGGCTGGCTTTACCGGCTGGCACCCGCTGGACGGGACCTCTTACCGGATCTGCTGTCCGATCACGGTGCACTTGAAACCATGGAGGAGGGCCGCTTGTTCGGGCAGCACACCCTCCTGCTCCTTGGCTGCCTGCCCAACGAATACCTTTACTACTACTACCAAACGTCGCAGGCCACCCAGGCCATTGGACAGCAGCAGCAAACCCGCGGGGCGTCCATCCACGGCCAGCAACAGTTGCTGTACCCGTCGCTTCTCCATGCTTCACAGCCATACCGGCTCTGGGATGACGCCCGGCGCTCCCGGGAGGAAGGTTACCTGGCAGAAGCGAGGACCCACGGGGAACAGCGGGACGAGTCCGATCTCGCAGGAGGCGGATACGAACGTGTAGCGCTTTCGGCAATGCGTGCGCTGTCCGGCGGCGGTAGGGCGCAGTTGATCCTCAATGTGCCCAACTCGCCGGTGTCTCCCACTGGGCCCGCTGCCGAGGCGGCGGTGCCCGGACTGCCTGGGGACGCCGTCGTCGAGGTTCCCTGCGAGGTAACGCCCGACGGCGCGTTGCCGCTGGCCCAGGACCGGCCGGACGGGCAGTTCCTCACCCTGATGCAGCACATCAAGGAGGTGGAGCGGCTGACAATCCGCGCCGTGGTGTCCGGCGAGCGCGAGGCAGCTGTGGAAGCCTTTGCAGCACATCCCCTGGTAGGTTCGCTCGGCTTGGGCCGGCAACTGCTTGACGGTTACGAGGCCGCTTTTCCTGAATTAACCCAGCTGTGGGCTTAAAGCTTTCGGTACATCACGTGCAAGCCCACGTAGCCGATTTCAGGGTGGTTGAAGGCTTCAGGCACCGTAGCAAGAATCTTGAAACCCATGGACTGCCACAACCACACGGCACGCACATTGCTCTCCACCACGGCGTTGTACTGCATGGAACGGAAGCCTGCCGCTTTCGCTTCGCTCAGTGAGTAGGCGCACAGGGCCCTGGCAATACCTTGACCCGAGTTGTTGGCCCCCACCATGTATCCGGCGTTGGCAACATGGCTTCCACCACCGGCTTGATTGGCGTGGAACTCCCCTGTTCCCAGGACCTCGCCGCTGCCCTGGCGCACAGCAACGAAGGTCTGGCCGGGAGCTTCCTTCACCCATTTGCTCCTGGCCACTTCTTCTGTGGTGTCGCGATCCCATGTGAAGGTCTCGCCCTCGCGGATCACCGGCTGCAGGATCGACCACATTCCGGGCCAGTCCTCAGGTGTTGCTTTACGGATGTCAAAGGATTGTTCTTGGCTCACAGCGGCCACGCTAGCAGTCTTGTCCACATAGCGGAGCTTGCCCGGCTGAGGACTCAACGGCAGGAGTAATGTTTTCTGCAGCGCAACGTTGAATTTGCTGTGATCGTGAGGAGGTCCCGGATGCCGTTGATCCGTCGTGTGGCCTTTCTGTCCCTCCATACCTCCCCCATGGAGCAGCCCGGCGCGGGAGATGCCGGCGGAATGAACGTTTACGTGCGCGCCTTGGCCATGGCACTTGCGGAGTCCGGGGTGGAGGTGGAAATCTTCACGCGATCCACCAAAGCCGGCCAGCCCGCCGTCGAGCACCCTGGCCCCGGCGTCTGCGTACACAACGTCATGGCAGGACCACGCCGCAAACTGCCCAAGGAAGAACTGCCGGCACTTCTGCACCACATGGTCGAGGAAATCGACAAAATCCGCCACCAACAGCTCCACGGCCGCTACGACGCCATCCACTCCCACTACTGGGTTTCAGGCGTGGCAGGGCTCGAGCTCTCAGAACTCTGGGGCGTCCCCCTCATCCACACCATGCACACCATGGCCAAGGTCAAAAATCTTGTCCTGGAATCCGGTGAACGGCCTGAGCCGCGGCGCCGGGAAGACGGAGAGCAACGCATTGTGGACGGCGCTTCGAGGCTGGTTGCCAATACTCCTGCCGAAGCGGAGGAATTGGTTTCACACTACGGGGCGGATCCTGACCGGATAGATGTAGCCCCGCCGGGAGTGGACCTCAAGGTGTTCACGCCCTCGTTCCGGCGAAAATCGCGTTCATTGCGGGGCGTCAGGCCGGACAGCTTCCACATCCTCTTTGCCGGCAGGATCCAGCGGCTCAAAGGTCCCCAGGTATTCGTCAAGGCGGCCGGCATACTCCGAAAACGCCGGCCGGACATTGATTTGGAAATGACCATACTGGGCTCTCTGAGCGGGGCGAAGGACTTCAACCTCCAGCACATTATTGAAGACGCTGGACTCTCCGACGTCGTTACTCACCGGCCGCCTGTTGTGGCACCGGAGCTGGCCAGCTGGTTCCGGTCAGCAGATGTGGTGGTGATGCCCTCCTTCAGCGAGTCCTTCGGTTTGGTGGCGTTGGAAGCACAGGCGTGCGGTACACCTGTGGTGGCCACCAATGTTGGTGGTCTCTCCCGCGCCATCTCCGACGGGCGAACGGGCATCCTGGTAAACGGACACGATCCTTCCGATTGGGCAGACGCCCTAGAAGATCTTTACGACGACGTCCAGACCCGCGAGGACATGGGCCGGCTCGCTGCCACCTACGCCGAGTCCTTCGGATGGCAACGCACCGCCGCCATCACGTTGGAAAGCTACCGTGAGGCTGTGGGCGGACTCTTGGTCCCGCGGCGCTGAGTCTCCGCCGGTATCTGCACCGGGGCTGATAGATTGTCGCGCACAGCGTAAACCCCCGGCAGCAGCATCCCCGCTGCGGGCAGAACCGAAGGACAAAGATGTCTGAAAACAAGGTCATGAGTGATCTTGAGATTGCCCACCACGCCACCATGCTTTCCATTGAAGAGGTGGCCGAACGCGCCGGCATTCCCGTGGATGCACTTGAGCTGTACGGGCCTTACAAGGCCAAGATCAACACGGCCAAACTGGTACTGCCTCAGGGCAAGGCCCCCGGCAAGGTAGTGCTCGTCTCCGCCATGTCCCCCACTCCTGCCGGTGAAGGCAAGTCGACCACCACAGTGGGACTCGCTGATTCCCTGGCCCGCGCAGGCCACAACGTGATGATCGCCCTGCGTGAGCCCTCTCTCGGTCCGATTCTGGGCATGAAAGGTGGAGCCACGGGCGGCGGTTACTCCCAGGTGTTGCCCATGGACGACATCAACCTGCACTTCACGGGCGACTTCCACGCCATCACCTCGGCAAACAACGCCCTCATGGCCTTGGTGGACAACCACATTTTCCAGGGCAACCACCTCGGCATCGATCCACGCCGCATGACGTTCAAACGCGTGCTGGACATGAACGACCGCGCTTTGCGCGAAGTGATCATCGGACTCGGCGGCCCCATGCAGGGAGTGCCCAGGCAAGACGGCTTCGACATCACCGTGGCCTCGGAAATCATGGCGGTCTTCTGTCTCGCCTCAGACCTTGACGATCTTCGGGACCGGCTGGGACGCATCACCTTCGGGTACACCTACGACCGCGCACCCGTCACGGTGTCGGACCTCGGTGTGGAGGGCGCTCTCACCATGCTCTTGAAGGATGCCATCAAGCCCAACCTCGTCCAAACCATCGCAGGGACGCCCGCTTTGGTCCACGGCGGCCCCTTCGCAAACATCGCCCACGGGTGCAATTCGTTGATCGCCACCCGCACCGCCATGCAGCTTGCCGACGTCGTGGTCACCGAAGCAGGCTTCGGCGCGGACCTTGGTGCGGAGAAGTACATGGACATCAAGGCGCGCATCGCCGACGTGGCGCCATCCGCCGTCGTAGTAGTAGCCACCATCCGCGCCCTCAAAATGCAGGGCGGAGTTGCCAAGGAGAACCTCAGCGAGCCAAACATCGAAGCCGTGGCGGCCGGCGTCGAGAATTTGAAAAGGCACGTGGGAAACGTGGCCAAGTTCGGTATTTCCCCCGTTGTGTCCATCAACAAATTCGGAACGGACAGTCCGGAGGAACTTCAGTGGCTCCTTGCCTGGTGCGCCGCGGAAGGCGTTCAGGCGGCGGTTGCCGATGTTTGGGGGCGCGGTGGCGGAGGCGACGGTGGTGATGAGCTCGCCGCCAAGGTGGCAGCCGCACTGGATGTGCCAACCGACTTCCACCACCTCTACCCGCTGGAACT
Source organism: Paenarthrobacter sp. MSM-2-10-13 (assembly GCF_011605365.1). Lineage (NCBI taxonomy): Bacteria > Bacillati > Actinomycetota > Actinomycetes > Micrococcales > Micrococcaceae > Paenarthrobacter > Paenarthrobacter sp. MSM-2-10-13. The sequence goes on along the minus strand of NZ_JAAOXO010000001.1, from coordinate 215,624 downwards.
CAGTGTTGAGGACAAGATCCGGACGATCACGCAGGAGATCTACGGGGCCGACGGTGTGGAATTCTCTGTGCCGGCAATCAAACGTCTCGCCGAGATCGAGAAGAACGGCTGGTCAGAGCTCCCCGTGTGTATGGCCAAGACACAATACTCCTTCACCGACGATGCGTCCCGGCTGGGTGCGCCCAAAGGATTCCGCGTGCACGTTCGCGATCTGATTCCCAAGACCGGTGCTGGATTCATCGTTGCGCTGACCGGTGCGGTGATGACCATGCCCGGCCTTCCCAAGGAACCGGCCGCCATGCGCATGGACGTGGATGCCGACGGCAACCCTACCGGCCTCTTCTAACCCTCTCTCACATCCCAAGCCCTACACCCCAACCCTCTCTCACTTCCTTGAGGAAAGGGATAGAGCGTTGCGCTCAGAGGCCAAGGATCGGATAGAGCGTTGCGCCCAGAGGGCAGGGATCTGATAGAGCGTTGGGTACGGCAAACGCCCCCGTATCGGAAGACGAGGGCGTTTGGCGTCGCGCGGTTTGGCGCTTGGTAAGGCGGGGTGTTTAGCGTTCGATGTCGCCGCGGATGAAGGCTTCAACCTTGTCGCGGGCGATGTCGTCGTTGAACTGCTCCGGCGGCGACTTCATGAAGTAGCTGGATGCGGAGAGCAGCGGGCCGCCGATTCCGCGGTCCAGGCCGATCTTCGCAGCGCGGATGGCGTCAATGATCACACCGGCAGAGTTCGGGGAGTCCCACACTTCGAGCTTGTATTCGAGCGAAACAGGGGCGTCTCCGAAGTTACGGCCTTCAAGGCGGACGAAGGCCCACTTGCGGTCATCGAGCCAGGCAACGTAGTCGGACGGTCCGATGTGGACGTCGTCGGCGTGCAGCTCAGCCTCAACGTTGGAGGTGACGGCCTGGGTCTTGGAGATCTTCTTGGACTCGAGGCGATCGCGCTCAAGCATGTTCTTGAAGTCCATGTTGCCGCCAACGTTCAGCTGGTACGTGCGGTCCAGGGTGACGCCGCGGTCTTCGAACAGCTTGGCCATGACACGGTGGGTGATGGTGGCACCGATCTGGCTCTTGATGTCGTCGCCCACAATCGGGACGCCGGCTTCGGTGAACTTGTCAGCCCACTCCTTGGTCCCGGCGATGAAAACGGGCAACGCGTTGACAAAGGCCACGCCTGCGTCGATGGCGCACTGGGCGTAGAACTTGGCGGCCTGGTCCGAACCGACGGGCAGGTAGCAGACCATAACGTCTGCTTTGGCTTCGCGGAGCGCGGCAACGATGTCTACAGCTTCTTCCGGAGCCTCCACGATCGTCTCGCGGTAGTACTTGCCCAGACCATCGAGGGTGTGACCGCGCTGGACAGTCACGCCTGTTGCGGGAACGTCGGCGATCTTGATGGTGTTGTTTTCGCTGGCACCGATGGCGTCAGCGAGGTCGAGCCCAACCTTCTTGCTATCGACATCGAAAGCAGCAACGAAGTGAACGTCGTTGACGTGGTACTGGCCGAACTCGACGTGCATCAGACCCGGGATCGTGGCCTTGGGGTCAGCGTCGCGATAGTACTGAACACCTTGGACCAGCGATGCGGCGCAGTTGCCTACGCCGACAATGGCAACACGAATCGGATGTGAAGACACGGAACTCCTTTTTGAGAACTAACCTCAGGTGCCAGGCGCATCCCTGACTGAGTCCAGGGCACGGCTGAGTGGCACGGCGCCATTCGGCGCACACTTGCATTGTAACCAACACAGCGGAAGCCGGTTTTGTTCCCTCCCGGCCTCCGCTGTTTATGTCAGTTGTTGAAGGCTACTTCTGAGCCCAAAGGTTGATGTCCGATTCCACAGCAAATTCGTCAATGGCCGTGAGCTCTTCGCTGGTGAACCCCAGGTTGTTGATCGCGCTGAGCGTGTCCTCAAGCTGGGCAACGCTGGAAGCACCAATCAGGGCTGAGGTCACCGGCGAACCCTTGGGCTGATCACGCAGGATCCACGCGATGGCCATCTGGGCAAGGGTCTGCCCACGCCCTTCGGCTATGGCGTTCAAGCCCCGCACGCGGTCGAGTTTGTCTTCAGTGAGTGCAGATTCGGACAGGAACCGTTCTTTGGCGGCCCGCGAATCGGCGGGCACACCGTTGAGGTAGCGGTTGGTGAGCATCCCCTGCGCCAGCGGCGAGAAGGCGATGGAACCGGCGCCCACCTGGTCCAAGGCCTCGTACAGGTTGGGTGAGCCGTTCTCCGTCCACCGGTTCAGCATGGAGTAGCTGGGCTGGTGGATGAGAAGAGGAGTGCCGAGTTCCTTGAGGATCCGGGCGGCTTCGATCGTCTGTTCCGGCGTGTAGGAAGAGATTCCCGCGTACAGTGCCTTACCGGACCGGACTGCATAGTCCAAAGCGCCCATGGTTTCTTCCAATGGCGTTTCAGGATCGGGGCGGTGGCTGTAGAAGATGTCCACGTACTCCAGGCCCATGCGCTCCAGCGACTGGTCCAGGCTGGAGATCAGGTATTTGCGGGATCCCCACTCGCCATACGGGCCGGGCCACATGTAGTAACCGGCTTTGGTGGAGATGACCAGTTCGTCACGGTACGGCTTGAAGTCGTCCTTGAGGTGACGGCCGAAGTTTGTCTCTGCCGAGCCATCCGGCGGACCGTAGTTGTTGGCGAGGTCAAAGTGGTTGACACCGAGATCGAACGCACGGCGCAGGATGGCGCGTTGTTCGTCGAATCGTTTGTCATCGCCGAAGTTGTGCCAGAGGCCCAACGAGATGGCGGGGAGTTTGAGTCCGCTGCGTCCGACGCGGCGGTAGGGCATGGTTTCGTAGCGGTTTTCCGCGGCCGAATAAGTCATACGTACCATCCTGCCACTGCAGAAACAGTGGTGACGGCGCCGTCCGCTATGTGGGCGCCGTCACCTCAATTTCTGTGGCTTACTGGACGCGCACGACGGCGGCGCTACCGCCGGGAAGGGTCAGCGTCCCGTCGTTCAGGGCTGCTTCGTCGTCGGTAGCCAGCAACACGGAGCCATTCAATGGCGTGCCCAGTGCTTCGTCCCCGAAGTTGCAGACTACCCGGATGGGGCCGCGGGAGAACTGGAGCCAGTGTTCGTCGTCGTCAAACTCAACGTGTGTCTCGCCGAAGCCGCCGTCCACCAATTCCGGAGTGTTGCGGCGCAGCTGTGCCAAATCCTTGTACAGCTGCAGCAAGCGTGCGTGCTCACCTTCGCCGGCTTCGTCCCACTTGAGTTTGGAGCGCTGGAACGTCTGAGGATCCTGCGGGTCAGGAACAACCGCCGGGTCCCATCCCATACGTTCGAATTCCTTGATTCGACCTTCTGCTGTAGCTTTGCCGAGCTCAGGTTCCGGGTGGGAGGTGAAGAACTGCCATGGAGTGGAGGCAGCAAATTCCTCACCCATGAACAGCATGGGCGTGAAGGGGGATGTCATGGTCAGCACAGCACCGATGGCCAGCTTTCCGTACGACGACGACGCAGTGAGGCGGTCCCCGGTGGCCCTGTTCCCGATTTGGTCGTGGTTCTGCAGGCAGACCACAAGCGCGGAAGGGTGGGCCATATCGCGGCGGATCGGGCGGCCGTGGTGCCTGCCCCGGAAGCTGGAGTAGCTGCCGTCGTGGAGGAATCCATGTTCCAGGACCTTGGCCAACACTGCGAGCGAGTCAAAGTCCGCGTAGTAGCCGGTGGATTCCCCGCTGAGGTTGACGTGGACGGCGTGATGGAAGTCGTCGCTCCACTGGCCTTCCAAGCCGTAGCCGTTGTCTTGCCGCGGGTAGATGAGCCGCGGGTTGTTCAAATCCGATTCCGCAATCAGCGTCCTGGGGATTCCGGTGGCTGCCTCCACCTCGTCTCCCAGCGCGCCGAATTCCTCAAGGATGTGCACGGCACGCTCATCACGCAACGCGTGCACGGCATCGAGGCGGAGTCCGTCCACGTGGTAATCCCGGAGCCACATCTCTGCGTTCTCCAGGATGTATCGACGAACATCGTCCGAGCCGGGGCCGTCAAGGTTCACGGAGTCACCCCAGGTGTTGCCCTCCCCCGATTTCAGGTAGGGGCCGAACTTGGGCAGGTAGTTGCCGCTTGGACCGAGGTGGTTGTAGACGACGTCCTGAATAACGCCCAAGCCCGCGGCATGCGCTGCATCCACAAAGCGTTGGTAGGCGGCGGGGCCACCATACGGCTGGTGCACGGCGTACCAAAGGACGCCGTCATAACCCCAGTTGTGAACACCATTGAATCCGTTGACCGGGAGTAGCTCTACGAAGTCGACGCCAAGGTCCACCAAATACTTCAGTTTCTCGGCTGCGGCATCCAGCGTGCCTTCCGCGGTGAAGGTGCCGAGGTGTAGCTCATAGATGACCGAACCCTTGAGGCTCCGGCCTTTCCATTCGCTGTCCTTCCACTCATGGGCGGAAGGATCGAAGGTCGCTGACAGACCATGGACCCCGTCCGGCTGCCTCCGCGAGCGCGGATCGGGAAACGGTCCCTCGCCGTCCACGATGTAGCCGTACCGCACGTCGTCGCCATCCTGGGCCACTGCGTCAGCAGGCGCCCGCCACCAACCGGCTGCGGCGCCGTCGTGATGCTTCTCCATGGAGTACTCGTGGCCTCCGGCGAGCAACTGGACCGAATCCGCATTCGGAGCCCAGACGTCGTAAAGATTCTTTCCAGCAGCGTGCTCCAGCATCATGCTCCCCTGTACGTGTTTCAAGCGTGCTTTGCAATGACGGTGTTGACGGTGCGATCACCGCTATTCGGTGATCGCACCGTCCGGAAATCAGTCCGTAGGGACCAACAAAGCCACCGGGTAATGCTCCAGCAAGGTGGCCAGAGGGACGGCGCCTGCCCCGTAGCTGACCCCGGTGAGTTCGTCCCGGCAGGCCACCGTCAATTCAATGGCCGTGTCCCGCCAGCCGCCTTCACTGGCCAGCCGCTTGGGCAGGCGGGTGGCAACGGTGAGAGCTCCACGATGTTCGGCTCCCCGGTCGAAGGCCACCACGTGTCCCGCAGCGGCGCCTTGGGCAGCCACCGGGAGGTAGCCGGCGAACAGTTCCGGCCTGTCGCGCCGTAGCCTCAGGGCACGCGAGGTCACCAGCAGTTTGGCGGCTTCATCGGTGAATGCGGGCTTGGCGCCGCCGTCCAACTCTTCCAGGGCTGCGATCCGAGCCTTGAAGTCCACGGGACGCCGGTTGTCGGGGTCGGTCAGCGAACCGTCCCTGAATTCAGTGCCTTGGTAGACGTCCGGAACGCCGGGCATGGTCAGCTGGATCAACTTGGCGGACAACGAGTTGGATGTTCCATACGGTTCGAGCTCGTTGACGAAGTTCGTCAGGGCGGCTGCAACCTCCGGAACATCGAAGACGGCGTCGACGGCGGCCGCCAACTGGCGTTCGAAATCCTGGTTGGGATCGGTCCAGTTGGTGGAATTGCCGGCTTCCCGTGCCGCTTTCAAGGCGTAGGACTGCAACCGTTGGCGATCTGCCGGCCACGCGCCTGCGATGGATTGCCAGACCAAGGCCGAGAGGGGCCCATCGGGGATGGGCGCGAGCTCATGGACGATTCCGAGGAAGAGCTCCCATTCCGGTACGGCCTCGGAGATCACCGAGATCCTGGCCCTCGCATCCTCGCTCCGTTTGGTGTCGTGGGTGCTCAGCGTTGTCATGGACAGCGGCAAGAGCTGCTGCCTCCGGGCCATGCGTTCGTGGAAGACATTGCCGGGAATGGAGAACTCCGTGGGATCCGCACCCACTTCCGTCAGTGACCCTAGACGGGTGTACCGGAAAAATGCGGTGTCCTCCACACCCTTGGCCATCACCATGCCGGACGTCTGTTGGAAACGCCGGGCCAGCAGGCTGGACTCATCCAGCAAGAGCGGCTGAAGCCCGCTAAGGACAGCGGCCAGGTCAGGGCGCTGCTTGGCGGCGTTCTCCACGGACTCGATCAGCGTTTTCCCACCATAGGGCAGATACGTCCTGTAGATGGGGAAACAGCAGATGACTTCAGCCAAGGCATCGGCTACCTTCGCGAACGGCAGCTCCAAGGATTCAGGCACAAGGCGGGCCAGCCTCAGGACTTCCGATCGCAGGATGCCGTCGGCGATCCGGCGCTTGGTCGCATGGATCATGGAGTGGTAGTCCGCGGGAGCATCTGCATTCCGGAGTCGGGCATCGAGGGAGTTCAGGTACTCCTCAGCCGCCGGGTCCACGAAAAGGCGGTCGACGTCGGCCAAGGCGTCGTATCCCGTGGTCCCTTCGCACTCGAAGGTATCCGGCAATTGCTCCCCAGGTTCCAGGATCTTCTCCACCAGAAGGTAGGAGCCACCAGTAGCTTCGCGCAGCCTCGCGAGGTAGCCCTCGGGGTCGGCCAGTCCATCGGGGTGGTCGATCCTCAGCCCGTCCACCAGTCCTTCACGGAACCAGCGGACGATCTCTGCGTGAGACTCGTCAAAGACCCATGGAACTTCGACACGTAAGCCGGCCAAGGTGTTCACTGCGAAGAAGCGGCGGTAGTTCAGATCGGCGTCGGCGCGGCGCCAGCCAACCAACTCGTAGTGCTGCCGTTCGTGGACCTCACGCGGGTTGTCCCCGGCCGTGTACGTCCCCTCTGCCAAGGGGAAACTGTGATCGTAGTAACGCAGTTCGTCGTCCACGATTTTCAGTTCGTCAAGGTCGTCATCACTTCCCAGGACCGGGATGCGGATCTTCCCCCCGCCAAAGTCCCAGTCGACGTCGAAAGCCTCGGCGTACTTTGAACCCTGGCCTTCTTTCAGGAGCTGCCACCACCAGGCGTTTTGCTTCGGCGAAGCGACGCCCATGTGATTGGGGACGATGTCGGCAAGAACGCCCAGGCCCTTGTCTTTGGCAGCCCGGGACAATGCGGCTAGTCCTTCGGAGCCTCCGCGGGAGGGGTCGACGGTGGAGGGATCGGTCACGTCATAGCCGTGATCGGAACCCTTTTCCGCTGTCAGGATGGGTGAAACGTAGACCCAATCAATTCCCAGGGATTGCAGGTATCCGGTGAGCTCAGCTGCGTCCTGCAACGTGAAGCTCGGGCGAATCTGGAGACGATACGTTGAGACAGGCGTCCTCATGCTTCCGTTTCCTTTGTTTCACTCTCGCCGTCATTGCCCTCGGGCGCAGAACTCTTGTAATCGAAAGGCAAGGACGTCACTGCCGGAGCGGTCATGGATGCCGTCTCTGGAGTGCTCGTCTGCGTCAGGGCAGCGAGGGAAGCTGCCACCGAGTGATCGGGTTCAATTTCCGGGGTGCTGTGGGCACGGAGTACCACCAGCGACTTGCCGCCTACCATCAGGATCTGGTCCGGCTTGACCACGCCCGCTTCGGCGCCTTCCCCGGCGGTGTCGATCATGACGTCCCAGGCCGGCGCGTACTCGTCGGAAGGAATCCGGAAGCCTACCTCGTCCTGGTCCGCGTTGAAGTACAAGAGGAAGTTGACGTCCGTGATGCGTCGGCCCTGGGTGTCCAGGCCGTGGATGCCATCGCCGTTGAGGAACACACCAACGGAGCGCCCCAAAGCTTCGTCCCAGTCGGACGGAGACATGGTGCTGGCGTCGGCATCGAGCCATACGATGTCCGGGAGCCGTTCGCCTTCACCACGAAGCACGGGACGGCCATCGAAGAAGCGGCTGCGGCGCAGGCTGGGGTGTTTGGCACGGAGCGCGCTGACCGCGGCAGTGAACTCGATCAGCGGCTGGTCCACGTTCTCCCAGTTGATCCAGGTGAGTTCGGAATCCTGGCAGTAACCGTTGTTGTTGCCGTTTTGCGTCCTGCCCAGTTCGTCGCCGTGCAGCAGCATGGGGACGCCCTGGGACAGGAACAGCGAGGCAATGAAGTTACGCTGCTGGCGGGCCCTGAGGCCAAGGACGGTGGGATCGTCCGTGGGTCCTTCTGCGCCGCAGTTCCAGGAACGGTTGTGGGACTCGCCGTCGTTGTTGTCTTCGCCGTTGGCCTCATTGTGTTTCTCGTTGTAGGACACAAGGTCGGCCAGCGTGAAGCCATCGTGCGCGGTGACGAAGTTAATGGACGCCACGGGTCGACGGCCAGAGTGCTCGTAGAGGTCCGCCGATCCGGTCAGACGTGAAGCGAACTCGCCAAGGGTGGAAGGTTCGCCGCGCCAGAAGTCACGGACCGTGTCGCGGTATTGGCCGTTCCATTCTGTCCACTGAGGCGGGAAGTTGCCCACTTGGTACCCACCGGGCCCAACGTCCCACGGCTCAGCGATGAGCTTCACCTGGGAGACTACCGGGTCCTGCTGGATGAGTTCGAAGAAGGTGGAGAGTTTGTCCACGTCGTAGAACTCACGTGCCAGCGTTGAGGCGAGGTCGAATCGGAATCCGTCCACGTGCATCTCGGTCACCCAGTAGCGCAGGGAGTCCATGAGCAGTTGGAGGGAGTGGGGGCTGCGGACGTTAAGCGAGTTGCCCGTGCCGGTGTAATCCATGTAGTACTTCTGGTCGTCTTCCACCAGGCGGTAGTACGCGGAGTTGTCGATGCCCTTGAAGGACAGTGTGGGTCCGAGGTGGTTTCCCTCGGCTGTGTGGTTGTACACGACATCGAGGATGACCTCGATGCCAGCCGTATGCAGCGCCCGCACCATGGCTTTGAAGTCCTGGACCTGCTGTCCAGTGTCTCCCTTGGAGCTGTAGCTGTTGTGGGGTGCGAAGAACCCGATGGTGTTATAGCCCCAGTAGTTGTTCAGGCCCTTGTCCTGCAGAATGCCGTCGTTGACGAACTGGTGCACCGGCATGAGTTCGATCGCCGTGATGCCCAGCTTCTGCAGGTGGGAAATAACCGCCGGATGCGCGACGCCGGCGTAGGTGCCGCGCTGCTCTTCGGGCACCTCGGGGTGCATCTGGGTAAGGCCCTTGACGTGTGCCTCATAGATCACGGACTTGTGATACGGAATGCGCAGGAGTTTGTCGCCGTCCCAGTCAAAGAAGGGGTTGATGACAACGCCCAGCATCATGTGCGGCGCAGAGTCCTCATCATTTCGCGAATCTGGGTCACCCATGTTGTATGAGAACAGGGACGGGTCCCAGTCAATCTGCCGGTGGATGGCCTTCGCGTAAGGATCCAGCAGCAGCTTATTGGGGTTGAAGCGTTGGCCGGCGTCAGGGTCGTAGGGACCGTGCACCCTGTAGCCGTACTTTTGCCCCGGTTGGACCTGCGGCAGATAACAGTGCCAAACGTAACCATCTACTTCGGTAACTTCTACGCGGACTTCCCCGCCGTCGTCGTCGAAGAGACACAATTCCACTTTTTCGGCCTTCTCGCTAAACAGCGCGAAGTTGGTGCCGGTGCCGTCAAACGTGGCACCTAGCGGATAAGCCGATCCAGGCCAGACTTCCATGCGTTCTCCTCTTGATGATGCGAACAACTGTTGCAAGCCTACTCAAGCCCCCAGACACCGACAGCAACCTTAGGGTATTGTTCGGTCGTATTCCGCGTTGAGCGAACCAATGACGCGCGGAACCGCATTCATGACGGCCGAAGCTGTAATGGGACCTTCGTCAAAATGAGCGGATGCAAGGGCTCCGGCTCGCCCGTGGACGCTGGCAGCAACGGCTGCCAGAGCAGCCCAGCGGTCGGCGGGATCCAAGCCCAACGCGGCATATGCGCCGTCGTCGTGCCGTACCATCTCCGCAGACTGTGCCAGCAAGGCTCCCAGCACGCCCGCCAAGACATCGCCGCTGCCCGCGGTTGCCATCCACGCGGTGCCTTCGGATTGACTGAAAACAACGCCCGACGGCGACGCCACCAGTGTGGAGGCACCCTTCAGGAGCACTGTGGCGCCGGTTCGTTGGGCGGCCTGCCGCACATAATGCAGGGTACGGGATTCGACGTCGTCGCGGGATACCTCTATTTCGCCAGTCGAAGGAAGCGAGTTCAACAACGCAGCCAGCTCTCCGGCGTGAGGTGTCAGGATCCAGTGGGCCGGGCAGCGTTCCGGCAGGAGGCTCAAAGCTCCGGCATCTACAACCACGGGCAAATCGTTGGAGAGGGCCGACGCACCGGCGTCCCTTGCCCGTTGCAGCTGCTCCTCGCCGTCCACCCCGGATCCCAGCAGCCACGCTTGGACGCGGCCGGGGTTGTCGGCCTCCCAAAGGGCTTCCGGGGTTCGCGCGAGCACCAGCTGCGCCGCGTCCCGGGGCCCGTTGTAGCGCACCATTCCCGCCCCCGAGAGGGCGGCAGCGTGGACACTCAGGACAGCAGCTCCGGCAAAGCGCGCGGAACCGGCGACTACGCCCAACACGCCCCGCGAATATTTGTGGGCGCGCCGGCCAGGATGGGGCAGCAAGGATCCAAGGTCCGAGGCAGTGAGGCGTCGAAGCTCAGGGCGGTAGCATTCCAAAGAATTCTCAATGCCGATGGGGATCAGCTCCACGCGCCCGGCACACCCTTCACCCGGGTCAGTCATCAGCCCGGCCTTGATACCGCCAAACGTCACGGTCACGTCCGCACCAAGCACCGGCCAATGCACTTCGCCGGTGTTGGCGTCCAGTCCACTGGGAAGGTCGCAGGCCACTACCAACCGTGGACGCAACTCTTGAAGCGAAGCCACCAGTTCGGCAGAGGCGTCCCGCAGCCCACCGCGCGCACCGGTCCCGAGCAGGGCATCAATAATGACGTCATGGCCCGCGCACAGGACGGCCAGCTCTTCCGCGTTAGCGGCTTCCAACGTCACAACAGTTCCGCCGGCGGCGACTAAAGCAGCCAGCGCCTCTGGGTGTACTTCAGCGGCGGCGAGCACCGCCGTCGTTCGGACACCGCGGCGGGCAAGGAAAGCTGCAGCGAACATGCCGTCGCCACCGTTATTGCCCTTCCCAACCAGCACTGCAACACTCGCCCCTGCAAGCTTCCGCTTGTTATTGACCTCGCGAGCCACAACGTGGGCCAACCCGTAGGCGGCCCGTCGCATGAGAACAGCGCCCTCACCGGAGTCCAGGAGCGGTTTTTCCGCATCCCTGATCTGTTGTCCGGTGAAGGCGCTGATCATTGCTTGTGAAGTCCCTTTAGCCCTCGGCGAGGACAGTAGCCGTAGCTATGCCGCCGTCGTGGCTCATGGACAAGTGCCAGCGCTTGACGCCCTTGGCCTCGGCAACGGCAAGCACCGTTCCCTTGACCTGGACGGTGGGTCCATTCTCATCGAGGCCGATCCAGCAATCCTGCCAGTTCATGCCTGCCGGAGCGCCCAGCACCTTGGCAACAGCTTCCTTGGCCGCGAAACGCGCCGCCAGGGACCGGGTGTTCAGTTCCCGCTCGGCAGGAACAAACAGACGGTCCCGGAGTCCCGGTGTCCGTTCCAACTGCCGACCAAACCGCTCGATGTCTACGACGTCCACGCCGATGCCAACAATCATGGCACTACTCTACGGTGACGCTCTTGGCGAGGTTACGCGGCTGATCGACGTCGTAACCCTTGGCACCGGCCAGTTCAGCAGCAAAGATCTGCAGCGGAACCGTGGTGAGCAGCGGCATCAGCAGGGTGGGGGTTTCGGGTACGTAGAAGACGTGCTCTGCGTAATCCTTGACCGATTCGTCGCCCTCTTCAGCGATGACCAGGGTCCGGGCACCACGTGCACGGACTTCCTGGATGTTGCTGACAACCTTCGAGTGCAGCGAGTCGCGGCCACGCGGGGACGGAACCACCACGAAGACCGGCTGGCCGTCGTCGATCAAAGCGATAGGACCGTGCTTGAGCTCGCCGGCGGCAAAGCCTTCAGCGTGGATGTATGCGATTTCCTTGAGCTTCAGCGCGCCTTCAAGGGCTACCGGATAGCCAACGTGGCGGCCCAGGAACAAGACGGATTTCTCGTCCTTCATGCTGCGGGCAAGCTCACGCAGCGGCCCTGCGTTGTCCAGGATTTTCTGGATCTTGGCGGGGATCTTGTTCAGGTCCGCCAGGACATCCTTGATTTGGCCGGAGAAGATGTTGCCCCGCAACTGGGCCAGGTACAGGCCAAGCAGGTAGGCAGCAGTGATCTGCGCCAGGAACGCCTTGGTGGAAGCAACAGCGATTTCGGGGCCTGCGTGCGTGTAAAGCACAGCATCGGATTCACGCGGGATGGTGGAACCGTTGGTGTTGCAGATGGAGATCGTCTTGGCGCCCTGTTCGCGGGCGTAACGGACAGCCATCAGCGTGTCCATGGTTTCGCCCGACTGGCTGATGGAAACCACCAGGGTGTTGGAGTCAACAATGGGATCGCGGTAGCGGAACTCATGCGCGAGCTCCACCTCGGTGGGAATGCGGCACCAGTTTTCAATGGCGTACTTGGCTACCAGACCAGCGTAGGCCGCGGTACCGCAGGCCAAAACGATGATCTTGTCCACCTGCTTGAGGAGCTCAGGGTCGATGCGGACTTCGTCCAGGGTGAGCTTGCCGTTGAGGTCCGAGCGGCCCAGGAGGGTCTGCGCTACGGCGTCCGGCTGGTCGTTGATTTCCTTCTCCATGAAGGAGCTGAAACCACCCTTTTCGGCGGAAGCCGGGTCCCAGTCAACGTGGTATTCCTTGCCCTCGGCAGGAGCGCCGAAGAAGTCGGTGATCTCCACGGAGTCCGCGGTGATGGTGACGATCTGGTCCTGACCCAGTTCGACGGCACGGCGGGTGTAGTCGATGAAGCCGGAGACGTCGGAGCCGAGGAAGTTCTCGCCGTCGCCCAGGCCCACTACAAGCGGGGAGTTACGGCGGGCGGCCACGACGACGTCGGGCTGGTCAGCGTGGACGGCGAGAAGAGTGAAAGCGCCCTCGAGTCGCTGGCAGGCCAGGCGCATTGCCTCGGTGAGGTTGCCGCCGTCGCCGTTGAGCTGGGTGCGGAAAATGTCGCCGATAAGTGCGGCAGCAACTTCGGTGTCCGTTTCCGACTCGAAGGTGACGCCCTTGCCCAGCAGTTCCTGCTTGAGCTCGGCGAAGTTCTCAATGATCCCGTTGTGAATGACCGCCAGCTTGCCACCGTCGGAGAGGTGCGGGTGCGCGTTACGGTCCGTGGGTCCGCCGTGCGTTGCCCAACGGGTATGGCCGATGCCGGTCAGGGACTCAGGAACCGGGCTTGCTTCCAGTTCTGCGATCAAGTTGCTCAGCTTGCCGGACTTCTTACGGGAAGAGATGCTCCCGTCAGCCACTACTGCGACGCCTGCGGAGTCATAGCCGCGGTATTCCAGACGGCGCAGCCCTTCCACCACAACGTCAAGAGCGCTGTATCCAGCTGCCTTGCGAGACGAATTGCCAACATAGCCTACGATTCCACACATGGGTACTAGCCTAACGGCTAGTGCAAACAACTGATGTGGGACATCCTCCCTCCTTATGTTCATTGACGGGGTTCCAACCCTCACAATTCGCCTGCCCTTCGTCGCGCATTTCCTGATCCGCTCCGCGGAGGGCAGAATCATGAGCGTGACTTTGCAACGCACCGAAGCTAATGGCGACGGCGCTTCCCCCTTTGTAGAGCTGGACCGTCAAACGTGGTCCAGGCTTGCAGCGCAGATGGAGCAGCCCCTCAACGAAGAGGACGTCTTCCGTCTCCGCGGCCTCGGCGACCCCCTGGACATGAAAGAAGTCAGGGAGGTTTACCTCCCTCTCTCCCGCCTCCTTCACCTGTACGTGGAGGCCTCACACCAACTCCACGCAGCCACCACGACGTTCCTGGGTGAGCAAACCCAACGCACGCCGTTCGTGATCGGGGTGGCCGGGTCCGTTGCCGTTGGCAAGTCCACCATTGCCCGTGTGCTCCGGGAAATGCTCCGGCGCTGGCCCGGAACGCCCAACGTGGAACTCATCACCACAGATGGCTTCCTTTATCCTTTGGCTGAGCTGAAGCGCCGGCACCTGCTGGAGCGGAAAGGTTTCCCGGAGTCCTACGACCGCCGTGGACTTCTTCGTTTCGTTTCTGAAGTCAAAGGCGGCGCCGAGGAAGTCCGCGCGCCTTGGTACTCCCACGTCACCTATGACATCGTGCCGGGAAAGGAAGTCGTAGTGCGGCGCCCCGACGTCTTGATTGTCGAGGGACTGAACGTCCTGGCCCCGGCCCGCCCTCGGATGGACGGCAAGCAGGGACTGGCCGTCAGCGACTTCTTCGACTTCTCCATCTATGTGGATGCCAAGACCTCCTACATTGAAGAGTGGTACGTGGACCGCTTCCGGAAATTGCGGACCACGGCATTCGCCCAGCCCGAGTCCTACTTTCACCGCTACGCCACACTGTCGGACGAGGACGCCGAGTCAACGGCACGGGGCATATGGAAACGCATCAACGAGCCGAACCTCGAGGAAAATGTGCTGCCCACCCGCGGACGTGCACAATTGGTACTCACCAAGGACGCAGACCACTCGATCCGCCGCATGCTGCTGAGAAAGGTCTAGGGTGCCCAACAATTCCCAACCGCTGCCTAGCCGGCGGATCTTCGCCAGCCTCCTGACCGCCGGCGCGGGAATGGCAGCATTGGCGGCCTGCACGCCTGAGGACGCCGCCCCATCCCCCGTCGCGGCCAACGCCGCCAGCGAGGCCCCTTCGTTACCCACACCGTCCTCCGTGGGCACCCCCAGCGCCGCAGCAAGCGAGCCTGCACCCGTTGAATCAGCCCCCAGCGCGACTCCCTCCAATACAGCCCCCTCGCACGCCGTTGCCCCGCAGCACTCCCTCACGGATCCAACGAGTCCCTGGGTAGTGGTGAACAAGCACCGGCCCTTGGTTCCCCAGGACTTCGTTCCGGCAGACTTGGTGCAGCCAGGCGTACGGCTCGCCGTCAGCGGCGAAGCGGCCCTGCTTAACAGCACGACGGCGACTGCCGCTGAAAAGATGTTCGGGGCCGCAGCCACGGAGGGCGTCATCATGACGCTGGCCTCCGGATACCGTTCGTATTCCACCCAGGTTGCTACCTACAACGGCTACGTCGCCAGCACCGGCCAGGCCGCCGCCGACCGCGCTTCCGCCCGCCCGGGGCACTCCGAGCATCAAACGGGCTGGTCCTTTGACATCGGCGACGGTGCGGGAGCCTGCAGCTTCCAACCATGCTTCGCCGAGCAACCCGCTGCCATCTGGGCCAAAGCCAACGCCCACAAGTTTGGATTCGTGGTCCGCTATCCGTGGATGTTCCACGACACCACAGGGTACTTTTACGAGTCCTGGCATCTGCGGTACATCGGGGTGGAGGCAGCTACGGACATGACCGCCCGCGGCATCGCAACCCTGGAAGAGTATTTCGGGCTTGAAGCAGCTCCGGACTACTTCTAATCCTTAGTAACTGAGGCTCTCATCTTTAAACACCGAGGCCCGCACCCCTGCTCCGACTCAAGCTGGGGTACGGGCCTCAAAATGTGGTCTCCTAGACTGCCATTTCGCTGGGAGCGCCCAAACGATCCTTGACGACGGCAGCGAGCCCCTTGCAGACACGCTCGGCCGTTTCCATGTCAGCGGCTTCCACCATCACACGCACCAACGCCTCGGTCCCTGAGGGCCTGAGGAGCACACGTCCGGTCTCACCCAGTTCAAGCTCCGCCGCGGCAACAGCCTCGGCAACGCCCTCGTCAGTGGCAGCCCGGGCTTTATCAACGCCCTTGACGTTGATCATGAGCTGCGGCAGCTTGGTCATGGCGCTGGACAGGTCCTTGAGGCTGCGTCCGGTCAAGGCAACCTGGGCTGCAAGCTGCAGACCGGTCAGGACGCCGTCACCTGTGGTGGCGAAGTCGGAGAAGATCACATGGCCGGACTGTTCACCACCAAGGTTGTATCCGCCGTCTCGCATTGCCTCCAATACGTAACGGTCACCAACACCAGTCTCGCGGATGGCGATACCCGCATCGCGCAGGGCGATCTTCAGGCCGAGGTTACTCATGACTGTGGCCACGAGGATGTTGTCCTTGAGCTTTCCTGCATCCTTGAGCGCCAGTGCCAGAATCGCCATGATCTGGTCGCCGTCCACTTCGTTGCCTTCATGGTCGACGGCCAGGCAGCGGTCAGCGTCACCGTCGTGGGCTACGCCAAGGTCCGCGCCATGCTTGACCACGGCCTCCTTGAGCGGGCCCAGGTGCGTGGATCCAACGCCTTCATTAATGTTCAAGCCGTCCGGCTCTGCGCCGATGACCACCACGTCGGCACCAGCATCCTTGAAGACCTGGGGCGAACAGCCGCTAGCTGCACCATGGGCGCAGTCCAGAACTACCTTCAAGCCTTCCAAGCGCTTGGGAAGCGTGCCAAGCAGGTGCACAATGTACCGGTCTTCGGCGTCTGAGAACCTCTGGATGCGTCCGACGTCGGCTCCCACCGGGCGCTGCGGCTCTTTGCCCAGCTGAGCCTCGATGGCGTCCTCAACATCGTCCGGAAGCTTCTGGCCGCCGCGGGCGAAGAACTTAATTCCGTTGTCCGGCGCAGGGTTATGCGACGCCGAGAGCATGACTCCAAAGTCGGCGTCGAGATCCGCCACGAGGTAAGCCGCGGCAGGGGTGGGGAGCACGCCGGCGTCGTAGACGTCGATGCCGGAACTGGACAGCCCGGCTTCGACGGCAGCGGCGAGGAACTCGCCGCTGGCTCTGGGATCCCTTGCGACGACGGCGCGCGGCCGCTTGCCATCGGTAGAGCGTTCATGGCCGAGTACGACGGCGGCTGCTTGCGCGAGCTGCATAGCCAGTTCGGCGGTGAGCAATCCGTTCGCGAGACCGCGGACGCCATCTGTTCCAAATAATCTAGACATCGGGTCAAGTTTAGACGACGACAGGACAGCCCTGGTTCAAGCGGCCGCCAGAAGGTCATGTGCGGCGCCTTCCTTGACTCCGCTGCCTGGTATCTGAAACGGCGAAAGCCCGCCCCGCCGAAACGGCGGAACGGGCTTTCGAGCAAGCGTAGATTAACGCTTGGAGTACTGCTGAGCCTTGCGGGCCTTCTTGAGACCAGCCTTCTTGCGCTCGATGACGCGTGCGTCACGGCTCAAGTAACCGGCCTTCTTGAGGGTGGCGCGGTTGTTGTCGACGTCGATCTCGTTCAGCGAGCGAGCAACGCCAAGGCGCAGTGCGCCGGCCTGGCCGGAGATGCCACCACCGTGGATACGGGCGATGACGTCGTAGGCGCCTTCGAGATCAAGGATCTTGAAGGGCTCGTTGACATCCTGCTGGTGCAGTTTGTTCGGGAAGTAGTTGTCCAGCGTGCGGCCGTTGATGGTCCACTTGCCGGAGCCAGGCACAACGCGAACGCGTGCAACGGCTTCCTTGCGGCGGCCAACAGCTGCGCCGGCAACGGTCAGTGCCGGGCGCTCCTTCTTGGGAGCATCTTCGGCAGCGTTGCTGCTTTCAGAGGTGTAGCTGGTGAGGGTTTCCTCGGCCTCGACGGCTTCGGCGGTCAGTTCTTCGTTCTGAGCCACGGTTCTCCTTGTAATAAAAAGTTTAGTTGGTGGCCAGGACTACTGGGCGACCTGGGTGATTTCGAAAGTCTTCGGCTGCTGTGCAGCGTGGGGGTGCTCAGCGCCACGGTAGACCTTGAGCTTGCCCAACTGCTGTGCAGCGAGGGAGTTCTTGGGGAGCATGCCCTTGATGGCCTTCTCAACAGCGCGAACCGGGTTGGATTCCAACAGCTCGGCGTAGTTGACGGAGGTCAGGCCGCCCGGGTAACCGGAGTGGCGGTATGCGCGCTTCTGCTCCAGCTTGGCGCCGGTGAGGGCTACCTTTTCAGCGTTGATGATGATGACGAAGTCGCCCATGTCCATGTGGGACGCAAAGGTCGGCTTGTGCTTTCCGCGCAGCAGTGTTGCGGTCTGGCTGGCAAGACGACCAAGGACAACGTCGGTGGCGTCAATGACGTGCCACTGGCGGTTGATATCGCCGGGCTTCGGGGTGTACGTACGCACGGTTTTGCCTCGTTCTTGTTCTGGCGTTCATGTTTTAGGCGACACGCAATAAGGCGTGTACCTATCTATGTATGCGCTACCGGAGCAGAGGTGAGGGCTCTATGTACCAGTTATCCCAAGATCTCGAAAATGCCTAGGGAGTTAGCGATCCTGCAACTGGATCCCCCGCAAGGCATGTGTCATCGAGATAGGACACGCACAACGACTCTAAACAATACCGTCATGAGGGCGTCCGGGTCAAAATGGGGTAACCGCCCTTGGGGGCCATGCGCTGATTGAGGGAGAACAGATGCCCAACGGACCCGGCTTCGCACTCCTTCTTGCGCTCCTTGGTTTGCTGCTGAGCCCTGTTGCCGAGCTTCTGATTGCCCGCGCGCTGCCGCGACTCGGCGGCCTCCCTGTAGCTAAGGTCCGGATCACGACGGCGGCCGTCACCGCGCTGCTGTTTGGCTTGCTTGCGTGGCGGCTCGGTTTCTCTCCGGAGTTGCCGGCATTCCTTTTATTGGCATCACTTGGCGTGCAACTTTCACGGATCGATTTCACTCTCCATTTGCTGCCCAACCGCCTTGTATTGCTGTTGCTCGGTGGGGGCTTAGTGCTGTTTTCCACATCCGCAGCTCTCGCGCCGGGCTGGCCGGACCTCTTCCGCGCCCTCGCCGGCGGGGCGATGATGTTCGCCGGCTACGTCATTCTCAAACTTATTTCGCCAAGAAGCCTCGGAATGGGCGATGTGAAGCTCGCAGCGCCCCTGGGTTTGTACTTGGGCTACTTGGGTTGGCAGCAAGTACTCATTGGCGGGCTACTGGGATTCGTGGTGGGCGGGTTGCTGACGGTGCTGATGTTACGCCTGAGATCCGCCGAAAAGCCCGCAGAAACAGCCCATGGACCCGCAATGCTCATTGCGGCGCTTGGCGTAGTTCTGTTCATGAATTAGCCCGGGGTTAGTACGTCCTTACCCAGGCTTCAGCGTGCCTGGAATACATAAGGCTCCTTTGTAAAGCAAGTAGTTTCCGCCCGTCCGGGCAACGAAACTGAGTACTTTCTGCTTGCTGGCACATCCGGCAAGTAATAGGCGCCCGGATAAATCGAGTACGGCTACGCATTGTGACTTCAGCGGCCCAGGGTGAATTCTTATCTCATCGAATTACGAACAGCTAAAGGCTCCACAGACGCAGTTCACTATTCGGGCGAATTTAGATAATTTGCCGCCCTGCTATTCAAGATTCACTGCCACATTAATTCTGGGAAGGATATTCCAATGTCATCTCTTATGGTTTCCGTTATCTCGTTCATCGCCGGCGTCAAGGATCGCTTCACCTCCGAGGAGAAGGGTGCGACGGCTGTTGAATACGGTCTGCTCGTGGCACTCATCGCCGCAATCATCGTTGGCACTGTTCTCACGCTGGGCCAAGACGTTCTCAAAGGCTTCAAGACCGTCGCTGACACCCTGCCGTAACCCATACCTGCCGGCTTCGCTATCGATCCCGGGCCGGCTGCCCCGATGCATTCATCGGCTGCAGCCGGCCCGGATTCGTTTTCTCTGGGAGTAGCTATGAGATCCAACGATAAGAAGAGGAAAAAGCTCCGCACACGGAAGCCCTCCACATCCAAGAACCAGTCCGGTGCCGTTGCGGTTGAATTTGCATTGGTGTTGCCCATATTCCTCGTCCTGGTACTCGGAATTTTTGAGTTCGGCCGCGCATTCAACATCCAGATTTCCTTGTCTGAAGCCGCCCGGGAAGCCGCCCGATATGCAGCCATTCACCAGTCGGACTCCACCTACACCGTGGGCGATGCGCAGGCGGCCGGTGTGGCTGCGGCACCGTCGGTGGACCTCGACCCCGGCGACATTGCCATTACGTCAACCGGAACCACCCCTTGCAACGTAGAGGTCAACATCTCCTACAGCACGCCGTGGATGACCGGATTCCCGGGCCTCGTGCCTGGAATGCCAGCTGAACTGAACATCTCAGGGACAGGAGTCATGCGATGCGGCGGCTGAAGCACGGTGATCCCGAACGCGGTGCTGTTGCTCCCATGACGGCCATGCTGATGGTGGCGCTGCTGGGAATGACCGCCTTCGCCGTGGACGTGGCCATGATGTACTCCGAGCATGCTCAACTGCAGAATGGCGCCGACTCGTCGGCAATAGGCATCGCCCAGGCTTGCGCCAAGAGTGCAGGCTCTGCGGACTGCGTGTCGCCCGCATCCACAGCTACCACCTTGGCAGGACTGAATGCCCTGGACGGTGTCAGCAATGCGCCGGTGGCAACGGTGAATCTGGCCACCGGAACCGTTGATGTCACTACCCAATCCCGCAACGTATCCGGTGACAATCATTTCAGCTTGGTGTTCGCTCGGGCACTGGGTGTCCAGACGGCGGATATCAAAGCCACCGCCCAAGCCAAATTCGGTGGCTTTTCCGCAACGGATGCACTACCGCTGACTTTCTCGCAATGTGAAGCGGACCCGGGTTTCACTAAAGGCCTTCAGTTCTTCCCGGTCCACGGGACCAAGTTGTCCGACGACCCGGATTACGCGTGTAAGCATCAGTCCTCCTCGGGCTTCGAGTTGCCGGGTGGGTTCGGATGGCTGAAACATCCGGGCACAACGTGCTCAATCCACATCGACGTCGATTCTCCGTGGGTCGAAGCAAATGAGGGCAACGACTTCGATTCCACATGCAGCTCGGCCTTCGCATCCTGGGAGGCCAAGCTCAAAGCCGGCAAGCCTGTGGAACTCCTGATTCCCATTTTTGAAACTGCCTGCCCGGTGAAGAAGGGTACGGGAACCAACCCCTGCGCTTCTTCTCCGTATAAGAAATCCTTCAAGATCGAGGCCTTTGCCCAGATCTCACTCCGAGGATGGCATCTGACAGGCGGCGGACCGACCTACATGACTTCCGATGCCTCGGCGCTCCAGAAGTCCCTGGGCCTCAAGAACAGCGATACCGGCCTGTTCGGCACCTTCATCAAGAAAGTAAGTCTGACGGAAGCCGCAACTCTGGGCGGCCCCACCACGTACGGCGCCTTGGGCGTCCAACTCACCGAGTAGTAACCAATCTGGGAGAAAACTCCATTGCATTAAGGAGAATCAAAGTGAAAACTCGCCTACTGGGAGGCATAGTCGCAGTAGTGCTGGCAATAGTCGGCACGCTGTTACTGGTCACATACGTTCAAGCAGCAGACGCGCGGGCTCAAAAGGACCTCCAGCCCGTCGATGTTCTCGTTATTCAAAGTCAGGTTCCAGAGGGAGCCGATCTTCAGCAGATCAGGTCTGCTGTAAAACTGGCTTCGCTACCTGCGGCTTCGGTGCCCAATGGCGCCCTCAAGAGCCTCTCCGGCATGGAAGGCAAAGTCGCCGGGGCAGAACTCATGCCGGGTGAAGCGCTGCTGGGAAACCGTCTGGTGGACCCCAACAGCCTGGCGGCTCCGGGATCAGTCCCCGTTCCAGACGGACTTCAAGAAGTTTCAGTTCAATTGGACGCCCAGCGTGTGGTTGGCGGGCGATTGACTGCCGGCGACACCGTCGGCGTCATGGTACTGCTTGGCCAGCCCGGGCAGGCCGAATCTGAGGCATCAGCGCAGCTCGTCTTCCACAAGGTTCTTGTGACCAGCGTTCAGCGGGCCACCTCGAGAAATACCAACACGGCGCAGGCAAGCTCCGAGCAGGCCAATACCCAGCTGCCGGAAGGTTCCTTCATAGTGACCCTGGCCCGTAGCGATGTAGACGCTACCAAGATTGTTTATGGCGCCAAGTACGGGGACATCTGGCTGACCAAAGAACCCGCAGAAGCACAGGAAAGCGCACGCGTCACCATCAAGAAGGCAGAGGTACTCCAATGAGCCGCTTCCTAGTCATCACAGCTGACGTTGAGTTTGAAAAGCGCGTCCGGCACGCTGCGTCCGGTCTGCACGGCGACGTGCAGTCCATCATTGCCGACTACTTGCCACAGGGCCCGGACGACGTCCTACGCGTGTTGTCCGGACAACTTCTGGAAGTCCTGGTGCTGGGCCCCGGACTGCAAGCAGACGACGCCATCCGTTTGGCAAGCCTGTTCGACCTCCAGTATCCCGAGATCAGCGTCGTACTCGCGTCGACGGATGCGGCCGAGATCGCGCTGCCAGCCATGCGTGCAGGAATCCGTGACTTGTTGGAGCCATCTGCAGATGCAGTGGCCATTCGAGCACTGTTGGAGCGTGCCAGCCTCGCAGCTGCCGGGCGACGCAGGGGCTTGGGTGCCCAAGTGGACGCAGGTCCACAGGGAGGCCGGATCATCGCCGTTATGTCTCCCAAGGGTGGCGTGGGCAAAACAACTATCTCAACCAACCTGGCCATTGGCTTGGGGCGTACCGCGCCCATGAAGGTAGTCATAGCCGACCTGGACCTCCAATTCGGCGACGTCGCATCCGGTCTGCTCATAGACCCTGAACGGACCATCGCGGATGCCGTCACTGGCGCGGCAGTCCAAGACAGCATGGTGCTGAAGTCATACCTTTCAGCCCATCCCGCTGGCATCTACGCACTCTGCGCGCCGCGCAACCCATCTCAAATCGAACAGATCTCCGCAGAACAAGTGGGGCATCTCCTTGAACAGTTGGCCAAGGAATTCGATTACGTGATTGTGGATACGGCCCCCGGTCTCGGTGAACATGTCCTGGCGACTCTGGAACGTGCCTCCGACGTCGTCTGGGTATGCGGAATGGACATCCCCAGCATCAGGGGGCTCCGGAACGGCTTGGAGATTTTGGACGAGATTGGGTTGGTCCCGGAACAGCGCCATGTTGTCCTGAACTTCGCGGACAAGCGGAGCGGGCTCACCTTGGTGGATGTGGAAGCCACCATCGGTTGCCCGGTGGATGTCACGTTGCCCCGGTCCCGCTCACTCCCCTACTCAACCAACAGAGGCATCCCCGTACTCCAAGATGGAGCGAAGGATGTCACCCTTCGGGGCCTCCGCCAGCTTGTGGAGCGGTTCAAGCCCGGATGGGAAGAACGGCCACACAAGCAGTTGCATCGAAGGGCGGTAGTCAAGTGAACCTCGCAAAACGCCTTCAAACGGTCCGTGGACTTGAAGTTGAGACACCTGGAACATCAACGCCGGGAGATCCGTGGGCCGGACCGGCAACGCAAGCCCCGGATTATCTCGCCGATTCGCCGGGGTCCGGAGGAGCCACCGAGGACTCCAGCCAGGCCTTGTCTGCGGTCAAGGAACGTACCAGCAGCGCCTTGTTTGACCGCATGGGCTCCCGGATCTCGGATACCACACTCGATGAAGCCGAGCTGCACCGCTATGTCAAGGAGGAACTCCGCGCCGTCATCGACGATGACGATATCCCCCTGACGTCCTCGGAAAGGCAACGGCTGGTTCAGGAAATCGCTGACGACGTGCTTGGCCTGGGGCCACTACAGCGTTTCCTTGACGACAAGGACGTCACGGAAATCATGGTGAACGGCGCAGATAAGGTCTACGTGGAAATTGCAGGAAAACTCCATTTGACCAACGTTCATTTCTCGTCCGAAGAGCACCTGCGCAGAATCATTGAGCGGATCGTCTCAAAGGTTGGCCGCCGCATCGACGAGTCCTCACCTCTTGTGGACGCGCGGCTTTCGGATGGGTCCCGTGTCAACGCGATTATTCCGCCGCTGGCCGTCAATGGATCGTCGCTCACTATCCGTAAGTTTGGGCGCGTCCCTCTAACGGCCCAGAATCTCATCCAGTTGGGAACTACGAGCCCCGAGATCACGGAACTCCTTCATGCATGCGTACAGGCCCGGCTGAACATCATCGTCTCCGGCGGTACTGGAACGGGAAAGACAACTCTCCTTAATGTCCTTTCGTCCTTCCTGCCCTCCGATGAGCGCATCGTCACCATCGAAGACGCAGTGGAGTTGCAACTCCAGCAATCACATGTGGTTCGTTTGGAAAGCCGCCCCAGCAACATCGAAGGCAAGGGCGAAATCGCCATCCGGGACCTGGTTCGCAATTCGCTGCGCATGCGCCCGGACAGGATCGTGGTGGGCGAGGTTCGTGGCGGCGAAGCCTTGGACATGCTTCAGGCAATGAACACCGGCCATGATGGATCCATCTCCACTGTTCACGCGAATTCGCCACGGGACGCCATTGCACGCCTCGAGACGTTGGTGCTTATGGCTGGAATGGATTTGCCCCTCAGGGCAATCCGCGAGCAGATCTCGTCCGCCGTGAACCTGGTGGTTCAGATCTCTCGGCTGCGCGATGGAACCCGCCGAATCACCCACGTGACAGAAGTCCAGGGCATGGAAGGTGACGTTGTTACCTTGCAGGATGCTTTCACGTTCGACTACTCGGCAGGCATGGACGCCAACGGGAGGTTCCTTGGGAAGCCCGTTCCTACAGGGGTGCGGCCACGGTTCGTGGACCACTTCGCGGACCTTGGAATCTACTTGTCGCCGGCGGTCTTTGGCAGCGTGCACACTGGCGGTGGTCAGCGATGACCGCCACCAACCCGCTCCTGCTCATAGCCGGCGTGCTTCTCGGATTCTCCGCTCTGGCGATCGGGCTGTTCCTCATCCCCAGGTCGAGGAACTCAACGATTGCGTTGTCCCGGCGCCGTCCGGACTCGGGCCCACAGGAATCCGTCCTGACCCGAGTGACGAATTCCGCTGTGGCCATGGTGGATGGTTCGGTTTCTGCAAGCCGGGCTTCAGGAACCAGGATTTTGCTTGAACAGGCCGGCTCGCGGATGAGACCAGCGGACTACGTTCTTTTGGTCATCTGCGCCACGTTCACTGGCGCCGTTCTAGGCTTCATCCTTGGCGGCGTCTTGGTGGCGATTCTCTTCGGAATCATCGTGCCCATCGGCGCACGCATGGTTCTGAGCATTATGACCTCCCGACGCAGGGCCCAGTTCGAGGCTCAACTGGGTGACACGTTGCAAATGCTGTCCGGCAGCATGCGGGCCGGCCACAGCTTGCTCCGGGCGGTGGATGCTGTTGCCCAAGAGGCCCAGTCACCTACCAAGGAAGAATTTGCCAGGATCGTGGGAGAAGTTCGCCTGGGTCGCGACTTGCGTGACGCCCTCTTGGACGCGGCCTCGCGTCTCCATAGCGAGGACTTCCTCTGGGCGACGCAGGCCATCGAAATTCATCGCGAAGTGGGCGGCGACTTGGCTGAAGTCCTGGACCATGTGGCCGAGACGATCCGTGAACGGTCCCAAATCAAGGGGCAAGTCAGGGCACTCAGCGCTGAAGGTCGTATGTCCGCCTATGTGCTCATAGCGCTGCCGACTGGCATGTTCCTGTACCTCAGCCTTGCGAACGGGACGTACATCCAGCCGTTGTTCACCCATCCCCTGGGTTGGATCATGCTGGTGGCCGCAATAGTCCTTTTGGGGTTGGGCACCTTCTGGCTCAGCCGCGTGGTCAAGATCAAGTTTTAGGGAGTGATCATGAACGTTATTGCATGGGCGTCCGTCGCCCTGATCGTCATCCCCATCGCTTTCATGGCGTGGGCCTTCATTTCAGTTGATCGTGCCGGCCTGGCGACTGTTCGAGCCAACTTGAGCCGAAGCGCCGGGATGGCAACGGAGCTGGGAGCACAGTCATCATCATTCAACCTCCAACGCCTCGGAGCAAGGCTCACCCCCAAGGGCTACACCATCTGGTTGGACAAGCTGCTGGCCAAATTGGGCCGACCAGCGGGAATGCCCCTTGGGCGCCTTCTCATCCTCAAGCCGGCGTTGGCCCTGGCAGCAGGGCTCGTGGGCCTGTTGTTCTTTCTACGGGCGCCATCCGGCCCGGGCTTCGTGCTTTATCTGGCAGCGGTCTCGTTGGTGTATTTCATTCCGGACCTGCTCATCCACGGCCGGGCAGCCGAGCGGCAGAAGGCCATCCAGACGGAGCTTCCCAACACCCTGGACCAGATGCTGATCTCCGTGGAAGCCGGTCTTGGTTTTGAAGGTGCCATGGCAAGGGCCGGACAAAACGGTTCGGGACCGCTCGCTATGGAAATGCTCCGTACGCTGCAGGACATGCAGGCAGGAAGAAGCCGCAAGGAGGCCTACATTGCCCTGGCCGAACGTGTTGACGTTCACGACCTGCGGGCATTCGTTGGGGCCATAGTCCAGGCAGACACCTACGGGATCGCGATCGCCAACGTCCTTCGTACACAAGCCAAGCAAATGCGTATCAAGCGTCGGCAGAGGGCAGAAGAGCAGGCCATGAAGCTGCCGGTAAAGGTTCTCTTCCCCCTGATGTTTTGCATCCTACCGGTGCTCTTCATCGTCATCATGGGTCCGGCCGTCATCAACGTAATGACTAACCTTGCCGGAACGTTCTAGGGCTCTGGTGTTCTTGCCCTAAAGACCGGCACTTCGCGGATCCCAGACCACGGAGTGCCACAACGGCCCCCTTCCGGTACCCAGAGCCGGGAGGGGGTCCCCCAACGCCCGGATGAGTTCCGTAGTCACGGACAGAAGAGCTACTCGCGCCGTGCCCGCGTCAGCTCGGCCCGCGCCAGCAACTCACTATCGGACGGGTAGGCGACTTCCTCCAGCACCAGGGGATGTGGAGCAGCGAGCACAGATTTGGCGTCGCGTTGACGTTCCAGAAGACGCGAGTGCAGCCAACCCGGAGTTTCCAAGCCTTCCCCCAAGCGGAGCGCAGAACCTACCAAGGACCGCACCATGTTGTGACAGAACGCGTCGGCCTGGACGGTGGCAACTATGACACCGTCGCTTCCACGGTCGAACGAGAATTGCTGCAGCTCACGAATGGTGGTGGCTCCCTCGCGGGGTTTGCAGTAAGAGCGGAAGTCCTGAAGGCCCAGCAGAGAATGCGCACCGTGATTCATGAGCTCAACATCCAAAGGCGTTTTATGCCACAAAGTGATTCCCCGCAGCACAGGGTCCCAGCGACCCGGACCATCGGCAATCCGGTAGCTGTACCTGCGCCACAACGCTGAGAAGCGGGCGTCGAAACCTTCCGGCGCCAGACCGGCGTCGTGCACTTCAATGGACCCCGTCAGATCGCCGAGAATGCGGCTCAAAGCGCCGCGGAGTCGACGCAAAAGCGCGACGGCGGGATCGAGTTCGTGCCCACGCGGCAGTGACAGCCACTCGGCTTCCGTCAGGTCCAGGTGAACAACTTGACCCCGGGCATGGACGCCGGCGTCGGTCCTGCCAGCAACCGTCACGCGAATCGGGCGTTGCAGGATGAGCGCCAAAGCTTCTTCAAGGGATCCTTGAACGGTGTGAAGACCGGGCTGCACGGCCCACCCGTTGAAAGGGCCGCCGTCGTAGGAAAGATCAAGCCGGACACGCAAAAACCCGCCGCCCCCCATAACGGGGGCAGCGGGTTTTCGTTCGTTCATAGACTTAAGTCTACTGTGAAGAATTCAGTGAATTACTTCTTGTCCTCAGCGGCCGGAGCCTCTTCGGTTTCAGCAGCTTCGGTCTCAGCAGCTTCTGCCTCAGCGGCCGGAGCCTCTTCGGTTTCAGCAGCTTCGGTCTCTACAACCTCTTCTTCAGCAGCCGGAGCTTCGGCGGCCGGAGCAGCCTTGGCAGCAGCGTTGGTTGCTTCAGCAACTACAGCTTGCTTGGGTGAAACCGGCTCGAGAACGAGCTCGATGACAGCCATGGGAGCGTTGTCGCCCTTGCGGTTGCCGATCTTGGTGATGCGGGTGTAGCCACCATCGCGGTTAGCAACGGCGCCGGCGATGTCGGTGAACAGCTCGTGGACAACGCCCTTGTCGCTGATCAGGCCGAGAACGCGGCGGCGGGAAGCGAGGTCGCCACGCTTGGCGAAGGTGACCAGACGCTCTGCGTACGGCTTAAGACGCTTGGCCTTGGTGACCGTGGTGGTGATGCGCTTGTGCTCAAAGAGAGCAGCTGCCAGGTTCGCGAGCATCAGGCGCTCGTGAGCCGGGCCGCCTCCGAGGCGCGGACCCTTAGTGGGGGTAGGCATAGTTATTTCTCCTGTTATGTAAGCCGTTCAGGTCCATCGCTGGACCCGGCGGCCAAGATCTGCTGTTTAGAGCTCGTCGTCGCTGAACGCGGCGTCGTCCTCTTCGATGGCTGCGGCGCGGGCTGCGAGATCGAAACCGGGAGGGGAGTCCTTGAGGGACAGACCCAGTTCCACGAGCTTTGCCTTGACCTCGTCAATGGACTTCGCACCGAAGTTACGAATGTCCATCAGGTCAGCCTCGGAGCGGGCAACGAGTTCACCCACGGTGTGGATGCCCTCACGCTTGAGGCAGTTGTAGGAACGGACGGTGAGGTCCAGATCCTCGATCGGCAGAGCCATGTCCGCTGCCAGGGCAGCGTCCGTCGGCGACGGGCCAATCTCGATACCTTCAGCTGCGGTGTTCAGCTCACGAGCCAGACCGAACAGTTCCACCAAGGTGGTGCCTGCGGAAGCAACAGCATCGCGAGGGGCGATAGCCTGCTTGGTCTCGACGTCGACAATGAGCTTGTCGAAGTCGGTGCGCTGCTCAACACGGGTAGCTTCCACGCGGAAAGTTACCTTCATGACCGGCGAGTAGATCGAGTCAACCGGAATACGGCCGATCTCGGAGTCGCCGGACTTGTTCTGAGCTGCCGAAACGTAGCCACGGCCGCGCTCGATGGTCAGTTCGAGTTCGAACTTGCCCTTCGAGTTCAGAGTGGCAATGTGCAGATCCGGGTTGTGGAATTCGACGCCGGCCGGCGGAGCGATGTCCGCGGCGGTGACGACTCCGGGGCCCTGCTTGCGCAGGTAAGCAACAACCGGCTCATCGTGCTCGGAGGAAACCGAAAGGTTCTTGATGTTCAGGATGATCTCGGTGACATCTTCCTTGACACCCGGAACCGTGGTGAACTCGTGCAGCACGCCATCGATCCGGATGCTGGTTACAGCGGCACCGGGGATGGAGGAGAGCAGGGTACGGCGGAGGGAGTTTCCGAGGGTGTAGCCGAAGCCCGGCTCCAGCGGTTCAATGATGAAACGGGAGCGGTTCTCGGATACAACTTCTTCAGACAGGGTGGGGCGCTGTGCAATGAGCACTTAGGTTTCCTTTCGGCGAGCATCCGCTATATGACGCAACACAGGTGGTGGAAATCGGCTTCGGTTTCCAGCCTGACCAGCCGGGCCATGCTGATGGATGATCGAAACCATCCATAGCAGGCCCGGCCGGTCAGGCGGGGAAGACCTAATTAGACGCGGCGGCGCTTCGGCGGGCGGCAACCGTTGTGGGCGCTGGGGGTGACGTCCTGGATGGAGCCAACCTCGAGGCCAGCGGCCTGAAGCGAACGGATTGCGGTTTCGCGTCCGGATCCCGGGCCCTTGACGAATACGTCAACCTTGCGCAGACCGTGCTCCTGAGCGCGCTTTGCAGCAGCTTCAGCAGCCATCTGGGCAGCGAACGGGGTGGACTTACGGGAGCCCTTGAAGCCAACCTCACCGGCGGAAGCCCATGAGATTACAGCACCGTTCGGGTCCGTGATGGACACGATGGTGTTGTTAAAGGTGCTCTTGATGTGCGCCTGGCCAAGCGCAATATTCTTCTTATCCTTGCGACGCGGCTTACGAACCGCTCCACGAGTCTTCGGGGGCATTGTTTCTCCTACAGAAAGTTATCGGGGGAAAACCGGATCAATCCCGAGGGATTAACGTCCGGCCTTCTTCTTGCCGGCGACGGTGCGCTTGGGGCCCTTGCGGGTACGAGCGTTGGTCTTCGTACGCTGTCCGCGTACGGGCAGGCCCTTGCGGTGGCGCAGGCCTTCGTAGCTGCCGATCTCTACCTTGCGGCGGATGTCAGCGGCTACCTCGCGGCGAAGGTCACCCTCAACCTTGTAGTTGCCTTCAATGTAGTCACGCAGCTGGACCAGCTCGGCGTCAGTCAGGTCCTTGACGCGAACGTCAGCGCTGATGCCGGTGGCAGCCAGGGTTTCGTGTGCACGGGTCTTGCCCACGCCGTAGATGTAAGTAAGCGCAATTTCCAACCGCTTTTCGCGGGGAATGTCTACGCCAGCGAGACGAGCCATAGTGGCAGTACTCCTTGAATAAACCGGAGGTCGTAGGCAGTACACCCACACGTTCAGTGTGGCCCCAGCCTCCGACCGGGGGTTCGCTGACCAGGCTCTGTAATGCAGTCCTGGCACAGCTTGTGCTGCCTTTATTTACTTGCGTGGGCTAGCAGCCCAGGTTTGTCCTTGCGGACGCAGATTCCCGTGAGGGGAATTAGCCCTGGCGCTGCTTGTGGCGCGGGTTCTCGCAGATCACCATGACCCGGCCGTTACGGCGGATCACTTTGCACTTGTCGCAGATCTGCTTGACGCTCGGCTTGACCTTCATGGCGTTCCTTTGCGTGTTTTGCAGTTGATCTGCTGGAGCGGCTTAGGCACTATTGCCTTGCCGCCCAGCAATTTACTTGTAGCGGTAGACGATACGACCACGTGTGAGGTCGTATGGGCTCAGCTCCACCACTACCCGGTCCTCGGGGAGGATTCGAATGTAGTGCTGTCGCATCTTCCCAGAGATGTGTGCGAGAACGACGTGCTTATTGGTGAGCTCAACACGAAACATCGCATTGGGCAGCGCCTCAGTCACAACGCCCTCGATCTCAATGACCCCGTCCTTCTTGGCCATATCCTCCGCTAACTGTTGTTTGCCGCCGTCCTTCAGTTAGGCACCGAAGATCCAGCGGACGTTTTTTGTTTGCTTGGCTCTCTTGGAACCACGACACTAAAAAGGGCGTGGCTGCACAGACAACCAACAAATAACTCTACGCCAATGAAGCCGGAAAGTTAAATCCGTCAATGGTAGCGCACCTGTCTCCAGTCGTCACTCCCCCGCTGGCCGATAGGCCGGGAAGTCGCCCGCCGCCGTCGAGACGGCTTGCGCTGCAAGGACACCATCCAGAATGGCTAGTCGAACGGCTTCCGCCGCCGCACTTTGGAGTGTTATCAAGGACGCCTGCCGCGCCTGTTCAGTACTGCGGTCAAGCACGACGGCGCCGGTCGCCACAGCGAACACGGTATCGCCGTCCGCGAGGGTATGGGACGGATCCAAAGCACGCGCAAGCCCGGCATGCCCGGAAGAAGCAGTCCGCTTGCACTCGGCAACATCCAAGACAGCATTTGTGGCGATCACCACGAGCGTGGTGTTGAGTCCCTGCTGTTCCGCTTGCGGGTCTGCGACCCTCTGCGCACTCGGTCGTTCCTCCCTTAGACGCGCGCTGCCGGGTCCCAGACCCACCGGCGATCCCAGGGCGTTGACTATTGCGATGGCCCCCACTACCACGCCGTCGTCGAGTTCGATCGAGGACGTCCCCACGCCGCCTTTGTACTGGCCGCGGGCAATAGCGGCGCCAGTCCCGGCACCAACGTTTCCGCGCTCGACGGCGGCATGGTCGCCTGAGGCGAAGGCTGCGGCGGCTGCCTGGTAGCCCATGTCGGCATCAGGTCGTGCCTTCACGTCGCCGCCCCTACCAAGGTCGAAGATGGCGGCCGCCGGCACAATGGGCACCACGGTCCCGGGAACAGCGAAACCCCGCCCCTGTTCTTCACACCACAACTGAGCACCCGTCGCCGAGACCAACCCGAACGCACTGCCCCCGGTCAACACCACAGCGTCCACAGTGGAAACCAACGTGGTGGGATCCAGCGCATCGGTCTCATGAGTCCCGGGCCCACCACCGCGCACGTCCACAGACCCCACGGTCCCCGGCGGAGGAAGCACCACAGTAACCCCGGACAACCACCCCTCCCCCACCCTCTGCACATGCCCAACCCGTATGCCGGCAACATCGGTGATCGAATTCATGGCTCCATTCTCCACTGGTGAGCCAACTGGCGGCCCAAGGCGCGGCAACAAGTGGGAGCCGGGCCTCAAATACGAACAGGCGAGTAACGCTGAGTAAACGGGTTAGGAAGTGTAAGCCAACTATCGCTGCGGCTCCCCATTTTGGTCCGAACGGAGTCTGTGGGTGTGGTGAGCTAGGCCTGTCTTCGCCGCCCCGGTCCGGGAGCTGGCGCCCCACATTAGCCCGAAACCGTTAGTGACTCATGACTACCCGACAGATTCACAGCAGCAGTGCTGCGCCTGCAGACAAGCCGGCCGAGCCTCCGGTTCCGCCCCTCACAGCAGCCAAGCCCAGACAGGTTAGGAAGCGCTGGTCCGGCCGAGACCGCCGGGATTTCCTGGTGTTCCTGGCCATGGCCTTGCCGAACTTGGTGTTGATCGGCACGTTCACTTATTGGCCGCTGATCAACAACATCTACTACTCCACGTTGGATTGGACCCTCGGCTCGGCCTCGGCCACGGTGGTGGGCTTACAGAACTACGTCACGTTCTTCACCGGTGAGGACGCGTCAAAGGTCCTTGGGACTACAGCGATTTTCACGCTGGTGACGGTTGGCGGTTCCATGATCCTGGGCTTGTTGGTTGCCCTTGCTTTGAACTCCAAGGTCCGCGGCACCACGTTCGCCCGTTCTGCCGTGTTCGCGCCTTATGTGCTGTCCGGTGTGGGTGTTGGCCTGGTGTGGCTGTTCATTTTCGATCCCGGCTACGGCGTACTTGCTTGGCTCCTCCGGGGCCTGGGACAGCAGAGCCCACAGTGGATCAACGATCCCCAGCTGTCCTTGGTGATGGTGATCATTGTGTACGTCTGGAAGAACCTGGGCTACTGCGCCGTGGTCTACTTGGCCGGCCTGAAGTCCCTTCCACGCGACGTCATGGAAGCTGCGGCACTGGATGGAGCCAATGGCGCACGCAGGTTCCTCAATATTTCCTTGCCGCTGCTGTCCCCCACCACGTTCTTCCTGTTGATTACCACCATGCTCAGCTCGTTGCAGGCGTTCGACCTCATCCGCATCATGACGCCGCTGGGCAATGGCACCAGCACACTGATCTACGAGGCATACCTGCAGGCGTTCGGGGCCTACAACAGGGCAGGCTATTCGGCCGCGATATCGGTGATTCTTTTCGCCATCCTGCTGATCATTACTGTTCTTCAACTGCGGTTCGTTGAGCGAAAGGTCCACTATTCATGAGCGCGCCTTCACCCGCCGTCGTCGTTGATTCCTTACAGGAGAGCATGCAGGAGAAGGCGCCGCATGAGCCGCCGCGACCATTCTCCAAAGCCAACCTCATCCGGACCATGGCAACCGGATACGTGCCCTTGATCATCGCCACGCTGGTGGTGTTCCTGCCGCTGATGTGGATGTTGCTGAGCTCGTTCAAGCAACCGGGCGAGATCGTTACCACGGACCTCAGAATCCTTCCGGAGTCTGTGAACCTGGAGAACTACGCCACGGCGATGACTACGGTTCCGTTCGCGCAGTTCTTCGCCAACAGCCTCATCGTCACCGTGGTTGGCGCGTCCATCAAGGTCATCCTGGCCATTCTGACGGCTTACGCGCTGGTGTTCGTTCGTTTCCCGTTCAAGAACGTAATCTTCGTGCTGATTCTGGTGGCACTCATGGTGCCCGCGCAGGTGTCCATCCTGCCCAATTACATCCTCATAGCGGGCATGGGCGGCAAGAACACCCTGTGGGGCATCATCCTTCCGGGCCTGGGGACGGCGTTTGGCACGTTCCTGCTGCGCCAACACTTCCTGACGTTACCGCCGTCGATTCTCGAAGCAGCTGAAATCGACGGTGCGGGCCATTGGCGGCGGTTGTGGCAGATCATCGTCCCGGTGTCGGTTCCATCTATTGCGACGGTGGCTTTGGTGACCGTGGTCAGTGAATGGAACGACTACATCTGGCCCCTCATCATCACGGACCGTCCCGAAACCATGACATTGCCAGTGGGGCTGACGTTGCTGCAGAACTCGGAGGGCAACGGCGCCGGATGGGGAATTCTCATGGCGGGAGCCGTTTTGGTGATCGTTCCCATCTTGCTGGTATTCGCAGCGCTCCAGCGATACATCGTTGCCGGGCTGACCCAAGGCAGTGTCACCGGCTGATTTTCTCCAACCGCACCATTCGCATCGAAGTAAATTATTGAGAGGAAGCACCATGCGCACCAACCTTGACCGCCGACATTTCCTGGGCCTAGCAGGCCTCGGCGCCGGAGCTGCGGCCCTTGCCGCATGCGGCGGACCGTCGACGGCGGGCACGGCAGACGCCGTCGACACCGCAACGATCGATTTCAGTGGCATAAAGCCCGCCGCCTCCATCGATTTCTGGACCAACCACCCCGGCAAGTCGCAGGACGTGGAAAAGGCGATCATTGAAAAGTTCCACGCCAAGTACCCGGACATCAAGGTGAACCTGGTGACAGCGGGCGCCAACTACGAAGAAATAGCCCAGAAGTTCCAGACGTCCCAGGCAGCCAAGACGGGCCTTCCCGGGTTGGTGGTCCTCTCGGATGTGTGGTGGTTCCGCTACTTCTCCAACGGCAGCATCATTCCCATCGATGGCTTGGTGAAGCAGCTGGACATCAAGATGGACGACTTCCAAAAGTCGCTGGTGGACGACTACAAATACGACGACAAGCAGTGGGCGCTCCCCTACGGCCGCTCCACGCCCTTGTTCTACTACAACAAGGACCACTTCAAGGCAGCGGGGCTTCCGGATCGGGCCCCGGCCACGTGGCAGGAGTTTGCCGAGTGGGCGCCCAAGCTCAAGGCCACATCAGGTGCGCAGTACGCCTACATCTACCCGGCCCTGGCTGGCTACGCGGGCTGGACGTTGCAGAACAACCTGTGGGGCTGGGGCGGAAGCTGGTCAAAGGACTGGGACGTCACCTGCGATTCTCCCCAGTCCGTGGCTGCACTGCAGTGGGCGCAGGACACCATCTACAAGGACGGTTGGGCCGGGGTCTCGTCCAAGGAAGCAGCCGATGACTTCGCCGCAGGTATCACCTCGTCCACCATTTCCTCTACCGGCTCACTGCTCGGCGTCCTGAAAGCAGCCAAGTTCAACGTGGGCGTCGGATTCCTTCCCGGCGGCCCGGAGGCACCCAGCGGCGTATGCCCCACCGGCGGCGCTGGGCTGGGCATCCCGAGCGGCATCAGCAAGGAAGAGCAGCTTGCCGCCGCGACGTTCCTGAAGTTCATGACCGAGCCGGAGAACACTGCGGCGTTCTCGGCCGCCACCGGTTACATGCCTACCAGGCTCTCAGCTGACATGTCCGCGGTCCTGGCAGCAACACCGCAAATCAAGACCGCCATGGACCAGCTTGCAGCCACCAAGGTCCAGGACAATGCCCGCGTGTTCCTGCCGGGAGCGGACCAGGAGATGGCCAAGGCTGCGGCCAAGATCCTGACGCAGCAGGGCGATGTCCAGGCAACCATGACCGAGCTGAAGAAGACACTCGAGGGTATCTACACTAAGGACGTGAAGCCCAAGCTGAAGGCGTAACTGCTTTTCATCACTGCGAAAAGAGCTGGGCTACTGACGTAGCCCAGCTCTTTTTTGCGGTGTTACGGGATGGGGACGGGCACCACGCCGAGTGGCGCCAACTGCTCGGCTCCCCCATCCGGGGCCGAAAGAACCCAGATGCCTTTTTCATGCACAGCCACGGAATGCTCCCACTGGCAGGAACGCTTGCCGTCCGTGGTGACCACGGTCCAGTCGTCGTCGAGGGTCGCGGTCTCGATGTCACCACGAACCAGCATGGGTTCGATGGCCAGGCACAGGCCGGGCCGGATCTTGGGGCCGCGGTGGCCGGTCCGATAATTCAAAACGTCCGGGGCCATGTGCATTTCCGAGCCGATGCCGTGGCCCACATAGTCCTCCAGGATGCCCAAGGGCTTGCCCGGGACGGACGATACGTAATCATCAATTGCGTTTCCGATGTCCCCGACAAACTTGCCTGTGGCCAAGGCTGCGATACCGCGCCACATAGCTGCCTCGGTGACATCAGAGAGTCTCTGGTCTTCAGGATCTGCGTTACCGACGATCACCGTCCTGGCGGAGTCGGAATGCCAACCGTCAACTATGCATCCGCCGTCAATGGAGATGATGTCGCCGTCGTTGAGCACCTTGCCGCCAGGGATTCCATGGACCACTTCTTCATTGACAGAGGTGCAAATGGTGGCCGGAAAGCCGTGATACCCGAGGAAGTTCGACTTTGCGCCGGCATCGTTGAGGACCGCGGCGAAGACGTCGTCCAGGTCCTTGGTGATGACCCCAGGCTTGGCCGCCGCAACGGCAGCATCCAGTGCCCGGCTCAGGACGAGACCGGCCTGGTGCATGGTGCGCATCTGCTCGTTGGTTTTGTATTCAATGCGGGGCTGACCGAACGCCATGATCTCCTCTGGAAGGTTTGCTGTAGAGGCCGATCAGGCCCCATGCTTCAACCATTTTCCCGTACCGGGGTTCGTGGCCGAAATTGGAATGCAGGGTGAAAAGAAAGGAGGGTGTGTCCCGCACGCACTGTACGGGACACACCCTCACTCCACCACCGTTTTACCGGCTTCGTGGAGAACACACTAAACGGTCTTGGCCGCCTCGATCGCTGTCAGCACGCGGTCGGTAACTTCATCGATACCACCGATGCCATCTACCTGCGTGAGGATGCCACGCTCGGCGTACTTAGCCACAACTGCCTCGGTCTGCTCATGGTAGAGATCCAGGCGGTGACGGATTACGGCTTCGTTGTCGTCCGAGCGGCCCGTTTCCTTGGCACGGCCAAGAAGACGGGTCACCAGTTCTTCGTCGTCAGCGGTCAGCTGGAGCACGACGTCGAGCTCCTGCTCACCCTCAGCGAGGATCTGGTCTAGGTAGTCCACCTGCGCTGTGGTGCGCGGGTATCCGTCCAGCAGGAAACCGTTCTCCACATCGCTTTGGCTCAGGCGATCGCGAACCATGTCGTTCGTGACGCTGTCCGGAACAAAGTCGCCGGCGTCCATGTACTTCTTGGCTTCGATGCCCAAAGGGGTCTCGCCCTTGACGTTGGCACGGAAGATGTCGCCGGTGGAGATGGCGACTACGCCGAGGCGCTCCGAAATTCGCTCAGCCTGCGTACCCTTACCCGAACCGGGAGGTCCAATGATCAGCATTCTCGTCATCGCAAAAGCCCTTCGTAGTGACGTTGTTGTAGCTGCGCATCAATCTGCTTGACGGTCTCCAGGCCAACACCCACCATGATCAGAATTGACGTGCCACCGAACGGGAAGTTCTGGTTGGCGTTGATCAGGACGAGCGCAACCAGCGGAATCAACGCCACGAAGCCCAGGTAAAGGGCTCCAGGCAAGGTGATCCTGGAAAGCACGTACTGCAGGTAATCCGCGGTCGGTTTACCCGCCCGGATGCCCGGAATAAACCCGCCGTACTTCTTCATGTTGTCCGACACTTCTTCAGGGTTGAAGGTGATGGCAACGTAGAAGTAGGTGAAGAACACAATCATGGCGAAATACAGTGCCATGTAGATGGGGTGGTCGCCACGGGTGAGGTTGTTATTGATCCACTCAACCCACGGGGCCATCTGCTCCCCCGGCGCGGGCTGGTTGAACTGCGAAATCAGCCCGGGCAGGTACAGCATGGAGGAAGCGAAGATGACAGGCACGACGCCGGCCATGTTCACTTTGATGGGAATGTAGGTGCTGGTGCCGCCCACGGTGCGGCGTCCGATCATGCGCTTGGCGTATTGAACGGGAACGCGGCGCTGGGACTGCTCCACGAAGACCACCAGGGCCACCGTGAGCAGGCCTACAGCCAGCACGGTGAAGAACGTTCCCGGGCCCTTGGATTCCCAGATGGAGCCCAGCGAGCCGGGGAAGCTTGCAGCGATAGAGGTGAAGATCAGCAACGACATACCGTTACCCACACCCTTTTCGGTGACCAACTCGCCCATCCACATGATGAGGCCGGTGCCGGCCGTCAACGTGATGATGATCAGGATGGTGGTCATGATGCTCTCATCAGGAATGATGGGCAGGTTACACCCTGGGAGCAACTGGCCGGATCGAGCCAGCGACACCAACGTAGTGGCGTTCAGCAGGCCCAATGCGATGGTGAGGTACCGGGTGTACTGCGTCAACTTTGACTGACCGGAGGCGCCCTCTTCGTAAAGCTGCTGGAACCGGGGAATGACCACCCGGAGCAACTGCACGATGATGCTCGCCGTGATGTAGGGCATGATGCCCAAGGCAAACACTGAAACCTGCAGCAACGCGCCGCCGCTGAACAAGTTCACCAGCTGGTAGATGCCCTGCGAGGTGTCACCGGTGTTCAAGCATTGCTGGACATTCTGGTAGTTCACACCAGGCGAGGGGATGAAAGCTCCCAAGCGGAAGATTGTGATGATTCCCAGCGTGAACAACAACTTGCGTCGCAAATCAGGCGTCCGAAACGCCCGGCCGAATGCGCTTAGCAAGCGTCCTCCTGAGTAGAAAGTACAAGGATGTGGATGGGATCAATGAAACCCAACAACCGAGTCTAACCGCTTGGGACGCCGTCGGAATAATCGAGAGTCCACAACCACGCAAAAAATCCCGGTATACAGGGCCGAAGCCCCGCATACCGGGATCCTTTTACAACGGGCATTTGCCCAACTGGCTCTTAGAGAGCAGTGGTGCTTCCGCCTGCTGCAGCAATCTTTTCCGCAGCGCTAGAAGAGAATGCGTGGGCGGTGACGTCAACCTTGACGGTGATGTCGCCGGTGCCCAGCACCTTGACGGGCTGGTTCTTGCGAACGGCACCCTTCTCAACCAGGGACTCTACGGTGACAGTGCCACCTTCCGGGAACAGCTCGTTGAGCTTCTCCAGGTTCACAACCTGGAACTCAACCCGGAACGGGTTCTTGAAGCCGCGCAGCTTCGGCAGGCGCATGTGCAGCGGCAACTGGCCGCCGGCAAAGCCAGCCTTCACCTGGTAGCGGGCCTTCGTACCCTTGGTTCCGCGACCAGCGGTCTTACCCTTGGAGCCTTCACCACGACCAACACGGGTCTTGGCGGTCTTGGCACCCGGGGCGGGGCGCAGGTGGTGGACCTTCAGAGCGTGCTGCTTCTCAGCAGTCTCCTCGGCGGTCTTGTTCTCTGCCATTACTTCGCCTCCTCTACATTCACGAGGTGCGGAACCGTGTTCAGCATGCCCACGGTCACGGCGTCAGCGTTGCGGACAACGGTGTGTCCGATGCGCTTCAGGCCGAGGGACCGAAGGGTAGCCTTCTGGTTCTGCTTGGCGCCAATGACGCCCTTGATCTGGGTGATCTCCAACTTGGCGTCGGAGGGAGTCAGGTTCTTAGCCATGACTAAACACCTGCCTTCTGGTTCTGGAGCGCGCGCACCAGAGCAGCAGGAGCAACCTCGTCCAGCGGCAGGCCACGGCGGGCAGCCACGGAAGCGGGCTCTTCGAGCTGCTTCAGAGCGGCAACAGTCGCGTGAACGATGTTGATCGCGTTTGAGGAACCGAGCGACTTGGAGAGGATGTCGTGGATACCCACGCACTCCAGTACCGCGCGGACCGGACCACCGGCGATAACACCGGTACCGGCGGAAGCCGGACGCAGCAGGACTACACCTGCAGCGGCCTCACCCTGCACACGGTGCGGGATGGTGCTGCCAACGCGGGGAACGCGGAAGAAGGACTTCTTAGCCTCTTCAACGCCCTTTGCGATAGCCGCGGGAACTTCCTTGGCCTTGCCGTAGCCGACGCCGACCATACCGTTGCCGTCACCGACGACGACGAGCGCGGTGAAGCTGAAGCGACGACCACCCTTGACGACCTTGGCAACGCGGTTGATGGTGACAACGCGCTCTACGAACTGGCTCTTCTCAGCCTCACGACCGCCGTCGCGGCCACCACGGCCACCACGGTCGCCGCGGCCTTGGCCACGGTCGCCGCGCTCGCCACGACGTCCGCCGCGGCGGTCGTCGGTAGCGGGTGCGGTCTCAGTTGCTTCAGCAGCTACAGCTTCAGTCACCTGAACGTCCTTTTCGTTATTTTCAACGGTCACAGTGCCAGCCCACCTTCGCGAGCACCGTCAGCGACGGCGGCGATACGGCCGTGGTACTTGTTACCGCCACGGTCGAAGACAACAGCTTCGACGCCTGCAGCCTTGGCACGCTCGGCAACGAGCTCGCCAACGCGCTTGGCCTTGGCAGTCTTGTCACCGTCGAATGCACGGAGGTCCGCCTCCAAAGTGGAAGCGAAAGCCACGGTTACACCCTTGCTGTCATCGACAACCTGGACGAACATGTGACGTGCAGAGCGGTTAACAACCATACGAGGACGTACGGCCGTACCTGTGATGCGCTTGCGGATACGAAGCTGGCGACGGCTGCGTGCAGCCGACTTGCTCTTGTTCGTACGCTTCTTGTTAATTGCGATGGCCATGGTTTACTTACCAGCCTTTCCGACCTTGCGGCGGATGACTTCGCCGGCGTAACGGACACCCTTGCCCTTGTAGGGGTCAGGCTTGCGCAGCTTGCGAATGTTGGCAGCAACCTCGCCGACCTGCTGCTTGTTGATACCCGCAACAGAGAGCTTGGTCGGACCCTCTACTACGAAGGTGATGCCTTCGGGCGCAGAGACGCTAACCGGGTGGCTGTAGCCCAGAGCGAACTCCAGGTCAGAACCCTTGGCCTGAACGCGGTAACCAGTACCAACGATTTCAAGCTTCTTCTCGTAGCCCTCGGTAACGCCCTGGATCATGTTTGCGATCAGGGTGCGGGTCAAGCCGTGCAGCGAACGCGAGTTGCGCTCGTCGTTCGGGCGGGTGACCGTGAGAGTGTTTTCTTCCTGGGTAACCTCGATCGGGCTGGCCACAGTGTGGCTCAGCTCGCCTTTGGCACCTTTGACGCTGATGACGGAGCCATCGAGCTTGACCTCAACTCCGGCAGGAACGGTGATGGGGAGACGTCCAATACGTGACATTATTCTCTTCCTTTCCCGTTACCAGACGTACGCGAGGACTTCGCCGCCCACGCCCTTCTTGCCGGCCTGCTTGTCAGTCAGGAGGCCGGAAGAGGTGGACAGGATAGCGATACCCAGGCCACCCAGCACGTGCGGCAGGTTGGTGGACTTCGCGTAAACGCGGAGACCCGGCTTGGAGATGCGGCGGACACCAGCGATTGAACGCTCGCGGTTGGGACCGAACTTGAGGTCGATGGTCAGCTTCTTGCCAACCTCTGCTTCCTCTTCCTTCCAGCCGGCAATGTAGCCCTCGGCCTTAAGGATGTCGGCAACGCGTGCCTTCAGTTTGCTGTACGGCATGGACACGGTGTCGTGGTATGCCGAGTTTGCATTGCGCAGACGCGTAAGCATGTCTGCGACAGGATCTGTCATAGTCATTTGGGCTATAGCCCTTCCTCGTACCGGTTTCCGCTGCGCTTGCCCTCATGAGCAAACGCGGACGGACCTGTCACGTAGTTAGTTTTCGGTTTTGAACGGGAAACCAAGCGCCTTGAGCAGCGCGCGGCCTTCGTCGTCGGTCTTGGCAGTGGTCACAACCGTGATGTCCATGCCGCGAACGCGGTCAATGGAATCCTGGTCGATTTCGTGGAACATAACCTGCTCGGTCAGACCGAAGGTGTAGTTGCCGTTGCCATCAAACTGCTTGCCGTTGAGGCCGCGGAAGTCACGGATACGCGGCAGGGCCAGCGAAACCAGACGGTCCACGAATTCCCACATGCGGTCGCCACGCAGGGTAGCGTGTGCACCAATGGGCATGCCTTCGCGCAGCTTGAACTGTGCGATCGACTTACGGGCCTTGGTTACCTGCGGCTTCTGGCCGGTGATCAGGGTGAGGTCGCGGACAGCGCCGTCGATCAGCTTGGAGTCCTTGGCGGCATCTCCAACACCCATGTTCACAACAACCTTCACCAGACGGGGAACCTGGTTCACGTTCGCGTAGTTGAATTCGTCCTGCAGGGACTTCTTGATGTCCTCTGCATACTTGGTCTTCAGACGCGGAACGATCTTGTTTGCAGACAGTGTCTCGCTCATTAGATGTCCTTCCCGGAGGCCTTGGACACGCGGATACGGACAGTCTTTGAACGACCATCCTTCTCAACGGTGTCGAGACGGAAACCAACACGGGTCGGCTTCTTGGTCGACGGGTCAACCAAAGCAACGTTGGAAACGTGGATCGGGGCCTCAACGACCTCGATGCCACCGGTCTTGGTGCCGCGCTGCGACTGACCGACCTTGGTGTGCTTGGTGACGCGGTTGATGCCCTCTACCAACACGCGGTTGGTGTCCGGGAATACGCGCAGGACTTTGCCCTGCTTGCCGCGGTCTCCGCCACGTTCCTGCTTGGCGCCGGTGATGACCTGAACGAGGTCACCCTTCTTGATTTTAGCCATGGACTAAAGCACCTCCGGGGCCAGCGAAACGATCTTCATGAACTTCTTGTCGCGAAGTTCACGACCAACCGGGCCGAAGATACGGGTACCGCGGGGGTCACCGTCGTTCTTCAGGATCACAGCTGCGTTTTCGTCAAACTTGATGTAGGAACCATCCGCACGGCGGCGTTCCTTCTTGGTACGAACGATGACAGCCTTGACGACGTCACCCTTCTTTACGTTGCCGCCAGGGATAGCGTCCTTGACGGTTGCGACGATGACGTCGCCAATGCCTGCGTAGCGACGGCCAGATCCACCGAGAACGCGAATGGTAAGGATTTCCTTAGCACCCGTGTTGTCGGCGACCTTCAGTCGCGACTCCTGCTGAATCAATTTTTACTCCTTGCGTCGCGCCGGTTCTCAGACCGAAATCATGCATACGGAATGAGCCTTGCGGAACGGTTGATCGGGGTGTCCCTTGACCCGTCTGGATTTTGCCAGGACGGGCCTAAACGCCCGTGCCACAAGCATCAGCTTCCCTTGCAGAAAACTCTGCGCGGGGCAGTATGCAGCAGCACGATTGTTTACGAGGTAGTTGACGGCCCACTAATGGCGCCATACAAACTCAATATCCTAGCACGTTTATGCACTCGAAACCAACGGGCCTGAAACGCGGAAAGACCCGCATTCCCCAGGGAATACGGGTCCTTCCAGTCAACCCTGCCGGGCAAGCCCGGCGTTGGATTTACTTGGCCT
The DNA here is from genome assembly GCF_011605365.1 of Paenarthrobacter sp. MSM-2-10-13. Taxonomy (NCBI): domain Bacteria; kingdom Bacillati; phylum Actinomycetota; class Actinomycetes; order Micrococcales; family Micrococcaceae; genus Paenarthrobacter; species Paenarthrobacter sp. MSM-2-10-13. Next base: position 172,805 of record NZ_JAAOXO010000001.1, on the reverse strand, counting down.
TTTCGAGGATCTCCACCAGACGCCACCGCTTGGTAGCGGACAGCGGGCGGGTCTCAGAGATGAGAACGAGGTCGCCGATGCCGGCGGTGTTCTCTTCGTCATGAGCCTTGACCTTCGAGGTGCGGCGAATAACCTTGCCGTACAGAGCGTGCTTTACGCGGTCTTCAACCTGAACAACGATGGTCTTTTCCATCTTGTCAGAGACAACGTAGCCGCGACGCGTCTTACGGTAACCGCGCTGTTCAGCGCTGGCTGCTGCTTCCGTCACAGTTTCCTTCTCGCTCACTTGGCGTCCTCTCCAGCTTCAACCTCGGCCTTTTCAGCCTTGGCAGCCTTCTTGGACTTCTTTTCTTCCTTGGCTTCCACAACCGGTGCGGCAACCTCGGCACGAATGCCCAGCTCGCGCTCACGGAGAACGGTGTAGATGCGTGCGATGTCCTTCTTTACCGCACGCAGGCGACCGTGGTTCTCCAGCTGTCCGGTGGCGGACTGGAAACGCAGGTTGAACAGCTCTTCCTTGGACTTGCGGAGTTCTTCAACGAGACGCTCGTTGTCGAAACCGTCCAGCTGTGCGGGTGCGAGATCCTTCGACCCTACTGCCATTTCTATTCACCACCTTCGCGACGCACAATGCGTGCCTTCAACGGCAGCTTGTGGATTGCCAGGCGCAGTGCCTCGCGAGCTACCTCTTCATTGACACCGGAGAGTTCGAAGAGAACCCGGCCCGGCTTGACGTTTGCGACCCACCACTCAGGAGAACCCTTACCGGAACCCATGCGGGTTTCAGCAGGCTTCTTCGTCAGCGGACGGTCCGGGTAGATGTTGATCCAGACCTTACCGCCACGCTTGATGTGGCGGGTCATCGCGATACGAGCGGACTCGATCTGACGGTTGGTTACGTATGCCGGGCTGAGAGCCTGGATACCGTACTCACCGAAGCTGACCTTGGTGCCGCCCGTTGCAGCGCCGGAACGACCCGGGTGGTGCTGCTTACGGTGCTTGACTCGACGTGGGATAAGCATTTAAGCCTGTCCTCCTTCTGCTGCAGGTGCAGCAGCTTCAGCGGCCGGTGCTTCAACGGCAGCAGGTGCTGCCTCAGCTGCCGGACGGTCGTTACGACGACGGCGGTCGCCACCCGGGCGGCCCGGACGGTCTCCTGCACGGCCACGGGAAGGAGCAGCAGCTGCCTGCTGAGCCAGTTCCTTGGCAGTGACGTCGCCCTTGTAGATCCAGACCTTCACGCCGATGCGGCCGAAGGTGGTCTTGGCTTCGTAGAAGCCGTAGTCGATGTTCGCACGGAGGGTGTGCAGGGGCACACGGCCTTCGCGGTAGAACTCCGAGCGGGACATTTCTGCGCCGCCCAGACGACCCGAGCAAGCAACACGGATACCCTTGGCACCCGCACGCTGTGCGGACTGCATGGCCTTCTTCATCGCACGGCGGAAAGCCACGCGGGAAGTCAGCTGCTCAGCGATGCCCTGGGCAACAAGCTGTGCTTCCATCTCGGGGTTCTTGACCTCGAGGATGTTCAGCTGAACCTGCTTGCCGGTGAGCTTTTCGAGCTCGCCGCGAATGCGGTCTGCTTCAGCGCCGCGGCGGCCGATAACGATACCCGGGCGTGCCGTGTGGATATCCACGCGGACACGGTCACGGGTGCGCTCGATCTCGACCTTGGCGATGCCGGCGCGCTCCATGCCCGTGGACATGAGCTGACGGATCTTGATGTCCTCGCGGACGAAATCCTTATAGCGCTGTCCGGGCTTGGTGCTGTCAGCGAACCAGTGCGAAACGTGGTCGGTGGTGATGCCGAGTCGGAACCCGTGCGGGTTAACTTTCTGTCCCACTTAGCGAGCCTCCTCTTTCTCCGGGGTTGCGACAACCAGCGTGATGTGGCTGGTCCGCTTCCTAATGCGGTAGGCGCGGCCCTGGGCACGCGGCTGGAACCGCTTCATGGTCGGGCCTTCATCAACAAATGCTTCGGTGATGAAGAGGTCGCTGTCGTCGAATGCAACGCCGTCACGGTCCGCGAGGACACGTGCGTTGGCCATTGCCGACTGAAGTACCTTGAATACCGGCTCCGAAGCTGCCTGGGGGGCAAACTTCAGAATTGCCAGAGCCTCATTCGCTTGCTTACCACGAACAAGGTTGACGACGCGCCGGGCCTTCATAGGCGTTACGCGGATGTGACGCGCAATAGCCTTGGCTTCCATTGCTTTCCTTCTCTCGTCTAAGACGTAAAGTCAGGCGCCTAGCGGCGCTTGCCCTTACGGTCGTCCTTAACATGGCCGCGGAATGTCCGCGTGGGAGCGAATTCGCCGAGCTTGTGCCCGACCATCGACTCTGTGACAAACACCGGAATGTGCTTGCGTCCGTCGTGTACGGCGATCGTGTGCCCGAGCATGTCGGGGATGATCATCGAACGGCGGGACCAGGTCTTGATGACGTTCTTGGTGCCCTTATCGTTTTCCCGTGCGACCTTCACAAAGAGGTGCTGGTCAACGAAAGGACCTTTTTTCAGGCTGCGTGGCATGTGTCCAGGCTCCTATCGCTTGTTCTTGCCAGTACGGCGGCGACGAACAATAAGCTTGTCGCTCTCTTTGTTCGGACGGCGGGTACGGCCCTCGGGCTTGCCGTTCGGGTTAACCGGGTGACGTCCACCGGAAGTCTTACCTTCACCACCACCGTGCGGGTGGTCAACCGGGTTCATGGCTACACCACGGACGGTCGGGCGAACGCCCTTCCAGCGCATACGGCCGGCCTTGCCCCAGTTGATGTTCGACTGCTCGGCGTTGCCGACCTCGCCGACGGTTGCGCGGCAGCGCACGTCAACGTTGCGGATTTCGCCGGAGGGCAGACGCAACTGAGCGAAGCGGCCTTCCTTGGCAACGAGCTGTACCGAAGCACCTGCGGAACGTGCCATCTTGGCGCCGCCACCCGGACGCAGTTCAACTGCGTGGATTACGGTACCAACCGGGATGTTGCGCAGCGGCAGGTTGTTGCCCGGCTTGATGTCAGCGTCAGGACCAGCCTCGACGAAGTCACCCTGGGACAGCTTGTTAGGAGCGATGATGTAACGCTTGGTGCCATCAACGTAGTGCAGGAGTGCGATGCGAGCCGTACGGTTCGGGTCGTACTCAATTTCGGCAACGCGGGCGTTGATGCCGTCTTTGTCGTGACGACGGAAGTCGATCAGACGGTACTGGCGCTTGTGCCCACCACCCTTGTGACGGGTGGTGATCTTACCGGAGTTGTTACGGCCGCCTGTTTTGTGCAGCGGACGCAGCAACGACTTTTCCGGAGTCGATCGCGTGATTTCAGCGAAGTCGGCTACGCTCGAGCCACGACGGCCCGGGGTAGTCGGCTTGTATTTACGGATTCCCATAATTTATTTCCTCGTTAAAGTGGTCTCCGCTACGCGAGCGGACCGCCGAAGATGTCGATTGTGCCTTCTTTGAGGGTGACAATTGCACGCTTGGTGCTCTTGCGCGTACCCCAGCCGAATTTGGTGCGCTTGCGCTTACCGGCACGGTTGATGGTGTTGATCGAGTCAACCTTGACCGAGAAGATCTTCTCAACGGCCAATTTGATCTCGGTCTTGTTCGAACGAGGGTCCACCAGGAAGGTGTACTTGCCTTCGTCGATCAGACCGTAGCTCTTTTCCGACACGACGGGTGCAAGCACGACGTCGCGCGGGTCCTTGATGGTGGTTACGCTCACTTGGAGGCCTCCTCGTTCTTTGCCTTGTCAGCGACGAACGCCTCGAAAGCAGCCTTGGTGAAGACCACGTCGTCGGAGATGAGCACGTCGTAGGTGTTCAGCTGATCTGCGTACAGAACGTGAATACCTTCGAGGTTGCGCACGGAGAGTGCTGCAACATCATTGGCGCGCTCGATAACGACGAGCAGGTTCTTGCGCTCGGAGACTGCGCGCAGCGACGCCAGTGCTTCTTTGGCGGACGGCTTGGTGCCGGCTACCAGTTCAGCGATGACGTGGATACGGCCGTTACGGGCGCGGTCAGACAGGGCACCGCGGAGTGCAGCGGCCTTCATCTTCTTGGGGGTGCGCTGGCTGTAGTCACGAGGGGTCGGACCGTGGACAACGCCACCGCCGGTCATGTGAGGAGCACGGATTGAACCCTGACGGGCGCGGCCGGTGCCCTTCTGCTTGAACGGCTTGCGACCTGCACCGGAAACCTCGGCGCGGGTCTTCGTCTTGTGGGTACCCTGGCGTGCAGCAGCGAGCTGTGCGACGACGACCTGGTGCAGCAGCGGCACGTTGGTCTGGACGTCGAAGATCTCTGCGGGCAGGTCTACCTTGACAGTGCTAGTCATTTAACTAGGCTCCCTTCACGGCGGTGCGTACGAGTACGACCTGGCCGCGGGCACCGGGGACGGCACCCTTGATAAGGAGCAGCGACTTCTCAGCGTCAATGGCGTGAACCGTGAGGTTCAGCGTGGTGTGACGCTCGGCGCCCATGCGGCCGGCCATTTTCAGGCCCTTGAAGACGCGGCTCGGGGTGGATGCGCCACCGATGGAGCCAGGCTTACGGTGGTTCTTGTGGGCACCGTGGGAAGCGCCAACGCCGTGGAAGCCGTGACGCTTCATAACACCGGCGAAGCCCTTACCTTTGGAGGTGCCGACGACGTCGATCTTCTGGCCGGCTTCGAAGATCTCAACAGAGAGCTCCTGGCCCAGCTCGTAGGATGCGGCGTCTGCGGTACGCAGTTCGACGACGTGGCGGCGAGGAGTTACGCCAGCCTTTTCAAAGTGACCAGCCAGCGGCTTGGTGACCTTGCGGGGGTCGATCTGGCCGTAGCCGATCTGTACGGCGACGTAGCCATCTACCTCTGCGTTACGCAGCTGGGTGATGACGTTGGAGTCAGCCTGGACAACAGTTACCGGGATGAGCTTGTTGTTCTCGTCCCAGACCTGGGTCATGCCGAGCTTCGTGCCCAGCAGGCCCTTTACGTTACGGGTTGCGGTCATAGTCTCTCAGCACCTCCCTAGAGCTTGATTTCGATGTTCACGTCTGCGGGCAGGTCGAGACGCATAAGCGAGTCAACAGCCTTCGGCGTGGGGTCGATGATGTCGATCAGACGCTTGTGAGTACGCATTTCGAAGTGCTCACGGCTGTCCTTGTACTTGTGAGGAGAGCGAATAACGCAGTAAACGTTCTTCTCCGTGGGCAGCGGCACCGGGCCGACTACCGTTGCGCCTGCGCGCGTGACCGTCTCAACGATCTTCCGCGCTGAAACATCAATGACCTCGTGGTCATATGACTTCAGCCGGATGCGGATTTTTTGTCCCGCCATGTCGCCTGACTCTCTTTCAGCTAGTGCTGCTCTAGTTAGGGCTGCTCTGTTTACTTACCTGTTGATGTGGCCGCCGAAGCGTTTGAGGCAGTGCCACCACACGCCGCACAAGCTGAATCCGGAAAAATCCGGGTTCCTCACCTTGCCGGCGCACCGACCCCCGTGGTCGGGCGTGTCGCGATTTCCACGCAAACTCGACCGCAATCATGGGGTTCAGGGTTATGTTTGGGCTTCAGCCTGGACCCTGACACCCGGCATTATCCGGATCGGGACACGAAGAAGCGCTTGAACAACTCATCCAGTATGGCGGAAATATGGTGTAAAGGCTAATCGGCCCTGAAGAGCCATTGCCCGCCACTCGTCCCGTGAGGATGATAGGGGCATGAACGCCCAGGATTCAGGCTCCGTGGAAGATCTCGCCGCCCGCCTGCCTCCCGGGTTCACGTTGGGTGTGGCCGCTGCAGCTTTCCAGATTGAGGGCTCGCTGACCGCTGACGGCCGCGGGCCGTCGGGATGGGATGCTTTCTCCGAAAAGCCCGGGGCAATAGTCGACGGCGGCTCCCCCGCCATGGCCTGCGATCACTACAACCGCTCCGACGAAGATATTGCCTTGATGCAGGAGCTTGGTGTCGATTCCTACCGCTTTTCGCTCTCGTGGCCGCGTATCCAACCTGGCGGCAAAGGTGCAGTCAACCAGCGCGGCCTGGACTTCTATGATCGCCTGATCGACAAACTCCTGGCCGCAGGCATTTCCCCCATGGCAACGCTGTACCACTGGGATACCCCGCTGGAGTTGGAGCATGCCGGGGGGTGGATGAACCGGGACACTGCTGAACGCTTCGGAGTGTACTGCGAAGCCGCCGCCGAACGGTTCGGTGACCGCGTTGAGCACTGGGTCACCATGAACGAGCCTGTGTCCGTCACAGTTCAGGGATACGCGCTGGGTGTGCACGCCCCTGGCCGGCAACTGCTGTTCGACTCACTGCCTGCCGCGCATCATCAATTGCTGGGTCATGGGATGGCCGTGCGGGCTCTCCGGAACGCTGGCGTCAAGGGGCAGATCGGGGTGTCAAACATGCATTGCCCCGTGGAGCCGGCCAGCAACAGTCTTGGCGACAGGCTGATGACGCAGGCGCTGGACCTGATCCTCAACCGCATCTACGCCGATGCGATCCTGCTTGGCCAATACCCCAAGCCACCGTGGCCCATGAAACCGTGGTTCCGCTCGCTGGGTACCGTCCACGACGGTGATCTTGAACTGATCAGCCAACCTCTGGACTTTTACGGGCTCAACTACTACTACCCCGTGAAGGTGGCAGTGGGCCCTGGACCGGCGGAGATCCCTACCGGAAGTTCTCCCGAGATGACCAATGTTCCTTTCCATTTGGCCGCCTACCAGGAGTATGAGACCACAGGGTTCGGCTGGCCTGTTGCGCCGGAATACCTGGCGTTGCTGCTCCGCGACATGAAGGACCGGTATGGAGCGGCACTTCCCCCCGTCTACATCACGGAAGGTGGAGCAAGCTTCCCCGAGCCTGCCCACGTTGACGGACCCATCCAAGACACTAACCGCATTACCTACCTGGCTGAGCATCTTGGCCATGCCTTGACGGCAACGGGGCCTGGTGGCCTCGCCGCAGATGTGGACCTCCGGGGATATTACGTCTGGACCTTACTGGATAACTTCGAGTGGGCAGCAGGCTACTCACAACGGTTCGGCCTGACCCACGTGGACTTCGAGACCATGGAGCGGACTCCCAAGGACTCGTTCTACTGGTATCGATCCCTGGTCCGCGCACGCCACCATCACTCGTAGCATGTGTGAGTTAAATCGATCAGGCTTGGAGTCCGAACCCTACTTGCTCTTGTTGGCGCGACGTATCCGCTTGGCGCGTTCGATCTCGCTCTTGAAGTTCTTTCGACCCCACAGCACCCCGCCACCGATAGCGGCAATGACTGCCAGGAAAATCAGAAATTCCATGGTGCTCTCCTCTTCGTAGACTGCAACATTATCGGATTCCGTCACGGGTCCGCTCCGGCGGAACATCGCTCGGATCCCCGCCCTTGACCGGCCCGCCGGTATTGCTGGGCGGCTTCCGATTCAAACGCCATACCGCCAGCACGATCAGACCCAAGGCGACCAACGCGAGCATGGCAAAGGCGTAGGACCGCAGCGCCCACATAATGCTCAGCGCTACGGCGACGGCTCCCCACCACACCAGTACGCGTTCAGCCAGGAGCAGGCCCGCTGCCAGAAGCACGACGTGTGCCACCAGTACGTAGAGCTGTTGCGAAGACGTACCGCCGACGACGGTCCCCAGGGACATGAGAGACAGCAAGCCAGCGGCAAGGCAAAGCCGAAGGAGGGCCTCCGCGCGCTGCCCCTTTGCATAGCGCAGCCCTGCTATAACGGCCCCCGCCACCACGTACCATTGCGCGGTCCAGAACAAATCCGGACTGGATCCGTCCACGAAAAGCACCGCCCGTTGCAGAGCCGCGACGGAGACAATCCCCGCAAGCTCCGCTGCCAGCCACTTCCCGTTCGGTACCTCAATCACAACCAGTACCCCGGTAACCACCACCAGGACAAATCCCAGCATGGATGTTTGATCGCGCCCCAACCCCACGGCCGCAGATGTTGCAACCGCCACGGCCGCAATGGCAGCCAAGGAGTTACGTCGCCAGTCACTGCCTTTGATGGCCGCTCCGCCAAATACTCTCAGGGAATAGAGGAGCACCGCGGTCCCCACTCCGCCAATAAGCCAGGCAGCGTAGTCGCTCCAGACACCTTCAGGCAGCTCCACCAACAAACCGTCGACGGCGGGCACCGCCCCTACCAGCACGGCCGGGGCAGCTGCGGTGTAAAGGACCGGCATCCGTTCAAAGTGCGAGGCAGCGAACAAGACACCAGCCAGGACCAGTACCGACAGTCCTGTCAGGGAGTGTGAGATGCCCAAGGTCAAAGTGCCGCCAACCAACGTAAATGCCATTGCCGAGATGAGCCAGAACCAGCGCTCCGCGCCGCCGGCAGCAGAACCCTCGTACGACTTCTGCGGGCGGGATATCCCCCGCGCAGCAACCGTGGCAACAGCCAGGGCGAGCAGGACAACAGGGACTTGAGACTTGTCCAGAAGCGGCTGATACAGCCACGTTGAAGCTGGGAACACGAGGGCCGGCCCAGCAGCGATGACGCCAGCCACAACGACCGCGGTACCGAAGTACTGGGATCCTCGGGCTCGGAGAATCCGCCATGCAATAGCGGCCGAAGCCGCGGCCACAGCCAATTCAAGCATCGCTACCCAGCGGCCTCCGCCGTCGTAATCCCCTGCGAGCAGGTATGAGAACGGCAGCAATAGCTGGGCACCCAAGGTGGCGTGGACTGTTGCCTGCTGGAATGCGACATCAATGCCTCGCCCTCGCAGGACCATGGTCAACGCATGCTGCAAGGCAAGAACCAGAGCGAGGCTAATGGACAGAGCCGTCGCCGAGTCCGTGACATCAGCCACTGTCACCGCGACGAAGGCGCCGGTAAGCACCCGGACCGCCAGCAGGTAGTAACCGCGGATCAATCGGTGGCGAACCGCGCCCATCATGAACCCGCTGTAGGCGGCAAAGATGCCCAACAGAATTTCGACGTCCCGGACGTTCCCTCCTCGGAGTGCCAGGAGGAGGACAAAAGCAGCGGGCGCAAAGATCCAGCCAGCGGAGTGGCGTCGCAGAATCGCACTGACGAGGACGGCCGCCAAGGCAGTCGATACCGCTGCAACTCCAGGCTGCCAGCTATCCCTAACGGTCCCCCCGGAAAACGCTCCAGTGACAGTAAGGAACGTGGTTGCCGCCGCCATGACGGCAACCACAACACCGGCATCTGCTACGGAAGCTCGAGGGTAACGGCGTCGGCTGCCGACAAGGAGGGGAAGGACCAGCTGGACCGCGGCCGCCACCACCAGTACAAATCCTGTGGTGGGAACTTCACCGGCGACCCGAATGCTCCAGCCATCGCGCATCGCGTCCCCGTAAGCCGAGAACGCCAACAGCGTGCCAGCCGCCCGGGACAGCCACCAGTAGCACTGCCTGTGGAAGGACGGGGAGATTCTTAGGGCAGTGACCACGAAGTAGGCAAGCAATGCCAAAAGGACGCCATTTCCCAACGTCAACGACACGAATGCAGTTGTCATTGCGCCCGCGATGACTGCGGTTGCGGGCGCAATGACTTCGGCCACTGTTGCACGCCATCCAACCTTGCCAGCGGATTCCGTACGAACTGGCGGAAACATCAGAAGTCCCGTTACCAAACCTGCCAGCACAACAAGGAGTACAGCTACTGCAACAACCGGACGCCCGGAAGTGTCGTCAAATATCGGCAGTACAAGAAGGCCCGCGACGGCGGCGGCGCCAAAGCCGGCTACCGAAGCCTGCGGCGCCAACAGCCGGACTCCCCCACGTGCCAACCCGGCGCTCAGTAGTTGCTGCACGGCGGCCGCGGCCACGAGCGCAATCAAGGAGTACGACGTTCGTTCCGGATTTCCCGTCATCACACCGGCTACCCCCAAAGGCACAGCCAAGGTGAGCGCGATCCTCCCCGCGAGAATCAAGTATTGGCGGGAAGTGGTTGCTGCGGTCAGTGCCAGCAGGAACCAGTAAAGCGCTGCTGACCCCAGGAATATCGAGACGGGCCATGCCCCGAGCAACGCACCGAGGGCTCCGCCCACTCCCAGCACAGCGGCCGGGGCAAACTCCAGGCCTTGGCGCAACTTCCAACCCATCACCATGGCAGTCAGCATCGTCACAGCGAGAGGAACATAGTTTGGGGGGTCGAACGGCCTGAACTCCAGCACCACGGTGAGGATAGTTGAAGTTATCAGTTGCAGCGCCAAACATGACACGGCGTCAGCCCACCAGGAGCGGGGCAGCAACTTCCTTCCTCCGAAGGCAACCCCCAAGGCCTGGACTCCGAGGCAGATGACGGCGGCCAACAACACTGTGCTCACGTTCGCGGTGACATCCCACACCACCCCGAGCAGGGCGAGGGTCAGCGCGGCCCGCGCCGCATAGAGGTGCTGCACCCTATAGCGAGCCCGCGGAACGAAGAACATCACGGCGAAGTAGATGCCGCACATCAACATGACCCAGGCGTACTCCCCCTTGGACAAAAGGTGAGGGGTGAGCGTAACAGCAACGGCTACAAGGGGAACCAACGCCGGGTGCAGCATCATCAGAGGACGGACGTAAAGAGGCGGAAGCCACTTAGGACGCAGCAAGGACACTACTGTCAGGAGAACTGCCACCCCAATGAGCGCCGTGAAGTACCAGACCAGCGCGCCGCCAAGGACCGATACGCCGGACCACGCCGTTGAGACGATGAAGCTGAGGGACAGGAAGGCCAGGACTTTGTTGTCCAACTTCACTGCGGTGTAAGCGTAGACTGCGGTGCCCAGCAACGAAGTGACCAACCATGCCGCCGGGCCGTTGTGAAGCACAAAGTTGTACATGGCCAACCCGGTGACCGGAACCAGCGCAAGTCCTGTTCCAACAAAGGCCACAGCAGCAGGCCGAAGCCGCGGTACGCGCGAGTGGATGACCATGCCTGCACCATAGAACAGCGCAGTGATGAACCAGATCCCCACGAACCGCAAGAGGGCCGGAAGGCTCGTGCCCAGGAACAAAGCTCCGGCTGCAACCAAGAGGAGGCTGGCGACGTAGAGCGTGATGTTGATGTTCTGCTGATCGCGCTTTTCCTTGCGCGCAGCGGCGGCCTCAGGAGTCTCTCGAACTACCGGGGGTTGGTTGACGTAGAAACCAGGTTGCTGTTGTGCCACAGGTGGCACGGCCCGTTGTGTCGCCTGTTCCCGGGGAGCAGTCCATTGCCGAACGGGCTGCTGTGGATTCGACGGCTGTGGGTTCGGCTGGTGCGGGTTCGGCTGCCGCCGGACGGGCTGCTGCGGAAGGGGCTGCTGTGGGATGGGCTGCTGCGCGGCCGCGGCCTGTTGTTGTGCAGGTGGCTGAGGCGTAGGCGGGTGGAAAGCGGGCGCCGGCGGCGGCACTGGGCGGTACGGGGCAGACGGAGCCGGCGGGCTAACAGAGGCAGGAGCAGGACTCCCGGCCGCGGACCCGCCCAATGCCTGCCCCTTGGCCTCAGCATCCCGCCAACCAGCCAGGTGCCCGGCGAGAAAACCTGCCTGGTAGGAGGCTGCGTGGTGAGGCTCCGCAGTAGGGGCATGAGCAGTCCCGCGGCGTCCCTTCGCAAGCCCGACTGCAAAGCCAATCCCGCCGACAATGACGACGAGCAGCAGGATGAGAAATGCAGTCATGGTAGCTCCTTGGTTGCGCCGGACGCAGCAAGTGCACGGCCTTTATCCATTCGATAGAGTAACTGTAGCAAAAAGAACCCCACCGCCGTAGCGGTGGGGTTCTCTTAGCTAACTACCGGCTGGGCCGGAGTGTCACCGATCTACAAGTAGAGACTACTTGATGATGCTGGTAACACGTCCCGAACCAACGGTGCGGCCGCCTTCGCGGATAGCGAAGCCGAGGCCCTCTTCCATAGCGATCGGCTGGATGAGCGCAACGGTCATCTCAGTGTTGTCGCCAGGCATAACCATTTCCGTGCCTTCCGGCAGGGTGATAACGCCGGTTACGTCCGTGGTACGGAAGTAGAACTGCGGGCGGTAGTTGGAGTAGAACGGGTTGTGACGTCCGCCTTCGTCCTTGGAAAGGATGTAGACGTTAGCCTCGAAGTCGGTGTGCGGGGTGATGGAACCCGGCTTGACGACAACCTGGCCACGCTCGACATCGTCGCGCTTCAGACCGCGGAGCAGGAGGCCACAGTTCTCGCCGGCCCATGCTTCGTCGAGCTGCTTGTGGAACATCTCGATACCGGTAACCGTGGTCTTCTGGATCGGGCGGATGCCAACGATCTCAACCTCGGAGTTGATGGCGAGGGTTCCACGCTCGGCGCGGCCCGTAACAACGGTTCCACGACCGGTGATCGTGAAGACGTCTTCGATCGGCATCAGGAACGGCTTGTCGCGGTCACGTACGGGGTCCGGAACGGACTCGTCGACTGCTGCCATCAGGTCCTGGACGGACTTGACCCAAACCGGGTCGCCTTCCAGAGCCTTGAGACCGGAAACGCGAACAACCGGAGCCTCATCGCCATCGAAGCCCTGCGAGCTCAGGAGCTCACGAACTTCCATTTCGACGAGGTCGAGGAGTTCTTCGTCATCAACCATGTCGGACTTGTTCAGTGCAACCAGCAGGTAGGGAACACCAACCTGGCGGGCGAGCAGAACGTGCTCACGGGTCTGAGCCATCGGACCATCGGTTGCAGCAACCACGAGGATTGCGCCGTCCATCTGGGCAGCACCGGTGATCATGTTCTTGATGTAGTCAGCGTGACCCGGGGCGTCTACGTGTGCGTAGTGGCGCTTCTCGGTCTGGTACTCCACGTGGGAGATGTTGATGGTAATACCGCGCTGGCGCTCTTCCGGAGCAGAGTCGATCGACGCGAAGTCGCGCTGCTCGTTGAGATCCGGGTACTGGTCGTACAGCACCTTGGAAATGGCGGCAGTCAGCGTCGTCTTACCGTGGTCAACGTGACCAATGGTGCCGATGTTGACGTGCGGCTTAGTCCGCTCGAACTTTGCCTTTGCCACAGGTTCCTCCTAGAACGATTTCAAGTGAAGTGCTCCTCGGCCGCGCTTTTCGCGGCAGAAACTTTAGCAAGTCTACTTGGGGGCTTGGTTTTGGTGAAATTGCAGATTCAGGAACCAATGGTAGTTCCTCGAGCCTGTTTGCGCAGGGGCCAGGCTGCAGCTCTCGCCGCAGCCCCGCCTCAAGCGCTCAGATGCCTTCCCGATACCGGAATTGCATCCGTTACCGGGAGATTACTCGCCGCGGGTTTTCTGGATGATCTCGTCGGCTACTGCCTTGGGGACCTCCGCGTAGCTGTTGAACGTCATGGAGTACACAGCGCGACCCTGGGTCTTGGACCGGAGGTCACCGATGTAGCCGAACATGCCGGACAGCGGAACGTGTGCACGGATAACCTTCACACCTGCTGCGTCTTCCATGGACTGCATCTGGCCACGACGGGCGTTAAGGTCACCGATAACATCACCCATGTATTCCTCAGGTGTGCGGACCTCAACATCCATCAGCGGTTCAAGCAGAACAGGGTTCGCCTTGCGTGCAGCTTCCTTGAAAGCCATACGTCCGGCGATCTTGAACGCCATTTCCGAGGAGTCAACATCGTGGGACGCGCCATCAATCAGCGTGGCCTTGATGCCGACAACCGGGTAACCGGCCAGGACGCCGTCGTTCAGTGCATCCTGGATACCAGCGTCAACGGACGGGATGTATTCGCGCGGAACACGGCCACCAGTGACCTTGTTTTCGAACGCGTACAGCTCGCCGGAAGCGGTGTCCATGGGCTCGATCGCAATCTGGATCTTTGCGAACTGACCCGAACCACCGGTCTGCTTCTTGTGCGTGTAGTCAAGGCGCTCAACGGCGCGCTTGATGGTTTCGCGGTAAGCAACCTGCGGCTTGCCAACGTTTGCCTCGACCTTGAATTCGCGGCGCATGCGGTCCACCAGGATGTCCAGGTGGAGCTCGCCCATGCCGGCGATGATGGTCTGGCCCGTGTCTTCGTTGAGGGAGACCTGGAAGGTCGGGTCCTCAGCGGAGAGCTTCTGGATGGCCGTGGAGAGCTTCTCCTGGTCACCCTTGGTGTTGGGCTCGATCGCAACAGAGATCACGGGCTCCGGGAAGCTCATGGACTCGAGGACGATCTGGTTGTTGGCATCACACAGGGTGTCGCCCGTGGTGGTGTCCTTCAGACCGATAGCCGCGTAGATGTGGCCGGCGGTAGCGCCCTCAACAGGCATTTCCTTGTTGGCGTGCATCTGGAACAGCTTGCCGATGCGTTCCTTCTTGCCCTTGGTGGAGTTAACCACCTGGGCGCCAGCCTCGACGTGACCGGAGTACACGCGAACGAAGGTCAGCTGACCGAAGAACGGGTGCGCAGCAATCTTGAAGGCGAGGGCCGAGAACGGCTCGTCAGCAGAGGGCTTGCGGGTGAGTTCCTTCTCTTCGTCGCGAGGATCGTGACCGATCATCGGCGGGACGTCGAGCGGGTTCGGCAGGAAGTCAACAACAGCGTCAAGCATCGGCTGGACACCGCGGTTCTTGAAGGCAGAACCACAGAAGACCGGGTAGAGCTCAGAGTTGATGGTCATCTTGCGGATGCCGGCTTTGATCTCTTCGAGGGTGAGTTCTTCACCTTCGAGGTACTTCTCCATAAGTTCTTCGGAAGCCTCGGCCACAGTCTCAACGAGCTGTGCACGGTACTCTTCGGCCTTGGCCTGGAGATCCGCCGGGATTTCCTGCACTTCGTAGGAAGCGCCCATGGTGACGTCACCCTTTGCGTCGCCAGGCCAAACCAGGGCGCGCATTTCGAGGAGGTCAACAACACCGATGAAGTCGTTCTCAGCGCCAATGGGCAGCTGCATAACCAGCGGCTTGGCACCAAGGCGGGAGATGATGGTATCTACGGTGAAGTAGAAGTCAGCACCCAGCTTGTCCATCTTGTTGACAAAGCAGATACGCGGAACGTTGTACTTGTCGGCCTGGCGCCAAACAGTCTCGGACTGCGGCTCCACGCCTTCCTTGCCATCGAACACTGCGACTGCACCGTCGAGGACGCGCAGGGAGCGCTCAACCTCAACCGTGAAGTCAACGTGGCCCGGGGTGTCAATGATGTTGATCTGGTTCTTGTCCCAGAAGCAAGTCACGGCGGCAGACGTGATGGTGATGCCGCGTTCCTTTTCCTGTTCCATCCAGTCAGTCGTCGAAGCGCCGTCGTGCGTCTCGCCGATCTTGTGGTTCACACCCGTGTAGAACAGGATGCGCTCGGTAGTGGTGGTCTTGCCGGCATCGATGTGGGCCATGATGCCGATGTTGCGGACCTTATTAAGGTCGGTAAGCACGTCCTGTGCCACGGGGTCTCCCTTTCGGATGGACTACACGTTCGCCGCCGGCTCAGTGAGCCGGCGGCGTCCGGAAAGTTTTTACCAGCGGTAGTGTGCGAAGGCCTTGTTGGACTCGGCCATCTTGTGGGTGTCTTCGCGACGCTTCACAGCGGCACCAAGACCATTTGAGGCATCCAGGATTTCGTTCTGGAGGCGCTCGGTCATGGTCTTCTCGCGGCGGGCCTTGGAGTAGCCCACGAGCCAACGCAGAGCGAGAGCGGTGGAGCGACCCGGCTTGACCTCAACCGGAACCTGGTAGGTAGCGCCACCAACACGGCGTGAACGCACCTCGAGAGAAGGCTTGACGTTGTCCATGGCCTTCTTGAGAGCGGCAACGGGGTCGCCGCCGGACTTGGCACGTGCACCTTCGAGTGCACCGTAAACGATGCGCTCTGCGGTGGACTTCTTGCCGTCGACAAGAACCTTGTTGATCAGCTGCGTGACCAACGGGGAGCCGTAAACGGGATCGGAAACTAGCGGCCGCTTCGGGGCCGGACCCTTGCGAGGCATATTACTTCTTCTCCATCTTTGCGCCGTAACGGCTGCGAGCCTGCTTGCGGTTCTTGACACCCTGGGTGTCGAGTGCGCCGCGGACGATCTTGTAGCGGACACCCGGAAGGTCCTTAACACGACCACCACGGACGAGCACGATGGAGTGCTCCTGGAGGTTGTGGCCAACACCGGGGATGTAGGCGGTAACTTCTACGCCACCGTTGAGGCGCACACGTGCCACCTTACGGAGAGCCGAGTTCGGCTTCTTGGGGGTGGTGGTGTAAACGCGGGTGCAAACACCGCGGCGCATCGGGCTGCCCTTCAGCGCGGGAGCCTTGGTCTTGGAGACCTTCGGCGTGCGGCCCTTGCGGACCAGCTGGTTAATCGTAGGCACTTTCGTGTTCTCCGTTGTTTGATCTCTGCCCCCACACACAGGCGCCAGCCTGTGTAAACGTGGGAACTTTGGCGTTGCTCGTGCAGCCGGCCGAAACTCCGGTAGGCGTGCAAAAGTGCGGCATTCGTTGCGCATGTTGCCCGCAACCCGGAAACAGGCTCCACCCAGCACCATGAGAACAAAACCAAAATGATGCTGCGGCGGCCTTCATCCACTGCCACACAGAACAATTACCAAAAGTCTAGCACGGCTTGATCTAGCGCCTTAATCGGGTGTATGGAGGACGACGGCGGAAGCCGGGCGCCGCCGTCGTCCTCCACTCCCCCGGGTTCCCGCCCGAAAAGGCGGCGTTAACGGGCCAGGCCCCGCACTCGAAAGTGCGGGGCCTGGCCTTTTGGCGTCAACTCACGCGTCAGCGGAAATCGTTACCGAGATCGTAGTCATCCAGCGGGATGGCGTGGAACTCAGGCGCACCGTCGCCACCCAGGGCGTCATAGGAGAAGTCGGTGAAAGCGCTGGGGCCCGTGAACAGGCTTGCCTTTGCTTCTTCCGTCGGCTCCACGGTGACCTCTGTGTAGCGGGGCAGACCCGTACCAGCCGGGATGAGCTTACCGATGATGACGTTTTCCTTGAGGCCGAGCAGAGGATCGCTCTTGCCTTCCATGGCCGCCTGCGTCAGGACGCGGGTGGTTTCCTGGAAGGAAGCAGCCGACAGCCAGGACTCGGTAGCCAAGGAAGCCTTGGTGATACCCATGAGTTCCGGACGACCGGATGCCGGTGCCTTGCCCTCAGACACGACGCGGCGGTTCTCGTCCTCGAAGCGGGCGCGCTCTGCAAGCTCACCGGGGAGCAGGTCGGAGTCGCCGGATTCGATGACGGTCACGCGGCGCAGCATCTGGCGGACTATAACCTCGACGTGCTTGTCGTGGATACCAATACCCTGGCTGCGGTACACGCCCTGAACTTCGTCCACAAGGAACTTCTGTGCAGCACGCGGACCCATGATGCGCAGAACCTGCTTCGGGTCCACAGGACCGTTGATCAGCTTCTGGCCGACGCTTACGTGATCGCCATCTTCGATGAGCAAACGTGAACGGCGGAGCACCGGGTAGGCAATCTCTTCGGAACCATCGTCCGGAGTGATGACCAGGCGCATCTGACGCTCGGACTCTTCGATGGTGATGCGGCCGGCTGCTTCTGCAATCGGTGCCACACCCTTCGGAGTACGGGCTTCGAAGAGCTCCTGGATACGGGGCAGACCCTGGGTGATGTCGTCGCCGCCACCGGCGGAAACAGCACCACCGGTGTGGAACGTACGCATGGTCAGCTGTGTACCGGGCTCACCGATGGACTGTGCGGCAATGATGCCCACGGCCTCGCCGATGTCCACGGTCTTACCGGTAGCCAGCGAACGGCCGTAGCAGAGTGCACACGTGCCCACCTTGGACTCACACGTGAGTACGGAGCGGACCTTGACCTCGGTGATGCCTGCAGCCAGCAGCTGGTCGATAACGACGTCGCCGCAGTCGGTGCCGCCAGCAGCCAGGACGTTGCCCTGGGCATCGACGACGTCGACAGCCAGCGTACGTGCGTAGGCGCTGTTCTCGACGTTCTCGTCCAGGACGAGCTCACCGTTGGAATCCGGCACGGCGATCGGGGTGACCAGACCGCGTTCGGTACCACAGTCCTCTTCGCGGACGATGACATCCTGCGAGACGTCCACCAGACGACGGGTCAGGTAACCCGAGTTGGCAGTACGCAGAGCGGTATCGGCCAGACCCTTACGGGCACCGTGCGTGGCGATGAAGTATTCCAGAACCGACAGGCCCTCGCGGTAGGAGGACTTGATCGGGCGAGGAATGATCTCACCCTTCGGGTTGGCCACAAGACCACGGATACCCGCGATCTGGCGGACCTGCATCCAGTTACCACGTGCACCGGAGGACACCATGCGGTTGATGGTGTTCATCGGGGACAGGCTGTCACGCATCGCCTGGGCGATTTCGTTGGTTGCCTTGTTCCAGATTTCGATCAGTTCCTGGCGACGCTCGTCGTCGTCGATCAGGCCCTTGTCGTACTGGCCCTGGATCTTGGCGGCCATGTTCTCGTAACCGGCCAGGATGGCAGGCTTGGAAGTAGGCACCTCGATGTCAGAGATGGCAACCGTGACACCCGAACGGGTGGCCCAGTAGAAACCGGCGTCCTTCAGGTTGTCCAGCGTTGCCGCGGTAACAACCTTCGGGTAGCGCTCGGCGAGGTCGTTGACGATACGGGACAGTTCGCCCTTATCTGCAACAGCCTCAACCCACGGGTAATCCTCAGGCAGCGTCTGGTTGAAGATGACCTGGCCCAGGGAGGTTTCAACGAGAGCCGGCTGACCGGGCTCCCAACCTTCCGGAGCTTCCCATCCTGCGTAAGGCACGAAGTCGTCCAAGCGGATCTTGACCTGGGAGTTCAGGTGCAGATCACGGGCATCGTAGGCCATGATGGCTTCCGAAACCGAGGAGAAGATGCGGCCTTCGCCGGCGGAGCCGACGCGCTTGGTGGTCAGGTGGTACAGGCCGATGATCATATCCTGCGAAGGAAGGGTCACCGGACGGCCATCAGAGGGCTTCAGGATGTTGTTCGAGGACAGCATCAGGATGCGTGCTTCGGCCTGGGCTTCCGGGCTCAGCGGCAGGTGGACTGCCATCTGGTCGCCGTCGAAGTCAGCGTTGAAGGCGCCACAAACCAACGGGTGAAGCTGGATTGCCTTGCCTTCCACAAGCTGGGGTTCGAAGGCCTGGATGCCGAGGCGGTGAAGGGTAGGTGCACGGTTGAGCAGCACCGGGTGTTCGGTGATGATCTCTTCCAGCACGTCCCAAACCTGCGGACGGTAACGCTCAACCATGCGCTTGGCCGACTTGATGTTCTGTGCGTGGTTGAGGTCAACCAGGCGCTTCATCACGAACGGCTTGAAGAGCTCCAAGGCCATCTGCTTGGGCAGACCACACTGGTGCAGCTTCAGCTGCGGGCCGACGACGATAACCGAACGACCCGAGTAGTCAACGCGCTTGCCGAGGAGGTTCTGGCGGAAACGACCCTGCTTGCCCTTGAGCATGTCGCTCAGGGACTTCAAGGGACGGTTACCCGGACCCGTAACGGGGCGGCCACGACGACCGTTGTCGAAGAGGCTGTCAACAGCTTCCTGAAGCATGCGCTTCTCGTTGTTGACGATGATCTCCGGAGCACCGAGGTCAAGCAGTCGCTTGAGGCGGTTGTTGCGGTTGATCACGCGACGGTAGAGGTCGTTGAGGTCGGAGGTCGCGAAGCGGCCACCGTCCAGCTGGACCATCGGGCGCAGTTCCGGCGGGATCACCGGGACGGCGTCGAGAACCATGCCGAGCGGGCTGTTGTTGGTGGTCAGGAACGCGTTGACAACCTTCAGGCGCTTCAGGGCACGCGTCTTGCGCTGGCCCTTGCCGTTCTGGATGGTGTCGCGCAGTGACTCGGCTTCAGCCTGCATGTCAAAGGTCTCGAGGCGCTTCTTGATCGCCTCGGCACCCATGGAGCCCTCGAAGTACAGTCCGTAACGGTCGCGCAGTTCGCGGTACAGGCCTTCGTCACCTTCAAGGTCAGCAACCTTGAGGTTCTTGAAGCGGTCCCAAACCTGCTCAAGGCGCTCGATGTCGGCGTCGGCACGCTTACGGACGTTCGCCATCTGGCGGTCAGCAGAGTCGCGGGCCTTCTTCTTGTCGGCAGCCTTGGCGCCTTCGCCTTCAAGACGGGCAAGCTCGTCTTCAAGGTCGCGGGCGATCGTGGCGATGTCGCTGTCGCGGTTGTCCACCATCTGCTTCTTCTCGAGGTCGTGCTCAACCTGGAGGTTCGGCAGTTCTGCGTGACGGCTCTCGGTGTCAACGCTGGTGATCATGTAGGCAGCGAAGTAGATGACCTTCTCAAGGTCCTTCGGTGCCAGGTCCAAAAGGTAACCCAAGCGCGAGGGGACGCCCTTGAAGTACCAGATGTGGGTTACAGGCGCGGCCAGCTCGATGTGGCCCATGCGCTCACGGCGCACCTTGGCACGGGTGACTTCAACGCCACAACGCTCGCAAATGATGCCCTTGAAGCGGACGCGCTTGTACTTACCGCAGTAGCATTCCCAGTCGCGGGACGGGCCAAAGATCTTCTCGCAGAAGAGGCCGTCCTTCTCAGGCTTGAGCGTGCGGTAGTTGATGGTTTCCGGCTTCTTGACCTCACCGTAAGACCATCCGCGGATGTCTTCCGCGGTGGCGAGGCCGATCTGCATGAGGCCGAAGGAGGATTCGCTGGACATATGGTCCCTGTTCTCTCTTGTTCTCTAAATTCTGAAGTCTTGGTTACGGGAAGAGGGAGTTGTTCCGACGGACAGTTGTTGAAGCTGTCCGCCGGAACAGCTGCTAAACCTCTTCTACGGAACTGGGCTCTGCACGAGACAGATCGATGCCCAGTTCTTCCGCAGCCGTGAAGACTGCGTCATCAGAGTCACGCATTTCGATCGTGGTTCCGTCCGTGGAAAGAACTTCCACGTTCAGGCACAACGACTGCATTTCCTTGATCAAGACCTTGAAGGACTCGGGAACGCCAGGCTCAGGGATGTTCTCGCCCTTGACGATGGCTTCGTAGACCTTCACACGACCATGGATGTCATCGGACTTGATCGTGAGGAGTTCCTGAAGGGTGTAAGCAGCGCCGTAAGCTTCGAGCGCCCACACTTCCATTTCACCGAAGCGCTGGCCACCGAACTGAGCCTTACCACCCAGCGGCTGCTGCGTGATCATGGAGTACGGGCCGGTGGAGCGCGCGTGGATCTTGTCGTCCACCAAGTGGTGGAGCTTCAGGATGTACATGTAACCGACGGAGATCGGGTCCGGGAACGGCTCGCCGGAGCGGCCGTCGAACAGACGGGTCTTGCCAGAGGAATCGATCAGGCGATCGCCATCGCGGGTCACGTTGGTGGAGTCAAGCAGGCCCGTGATTTCTTCTTCGCGGGCGCCATCGAACACCGGTGTGGCAACGGTGGTCTGGCCGGTTTCACGGGGCAGGTTCGGGAGGTTCTTGACCCACTCCGGCTCGCCTTCGATCTTCCAACCGGTCTTGGCAACCCAACCGAGGTGGGTTTCCAGGACCTGTCCAACGTTCATTCGACCCGGAACACCAAGGGGGTTCAGGACGATGTCCACCGGGGTACCGTCTGCAAGGAAGGGCATGTCCTCGATCGGGAGGATCTTGGAGATAACACCCTTGTTGCCGTGACGGCCGGCGAGCTTGTCGCCGTCGGTGATCTTACGCTTGGCTGCAACGTAGACGCGGACCAGCTGGTTCACGCCCGGGGGCAGTTCGTCGTCGTTGTCGCGGTCGAAGACGCGCACGCCGATGACCGTACCGGACTCGCCGTGGGGCACCTTCAGGGAGGTGTCTCGGACTTCGCGGGACTTCTCACCGAAGATTGCACGGAGGAGGCGCTCTTCCGGGGTCAGTTCGGTTTCACCCTTAGGGGTGACCTTTCCGACCAGGATGTCGCCGGCTTCAACCTCGGCACCGATGTGGATGATGCCGCGCTCGTCCAGTCCTGCAAGGACTTCCTCGGACACGTTGGGGATATCACGGGTGATTTCCTCGGCACCAAGCTTGGTGTCGCGGGCATCAATTTCGTGCTCCTCAATGTGGATGGAGGAAAGAACATCCTCAGCAACAATGCGCTGGGACAGGATGATGGCGTCCTCGAAGTTGTGGCCTTCCCATGACATGAATGCCACAAGCAGGTTCTTACCGAGGGCAAGCTCACCCTGGTCCGTTGCGGGACCGTCGGCGATGATGCCGCCAACTTCCAGACGCTGGCCTTCGTTGACCAACACGCGGTGGTTGTAGCAGTTGCCCTGGTTGGAACGGGCGAACTTATTGATGCGGTAGTTGGTCTCGGTACCGTCATCGTTGATCATCACAACGAGCTCGGCGGAAACCTCGGTAACCACACCTGCCTTCTTCGCGATGACAACGTCACCGGCGTCGACTGCTGCTGCGCGTTCCATGCCGGTGCCCACGAAAGGAGCCTCGGAACGGACCAGGGGCACGGCCTGACGCTGCATGTTGGCACCCATGAGTGCACGGTTGGCATCGTCATGCTCGAGGAACGGAATCAGGGCGGTTGCCACGGAAACCATCTGGCGCGGGGAAACGTCCATGAACTGAACGTCTGCAGCGGGAACCAGAACGGGCTCGCCTCCACCACCACGGGCACGGACAAGCACGGTCTCTTCCGCGAACTTCTTGTCAGCGTCCAGCGGAGCGTTGGCCTGTGCGATCAGGACCTCTGCTTCGTCGTCAGCCGTGAGGTACTGGACCTCATCGGAAACGACGCCTTCGGAAACCAGACGGTACGGCGTCTCAATGAAGCCGAACGGGTTGATGCGGCCGTAGGAAGCCAGCGAGCCGATCAGACCAATGTTCGGGCCTTCAGGGGTTTCGATGGGGCACATACGTCCGTAGTGGGACGGGTGAACGTCTCGAACTTCCATGCCTGCACGGTCACGGGACAGACCACCCGGGCCAAGTGCCGACAGGCGGCGCTTGTGGGTCAGACCCGAAAGCGGGTTGTTCTGGTCCATGAACTGCGACAGCTGGGAGGTTCCGAAGAACTCCTTGATGGCTGCCACAACGGGACGGATGTTGATCAGTGTCTGCGGCGTGATGGCCTCGACGTCCTGCGTGGTCATGCGTTCGCGAACGACGCGTTCCATGCGGGAGAGGCCGGTGCGGACCTGGTTCTCGATCAGTTCGCCCACGGCGCGGATGCGACGGTTGCCGAAGTGGTCGATGTCGTCGACGTCGACGCGAAGTTCGTGGTCTTCGCCGTCGCGCTTGCCCATGAGGGTCTTCTCGCCGGCGTGAAGCGCGACGAGGAACTTGATCATGGCGACGATGTCTTCAACGTGCAGGACCGAAGCTTCCTTGTCACCAAGGGAACGGTCGATGCCGAGCTTGCGGTTGATCTTGTAACGGCCAACCTTGGCAAGATCGTAGCGCTTGGCGTTGAAGTACAGGTTGTCCAGCAGGGACTGGGCAGCCTCAACTGTGGGCGGCTCGCCCGGACGCAGCTTGCGGTAGATGTCCAGAAGCGCATCTTCGCGGGTTTCGGTGGCGTCCTTCTCCAGCGTTGCACGCATGGAGTCGTACTGGCCGAACTCTTCCAGGATCTGGCCTTCGGTCCAGCCGAGGGCCTTCAGGAGAACCGTAACCGACTGCTTACGCTTACGGTCGAGGCGAACGCCGACCTGATCGCGCTTGTCGATTTCGAGTTCAAACCATGCACCACGGGACGGGATGATCTTCGCAGTGAAGATGTCCTTGTCACTGGTCTTGTCAGCCGTGCGCTCAAAGTAGGCGCCCGGTGAACGGACCAACTGGGAGACAACAACGCGCTCGGTGCCGTTGACGACGAACGTACCCTTCTCAGTCATGAGGGGGAAGTCGCCCATGAACACGGTCTGCTGCTTGATTTCGCCCGTGTTGTTGTTCATGAACTCGGCCTTGACATACAGCGGTGCCGAGTAAGTGGCGTCACGGTCTTTGCATTCGGCCATGGTGTACTTCGGGTCAGCGAACTCCGGCTCCGAGAAGCTCAGGGACATGGTGCCCTGGAAATCCTCGATGGGGGAGATCTCTTCGAAGATGTCGGCAAGTCCGGAGCTGGTGGCGACGCTGAGGTCGCCCTCCTCGACAGCCTTCGCTACCCGCGCCTGCCAGCGTTCGTTTCCGACCAGCCAGTCAAAGCTGTCTGTCTGCAGGGCGAGAAGATTCGGAACGTCAAGCGGTTCGTGAATCTTTGCGAATGAGAGGCGGCGGGTGGCACCATCGGTGCTTGCCGTGTTAGCGGTTTCGTTATTAGAGGTGCTCGAGGCGACCAAGAGGGATCCTTCCACAGACCTTCAGGCGTTTTCAGATCTCCCCCGTTTGCATCCTGCAGAGTGCTCCGCAGAATACTTGTTCCGGTTCCGCTATATGACCCGGACCCAGTCCGCTTATGACAGTGCACGTTTCGGAACGGCACGTCAATGACGCAGCTGAGAGGTAAAGCCCACCGCTATATGAAGGCTGAAGGTTAACAGGGAAGACGCAAATATCTACGATACGGCAAAGTAGCCTTTCTGTCTACCCCAGATCGTCCGTGATTGCAAGCACGGTTGCTGCGGGCACCAATGCCAGCAAAAATTCGCCGAACCGTGAAGGCCGAACTGTCAGAGGAGAGCAGGCAAGGAATGGGATGATCAACGCAGTTGTTGAAGAAGTGGGCTCGAGCGCACTCCGCGATAGCCTTGCTACACCACTCCCGGATCGGAAGAGAGACCATGACCAACTCCGCTGACGACAATGACGTTGTCATCCTTGCTGCTTCCCGTACCCCACAGGGTCGGCTCAACGGACAATTGGCGGGCTTCACCGCCGTCGACCTCGGCGCTCATGCCATTACCGCCGCTTTGGCCGCCAGCGGGGTCAAAGCAGAACAGGTGGACGCCGTCATCATGGGCCAGGTGCTTCAAGCCGGTGCGGGTCAGAATCCAGCCCGGCAAAGCGCCATCGCGGCCGGCGTCGGCTGGAACATCCCTGCGGTCACCATCAACAAGGTCTGCCTCTCCGGACTCACCGCCGTCATTGATGCCGCGCGCATGATCCGCAGCGGCGATGCCACGGTCGTCGTCGCCGGAGGCCAGGAATCCATGACCCGGGCACCCCACCTCCTGCCTGGCTCGCGGCAGGGCTGGACCTATGGCGCCATTCAGGCCCTGGACGTTGCTGCCCATGACGGCCTCACGGACGCGTTCGACGGGCAGTCCATGGGCCTGTCCACAGAAACCAAGAACGTGACACTCGGCATTGACCGCAAATCCCAGGATGAAGTAGCGGCTGCTTCCCACCAGCGCGCCGCTGCCGCTATCGCGGACGGAATCTTCGACGTCGAAATCGCCCCGGTAAGCGTCAAGCAGCGCAAGGGAGATCCAGTGGTACTCACCACGGATGAAGGCGTTCGACCCAACACTTCCTTGGAAACCTTGGCGCCGCTCAAGGCCGCTTTCGCCACCGACGGCACCATCACGGCCGGCAACTCCTCTCCCCTGTCCGACGGCGCCTCCGCGTTGGTGCTGACCAGCCGCCGCTTCGCCACGGACAACGGGTTGGACTTCCTGGCCGTCGTGGGGAAGCCCGGCCAAGTAGCCGGCCCCGACAATTCACTGCACTCCCAACCATCCAACGCTATTGCCCAAGCTCTGAAGCGAGCTGGCTGGACGGCGGAGGATCTGGATTTCATCGAAATCAACGAGGCATTCGGCTCGGTGGCCGTCCAGTCCCTCAAAGACCTCCGCTACCCACTGGAGAAGTGCAACATCCACGGCGGCGCCATCGCATTGGGCCACCCCATTGGAGCATCAGGAGCGCGGTTGGCACTGCACGCCGCGCACGAGCTCAAACGCAGGGGAACCGGGAAAGCCGCTGTCTCCCTCTGCGGAGGCGGAGGCCAGGGTGAAGCCCTCCTCCTGTACCGCGACTGATGGCTGAGGGAGTGGCTGCACCCGGGATGGCAGGTGCGGAACGATTCCTGTCCGACGCCGCGGCGCGCGGACTTGACGTCGACGTCGTCGAGCGCCCGGCTGCCCGCAGCCTCGAAGAGGCCGCCGCAATCCTGGGCATAAGCCCCGCAGACATCGTGAAGTCGCTGGTGGTCAAGCACAAGGATGGCAGCTTCTTGTTCGCGCTGATACCCGGGGATCGGCAAATCTCCTGGCCCAAGCTGCGTGCCCTGCTGGGCGTCAATAAGCTCTCGCTCCCCCACGCCGACGTCGCCCTGGCCGCCACCGGCTATGAACGCGGCACCATCACCCCGTTGGGCAGCACCACCCCGTGGCCGGTGTATGCCGACGCCACCATCACCGGGCGTCGGATCTCCATGGGTGCCGGCGCGCACGGCCGGAGTGCGTTTGTGGACGCGGACGCACTCACGGCAGCTCTGGGAGCGGTAGTAGCGGACATCAGCGAACCCAACTAAGTCGCAGTTAAGCGCGTTTCGCCCCCTCAAAACGCGCACAAATGCGACTCAGTTGGGTGCTGTGGAACGCAGGAAGCCCCGCCCGGCGAACCGGACGGGGCTTCCACAAAGCAAAACGAGTTACTTGAGGGTAACCGTTGCGCCAGCTTCTTCGAGCTGAGCCTTAGCCTTCTCGGCAGCTTCCTTGGTGGCGCCTTCGAGAACAGCCTTCGGTGCGCTGTCAACCAGGTCCTTGGCTTCCTTGAGGCCGAGGGAGGTGATGGCGCGAACTTCCTTGATCACTGCGATCTTCTTGTCGCCAGCAGCTTCGAGAACGACGTCGAATTCGGTTTTCTCTTCAGCAGCTTCAGCAGCACCGCCGGCAGCGGGGCCAGCAACTGCAACAGCAGCAGCCGTAACTTCGAAGGTCTCTTCGAAGAGCTTGACGAACTCGGAGAGCTCGATGATGGTCAGTTCCTTGAAAGCTTCAATGAGCTCTTCGTTGCTGAGCTTCGCCATGGTGGCGTCCTTCCATTAGTTGGTGCAGGCCCGGACAAATCCGTTCCGTGCACCGGAGTTTGATTGAGGGGAGAACTTAGTTCTCTTCGGTTGCAGCTTCGGCAGCTGCCGGTGCTTCTTCAGCAGCCGGAGCTTCCTCGGATGCAGCCTCTTCAGCCGGAGCTTCTTCAGCGGCCGGTGCAGAAGCGCCGCCCTCTTCTTCAAGCTTGAGGCGCAGAGCGTCGATGATGCGTGCAGCAGCGGATGCGGGAGCCTTGAGGACACCAGCAACACGTGCAAGCTGCAGCTCGCGGGACTCGAGGGCTGCCAGTGCGGCAACTCCTGCTGCGTCCAATGCCTTGCCTTCGAAGACGCCGGTCTTGATAACCAGCTGCTTGTTGGCCTTGGCAAAGTCCGTCAGGCTCTTGGCAGCAGCAACAGCGTCACCCTTGATGAAGGCGATTGCAGTAGGGCCGGCAAGCTGATCGTTGAATGCTTCAACTCCAGCTTCCTTGGCTGCAATGGCACTCAGGGTGTTCTTGACGACCGAGAACTTGGTGTCCTGGCCGAGCGCAACACGCAGTTCCTTGAGCTGTGCAACAGTGAGCCCGCGGTATTCGGTCAGGACAGCCGCGTTCGATTCCTTGAAATCGTTGGTGATCTCTGCAACTGCGGAGATCTTGCTAGGCGTTGTCATAACCCTCCTTCCGGGGAATAAAGCCGGTCTTCCGGGTCCCCGCTCACGAGAGCTAAAACTAAAAACGCCCCGCGCAGATGCACGGGGCTTGGCTCAACACGGTTTTGACCCGTGGAGACTTGCTTCGTTCACCTGCGCCGGCCGCCCTATGTTCAGGGTCCTTCGTCAAGGAATTCACTTTCATCTCACGGGCGCAACTACAGAATTGAGCTGTGCTCGTAAGAGTGGATTCCCATCAACCGACGGTCTTTGGTACTTCAAGGTTACGGGAGAGCGTTCGGCAAACCAAATCGGCCCTGCCTAGTCTGACAACGTTGCTCCCGACAGCCTGCCTGGCAGTTCCTTCTGCCACAGTCCCGTGATGCCAGCAGTGGTGAATCCCAGCTGCTTATTCACGGTCAGGAGGTACCTGTTCTCAGGCGCATTCCAGGTGTAGATAACGCGGGCATCCGGGAACTGCTCGCTCAGCCGTTCCATATTGGCAACCTTAATCAACAAGCCGAGCTTATTGCCACGGTGCTCCTGCAGCACCAAGGTGTCGTCTTGGAAAACCACATCCTGGCGGTGGGCAAGGACGCTGATGGTGGTCAGGCCCACCAAGCGTCCGGTCTCGATATGCTCGACGGCGGTCACCACCGTGCGTCGGCCCTGCGCCAAAGCGGCGTCCTCGGTTTCGCGCAGGACCGCTGCATCGAAAACCATCCCGCTCGCCTCAACTTCAGGTGCGTCTTCGTCCCCTTCGTCACGAACCACCTCACCGGCGGCGTTCTCCAGCGCGGCCACGGCTTCCAACCAGGGTTCGGGGCACCGGTCCGTCCAGTGGTGCACGGTGTACCGGCCACCGTTGGCTTCTTCGGCTTCAAGCTGCAGATCCCCCACAAGCTTGGAATCCAGGGGCAGCAGGCAGGAACTGAACTGCTCAATATGCTGAAGGGTGTACCCGGCCCGTTTGGCGAAGTCCACTTCCCTGCTGCTCACAGGGACAAATCCAGCGCCGCTGCCCGGGATCAGCTGGTCCTCAGGTATCTCGGTGAGAGACGTTGCCGGATGATTGGTATCCACCAAGGCCATGATGCGGCCCTCAGCCCGGGCGAGCTGCTCCGCGGCCTCCAGCAATTGACGTCCGACGCCCTGGCCCTGGAACTCGGGAAGGATGTCCAAGGTGAACTCTGCCAGATCAAGGTTGTCCGCCAACGGCAAGGCGATATCCACGGTTCCCACAATGACGCCATCTACTTTTGCCACCAGGATGACTTGGCGCTCATAGGGGTCGGACAACTCCAGCAGCTTTTCCATGGGCGTGTAGGCGAGGTCGTCGCTCCCCCAGGTTTCCATGCGTACCCGGCGCCCTACTTCTACGGCATCCAGGAAATCAGCGGCGTCGGGGCTGTCCAGGGTGTCGGGCACCCACAGTTGCTCGACGTGAACCGTCTTCGCCTCTTCTACAGTCATTCCAGCCGTTTCTGCCATTCGCCGTCATAGCCGGAAGGCTTGAACCCCAAGGCGATATTTATGGCCAGCATATGCCGGTTTTCATTGGCGTTCCACGTCATCACAGACGTGGCGGCCGGCCATAGCTCCTGAACACGGCGAAGGTTGGCGATCTTGACCAACATGCCAAGGCTATGTCCGCGGTGTCCAGGAGCAACCAAGGTATCCTCCTGGTAGACCATGCCCGGGGTAGCATCGCGGTGGGTGAGGGTGGTGTACGCCGCTAAGTCCCCTGTGGCGTCGTGGCGTGCAACTGAAACCGTGGAAGCGATACCGCCTGCCAGCCACGTGGATTCCTCGAGGCGGACGCGGTCGGCATCCCATTCCTCGCCCTCCCAACCCAGTCCTGCGATGGGCACCTCGGTGCTCATGAGGCTTTTCAGCTTGGCAAATACGTCTACGAGTTCATCAGGGCAACGGTCCTGCCATCCGATTAAGCTGTAGCCGGCTGCCCTCTGCGTTGCCTGCGCTTCAAGGTCCTGCAGCAGCCTTTCCCCTACCGGGAGGGCCAGAGTGCTGTTGGTTTCAACCTGCTCCAGGGAATACCCGTGGTGAACGGCAAAACGCGTTGAGACGGTGTCCAGCGGGACGCCACCCGTGCCGGACTTCGCCTCCAGCAACTCACCACCAGGGATTAGCAGCCCAAGAGGTTCCGCGCAAAACCCGTCAAAGGAGGTGCGGCCCCTCTCGCGGGCAACCCGTTCCAGCACCAGGAGGATTTCCGACCCGATGCCGCGTCGACGACAGCCGGCGTCCACCAGGACGTCCACACCCGCCGTCGTCGTGTTCTCGCTTAAGGGCAACGTCAGTGTGCCCCTGCCAACCACAGTTCCGTCGAGGCGAGCCAGGAATACGTGGCGCTCTTCGTATTCATTGCCCCGCCAGAAGAGGACTGCCTCGGCCAGGGTGGAGCACCGGTCGAGGTTGCCCCAAAGATCCATATGGTGGGCAACGTCCAGATCATGGAAGGCACGGAAGTCGGGCGCCCCGCTCGCGTCGGTGCTTGACGGGACCGGAATCCGTTCAACGGACAACCCGGCAAGGGCGTGAAAGTTCGACGACGACACGAACCACAGCCTACGGCGCACCACCGGCGGTGAACAGGTAGCAAGACAAGAAAAAGGACCGCCCGGCAATGCCGGACGGTCCTTTTATCAGAGCAAGTGCTCGCGAAGCTTACGCGTCGACGAGGACCTTGGTGACGTTCGGGTCAACGGTGATGCCCGGACCGAACGTGGTGGCAACGGTAGCCTTCTGGATGTAGCGGCCCTTGGAAGCGGACGGCTTCAGACGAAGCACCTCTTCCAGTGCAGCTGCGTAGTTCTCAGCCAGCTTGTTGACGTCGAAAGACACCTTGCCAATGATGAAGTGCAGGTTGGAGTGCTTGTCGACGCGGAAGTCGATCTTGCCACCCTTGATGTCGTTGACAGCCTTGGTGACATCCGGGGTAACCGTACCGGTCTTCGGGTTCGGCATCAGGTTACGCGGACCGAGGACCTTACCCAGGCGGCCAACCTTGCCCATGAGGTCAGGGGTAGCCACTGCGGCATCGAAGTCGGTCCAGCCGGCTGCGATCTTTTCGATCAGGTCGTCGGAACCAACGAAGTCGGCGCCGGCAGCGATTGCTGCTTCAGCCTTGTCGCCGGTCGCGAAAACGAGGACGCGAGCGGTCTTACCGGTGCCGTGGGGCAGGTTGACGGTGCCACGAACCATCTGGTCAGCCTTACGCGGGTCAACGCCCAGGCGGAAAGCGACCTCAACGGTTGCGTCGAACTTGGAAGGGTTGGTGTCCTTCGCGAGGGTGATGGCCTCGACCGGGGCGTAGACCTTGTCTGCCTCGATCTTGGCTACGGCTGCCTCATATGCTTTGCTGCGCTTTGCCATGCTGCTATTTCTCCTTGTGCAGTTGTGGTCTGCGGACCGCGCTGGGCCCTGCCACAAGCCGCGGATCCGGCAAGGATCCTGCGACATTTCAATGTTTCAGATGCCGGTTTCCCGGCGGGTGAAGGCCACAAGGGCCTTCGAAGGTTACTAGCCTTCTACGGTGATGCCCATGGAGCGGGCGGTGCCGGCGATGATCAGGGCGGCAGCCTTGATGTCGTTGGCGTTGAGGTCTTCCATCTTGGTGGAAGCAATTTCCTCAACCTGTGCCTGGGTCAGCTTGGCAACCTTGACGGTGTGCGGGGTAGCCGAACCCTTGGCAACGCCTGCAGCCTTCTTGATGAGCTCTGCAGCCGGCGGGGTCTTAGTGATGAAGGTGAAGGAACGGTCCTCGTAGACCGTGATTTCAACCGGGATAACGTTTCCGCGCTGGGATTCCGTTGCAGCGTTGTACGCCTTGCAGAATTCCATGATGTTGACACCGTGCTGGCCAAGCGCAGGACCGATCGGCGGAGCCGGGTTAGCGGCACCTGCCTGGATCTGCAGCTTGATGAGGCCGGTGACCTTCTTCTTGGGAGCCAATGTAGGGTCCTTCTCTCAATAGCTTCCTGGGACACAGGAGCGCGTCCCAGGTTGGTGGCCGCCATGGCGAGGCGGCCGGCCGCTCCCGAACTGCTAAGCAGGCAGGGCTGGAGCGAAATTTTGGATTCAGCTAGATCTTGGTGACCTGGTTGAACGCGAGCGTAACCGGGGTTTCGCGCTCGAAGATCGAGACCAGAACCACCAGGGTCTGGGACTCGGGCTTGATCTCGGAGATCGTAGCCGGGAGGGTCTCGAACGGACCTTCCTTGACGATGACCGACTCGCCGACCTCGAAGTCGACAGCCACGGGAGCCTGGTTCTGCTTGTTGACGGGCTTGCCCTGCTCTGCCTGCTCTTCTTCGAAGACGGGGGCGAGCATGGAGAAGACCTCATCGAGCCGCAGCGGGACAGGGTTGTGGGCGTTACCCACGAAGCCGGTGACACCCGGAGTGTGACGAACGGCGCCCCAGGAAGCGTCAGTCAGGTCCATGCGAACCAGAACGTAGCCGGGAATGCGCACGCGGTTGATGACCTTGCGCTGCGCGTTCTTGATCTCGACGACCTCTTCCATGGGGACCTGGATCTCGAAGATGTAATCTTCCATGTCCAAGGTCTGGATGCGGGTCTCAAGGTTTGCCTTCACGCGGTTCTCGTAACCGGCGTAGGAGTGGATGACGTACCAGTCACCTTCCTGGCGGCGCAGCTTGGCCTTGAACTCTTCGGCCGGATCAGCCGGCGCTGCTGCAGCAGCGACTGCCAGGTCGTCGCCGTCGGACTCTTCCGAAACGTCGTCTTCATCGGCAACATCACCGGACGCGTCGTCAGACTCGGCGTCTACGTCAGCTTCGAAATCCTCTACGGAATCGTCGGCGTCGGCAGATTCGGGCGCAGCAGAATCGACCTCGGACTCTTCCACGACAATTGCCGTGGCGTCGGCTGAGTCCTCGGCGGATTCGCCCAGCTCAGTCTCGTTTACCTCGAGCTCCTGCTCAGACACTTGGTCTCCTGCTTCCTCATTGCCTAACATGCCTATTTAAATGGCTCAATTCCGCAAACCCCGCAAAACCCTTGAATCACTAAGGAATTTCGCACAGTTTGCGGACAGATCCGTCTAGCGGTCCGTAGCGCCTGACCCACCGAAGACCCAGCTGACTCCCGTGCCGAAAGCCAGGTCCAGCAGGGTAACGATGAGCATCATGATGGCCACGAACACCAGCACCACGAGCGTGTAGTTGATCAGTTCCTTGCGGGTTGGAGCAACGACCTTCTTCAGTTCACCAATAACCTGGCGGACGAAGAGTGCAATTCGGGCAAAGAAGCCGCGGTCGGCTTTCTTGGCGGGACGGCCCTTCGAGCTGCTGGCAGCTGTTTCGGTCACCTGGTCCTCACTCACCTTGCAAAGTCGTTGACCCGACTCTGATCAGAGCCATGGTTGCTGCGCGTGCCCCGGCGTTTCCGCCGGAACAGCTTGCGCAGGGCAGACAGGACTCGAACCTGCAACCTGCGGTTTTGGAGACCGCTGCGCTACCAATTGCGCCACTACCCTATGGATCGAATCCATGTTTCAGGCCGCACTTCAGCCTGTGGTGCTTTTCAACACCGGTGAACCAGTCTACGCAAGAATTTCGCGATAGTCGAACCGGACTGATTCCGGACCTCCCAGCCCTAAAAGCCTGTGACCAGCATTATCAGTCACAAAGTTCTGCAGGCACCCGGGAGCTCCGCAGAACAGCATAAGGTAGTTTACGTCGAATCCCATCATCCAGCCCACGAGCTGCCTGCGAAGAACGGTACATAGATGTCTGCCGGAACAACTACCGCCCGCATTTCACAGCGAATCTCCGCCATTGCCGAGTCCGCCACCCTTGCCGTTGACGCCAAGGCCAAGGCACTGAAGGCCGCGGGACGTCCCGTGATCGGTTTCGGTGCCGGCGAACCCGATTTTCCTACCCCTGACTACATCGTTCAGGCCGCGATTGAGGCAGCCAGCCAGCCGAAGTACCACCGCTACTCCCCCGCGGGCGGTCTCCCCGAGCTGAAAAAGGCCATCGCAGAGAAAACCCTGCGGGACTCCGGCTACACGGTTGACCCGTCCCAGGTCCTGGTGACCAATGGCGGCAAGCAGGCCGTTTACAACACGTTCGCAACCTTGGTTGATCCGGGCGACGAAGTCATCATCCCTACCCCCTTCTGGACCACGTACCCGGAGGCCATCCGCCTTGCTGGCGGCGTGCCGGTTGAGGTCTTCGCCGGTCCCGAACAGGGCTACCTGGTAACTGTCGAGCAGCTTGAGGCTGCGGTGACGGACAAGACCAAGATCCTGTTGTTCGTTTCCCCCTCCAACCCCACCGGCGCCGTGTACAGCCCGGAACAGGTTGCCGAGATCGGCAAGTGGGCAGCGTCCAAGGGCCTTTGGGTTGTTACCGACGAAATCTACGAGCACCTGACCTACGACGGCGTGGAATTCACCTCCATCGCCACTGCCGCGCCGGAACTGGGCGACAAAGTGGTCATCCTCAACGGTGTGGCCAAGACCTACGCCATGACCGGTTGGCGCGTGGGATGGATGATCGGCCCTGCCGATGTCATCAAGGCGGCCACCAACCTTCAGTCGCACGCGACGTCCAACGTCTCCAACATCATGCAGATTGCCGCTGCCGCTGCGCTCACGGGCCCGCTGACCGCCGTCGACGAGATGAAGGTGGCCTTCGACCGCCGCCGCAAGGCGATCGTGGCCGGCCTGAACGCGATCGAAGGCGTTGAATGCCCGACGCCGACCGGCGCCTTCTACGTCTACGCGGACGTCCGCGGCCTGCTGGGTAAGGAATTCGAGACCTCCAACGGTCCCGTCCGTCCGGAGACTTCCGCTGAACTCGCGACGCTCATCCTCGACGAGGTTGAGGTTGCCGTGGTTCCGGGCGAGGCATTCGGTCCCTCCGGCTACGTACGGTTGTCCTACGCACTCGGCGATGAGGATCTGGCAGAAGGTGTCCGTCGCATCCAGGAGTTCCTGGGCAAGGCCAAGTAGGAATCAGCCAACGAAAACGCTCTTCCGCCGTGACAGGTGGAAGAGCGTTTTCGTTTAAGGCGCGGGATGTGAGAGAGCGTCCGGTTTAGGCCCGAGAGATGTGATAGAGCGTCAGAGGAGACGGCGCTCTGCAGCCCACTTGGTGAGTTCGTGGCGGCTGGAAAGCTGGAGTTTGCGCAGCACGGCCGAGACGTGGGTTTCCACCGTTTTGATGGAGATGAACAGCTCCTTGGCGACCTCCTTGTAGCTGTACCCGCGGGCGATGAGCCGCATGACTTCGAGTTCGCGGGCGGAAAGCTTGTCCAGTTCGTCGTCCGCGATGTCCGCCGGCGCAGTCCCGAAGGCATCGAGCACGAAGCCTGCAAGCCTTGGCGAGAACACGGCATCGCCATCGGCCACCCGGATCACGGCGTCGGAAATCTCCTTGCCGGAGATGGTCTTGGTGACGTAGCCCCGGGCGCCGGCACGGATCACGGAGACCACGTCCTCGGCGGCATCGGAGACACTGAGCGCCAGAAAGCTGGTGGTGGCGAGCAACGACATGGACCCCGCAATGACTTCACGTCCGCCACCACCCAGACCGCCGGGAAGGTGCACATCCAACAGCACTACTTCGGGGCGGATCTCGGCTATGACAGCGATGGCCTGTTCCACGGTTCCGGCTTCGCCCACAACGTCGATGCGTTCGTCGAGGTCGGCCTTCAATCCGGAGCGGAATATGGTGTGATCGTCCACGATGACCACGCGTACCCTGCGTCCAACGCCGTTTTCAGAGCTGTTGTTCATTGCTTGGCTTCTCCATTCCGCTGTTCACCGTTTCGCGCATCAGCATTCCGTTGCTCGCCGGTGTCCGGATTTGCTGACGGGAGGGACAAACGAACTTCCGTTCCATCACTGCTGCTGTTGATGACCGCTGTACCGCCGTGCCGCTTCATCCGGCCAATGATCGATTCCTTGACGCCCAGCCTGTCGTCCGGAACAGCGTCGAGGTCAAAGCCCGGGCCGCGGTCCTTGATGAAAATCTCGGTACTGCCGGTATTGCTCTCCAAGTACACGGATACTGTTCCGCCGCCGTGCCTTGCGGCATTGAGCATGGCTTCCCTTGCGGCCTGGACCAGGGCTTCATGCCGGTCCGTCATCTCGGTATCTCCCACTGTCACCACCTCAACCGCGTGGCCGTGGGAGTCTTCCACTTCCGCGGCCACGGACTTGATCCGGTCAGCGAGGAGGCCAGACTCCTTGGCGGGGTCGCTGAACAGCCAGGACCGGAGCTCGCGTTCCTGGGCCCTTGCAAGCCGCACCACGTCCTGCTCGGAACCTGCACGCCGCTGGATGAGCGCCAAGGTTTGAAGTACGGAGTCGTGCAGGTGGGCAGCGATCTCTGCGCGCTCGGTTTCGCGGACGCGGCCGGCGCGTTCGGCCTCGAGGTCCTTCCAGAACTTCAGGCCCCACGGCAGCAGTACCAAGGCAACTCCGCCGAGGACAGCGACGGAAGCCAGTAGTGCCAGCCAAGTCTGCTCCCAGGATCCAGACCCGGAAACCATCACCAGGACGCCGGCCACCACCAAGGCCAACCCCGCTGCCAGGCGGGTCCATCCACCTGCTTGATCGGCCTTCGTCTTGTCCACCAACCCGGCTCGCCGGGTCTCATCCAGTTGCATCCAGGCGATGGCAGCACCACCCAGGATGGCGGCTGCCGGAATGAGCGTGCCCAAAGGGACATCAACGCCCAACTGGCGTGCAATCAAGATCGCGGCCACCAGGAGCAGTGCCGTTCCGAGCAGGATTTCCTTGCCGTAGTGGATCTTGCGGAACGAGAACCACGTCGCCAGCGTGCTTTCGTTGCTGCCACCTGCAGTGCCCGAACGGGGCGGGCCCGCAAGCTGACCGGCTAGAGCGTCCGCGCCGATCAATGAATCACTAGCCGGCAAAGGACCGCTGCCGGGCAAAGACACACCGGGCAAAGGGGTGCCGGGCATGGTCCCCGCAGTAGGGCTATAAGCCGTACCAGGAACAGGAGGGCCGGCCTGGACGGAACCGGATACCGGTGGTGCGCCGACCCCCGCCGGCGACGCGCCGGCGTCGTACGTTTTTGGTGCCACGGAAGGGGCGGGGGCGGAGACGGACGGAGGCGCCAGGCTCACCGCAGGAGCAATGGGCGACGCCGGACGGCGGGCGTTGCGCTTGGCGTTTTCATCCGCGGTGGGAACCATGGTCCACAACCATGCGTAGAAGGCCACGCCTGCTCCACCGGCGAAACAGGCAAGGATCATGCCAAGCCGGACCAAGTTGACGGGCCAGCCCAAATGGTCGGCGAGTCCGCTGCAGACGCCCGCGATCATGCGGTCGCTGCTGCGGACCAGCGTGGGGCGTTGTACAGCGGTTGTCATATACCAATCCAAACACGGATCAGAGTGCCCCGGACGGGAAACCGGCGTTGTTCGGGGGTCCCTCAGGGATCATTCAGGGTATCCCCCAGTAGAGGGCGGGGTGGTCTGGGCGGCAGGATCGAAGTATGAACGCGAACAGCATGAACCCAGAGGAACCCGGAACGCCAAGCACGGCCAGCGGATCCGGCTCCAGCGCCCACACCGGCGCTTCCACCGGCGCCACCGGTGCCACGTCCGGGACGCCTTCGGGAACACCTGGAGAGGCCGGGACTTCCGCGGGAACCGGTCCCACCGGGGGCAACTACCCGCCCACCGGCACCGCTCCGGCAACCTCCCAGCAGAACTTCTTCGACTGGATCCGCAATCAAGGCATCCGCCGGGGACCGGACCGTTGGATTGGCGGCGTCGCAAGCGGTGTGGCCCACCGATTCGGCATCGACCCCCTGATCGTGCGGGGCATCTTCATTGTCCTGGCACTCTTTGCAGGCGTCGGCGTGCTGCTTTACGGCATTGCCTGGGCGCTCCTGCCCGAGCCTGACGGCCGGATCCACGTACAGGAAGCCGCCGCGGGCCGTTGGTCAGGGGGTATGACCGGCGCATTGATCACCACCATCATCGGCCTGCCGAGCCTTGGCCGCGGATTCTGGGGCTGGGGCTGGGATGGTATGCCCGGCCTGTTCTGGACCCTCTTCTGGATGGGCGGAGTCTTCTACCTCATCTACTTCCTGGTCCAACGCAACAAAACCTCAAAAGGAGCACCGACCGTGGGTCAACAAAATTACTCCTCAACGCCCTATGCCGCGGCTCCCGGCGGCACGGGTTACGGTACGCCCACGCAGTTCGCGTCCAGCACAACCACCGGCTCCACAACCACCGGAACCAATACCGGCGTACCCGTATACGGCGCGCCCGGCAGGTCAGGTGCCACACCGTCCGGGCCCTCCGGGTCCGTGCCCTCGCCGTCCGGGCCTTCCGGCCCTCGCCCTCCTTACGGACCAACTCCCCCGCAACAATGGCAGCCTAAACCCGCCGCTCCTAAGCACAAGGGTCCAGGAGCTGCAATCGTCTCAGTCTCAGCCGGTGCAGCCCTCCTTGCCGGCGGCACGCTGAAAGCGCTCGACGCCGGAAATGTCATTGAACTGGGTAAGTCGGGTAACGCCGTGGTGTGGGCTACCGGCGCAGCCGTACTTGGCTTGGGCATCCTCATTGCAGGACTTCGCGGACGGACCTCGGGCTTCCTTGGCTTCCTCGCCGTGGCGGCCCTGATCACTGGCGGAATCTTCAACGTGGTCCCCAGAGACGGCGACCGCTTCACCTTCCACGAC
Source organism: Paenarthrobacter sp. MSM-2-10-13 (assembly GCF_011605365.1). Taxonomy (NCBI): domain Bacteria; kingdom Bacillati; phylum Actinomycetota; class Actinomycetes; order Micrococcales; family Micrococcaceae; genus Paenarthrobacter; species Paenarthrobacter sp. MSM-2-10-13. Next base: position 134,648 of record NZ_JAAOXO010000001.1, on the reverse strand, counting down.
GTCAACTGGGCACCCACCAGCATTGAACAAGCACGGCTCGGCATTGACGTCACGGGGGCGCAGGGGCGGGTGGACTTGAGCGAGATCGCCCTAACGCCTCCGCTGATCTCCGAGGTACTCATTCCGGTTGACGCCACCGCCAGCAATGTCACGGTCATCATCCCCGACGATGTTCCTGTTGAGGTCAGGGCCGATATGACGTTCGGCAACCTCAACGAACGTGGCACAGACCGCGGTGGACGCCTCCAGGACGAGAGGACGCTCTACAACACTGAAAAGCCGGGAGCCAACCTCGTGGTGGAAATTGACGGCACGTTCAGCAACGTGACCATCCAGGAAGGAAACTGACATGAACACCAACGAGCCAGGCAAAGCACGCGACGCGCAGCCGACTGAGCCTGCGCAGCCAACAGAACCGCTGCCCAGGGAGCAACGTTCGGCGGAAACCCGCCCCACGGAAGCCCTCCCCCGCGAAACCCGCCCCACGGAAGCCCTCCCCCGCGAAACCCGCCCCACGGAAGCCCTCCCCAAGCCGAGCCTCAAGCCAATCCCGCTCACCCCGCCGTTGGAGCCCAGCTTCGCAGTACAGCACACTGACGACGACGAACCCCGCCAGGCGCGGATAGGAACTGTGGTGTGGGGGTTGATTGTGATCGCCCTCGCGGCCTTGATCGTCATCTCTACGCTCGGATGGGTCACTCTGAACGGCACGTACGTGCTGATCGGTTTGATGATCGGTGCCGGTGCGGCACTGGTGGTCGGTGGGCTCCTGGCAGCCCGCAAGGGTTCCGGCACACCGAAGAGTCCGGCCAAGTGACCGCACGCAGCAACGTGACAAAGCAACCACAACAGGGAAGGCTGTAGCCATGGACAAGTTCTTCAGCATCGTCAGGGGCTTCGGCCTGAAGCGTGGACCGCAACGATGGCTGGGTGGCGTCTGCGGAGGAATCGCAGCAAAGCTCCGGGTAGACGTCGCGTACGTTCGGGTGGCTTTCCTGCTTTTCTGCCTGCTGCCCGGGCCGGCATTCGTGGTCTACATCCTGGGCTGGCTCCTCCTGCCGGACCAGAACAACAAGATCGCGCTCGAATCCTTCATCAGCCAGCGTTCCCGGTAGTTTTCGTTTACAGCGGCCGAAGAACACGAAACGCCCTGCCGGCCGGCGGGGCGTTTCGCTGTTTTCGGCCAGGTTTCCAATACCGCACGGCCAGGGTCAAAAGTAACCGTTTGTGTCCCACCCCACATGCGCGTCTACAATCATGGGGAGCTCAGCGTGGCGCTCTGCACGTATTCCTCCAAGCCATGAGTGAGCAAACATGAAAATTGGCATTCTTACCAGCGGTGGCGATTGCCCCGGCCTCAACGCAGTGATCCGCGGAGCAGTCCTCAAGGGCATCGCAATCCACGGCCAGGAGTTTGTTGGCTTCCGCGACGGCTGGCGTGGTGTGGTTGAAGGTGATGTCATCGACATCCCCCGCACCATGGTCCGCGGTATTGCCAAGCAGGGCGGCACCATTCTGGGCACCTCCCGCACCAACCCGTTCGAAAACGGTGGAGGCCCGGACGTCATCAAAGCCCACATGGAACGCCTGGGCATTGACGCGATCATCGCCATCGGCGGCGAGGGCACCCTGGCAGCTGCCAAGCGGCTTACCGACGCCGGCCTGAAGATCGTCGGAGTCCCCAAGACCGTGGACAACGACCTCGATGCCACCGACTACACGTTCGGATTCGATACCGCCGTCCAGATTGCCACTGAGGCCATCGACCGGCTCCGCACCACCGGCGAATCCCACCACCGTTGCATGATTGCCGAAGTGATGGGACGCCACGTCGGCTGGATCGCACTGCACGCCGGTATGGCTGCCGGCGCACACGCCATCCTGATCCCCGAGCAGAAGGCCAGCATCGAGCAGATCACCGAATGGGTCCAGGAAGCCCACGACCGTGGCCGTGCGCCGCTGGTGGTGGTTGCTGAGGGCTTCGTCCCTGATCACATGGAGTCCCCGCACTCCGAGCGCGGCCTGGACACGTTCGGCCGTCCCCGCCTGGGCGGCATCGCTGACCAGTTGGCACCGGAGATCGAGGCCCGCACCGGCATCGAAACCCGGGCCACGATCCTCGGCCACATCCAGCGTGGTGGCGTTCCTACCGCCTACGACCGCGTTCTGGCGACGCGCCTGGGCATGGCCGCCATCGACTCCGTGGTGGAAGGCCGCTGGGGCACCATGGTGGCTCTGAAGGGCACAGACATTTCCCATGTGGGCTTCGAGGAAGCCTTGGGCAAGCTCAAGACCGTGCCACAACACCGCTACGACGAAGCGTCTGTGCTGTTCGGCTAGTCGGCTAGGCTGAATCCATGACCTTAGAGCCCACGTCCGCTGCCATCATCCAGCTGGCGTGGGCTCGTCGTTTGGGGTTCGACGACGACGCTTTCGCCACCGCAGCTGCCCGGCTCACCACTTCCGCGGCGGACCCAGGCGACCTTGGCAACCGCATTACCCGTGTGGATGACGCAGCGCGGTCGCTGGTTTTCCTTCGCCTGTTTGGCGTCTCGGCGCTAGTGGGACCGCAGTGGGCCCTTGATGCAGCGGCAGCCATCCCCGATACCGAACTGGCCCAGCACGTAACGCTGTTGACCATCACTCGCTCGCACGGCGGACACGGGCTTGGATCCTCCGCATTGTTCTTTGCAGACGATCTCCCGCTTCAGCAACCATCCGAAGAACTGACGGTTTCGCAAGGCAACCCCGAGGCCATCAGCCTTGAGGGCTTGTGTCCCCCGGATGACGTCAACGAGGTTGGCCTTCAAGGGCTCGAACATCGCTTCACCATCATGCATCCCGAGGAAGATCAGCCCACGCCGGTGGCCTGCGGTGCCTATTCCGAGTGGGAGGGCATTCTGGCCAATATGGGCGTGCTGGTTGCACCTCCCTGGCGGCGGCGAGGCTTGGGCACCCTGGCCGCTTCCATCGCTGCACATGAAGCACTTGCCTCCGGCCTGACCCTCCAGTGGAAGGCCGATGTCAGTAACACCGGTGCGCTGGCGATGGCCCGCAGCCTGGGATTTGCCACGGGCGGGCTCCACGCCAGCGTCATCCTCGGCTGACACAGAACTGAACTGGCCCGGCTTTGAACCCGGAAGGGATTGATCCTGCCCTACAACAGCTCAGGACCACCCCAAAAGTGGGCTGGTCCTGCGCTGTTGTCCGGAAAATGTCAGCGCTACTTGCCCACTGTTTCCTGAACGGCCGGTACCTCGGGGGCCTTTCCGCCCCAGCCTTGCACCGACTTGGGCTTGCCAAAGAACAGTGCCATCACCGCTCCCAGAAGAATCGCACAGGCGGGCAACAGGATGGACTGGCTCATCGCCGTCGAGAATCCCGCGTGCAGCGCCTCCGGCAACACTCCGGTCATGGAGGCTTCACCCGCAGGAGCTCCGGCTGGAGCCGCAGGCAGTTCTGCCGCGAGCCGAGACTGAATGAGGGCAGCAATGGCAGCCGAACCCAACACAGCACCGATCTGGCGTGTGGTGTTGAAAACGCCGGAACCGGCCCCTGCCTGGCGTGGTTCCAGGTTGCGGGTGGTCGCGTTGGACACCGGACCCCAGATGAAGGCGTTGGCAACGCCCTGCAATGCGCTGGGCAGCAGGAACATCCAGATAGGAGTGTCCGGGCCCAGCAGGGACGCGGTCCAGAACAATGCTCCGGAAAGGCAGACGAGGCCGAAGGATGCGAACCAGCGCGGGTTTGCGCGGTCTATGAGCTTGCCGACGAACGGAGCGAGCGCACCCGAAATAACAGCCATGGGAATCATCAGCAAGGCAGACTGCGTTGGCGTCAGGCCCCGCACCGTTTGGTAGTAGAAAATGGTGGGCAGCGGGAAGGCTGTCACCGTGAAGCCCACGGCCATGATGGTGCTGTTTCCCAGGGAGAAATTGCGGTCTTTGAACAGGCCAAGCGGCAGCAGTGGTTCCCCTCCACGGCGTTCAAGAAGCCACTGCCAGGCGACAAACAGAACCAGGACTACAAGTCCGGTAATGATCAAACCCCACACCGAAACGAACCCGGTAACCGTTCCCCACTTGTAGGTTTGGCCCTCTTGGATGCCAAACACCAGCAAGAACATACCGACGGCGGACAGCACCACGCCCACGACGTCGAACGTGTGGGTGTGAGTGCTCAGTTTCGGCACGAAACGCGTGACAAGGATAAAGGCCACGATGCCGATGGGGACGTTGACGAAGAAGATCCACTCCCAGCCAAGGCTGTCCACCAGCAGACCACCAAGGATGGGGCCGATCAGTACTGCCATTCCTGCCGTAGCTCCCCACAGCCCCATGGCTGCGCCGCGGCGGTCGGGCGGGAAGATTCGCGTAATCACGGCCATGGTCTGAGGCGTCATCATGGCGGCACCGAAGCCTTGGACGGCGCGCGCAGCGATCAACATGGTGATGTCGCCGGAGAGCCCGCACCAGAGGGAAGCGAGGGTAAAGACCACCAGGCCGATCAGGTAAAGGTTCTTGGGGCCGAACCGATCACCCAGCCTGCCCGTGATCAACAGGGGCACGGCATAGGCCAGCAAGTAGGCGCTGGTGACCCAAATGACGGCGTTGATATCCGTGTTGAGGCCCTCCATGATCCGCGGGTTCGCGACCGACACAATGGTGGTGTCGATGAGGATCATGAAGAAACCCACCACGAGTGACCACAGCGCGGGCCACGGCTTAGCTACGTTTTCCAAGGGATTCCTTTGGTTTGCTTATAAGTTCGGTTGGAGCCGGTTGGGGTTCATCCCAGGGCAGGCGCCCGTTGCCCAACTCCTCAAGGAGGCCGCGGATCCACGCGATCTCTGTTCGGCGCATTGCCTGTTGGTACGTGATGTCGATCCAGTACTTACGGGCCAGTCCCTTGCCCGTCACGGTGGCTTCGGCGTGGACGAGGAAGTCAAGATCGGCATTCAGTGCAACAACCCGCTCCTCCAACAGCCCCATCACCACCTCCGCGGGAAGGTGATGGGCCTCGGCGATTGCGTGAGGGAAGACGGGGTATTCATTCACAGGGGTGGAGAGCATGGCCTGCAGACGGGCATCGAGGGCAACATGTCCGGCTGAAGTGATCCGGTAGGTGGTCCGTTCCGGGCGGTTTCCTTCGCGTTCGGTTCCCGTAGCCTCGATGAGCCGGCTTTCCTCGAGCCGGCCCATGGCGTGATACAGGGTCCCGGGGCGCACTTTCACGAGGCGGTCCTCATGACGGGCCATCAGCAACTGGTACATCTCGTAAGGATGCATGGGCCCCTCCGCCAAAAGGGCCAGCGCGGCTACCCCCAGTGGGGTCAAGGCAGCGGCCTTGGGCATAACAAACCCCCTTCCGAATCAAATACTCCACAACAACTATTCCACGTGGAGTATAAGGATGCAAAGGAACCCGGAGACACAGAAAGCCCAGCCGCCAGGCGGCTGGGCTTTCCAAGCACTAGTTGCGTTAGTCCAGCAGGGCCTGAATCTCTGACCTGGCGAACATTGTGGCGGCATCGCGCGCGGAGGGAGTTCCGGCGTCGGGATCTGCTCCAGCATCCAGCAGCACCCGGGCGACGCCGGTGTATCCCTTGAAGACCGCCCCGGCCAGCGGAGTCTGTCCGCGATCGTTGGCGGCATTGACGTCGGCACCGTGATGGAGGATGAGTTGTACGGCTTCCTCGTGCCCGTGATAGGCGGCCAGCATCAGGAGGGAGTCGCCGGCGGCGTTGGTCAGCGTGGCAGGAGCACCGGCGCTCAAGTAGCCTCGCAGCAGTTCGGTGTCCCCTTCGCGGGCAGCATCGAACAGGGCGTGGGCCAGGGCCAACGTTTCGTCGTCGGGGCCTGTAGCTTGGCTCATCTGTGGGGTCCCTTCAGGAATCCGGTCTGGCGCCCGACAACCTGGCCGGCGTCGGGGGCGACGATCACTTCCTGGGCTGCGATGTAAGGTTCTTCACCGTCCATCACCGTCAGGGTTTCCTCCGCCGATACGGACCGCTTGATCACGGCCAAAGCAACGGGTCCCATTTCAAAGTGCTGCGCCACCGATGTCAGAGTACCCACCTTGCGCTCCCCGACAAATACAACACTGCCAACGGCTGGCAGTGTGTGCTGTGAGCCATCAAGCTGCAGGAACACGAGGCGCCGCGGCGGGTGGCCCAGGTTGTGGACACGAGCAATGGTTTCCTGGCCCTTGTAGCAGCCCTTGTTCAGGTGTACTGAGGTCCTCAAAAGGTCCAGTTCGTGGGGAATCGTCTTCTCGTCGGTCTCGGCACCGAGGCGGGGCCGCCAAGCAGCAATCCGCAGGGCATCTGCTGCCATGGCGCCTGCCAACGGAAGGCCCTCCACGGATTGCTCCAGTTGGGCCTCCGGGACAAGGTACTCGAACCAAGGGCGCTCGAGCCCGGGATGCGATTCCTCGGGAACGATGCTGTAGGCGTAGCCGCCGGGGCTTACGTGCGGCCAGGGATCCTCCCACACCAAGCGCCCGGTCAGTTGCTCCTGCGGTTTGGTGGCACCCACCACGGCCCACTGCTCAGAGACGTCCTCAATGTCGACGCGGAGCATGAACTTCATCCTGTTCAGCCATTCAGCCAATGGCCCTGCCTCGGCAGTCTCCACGATCAGCCATGTGGTGGTGCCATCGTCAATGACGCGGGCATCGAACTCGATGCGACCCTGAACGCTGAGCAGCAACAGTTCGCTGGCAACACCGGGCTGAAGGTTGGTGACCTGTTGGGACGAGAGCGTGTTGAGCCAGCTGAGCCGGTCCGGGCCAGTCACGGTCACCACGCCACGGTGCGAAAGATCGACGACGGCGGTTCCGATTGCCAGGGCGCGCTGCTCACGCAGCGGTTCGCCATAGTGAGCGGCGACGCCGGCGTCCAGGCCGGTGTCCTCGACGGCGCCGGGGCGCGACAACAGAGGGCTCTTGTAAGTCATACGTAGTAGAAGTCCTTGCGACTCAGCGGTATTCCGGTATCAGCGGTATTCCGGGTTTTCGAAATCAAATCGGGTGCCCGCTTTCCATTCCTCCGGCAAGTTGCCGTAGGCCGGAATGCCCCCGGCATCGCGCAGGAGCTTGGCCATGTGGAGGAGGTTCCACGTCATGAAGGTGGTGTTCCTGTTAGTAAAATCACTCTCCGGCCCACCCGATCCTTCGTCCAGATAGCTGGGACCCGGACCCACAGGACCGATCCACCCGGCGTCGGCCTGGGGAGGAATGGTGAAGCCGATGTGCTGCAGGCTGTACAGCACATTCATGGAACAGTGCTTGATGCCGTCCTCGTTGCCAGTGATGAGGCAACCGCCCACCTTGGGGTAGAACGCCCATTGGCCCTTGCTGGTCAACTCGCCCGAATGGGCGTATAACCGCTCGATGAGCTTCTTGGTTTGGGACGAGTTGTCGCCCAGCCAGATAGGCCCGGCGACCACGACAATATCGGCGTCGCGGACGTCACGGTAGATCTCCGGCCATTCATCGGTCTTCCATCCGTGCTCGCGCATATCCGGATACACACCGCTGGCGATGTCGTGGTCCACTGTCCGGAAGAGCCGGGTTGTGACGCCCTGCTTCTCCATGATGTCCCGGCTGATTTTGATCAGGCCATCAGTGTTGCTGAGCTGCGGCGAAGGTTTCAGGGTGCCATTGAAGAAGACGGCCTTAAGGCCCTCATAACCTTCCGGCTTGAGGTGGGTGTTCACTTTCTGCTCCTTCTGCTGGCTGCTTGCTTGCTGCGTGCTGGAACGTACGGTGAGGCCTCGGGTCAGGAAACCTTGTTGAGGAATGCCGAGGCGTGCGCTTCAAGGGCCTTGCCGCTGGCAGCGACGTCCCAGCGCCACAGGAGGTTGCCATCAACCAAGCCAAAGATCCGTGTTGCCGCTGTGTACTCCTTGGAGTGGCTTCCGCGCATCACCATGTCGGTGCTCAGCTGGATCTGGGGTCCCTTGATTTGGCCGTAGTAGAGCTCAGTGATTCCGCCAGGGTGGGAGATCGATACGGAGATGTCGAAACCGCCCTCCTTGTTGCGCCGCTCCTCGACTTCGTCGGCAGTCTTGAGAACGGGGACGATGTCGGCCGGGATCAGACCCGGGCCTCCGTCGCCTTCTTCAAGCTTCCGCTCCAAAGCCCAGAACCCCGTCTCAACAGTCAACGGGCGCAACTTTTCGCCGGCGTCATCACTGAGCCAGGTCTCGGCCCTGTACTGCAGGTACGGGAGCCCGTTGTGCGTGAATGACACATGCTGGACGAAATGTTCGGAGTCCTCGTCTCCGCTGCCGAGCCGGCCGCGGCCTTCCCACTCACCAATGAGCCAGGAAAGGGGGACGAGTTCAGGCGTCAGATCTGTGGGGATCTCAATAGGCACAACGATTACCTCTGTTGGGCTGCAGGATCAGAAGGGTTACTTCTGGCCCTTGAAAAGGCGGTAGACGACAAAACCCGCAAACCATGCCATGGCGACGCTGGCCAGGCCAAGGAGAACGAGGAAGAAGATTTCAAATGCGAGTACAGACATGATGCAATCCTAACCGTTAGTAGATGAGTAGTTTGTCTATGAAGTAAGCCAAGGCCCCCACAGCCCAAACGGGCGCCACGCCCATTCCGATCGCCGCCGGGATATTGAGTCGCCCCCGCCGAAGGGTGGTCATTCGGCGGAAACACACCAGAACGGATCCCACCACCACGCCCACCAGGGCTGCGGGAAGTACGGCGATATCCGAGAAGACCAGACCTGCCAGCGGTCCCATGAGTCCGGCCATCACCACACCGAGCGGAGCCACAATGCGGTCCGGCCAGCGAATGATTCCCACAATGAGGGCAACTGCCGCGCTGAGGCCCGCCACCAGGACCATCTCCTTGACGCCGTTGAATCGCGCGCTGGCGATCCACCCCGCGCCCAGGCAGTTCAGCAACACACCGGCGGAGCAGCCAAGAGTGGACTCCAGGCGTTGGGCCTGCCCTGTCCCCCTGATGAGCTGGACCACGAACACCGCCATCACACCCAGCGCTACGAACGCCGGGGTACCGTCCAGGAATCCCGGCGCCGGCATGTAGGCAGCGGCTACGGCCGATCCTGCACCGGCAAGCCCAATAACGGCGGCCAACGTCTTCTTGGCGGGAACAGCAAGGAAATGCGGCCAGCCTATCCCCACCGCCGCGGACGCCGCGATGCCTGCACCCACCATGGCTTCCCGGGAAACGAAGGTGCTGGCCACGATGGCTACGAGCGCCACGAGTCCGAATACCCCGATGCTCCAAGACTTCACTGTGTGCCGACCTCAATCCGATGTGCCTTACGACCTCCCGACAATCCTGCCTTAAGCCGGCCCAATATGTCGTAATTCCAGTGCTTGCCCGTCACGAATCCATGTGTCGCAAGGCACTGATGGGTATACTCAGACTTCAACAGCGCACTGTGTTTGCCGCAATCCCGTTACAACGGTAGAGGCTGCGCATGTGTTGTGACCGACCGGTGAGAAGCCGGTTTCGACGCCCGATGATGCGCGTACAGCCCATTGGAGGAACTATGTCGCACATCCTGCTCCTAACGAACAGCACCGGCTCATCGGTGGACATTTTGCCTGCCTTGGAGTTGCTGAACCACCGTGTGCACATCCTCCCGGCAGAACCCACGGCCCTCCTGGAGACCGACCCCACGGACATCGTCTTCCTTGATGCCCGCAAAGATCTAGTGGGCGCCCGCTCGCTCACCCAGTTGTTGAAGGCGACCGGCCTCAGCGCACCGCTCATGCTGATCCTCACGGAAGGTGGCATGGCTGCTGTCTCGTCCGCGTGGGCCGTAGATGACATCGTGCTGGACTCGGCCGGACCCGCAGAAGTCGAGGCGCGTATTCGGCTCGCCATGGCGCGTGCCGTGCCCGGCGAAGAGGAAGCCCAGACCGAAATCCGGGCAGCCGGCGTCGTGATTGACGAGGCGAGCTACACCGCCCGTGTCAGCGGCCAGCCCCTCAACCTGACGTTCAAGGAGTTCGAACTCCTGAAGTACCTCGCCCAGCACCCGGGCAGGGTGTTCACCCGTCAGCAGCTGCTGACGGAAGTCTGGGGCTACGACTATTACGGCGGCACCCGGACCGTGGACGTCCACATCCGGCGGCTTCGCGCCAAGCTGGGCGTGGATCACGAGAACCTGATCAGCACTGTCCGCAACGTTGGCTACCGGCTGACCCTTGTCCGTCTCACGGACGAAGAGTTGTCCGAAGCCTGAAGTTTGTTCCGAGCGACCACTGGATTAGACAAGAAAAAGGCCAGGATCCACAAGGATCCTGGCCTTTTACTTAGCTACTTGGTGGAGGACATACGGGTCGAACGTATCGAGGCCACCCCACTGGTGGATCCCCCCTGCGCTGACTCACGGATAAACCGCGAGGCGAACGAGATAACGAGACTACCTCCCATTTCCGAGGACATCAAATCACGCAGCTTGCACTGGACGTATAGCCTTGCATCATGAGTCACGCGCACCCGGAAAACTGGCCCGTACTGATTATTGCCGGCGCCTTGGACAGTGAGCTCCTCAGGGACGTCACGGCCCTGGCCGCCGCTGCCGGGGAGTCGGACGGGAATCCCCCGTTCTCCGAGCAGACGTTGGTCATGCTGCGCGGCGCAGACGCCGGGGATCACTCTGTCCTGTCTTTGGTCCTATATGCCCCTGACGAAGACTCAGATCCTGCCACCGCTGATGACCTGGCGGGCGTCGCGGTGGTCGTCGAAAGTGATGACGGGAGCGGCGTGCTGGAGCTGGCCGTCCACCCCAGCTACCGCAATCAGGGCGTGGCAGGAAAGCTGCTGGGTGCCCTGCAGGGCAAACGGGGCCTCAAGGGTTTAAGTGCGTGGTCGCACGGCAACCACGAAGCGGCCGCCGAGCTCGCCACGAGCTTCGGCTACGGTCCGGTTCGCGAATTGTGGAAGATGCGGCTGATGTCCTCAACCTCCGCACTGCCCGACGCCGGACTTCCGGACGGGATTTCGATCCGCACCTTCGTGCCGGGCCAGGATGAGCAGCCTTGGCTGGAAGCCAACAGGGCCGCTTTCTCCCACCACCCAGAGCAGGGTTCCATGACACTGGCGGACCTTGAGGCTCGCAAGGCTGAAGATTGGTTCGATCCCGAAGGTTTCCTGTTGGCCGTCAATGGTGAAGGCGAGCTGTTGGGATTCCACTGGACCAAGGTGCACCCCCGGCAGGGTCCGCACCCGGCCATCGGCGAGGTCTACGTGGTGGGGGTGACTCCTGCGGCGCAGGGTTTGGGTCTGGGCAAGGCCCTTACCGTTGCGGGCATCAAGCATCTCCAGGACCAAGGCCTGCATGCTGTGATGCTGTACGTGGACGCCGACAACGAGGCAGCAGTAGCTCTATATCAGAAACTCGGCTTTGTTCGTTGGGACACCGATGTGATGTATGGGCCTTTAACCAAAAATTAACCTGACGGGATCACTTGCCTGAAAGCAGGTGACATCTTGGATTCGAGCGCCGGAATTGCTTGTAATGTGGGAGGAAACCCCGTCCTGAGCTTAGGAGAACCCCATGCAGCCGGACCCCGTTGGCACCGCCGGATCCACTTCGAAGGGAGCAACACTGCCCCCGCGCTTCGGATCATCGGAAGTGCCGGCTTCGCGAGCCACTCAGGACCGCATCGATATTCCGGAATTCGCACCGAGCCTGGAGCCCGAAGGCGACATCTCCCCGGACCGCTTCCTGGACCGCGAACTCAGCTGGCTGGCCTTCAACTCCCGCGTGCTGGAGCTCGCTGAAGATCCTGACCTCTTCCTGCTGGAACGCGTCAGCTTCCTGTCCATTTTCGCGTCCAACCTGGACGAGTTCTTCATGGTTCGGGTGGCCGGCCTCAAGCGGCGCATCGCCACGGGTTTGGCCGTGCCCTCCCCTGCGGGCCTGAGCCCCATCGAGGTGCTGGAACAGATCAGCGAAGAGGCCCACCGGCTTCAGGAACGCCACGCCAGGGTCTTCGCTGAGCAGATCCGCCCTGCGCTGGCGTACGAGCACATCCACATCATGCACTGGAATGAACTGGATGAGGATGCCCGCCACCGGATCAGCATCATGTTCCAGGAGAAGGTCTTCCCCATCCTGACGCCGCTGGCTGTGGACCCCGCGCACCCCTTCCCCTACATCTCGGGCCTCTCCCTCAACCTCGCCGTGATCGTCAGCAACCCGATCAGCGACAAGGAACTCTTTGCCCGCGTCAAGGTGCCGGACCAGCTGCCCCGCCTCATTTCCGTGGACGGACCGCGTGCCGGTGCCATCCCGGGACGCGTGGCCCGATTCATCGCCCTGGAAGAAGTCATCGCTGTCCACCTGGACAAGCTGTTCCCCGGTATGGAAGTCCTGGAACACCACACCTTCCGCGTCACCCGCAACGAGGACCTGGAAGTAGAAGAGGACGACGCCGAGAACCTCCTGCAGGCTTTGGAGAAGGAACTCCTGCGCCGCCGCTTCGGCCCTCCGGTCCGTCTGGAAGTAACCACGGACATCAACCCGAACATCAAAGCGCTGCTGATCCGCGAGCTGGGTGTTGAAGAGTCCGAGGTCTACTCCGTTCCCGCGCCGTTGGATCTCCGTGGACTGTCAGCCATCAGTGCCATTGATCGCGCGGATCTCCACTACCCCAAGCATGTCCCGCATACGTCCCGGTACCTCAACGAGTCCGAGACCTCGAAGGCCGCCAACGTGTTCGCCGCGATGCGCCGAAGGGATATTCTGCTCCACCACCCGTATGATTCGTTTTCCACCTCCGTCCAGGCTTTCCTGGAGCAGGCGGCCGCGGACCCCAAGGTGCAGGCCATTAAGCAAACCCTGTACCGGACCTCCGGTGACTCCCCCATCGTTGACGCCCTCATCGATGCTGCCGAGGCAGGCAAGCAGGTCCTGGCCCTCGTGGAAATCAAAGCCCGCTTTGATGAGCAGGCCAACATCTCCTGGGCGCGAAAGCTCGAGCAAGCGGGCGTTCACGTGGTGTATGGCATCGTGGGCCTGAAAACTCACTGCAAGTTGTCCTTGGTGGTGCGCCAGGAGGTGGACGGGTTGCGCCGCTACTGCCACATCGGCACCGGCAACTACCACCCGCGCACCGCCCGCTATTACGAAGACCTTGGCCTCCTGACAGCCAATGAGCAAGTGGGCGAGGATCTGTCCAAACTGTTCAACCAGCTCTCCGGCTACGCCCCGAAGTCCACGTTCAAGCGGTTGCTTGTAGCGCCGCGCTCGGTGCGTGCGGGCTTGATGGACAGGATTGAAGGCGAAATCCGCAGGGCCCAGGCCGGCACTCCCGGACTGGTGCAGATCAAGGTCAACTCCATGGTGGATGAAGCCATCATTGATGCCCTTTACCGAGCCTCCCAGGCCGGCGTGAGGGTTGACGTCGTGGTGCGCGGTATTTGCTCCCTGCGGCCCGGCGTCCCGGGACTCAGCGAGAACATCAGGGTCCGTTCCGTCCTGGGTCGCTTCCTTGAACACTCACGCGTCTTTGCCTTTGGCAACGGTGGCGAGCCAGTGGTGTACATCGGTTCTGCTGACATGATGCACCGCAACCTGGATCGCCGCGTTGAGGCGCTGGTTCAGCTGGCCAGCAAGGAAGACACGGCAACGGTCATGGACTTGATGCGTCGATACGTCGACGACGGGACAGCCAGTTGGCACTTGGACAGCAGCGGACACTGGACAAGGCATCACTTGGATGACGAGGGCAAGCCGTTGCTGGACATGCAGTCCTGGCTCCTGGCCTCCCGCTCGCGCCAACGTGCTGCGGCCCGGCGGTAAGGACCCAGTTGAACAGCGATACCCCCGTGGCGGATCAAACAGACCACCCCGGCGAGCCGGTGGCCGTTGTCGCCGCCGGCGCCATTCCTTGGCGCATCACCAAGGGCGCCCTTGAGGTTCTCCTGATCCATCGTCCCCGGTATGACGACTGGTCATGGCCCAAAGGAAAACTCGACGCCGGCGAAACAGTTCCCGAGTGCGCTGCCCGTGAGGTATGGGAAGAGATAGGACTCCAGGCCCCGCTGGGCATACCTCTTCCGGCAATTCACTACCACGTCAGTGCCGGTTTGAAGGTGGTCAGGTACTGGGCAGTGAAGGTCAACGGCGCCCAGCTTCGGCCCGATGGCAAGGAAGTGGACAGCGTCATGTGGTGCAGCCCGGACCGGGCTGCAAGCTTCCTGAGTAACCCATCAGATGTGGCACCGCTGGAATACCTTCAGAAGGCCCACGTCCGCGGTGAACTGGACACATGGCCGCTGGTGCTGATCCGCCATGCCAAAGCGAAGCCGCGGTCCTCATGGACCAAAGCCGAGGGCGACCGTCCCTTGGCTGCCACGGGCCAGCGGCAAGCAGTTGCCGTCCAGCGCCTGCTGGAGGTGTGGAAACCACAACGTGTGGTCACCAGCCCCTGGGCGCGTTGCGTTGCCACCATCGCCCCCTATGCCAAGGCCAGCGGCGTCAAGGTGAAACTGGTGGAAGCACTCACCGAGCACACCCATCAGCGCTCCCCCAAGAAGACGGCTGCCGCTGTTGAGGCTTTGTTCGACAAGCAGCTGCCGATCGCTGTGTGCACGCATCGCCCGGCTCTGCCGACGGCGTTGAAGCAGTTGGGCCAGCACATGTCGCAGGCCCTACGTGCACTCCTTCCCACAACAGATCCTTATCTTTCTCCCGGCGAAGTCATTGTTTGCCAGGTAGCGCGGGGATCCGAGCGGAAAATTGTGTCTGTGGAGCAGGTCAAACCGTTCGACGACTGACCCGGCAAACGGCTTGACCCTCACTTCTTTGTGTCAGTAGATTGATACAAAAGATGTGGGGGTCTTGCCGTGGTTGTTCTGCCAACAATGTTTTTCCTGGGACCGGTAGTCGGTGCCATCATCGTGTACCTGTTCCTGAGGATGCAGGTCTGGTCCAAGCCTGATGCCCAGTCCGTGGCCTCCCATGGGCTTTGGGTGGGCATCATTGGTTGGATGGCAAGTTCCCTGCAGGGTGCCATGAGCGCCGGAATCATCAGGTCGAATCCCCTGGGATCAAGCGCTCCTGCAACTCCGGACCAGATCGCCAACGCACTTGCCTGGCCAATTGTCGCGTGCCTCACCGTCCATGCCCTCGGTCAGCTGAGTTACCCCGCACCGAAGGCACCACGCCGGTACGCAGAGCTGAAGGTCCGGAGGATCAGGGACTTCCTTCCCCGCAAACTCGCTTGGACCACGGCGGCCATCTTCGGCTACGCAGCTTTGGCCATCGCTTGGATCGCAACCTTGCCAGCGTACACAGCCGTGCCGCCTACGCCGCCGGGCCAGTCTCCACCTGAGGACAACGGCTACATGGGACAAGGGCAGGACGGACGGATTCCGGGCCTTGAACTTGCCCTTTGGCTCGGCGGGACCTTGCTGGTTCTGGCCGTGGGAACGTGGCTGGTGCTCCTCCTGATTGCGCGTCGACGCCAGTTGGAAACGCTCGACGGCGATGACAACCGAACTCTACGAACAATAGCCACCAACCGGCTGCTTCGGACCGTGGCGACCATCGCCGCCGGGCTCGCGAGTATCGCCGGGAACTTCGCATCACAACCGGCCCCCGGAGCCACGTGGCAGTCGTCCTGGTTCAACATACTGGGGCTGATCAACATGGCAGTTCTCGCGGCAATGTGGTGGTGGCGGGTGCCTGAACTTCCCTCGGTCCTCAAAGCTCCTCAAGTCACGAGCGCAAAAACACTCCGCTCCGATCCTCTAGCCCACGGAGCCGCCCGGCTCAGTATTTCCCTTGGAGCAGTGTTGGGCGTGATTGGCGGACTTGCACTAGTGGCGGGTGTCGTGGCGATCCTGATGGCCTCACGCCCCCTCGACCCTGGGGCCTTTCCCATCGTGATCGCCATCGCCGCCGCGGCCCTCTTGACAGCCATTGCGGCCGGCGAGGTGCTGATGGCGCGAAATTATGGCCAACCCGAAGCTCAGCTCCGTTGGCCTCGGCAGGCCGTTTCGCGAGGACTACTCTCCTTCGCAATCGGAAGCGCCGCGATATTTGCCGTGGCTGTGTCTTTCGCCGTGGCCGCGGAATCACAGACCCTCACCCCCAAGGCTTGGCCGGCGGCTCTTCTGCTCTCGGCGGTAGTAGCCGCGGCGGGTGCGGCTGCTATCCTCGCCGTGCGCCGCCGTCGTGGTATCCCGGAAAGTGAGGGCGATGCGGGCCTGGACGCCGCGCTCAGGGCCATCAGCCTGTATCGAATCGTGAGGACACTGGCCGCTTACTGCCTCGGACAGGCCGCAGCGCTGCTCATGATCACCGGCGATGCGTGGTACAGCGTATTTGCACCGGGCGACGGCGAATACCCGTTGGCACCCAGCCCGGCCATCACAGTGGGCATGGTCTTGGCGGCCATCGCAGTGATCGTGGCAGTGGTACCGGTTCGCAGCCTGCTCGGAACCATCCCACGTAGTGATCCTGCTCATCATGAAGAACGGGCGCAATGACCGCCGGAATCACAGTAGACCTCGCGGATCCCGTACCTCCCTTCGAACAAATCCGCAGGCAACTCAGCTCATTGATTGCCATCGGGGTCCTTGAACCCGGCAGTCGGCTGCCCACGGTCCGGAGTCTGGCGGCAGACCTTGGCATCGCGGCTGGCACGGTGGCACGCGCTTACAAAGAACTCGAGCAGCAGGGATTGATCGAGTCACGACGCCGGAACGGGACAATCGTCGTCGGGCCGCCTCAGGCACCGAACGGCACTATCCGGGCAGACGCCGCGGTGATTGCCGCCGTCGACGGCTTGATTCAGACGGCGCGCGACGCGGGCGTGAGTGATGAAACGCTCATTGATCTTCTCCGCGGGCGGCTGGCCAGTAAGCTTGACTCGTGAGCATCCCCACCCCTTATGAAGACCTTCTGCGCGATGTCATGGCTAACGGCACGCACAAGTCGGACCGCACCGGAACCGGAACGCGCAGCGTTTTTGGCCGTCAGCTGAGGTTCGATCTTGCCGAGAGCTTCCCGCTGATCACCACCAAGCGGGTTCACTTCAAATCCGTGGCGGTGGAGCTCCTGTGGTTCCTGCGCGGCGATTCGAACGTGAAGTGGATGCAGGACCAAGGCGTCTCCATCTGGGACGAATGGGCGGATGCCGACGGCGAGCTGGGCCCCGTTTATGGGGTGCAGTGGCGGAGCTGGCCCACTCCCGACGGCGGGCACATCGACCAGATCTCCGAGCTCATGACCAACCTGGCCTCCAACCCGGATTCCCGGCGGCACATCGTGTCCGCGTGGAACGTCTCCGAACTCAAAGACATGGCGCTGCCCCCATGCCACGCGTTCTTCCAGTTCTATGTGGCTGACGGCAAGTTGTCCTGCCAGCTGTACCAGCGTTCGGCGGACACGTTCCTGGGCGTCCCCTTCAACATTGCCTCGTACGCCCTGCTGACCCGCATGGTGGCCCAGCAGCTTGGGCTTGAGCCGGGCGAATTCGTCTGGACCGGCGGCGACGTCCATGTCTACGACAACCACGTGGACCAGGTTTCCGAGCAGCTCAGCCGTGAGCCGTACGAGTACCCGCAGCTGAAGATCCTCCGCAAGCCGGACTCCATCTTTGACTACACGCTGGATGACTTTGAGGTTGTGGATTACCGCCACCACCCCACTATCAAGGCGCCGATCGCGGTATGAGCACATCATCTTCAGAGGTTCCGGACCAACTCCCCGGTGTCATCTTCACCCAAGAGACCGCGGCCCGCATGACCGGCATCGGACTGGTGTGGGCCCAGACCAAGGCCGGCGTGATCGGCAAAGACGGATCCATGCCGTGGCACCTCCCCGAGGACCTGAAACACTTCAGCCAGCTCACCACCGGTCACCCCGTCATCATGGGCCGCAAGACGTGGTTGTCATTCCCCGAAAAGTACCGTCCCCTTCCGGGCCGCACCAACATTGTGGTGACCCGTAACGAAAAGTGGGCGTCCACGCCCGAGGCGGAGGGCGCCGTCGTGGTTTCCTCTCTTGACGCCGCGCTGCTGGAATCTCAATTCGCACCGGGTGGCCAGAAAGTGTGGATCATTGGCGGCGGCGAAATCTTTGAACAATCCATGGGCATCGCCAACCTGGCCGTCATCACCATCATCGACGCCGACTTGGAAGGCGACACTTTCGCCCCCGAACTCGGTGATGATTGGGCCTTCGACGCCGTAGCCCCCTCCGACGGGTGGCTCACCTCCAAGAACGGCACCAACTACCGGTTCACCACGTGGCGCCGGAACGCAAGCCAGGAAAGCCAAGAGAGCTAAGCATGCTGAAAAAACCTGAAACCTTGTTCGTGCTGGGCTACATGCTCCTGCCGCTTTTTGCCCTGATCTCCGCCATTGTGGGACTCACCATGATCCTGGGCGGGAACAAAATTGCCGGGATCATTGTGCTGATCGTTGTCACGCAGGTGTTTACGTTTGGTGCGTTCTTTGCCCTGCGCAAGCGTAAGGCAGTCCTGTTGCAGGAACACGACGCCGGCCACTAGCCCGGGCGGTCGGCTTGCGGGCCGCTGTGGCGGGTGCCGTCGTCGTGCAGTGCGTGCGTGACGTAACCAACAGCGGCACTGAGCCCCGAAAGTTTAGACTTGGGAAATGACTACAGCAGCTAATCCGTCCGTTGGACTGGTCGGTTGGCGTGGCATGGTCGGCTCCGTCCTGATGCAGCGCATGCAGGACGAGAACGACTTCGCCAACATCAACCCGGTATTTTTCTCCACCTCGAACGCAGGAGGTGCCGCCCCGACGTTCGCGCAGGGGGCTGGCAAGCTCGAGGATGCGTTCGATATTGAGACCCTGGCCAAGCTGCCGATTATTGTCACCGCTCAGGGTGGCGACTACACCAAGCAGGTCCACGGCGAGCTCCGCAACCGCGGCTGGGATGGCCTGTGGATCGACGCTGCGTCCACCCTGCGCATGAACGATGACTCGATCATCGTGCTGGACCCCATCAACCGCGACGTCATCGACGCCGGCCTGTCCGGTGGCGTGAAGGACTTCATCGGCGGCAACTGTACGGTTTCCTGCATGCTGATGGGCCTCGGCGGCCTGTTCAAGAACAATCTGGTGGAGTGGGGCACCTCCATGACGTACCAGGCGGCTTCAGGCGGCGGTGCCCGGCACATGCGTGAACTCCTCAACCAGTTCGGCACCCTCAACAACGAGGTCAGCAGCGAGCTGGACGATCCCGCGTCTGCCATTCTCGAAATCGATCACAAGGTCCTCGCCGCCCAGCGCACCGGCGTTGACGCCACCCAGTTTGGCGTGCCCCTAGCCGGATCCCTCATTCCGTGGATCGATGCCGACCTCGGCAACGGCCAGTCCAAGGAAGAATGGAAAGCCGGAGTAGAGACCAACAAAATTCTCGGCACCGGCAACGGCACCGCCGGCAAGGACCACATCGCCATGGACGGCTTGTGCATCCGCATCGGCGCCATGCGTTCACACTCCCAGGCCCTCACGCTCAAGCTGCGCGAAGACCTGTCCGTGACGGAAATCGAGAATCTCCTGGCCAAGGACAACGAGTGGGCCAAGGTTGTTCCCAACACCAAGGAAGCCTCCATGGCTGACCTGACCCCTGTGGCAGCGTCCGGCACCCTGGACATCCCGGTGGGCCGTATCCGCAAGCTCGAAATGGGCCCGGAGTACATCAGCGCCTTCACCGTGGGAGACCAGCTCCTCTGGGGTGCAGCCGAGCCGCTCCGCCGCATGCTCAACATTGTGACGGGCAAGCTCTAGCCTGCCCGGCTTAGCACGTCCCTAACCCGCTGTTCCGTTGCTGCCCGGCAACGGAACAGCGGGTTTTCGACGTATTAGGGCTCAGCAGGCCAGAGGGCTCACCCTGCCATGAACTTCAGGTACGCACGGCCCTGGGCGTGGAAGGAACGCTCAGCGGCTGTACCCAGTACCCCCGCAAACGGTTCCGGCGTGACACCTATGGTCTTGCCATTCACGGTCCTGGCCCACGTACCCACCACTTCTCCGCCGGACACCATAATCCGTTTGAAAACTCCGTTCTTTCCCGGCACCACCAACTCCGCGTGTTCAGGAGCCAGCACCAGGCTCCGGTCCTGGTAGCCGAGCAGGAACTCGTCGAACCCCGGGAGCGCCAGCAACGAGCGCGAGCCGGGGACGCCGTCGTCGAGCATTGCCGCAGTCTCCGGTGAGAGCCAATAGCTACTGCCCCCAAACTCAAGTTCAACCAGGCGGTCCTGCACCTCGTAGAGGGCGGCCCGGGCCTCGGTGAGCGGAATTTGGCTCCACCAGGCAAAATCCTTGATGGTGGCAGGGCCGTGGCTCCTTACATAGCGGAGCAGGAGCTCAGCAATCCCCTCTGCACGTCCCAGCTCCCGCGAGTCCGGAATCCACTCCTCGAAGGGCACAAACAGCTGCTGCACGCCCACTTTGCCGTTGGTTCCGGCCATGGGTCCTTGCACCAGCCACGCGAGCTGGCAGAGACTGCCCAACAGATGAATGCCTCGCTGGGCCTTGGTGATCTGACCGGCATCCTCGAAAGCCTGGAACAGCTGCTCGCGGCTTGCTCCCTGGGCACCACCGGCCTTGAGAACCTCCGCGGTTTTGAAAGCGATGTCCCTGCAGTGGCTGATGTCATGGGACGTGATGTTGAGTTCACGGTGTCGGCCCGCCAACGAGTTCATCAGCCGGTCACTCGTGATTTTCAGAATCCAGCGGAGATCTTCCGGTGCCAGTAAATGCAGCGTGCCGCGCATAGGCCATGAACGGACCACCGTCCCGGCGTCGAGGGCAGCCCGAACGTCTGACGCCGCCGTTCCAGGTACCCGCTGCCCCACCGCCCACAGTGCTGAGCCCAGGTCCTGCGCCTGCATGCACGTCATCCACCGGACCGCCTCCGGGACCGTTGGAAAGCCACCGCCCAACAGGCCTTGACTGACGAGCCGCAACCGGCCCATGACGCGCGGAGTGGGGTTGGTTCTCTCGGCAGGCATGCTTCATCCTAAGAGGACCATCCAGCACAGGGAACCTTGCCGTGCCTCCCAGCCGTCACCCAGCAGCGGATCCTAGGATGGATTCATGCTTTTTGGTGATCTTGCTCCGTTCGTGCGGCCGATGAGCCGGTGGTTGGCTACCGCCGGCTGGTTCTGCACGCTCGCCGGGCTCGCCGCCGGACTGATAGTGGCGGTAGGGACCGGTGTGAGTCTCTCCCCCGCGATGCAGGCAATCCAGACAGTGAGTTTGGTAGCAACTGCAGCTGCTGCGGTTCTCATTGGGACCGCTGCCGCCACCCAGCCAGTTGCCGACAGGGACGACGACGCCCCCGAGCCCTGGTTCTACCCGGCCGCCGCGGCGCAGGTCCGCAGTTTCCTTCTCGGAGCGATCGTCCTTCTCCTGGGCTTGGTCGGCTTCGCCACGGCCGGGCTGTTCATGCCCAGCGGACCCTCACCGCAAAGTATCGCGTTCAGCCAGATCTTCCTGCTGGGAGCGGTCAGCTGCGGACTAACGTTCCTGCTGCTCAACAAGGTGCTTCCGATCGCGGAACGGCGCACGCGCTGAGTTTTAGCTAGAGGCTAACGCCGATCAGCAAGGGCTCCGGGTGCAGTTCAATACCAAAACGCTCGACGACGCCGGAACGCACCTCACGCGCGATGGCCACCATGTCCGCGGCCGTGGCTGAGCCCCTGTTGGTGATGGCAAGAGTGTGTTTGGTGGAAAGGGAGGCCCGTCCGCCGGAGACACTGGAATCCTCCAGTCCGAAGCCCTTGCCGAATCCTGCCTGATCAATCAACCAGGCAGCGGAAAGCTTCACCAGTCCGTCATCCCCTGCTGGGTATTTGGGCGCGTTGTCCGGCAAAGTCGAGGCAAGATCCGCAGGCACAATCGGGTTGGTGAAAAATGAGCCCGTGGAATAGGTGTCGCGGTCTGCTGCGTCCAAGACCATTCCCTTGGACGCGCGGAGCCGGAGGACTTCCCGGCGGACATCGTTTGAGTAGGCGCGTTTCCCTGCCTCCACACCCAGCACGCGGGCCAGCTCGGCGTAACGGATTGGCGCACTCATCCGCCCCAACGGCAATTGGAACTCCACGGTCAGCACAACGTAGCGGGGCGAGCCCTCAACGGTGGTCTGTTTCAAGATGGAGTCGCGGTACCCGAACTTGAGCTCCGAGTTGGTGAACGTCTGCACTGCGTTGCGCTCACGGTCCCACGTCCGAACGGCCGCAATGGTTTGTGAAACGTCCGCTCCATAGGCTCCAACGTTCTGCACAGGAGTGGCACCAGTGGCACCTGGAATCCCGGACAACGCCTCCAAGCCGGACCATGCGTGCAGGACGGAGTATTCCACCAGCGCGTCCCAGTTATGGCCCGCCTGAACCACCACAGACACTCCGCCACAGCTGTCCTCGGAGTTCACGGTGAAGCCCTCGGAGGCGATCTTCAGGACAGTTCCGGGGTAGCCGTCGTCGGAGACCAGCAGATTGGAGCCACCGCCAATGATCAGGATTTTGTCACCTGCAGCGTCGGCCGACCGGACGGCGTCGATGATCTCCGCCTCGGTGCGGGCCTCAACGTAGTTGCCCGCGGGGCCGCCAACGGCAGCAGTGGTCAGTTCAGAAAGCAGCGTTTGGGTCACCAATCAAGCCTAACGGGCTTCGTTGGGCTGCGCCGACTCCGCCGCCTTGCGGCCAGCCAGGGGTGCCAGGAAGAAACTGACCACCAGCAGAACCAGGGGTGCCAGCAGCGAATGCAGGATGCCGAAATGTTCAGCCAGCAACCCCAGGAGCGGAGGGCCACACAGGAAGGCACCGTAACCAATGGTGGAAACTACCGATACACGGGCCGCCGCGTGCACTGGATCATCGGCGGCGGCGGACATACCCACCGGGAACCCGAGCGAAGCGCCCAGACCCCACACCGCCAACGCCACGAACGCGAGCCACGGAACCGGAGAAAACACAAAGAGTGAAAGACCCACGACGGCGGTGGCCGAGCACCAGCGCATCACCACCACCCGCCCGAAACGGTCCAAGATGACCGTGCCCGCGAAACGGCCAATGGTCATGAACGTCACAAAGAGCCCATAACCCACAGCGCCAGCGGCATCGGACTGCCCATAACCGTCGGCAAGTGCCAGGGCCACCCAGTCCCCCGCGGCTCCTTCGGCCAATGCCAGGCCAAGGACCAGGACACCGATCAGTAGAGTCCGGCGATCACGCCATGCCAAAGCCACGAGCCGCTTGTTGTCCAGCGGGACGGCAGTCTTACGGGCATCCGGCTGAGCGCCGTCCTGCTGAGCGCCGTCCGGCTCGCCGGAGATGATGGGCAGCGGCCCGGTGGAGGGGTCCTGGAAAGTATCGGTCTCTTCAGGGTGGTAGGTCTTTGTCACTGCAGCGGTTTTTTCGGCGCGGAACCAGAACGTAGCGGTGACCACGGACGACGTCACAACTACGCCGGAGATCAAAAAATGCCAGAACACCGGCATGTGGATGGCGGCCGCCCAGGCGCCAAAACCGGCAGCCGCCACGGTTCCGAGGCTGAAGGAACCGTGCAAATGCGGCATGATGTGCCGCTCCAATTCGCGTTCGAGCGAGGCCCCTTCCACGTTGGATGCGGTATTCCAACTGGCCGTACCCAGGCCCAGGATGATCAAGCCTGCCGCCACCACCAAGGGGTTGGCCGCCAAGGAGGTTCCAACACCCACAGTGACAAGGCCCGCACCCACCATGCTGCTGCCGATCCACGTGGTCAGCTGAGGACCGAGCCGCAGCACAATCAGGCCCGAAGCCGAGATCGAGATGAAGGACGCCACCGTCATGCACATCAGCAAAAGGCCGATGCCACCCGGCGTGAGATTCAGTCCGTCGCGAATGGCGGGAAGCCGTGAAACCCACGTGGCGAAGGCGATGCCGCTGGCCGCGTAGGACGCAAGAACAGCGGCGCGCCACCGCGACATTTCGGTCGGAGTGGCGCTCGGTTTGCTGCGATGTTGCCAGGTGTTCGTTAGGTTCAAGAGACCTTCACAACCGCCTGAGATTTCATGAGGACCTTCTGTCCACCCGCAACGACGGTGAGGTCGACGCGCACGGTGCGGGCATCGGCGTCGAGCGCTCCCACAACACCGGTCACGTCCATGACAGCGCCGGCCTCATCGGTGCCAGTGGTATCGGTAACGAGGACGGGCTTGGTGAAGCGGGTCTGGTAATCGACGACGGCGGCAGGGTCCCCGGCCCAGTCGCTCACCAGCTGCACTGCGGCGCCCATGGTGAACATGCCGTGGGCGATGACGCCCGGCAGTTCCACGGAGGTGGCGAAAGATTCGTTCCAGTGGATCGGGTTGAAGTCGCCCGATGCTCCGGCGTACTTCACCAGGTCCTGACGGGTGACGTCAATGCTGCGGGTACCGATTTCCTGGCCGACCGTCAGTTCTTCGAATGTAGGGCTCATGGTTACTGTCCCTCTCCGCGGACCAGGATGGACGAGGTTGTGGTGGCGACCTTCTCGCCGGCTTCGGTGGAAATCTCGGAGCGGGTGGTGATCATGGCTCCCCCGCCCATGGCCCGGACACCGTCAACGTGCAGTTCGGCCACGAGGCGGTCACCGGCAACAATGGCGCGGTGGTGCGTGAAACGCTGGTCTGCGTGGACCACGCGGGAGAAATCGATGCCCGACTCGGGATCCTGGACCAGCTGGGCGTCAGCACGCTGGGCGATGATGATGGCAAACGTTGGCGGGGCAACGAGGTCGCTGTGGCCCAAGGCCCTGGCTGCCTCAACATCAAAATGCGCCGGGTTGCCGGCTTTCACAGCCTTGGCGAACTCGCGGATCTTTTCACGGCCGACGTCGTATACCTCTGCGGCAGGGTAGCTACGGCCCTGCAAGTCCGGATTGATACTCATGATCCAACCCTATCGGGCCTTAAGGCCCGCAGGCAGCGCCTTAAGAGGTGAAGGCGTTACTTCTTATAGCTCTTGCGGATCTTCTGGCCGCGCACCACAAGCCCGGCAACGTGGAGCAACAGCCCGACACCAATGATGGGCAACGAAGCGATGGCCAGGCCTTGGTTCCCTGACGTGTTCCCCACAATGGACAGGACGAGCCCGACGGCAATCAGTCCCATGGCACCGAAAACCAGCACTTTGTACGATGTGGAGGCCGTGGCCCAAAATTGTTCCAGCACCGTCCAAGTCTACGTGGTGCGTTGTGGCCGGGTGTTGCGAGGCCTCCTCTGCACCCTTGGAACCCGAAATACCCTGCAAAGCGGGCCTCACAACGCGAGGGCCCTTGCCGGGAGGGAACGCTAGAAGAGGGAGTCCTGCAGGGCCGGGATTTCCGTGGTGTGGGGGCCGAACTCGATTTTGCGGCCTTTCAACGCACCCAGGTCCGCCACAAAACTGCCCTCCACCTCGGTCCCCGTTGCGTCGGGCAGGGCCGCCAAGGCGATCGCCCCGGACACTGAATGAATCCGCAAACCGTGCCCGCCGCCGTCGAACGCTGCCGGGTAGGGGTGCCGCAAGCCGCCCTGGGCGCGGGCGGTACACAGCGCGTCGGCCAATGCGGGCCGCTCCCACTCTTCCTCCACAACGGCGTAGCCTGTCATGGCCAGCCCGCCCAGCAACTCACGCACCCTGCCCGCGTGCTGACGGTTCACGGTTGAAAGCTCGACGGCGGCACGCGGCTCCACGAGGCCCGCCACCTTGGCCGCGGAGCGGACTTGCTGGACGAGGCCGAGTTCGCGGGTCACGAGGTCCTCGAGAACGCGAACAACGCGTCCGTCTTCAGCGTGTGCCACATAGGCAGCGTGCACAGCTCCCTGCTCAGCGAGCCTGTTCCATTTTCGGGGCGCAGAGGCAGTCCCCACTTTGGTGGCACCGTTCGCGAACGTGGCCACATAGAGCCAATGAGGCTGCATCAGGTAAGCACGGAGGCCGGTGGGAACGGATGTTCCGCGGTGGAAGTCGTGCATCAGGCGGGAGTCGTCCCGCGCAAAGCAGGCCCCGCATTGCTTTCCACGCTCGGCCGGGGAACCGCTGCGGCACGGAACATGGGTGCGGTCCCCCGGGCCGTGGACCTTCGTGTGCCCAAGGCACCACAAACCCGGGAGAACGCGCAGGCCCAGGGCTGAACCCCGGGCCAACGCCATATCAACGAACTCCTCGTCCGGCGTGAAGATACGCAGCGAAGGGGACGACGAATCCCAAGCGACTCCTTGGACCAGCATCTTTACCTGACCAGCACGCTTACAGGGAAGGCTGGACTCCAAAGGCCACTGCGAGCTTCATGATCTTTTCGGCGCGGCCCAGACGCGGGAGGTCGGAGCCATCGCGGATGACACGGCCGTTGGCCTCAAAGTCGTTCATGAAGTCCGTGGCCCAGGCGACGTCCGACGGCGTGGGGCTGATGACCTCGTTGATCACAGTGGTCTGGTCGATGGCCAGGCAAAGCTTGCCGGTCATGCCCATGGTCACTGTGATGCCGGTCTGCTCACGCAAGATGGGGTGGTTGGTGCCGACGGTGGGACCGTCGATGGGGCCCGGCAGGTTACCTACGCGGCTGGCGACAACGAGCTTTGCACGCGGGTACGCCATGGCCTCCGGGGTGGCTGCCATGCCGGTGTCGCGGCGGAAGTCGCCGGAGCCGAACGCCAGGCGGAAAGCACCCTGCGCGCGGGCAATGTGGTTGGCTTCCTCGATGCCAAGGGCTGACTCAACCAGCGCGATGACGGGGGTCTTGCCATCCATGCGGTGGAAGCTCTCGGTGACCTGGTCTGAGGACTCGGTCTTTGCCAGCATCACGCCGAGCAGGCCGGGGGTGCCGCGCAGGCCGGCGAGGTCATCGGCCCAGAACTTGCTGGTTGCGTCATTGATGCGGACCCAGGCCTTGCCACCGGCGGTCAGCCAGTTGACTACGTTCTCTCGGGCCATGTCCTTCTGCGAAGGGTCAACTGCGTCTTCGATGTCAAGGATGATCGCGTCTGCCCGTGAACCCGCAGATTCGTCAAAAAGCTCCGTTTTCATGGCATTCACAAGGAGCCATGAACGGGCGATGTCGGCGGGAATATTGCGGGTAGGCCGAACTGATTCGGCGGCGATGCTAGACGTCATGTATCTACCGTATCCGGCCAGCGCCCTGCACAGCGAAGAATTCCGCCCGCTTGTGAGGATCAATACGAACTAAACCCCATATGACTGTGGGGTCCGGCAGTATGAACGCCCGACGCCGGTACCCGCCAGTCATATCCGGCCCGCCTGTCGCTGTTGTTCATAGGGCTCAACACGGCGACTTTGTGTCCCAGAGTTGCCGGGAATGGCACCGGATTTCCTTCCGTTTCGGGCTGTTTCGCAGCGTTTCCGGGCGTTACCGCGGCACTTCCCACCCGGCGTCGGGATGGGTTTACATCGTTTCCAAGCCGTTGCACGGGTTTGCAAACTCATGCATCAGCCGGCCACCCAACACATCCCAATCCATCGAAAGTAGCTCCCATGAAACTGCACCTGCCCCTGCTGAGCGTCGCGGCCGCCGTCGTACTTGCGCTGACGGTGTCCGGCTGCGGCGGTGCAGCCGAAGCCGGACCTGGGGCGCCAGCCGGTAACGAAGTGAAGGAACTTCGGTATCAAGGCTCCGCTAACAACGTCACCTTTCCTGAACTCGCTGCCGACCTGGGCTACCTCGGGGACCTGAAATTGAACTGGGTGGGAAACACCACCAGCGGCCCGCAGGACATCCAGTCCGCTGCGACCAACCAGACCGACTTTGGCGGCGCGTTCTCCGGAGCGGTGGTCAAGCTGATCGAAGCCGGCGCTCCCGTCAAGGCAGTGACCAACTACTACGGCTCCGACGAGAAGACCTTCAGCGGTTACTACGTCAAGGCCGATAGCACCATTAAGGAACCCCGTGACCTGATCGGCAAGAAGATCGCTGTCAATACTCTGGGCGCACACCACGAAGCCGTCATCAACACCTGGCTGACCAAGAACGGACTCAGTCAGGACGACATCAAGCAGGTTCAGTTGGTCCCGTTGGCGCCGAACGATACTGAGGAAGCCATTCGCCGGGGACAAGTGGACGCCGGAACGCTGGGCGGTGTGCTGCAGGACCGGGCCATTGAGGCCGGCGGACTGAGGTCACTGTTCAGCGACGTGGAGCTGTTCGGAACTTTCGCCGGCGGACAGATCGTGCTCCGCAACGACTTCATCGCAAAGAACCCCACCACCACCCGCACGTTTACCACCGGCGTTGCCAAAGCCATCAAGTGGGCAGCTGAAACACCCCGTGACGAAGTCATTGCCCGCTTCACCAAGATCATCGATAGCCGTGGACGCAATGAGAGCACCGCAAACCTGAAGTTCTGGAAGAGCCCCGGAGTTCCGGACGCCGGGGTCATCACGGACGAAGACTTCACCCGTTGGGAGGCTTGGCTCAGCTCAGCCGGGATCGTCAAGGACAAGCTCTCACCCTCCAAGTACTACACGAACGAGTTCAACGAGCTCGCTGCAGCGAAGAAGGGATAGTTATGACAGCCAAAATCAGTCTCCGGAACGTCACCAAGGAATTCACGGTCCGGGCAACGAAGGACACGGCAGCTACCCGGCTGACCGCCATCGATTCGCTGAGCCTGGATGTCCGTGACGGCGAGTTCCTCACTTTGGTGGGTCCCAGCGGTTCGGGCAAGACCACGCTCCTGGACCTGCTGGCCGGGCTCTCCACGCCCACCTCCGGCGAGGTATTGGTGGACGGCAAAGCTGTCACCGGTCCGGGCAAGGACCGCGCTGTGGTGTTCCAGCAGTACGCGTTGTTCCCGTGGCGGACGGCCTCTGCCAACGTGTCCATCGGGCTTGAGGGAGCGGGCCCTGACGGCAGGAAACTGAACCGCCGTGAACGGGCTGCCAAAGCAAAGGAATACCTGGCTTTGGTGGGGCTTGCCGGTTTTGAGGACCGCTACCCGCATGAGCTCTCCGGCGGAATGAAGCAGCGCGTGGCCATCGCCCGGAGCCTGGCGTACGAGCCCGATGTGCTGCTGATGGATGAACCGTTTGCTGCGTTGGACGCCCAGACCCGCGAGCAGTTGCAGGACGAACTCCTCCGGATCTGGAAAGCCACGGGCAAGACCATCGTCTTCATCACCCACGGCATCGATGAAGCCGTGTACCTCGGCGAGCGCGTAGCTGTTCTCAGCGCGAGGCCCGGCCGGCTCAAGGAAATCGTGGACATCAACATTCCGGACCGCGACGGCGATGAGGACATCCGCTCTCACCCAGCCTTCGTTGAGCACCGCCACCAGGTGTGGACGCTCCTGCACGACGAAGTCCGCCGAGCCCAGGACGCCGGCCACCGCAAAATCCTGCCTGATGGCAGCGCACCGGACGAACCGGCAACCATCACCGAAAGGAGTGCCGCCTGATGACCACCACGCTCACGCAAACAGAAGCCGCGCCCAAGACGGGCTTCGCGCCCGACCCCAGTGCCGCCGTCGAGCATTCCACTACTTCGACGGCAGCGGCAGACGGTACGACGCCGGCACCTGGCCTGGTGCGACGAGTCACCGGGGCGGTGGGGGCGGGTCTGTGGAAGTCCGCCGCGATCCTGGCATTCCTGGCGCTTTGGGAGCTTGGGCCGACGTACCTGGCCAGCCCGTCCACCAGGGTGTTCCTCCCGCCGCTGCACGATGTGCTGGTGGCCTGGGGCAAGCTTTTCGAAGCCGGGACCATCCAGGGCCACATCGCAGCCAGCCTCACACGCTCAGTTGCCGGTTTCGGTGCTGCCCTGGTGGCGGGTGTCTCGCTGGGCCTGCTTATTGCCTGGTACGGGCGGCTGAACTCGGTCCTAAATCCCTTGCTGGAGCTTTTCCGCAACACCGCCGCGTTGGCTCTGCTTCCGGTGTTCACGCTGCTGCTGGGTATCGGTGAGGAATCCAAGATCAGCATCGTGGCCTACGCTGCGTTCTTCCCGGTGCTCCTGAACACCATTGCCGGCGTCAGGACCGTGGACCCGTTGTTGATCAGGGCCGCGCGTTCTTTGGGGCTCAACAGTTTCCGGCTGTTCCAGAAAGTCATCCTGCCCTCGGCGGTTCCCACCATTTTCACGGGCATCCGCATGGCCGGCACCGCATCCATCCTGGTGTTGATCGCCGCCGAAATGGTGGGAGCCAAGGCCGGCCTGGGTTATCTGATCGTGAATGCACAGAGCAGCTTCCTCATCCCGGACATGTACGCCGGCATCCTCACGGTTTCCTTGCTGGGGCTCGGCGTGAACTTCCTGTTGGTAGCCCTTGAACGGCACTTCTCCCGCTGGCGGACCGCTGTTGGCGCCGCCGCTTCCTAGACCCACCCCGCGGCTCTTGCCGCAACCATCACAACAAGTAAGGAAAGAACCATGACCGTCATTACCGAAACCAAACTCGAGTTCGCAAAGCTCGGCTCCCGCATCGGCGCCGAAATCCGTGGCTTGGACATCAGCGGTGACCTTAGCCACGAAACGGTGGCGCAGATCCGGGCAGCACTGAACGAGCACAAGGCACTGGTGTTCCGCGAGGCCAACATCCTCACAGACGAAGCCCAGGTGAAGTTCGCTTCGCATTTCGGTCCGCTGACCAAGGCACACCCCACTGTGGCCTCCGTGGACGGCGAAGAGAATGTCCTGCCTGTGGACAGCGAGAACGGCTCGGCCAACAACTGGCACACGGACGTCACTTTCGTGGTCAACCCGCCGCAGGCCTCCACGCTGCGCAGCATCGACCTTCCGGCATACGGCGGCGAGACCCTGATCGCGTCCTCGGCCGGCGCATATCAGGACCTGCCCGAGGAGTTGCGCAGCTTCGCAGACAACCTGTGGGCCATTCACACCAACGACTACGACTACTCGGTGCCCAAGAACCTTGAGCACTCCAACGCGGAGGAGCGACGCAAGGAGTTCACCCGGCTGAAGTTCGAAACCGCCCACCCTGTGGTGCGGGTCCACCCGTTGACCGGCGAGCGCGGATTGTTCATTGGGGGCTTCGCGCAGCGGCTTCGGATTGTGGGCTTGTCCAACACTGAGTCCAAGGACATCATCCGTCTGTTGCAGGCTTACGTAACGCGCCCGGAGAATGTGGTCCGGGTGAATTGGGAGCCCAACCAGGTGGTCTTGTTCGACAACCGCATCACCCAGCACTACGCTCCGGACAACTACGATGGCCAGCCGCGCAAGCTCAACCGTGTGACCATTGCCGGGGACATCCCGGTGAGCATCGATGGCAAGCCCAGCCAGGCCCTGCAGGGTGACTCGAGCACCTACTCCGTGGTGGCTCCGGCCAGCCCCGCCTCGTAGCTGTGTGTTGCTGTCCGCACCCAACTGAGTCGCAGTTAAGCGCGTTTAGAGAGGTCATAACGCGCACAACTGCGACTCAGTTGGGTTAAAACCGGGGTTAGGGGATGTTGATCCCACGCGCTGCCACCCACAGGCCGTACCACTGGGCGCGGGTCATGGTGGCAGCAACGGAGGCGGCATCAGCGCAGGCCTTGATGCGCGCAGGGTTGGTGGTGCCCACAACTGGCGAGATCCTGGCGGGGTGCTTCATCAGCCAACCCAGCAGCACCGATTCCGGCGTGGTGCCCTTCTCCCCCGCCAACCGTTCCAGCATGCCCGCCGTTGCCGACTCGGCCGGTGACAACTCCTCAGGCTTCGCACCCGTATAGCGCCCCTGGGCCAGTGAACCGTACGCCTGCAGTTCAACACCCTTGGCCATGCAGTGTTCAAGAGTCCCGTGCGGGAAGCTGTACTCAAGCCCCTCTGCATGGTTGACCAGCACAGTGCTCTCCAGCCAGTCCCGGTGCAGCAGGCTCATTTCCAATTGATTCGCCACAATGGGCGTCTCCAACTCATCCTGGAGGTAGGCGATCTGCGCGCCGGACATGTTTGACACGCCTAACTGCCGCACCTTGCCTTCGGCCATCAACTGCCCGACGGCGTCCGCCACCTCGCGCGGGTCCATCAACGGATCTGGACGGTGCAGGAGCAACACGTCCACGTAGTCCGTTTGGAGCCGCTTCAAGCTCTGGTTGACCCGTTCAAGGATGGCCTCGCGGGAGAGATCATAATGCGTCTCCAACCCGCGCTCCCCCAGCCGGATCCCGCACTTAGTCTGGAGCTGGATCTTTTCGCGCAGACCCTGCGAACGGGCGAGGACTTCGCCAAAGACAGCCTCGGACTTTCCGCTGCGATAGATATCCGCGTGGTCGAAAAGCCCAATGCCAATTCCCTGCGCGGCTTCGATCACCGCCGCGGCCTGATCAATCTCCGACGCCCCGTAGGACGTGCCGTCCCACGGACCACCGAGTCCCATACAGCCATAGATCAGGCGTCCCCGCCCGTTCGCAGTAGTCATACTTCAGTATTGTCCGCAGGCCCTAGGCGTTGCTGACAATCCACGCCGTGGTGTCTGACGGCAGCTTGCCATCCTCCAGCGGGCCGCTGGTTACCACGATGCTTCCCTCCGGAAGCTCAACGGGCTTGCTGCCGAAGTTG
Organism: Paenarthrobacter sp. MSM-2-10-13; assembly: GCF_011605365.1. Taxonomy (NCBI): domain Bacteria; kingdom Bacillati; phylum Actinomycetota; class Actinomycetes; order Micrococcales; family Micrococcaceae; genus Paenarthrobacter; species Paenarthrobacter sp. MSM-2-10-13. The sequence continues at coordinate 102,137 of NZ_JAAOXO010000001.1, read as the reverse complement.
GTGACCGTGTGCCAGCCACCGGGGCGGCTGAAGTGCAGTACGTCCTGGTTGCCGGTCTCCACCCACTGAAGTTCCTCGTCAGTCTGGAGTTCACTGCGCAGGCTCAGTGCCTTCCGGTAAAGCTCCAGTGTGGAGCCTTCCACTCCCTCTTGGGTGGCAACTGCGTAATCCTTGAACCACTCCGGCTGCGGGAGGTGTGCCTTGCCAGCACCGAAACCGAAGGAAGAACCTTCCTCGGTCCACGGCAATGGCACGCGGCAACCATCCCTGCCAATCTCAACGCCCGGGTTACGGAAGAAGGACGGGTCCTGGCGTTCGGAATCGGGAATTTCCGAGACTTCGCGCAAGCCAAGCTCTTCGCCCTGGTAGAGGTAGGCAGAACCGGGAAGGGCGAGCAGCAGGAGCGTTGCGGCGCGGGCACGACGCAAGCCGAGTTCGACGTCGAGCTCTTCTGCCGGCGCGCCGGCCAGCAGCCAGCCCTTGCCGTCCTGACCCTTGGGCTCTCCGCCGGTGATGTCCTGGGCCGCGTTGGTTCCTTGCGCCACGGAACCCCCCTTGGGCAGACCGTAGCGGGTGGCGTGGCGGACGACGTCGTGGTTGGAGAAAACCCACGTGGATGAGGCCCCGGACTCCTTGGCGGCTACCAGGTTGTCCGTGATGATTTTCTTGAAGGACGCGGCATCGAAATCGGACTGAAGCAGGTCGAAGTTGAACGCCTGGCCCAGTCCCTCAGGGCTGGCGTAGCGGGCACGGCGGGACTCGTGAACCCAGGCCTCGGCAACGGCAGTGCGCGGCGGGTTGTACTCGTTGAAGAGCTTGCGCCACTCGGCGTAGACCTCGTGCACTTCATCACGGTCCCAGAATGGGTGGGAGCCATCGGTGAAGCCATCCGTACCGTGTGCCTTGGCTTCCAAGTCAGCCTTCATGGGCAGCGGCTCGGACAGGTCCTTGGCCATGCCGTGGGCAACATCGATGCGGAACCCGTCCACGCCGCGATCCGACCAGAAGCGCAGCGTCTTGAGGAAGTCCTCGCGGATCTCCGGGTTCTCCCAGTTGAAGTCCGGCTGCTCCTTGGCGAAGATGTGCAGGTACCACTGGCCGGGAGTACCGTCTGGTTCAGTGATGCGGTCCCAGATGGGTCCGCCGAAGACAGAGTCCCAGTCCGACGGCGGCAACTCACCGTTCTCGCCCCGGCCGTCGCGGAAGATGTAGCGGTCGCGTGCCGCGGAGCCCTTGGGCGAGGCCAGCGCTTCCTTGAACCATTCGTGCCGGTCCGAGGAGTGGTTGGGAACGATGTCCACCACGATCTTGATTCCTGCGGCGTGGAGGGCAGCGGCCATCTCATCGAAGTCCTCAAGGGTGCCCAGCTTGGGGTCCACATTGCGGTAGTCGTCAACGTCGTAGCCGCCGTCCGCGAGCGCCGACGGATAGAACGGGCTCAGCCAGACGGCGTCGATCCCCAACTCCTTCAGGTACGGGACCTTGGCCGTGATGCCCTTGATGTCCCCGAGTCCATCACCGTTCGCGTCGTAGAAGCTGCGCGGGTAGATCTGGTAAACGGCTGCCTGACGCCACCAGTTCGGATCGGCCATGCGGTCTGAATCGGTACGGTGTGCCTGCGTGGCGGAAGTACTCACGAAACTCCTTTGATTTAGAATCTAAATTTATGTCCCGGACCAGTATGAAACGCCCGGAGGTTGAAGGTCAACAGTGCTTAGCCCTTGACGGCACCCTGGGTCACCCCTGCCATGACCCAGCGCTGGGTGAACAAGTACGCAATGATCGCCGGAGCCATCGCCATCAGGTACGACGCGAATGACACGTGGTAGTTGTTGCTGAATTGGGTCTGGAACAGGTTCTGCCGCACCGGCAGCGTCTGGAGGGACGGGTCCGAGATGATGAGCGAGGGCATCATGAAGTCATTCCACGCGTAGAGGAAGGCGAAGATGCCCACGGTGGCGCTCATCGGCGCCAGCAACGGAAAAATCAGCTTCCAGAAAGTCTGCCACGTAGTTGCGCCGTCAATCCTGGCGCTCTCTTCGAGTTCCATCGGGATGGAGCGCAGGAAGGCAGTGAAGAGCAGGACGCTGAAGCTCAGCTGGAACATGGTGGCAAGCAGGATGACGCCAAACGGATTATCCAAGCCAAGGCGGCCCGTGAGCTGAATCTGCGGCAGCGCAACTACGGGGAACGGAATGAACATTGCTCCCAGAAGGTAGAAGAACGAGTACCTGAACAGCCGACGCTCCCAGTTGCGCACGATCGCGTACGAGGCGAAGGCAGCCAGGACAATGGTGGCCACCACGGTCCCCGCTGTCACCAGCAAAGACATAGCAGCCCCCACCGGGAAGTTGGTCAGGGTCCAGGCTTGGACAAAGCCCTCAATGCTGAACGGGGCGGGAAAGGAGAAGGCGTTGCCGTCCACGGCTTGCCCTTGGGTCTTGAACGCCATGGAGACCGTGACATACAGGGGAAGCAGCACGGTGACCGCGCACAGGATGAGGATGGTGGTTGCCGGCCAGTTCACGCGTTCGACGGCGGACTCGGACCGGCGCCGGCTCTTTCCGTTGGGCTGGGTGGTGGGCTCGGTGATGGCGAGGGTGGCTTGATTGGTCATCAGAGTGCATTCCGTCCGCGAGTCAGCGAAAGCTGTACGAGAGAGATAACAATGGCTACTACGAAGAAGATCGTGGCGTTGGCCATCTGGTAGGCGTAGTCGCCGCCGTTGAAGCCCGAGATGACGGTCATCGCGATGCTTCGGGTGGACGTGCCCGGGCCACCGTTGGTCAGGCCAACAATGATGTCGTAGGCGTTCAGGAAGCCCTTGAATCCCAGGATGATGTTGATGACCACGTAGCCCGACACCAACGGAAGCGTGATCTTGACCAACTGCTGGAACTTGCTGGCTCCATCGATCTCCGCAGCTTCATAGACGTCGCCCGGCACGGCCACCAGTCCTGCGATATAAATCAGCAGTGCACCCGGCACAGCCTGCCAGGCAGTGACCAACACAATGGCTACCCAGGCGAGGTCCGGGTTTGCCAGCAAGCTGTTCTCCAACCAGGGAATCCCGGCAACGGCACCCAGGGACGGCAGCGAGTTGGAGAACAGGAAGTTGAAGACATAGGCGATGATGATGCCCGAGACCACCATGGGGATGACGAAAATGGTCCGCAGCGCCGATTTCATCCTGATGCGTGAGGTCAGCCCGACGGCCAGGAGGAACGCCACCACGTTCACGGCGATCACGGTGACGATGGAGAACCCGAACGTGAACAGGTAGCTCTGCAGGATGGCGGGATCGCTGAAAATCGCAATGTAGTTGGTCAGGCCGACAAATTCCCAGTCACCGATTCCGATCGAGTTGGTGAAACTGAAGAAGATGCCGATGATTCCCGGAACGGTGATGGCCAACGTGAAGAGGATGAGGCTGGGGACGAGGAAAAAGTAGAAGATCGGCTCGACCCGGCGCTTGCTGCCCTGCTGCTGACGGCCCTGCTTGGCCGAATCCTGCTTCCGGCCGTCCTGCCCGGACGTGGTGGGGGTGGTGATGATGGACATGATGTTGACTCCCTGCTTCAGCGCTACTGGCGGAAAGCCAGCCGCGCCCAATCTGCGTCGAGGGTGCTAAGGGTGGAGGTGGGGCTGGCGCCGAAAACGAGCGCCTGCGTGTAGTTCATGATCGGGATGGTTTTTGGTACCAGCACTGAAGGACCCTGGTAGACCTGGGCTTGCTCGTAGTACCGCACCATTCCTTCAATCCGGGGGTCGGGGACGTTCGCAGAGTCCTTGGTGGGCGTGAAGCCCAGCTGAGATTTGTTGTAGGCATCGATTACTTCGGGCCGGTAAAGGTACTCGAGAAAGTCCTGCGCGGCCTCCTTGTGCTTGGAGGCCTCCGGGATCCATGCCGCGAGATCCACGTTGACGCGCACGCGCAGGTCCTGGGGGTCCTCGGTCATGGGCAGCGGAAAGGTGCCGAGCTTAAGGTCCGGGGCCGTCTTGGCGATCTCGCTGAAGGCCCACGGACCCTGCAGGTACATGGCAGCCTTGCCCTGGGAGAAGGCCAGGTTGCCGTCGCCGTAGGCCCGGCTTGCAGCATCCTTGTTGACGTACTTCGAGGCCAGTTCCAGCATCTTGCCAACAGGCTTTTCAAAGTCTTTCTGGAAGGACACTGCAGATTTTGGCCCCACGTTGGCGCCTTCGGCGGAAAGCTTGTCAAAGAAGTCCAGCGTGTCCACCTGGCCACCCACCGAGTAGTCGAACCAGCCTTGGGCGATGGTCCAGTCGTCCTTCCACGTGGCGTAGAACGGCGTCACTCCAGCGGCTTTGAGTTGCTCGCATGCTGCGGTCAACTCACTCCAGGTGGTGGGCACCTTGATGTTGTTGGCCGCGAAGATTTCCTTGTTGTAGATGACCGAGGAGGCCATGATCGAGTACGGCAGCGCGCTGGTGCGGTCCGGATAGGTCCCGTATTGGTCCATCAACGGCTGGAGATCTTCCCGAATCTTTGACGCCGCTGCCGTACCGGAGAGATCGCTCAAGGCGCCCCGCTGGACAAAGCGTGAGGTTTCCATGTTGTAGTTCGCCAAGGCGATGTCCGGCGGATTTCCCCGAACGAAGCTCGCGGACACCACATCCACCCCCGAGGTGTCCAGGACAACCTCGGTGTCGTTCTGGGAGGCGTTGTAGTCGGCAACGAGCTTGGTCATGAAGCCAATGGCTTCGCGCTTGCTGAACGTGAAGCGGATGGTTTCCTTGCCCGATTCCCCCGTGCAACCGGAGAGGAGACCGGCCAACAGGGCCAGTCCGAGGGTCATCGCCGCAAGGCGCTTCTTACGCGTAGGTTTCACAGACTCCGTGGTCCTTTCGTCGTGCGGACCGCTGTGGCCGCCGTGCCCGGGGAGGTCGCTGCTGACCAGCCCGAGTTTAGATAGGAGATAAATTTATGACCTATCGCTAGTCTGAGTGACGTGCGCCACAGGGTCAAGCTTTTAACGGAATTGCGTCACAATCTAAATTTATGTACTAAATTTAGAGAGATCGTTCCATCGCTCCCGATGGACGCCCAAGAGTTTGGAGTACCCCATGCTGAGCGGGACTGCACCGTCAACCCAACTGGTACGCCGGGTCAACGCCAGCGCAATGCTCAAGGCCATGCGCGGAGCCGGTGTCCTCACCGGAACCGAGTTGATGGACTCCACCGGACTCTCGCGCGCCACTGTCATATCGATCTGCGATGAACTGGTCCGGCTCGGTTGGCTCCGGGAGTTGGAGAACCAACGGGGCACCGGGGACTACGTCAAGGGACGCCCGGCCCGCCGCTTCGTATTCGACGACGACGCGGCCAGCGTCATCGGCATCGACATCGGCGCCACCAAGATCACGGCAATCGTGGCCAACATGGCAGGGGCATCCCTGTCCAGGGTCACCATGCCCTTCCGTGCCTTCAACCTCTCTGCCGATGAACGCGCCGACGTGCTGGACCGCATTGCCGCAGACGCCCTGAAGCAGGCAGGAGTCACTGCGGATTCCGTGCTGGCGGTCGCCGTGGGGGTTGCTGCACCGGTCAGCCGCGACGGCGAAGTCCTCACCGTCCAGGAATTCTGGAGGTCCTTCGACGTCCGCAGGATCGTCGCTGAGCGGCACGGCTGGCATGTCCTCCTGGAAAATGACGCCAACCTGGCCGCCTTGGCCGAACGGTGGCAGGGCACCGCGCAAGGAGTGGACAACCTCGTAGTCATGTTGGCCGGTGACCGCCTGGGCTCGGGCATCCTTGAATCCGGACGCCTGCTCCGCGGCCAGCTCGGAGGCTTCGGTGAACTGGGCTACCTGGACACCGTGGAAGGCGTGGGAGACACCTACGGAATTGCCCACTACGCTGCACGGTGGGGCCGCGAAGCCATGGAAGCCAGCGCCACGACCTCGCTGCACACTCTCTGTGGCGGCCATCCCGAATCCCTAAGCGCCGAGATGGTCTTCGAAGCCGCAGCAGAGGGCGATAACGCCGCGCGAACCGTGCTGGACCGCCTGTCCGAACGCATGGCCCGGGTCATCGGTTCAGTCAGTACGTTGGTGAACCCGGACCTGGTGGTCATAGCCGGGGCCGTGGCGGCCTCGGCCCACACACTGATTCCGGGCATAGAGGAAAAGATGACAGAGTTCACCTTCACTCCCCCGCGCCTGGCAACCTCGCCCCTCGGGGACGGCATTGTCTCCCTCGGCGCAATCCGGCACGCACTGGACTACGTCGAGGAACACGCACTGGATCTCTACCCGGCCTCACTGTCACAGCAAGTGACGGCCAGTTGATTCGCTGAGCCCCGTCCGGTGTCGATCCTAATCCGGCATGGACATGGTCCGCAGGTCCAGCTGCCGGAGGACCCTGTCAGCGACTTCCGGATCGGTGCCTGGCTCATTGCGGGCCGCCACCACTTCCTGGCGGGCTGCGTCCAGGGCGATGGTTTGCACGGCAATGGAGAGTTCCCGTCCACGCTTACGCTTCTCGGCGACGGACTCGTTCTGCAATGTGCCGTCCAACAGCTCAGCGTGAAGGCGGCGCATCTTCTCCTTCACCAAGGTCACCTTCTCGGCCGGGAGTTCCTTCATGAGGTCGTGGTCCTTCAGAGCGGCCACGGCGGCAGACTGTGCACGCTTAGCCAGGACCTTCGCGGCGTCCTGTTCGTGTGATCCGTCCTCGGTCGCATCCAGGACCCGCATGAGCCACGGCAGCGTGAGCCCGGGCAGGACCAGGGTGGCTAGGAGCACCGCGCAGGCGATCACCAGGATCTCGTGGCGGGCCGGGAAGTCGCTGCCGTCCGGCAACGTCATGGGGAGTGCCAGGGCCAGCGCCAGGGTGGCGAGGCCGCGCATGCCGCACCATGTCAGGATCAACACTTCCTTGGGCGAGGTTGGCTGCAACAGGTTTCGGCGTTTTCGAGCGGTGAGGGCGAGTAGACCCAACCACAGGAAGCGCACCACAAACACCAGGACGCAGATCACCACCGCCATGCCGATCATGCCAAAGATAGCCGTGCCTTCATCGCGGATGACGTGACGGATTTCCAGCCCCACCAGCCCAAAAGCCAGCCCGGTTGCCAGCAGCTCCACCACGTCCCAGAAGGCGGTCCGCGTGATGCGTTCGGCGGCATCCTGAGGCCGCGTATGGCGCTGCAGTTCCAAGGCGGTGACGACGACGGCCACCACACCTGAGGCGTGCAGCTCCTCCGCGAGGATGTAGGCGGCGAAGGGAACAACCAGGGTCACGGCACTGCGGGCAACCATGGACGTCACCAACGTAGTGATGAACTTGGTCAGCCAACCCATCGCGACGCCAATCACCACGGCCAGTGCGGCGCCAATGACAAACTGGGGAATGACCTCGGGGCCAACTTCCTTGCCGGACATGGTTGCCGCAACCGCTGCCTGGAAGATCACGATTGCCGCGGCGTCGTTGAAGAGTCCTTCGCTCTGGAGGACAGTGATGAGCCGTCGCGGCATGTGCACACGACCCGCCACGGATTCCACCGCAACGGGGTCCGGAGGGGCCACCATGGCACCCAGCGCAATCGCCGCCGGAATGCCGATACCCGGGATCATCAGCCAGGCAGCACCAGCCACTACTGCAGTGGAGACCACCACCAGGGCCACGGCCAACAGCAGTAGTGTCCGCCAGCGTACGCGAAAAACCGCCCAGGAGCTCTTTTGCGCGGTCGCGAACAACAAGGGCGGAAGGAAGATCGGCAGGATCAGTTCCGGCGAAATCTCAAACTCGGGAAAGCCCGGTATGAAGGTCAGCCCAACGGCCAGGAGCAACATCAACACCGGGTACGGAAGCCGAAGCCTGTCCCCCAAGCCCACTGCCACCACCGTCGCGAGCAGCAACCCGACAATGAGCGCCAACTGATCCATGTTCCTGCTTCCCCAGAGGTTGTAAGGCCCTTCCCCGGGCGAAGCCGAAAAAGGTCCCTACCAACATATCCCGGTGCGCAGGCTCACCCTGTGCGTGGTCCGCGTCTCCAGTGCAGGATCAGTCCTCCGTGAGGGCATCCACCACGTCCTTGGATCCGTCCTTAAAGGCGATGGTCCGGTGGATGGTGCCCGGCAACTCCAGCACCGCCGCAGTGACCAAGGCAACATTGGCCCGTGAGGTCTCCGTGCCGCTACCGGGGTTCTCCGGGTCAGTCTGGATCTGACCCGTGGCCGGCTCGTCGGTCAAGGTTCCAGGGCCCAGGACGGTCCAGTCCAACTCGGTAGCCCGCAGGTAATCGTCGGCCGCCGCTTTGGCCTCGGCATAGGCAAAGAACGGGTTGTCGGCGGGCACACCGTGGTCCTTGGCAGCACCAATATAAGAAACCATCACATACCGTTTAACCCCCGCCTCTGCGGCGGCGTCCATCGACCTGATGGCTGCGTCCCGATCCACGGCATAGGTCCTGTCAGGATTCCCTCCACCGGCTCCTGCTGACCAGACCACGGCATCGTGGCCCTTGAGCGCTTGGGCGAGTTCCGCCGTCGTCGAGTTCTCCACATCCAGCACCTCAGCCGAGGCACCGGTCTCCGTGACATCTGCCACATGGTCAGGATTTCGGATGAAGGATGTGACGTCGTGACCTTCGCCACTAAGAATGCGGGACAGATGCAGGGCCACTTTCCCGTGGCCACCAATGATTGCGATTCGGCTCATGAAACCATTCTGTCCCACTCAACGAAAAAAGACCCCGCAGGCAGAAGCTGCGGGGTCTTGCTCTGTAGCGGTGGGGAGGCTCGATCTCCCGACCTCACGATTATGAGTCGTGCGCTCTAACCAACTGAGCTACACCGCCACGAATGAGAAAAACCTGTGTCAAGCCGGTCAAAACCGCCTTGACACAGGCCCTCATCCAGAGCCCCCCACCGGAATCGATCCGGTGACCTCGTTCTTACCAAGAACGCGCTCTACCACTGAGCTAGGGGGGCAACGAGTAAATACTCTACCGGACGTTTTCGGAAGCTACAAATCGGCGAAAAAACGCGAAAAGACAGCGCCGACACAATTTGCGAAGACGCTCAATCCTTGATCTATTTTCGGCTTCAAACAGGCAAGCTTCAGGGCAACCGGAGCACCTGTCCAGGGTAGATCCGGTCCGGATTTGGCACCGTATCCGCGTTGGTGGCAATCAGGGAACCAAGGTCCACCCATACAGCGCGGCGATCCCGTTCATGGTGTCACCCTGCTCCACCACAACCTCAGTGGCCCGCGGCGCCACTGGACCTGGCTGTCCGGCCCCCGTAGCGGCCTCCTGCGCTGCTGCAGCGTCCGCGGCCGCACGGAACCCGCCCCATGGGAAATTCCCGCCGCACACCGGCGCGCAGACACCAGGACCCGGAGGTAAGCGTTAAACACGTCAGGGGGCCGGCTCGATAGCCGACCCCCTGACGGGAACTACTTAGTGTTTACCACTTGCGAAAGTGTTTACCACTTGCCCTTGCGGTTGAAATCGCGGTGTCCGCCTTCGCCGCCACTGCGGGGCTTGCGTGCACCATCACCGTGGCCGCCGAAGCGGGATCCGCTGGCCTGGCCGCGATCGCGGTCGCCGAAGCTGCCTGCGGTCCGCTCGGAGCGGTCGCTGTAGGAGCGGCCACCGCGGTCAGCGGAGGTACGCTCGCCGTCGGACTTACGGAAGTCCTTCTTGAAGCCGCCGGAACCCTTGAAGTTTCCGCCACCGCGGTTTTCGCGGTCGCCGTAGCCACCGCGTCCGCCAGCGCCGCCACCGGAGTAGCCGCCGCGCTCGCTGTTGGGCCTGCGGCCGTTATCCAGCTCGAGGTTGATCAGCTCACCACCGATGCGGGTGCGGGACAATGCACGCAACTGATCGGCGCTCAGGTCTGCCGGGAGCTCCACCAAGGAGTGGTCCGAGCGGATATCGATGCCGCCGATCTGTGCGGAGGAGATGCCGCCTTCGTTGGCAATGGCGCCTACGATCGAACCCGGCATGACACGCTGGCGGCGTCCCACGGAGATACGGTAGGTGGCGTTGCCCTCGGTCAGCGCGCGGGTCGGCCCACGTGAGCCGAAGCCATCCTTGGAGCGCTCACGCTTCTGGTACTCGGGCGCTGCAGGCAGTTCCTTCACCAGCAGAGGCTGTCCACCCTGCGCCATGACGGCCAGGGCTGCGGCGATCTCAGAGGCCGGAACGTTGTGCTCTTCCTCGTAGGACGAGATGAGGTCGCGGAACGCGGCAACGTCTTCGGATGCGAGGGTCTCCGTAATGCGCTCTGCGAACTTGCCCAGACGCAGGGTGTTCACAGTCTCGGCAGTAGGAAGGTGCATCTGCTCAACCGGCTGACGCGTCGCCTTTTCGATGGAACGCAGCAAGTACTTCTCACGCGGCGTCATGAAGAGGATAGCGTCACCCGAACGACCCGCACGGCCCGTGCGGCCGATGCGGTGCACGTAGGACTCGGTGTCGTGAGGGATGTCGTAGTTGATCACGTGGCTGATGCGCTCAACGTCAAGGCCACGGGCGGCGACGTCGGTAGCAACCAGGATGTCAATGCGGCCTTCCTTCAGCGCGTCAACAGTGCGTTCGCGCTGCTGCTGCGGGATGTCGCCGTTGATGGCGGCAGCCTGGAAACCGCGGGACTTCAACTTGTCGGCGAGGTCCTCGGTAGCCATCTTGGTGCGCACGAAGGCGATAACGCCGTCGAACTCTTCAACTTCGAGGATGCGGGTCAGGGCGTCCAGCTTGTGCGGGCCCATGACCTGCAGGTAGCGCTGCTTGGTGTTGGCACCGGTGGTGGTCTTGGACTTCACCGAGATCTCAGCCGGGTTGTTCAGGTACTGCTTGGACATGCGGCGGATCTGGCCCGGCATGGTGGCGGAGAACAACGCAACCTGACGGGTATCAGGGGTCTGCTGGAAGATCTGCTCAACGTCATCGGCAAAGCCCATGCGCAGCATCTCGTCAGCTTCGTCCAGCACCAGGTACTGGAGCTCGGAGAGGTCCAATGAACCCTTGGCGATGTGGTCAATCACGCGGCCGGGGGTGCCGACAACTACCTGTGCACCGCGGCGCAGCCCGGCCAGCTGTGGGCCGTAAGCGGAGCCACCGTACACCGGGAGGACGGTGAAATCGTCAATGTGCTTGGCGTAGGAAGTGAATGCCTCAGCAACCTGGAGGGCCAGTTCACGCGTCGGAGCCAGGACAAGCGCCTGGGTCTTGCGGGACGGGCCGTTGAGGTCGTGGAGTTCAGCCAGGCGGGACAGGGCAGGAACGGCGAATGCCGCGGTCTTGCCGGTACCGGTCTGGGCGAGGCCTACGACGTCGCGGCCTTCGAGCAGCAACGGAATGGTGGCTGCCTGGATGGGGGACGGCTTCTCATAGCCGACATCCTGCAGGGCGGCCAGGACGCGTCCATCGATGCCAAGATCGACGAACTTGACGCCTTCTTCGTCCTCGTCCTCTGCCTTGGGGGCAGGAGCTTCGGTGAAGGCGGGGGCTGCAGTCTCAGCTGCAGGAGTCTCGACGGGGGCAGCGGCAGCAGCCGGTGCTTCAGCTTCGGCGGGTGCGGAGGTCTCAGCTACAGCAGCGGACTCGGCGGTCTGGGCGTCGAAGTTTTCGTTGAGATTTTCGGTCATAGGGGGAAATTCCTCATCCATAGGGCAGTCGGCGCGGCCCGGTTGGGCTTGGCCGCATTACTCGTCGCGAGAAACAGGAAAGGTGCCCTGTTTGTCGCAAGAAGTCCGGCGCTATCGCAATCCCATGGCAGGACTTCCCGCTGCATCTCTTGGCTGCTATCCCAGCAGTCTGTACAGCGTTTTCTTTAGCCGGCTCTCCCTATGAAAATGCCCACACACATTTGCGGGCCCCAACACTTACCAGTCCTGCCTCAAGAATTGGGCAGGATAAAGGGATTTCCGGAGTGGGGGATATTTCAAGTGTAGGGCACGCAGGCCCATCAGCGCGACCCGAGGGAGCACAAGGGCGGGGTGAGCTTGTTCACACCCGGATCTACGGCCACACGGTGGGGACCTAGAGTCCGTTTCTGCGCAGGACCTTTTCGAAGACGGGGTGGTAGTCCTCCTGCAATCGGATCTCGCCGTCGGCATCGGCATCGAGCAGGATCTGGACCAGTTCCGGAGTGGGCTCACTAAACCACTGACCCACGGTAATTCCGTGCCGGGGGACGAAAGTGCGGTGGATGTGATCCCCCGCGGAAATGGTGCCTGTCTTGATCACCCGAAGGTAGGTGCCAACCCGGCCGGCCTGCGTGAAACGCTTCACCCATTGCGGCTCGCCGATCACCCGTTGGAAGGTGGCGCACGGAACCCGTGGTGAGGTGACTTCCAGCTCCACATCCAAACCGATCTTCCAACGTTCGCCAATGACAGCCCCGGTGGTTTCGATGCCGGTGACGCGCAGGTTCTCGCCGAAAATTCCGGCCGGCATCTCCCGCTGCAGCTCACCTGACCAATAGTCAGCATCAGCCTGCGAATACGCGTACAGAGCCTGGTCCTCCCCGCCGTGATCAACCCGGTTTGCCTGCACATCCCCATGCAGTCCGAGTCTGTGGACCTTAACCGGCCCCTCCACCGGGCGCTTGTCCATGCCGGTGACGCCCACGCTCCCCTCGGGGTCGGGCAGCAACTGGTGCACACGGCAGACGGCCAGGAGGGATGCGGTGTTCATGGACAACAGTGTACGGACGCAAGGAGCCAGGATTAAGGATCGAAACGGTAGCCCATGCCCGCTTCCGTGTGAAGGTGCCTTGGTTCGGCAGGATCCCGCTCCAACTTCCGCCGAAGCTGGGCAATATATACGCGCAAATACTGCGTTTCCTTCGCATACGCCTGCCCCCACACCTGGGTGAGGATCTGCTGCTGGCTCACCAGCTTCCCCTTATTACGGACCAGCAGCTCCAGGATGTTCCACTCCGTGGGTGTCAGGCGCACTTCCGCGCCATCCTTGATGATCTTCTTGCCAGCCAGGTCCACCATAAAGTCCGTGGTGGCCAGTGTTGGTTCCTCATGTTCGGTAACAACCCGGCGCGAGGCGACCCGAAGCCGCGCAAGCAGCTCATCCAAACCGAAGGGCTTGGTCACATAGTCGTCCGCACCGGCGTCGAGCGCTTCTACCTTGTCCTCAGAGGCGTGCCGCGCGGACAGCACAATGATAGGCATGCTGCTCCACCCGCGAATGCGACGAATGATCTCCACTCCGTCCATGTCCGGCAACCCGAGGTCCAGCACCACAATCTCCACTGGTTGCTTGGCCGCAGCCTGCAAGGCCTCGGCACCGGTGCCGACGGTCAGCGCCTGATAGCCATGCGCTTGGAGGGTCACCTGCATGGCGCGGGCAATACGGGCTTCATCCTCAACAATGAGCACCAGCGTCATTGCGCACCCCCGGTCCACAGCGGCAACGTGACCACCATGGTCAGGCCACCGCCCGGCGTCGGCTCCGCAGCAAGCCTGCCGCCCATGGCTTCACTGAAGCCCTTCGCCACAGCCAGGCCCAATCCGATCCCGCCACCGGCGCTGATCCCGCCTGCAGGCGACTGCGATGGGGAATCACCAAAGCGTTGAAACGGCTGGAATATATCCACCACTTCCTTATGCCCCACTCCCCCGCCGTGATCGATGATTCTCAGTTCGCTGGCGGGCCGGTCCCCCAGGGTGATGCCCTCTCCGGCACGGGCCGTCAGGACCACATCGGACTCCGGCGCATACTTCATGGCGTTCTCCACAATGTTGGCCACCACCCGTTCAAGCATCCCGGCGTCGGCCTGCACCGGGGGAAGATTGGGCGGCAATTCATTGCGCAGCCGTTCCCTGGGGACCCCCCGTAGCGCCTGCGGCAACACCTCAGCCCACACAATGCCCGTCAGCAGCGGATTGACCGCGTCAGCCGTAATGCGCGACATGTCCAGGAGGTTGTCCACCAAATGGTCCAAGCGGTCGGCGTACTCTTCGATGGTCTCCAGCAACTCGCGTTCCACGTCGGGAGGAAATGTCACGTCCTCCTGGCGCAGGCTGCTGACAGCGAGCTTAATCCCGGCCAAAGGAGTCCGGAGGTCATGTGAGACGGCGCGCAGGATGGAGGTCCGCATCTTGTTGCTTTCAGCCAACCTCACGTTGTCCCTCCGGCTTTTCACCAACTGTTGCCGATCCCGGACAGCCACAACAAAAGCCCCGAAGGCGGCCAGCATCCGTTGCTGGTGGGCTGACAACGGTCCGCCGCGCAGCAGCAACGTGTAATGGGGATCGACGACGGCGGCATGGTCTGCGGCGGCATGGGTCACCGGCGGATTCGGGCCGGCACCCGCCAGGACCCGCCACTCCGGTGTCGAACCGGCTGACGCGCCCTGCTGCGATGAACCCAGTAGCGTCACCGCTTCCATACCCAGATTGCCGCGCACTTTCTCAAGGAACGATTCCAGGCTTCCATCAGAGCTGAGGATGCGCAGGGCGAGCTCACTCAAGGCCGTGGCCTCTGCCCCTGAGCGGGCTGCTTCCTGCGCCCTGCGGCTGGCAAGGCCCACGGCGAGCGCAACCCCGCACGCCACCGCCAGGAAAACCACCAACGTGAACAAGGTGGTGGGATCGGCGATGGAGAGCGACCCCACCGGGTCCGCGGAGAAGTAATTAAGGAGGAAGCTGCCCAGCACAGCGGCGACTACCGCCGGCCACAAACCTCCGATGGCCGCCACGGCAACAGCTACGGCCAGTTGCAACAGCATGATCATGGCAAAGTTGCGGAATCCGAGGACCGTGACCATGAGTTCAATGCCTGGCGGCAACACAACAGCCAACACCAGGCCCGTGATCACCCGGGCGGTGCCGATGCCGCGGATCGGCGGGAGCCGCAGCAGCACGCCGTCGTCGCCGCTGCTGTTTGCTTCAGGTCCCGCCATGGCTACATCCTTACATGCTTCCAAACATGGGGACTTATCCCCATTCACGGCCGTCACCCGTGCCTGCGCGGCGCACAGGGACTAGGCTTGCTCTGAGTATTCTGGTCCGGCGTGGCGCCGGACACTTCAACGGTCTATCCAGGGGGATATACATGGGCCCGAATGACAGCCCTGACGCAGCCGGCAACAACGGCGGCAGCAGGGACAACAACGGCGACTTTGCGGCGGGCAACAATCCGCCCAAGCCTCCTCCGTGGCAGGTACCCAAGCCCGAGCTCCACCCTGAGCTGTTCACGCCCGTCGAGAAAGAACCGGTGCAGGGCAGCACCGGCAAGCGCAGGAAAAAGCCCGCCGGGGCACCCCAGCCTGGGGCTGGAGCACCCAAGCCCGGCCAACCCCTCCCCGTGGTTGACCCCTTCGCTAAAGAACGCGAGCGCGGTGAGGCGGAGGCGGCCAAGAAGAAGAAGCGCTCGCATCGCCGCACCCTGGTGGTGGGTCTGGGTGTGACTGCCCTCCTGGCCGGAACCATCACTGCGATTGTGGCCAGCAACAAGGAGGAAGCTGACTACGCGCAGGTCTGTTTCAATGAGGAAACCGGCGAGCGCGTTGATGACAACCAGTGCGACAACAGCAGTTCGGCGGGCCGCAGTTCAGGGGTTTACGCCTGGTACTTCTATTCCCGCGGGGCCAGCGTGCCTGCCGTGGGCCAAAACCGCAGCTCCTACCCGAGCTACACCAAGAATGTGCCCACGGACGCCAAGGCTTCCAAGGGGTACAGCACCAAGGGCGGCACGGTCAGCCGCGGCGGCTTTGGCAGCAGCTCCAAAAGCGGCGGAAGCTCGGGGGGCTAGGCGTGCGTCGACTCCCCTCCGAGCCCAGGCCGGACTGGAAGCAGAAGATCGAAGAACAGGGCCTGGTATTTTCCACTACCACCATGCCCGATGGCCGGAACATCGAGTACTGGAACGAATCGGCCTATTACGAATTCACCGAAGACGAGGTGGAAACCCTCGAGAAAACCGCCGAGGACATGCACATCATGTGCTTGGAGGCGGCGAAGTACCTTGCCACCGGGGCCATGGGCGATATCGGCATCGGGCGGCAGGCTCTGGAATTGGCCGGGGAGTCGCTGCAGGCCGGCGACATGGATATTTACGGTCGCTTCGACTTCATCTATGACGGCAAGGGTGGTCCGGCCAAGATGCTGGAGTACAACGCCGATACCCCTACCGGGCTGATCGAGGCTTCCGTGGCTCAGTGGTTCTGGCTGCAGGACGTCTTCCCGGAGAAGGACCAGTGGAACGGAATCCATGAGGCCCTGATCCGTCAGTGGAAGAAGCTGCAGTTCCGCACCGGCATGAGCACCTTGCATGTTGCCCACTCCGAGGCGGAGGAATCCGGCGAGGACTGGATGACGGCGGCGTACATGCGGGATGTTGCAAGCCAGGGCGGTTGGACCACCATCGGGATCAATATGTCCGATATTGGCTGGGACCCCAACCTGAACCGGTTCGTGGACCTGGACAACTTCATGATCAGCACCATGTTCAAGCTGTACCCGTGGGAACTGATGATGAAGGAACCCTTCGGACACCGTCTCCTTCAGCGCGCCCACAACCCGCGCTGGGTTGAGCCGGCGTGGAAGATGCTGTTGTCCAACAAAGCCCTGCTGGCTGCGCTGTGGCACCTCTACCCCAATCATGAGAACCTGCTGCCTGCCTACCTCGGCGATCCCGGTCCTCTCAAGGAATGGGTGGCCAAGCCGCTGCATGGACGCGAGGGCGACAACATTCGCATTCACGCCCCCGGCATCGAAATCCAACAGCCAGGTGGTTATGGTCGCGAAGGCTGGTGTTTCCAGCAGTACCACTCCCTCCCCGACTTCGACGGCAACCATCCTGTCCTGGGCCTGTGGGTAGTGGATGGCGAATCCGTGGGCTGCGGAATCCGCGAATCAGACGGACCCATCACGGACTATTTCTGCCGCTTTGTCCCCAATACCATTGACGCCCCGGCGCCCATCGCGCCCCCTGCTACTGCCTACGGAGCTGCACTATGAGCACAGAAACCTCGACGCCGGGTGGCGGCTCAGCGGGCGGCGACCGCACCGCCGTCGTACCTTCCAAAGGCCTCCACGCCGGGATCCTGGACCTGGGCGACTCCGTCATGCTGGGCCTCGCCTCCACCGCGCCCGTCTACTCGCTTGCGGCAACGCTGGGACTCATTGTTGCAGTCAACGGCAACTACACTCCCCTGATCCTGATCCTCGGCTTCATCCCCGTGCTGTTCATTGCCTACGCTTTCCGTGAGCTCAACAGCGCCATGCCGGATTGCGGTACTACGTTCTTCTGGGCCCGCAAAGCCTTCGGTCCGTGGACTGGCTGGCTGGGCGGCTGGGGCGTGGCCCTGGCAGGTGTGGTGGTGCTGGCCAACCTGGCGCAAATCGCGGGCAAGTACGTGTGGCTGCTGATCGGCGACGGTTCACTGGCCGATAACACCTGGCTGGTCACTGCCACCGGTGTGCTGTTCATTGTGTTCATGACGTACGTGAACCACCGCGGCATCCGTTTGGGCGAGCATGTCCAGCGCACCCTGACCTACATTCAGTACATTTCGCTGGGCATCTTTGCGGTGGCCATTGTTTTCCGGATCGCAGGCGGTGCGCCTGAAGGGCAGGCCTTCGACTTTGAGTGGTTCAATCCTGCCGGCGCCTTTGCAGATCCCGGCGCCGTGGTTCATGGTGTCCTGCTGGCTTTGTTCATTTATTGGGGCTGGGACACGTGCCTGGCGCTGAATGAGGAGACGGAAAACCCTGCCAAGACCCCCGGCCGTGGCGCCGTTCTCTCCGCCACAGTCCTTCTGGCGATTTACGTTTCCGTGGCCCTCCTGGTGATGATGTACGCCACGATCGGTACCGACGGCATCGGACTGGGCAACGAGGCAAACCAGGACGACGTCTTCCTGGCCATGAAAGACGTTGTGCTGGGTCCTTGGGGCTGGCTGATCATTGTGGCTGTGCTTGCCTCAGTCCTGTCCTCCACGCAGACCACCATCCTGCCCACCGCCCGCGGAACCCTGTCCATGGGTGTCCACGGCGCGCTTCCTCCCCGGTTCGGCAAGGTCCACGAGCGCTTCATGACTCCGGGCTTCTCCACTCAGGTGATGGGTGCGGTGGCTGTGGTGTACTACGTTGCCATGAGCTTCCTGAGTGAAAACCTGCTCTCGGACTCCATCAGTGCTATCAGTTTGTTCATTGCGTTTTACTATTCGCTGACTGGTTTCTCCTGTGTATGGTTCTTCCGCTCCACGCTCCGGGATTCGGCCAGGAACCTGTGGTTCCGCGGCATCCTGCCGTTCCTTGGTGCACTATCCCTTGCTGCGGCTTTCTTCATCTCCGCAGTGCAGATGTGGGACCCGGCCTACGGCGACACGCAGATCTTCGGCATCGGCGGGGCGTTCGTCAGCGGCGTACTGTTGTTGGCCCTAGGCGTTGTGTTGGCGGTCGTCTGCCGCTTCGCACCCTCCACCCGGGGTTACTTCACCGGTGAGCGCGCCGAGGTGGGTGTGGTCCGCGGCGAGTAGGCTGCGTTCCTCCCCAGTTAGTCTCCCGAAAGGGCCGGAAACACCCTGCGACACGGGCGTTTCCGGCCCTTCTTTCGTTGAACCGGGGAACTAACCGGGGAGGAACGCAGCGTTGGCCGCTTAAGATGCTGGAATGAGCGATTCAACGACGAACACCTCCGACGTCCTTGCCCTCGATTCCCTGCTGACGGCAGACGAGCTGGCCCTCCGCGAGCGGGTCCGCGACTTCACCGCACAGCGGATCCGCCCCAACATCGCACGCTGGTACGAGGACGCTCATTTCCCCCGCGGGATCGCAACGGAGCTGGGTGAGCTCGGTGTTCTGGGAATGCACCTGGACGGTTACGGCTGCCCCGGCCGGACCGCCGTCGAATATGGCCTCGCCGCGATGGAACTTGAGGCCGGCGATTCGGGGATCCGCACGTTCGTCTCGGTCCAGGGCTCCCTTGCCATGACGGCCATCCATAAATGGGGCTCGGAGGAACAGAAAGAGCAATGGCTTCCTCGAATGGCCGCCGGGGAGCTGATCGGCTGTTTCGCGCTGACCGAGCCGACGGCGGGGTCTGATCCGTCATCCATGACAACTTTTGCCCGCCAAACAGCCGACGGTTGGGTCCTGGATGGTGCCAAACGCTGGATCGGCCTCGCGACCATTGCAGACGTCATGGTGGTATGGGCGAACACTGAAGACGGCATCCGAGGGTTCCTGGTTCCCGCCGGGACCTCCGGTGTGAGCGCTACGCCGATTGAGCCGAAGCTCTCCATGCGCGCTTCCATTCAGTGCGATGTAAAGTTCGACGGCGTGAGGCTGGGTCCTGAAGCCATCCTCCCGGGTGCCTCGGGACTTCGGGGACCATTTTCATGCCTGAATGAGGCGCGATACGGGATCGCATGGGGTGCCATGGGAGCGGCCCGGGACTGCTACGAAGCTGCGTTGGATTATGCCGGCAATCGCCTCCAGTTTGGTCGGCCGCTGGCGGGCTACCAGCTGACGCAGGAGAAACTTGTGAACATGCTGGTGGAAATCCAGAAGGGCACCATGCTGGCCCTTCATTTGGGCCGCTTGAAGGACACCGGCCATCTTCAGCCCCAGCAGATTTCTTTGGGCAAGCTGAATAACGTCCGCGAGGCCATCAAGATCGCCCGGGAGGCTCGGACGATCCTGGGCGGCAACGGCGTCACCTTGGACTACTCACCGCTTCGGCACGCCAACAACCTGGAGTCGGTGCGGACCTATGAGGGAACTGATGAGGTCCACACACTGATCCTGGGTCAGCACATCACGGGCATCGGAGCTTTCCGTGGCTAGCGCACCCAACTGAGTCGCAGTAGAGCGCGTTTTGAGCCGGCCTCATAACGCGCACTACTGCGACTCAGTTGGGTTCGGGGTTGGGGTTGGGTTTGGGTTCGGGGAGGACCAGCAGATTGAAGTAGCCGCGGAGCCCCTTGACCACGTCTACGTCGTCGGGGGCCAGCAGCCACTGTGTTTGGAGCCCGTCCCACAGTGCAACCAAGGACATTGCAGCTTCATCAGGATCGACGCCGGCCCTCAACCTGCCTTCTGCAGCCAGCTCGGCGAAGCGCCGTGCATAGCTTTTCCTCAGCCGATCGAAGCGCTCGGTGAAGTAAACGCACCCTGGATGCGAATCGGTAACGGACTCCGCGCACAGAATGGTGTACAGCTCAACCAGGCCCGGAATGTTCTCGTTGAACAGCGCCGTCCGGAGTACTGAATCGACCAGGCCCTCTTCCATGTCATCAGGGAAGGCATCGCCGGTGATTTCGTCGCGTCGCTCCAGGACTGCCATCAGGAGATCACGCTTGGACGGGAAATAGTGCAGCAGGCTGGTTTGGCTCAGCCCCACCCGGTCGGCAACGTCCTGCAGTGACCCGCCCCGGTAGCCGTGGGCAGCGAACACCTCATGGGCGGCATCAAGAATGGTCCGGCGCCGTTCTTCGGATTTTGCGTAGGGGCCCCGCCGCGCTGCTCGGCCCACGTCCTTTGTGGTCATGGCTAGCCAGTGTACATGTGTGTTTCAACTCAAAAATGAAATTCGAGTGACTACTCGAATTTTCTGTTACCGTAGTCACACTTGCCGCGGCGGACTGAAGGACTTCCCAGCCGCGTCATCGTCAACCTGACACGAAGAGGTGAAGGCTCGTGACCCGATTCACGCGAAGACAACTCCTGGGCGCAGGCCTGGGAACAGCAGCCATGGGCTTGCTGAGCGGGTGCGCTACTCCAGGAACGCAGTCCGTCAACGCCGCACCAACCATCCCCGCGGCCGGGGAGCCCGTGCGGCTGACCTACTGGGCTTGGCTTAAGGACTTCCAAAACGTCGCTGATGTCTGGAATGCGTCCAATCCCAACATCCAAGTGGATGTGGTGTGGATCCCGGGCGGCAACGCAGGCGGGTACCAGAAGCTGTACTCAGCCCTGGCCGCTGGCGGCGGACCTGACCTGGCTCAGGTGGAACTACGGTCCATCCCGGAGTTCATGCTGGTGAACGGACTGGTTGATCTGAACCGCTATGGCGCCAAGGACCACGAACACTTGTACGACCCCACCCTGTGGAAGCAAGTCAGCTACACCGGGGGCGTTTACGGCATCCCCCAGGACGCCGGCCCCATGGGCATGTTCTACCAGCCCGCCATCCTGGACAAGGTGGGGGGCAGCGCCCCGAAGACCTGGGACGAGTGGGCTGCCTTAGCCGCCGAACTTCGCTCCATGGATAGTTACTTGGACTGCTTCCCCATCAGCGATGCCTCTCCCTTCGCGTCCTTCGCGGGGCAGGCCGGCGCCCAGTGGCTGCGACCGGAAGAGGATGGCTGGGTCATCAACATGACCGACGACGCCACGCTCAACACCGCGCGTTTCTTCGACAAAGCGATCGACGACGACCTCGTCACCACCGCGTACGGCGCCTTCTCCCCGGGTTGGTTTGCGGCCGCCGGCAAGGGTGGCATTGCCTCCACCATCACCGGCAGCTGGGGCGATGCTTTGGTGCAGGGCGTCAGTGGCTCCGAAGGTAAGTGGCGCGTCGCGCCGATGCCCACGTGGGGCGACACCGGCTTTGGCTCCAGCTACCTGGGTGGCTCTACGGCGGCGGTGTTGGCCAACAGCAAACACCCCAAGGAAGCACTCGAGTTTGCGGTGTGGCTGACCACGTCCAAAGAGGGAATCGACGCCGAGATCAAGCACAGCGGCATCGGCTGGTCACCCAACCCCGACTTTATTGGCACGGATCGGCAGCAGCCCTCGGCGTTCTTCGGTGGCCAACGCTATAACGAGGAAGTCTTTGTTCCCGCCGCCCAACAGCA
Source organism: Paenarthrobacter sp. MSM-2-10-13 (assembly GCF_011605365.1). Classification (NCBI taxonomy): domain Bacteria; kingdom Bacillati; phylum Actinomycetota; class Actinomycetes; order Micrococcales; family Micrococcaceae; genus Paenarthrobacter; species Paenarthrobacter sp. MSM-2-10-13. Next base: position 80,342 of record NZ_JAAOXO010000001.1, on the reverse strand, counting down.
GAACCCGGACTGGTCCTGGTGGCCGGTGACCCAGCAGTCGTTCAACATCCTCAGCGACGGCTTCCGCAAAAAGGCTTTCGGTACCTCATTGGTCGATTCAATCGCAGCTTCCGAGCAGCAGATCATCACCGTTTTCAAGAACAAGGGCCTCAGCATTCGGAAGGAAACGGCATGACCACCACCCGCACCGCATCTACAGTGCAGCGCCCCGCCGCCACGGCACCAAACCGTCCGGGCAAGCGGGCCGGCGCTGCTGCACGCGCCCCTTGGCTTCTGCTGGCTCCGTTCCTGGGGCTCTTTGTCCTCACCTTCCTGCTGCCCATTGTTGTGGCCATCATGTCCAGCTTTACCAAGGTGACCCGCAGCGGGCTCTTCGGTGAAGCCGGCGTGACCAGTGAGTTCGCCGGCTTCAGCAATTACGCCCAGGCTCTGGCCGACGGCAGCTTTGTGGCGTCCATTGGCCGAATGCTGCTCTTTGGTATCGTCCAGGTTCCCGTGATGATCGTCCTGTGCACGGCGTTGGCTCTCATGCTCGAGTCAGCATCGGCAAAGTGGCCTGGCTTCTTCCGTGCCGCCTACTTCCTCCCCTACGGTGTACCGGGCGTCATCGCCACCATCCTCTGGTCCTTCCTGTACGTGCCCGGGCTCAGCCCGCTGTTTGACGCAGCCAAGATCGTTGGCTTGACTCCCGATTTCCTGGGCGCCAACAGCGTCCTGTGGTCCATTGCCAACATCGTCACGTGGAGCTACACGGGCTACAACATGCTGATCATCGTGGCGCAGCTCAAGGCCATCCCGGTGGAACTCTACGAGGCAGCCAAGGTGGACGGCGCTTCCACGTGGCGTGTTGCCCGGAGCATCCAACTCCCCTTGATCCGCCCCGCACTGATGCTCACCACGGTGTTTTCCATCATCGGAACGCTGCAACTGTTCGCTGAAGCGCAGGTCCTCAAGACCGTTGCTCCGGCCATCGACAGCCAATACACGCCCAATCTCAGCGCGTACACCACCGCGTTCGCCTACAACGACTACAACGTCGCTGCAGCCCAGTCGGTCATCATCGCCGCGGCCGCATTCGCCCTTTCCTTCGCTTTCCTCGCACTGACGAACAGGAAGTCCTCATGACCTCCACAGCAACGAAGCCCGCCACTCCCGCCATCCGCAGCAAGACATCGGCGGGTCCGGACCGTTCGGCCGGACGACGGCGGTCATCCACCATCATTGTCACCGCACTTTTGGTGGTGGTGGCCTTGTACTTCCTGATTCCCGTGTATTGGGTGTTCGTGGCCTCCACGAAATCCACGGAAGACCTCTTCTCCACCAATGGCTTCTGGTTCGCACCCACGTTCTCTCTGTGGGAAAATATCGGCCGTGTGGTCAGCTACGACAACGGCATTTTTGGCCGCTGGTTCCTGAACTCGGCCATCTACGCAGGTGTCGGCGCGCTCCTGGCCACATACTTTGCCGCAGCAGGCGGCTATGCCTTGGCCAAGTACCAGTTCAAGGGACGCAACCTGGTGTTCGGCACCATCCTTGGCGGCGTCCTGGTTCCGGGTACTGCCACTGCCCTGCCGCTCTTCCTGCTGTTCAGCCAGATGGGCCTGGCCAACACGTACTGGAGCGTCCTGCTGCCCTCCCTGGTTTCACCATTCGGCCTGTTCCTCTGCCGGATCTACGCCCAAGCCACAGTGGATACCTCGCTGATTGAGGCCGCACGGATCGACGGCGCGGGCGAGCTCCGCATCTTCCACACCATTGGGCTCAAGGTACTGACGCCGGCCTTGGTCACCGTGTTCCTGTTCCAACTGGTGGGCATCTGGAACAACTACTTCCTGCCTTTGGTCATGCTGTCCGATTCCGAGCTTTACCCCATCACGCTGGGCCTGAACAACTGGTTGAGCCAGGTTGACCGTTTGCCCGAATTCTATGAACTGACCACGGGCGGGGTGCTGCTTTCCATCATTCCTCTCAGCATCGCCATGGTTGTCCTGCAGCGCTTCTGGCGCGGCGGACTGACAGAAGGAGCCGTTAAGTAATGACCACGTCATTGGACGCCAGCTACATCACTGACACCGGTCCGGGATCCGGCAAGAGACTCCCTGCCCGTTCCTGGCTGCACACCGACGCACCCACCATCTCCCTGAACGGGACGTGGCGTTTCCGGCTTCTCCCGGGGGCTCCCGGAACCCCGGGCGGCCGAGGTGTCCTCCCCGCCGGCGAACCCACTGAAGGCGTCGCCGAGGAAGCCCTGGATGACTCCACCTGGGACCAGATCCCGGTTCCCGCGCACTGGGTCCTGGAAGGCGATGGCCGTTATGGACGGCCCATCTACACCAACGTCCAGTTTCCTTTCCCTACCGATGCACCCCATGTCCCGGATGAGAACCCCACCGGGGATTACCGCCGAAGCTTCGAACTGCCCGCCGACTGGAAGGACACCGAACGCCTTGTTCTGAGGTTCGACGGCGTCGAATCCCGTTACAAGGTGTGGCTCAATGGCAGCGAGATCGGGGTGGGTACCGGCAGCCGGCTCGCCCAGGAATTCGACGTCACCGAGGCAGCACGCCCCGGACAGAACGTCCTTGCTGTGCGGGTCCATCAATGGTCTGCGTCCAGCTACGTGGAGGACCAGGACCAGTGGTGGATGCCGGGCATCTTCCGCGATGTCACCCTCCAGGCCCGCTCTGCGAAGGGCATCGACGACGTCTGGTTGCGCACGTCTTATGCCAACAACGCGGGCGTCATCGACCCCGAAATCACGGCTGACAACGCCGCCTACCCGGTGCGGCTGTCCGTACCCGAGCTGGACGTCGACGTCGTCTGGAACTCCCCTGCCGACGTCACCCCGGTGGCAATTGCCGCCGTCGAGCCCTGGTCCGCAGAGGTTCCGCGCCTCTACAACGCCACCGTGTCCAGCGACGCTGAGACCATTTCGCTTCGCCTGGGATTCCGGACCGTGGAGATCGAGGGCGATCAGTTCCTGGTGAACGGCAAGCGCGTGGTGTTCCATGGCGTCAACAGGCACGAGACCCACCCTGACCGCGGCCGCGTGTTTGACGAGGACTTTGCCCGCCAGGACCTTGCCCTGATGAAGAAGTTCAACGTCAATGCGATCCGCACCAGCCACTATCCGCCCCATCCCCGCTTGCTGGACATCGCGGACGAGATGGGCTTCTGGGTGATCCTCGAATGCGATCTTGAAACCCACGGCTTTGAACGGCACGGCTGGGTGGGTAACCCCAGCGATGATCCCGCGTGGCGTGAAGCGTACCTGGACCGCATGGAACGGACCGTGGAGCGGGACAAGAACCACCCCTCGATCGTCATGTGGTCCCTGGGCAACGAGTCGGGCAGCGGCTCCAACCTGGCCGCGATGTCCGCATGGACGCATGCCCGGGACACTGGCCGCCCCGTCCACTACGAAGGCGACTACACCGGCGCTTATACCGACGTCTATTCCCGGATGTACTCCTCCGTGCCGGAAACCGAAGCGATCGGCCGGGACGATTCCGGCTCGCTGCTCCTGGGATGTTCCGCGGCGGAGTCCGCACGCCAGCGCACCAAACCGTTCATTCTCTGCGAATACGTCCATGCCATGGGCAACGGACCCGGCGCAATCGACCAGTACGAGGACCTGGTGGACCGCTACCCGCGGCTGCATGGCGGCTTTGTCTGGGAATGGCGGGACCACGGTATCCGCACCACGGACGCCAACGGCACCGAGTTCTTTGCCTACGGCGGGGACTTCGGCGAAGTGGTCCACGACGGCAACTTTGTGATGGACGGCATGGTCCTCTCCGACTCCACGCCCAGCCCCGGTCTCTTTGAGTACAAACAGATCGTCGCGCCCCTGCGCCTGGTTTTCAGCACGGAAACGCACGACGGCGGCACGCGTCGCTTCGTCTCCGTCGCCAACCTGCGGCACACGGCTGATGCGTCCGACGTCGTCCTGCGCTGGCGCACCGAAGTGGACGGCGAGGTGACCGCGTCCGGTGAGCTCGACGTCGTCACCTCGGCCGGCGTCCCCCTCCCCGCGGGGAATTCGGCGCTGATTGAGTTGCCGGAGTTCGCATCCATGGACTCGGGAGAGTGCTGGCTGACTGTGGAGTCGGTCCTTCGCAAGGACACAGCGTGGGCCGAGGCCGGGCACGTGATCTCCGCTGCGCAGCTCCAACTCTCAGACGCTGCGCCGCGTCTGAGCATCCCGCGCCCTCAGTCTTCGTCCAACCGTGCCGTCCACGGAGTGGCGGGTACGGTTGCGCTGGGGCCCGGGGTCTTTGAAAACGGCCGGCTGGTCTCGCTGGCCGGACTGCCGGTGGCCGGGCCGCGCCTGGAATTGTGGCGGGCTCCCACCGATAACGACGCCGGCGCCGGCCGGGGCAGCTACGACCTCGCCGATCCGTGGTTGAACAACGGCGACGGCGTTCCGGCCCCGTCATCCGAGAGCATCTGGCGTGCCGCCGGTCTTGAACGGTTGACGGCCAGGGTGGAGAAGGTCTCGGCCACCGGATCGGGCGTCTCCGTCCGTACCCGCTACGCTGCAGCCGATGCCGCACATTGGGTCTCTGTGGAGGAGAACTGGCAGCTGTCCGACGGCGAGCTGTGGCTCCGACTGGACATTGTTCCCAGCTCGGGGTGGGACATCATCTGGCCGAGGGTGGGGGTCCGCTTTGACCTGCCCGGATCAGTGGATGGTGCGTCGTGGTTCGGCTCCGGCCCCCGTGAGTCATACCCGGACAGCATGCATGCAACGCTTGTGGGCCGCTACTCGGCAGGCATCGACGAGCTTTCGGTGAAATACGCCAAACCGCAGGAAACGGGACACCGGAGTGCGGTTCGCGCGCTGGACCTGCAGAACTCCGGAGAACCCTGGCTGGGGTTCAGCGCTATCCCTGATTCCCGTGGGCGCCTGCCCGGTTTCACGCTCTCACGGCACACGGCGCAGGATATTTCCGCCGCAGCCCACCCGCACGAGCTGCCGGCTAGCAAGGGCAGCTACTTGTACCTCGATGCCGCCCAGCACGGGCTCGGGTCCAGGGCGTGCGGTCCGGACGTCTGGCCGGACCACGCGCTGCGTCCGGAAGCACGGACGCTGACGTTCCGGATCACCGAAGCGGGCTAGCTCCCCCCGTTGCGGGGCCCGCTCTGCATGCTTCCGGGCACGAATAGCGCGCAGAGCGGGCCCAGCAACACCACCCCCGTGCGTTGCGGGGCCCGTTTTGCGCGATTCGACGCGGGAATACCACGCAGAGCGGGCCCCGCAACGAAAGGGCAGGGGTGTCAGGCGACCGCCACGGGCTCCTTCTTAGCTGCATCCTTGCGGATGGTGGCACTAATGACAGCGGCCACCGTGCACATGGCGGCTGCGCCCAGCCAGGCGTAGTTGTAGTGCCCGGTGGCATCGCGGATGAACCCGGCCAGGAGTGCCGCAACGGCAGCCCCGAGCTGGTGGGCTGCGAACACCCAGCCGAACACCACAGACCCGTCGGCACCGAAAACCGAGCGGCAAATAGCGGCGGTGGGAGGCACGGTGGCTACCCAATCGAGCCCGTAGACCACCACGAAGATAATCATGCTCGGCTCAACCGACGAGCCCAGAAGCAGCGGCAACACCAGCAGACCGATCCCCGGAACTGGTAATACACAGCCAGCAGCACTTTGGGGTTGAAGCGGTCCGTCAACCATCCGGACGCGATGGTCCCCACGATGTCGAAGATCCCGACGACGGCCAGCAAACCCGCCGCTGTGGTTTCAGGCATGCCGTGATCGTGTGCGGACGGAATGAAGTGCGTGCCGATCAGTCCATTGGTGGTAGCCCCACAGATCGCGAATCCCGCTGCCAATGCCCAAAACGTCCGGACCTTACTCGCGCGTTTGAGGACCTGCAGTGCACGAATCGCGGCGTTGGGAGAATCCCCTGCCCCCGGCACAGCAACCACAGCGGCGGGCTTGCCAAACGTCGCAGCGGTTGTTCCGGCGTCGGCGGCTGTAGCCTCAGGTTTCTCGGCGGCAGCTTCAGCCGAACCGTACGGCAACACCCCGACGTCGGCAGGTGAGTTCCGCAGCCAGCGCAGCACCAGCGGGACTACTGCGAGCGCACCTGCCGCGATGAGCAAGGATGCACCGCGCCAGCCAGGGTTTTGGGCAAGGGCCGCGATAAAGGGCAGGAATACCAACTGGCCGGCTGCACTACCGGCCGTCAGGATTCCGATCACCAGGCCACGGCTTTTGGCGAACCAGGTGTTGGCGATGGTGGCGGCGAAGACAAGGGCCATGGAACCGGTGCCCAGTCCGATCAGCAGGCCCCAGGTGAGCAGGATCTGCCAGGACTGGTTGACGAAGACCGTCAGGGCGGAGCCGAGCCCGATGAGGCAGAGAGCCAGCGAGGTGACCTTCCGGATACCGAAGCGCTCCATCAGGGCCGCGGCGAACGGAGCCGTCAAGCCGAACAGGACCAGGTTGATGCTTACGGCCAGGGACAGGACCGTGGTGGACCAGCCGAATTCCTCCTGCAGCGGGACCATGAGGACGCCGGGCGCCGCACGGAATCCGGCGGCTCCAACCAGCGCCAGGAAGGCAACCGCTGCAACGATCCAGGCGGGGTGGAGGCGTCGGCGCCTGCCCGCCTTTCCCGTGGGGGTCCGTGTTTCTTCGGGCGGGGTCCCTGTGACGTCGGGAGCGGTCATGCGGGGATCTCCGTACCAAGGGAAGCGGCAGTTCGCGTTTCAGCTGTGTTTCGGGTTTCAAGGGGTGCGACGGCGAGCGGAAGTGGATGGTCACTGCGTTTGAAGCTGTGCCAGCTGGTGTTGGCTGCGGTCAGCCGGGCGCCACAGCTGGTGCAGGTATCGGCGGACATGGTGGCTTGACCGCAGTCAGTGTGGATGACCTTCATGTGGGACACCTCGTTGGGAGCGTCCAGGTGTTTCTCAGCCCAGATGATGATGGCGTTGAGCACGGGAAGCGTGTCCTCTCCCTTGGGGGTGAGGACGTATTCCTGCCGTGTGCGGGCGCCGTCCTGATAGGGGCGTTGGGCGAGCAGCCCAGCGTCCAGAAGCCATCCCAGGCGTTTACTGAGGACGTTGTCGGCTACTTCGAGGCGTTGCTTGATCGCATCGAAGCGGCCGTTGCCGAAGAAGATCTCGCGGAGGACCAGGCTCCCCCAGGGGTCGCCGAGGACATCCAACCCACGGGCAAGGCTGCACGTGCGCGCAGACCAGTCAGAACGAAGAGGCATGCGCACAAAATTAGCTGACTTCGCTAAAGAAAGCTAGGTGTTGCGCAGGCGAAAAGATCCGGCTCTTGTTCCTCACTTCCCCGGTGAGAGTGCGAACAAGAGCCGGATTCGAAGGACGGGCAGCGAAGGACTATCTGATTTTGGCGAAGGCCTGTTCCAGGTCTGCGATCAGGTCCTCCGCTTCCTCGATGCCGCAGGAAAGGCGCAGAAGGTTGACCGGAACAGCCAACTCGGTCCCCTTCACCGAAGCGTGGGTCATCTCCGAGGGGTAGTTCATGAGGGACTCGATGCCGCCCAGGGACTCTGCCAGAGTGAACACCGAGGTGGATTCGGCGACCGTACGGGCTGCCGCTTCGCCGCCCTTGAACTGTACGGACACCATGCCGCCGAACTTCTTCATCTGCTTGGCAGCGAGCTCATGACCTGGGTGATCCGGGAGGCCCGGGTAAAGGACGGCTTCAACCTCGGGACGCTGCAGCAACCATTCGGCCACAGCCTGGCCATTCTCACTGTGACGGTCCATGCGAACACCCAGCGTTTTCAAACCGCGGGTAGTCAGGAAGGCATCCATCGGGCCGGACACCGCACCCACCGCAAACTGAACGAACCCGATCTTCTCGGCAAGATCCGCGTCCTTGACCACAACGGCGCCGCCAACAACGTCGGAGTGGCCCCCGATGTACTTGGTGGTGGAGTGCACCACAACATCGGCCCCCAGGGCGAGCGGGGTCTGCAAGTAGGGCGACGCGAAGGTGTTATCCACCACAAGGAGGGCACCGGCGTCGTGCGCTACTGCGGCGAGCGCCTCGATGTCCGTGATTTTCATCATCGGGTTGGACGGCGTCTCCACCCACACCAGGCGCGTCTTGTTGGCAGCAACAGCAGCAGCAACTGCATCGAGATCGGCCATGTCCACCGGGGTGTTGCCGATGCCCCAGTCCCCCAGCACGCGGTTGATCAGGCGATAGGTGCCACCGTAGGCATCATTGCCCAGCACAATGTGGTCCCCCGGCCGGGCAAGCGCCCGGATCAGTGAATCCTCCGCTGCCAGCCCCGAGCCGAAGGAAAACGCAGCCGTGCCACCTTCAAGGGCGGCGAGTTGCTCTTGGAGGGCGTCGCGGGTGGGGTTGCCTCCACGGCCGTATTCGTATCCTGCACGGAGGTTGCCGATCCCGTCCTGGGCGTACGTGGTGCTGAAGTGCAGTGGCGGCACAACAGCGCCGGTCACCGGTTCGAAAGCCTGTCCAGCGTGGACGGCGCGCGTGTTGAACCCGGCGTTGTTGATGGCAGACATTGAAGCTCCTCTAGTTTCGTTCAGGGATTGCAGTGGAATCGGCGCGGGGCGCTCAGTTGCTCAAGTAGGCCAGGAGGTCGTGCCGAGTCAGGATTCCCACGGGGGCTCCCGCGAAAGTCACCATCAGGGTATCGACGTCGGACAGCAGCTCCCGGGCGGCGGAGAGGGTCTCCAGGGAGCCGATCACGGGCAGTCGCTCGCCCATGTGTTCGGAGACCTTGTCAGCCAGCTTGGCTTCGCCGCGGAATAGTTTTGTGGTGAGGCTGCGCTCATCAACTGCCCCGAGGACCTCGCCCATCACCACCGGGGGTTCCTGTGAGAGGACCGGTATGTGGGATACGCCGAACTCGTTCATGATGTTGATGACATCGCGGACCGTTTCGTTCGGGTGGATGTGGACCAGGTCCGGCATCTCGCCCGTCTTGGATTTGAGCACCTCGCCCACGGAAGCTTCTTCGCCGCCGGCCAGGAAGCCGTAGGAACGCATCCACTGATCGTTGAAGATCTTGGCAAGGTAGCCACGGCCCGAGTCCGGGAGGATCACCACAACCACGGCGGACTCGTCCAGGTCCTTGGCTGCGTGCAACGCCGCAACGACGGCCATGCCGGAGGAACCGCCCACCAGCAGGCCCTCCTCGCGGGCGAGGCGGCGGGTCATGGAGAAGGAGTCAGCGTCGGATACGGCAATCACGTCATCCGGCACCGCGGGATCGTAGTTGCCGGGCCACATGTCCTCGCCCACGCCCTCCACGAAATACGGCCGGCCGGTTCCGCCTGAGTAGACCGAGCCTTCCGGGTCCGCCCCAATGACCTTGACCTGGCCGCCGTCGGAATCCGCGCGGTCCGCCGAGACCTGCTTTAGGTAGCGGCCCGTACCGGTGATGGTGCCGCCGGTTCCGGCGCCAATGACCACGTGAGTGACCCGGCCGTCCGTGTCCCGCCAGATTTCCGGGCCTGTGGTCTCGAAGTGGCTGCCAGGGGCGGCGGGATTGGAGAACTGGTCCGGTTTGAAGGCCTCTGGGATCTCCTTGACCAGACGGTCGGAGACGCCGTAGTAGCTCTGCGGGCTGTCAGGTGCTACCGCGGTGGGCGTCACCACCACTTCGGCCCCGTACGCCCTCAGCACGGCCCGCTTGTCCTCGCCCACCTTATCCGGCACCACAAAAACGCACTTGTAACCCTTTTGCTGGGCGACAAGCGCCAGTCCCACCCCGGTGTTGCCCGACGTCGGCTCAACGATGGTTCCGCCCGGCTTGAGCCGGCCGTCCTTTTCCGCGTCTTCGATCATCTTCACGGCGATCCGGTCCTTGATGGATCCGCCGGGATTGATGTATTCGAGCTTCACCAGGACGGTGGCCCTGATTCCCTCGGTGACGTGGTTGAGCTTGATGAGCGGCGTATTGCCGATGAGGTCCAACACGGACTGGGCATACTTCATAGATACAAAGTTACCGTCTGGTTGCTTAGGGTCTGGACCCGGCGCCGTCAGCGATCATGCGCCGGCAGAGGTGTCGTTCTGCCATAGGCCCAAAACGTTGCCTTCGGTGTCCTTGAAGTAGGCATACCAGCCCATGGCGGGCATGGCCTCCTTGGCTTGGACCACACTGCCGCCGGCAGATTCCACCTGCTTGAGCGCGGCATCAATGTCCTCTACGTCCAGGGTGAGGACGGGTGTCTTCAGGGCGTCGGTCCGTGGGAACAGGGCGCCGTTGATGGCACCGGGCTCTTTTGGCGCGCCTGTCTGTTCATCGGAAGGTGCTGTGATGGCGATCGTATAGTCCATCCCCTGCATGGGACTCAGGTTCCAGCCGAAGGCACTCTGGTAGAAGGTGTTGGCCCGGTCTTGATTGTCCGTAGGAATCTCGAAATGCACAATGGCGGCCATGATTCGCGCTCCTTGTTCCGTGGATTTGTGATGGTTCATGGCGCGGCGCATCCTCGCCACATCACGGAGTCTAGCCCTGGCCGGCTGCTGCCGTAAGGGGTTACTGCAGGGGGTTACCGTCAGCAGATTGTCGGTCGATCGTGGGACCATAAATACATGACCATCGCAGACGCCCCGCCTATTGTCGCGGCCTCGGCAGATGCGGCTGTCCGGTGGTACCCGGGCAGTTCCTTCCGTTTGGACCAGACCATGTTTCCGCTCATGCGCGGCAAGGCGGATCCGTCCTTCGCAACGCATTCCAGCGGATTTTGGATGGCGTTCACCGCGGCCTCCGGCCCGGTGACGCTGCGCCTCTCGGGAGGCGGGCTGGGGACCGAATCCTTCGTGGACGCACAGGCCTGGGGGCCCGGGGCGGAGGACGCCGTGGCCGCTGTGCCCAAATTGCTGGGCGCCGACGACGATTGGTCGGCCTTCGACGAGCCCGCCTTCCATGCCACCCTCCCGCGCTTGGTCACAGAATCCCGACGCCGGAACCTGGCTCTGCGGCTGCCCTCCACCGGGCGGATGGTGGACGCACTGGTGCCCGCCGTCCTGGAACAAAAGGTCACCTCTTTGGAGGCACGGCGCGGGTACCGGTATTTGATGTACCGCTACGGAACGCCTGCCCCGGGTAGGGCTCCTGCCGGGCTTCTGGTCCCTCCTACCGCCAGGCACTGGCTGGCCATCCCTTCGTGGGAGTGGCACAAAGCCGGTGTTGGACCACAGCGCTCGGCAACTGTCATGCGGGCGCTGCAGTCCGCCGTCGCGCTTGAACGTCTTGCCGGGCTGGACGCGGCGAAAGCCGGCGCCAAGCTGCAGACCATACCGGGCATCGGCATTTGGACCGCAGCAGAAGTAGTTCAACGAACCCACGGCTGCCCGGACTCGATTTCCGTGGGCGACTACCACCTGGCTGCTTACGTCGGGTACGCCCTGACAGGACAAAAAACAGACGACGCAGGCATGATCCAACTCTTGGAGCCGTGGCGCGGACACAGGCAACGACTGGTCCGGATGCTGTACCTCAGCGGCTTCCGCAAGCCCACGTTCGGGCCCCGGATGACCGTTCAGGATCACCGCGGACACTGAGCTTTCATTGCGGACCGAAGGTGTCCGCAGGGGCATGGACGGCCTCTCCGGGCGGGTATACGGTGGCGCTTAGGAGCCATCACCAGCCGTCCCTGGAGTGACCGTGATCCACACCAACAAGCTCACCAAGACCTTCACCGTGAAGAAGGAAACCGTCGAGGCCGTGAAGGGCGTGGACATTGACGTCGCCCCCGGCGAACTGGTTGCTTTCCTGGGCCCCAACGGCGCCGGCAAATCCACAACCCTGCGGATGCTCACCACGCTGTTGAGACCCACGTCCGGCTCCGCCACCGTAGCTGGGGTTGATGTGGACAAGGATCCTGCGGGCGTCCGTGCCCGGATCGGGTACATCGGACAAGGCAACGGGGGCGGGCACAGCTACCGGGTGATCGACGAATTGATCATGCAAGGCCGCTTCTACGGAATGAACACCACAGACGCCAAAGCCCGCGCCGAATCTCTCATGGCTTCCTTGGACCTCAGCGAACTCGCCAAGCGCACGGTCATCAAACTTTCCGGCGGGCAACGGCGACGCATGGACGTTGCCCTCGGGCTGATGCACTCGCCCGGCTTGCTGTTCCTCGATGAGCCGTCCACAGGCATGGATCCCCAGAACCGCGCCAACCTCTGGGAGCACATCATGCGGATGCGCGAGGAACACGGGACCACCATCGTACTGACTACCCACTACATGGATGAGGCCGATTCGATGTCCGAGCGCGTCATTGTGATCGACCACGGAACCATCATCGCCGACGACACCGCTTCACGGCTCAAAGCGAATCTTGCCGGGGACCTCCTGGCAGTGGAGGTCGCCGCCGGTGCCGCGTCCGAGGTGCGGGGGCTGCTGGGCCGCGCTGCCGCCGAAGGCGACATGGAGGAAAACGCGTACGACGGCGTAGTCCGCTTCCGGCTTCGGCTGGCCCACGGTGCCCGGCTTGCGCCGGGGTTGCTGAAGGAAATGCACGACGCCGGCGCTCCCGCCCAGTCCCTGGAGTTGAAACCGCCAACGCTGGACGACGTTTTTCTGGAACTGACCGGCCGCAGCCTGCGGGAAGGAGCTGAAGTCTGATGATTGAACAAGCCGTTGCCCCGGGTGTGACTCTCCAGAAGCGGGGGCCGCGCAGCGTTGTGACGGACACGTGGTTTGTGTTCTGGCGTGAGATGTTGCTGCCGCTGCGGGATCCGTTCTCGCTGATTTTCTCCCTCATCCAACCCCTGGTGTTCCTCGGGTTGTTCGGGCCACTGCTGGGTGCGGCCGTGGGGGCTCCAGCCTTCGGTGGCCAGTCCACGCTTCAATGGTTCCTTCCCGGGGTGGTGGTGATGATTGCCTTGTTCGGCACCTCCATGACCGGTTCCAACCTGCAGTACGAACTCATGACCGGTTCGTATGAGCGGATTCTTGCCACGCCGCTCTCGCGGTCCTCCCTGATGATTGGCCGGGCGTTGAAGGAGTGGGCTCCCTTGGTACTGCAGGGCTTGCTGATCGCCGTGGTCTGCATCCCCTTCGGCTTCGTTTTCTACCCCATGCACGTGGTGTTGGGTTTGGTCATTCTGGGCATCTTCGGTATCGGGCTGGGCGCTTTGTCCTATTCGCTGGCCTTGGTTTCGCAGAACAAGGAATGGATCTTCTGGGGCGTGCAGCAAACCCTGCTGTTCCCGCTGATGATCCTGTCCGGAATCATGTTGCCCATTGAGGCCGGTCCGGGGTGGATGAAGGTGGCCAGCCTGTTCAATCCACTGACCTACCTGGTCAATGCTGAACGTGAGTTGTTTGCCGGACGTATCGGTACGGACACCATGTGGGGGCTCGTGGCCGCTGTGGTGACGGCCGCCGTCGGGCTTGCGGTGGGAATCCGGACCATCAAGCGCAATACCAACTAACTACCTGCCTTGCGCTTGGAGATGTAGCCGGGAAATCGCGTCCTGCCGCATGTCCAGCTTCCGCACCTTGCCGGAGACCGTCATGGGGAAGGATTCGCGGACGTCGATGTAGCGCGGGATCTTGTAGTGGGCCAGTTTGCCGCGACAGTACTCGGCAATGTCCTGGACCGTCAGCGCGGCAACACCGGGTTTGAGGATGATGCAGGCCATGAGCTCTTCTCCGTATTTCCGGTCCGGGACGCCGATGACCTGAACATCCTGGATGGACGGGTGGAGGTACAGGAATTCTTCGATCTCGCGGGGGTAGATATTCTCGCCGCCACGGATCACCATGTCCTTGATGCGGCCCTCGATCACCAGGTAGCCATCCTCGTCCATACGGGCCAGGTCACCGGTGTGCATCCAGCCATCAGCGTCGATTGCCTCCGCGGTTTTGTCCGGCTGGCCCCAGTAACCCTTCATCACCGAGTAACCCCGCGTGCAGAGCTCGCCGATCACGCCACGCTCCACCACTTCCCCGGAACCCGGGTCAATGATGCGGCTCTCCAGGTGCGGCATTGTCCGGCCTACCGTGCTGGTCCGCTGCTCCAGCGTGTCCCCCGGGCGGGTCATGGTGGACACGGGCGAGGTCTCGGTCATGCCGTAGCAAATGGCAACATCCACCATGTGCATCTCATCGATCACCCGGCGCATCACTTCGATGGGACACAAGGAGCCTGCCATCACTCCTGTCCGCAACGTGGAGAGATCGTAGGAGGTGAAGTCCTCCAGCGCGAGCTCGGCGATGAACATGGTGGGCACTCCGTACAAGGAAGTCCCGCCGAAGTCCTGCACGGCTTCCAACGCCGCCGATGCATTGAACCCGCGTCCTGGAATGATGGTGGCCGCGCCGAAGCTCAGGGCATTCAGGTTTCCGATCACCATGCCGAAGCAGTGATAAAACGGCACGGGAATCACCACCCGGTCATGCTCGGTGTAGTTCAGGAGCCGGCCGATCGAGTGCCCGTTGTTGAGGATGTTGTGGTGCGTCAACGTGGCGCCCTTGGGGAATCCCGTGGTGCCTGAGGTGTATTGCAGGTTGATGGGATCGTGAGGGTCCAGTTCCGCCATGCGGTCACGCAGTGCTGAAGGCCCGACGCCGTCTGCCCGGGTCAGGAGTTGGCTGTACGTGAGTTCGTGGTTGGCTACGGGGACGCCCACAGTGAGTCCCAGTTCCGGCGCTCCCGGAAGGAAAACGATCTCCCGGAGCTCGGGACAGTTGCCGGCCGCATCCCTGGCCATGCCCACATAGTCGCTGTTCTTGTCGCTTGGTGCGGCCACCAGCATTCTCATGCCGTTCTGTTTCACCACGAACTCCAGCTCATGGCTGCGATACGCCGGGTTCACATTGACCAGAACGGCGCCAATCTTTGCTGTGGCGTATTGAAGGATGGTCCACTCTGCGCAGTTGGGACTCCAAATGCCGATCCTTTCACCTTTGCCCACGTCCATGGCGAGCAGTGCGCGGGCGAGGTGATCGACGTCGTCGTTCAACTTTTGGTAGCTCCACCGGCGAGCATCGCCGCCTGGTGTTGCAGCGGCCTCGATCAGCGCATCCCGCAAGGGGAACTGCGCCGCGACGCGCTCAAAATTGGCACCAATGGTCTCTTCGAGCAGCGGGACGGCAGTGTCTCCGGCGGTATAAGACAACATGACGGAACGCTACCAAGGGACTGCCCGCAACAGAACCGTAACCACCTCCAGCGGCGGCGTGTCCTGCCGGTAGGGTTGGAACCATGAGTGCACCCATTGACCTGCAGGCCACGTTCATCCCCAACGAAGGCGAGTTTTTCCGCGTGAAGCTCGCTTTGGAAATCGCGATCGACGAGGTCGTCAACGAGCCCGGCTGCATCCGTTACGAACTGACCGAAGCGACCGAGGAAAAGCTCGTCCTGACCGAGCGTTGGGAATCCGAAGAGCTTCTGGAGAAGCACTCCAAGGGCATCGCCGTCCAGGACCTCAACGAATCCCTCAGCGCTCTGCTTGCCGAGCCGGTCAAGCTCGAACGGCTGTAATCGCCGCAAAACTGCGAGAACGCCTTAAGTACATCGAGGTCGCCGGAATTTTCCGGCGACCTCGATGCTTTCCGGCGGCATCGATGTTTCGAAGCCGCCGATGAGTCTTAGTTTTCCTGAGCCTCGGCACGTGCCTTGGCGACGTGCGCGTGGACCTCTTCCATGTCCAGCCCCTTCACGGCCTCGATGACCTGCTCAAGCTGCGGGCCGTTCAGGGCACCCGGCTGCGAGAAGACCAGAACCTTTTCGCGGAAAGCCATGAGCGTGGGGATGGACGTGATCCCGGCCTCGGCGGCAAGCTGCTGCTCAGCCTCGGTGTCTACCTTCGCGAACACCACGTCAGTGTGCTTCTCAGAAGCAGCCCCGTACGTGGGGGCAAACTGACGGCACGGGGCACACCAAGATGCCCAAAAATCCACCAGGACAATGTCATTGTCCTCAATGGTCGATGCGAACTGTTCTCCAGTGATGTCAACTGTAGCCATGCTTCCACGGTACGCGACCCCGCCCGCGAAGTCCCGCGGAGGGGCTCCCTGTTCGCTGTCTGCGTCACCGGGAATAAACGCCGAGAGGGAAGTTTTAAAGCAACCCTTGTCCCGGATTGAACAAGTGTTTAGTCTTTGAAACATGCGTTCAAACGCAGAGGATTTGACCACCCGGGCCCGGATCCGCGACGCCGCCATTGGGATCTTCGGCCGCGATGGTTTCGCCCGCGCAACTATCAGGTCAGTTGCCTCTGCCGCAGGGGTCAGTCCAGGCCTGGTCATCCACCACTTCGGCAGCAAAACCGGGCTTCGTGAAGCCTGTGATCAGCATGTCCTCGCGCAAACAGCCACCCAGGGCCGCGAAAAAACCGATCCAGTCTCCACGCGGCAGCTGATCCAGGACTACATGAACCACCCCGACCAATACTCCGACGAAATCACCTACATCCGACGCACCCTCAGCGACGAATCCGAGGCCGGCGACGCCTTCTTCGACGCCGTCGTGAAGCAAACGCAGGACATCATCCACGCCGGGATAGCGGCGGGAACCATCCGGGCGTTCGACGACGTCCGGTCCACCGCCGTCGTGATCGCCTCCAACAGCCTCTCAATCCTCATGCTGGGCCGGCACCTCTCACGGACGCTGGGACTGGTGGACCCTGAACCGCACGGCATCGGCCCCGACCTTCTCCGGCACCTGACCTTGCCCGCCCTGGAGATTTACACGCACGGCTTCTACACCGACGCGCGATTCCTGGATGCGGCCCGCGACGCCCTTGAACAAGAAACCAGCAACCACGGAAAGGAGCATGCCCCGTGACCCAGGCAATCGTCGTCGAGGGTTTACGTAAAAAGTTCGGTCACCGCGAAGTTCTGCACGGACTCGATTTCGCGGTTGACCGCGGGATAGTCTTCGGCGTCATTGGCCCGAACGGCGCAGGCAAGACCACCACCATGCGCTGCCTGCTGGATATTATTCGGCCCAGCGCGGGGTCCATTTCCGTTTTGGGAGAAGATCCGCGTTCTGCCGGAACTGCCCTCCGCTGCCGGATCGGCTACCTTCCCGGCGAGCTTCACTTGGAGAACCGGACCACGGGGCGTCGCATGCTGGAGCACTTCGCGGCGATCAGCGGCCCCGTGGAACTCAAGCATGTCAACGAACTCGCCGAGCGGCTGAGCCTTGATCTGGATCGACAGACCCGGAAACTCTCCAAAGGCAACAAGCAAAAGTTGGGGCTGCTTCAGGCCTTCATGCATAAGCCCGAACTCCTGGTGCTGGACGAACCCACCAGCGGCCTGGATCCCCTGGTCCAACAGGTGTTCCATGCGATGGTCCGCGAGGCAGTGGATGGCGGCGCAACTGTGTTCCTCAGTTCGCACGTTCTCAGCGAAGTGCAGCAGGCCGCCGACGCCGTCGCCATCCTCCGCGACGGCGGCATCGTGACCGTTTCCACCGTGGAAGCGCTCCGGACTGCAGCAGTCCGGCAGGTACGGTTCACCAGCACCGAAACGGAAGCGCACGACGTCGGCGCGCTGCTGGCCCGGGTGCCAGGCGTCGCCAATATGGTGGTGCGGGAGCTCAAGGCCGACGGTCACACATCCGGAACAGTTGAGGCCACGGCGATGCTGTCCGGCCACGTTCAGCCCTTGGTTCAGGCGCTGGCCAGGTTGAACTTGACGGACCTGGTCCTCGAAGAACCGGACCTGGAGGAAGCTGTGCTCACTCTATACACAGCCCAAACTCCTCAGCCGGGCCAGTCTTCTCAGCCGGGCCAGTCTCCGGGGCTTGGCCAACCTCCGGGGCTTGGAAATGGTCAAACACAGGGCCGGCACGTGGAAGGAGCACACCGTGCCTAGAATCCTCCCCTTGTTCACCAAGGCCCTGACTGACTCATGGCGTTCAACGCTTGCTTGGGCAGTTGGTTTGTCGGCGGCATGCATGCTGTACCTGCCGCTCTATCCCTCGATTGGAGGCAGTGCGCAGATGCAGGACCTGATCAATGCGCTTCCTCCTGAGATGACCAAAGCCCTGAACTACGATCAAATCGCTTCGGGACCCGGCTACACCCAGGCCACCATGTTCGGGTTGATCGGATTCCTGCTGATGTCCATGGCCTCCATCGGCTGGGGTGCCGCGGCCGTAGGGGGCGACGAGGAATCCGGCTTGCTGGAACTGACGCTTGCCCACAGTGTTACCCGGGTGCAGATAGTCCTTGAACGCGCCTTGGCAATCGTGGTTCGCATTGCGTTGCTTTCGGTCCTTGTTTTTCTGTTGGTGCTGGGACTGAACGGGCCCTCGCAACTGGGCATCGACGTCGGACATCTCGCAGGTGCGGTACTGCTGTTCGCAGCCCTGGCACTTCTCAGCGGGACCGCCGCGCTCTTCGCCGGGGCACTGAGCGGCCGGAAAGTCTACGGGATCGCCGCCGGTGCCGCCGTAGCTGTTCTTGGTTATGTGTTCAACGCCGTGGGACGGCAAAGTCCCGACGTCCAGTGGTTGCTGAACCTTTCGCCGTACCACTGGGCGTACGGTAACTCCCCTGTAGCCAACGGCGCAGACTGGGGAGCTGCCGCGGGCTTGTACGGCATTTCGGCGGGGCTAATTGTGCTGGGCGCAGTCGCGCTGCAGCGACGCGATGTGGGGGTTTAGCTCCAGACGTGCGGCGCTGGCCGCCGCGATCCGGGAAGGGCATTGTTTTCCCGCCATTCGTGGATCCATTCGGGCAACTCAAGGTCAGCCGGTGGCGCCCCGAACTCAGCGATGATTTCTTCCTGCGTAACTGGCTTACCCTTACAGACCAAGCGGGTGGCGATGTGCGCCCGCGCATAGATTTCACCGTCTACTACCATGCGCTGTTCAAAATAGATGGCCTTCGTGTCCAGGCCAATGATGCGGGTTTCAATGGTGTATTGCTGCCAGAGTTGAAGAGACTTGCGAAAGGCGATGGTTTCACCGGCTGCCACCGGGCTCCAACCCCGCTTGCGCATTCTCGTCCAGATGCCGCTGCGGACCATGAGGTCGAAACGGCCGAGGTCCATCAACGAGAAATACATGCCGTTGTTGACGTGCATCGCGATGTCGATGTCAGTGGGCAGAACCCGCAGGGGCAGCGACGATTCTTCCCAAACACCGAGCGGCGAGCGCTTGGAGGAGGTGAACAGCAACATGAGGGTGCGAAGAAGCAAATGCATAACTCAATGTTACCCACCGGTAACTTGTTGGGGAATGCATGGACCGCATAGTGGACCCTTTTCATGGGCGCAGCAGGTTTATGTCTAACGTTTACCGCCGGTTCATCAAAGACGTGAATAATGTCTGAAACTCATATTGATGGAAGATACAAGGGGGACCCCTATGAGCACGCTGCAAACCGTCAGGCCGCAAGGCGACGTTTGGCCCGAACTTTCCCGCCACCAGCACGTGGTCCTCCAGGATGCCCGCGGCAACCGGATCGAGGGAACCATCGATGGCATGACCGACGATCGCAGTACCCTGTGGATCCAGCTCAAGGGTGGCTTGGGGCGCCAACTGGTGCACCACTTGGACGGCTACTGGCTGGAGACGCCGGCCGCCTGATCCCGCCCCGTCAAGACAGGGCGCTCGCTGTGGCTAGTATTCCCGTATGACTCAAGCGCGATACAGGGACCTGGTTGAATGGCCCCTCATGGCCACCGCATTGATTTTCCTCACGGCTTACGCGTGGCAGGTCATCGGTCGCGTCAGCGGGGCCGAGGCAATCCCCTTCGAAGTGGTTCTGTGGATCACGTGGGGAATTTTCGCGGTGGATTACTTCGCTAATCTTTGGCTTGCCGAGGACCGGATGCGGTGGTTCCTCTGGAATCTCCACGAACTTCTGATCGTGATACTCCCCTTCTTCCGCCCCCTCCGCCTTCTGAGGCTGGTCACGCTGCTCTCCGTCCTGCAGCGCACCGTGGGCGAAACACTGCGCGGGCGTGTGGCCACCTATGTTGCCGGCGCAGCCGCGATGCTGATCCTCATCGGAGCCCTGGCCGTGCTGGACGTTGAGCAGAACGCGCCCGACGCCAAAATTCTCACCTTCGGAGACGCCGCTTGGTGGGCCATCACCACTATCACCACCGTGGGCTACGGAGACCTCTACCCAGTAACTCCCATCGGCAGGATGGTGGCTGCCGCCCTGATGATGAGCGGGATCGCGGTCCTGGGTATGGTCACGGCGTCCATTGCCTCCTGGCTCCTGCAACGAATCGAGGAGAATGCCGAGGAGGTGGCCGCAGCAGCGGAAGTCAAGGCCGCAGCTGCCGAGGAACCGGTCCGCGCCGAGATGGCGGACCTCGTGACGGAGATCGCCGCGCTGCGGATGGAGATCGCCGAGCTCCGGCAAGCCACCGAAGTCAGGCAGGCCACGGAACTCAGGCCGGCTGCAGAACGCGGGCCGGAGCGCGAGGCTTAGTCCCGGCGTCAGGCCCTATCCGGCGTCGGGCCCTATCCCCCGTACCGTCACCACCTACTTTGCGACCCGGGTATTGCGACACGCCCCGCATTCCTCCGTGTTGCAGGGTTAGTGCAATCAAAGTGGGTGGTAGCCGCACACCCTCCCAGGGCGCCTCCCTGGGCAAAGCGGAATCAAGAAGCCAAAACTACTCGTGGGCACACAAAAAATCCCCGGAACCAGTGGTTCCGGGGATTTTCCTTGGGTGGCAGATGAGGGATTCGAACCCCCGTAGGCGTTGCCAGCTGATTTACAGTCAGCCCCCTTTGGCCGCTCGGGTAATCTGCCGAACTTCAAAAGAAGATCACTTCCGGAGACCGTTTCTTTTAGATCCGGTAACCGAAGGCAGAGACAACCTTACAGAACTTTCGGCGAAGAATCTAATCGGCGTCTGACGCCCGAGATTTCGCGGGATTTCAGGCTTCTCCGAGGATCCTTCCGGCCAGTTTGGCCTCGAACTTTTCGGCCTGCTCGGCAGTGATCTGGTTGAGCTGCACAGCGCGCAGCAAGTCCGCATGCACTCCGTCCATACGGGAGGCAGCATCGGGAACCGGACTCAGAACAATCGATGCCGCCACAGCTGCTGCGGCTACAGCACTTGCTGCGGCGACTGCGGCCGTGCCAATGGACCCTGCTGCTGCAGAAGCGGACTTGCTGATGGATTGGACGGCCTTGCTGCTCATGCTGATCCTCCGTGGATGCGTTCTTCCAACTGGTTCAACTCTCAACCGCCCGCCTCTGTTCCAACCCTGCATGCGCTGTGAGCGAACTGTGAATGAACTGCCCGGCCCCAACCGACGCCTTCCGTACTAGGCTGGATGCCAGACCAACCCGCCCTCACAGGGCCCCCAACCTAAGGAGAGTCATGGCAGGCGAATCCACATTCGACGTCGTAAGCAAAGTAGACAAGCAAGAGGTTGCCAACGCGCTGAACCAGTCCCAGAAGGAAATTGCGCAGCGATACGACTTCAAGGGCGTCGGCGCTGAGATCGACTTCAGCGGCGAGAAGATCCTCATGAAGGCCAACTCCGAGGACCGCGTCCTGGCTGTCCTGGATGTCTTCCAGTCCAAGCTCATCAAGCGCGGCATCTCCCTGAAGTCCCTCGACCAGGGCGAACCTTTCCCTTCCGGCAAGGAGTTCCGCCTGGAGTGCACCATCAAGGAGGGCATCGCCCAGGACATCGCCAAAAAGATCAACAAGATCATCCGCGATGAGGCCCCTAAGTCCGTCAAGTCCCAGATCCAAGGCGACGAACTTCGCGTCACCTCCAAGTCGCGTGATGACCTGCAGGAGACCATGAACATCCTCAAGAAGTTCGAAGAGGCTGACCTGCAGTTTGTAAACTTCCGCAGCTAGTCCCCTCCTAAAACGTCGCTGGCCCGCTTTTCCGTGGTTGTTCAACCACGGAAAAGCGGGCCAGCGACGTTTATGCCAATTACAAAAGCGGTCGCCCGGCCATCCGTTCCAGTCGGTTGATCCGTTCCTTCATGGGCGGGTGCGTGGAGAACATACGCCGCATGCCACCACCGCGGAACGGGTTGGCGATCATCAGGTGTGAGGCGTTGACCAGCCGCTGGTCCTGCGGGAGCGGCAACTGGGTGACGCCGGATTCGATCTTGCGCAGAGCTGAGGCGAGCGCCAACGGATCGCCGGTGAGCTCCGCGCCGTCCTCATCGGCGTCGAATTCGCGGGTGCGGGATATCGCCATCTGGATCAGCGACGCTGCGAATGGCGCGAGCAGGGCCATGGCGATGGTGGCCAGCGGGTTGGCGTTGCGCCGGTCGCCGCTGCCGAAGATCAGCAGCATCTGGCCTACGGAAGTGATGACGCCGGCCACGGCAGCAGCTACCGACGAAGTGAGGATGTCGCGGTTGTACACGTGCATCAGCTCATGACCCAGGACGCCCCTGAGTTCACGGGCATCCAGCAGATGGAGGATCCCCTCGGTGCAGCACACGGCAGCGTTCTTGGGATTGCGACCGGTTGCGAAGGCGTTGGGCGTCATGGTGGGTGAAAGGTAGATACGGGGCATGGGTTTGTTGGCACGTGCGGACAACTCCCGAACAATCTGGTAGAGCTGCGGTGCCTGCGCCTCGGTGACCGGGTAGGCGGCCATGGAGCGTATGGCGATCTTGTCGCTGTTCCAGTAGCCATAAGCAGTGGTTCCCACACCGATCAACGCCATGATCCAGATGGGCGTGGTACTGCGCGTCCCGGCCGCGATGATGGCGCCCAAACCCAACAACACCGCCCACAGCACACCAAAGAGCGCCGCGGTCTTGAGTCCATTGTTGTGTTTATGCACGGTAGATCTGGTCACTTTCCTCGGCTGTGGCAGGGGTTCTGTACGGATTAACGCCGACGGCGGCCGTCGTGTTCCGTTGTCAGCCTACGTTGCGAGGCCCGCTACGCAGGGTAAACGTCCCCGAAACCCGTCAGAGCTGGCCTCACAACGCAAAGGGGCTACGCAAAGGGGCCCGGACGCCAAGGCGTGAGCCTGGTGGCCTAGGGCACCGGATGCTTGGCGTCGTAGGCGACGAATCCGGGCTGCATTCGCGAAGCCACCCAGGCCAGGACTATGCAGAGAAGTCCCCCAAGGAGCAACACTCCGCCTTCACTCAGGAACTGGGTGACACCGCCGGCCAGCATGTCCCCCACTCGGGGACCTCCGGCCACCACCACGATGAACACACCCTGAAGCCGCCCCCTCATGTGGTCCGGCGTGGCTGACTGGAGGATGGTGGTACGGAAGACGGCGCTAATGGAGTCCGAGATCCCTGCGAGGGCGCAACACAGCGCGGCGGGGATCAGCCAGGCGGTGACGCCACCCTTCCCTGAGTCGCCGGCCAGCAGCACCACCAGCCCAAAACCGGCAATGGACGCGCCCCAGCCGATCACCGACCACACCACGGCGCTGCCCTGCTTGCGGACTCTCCCCAGGGGCCCTGAAAAGAGCCCGGCCAGGAAAGCACCCACGGCTGTGGAGGCAAGCAGAACACCCACCGTGGTTTCGCCTCCGCCGATCATTACTGCCCCGATGGCCGGCATCAAGGCCCGGGGTTGGGCGCAGATCATGGCGATGAGGTCGATGATGAACGTCATGCGAACATTAGGCCGCGTCCCCAGGAACCGGAATCCCTCCACCACGGAGCGGAGCCCTGGCCGCACAGCGTCTTTGGAAGGCGGTAGGGGCGGGAGTTTGAAAAGCCCCCACAAAGCGAAGGTGAAGCTGATGACGTCAATGGTGTACGTCCATCCGAATCCAATGGTTGCCACCAGGACACCTGCCAGAAGCGGCCCGGCTGTCATGGACAGGCCGAATGTCAGCATGCTCAGGGCATTGGCCGCGGGAAGCAGATCCTTGCGGACCAGGAGCGGAATGATGGCACTGCGGGCCGGGCCGTTGATGCCTTGGGCGCCGCTTTGTAAGGCCACCAGCGCATAAAGGAGCCAGATGTTTCCGATTTCCAGCCACGCCTGCAAGGCCAGGGCGGCCGTGGTGGCCCATAGGACAAGCGAAGCAACGAGGGCAACTTTGCGGCGATCATAGGCGTCCGAAACGGAGCCTCCGTAAAGCCCGGCGATGACCAAGGGCACCAGCGCAAAGATGCCCAGGAGGCCCACGTAGAAGCTCTCCTGTGTGAGCCGGTAAACCTCCAGGCTAACGGCCACCAAGGTCAATTGGGTTCCTATGGCAGCTACCGAGGCCCCCAGCCAGAGCCGCCGAAAAGCCGGGCTCTCCTTCAAAGGGGTGATATCTGCCAATAGTTTCGCCACCGTCTTACCCTAACTACCCCTGAGGCAACCTCCCGTAACTCTCCCCGCCTTCGGTAACGCTTGGTAGGCTCACCCCGGGGAAGGAGTTGACATGGGCTTGGAGCGACGATTGCTGTACCGTTCGGGGTTTTGGGAAATAGCCCGGCCGCGCCACCCCCTCACGGCCGGGCACATCCTGATCCGGTTGTCTGACCCTGCCACCGAGTTCGCCCATGCATCAGCGACCGACTGGCTTTTCTGCCACAACCTTGTGCGCGCAGCACTCCATGACGTGTTGGGGGCAACCCGCTACGCGGTGATGTTCGCCCACCGTTGGCATCCGCTGGGCTCCGCCATCGGCGAGCCTGTGGCTGAGTCTTCAACACCTACGTTCCATCTGTTCGGGCGCTGGGACGGAGAAACCACGACGCCGGGGGCTCAGCTTTCGTTGCCGGCCCACCGTCGTCTCGGGGAGCCTGATCACTTGGAAGCTACCGATGCCGCCGTCCGTGAGGCGCTGCGGCGGAGGCGGCCAGAAGCCGCCATGAGTTCTGAGCCGGGGGCGGGCGACGCCGTCGAGCCTTCCACTATTCCCGGTCCGCTGGTGCAGGCGGTGCAAGCAGGACCCCACCACACAGTGATTGAGCCTGTCCGGGCGGTGGCGCTGGTCCGTGATGTTTTGCCGGCGGAGTTGCTGGCCATGGCGGCCGCCTTGGCTGAGCTTCCCTTGAGCGGGGGTCTGAGCGGATTCAGCTGCCTGGCACTGGAATCGGAGACAGCAGGTAGTCCGCTGCGGGTCCATGCGCTGGGCCGATCCGCGGCAGAGGAAGCCAATCCGCTGGAAGCGCTGATGAGTTCACCAGAAGTTAGCCTTGCCTTATTGTGAACTCCTCAAAATAAGTGTTTCAATGAGTGCATGACAGATCACACAGCCGAGCAAGCAGAATGGGCAGCCGCCCTGCATGCCCACGGCCGGCGTGTGACAAAACAGCGGCTGGCAGTGCTCGCCGCAGTCCAGCACCATCCGCACTCCCCGGCAGAAGGCATTCTTGCCGCTGCCCGCACAGAGCTTCCTGAACTGACGGCGCAGTCCGTTTATGTTGTGCTCAGCGACCTCACGGACCTGCAGATGCTGCGCCGCTTTGAACCTCCACACTCCCCCGCGCTGTACGAAACCCGCGTGGGCGACAACCACCATCACGCCGTCTGTATCAGCTGCGGCAAGGTGGAGGACGTGGATTGCGCCGTGGGCCACGCCCCGTGCCTCACACCGCATTGGGATGAGAATTCCAAGCCCATGACCATTCAGATCGCAGATGTCCTGTACCAAGGCATCTGCCAGGACTGCCAGTCCAAACAACAGCTTCCCGTAACTTCCGTAACTCAGAAATAAGAAAAAGGAGAACAATGACTGCCATTTCAACGACTCAGTCAGGTGCCCCCGTTACGTCCGACGCGCACTCGAAGTCCGTCGGCGCTGACGGTGCCATCATCCTCACCGACCACTACCTGGTGGAAAAGCTTGCGCAGTTCAACCGCGAGCGGGTGCCGGAGCGCGTAGTGCACGCCAAGGGCGGCGGCGCTTTCGGTACGTTCAAGACCACCTCGGACGTTTCGGCCTACACCAAGGCAGCTTTCCTTCAGCCGGGCGTCGAGACGGACATGCTGATCCGTTTCTCCTCCGTCGCAGGCGAGAACGGTTCTCCCGATACCTGGCGCGACCCCCGCGGTTTCGCCGTGAAGTTCTACACCTCCGAGGGCAACTACGACCTCGTTGGCAACAACACCCCCGTCTTCTTCATCCGCGACGGCATCAAGTTCCCGGACTTCATCCACTCCCAGAAGCGCCTCCCGGGCAGCCACCTGCGTGACGCTGACATGCAGTGGGACTTCTGGACCCTCTCCCCCGAGTCCGCTCACCAGGTCACCTGGCTTATGGGCGACCGCGGCCTCCCGGCTTCCTGGCGTGAAATGCAGGGCTACGGCTCGCACACCTACCAGTGGATCAACGCCGCCGGCGAGCGTTTCTGGGTCAAGTACCACTTCAAGTCCAACCAGGGCGTCAAGACCATCACCGGCGACCAGGCTGAGCAGCTTGCCGGCTCGGACGCGGACTTCTACATCCGCGACCTCCAGGAGAACATTGCCGATGGCAACTTCCCCTCCTGGGAACTGCACGTCCAGGTCATGCCGTACGAGGACGCCAAGACATACCGCTTCAACCCGTTCGACCTCACCAAGGTCTGGCCGCACTCTGACTACCCGCTGATCCACGTGGGCACCATGGAGCTGAACAAGAACCCGGAGAACTACTTCGCGCAGATCGAGCAGGCCACCTTCGCGCCGTCGAACTTCGTACCGGGTATCGCCGCTTCCCCGGACAAGATGCTGCAGGCCCGCATCTTCTCCTACGCAGACGCACACCGCTACCGCGTGGGCACCAACCACGCACAGATCCCGGTGAACCAGCCGAAGAACCAGGTCAACAACTACAGCCAGGACGGCCAGGGTCGTTTCCTGTTCAATTCCCCCTCCACCCCGGTGTACGCACCGAACTCGGTGGGTGGCCCGGCTGCTGTTGAGCCGACCTCACCGGCCGGCGGCTGGGAGAACGACGGCGAGCTCACCCTCTCCGCCCACACCCTGCACGCTGAGGACGACGACTTCGGCCAGGCCGGGACCCTGTACCGCGAGGTCTACGACGACGCCGCAAAGGCCCGCCTTCTGGACACCATCACCGGTGCTGTTGGCGGCGTGAAGAACGCCGACATCAAGGAACGCGCCATCCAGTACTGGACCAACGTTGACTCCGATCTTGGCGCCAAGCTCCGTGCCAACCTCGGTGCAGGCCAGACCGAGTCCGACGCCGAAGCAGCCAACAAGGTCTAAGCGTCTTTTGCTCTAGTGCTTTCCAGAACACCCCGCTGCGGATCTTCTCCGCGGCGGGGTGTTCTTTTGGTTTTCCACATAGCCCACCCAGGCTATGGCTGGGCAGACGTTGCCGTCCCTAGGATCCTTCTATGACCACATTTGAAGGCATCCCTACCGCTGCATTCCGTTTCTACGCCGAGCTTGAAGAGAACAACAACCGTGAGTGGTGGCTGGAACACAAAACAACGTACGACGCCGAGGTGAAGCAACCGCTGGTATCGCTCCTTTCGGAGCTGGAGCCACAGTTCGGGCCGGCAAAGCTCTTTCGGCCCAACAGGGACGTCAGATTCTCCCAGGACAAGTCTCCGTACAAGACAGCTCAAGGGGCTTTTGCTGCCGGGCAGGAGGGCGTGGGCTTCTATCTGCAAATCAGCGCCGACGGCCTGCTGATCGGCGGCGGCTACCACTCCCACACTCCGGCGCAACTGGCACGTTTCCGGGCTGCAGTGGACGCCCATGAGAGCGGGTTGGAGCTCCAGAAGATTGTGGATGCGGTGGCGGCGGCAGGTTTCGCCATTGAAGGTGAGAGACTCAAGACCGTTCCGCGAGGTTTCGATAAGGACCATCCACGGGCCGAGCTTCTCAAGCACAAGTCCTTGTCAGCGGGCGTAGAGGTGGGCCAACCGGAGTGGGTGTCCACGTCCGCAGCCCGTCAAGAGATTGCTGCCCGGTGGGAAGTGCTGAGGCCGCTGGTTGAATGGGTGGGTGAGCATGCAGCGCCGTAGCCGAGGCGAGGCGGGCGCGAACCGATGCCGGCGCGAGCCGAGGCTGGTGCCGCTTCAGCCGCCACGCAAAAGCGCCCGGAAACCGATGGTTCGTAAACCGATGGTTCCCGGGCGCCTAGAGAGCTATTTAGACGACTGGTACAGCTGTGTCAGGCAGCTGTCTGACAAGCTGCTCACATTGGTCTATACCTTGGTGAAGGTATCCTCGTCCTCGCCGCCCTTGCCCTGACGGCCTTCCGGGCTGCTGTTGACAGAGGCCCTGGCTACAGCGAACTTCTCGTTCAGCCGCGAGTGGCGCTGGCCGTAAGCGAAGTAGATGCCCATGCCGATGACCAGCCAGATGGCGAAGAAGATCCAGGTTTCAACGGCGAGGTTGGTCATGAGGTAGAAGCAGAGTACTGCGGAGACCCACGGCAGGACCTTGCCGAACGGGACACGGAAGGCAGGCTTCAGGTCCGGGCGCTTCTTGCGGAGCACCAGGATGCCCAGGCTCACCATCACGAACGCAGAGAGCGTCCCGATGTTGATCATTTCCTCGAGCAAGTCCACCTTGGTTACGCCTGCCACAATGGCCACTGCTGCGCCACAGATGATCTGCAGGCGGGCCGGCGTGGAGCGCTTGTCGCTGGTCTTGGACAGAGAACGCGGCAGGAGTCCGTCGCGGCTCATGGCAAGGACCACACGGGACAGGCCCATGAGCAGCACCATAATCACGGTGGTCAGGCCCACCAGGGAGCCAAATGCGATGATCTTGGCAGCATCAGTGTTACCCACGGCCTCAAAAGCCGTGGTCAGGGTGGGGTTCTTCACCTCGGCCAATTGCGTGTAGGAAACCATTCCCGTCAGCGCCAGGGAGACCAAAATGTAGAGAAGCGTGACCACTGCGAGGCCACCGAAGATGCCGCGGGGAAGGGTCTTCTGCGGGTTCTTGACTTCTTCCGCCGAGGTTGCCACCACGTCAAAGCCGATGAAGGCAAAGAACACCAGGGCTGCACCGGCGAAGACGCCGAGGGTTCCATATTGGGCGGGAGCAGCGCCGGTGAGGAAGCCGAAGAAGGACTGCTTCATGACGTCAGCGGCGCCGGATTCGGTGGGCTCCGAGGCAGGAATGAACGGCGTGTAGTTGGAGAACTTCACGTAGCTGAAGCCAACAACGATCACGAAGAGCACCACGGCGATCTTGATCAGGGTGAAGATGTTGCCAACACGGGCGGACAACTTTGTCCCCAGCACCAGCAGGACCGTGAAGATCGCAACAATCAGGAAGGCACCCCAGTAGAGGTCAACACCAGCCACTTGGAATGACGGCGGCATCTCCACGCCCATCAGGCCGAAGACCGTACTGAGGTAGATGCCCCAGTACTTGGCGATCACGGCAGCGGCGGTGAAGAGTTCAAGGATGAGGTTCCAGCCGATGATCCAAGCCAGGACCTCGCCCATGGTGGCATAAGTGAAGACGTAGGCGGAGCCTGCAACGGGGATCGCCGTGGCGAACTCGGCGTAGCACATGATGGCCAAAGCACACGTGACAGCGGCAATGGCAAACGAGATGGTGACGGCCGGGCCGGCAAAGTTTGCAGCAGCCTTGGCACCGACGGAGAAGATACCGGCGCCGACAGCAACGGCGACGCCCATGATCATCAGGTCCCAGGTACTGAGGCTGCGCTTCAGCTTACGCCCGGGCTCATCGGCATCGGCGATCGACTGCTCGATCGACTTGGTCCTGAAAATGTTCATAAAAATGCCACATTCTGGATGGGAGTGGTATAGGACTCATCAAGAATAGTGTCCGGCCAATGGACGACCATATTTATCCCAGATAGTGAGACGGCTTGTGAAAGGCGAGGCCGGTGGGACTGATGTGACGGAGGTCCGGTAACCCCCGTCACACCAGCTATCTGGCCCTAGATGCTAGGCACATCCCAGTCCATGAGGGTGGAACGAATCAGGAATCGCTTGCCCTCGGGTGACTCAACCGAGAAACCACTGCCTCGGCCGTTGACCACATCCACGGTCAGGTGGGTGTGGGACCAGTAATTGAACTGTTCCTTGGACATCCAAAACTCGAGCGGCTGCGGCTCTCCTCCGGTGCCGATATCGAACCTGCCGAGGAGAACGTCGGAAGCGCCTGTCACGAACTCCCCCGCCGGAAAGCACATAGGGGCGGATCCATCGCAGCAGCCACCGGACTGATGGAACATGAGCGGCCCGTGCTGCTTCCAGAGCCTGCGGAGCAGGTCCACGGACACCGCGGTGAGCGCCACCCGGGAGAAATTTTCCCCGGGTAGCGTCACCGCGGCTTCTACGCTGATGTTGTTCATCAGAACTTCAGCACCACGCGGCCGTCGATCTTGGCGTGCTTCATCTCGTCAAACACAGCGTTGACCTCGGAGAGTTCCCTTGTTGAGACTGTGGGCTTGATCTTTCCCTGGGCATAGAACTCCAATGCTTCTTCAAGGTCCTGCCGCGTGCCCA
Organism: Paenarthrobacter sp. MSM-2-10-13; assembly: GCF_011605365.1. NCBI lineage: Bacteria > Bacillati > Actinomycetota > Actinomycetes > Micrococcales > Micrococcaceae > Paenarthrobacter > Paenarthrobacter sp. MSM-2-10-13. Next base: position 50,018 of record NZ_JAAOXO010000001.1, on the reverse strand, counting down.
CAATGGAGCCCCGGACGGTCAGTCCCTTGAGGACGATCTCGAAGATCGGCGCAGGGAAGTCTCCCGGAGGCAAGCCGTTGAAGACGATGGTTCCACCACGCCGTGCCATGCCGATCGCCTGGCCGAATGCAGAGGGGTGGACTGCGGTCACCAAGACACCGTGGCAGCCGCCTGTTTCGCGCTGGATGACTTCCGCCGGATCCTCGTGCAAGGCATTGACCGTCAGTTCGGCGCCGTGCTCACGTGCCAGAGCCAGCTTGTCATCGGCAATGTCCACCGCGGCTACCCGCAGGCCCATGGCCACCGCGTACTGCACGGCGATGTGTCCCAGACCGCCGATGCCGGAGATGGTGACCCACTGGCCGGGCCTGGTCTCTGTCATCTTCAGGCCCTTGTACACAGTGACTCCAGCACACAGCACCGGAGCAACTTCAACGGGGTCCGAGCCCTCGGGAATCCGCGCCGCAAAGCGTGTATCCACCAGCATGTACTCCCCGAACGAGCCGTCCACGCTGTAGCCGCCGTTCTGCTGGGACTCGCACAGGGTTTCCCAGCCGGTCCGGCAGTACTGGCAGTCCCCGCAGGCAGACCACAACCAGGCATTCCCTACGAGGTCGCCCACGGCGACATCCGTGACGCCCTCCCCGAGGGCCACTACTTCTCCCACACCTTCATGGCCTGGGATAAACGGTGGGGTCGGCTTGACCGGCCAGTCGCCTTCGGCGGCGTGCAGGTCGGTATGACATACCCCCGACGTTATGAGACGGACCAGCGCCTGGCCTGGCCCCGGCGTCGGGCGTTCAACATCCTTGACCGTAAGGTCGGTTCCGAATTCCGTAACTACTGCAGCTCGCATGGTTGTAGTCATTGACGATCTCCTTTGATCTATACGAATAGTGGAAGTTTTTGTACAGCTGATGCCCCTAAGAACGCTCAATAAGGGCATCTGCTGTACAAAAACTCTTAGAAGAAGCCCAGCTTGTTCTCGTTGTAGCTGACCAGGAGGTTCTTGGTCTGCTGGTAGTGGTCCAGCATCATGGCGTGGTTCTCACGGCCAATACCTGAGGACTTGTAGCCGCCGAAAGCGGCACCTGCCGGGTAGGCGTGGTAGTTGTTGACCCACACACGGCCGGCCTGGATTTCCCGGCCTGCGCGGTAGGCCACGTTTCCGTTGCGCGACCAGACACCGGCGCCCAGTCCGTAGAGGGTGTCGTTGGCGATGCCGATGGCGTCGTTATAGTCGCTGAACTTGGTGACGGACACTACCGGGCCGAAGATCTCCTCCTGGAAGATCCGCATCCGGTTATGGCCTTCGAAAATGGTGGGCTGGACGTAGTAGCCGCCGGCCAGGTCGCCTGACAGCTCCGCCCGGGCGCCACCGGTGAGCAGCTTGGCACCTTCCTGCTTTCCGATATCGATGTAGGACAGGATCTTCTCCAGCTGGTCATTGGATGCTTGGGCTCCAACCTGGGTCTCGGTGTCCAACGGGTTGCCCTGGATGATCTTGTTGGTCCGGGCCACGACGTCCGTCATGAAGGAATCGTAGATGCCCTCCTGGACCAGTGCCCGTGAGGGGCAGGTGCAGACTTCACCTTGGTTGAAGGCAAAAAGCGTGAAGCCTTCCTGGGCTTTGTCGTAGAAAGCATCGTTGTGGTCAGCGACGTCGTCGAAGAAGATGTTAGGGCTCTTGCCGCCCAGTTCCAGGGTGACCGGGATGAGGTTGTTGGAGGCGTACTGGCTGATCAGCCGGCCCGTGGTGGTCTCACCGGTGAAGGCGATCTTACGGATCCGCGAGCTGGAGGCGAGCGGTTTGCCGGCTTCAACGCCGAAACCGTTCACCACGTTCACCACACCGGCCGGGAGGAGATCACCGATGAGTTCCATGAGAACCAGGATGGACGTGGGCGTCTGCTCTGCTGGCTTGAGCACCACGGCGTTGCCCGCTGCCAGCGCCGGCGCCAGCTTCCAGACTGCCATGAGGATGGGGAAGTTCCACGGGATGATCTGGCCAACCACACCCAGCGGCTCCTTGAAGTGGTAGGCCGTGGTGTCCTCGTCCAGCTGGGAGAGGTGGCCTTCCTGCGCACGAACGGCGGAGGCGAAGTAGCGGAAGTGGTCCGCCGCCAACGGGATGTCAGCGTTGAGGGTTTCACGGACGGGCTTGCCGTTGTCCCACGTTTCAGCGACCGCGAGGAGCTCCACATTCTCATCGATGCGGTCCGCGATCTTGTTCAGGATGGCTGCGCGTTCCGTGGCGGACGTCTTGCCCCACGAGGGTGCAACCTTGTGGGCGGCGTCCAGTGCCAGCTCGATGTCCTCGGAAGTGCCGCGGGCAACTTCGCAGAAAGCCTTGCCCGTAACAGGGGTGATGTTCTCGAAGTAGCCGCCCTTGACAGGGGCCACCCACTCGCCGCCGATCCAATTCTCGTAACGGTCCTTGAACGTGACCTTCGAACCCTCGGCACCCGGCTGTGCGTAAACAGTCATTGCTAGCTCCTTTGCTGCGAATCACGGTGGCTGTCGCCATTGATCCGAGCCTAGGAGCGGGGAGGTTGCAGCTACGTTGCAACCATGTGAGTCAGCTCACGCTTTCAGTTCCGTTTCGATCCGCTCAAGGTCTGCCACGACGGCGGCCCGCTTGGGCGAGCGAGGCGGCAGCAGCTTCAGGAGCGCAAGGCGGAGGTCGACGTCGTACTTCGCCTCGGGCAGCTCAGCGTACTTGAGGAGCGAATCAACGCTGCCGTCGCTGAGCAGCGCTTCGCGCAGCAGGTGCGAAACCCGCTCGCGCAACTGCACGACGCCGGGCGCCTCCGAACGTGGCAAGAGCGCACCTTTGTAGATTTCCAAGGCGATGCGGTGGGCGCCGCGCTGAAGGCAGCTAAGCACCTGGCCGGAATCGGGCAAGAGCTCAACCGGCAGACGGTAAGGACGGGACCCGGGGACCGCGTCCGGGCTGAGCTCCTGGATGACCTTGCGAAGCCGCACCATCTCCGCGCGAAGGGTCACCGCAGAGCCATCCCCCGGATACAGCTGCGTGCAGAGGTCTTCAGCACTGAGTCCGGCGGGCTGGCTGCTGAGGATGGCCAGGATTTCGCTGTGCCGGGCAGAGAGGGAAACCGTCCGCCCATCGATGCTGAGCAAGGCCTGGTCACGGCCCAACAGCTGCAGGCTGTTCCGGTACAGCGCGTGGCTAGAGGCGGCAGCCGCGCTCCGGCGTCGAGGTTTGTCCTTGACCGCTGCGGCAAGCTGAAGACGCTCGATCCGCAACTGGGCCTGAGCGGCAGCAACTGTCGCCTCCACCAGGGAAAGGGTGTGCGCCGCCACGGCAGTCTCAGTGCCCGTGATATCCACAACGCCCAGCACAGCACCCGAATCGGGATCGTGGAAGGGAACAGCAGTGCAACTCCACGGATGAACGGAGCGCTTGAAGTGCTCCGCGCCCGAAATCTGGATACTGCGGTCCAAAGCAAGTGCGGTGCCGGGTGCGCTGGTGCCCACGGAGGCCTCGGACCAGTCAGCACCGGCCACGAACATCATGCCCTCAGCGCGGCGCTGCATCACCGGATCACCATCCACCCACAGAAGCCGGCCGACGTCGTCACCCACCGCCACCAGCAGGCCACTGTCATGGCTGGGCTGAACCAGGAGCTTCTTAATGACGGGCATGATGGTGGCCAAGGGATGCTGCCGGCGGTACTCCTCCAGCTCATCCTGGTCCATCGCGAGGGGCGCCTCGGGGACGTCCGGATTGGCCTGCAGGTTTGCCGAACGCTGCCAGGATTCACGAACCAAGCGGCGTAATCCAACAATGTCCTCCGGTGCCCCAAGGCGCAGGGAGTCCAAGCGTTCATGGCCAACCAGGGCATGCTTCTGCAGCAGCTCCGCGGCATCGCTGCCGGGAACGGGCGGATGGACTGGATTCCTCATCGAACTCCCTGATAGTCCGCAACAACAGTGCGCTGCACGTGTGGTGGGCGGGACAGTACCCAGCAGTCTAGTTCCAGGGCTGGAGTTTTTGTACAGCTAAGGCCCCCAAAGTGGTCGAATGAGGGCATCAGCTGTACAAAAACTCCCTCGTCAGCCGCGGGAGATCCGGATCATTTCCTCACGCGGAACAACCTTGATGCGCTCGCGGACCACGCCATTGCCATCTCCGTCGCTGCCGGTCCACGCAGCACCCAGGGCGGCCTCGTGGGCATCCAGCCTGTCCCAGCCCTCCCACGTGGTGTACTCCACCCCGCGTTCTTCAAGGAGGTCGATGATCGCTTGCGGGTCCGGGTTTTCCGCCGGGGGCAGATTGAGCCTGTCCTCCAGGAGGAAGCCGATGGTCTCCAAAGCATCGCCCTTGGTGTGTCCGATAAGCCCCACCGGTCCGCGCTTGATCCAGCCCGTGGCGTAGATTCCCGGCACCGGGTTGCCATCGGAGTCCAGGACGCGACCGCCGTCGTTCGGTATGACGCCGCGGCGGGAGTCGTACTCCAGCTCTTCCAACGGCGAACCGTGGTAGCCGATTGCCCGGTAGACCGATTGGACAGGGTATTGAATGAACTCCCCGGTTCCCTTGACGTTACCCGTGCCATCCAGCTGCATGCGTTCGAACTTGATCCCGGAGACCTTGCCGGGCGTCTCAGGTGAGTCGAGAATCTCCACGGGACTGTGCAGGAAGTGCAAGTGCAGGCGGCGGGAGGAAGGCTGCTCCGATTCTGCGTGCTCCTCCACCAGCCAGTTGGTCATGGTGTTGACCATGGTCTTGATTTGGTTGTTGGTCTTGATCGCTTCATCGGAGGCCTCATCAAATTCGAAGTCCTCCGGGTACAGGACAATGTCCACGTCCTTGCAGTGGGACAACTCCCGAAGCTCCAACGGCGTGAACTTCACCTGGGCCGGGCCGCGACGGCCGAACACATGGACGTCGGTAACCGGCGACTTTTTCAGCCCGGCGTAGACATTGTCCGGGATCTCCGTGACCAGGAGTTCCTCAGGGTGCTTGACCAGCATCCGGGCCACATCCAAAGCCACGTTGCCATTGCCGATCACGGCGATCTCCTTGGCATCAAGCGGCCAGTCACGGGGAACGTCCGGGTGTCCGTCGTACCAGGACACGAAGTCAGCGCCCCCGAAAGAACCCTCCATACCGACGCCCGGGATGTTCAGGTCTGCGTCCTTGATGGCACCGGTAGAGAAAATCACGGCGTCGTAGAAAGCACGGAAATCGTGGAGCGCGAGGTCCTTGCCGTAGGTCACGTTACCCAGGAAACGGATGTCGCCGCGGTCCAGGACCTTGTGCAGTGCGTTGACGATGCCCTTGATCCGGGGGTGGTCCGGGGCCACCCCGTAGCGGATCAGCCCGTAGGGCGCCGGATATGCCTCGAAGAGATCAATGCTGACCTCCACCTGCCCGTCCTTGACCTCATTGGATTTGGTCAGGATGTCCGCGGCGTACACACCTGCGGGTCCCGCGCCGACGATCGCGACGCGAAGCGGACGATTGGGGGTTGTTGCGGCTGAGTTGGACACCGTTAGCCCTTCCGAAGCAGTGAGCCACGCCATTGTGTGGGGCGCGCAGATTCCAATTCTAGATGTCCACCCCACACCGGGCCGCCTATATGGCAGGAGTCACAGAAATTAGTAAAGATTGCGGAATATTGCGGGGGGAGGTGGCGTTGGCGACATTGTGTCGACTCCGGATCAGATAGCTGCCAACCCACCCTCTTCAAACCAGCCAACGACGGCGACAGTCGGGGGCGGCGTTGGTGGCACCGGCGGTTCCGGTAAAGCGGGCGGCAAGCCCGTGAGGAGCGAGTCGACCGCGGGAATCCTGTTCGGCATCGGCGCTTACGGCCTGTGGGGCCTGCTTCCGCTGTACTTCTTTGTCCTGATGCCGGCCAGCGCCATCGAGATCGTAGCCAACCGGATCGTGTGGTCCTTGATCTTCTGTGCCCTGCTCATCACCATCACCCGGGCCTGGCGGGTTTTCGGCGCTGCGGTTAAGGACCGCACTGTGTTCGGCCCGTTAGCCTTGGCTGCTGTGCTGATTGCCATCAACTGGCTGACATATACCTTTGGTGTCACCACCGGGCACGCCGTTGAGACGTCTCTGGGCTATTTCATCAACCCGTTGGTTTCGGTGTTGCTTGGCGTTTTCGTCCTGAAGGAGAAGCTGCGTCCCCTGCAGTGGGCAGCTGTGGGCATCGGGTTCGTGGCCGTTGGGGTGCTGACGTTCTCCTACGGGCAGCTTCCCTGGATCGCCTTGATCCTCGCGTTCAGCTTTGGCCTCTACGGCTTCGTCAAGAAGCGCGTGGGACCCAAGGTTGACGCCCTCACCAGCCTCAGCGTCGAGACCGTGGTGTTGGCTCCCCTCGCCGGTATCACCATGGTTGTCCTGGGCGTGACGGGCGCTGCAACGCTCACCACCCAAGGCGCCGGCCACTTCTGGTTGCTGGTGGCCTCGGGCGTGATCACCGCCGTGCCGCTGCTCTTCTTCGGTGCCTCCGCACGCCGCCTGCCCATGACCACCATCGGGCTGCTGCAGTACTTTGCCCCGGTCCTTCAGTTCATTGTGGCGCTGACGGTGTTCCATGAAACCATGACCACGGCCCGTTGGATCGGCTTTTGCGTGGTGTGGTTGGCGCTGGTCCTGCTGACCATCGACATGCTCCGGACCACGCGCAAGAACTCCGTCATGAAAAAGCAGGCCCGACGCGAGGCAACGGCCGCCGCGTAGCCCGGAGCCGCCGTCGAGTCCGCGGGAAAGGTGCGAGACCGCGGGATAAGACCGGCGAACTCGGCACATTCCCGCGAACTCAGCGGAAACCAAAAAGCAGGGCCGGATCCACGAAGGATCCGGCCCTGCTTGTGGGTAAAACTTACGCGTGAGCCTTGATGGCGTTCGCGAGAACCTCCAGGCCGTCAATCAGCAGTTCGTCGCTGATGACCAGCGGCGGGAGCAGGCGGATGACGTTGCCGTAGGTACCGCAAGTCAGGATCACGACGCCTTCTTTGAGGCAAGCAGCCGCAACAGCCTTGGTGAGCTCGGCGTTGGGTTCCTTGGATCCGGCCTGAACCAGTTCGATGGCCAGCATGGCGCCACGGCCACGGATGTCGCCAACCACGGAAACTTCGTCAGCCAGTTCGCGGAGCTTGCCCAGGGCGAGCTCTTCGATGTGGCGGGCGCGGCCGTTGAGGTCGTGCTGCTCCATGGTGTCGATGGCTGCGAGTGCTGCGGCGCAGGCAACCGGGTTGCCACCGTAGGTGCCGCCGAGGCCGCCTGGGTGAACGGCGTCGAGGAGGTCGGCGCGGCCGGTGATGGCCGAGAGCGGAAGGCCGCCGGCGATGCCCTTGGCCATGGTGATGATGTCCGGGACAACACCTTCGTGGTCAACGGCGAACCACTCGCCCGTGCGGCAGAAGCCGGACTGGACCTCGTCAGCGATGAAGACGATGCCCTTTTCCTTGGCCCATGCGGACAGTGCCGGGAGGAAGCCTTCGGCCGGAACAATGAAGCCACCTTCGCCCTGGATGGGTTCGATGATGATCGCGGCAACCTGGTCGCCACCGATCTGCTTCTCGATCATGGTGATGGCGCGCTTGGCAGCCTCGGCACCGGTGATTTCCGGGTTCTCTTCACGGAACGGGTAGCTCATGGGCATGCGGTAGACCTCGGGCGCGAACGGGCCGAAGTTGGTCTTGTACGGCATGGCCTTGGCAGTCAGTGCCATGGTCAGGTTGGTGCGGCCGTGGTAGGCGTGGTCGAAGGCTACGACGGCGTCGCGGCCGGTGGCCAGGCGGGCAACCTTGACGGCGTTTTCGACGGCTTCAGCGCCGGAGTTGAACAGCACGGTGCGCTTGGCGTGGTCGCCCGGGGTGAGGCGGTTGAGCTGCTCGGCAACTGCAACGTAGCCCTCGTACGGGGTCACCATGAAGCAGGTGTGGGTGAAGTGCGTGGCAGCTTCCTGGACAGCGGCGACGACGGCGGGATCGGACGCGCCGACGCTGGTCACGGCGATGCCTGAGCCGAGGTCAATGAAGGAGTTGCCGTCGACGTCGCGGATGATTCCGCCGTCGGCGTCTTCAACGTAGACAGGGACGCCGGACGCAACTCCGGCAGCAACGACGGCGGCGCGACGCTCGGCAAGTGCCTGCGACTTGGGGCCGGGGAAGGTGCCGTTGATGTTGCGCTTCTGCTCGATGCGGTACGAGAGCTCGTTCGCGGTGGTGGTCATGGGGTGGTTGCCTTTCTGGGAAATTCGTACGGGTTACGCGGCTGCGCTATGCAGCCGGGTTATGCATCGAGTGCGGACATGACGTGCTTGATGCGCGTGTAGTCCTCAACGCCGTACATGGAGAGGTCCTTGCCGTAGCCGGACTGCTTGAAGCCACCGTGCGGCATCTCTGCCGTCAGGAGGATGTGGGTGTTAATCCAGACTGCACCGAAGTCAAGGTCGCGGCTCATGCGCATGGCCGTGCCGTGGTCGGTGGTCCAGACGCTGGACGCCAGGGCGTATTCGACGTCGTTGGCCAGCTCCAGCGCTTCTTCTTCCGAGCTGAACTTTTGGACAGTGATGACCGGGCCGAAGGTTTCCTTCTGCACAATGTCATCGGTCTGCTTGGCGCCGGAGATGATGGTGGGTTCGAAGAAGAAGCCCTTCTCCCCTGCCCGGTGGCCGCCGGTCTCGATCTTGCAGTTGGCCGGCAGGTTCTCCACCACGGACGTGACCGCGTTGAAGTGGTTCACGTTGTTGAGCGGGCCGAAGTAGTTGTCTTCGTCGTTCTGCGAACCTGTGTGCAGGGTCTTGGTGTGTTCGACCATGGCTGCCACGACGTCGTCGTGAACCGAGTCTTCCACCAGAACGCGGGTGATGGCCGTGCAGTCCTGGCCGGCGTTGAAGAAAGCGAACTCGGCGATGGCCGCGGCGCTCTTCTTGATGTCGGCGTCCTTGAACACAATGGCCGGAGCCTTGCCGCCAAGTTCCAGGTGGGCACGCTTGAGGCCCTTGGCTGCGCCGCTTGCCACGGCGATGCCTGCGCGGACGGAGCCGGTGATGGAAACCAGCCCGGGGACCTTGTGGTCAACCATCATGGCGCCGGTTTCGCCGGTGCCGAGGACAACGTTGAGGACACCGGCCGGGAAGATCTCCCCGGCGAGACGTGCCAACACGAGGGTGGATTCTGGGGTGGTGTCCGAGGGCTTCAGGACCACGGTGTTGCCTGCGGCCAGCGCGGGGCCGATCTTCCAGATAGCCATGAGGAACGGGTAGTTCCACGGAGCAACCTGGGCTACCACGCCGATCGGTTCGCGGCGTACGTAAGAGGTGTGGCCCTCGAAGTACTCGCCCGCGGACTTGCCTTCCATGATGCGGGCAGCACCGGCGAAGAAGCGGAGCTGGTCTGCGCCGGCGGCAACTTCCTCTGAAGCGATCAGGGAACGGACCTGTCCGGTGTTGCGGTGCTGGGCTTCGACCAGTTCGTCGCTGTTGGCCTCCACGGCGTCGGCGAGCTTGAGGAGCATCAGCTGGCGCTGGCCCGGGGTGGCCTTCTTCCAGGACTTGAAGGCCTGGTTGGCCGCAGTCATGGCGGCGTCCACGTCTTCCTGCACCGAAATCGGCGACTTGGCAACGATGTCCCCGGTGGCGGGGTTCACGATGTCCAGAAGACCCGTACCTGCCGGCGTAACGAATTCGCCGTTGATGAAGTTCTGCAAGGTTTGAACCACGGTGTGCAACCCTCTTTCGGAGTCTGGGCATGGGTTTAGCTGATCAGAGCCTATGCCAGGGAGGTGGACCAAGGAATAGCCAGCTGCACACACAAGAACCCTCCGCTTAGTGCGCTTGACCAGTGCCGGGTTAGGCTTTAAAGCATGGCAATGTCCCTCGCTTCGCTCGTCGCTGTCCCCTCCCTGAAACTCCGCCAGGCCGGCCTTGCCGAAACTACCTGGAACCAGGACATCAGCTGGGTTGCCGTGACGGAACTGGAAGATCCGCAGCGCTTCCTCAGCGGCGGCGAATTGGTCCTTACCACCGGGCTCCGCCTCAAGAGCGCCGCGGACCAGCGGCGGTTCGTCCGTCAGGCCCAGCGCGCCGGAGCAGTAGGGATCGGCTTCGGCATCGGCCTCACCCATGAGGTCGTTCCGGAAGCACTCATCGCCGAAGCCAACCGCTGGGGTTTGCCACTGGTGGAAGTCCCCTACGAGACCCCCTTCATAGCCATCGGCAAACTGGTGGCGGAATCGCATTCGGCTGACCACTACTCCAACTTGGAGCGACTCCTTGCCGGGCACCAGATCCTGGCACGCTCGCTCCTCACCGGCGGCGGCCTGAACGAGCTCCTCAAACAATTAGGCAGCATGCTCCGCACCGACGTGGTGCTCACCCAGTTCAGCGCGCAGCTTTACAACAGCGTGGCTGGGAAACCGGCCCCGACGGCGGACGGCTGGGCTTCGTATCCGATTCCCACCGGCCGCAGGGATGCCTGCACGCTGTGGCTTAGGCAGCCTTTTGTGGACTCCGGGATAGTCAGCTACGCGCAGAACCTCATCAGCGTTGAGCTCAACAACATGGTCAAGCAGCGCCAGTCCCAGCGCGCCATGGCCGGGCAAGTGTTGGACGACGTTATCCACGGCACTCTGGAGAGCATCGAGGCCGCCCGGCGCCTGGCTGGAGTGGGAATCAACAGCACCAGGAAGAACGTGGTGCTCGTGGCGGAGTCCACAGCACACCACAAGCAGCTGGTCAGCATTTCCCTGCCCCAGTCGCTGGAAGCCGGCGTGAGCGCCGTCGTCGGGAAGGACCTGGTCACGGTTGTAGCTGACGACGGCAGCTCGGCCACCGCTTTGGCCAAAAGCCTCAGTGATCACTTGCAGGAGGCCGGAATCCACGCCGTCATCGGCATCGGCGGTGCCTACACGAAGCCAAACGGCCTGCGCTGGAGCTACTTTGAAGCGCGCGACGCCGTGGCGCACGGCTTGCCGGTCAACGAACCCGAACGGCTGAGCCTGACGTCCCTGTTGCTCGCCAGCGAAGATGTTCCGCTGGCTGATATGGCCAGCGAATCCCTCACCCCGCTGCGGAAATTCGACGCCGCCCACGGCGCCGAACTGGTGGCCACTCTGGAAAGCTATCTGAACCACAACGGATCAGTGGCTGCCGTGGCCGAGGCCCTGACGCTGCACCGCAACACGGTGCGCTACCGTCTGGCCCAAATCACGGAGCTGACGGGCTACGACCCCTCACAGACGCAAGACCGGGTGCAGCTGTGGCTCGCCCTTGCCGTGCAACGGTTGGGTTCGCGCAACCCGCGGTAGTCCCCTCTGTAGTGAGCGTGGAGAGGTTCGCCACAAAGTTCTAGACATTAGACGTCAAACGTCTAACCTTTAGGTATGGCCGCGACGACTCCTCTTACCCCCAGCACCGGAAATATCCCTACTGTGAGCAGCTCCCAGGTTGCCCCCGCAGTCCTTGCGAACCCTTCGGCTCCCAAGACGCGCGTCGTCGCCGTCGTCGGCATTATTGCCGTGGTGCTCATCGGCCTGAACCTTCGGGCAGGCATCACCAGTGCCGCTGCCCTGTTCCACGATCTGCAGCAAGTGCTGGGCTACGGTGCCTTGGTCGCGTCGATTCTGCCGTCCATCCCGCTGTTGTGCTTTGCGGTTGCGGGCATGGGAACGTCATGGCTCACGCGTCGGGTGGGTGTGGAGAAAGCCATCGCAATTGCGCTGGCACTGCTGGCTGGCGGCCTGCTGGTCCGCGGCGTTCCGGTAACAGGTGCACTCCTCGGAGGCACCGTCCTGGCGATGTCCGGCCTCGCCGTGTGCAACGTGGCCATGCCGTCCTTCATCCGCGAGCACTACTCCGAGCGCACCTCCATGATGACAGGCCTCTATACCTTCACCATGTCCGGCGGCGCCACCTTCGCCGCAGTCGTCAGCGTTCCCTTGGCCCAGGAGCTCGGTTCCCCGTCCATGGGCCTGGCTGCCTGGGGCTTGCTGGGCGTCGCGGCCCTGCTTGGATTCCTGCCGGTTGTCCTGCACACTCACCGGAACACCACCAAAACTGATCGCCCAAGGGTCTCCATGTGGCCTCTCCTGCGCACCCGCTTGGGCATCCTGATCACCGCGATCTTCACCTTCCAGGCGTTCCTTGCCTACGCCGTAATGAGCTGGTTCGCGTACATCCTCACGTCGCAAGGCCTTAGCGCCTCCGAAAGCGGCCTGCAGTTTGGCGTGATGCAGCTGGTGTCCGTTGCCGCCGGCATGATCCTGTTAGCCTTCGGCTCTCGGTCGGGAATGCTGCGCCCCGCACTGTATCTCGCCAGTAGCTCCACGCTGGTGGCCATTGCCGCCATGCTCTGGCTGCCAACGTCATTGGCCGTTGTCCCTGCTGTTCTGTTCGGGTTCGGCTTGGGCATTTTCCCGCTGGTTCTGGTGATCATCAGCCGCAGCGGACGCTCGACGGCGGAAACCACCGCGCTCTCCACCATCGCCCAATCGCTGGGATACTTGATTGCGGCAATTGGTCCCTTCGGCATGGGACTCCTCCACAGCGCAACCGGCGGCTGGGTGTTGCCCCTGAGCCTGCTGTCGGTGGTTGCCGTGGCGCTCATGGTTACTTGCCACATGCTCACCAGTAAGCGCACTGCCACCAAGACCGGACCGAGGACAGCATGACCCTTACGCCTTCGCATCGCCCGGCCCTTGCCGAGGAGATCACCGCCAAGCTGCGGGACATGATCAAGTCCGGTGAATGGCCGCTCCAGGAGCGAATTCCTGCCGAGCCAGAGCTCATGTCCACGCTGGGCGTTTCGCGCGGCACCCTCCGCGAAGCCATCAAGGCGCTGGCGCACTCCGGCATGTTGGAAGTCCGCCGCGGCGATGGCACCTACGTCAGGGCCAACAGCGAGATGTCCGGCGCAGCCCAGCGCATGTACCTGGAGCACACCCAGGAACATATCGTGGAAGTCCGCCTGGGCCTTGACACCCAGGCGGCCCGCTTGGCCACCAAGCATGCCACCACCGAGGACCTGGCCGAGATGCGGCGCCTCCTTGCCTTGCGGCACGATGCCTGGCAGGCCGGGGACTACCCCACCTGGGCCAGCGCCGACTGGGAGTTCCACGAGCGCGTAGCCCTGGCCTCCGGCAATCCGCTACTGCACCAGCTCTACGCTTCCTTTGGCGGTGTCTTCCACAACGATCTCCTGCGTCAGCAGCGCAAGGGTGGCTTCAATGGCATCCCCCGCGAAGGCCACGACGAATTGGTTGATGCCCTCGAAGCGCACGATCCCGATGCCGCCGTGCAGAGCGTGTACCGGAATCTGGATTACTGCTCGGACTCAGCGCCTCGGTAACTTTCGGCGATGAAGGCGACGAAGACGATGAAGGTGATGCTGAGGAACGACTCAGGGCGTGTCCGGTTGACACGTGCCCTCAGGAAAAGTCCAAACTGGTCGTATGGTCATCCGCGTTCACACCGAACCCAACTGCGGTAACGCGCCTCGGCATGAGGTTGCCCGCCGCTTAGCCGTAGCTCTCGCAGGCGCTGATTCAACAGAACTGGAATCGCTGCTCTCTCCCGATGCCGAGTGGGACGTTCTGGGAAAGGCAGCATCCCGGGGCCTACCTGCAATTCTTGCCAATGCCGAGCCGAGGAGCCCGGCCGTCGAGCTACGTGTTCTCTCGGTCATCACCCACGGCAGGGAAGCAAGCATTGACGGCGTGACGCTGTTCAAAGACGGTCAGGTGGTGAACTTCTGCCATGTGCTTCGTTTCGCGAACACCGCAAAGACCGCAGCGATCACAAAAATCCGGACCTATGAGGCAACGCCATAAGGCGTACCCTGCTGGTACCTCTGCACCGGATCGGTGCGCTGCGCCGCCTTGATGGCTTGGAATAGCCTGGCCCCAGTCAGGACAGGACCGCAACGCATCAGGTTGCCACCTCGATCCCCGCCCCGGCCGCGTCCCTGAACCTCGCATTGACCAGCACCACGTCGCGCCCGGCCCGGTCCAGCAGGCTCGCGGCAACACCCGCCCGGTATCCAGTGGCGCAGTGCACCCAGATCCGGGCATCCGGTACCTCCGTGATCCTCCCCAGGAGCTCGTAAACGGGGATGTTCAGCGCACCCGCCACGTGCGAGGTCCCGAACTCATCCGGACGGCGAACATCCAGGACCACGTCCTCAGGGTTCCGCTCTTTGAGGAGTGCAGCCCAGTCACCGTGCGGATAGCTTGCTTGCGGGTACTCCGGCGCCCACTCATCAGGTTCAGGCCCGACGGCGGCATCCGGACTATCGATGCCGATTCTCGCCAGGTCGCGGATCGCCTTCTCAACCTCGTCGAAAGGTCCCAATAGTGTGAGGGGCTGGTTCCACGGGATCACCCAGCCGAGGTAGCTGGTGAAATTCTCTCCGCGGCCGTACTCAAAACTCACGCTGCCCTGGAGATGGCTGTCCGCGAAGGCTACGCGGTGCCGCAAATCCACCACCCACTCCCCGGCCCTCAACCGCCGGCCCAGCTCACCGGCATCCACGGAATCCGGCACGGACAGGTCCGCTGCGCCCGGACCGGCGGCGTTGAGAGGGCTCATGTGGGCGTAATACGCGGGGTACGCCGTGAGATTCTCCAGCAACTCTGCAACAAAGTGGTCCTCGTCAGGGTCCGTCAGTGCGTGGTTGGAGAGAGCTTGCTCGCCAATGGTTGACGACTCCTGGCGGCTCGCAGGCCCGGTCGAGCAGAAGGATCCGAAGCCGTGGGTCGGGTAGAGCGCAGCGTCTGGATGAGCCGAGGACACCAATCGACGGACCGATGAATACTGATGGTGCGCCAGCGTCGCGGTGTCATGGGGCGAGACCAGGTCCGTCCGCCCCACCGAGCCGTAGAGCAAGCTGCCGCCGGAAAACACAGCCGCCGGGCCGCCGTCGTGCGCTTCATCCCGCACCACATATGACAGGTGGGTATGGGTGTGCCCGGGAGTCGCCACCACGGTGACTACAAGGCGGCCGACGCGGAGGACCTGGCCATCGGAAACGGGGACACGGGTGAACGTGACGTGGTCCTCGGCGTTCACCAGATAGGCAGCCCCGTGTTTTTCTGCCAGCACCAACCCGCCGGTGATGTAGTCGTTATGGAGGTGGGTTTCGGCCACGTGCGTAATACGGATTCCCGAGTCCCGCGCCGCGGCTTCCACCCGGTCAATGTCTCGTTGGGGATCAACTACCAGAGCCACATCGCCGTCGTGCACAAGGTAGCTGCGGTCGCCCAACGGAGCAGTTTCGATGACGACGACATCCATGCTTCAGGGTACCGCTGAGGCCCAGAACCGCTGGGTTTAAACAGGAGCGGGGCCACCCAAATGAGTGACCCCGCCCTGCATGGAACGACTAGACCTGTGCGGCTACGCCATCGCGGGAAATGTTGACCATGTCCTCGCGCGGAACAACCTTGATGCGCTCACGCTTGACCTCAACACCGTGGGAGGTGCCGGCCTCGGTTGCTGCGGCGCCGAGGGCGAGCTCGTGGGCGTCCAGTGCCAGCCAGCCTTCCCAGCTGGTGAACTTCACGCCGCGGGAGTCCAGGAGATCAACCACTGCATCAGCTGCGGGAACCTCGGCAACCGGCAGGTTCTCGCGGTCTTCCAGCAGGTACGTGACGGTTTCCAGGGCGTCGCCCTTGGTGTGGCCGATCAGGCCTACGGGACCACGCTTGATCCAGCCCGTGGCGTAGAGGCCCGGGACGTGCTGGCCGTCGGCGTCCAGGACGCGGCCGCCGTCGTTGGTGATGACGCCCTTCTTGTGGTCGAACTCGACGTCCGGCAGGGCCGAACCGAAGTAGCCGATTGCGCGGTACACGGCCTGGACCGGGTAGTCGATGAACTCGCCGGTGCCGCGGGCGTTGCCCGTGCCGTCCAGTTCGGTGCGCTCGAACTTGATGCCCGCAACCTTGCCCGGAGTCTCGGCGGAGTCAACGATCTCCACCGGGCTGTGCAGGAAGTGAAGGTGCAGGCGGCGGGAAGCCTTCAGCTCGGAGAGGTCCTCGGGCTGCTCGGCGATCCAGTTGGTGAGCGTGCCAACCATGGTCTTGATCTGGTTGTTCGTCTGGACCTGGCGGTCGGACTCTTCGTCGAATTCGAAGTCCTCGGCGTAGAGGATGATGTCCACGTCCTTGGAGTGCGAGAGTTCGCGGAGTTCCAGCGGGGTGAACTTCACCTGTGCCGGGCCGCGGCGACCGAAGACGTGCACGTCCGTAACGGGTGAGGCCTTCAGACCGGCGTAGACGTTGTCCGGGATTTCGGTGACCAGCAGGTCATCGGCGTGCTTGGAAAGAACACGCGCTACGTCCAGGGCCACGTTGCCGTTGCCGAGGACAGCGATTTCGGTGGCCTCCAGCGGCCATTCGCGGGGAACGTCCGGGTGTCCATCGAACCAGGAAACGAAGTCCGCGCCGCCGAAGGAACCCTCAAGTTCGATGCCCGGGATGTTCAGGTCCGCGTCCTTGATGGCGCCGGTGGCGAAGATGATGGCGTCGTAGTGCTTGCGGAGGTCCTCGATGGAGATGTCCGTGCCGTAGTCCACGTTGCCGAAGAAGCGGATATCGCCGCGATCCAGCACCTTGTGCAAGGCGTTGACGATGCCCTTGATGCGGGGGTGGTCCGGGGCTACGCCGTAACGGATGAGGCCATACGGTGCCGGGTAGCGGTCAAAGAGGTCGATGCTGACGGTGAGCTCACCGCTCTTGACGGCCTCGCTCTTGGTCAGGATGTCCGCTGCGTACACGCCGGCCGGGCCGGAGCCGATGACGGCGACGCGAAGCGGACGGTCCGCAGAACCTACGGGGGTGCTAATTGACACGGCTGTGTTCCTTCTTCATCTCAGTTACTGCGGACGCGGGGACGGTTGGGGGTAATAGTGCTGTAGTCAGCGGTCTTGAAATGTTGCGGGGCAAAGGGGCTGACACGGACCACATCGCCGATCACAATGACCGCCGGGTTGGCCACGCCGACGGCTTCCGCCTGGTCCGCAATGGTGCCCAGAGTGCCGATGGTGACGCGCTGATCCGGCAAATACCCGTTCTCTACGATACCTACTGGCGTGTCCAAAGGCAGACCCGAGCCTGCCAGCGCAGCCGCGGAATCGCGCAATTGCGCTACTCCCATGAGCAACACCACAGTGTGATCGGGGCGCGCGGGGACCTCGGACAGCTCTTCATGTCCGGTCACAACGCTGAAGCCCTTGGCCAGGCCGCGGTGTGTCACTGGAATACCGGCGGCGGCCGGAACCGAGATTGCCGACGTCACGCCGGACACTACTTCAACCTCGACGCCGTTCTGCCGGCAGAATTCTGCTTCCTCGCCTCCGCGCCCCAGGACGTAGGGGTCGCCGCCTTTGAGGCGGACCACGCGGTTGCCCTTGAGGGCTTCCTCCACCAGGATGCGGTTGATCTCCAGCTGCGGCACCGGGTGGTGGCCGGGCGTCTTGCCTACCTCGATCACGCGGACATCCGGAGCGAGTTCATTCAGCAGCTCACGGGGGCCAAGACGGTCTGCAACCACGACGTCGGCCTGGCCCAGCAGGCGTCGGCCGCGGACGGTGATGAGTCCCGAGTCGCCGGGACCGCCACCCACCAAAGCCACAGAGCCAAGGGGTGTCCTGCCGGCGGCGTCCAGCTTACGGTGCCGGCGGAGCGGAAGATCACCCGTTTCCAGTGCGGTGGCAACAGCGTTGCGGAGGGCCATGGCGCGGCGAGGGTCTCCCCCGGCATTGATGGCGATCTTGACGTCGTCCACCACGGCAACGGCCGGCGTCCATGCAGCGGATGCTTCGTGATCAGAGGCGTTGACGCACCAGATGCGCTGAGCCTCGGCGTCGGCGGCAACCCGGGTGTCCACAGCGGCTGCGCCAGTGGCGGTCTGGACGAACCAGACGCCGTCGAGGTCCGAGGTGCGGTACTCGCGCGGCTCCCAGGTGAGAAGCCCGGATGCTGCCTGACCGCGAAGTGTTTCGGTGGCAACGGGTGCGACCACGGTGACTTCAGCACCGGCGTCGAGCAGTCCCTTGGCGCGACGCTGCGCAACGGGGCCGCCGCCAACCACCAGCACCGGGCGGCCGAGCAGCCGCAGGGCGGTGGGGTAAATGTCCTGTATTGCCATGAAAAAACTGTAGGGCGGCTCCGTAACATGCTTCAAAGGCTCGGAAACACCCGGTAACGCTGGGTAATCCAACGTCACATAATTCCCCGCTTAAATCGGAGAAACACTGTCCCTGAGCCTCAGGTAATAGGCCCGCTGCTCCTTGCCGAGGTGCTCGATCGCGTAACGAAGCGCCGTCCGCGGCATGGTGGCAGCGTGTTCATCCAAGAAAGCCAGGAGGCGCTCGCGGCTACTGCGCCCGGCATCCCGGACCCAACCACCCACGGCTTTGTTAATGAGGTCTTCAGTGTCATGGAGCAGGATATCGGCGATGGCGAAAGTGTCGTCCAGCTGGCCTTCGCGGATGAACGCCGACGTCGCCACGATGGCTGTCCGGCGCTCCCACATGTCCTCCGAACGGGCCAAGTGATAGAGGGGATCGCGCGGCTTATCCATCAGCCACCCACCCACAACCCGTCCGGCACCCAGGTCAACAAGGTCCCAGTTGTTGATGCGGTCGTGCCTGCGCAGATACAGCTCGTAAAGTTCCCTGCGCCGATCTTCAGTGGTCTTCTTTTTCTGCATTTGCAGGGCCATGATCTTCACGGCCCCGGCCCTTGCCTCGTGGATGTCCTGCTCCAGGAGTTCCTCAATCTCCTTCGGGGGCATGGCTGCGAACTCCTTGCCGAGAGTGAAAACCTCGCCCATGCGGACGCCCAGGAAAAAGTCACCCTCGGCATAGTCTCCCTGGCCCGTCTTGAAATACCGCTGGTATTTGGCCTGTTCGACGTCGGACTGCCGCACTTGCAGCCGTGCCAGAAACTCGACGGCGGTGGGCTGGGTGCCCGGCGCCAGCGCGGCTCTTGGGGACTTGCCCGCCTTGGGGGCCTTGGCAGCGGTGGCCGTCTTCCCGGTGTTGAGTTTCTTACCGGTGTCTGGGGTCTTTCCGGACTTGGGGGTCATCACTCAATAATGCGCCTAAAAGACCGACCAGCCAGTACGCGTAGTGAATTCGTCCAGCGCGGCCACACCAGCCACCGAGTTGCCCGACCTTCCCAGGCCGGGACTCCACACACTGATGGAGCACTTGTTGGGCACCACGGCCACTATCCCTCCGCCGACGCCACTCTTGCCCGGCAGCCCCACCCTGTACGCGAATTCGCCCGCAGCATCGTAGGTACCGCAGGTGAGCATGACAGCGTTGATTCTTTTGGTCTGCGCGGGGGAAAGCACCAGTGTCCCATCTGCACCCAAACCGTTGGATGCAAGGAACCGGGTTGCGAGCGCCAGGTCTTCGCACGTCATGGCCAGGGCGCATTGCTCGGCGTAGGAGTTCAGGACCTCCTCCACGGGGTTTTCCAAGTTGCCGCAGCTCGCCAGGAAATGCGCCAGCGAGGCGTTGCGGTGCCCTTTGCCCAATTCGGAGGACGCCACGCGGTGATCCGTGTCGACGCCGGCATTGCCGGTCTCTTGGCGCATCAGGTCCCGGACGGCGTGGGCGGCGTTGCCCGTCAGGCTAAGGAGCCTGTCCGTCACCACAATGGCTCCGGCGTTGATGAACGGGTTCCGGGGAATGCCGTCCTCGCTCTCGAGCTGAACCAGAGAGTTGAAGGGGTTTCCCGAAGGTTCCCGGAACACGCGCTTCCAGATGTGGTCACCGTCGGCAGCCAACACCAGGGCGAGGGCGAAGACCTTGGAGATGCTTTGAATGGAGAATTCCACATGGGCGTCCCCTGCGGAGAAGACATCGCCTTCCCGGGTGACTACCGAGATCCCGAATTGATGCGGGTCTACTGCGCCGAGTTGCGGGATATAGTCCGCTACTTTGCCTTGGCCGATGTGCGGTTGAACCGCCCCGACAATGTCTTCGAGAAGGTTTTGAATGTCCACGGGATAACCTTTGCTTTCTGCGTAGCCCCCTCGCCGTTGAAGGGACTGACAAGTGTTCGCGCGCTCTTGGCGCAACAACACACAGCCAGCAACACTACCTGCCTTAAAGCGGCTCCGTGTGGACCGCTGGCGTACACGCAGGGACGTTACGCACAGCCATAGGTTATGTGGCCAGGTGTGGACTCCATCCGATGGCAGGGGCTACGTGCTTTGCTACGTTCCTCAGGAGCTTGGCGTTGTAATCCACTCCCAGCTGGTTGGGCACAGTGAGCAGGACGGTGTCAGCCGCTTGAACCGCAGCGTCCTTGGCAAGTTCCTCCGCCAACTGATCCGGCTCCCCGATGTAGCTTTTGCCGAAGCGGGACAGCGCGCCGTCGAGGACGCCCACCTGGTCCTTGCTGTCGGCTTGGGCGCGGAGGCCGAAGTAGTGGTTGTCTACCTCGTCCACAATCGGGATCACGCTGCGGCTGACTGAGATCCTCGGCTCAAGGTCGTGCCCGGCTGCGGCCCAGGCCTCACGGAACATGTGGATCTGTTCGGCCTGCAACTCATCAAACGGCACGCCTGTGTCCTCGGTGAGGAGTGTGGAGCTCATAAGGTTCATGCCCTGCTCTGCGGCCCACACGGCAGTTTTCCGGGTGCCGGCTCCCCACCAGATCCGCTGTGAGAGGCCCGGTGACTGGGGTTGGATGGGTAGCAGCCCCGTGGCTCCGCCAGCGTAGTGCGGATCGGCTTCGGCAACACCGTGCCCGGCGATGGCTTTCCGGAACAGCGCCGTGTGACGGCGTGCCATGTCGCCGCCGTCCTCGCCGTCGGCGGGGACGTAGCCAAAGTTCGCGGCGCCGTTCCGGGCGGGCTCAGGTGAACCGCGGCTCACGCCGAGCTGCAGACGCCCATCGCTGATGAGGTCCGTGGCGGCGGCTTCCTCGGCCATGTAGAGCGGGTTTTCGTAGCGCATGTCGATCACGCCTGTGCCGATTTCGATCCGGCTGGTCCTGGCCGCGATCGCGCTGAGGAGCGGGAAGGGAGAAGCCTGCTGCCGGGCGAAGTGGTGGACCCGGAAGAAAGCCCCGTCTATGCCCAGTTCCTCCGCCGCGACAGCGAGTTCAATCCCCTGCTTCAGGGCCTCCCCAGCCGTGGGAACCAATGAGCCAGGTACACGCGCCCAGTGTCCGAAGGAGAGGAAGCCGATCCGTTTCTTGTGCATGCTCAGGACAACCGTGCGGGGGGCGAGGGAATTCCACATACGCTGATTCCTCGTTTGCATCCATACCCTCCAGGGGTATGGTAGAGGTGAACGTAACCCCAGTGGATAGTCGGCGGAAGGAGGCCCAACGTGAGCCCATCAGCACTTCTACAACCCCTTCGTCGGGCTTCCCTGCTCGTACTGGTGTTTGGCGTCATTGCCGGAATTTTCGGCATGCATGTGGTGACGGACTCCCATGCGACCCATTCCGCTCCCGCTACTCAGGCTTTAGCGCTGCACAGTGCTCATCTCGGGCATTCAACGCCCGGCTCCCAAGCAGCCAGCACGCTCCACCACCCGCTGGGTTCCAGCATTGATGCACAGTCCTGCTCCTCGGGTAGCTGCTCATGTGCAGAATCAACCGCTGAGCACTGCACCCCCTCGTTGAAGACTGGCTCCTTGGTCGCTCCGCTTCCGGGCAGCGGAGCTGGCGGCTTGGCTGATGGTCCGTGGGCCACAGTCGAAGCACCGCGAGCGTGGACCTATGTCCCTCCCAAGCCGTCCCTGAGTCAACTTTCGATCAGTAGGACGTAAGCGTTTTGCCTTGGCGGCCCCAAGTTTTGCCGCCTTCGCAAGGCCTCGCATCCCTCCACGTAGGACCACGAGGCAATCATCGTGCTTATCACCAGGATGGCTCGCGCCCCGGGCCGCCCCACTATCGAAAGACCACAACCCTGATGAACAAAACCCAGCTCACCCTTAGCGCCGCCACTTTTGCAGGTCTCCTTGCTGTGGCGGGCTGTGCCTCTCCCGCGAACCCTGGCTCCATGCCGGGAATGGACCACGGAAACTCCAATACCAGCGCGCCCACCAATATCACTTCTGCAGAGCACAACGCGGCGGACGTCATGTTTGCCCAGATGATGATTCCCCATCATGCCCAAGCGGTGGAGATGTCCGATGCCATGCTCGCAAAGGCCAACATTCCTGCCGCGATAACGGAGTTGGCCAATAAGATCAAAGCGGCTCAGGCACCCGAAATTGAGAAGATGACGGGCTGGCTCCAGAGCTGGAACATGCCGGTCATGGGTTCCTCAGGTCATGGCGGCCACGGCATGGACGGCATGGTCAGCGAAAGCGACCTCCAGAAACTCAGTGAAGCCCAGGGCACGGAAGCGTCCAAGCTCTTCCTCTCACAGATGATTGCCCACCATGAAGGCGCCATCAGCATGGCTAAGACGGAGACCAGCCAAGGCAAGTTCCCGGAGGCCATCCAGTTGAGCAAGGACATCGTGACCTCGCAGGAGAAGGAGATTCAGGAGATGAAAGCCCTACTGGCCACCCTCTAGCAGGCCTGTTGCACGGCGAACACACGACGGCAGCAGGTCGCCGTCGTGCGTTCGCGTCGGGTTTTCCGCCAGGCACCGCAGTCTCTACCGCCTGGCGCCCCCGTAACCTCTGGCGCGGAAGGCGCGAAAGGGAGCGGTCCCCACGCCGAAAAGGTGCGGTAGGCGGAAACGGGTGCGGTAGGCGGAAACGGGCGCGCGGTGCGGGCCCGGCACTCAATCGGCTCGTCGATAGTGCATGTAGACCGCGCCGTTGCTGAGCGGCTCCGATGAGACAAGCTTGAGGTGCCGGGTGCTGGGCAGTCCGCCCTGATACAGGGTGGGCCCGTGGCCAGCGATCATGGGATGGATAAGGAACTTGTATTCGTCGATCAAATCAAGACGGTCCAGTTCTGTGGCTAGTTTGCCGCTGCCGACAAGCACACCCTCGGGGGTCCTGTCCTTGAGTTCCTGCACCGCAATCTGCAGATCGCCAACAAGATGGTGGCTATTGGTCCAGGGGAATTTTGACCGAGTGGACGATACGACGTACTTGGGTATTGTCTCCAGGGTCAGCGCCCACTCCCGCAACGCTGGCGGTGCGTCTACTTCACCGCTTGCCACCAAGGGCCAATAGCTCTCCATCATTTCGTAGGTAGTACGGCCCCAGAGCATTGCACCCCCCTGCTCCAGAAGACGGGTGAAGAGGGCATGAGTCTCGTCGTCCGCGATTCCCTCCCGGTGGTCGACGCAACCATCAAGAGTGACGTTGATACTGAACGTTAGAAGGCCCATTCGACGATTCTAGGTGCGCGCAGAGAGCGGAGGAAGGGGAGCCAGAAGCCGATGGGGTGTGAACCCGCGAACAGGAGTTTGTGTACACATAATGCCCCAAAGAAGGGCTCTTAAGGGCATTATGTGTACGAAAACTCCGGAGGGTTAGCGGCTGCTTCCCGCCAGCAAACCCCGACGCTGCAGCAAACGCTTCTCAATGGGCCCGAACACAAGCAGTTCGATCAGGATTCCCACAAACAGGATCAGCAGGATCGCGGACATCACGATTGTCATGTCGGAGAGCAAACGCCCCTGATCCAGCAGCGAGCCCAGGCCGAACCCAATCGTTCCGCCCACTGCGATGATCTCTGCGGCCATGAGTGAACGCCAGGAGAAAGCCCAGCCCTGCTTCAAGCCGCCGATGTACCCGGGAAGAGCTGCTGGCAGGACAATCTGCAGTGCCATCTGGAGACGGTTCGCTCCGAGAACTGTGCCCACACTGCGGTACTGCGGCGGGATCTGGTCCACACCGGAGATGAGCCCGTTGATGATGGACGGGATAGCGCCCATGAACACCACGAAATAGACGGTGGCGTCAGTGAGGCCAAACCAGATGATGGCAGCGGGAACCCATGCCACGGAAGGGAGCACCTGCAAACCGGAAATGAGCGGCCCGAATGCACGGCGCAAGGGAGCCACTTGAGCAAGGATCAACCCCACGGGGGTAGCAATGACCACCGAAATCAGGAAGCCGATCACACCACGCTGCAGAGACGTCCACACTGCTTCCTGGACTTTACCTTCGCCCCACATGGTGACGAACTGGGTGAGAACGTCCAGGGGCCCGGGAACCAGGTCACGTCGTTTGAACTCGAGGGATACGTAGAACTGCCACGCAAGAATCAGGACCACCAAGGCGGCAACAGGCAGCAGGACGCGCTTCCATTCGATGCCAGCTTTGCGTCCGCTGTCCGACTGGAGGTTGTCCAGGCCTGCTTCAAGGTCCCGGAGTTCCGAGGCGTTGCCCTTCAGCGACGGCGAGGTGATGTGCTCTTTGGAATCTGTCACGGGAAGGGTCCGCTCTTCGGTGGTGATGGGGTTACTTGGCATGGCGGCGGATCTCCTCGCGAAGGCGGCGCGTGATGGTTCCGGTGAGCTCCCCGGCTCGGCCGGCGTCGGTGCGGTGCTCTTCGGTGACGTCCCATTCGGCCACCACACGGCCGGGACGCGAGGACAACAGCAGTACGCGTTGGCCCAGGCGAACGGCCTCGCGGACGTTGTGGGTAACGAACACGATGGTCCGGCCCGTTTCCTTCCAAATACGCTCAAGTTCATCGTGCAGAAGGTCACGGGTGATGGCGTCAAGGGCAGCAAACGGCTCGTCCATCAGCAGCAACTGACGGTCCTGAGCCAAGGAGCGGGCCAAGGCAACGCGCTGCCTCATGCCGCCTGACAGTTCGTGGGGACGCTTATCCCCCGCGCCGCCCAAATGCACCAGTTCCAAGAGTTCCGTGGCGCGGGCACGCCGGCTGGCCTTGGTGCTGGACTTGTCTGCTAGCTGCAACGCCAACTCAATGTTTCCGCGCGCGGTCAGCCAAGGGAACAGGGACGCGTCCTGGAACATGAAGGCGGCACCGTCGCTGGGTACTTCAAGAGCGCCCGACGTCGGCCTTTCCAGTCCCGCCATGATGTTTAGCAGGGTGGACTTGCCGCAGCCGGACGCACCGAGGAGGGCAACGAACTCGCCCTGCGCGATGGTGGCGTTGACGTCGTCCAGCACCGGGGCGCCGTCGCCGAAGCGCTTGCCCAGGTTCTCGAGTACGACTGGCATGGTCCCGTCCTTCGTGTTGATTGGTAGAGCTGATGTGGCCAAAGGCCGGCCCGCTCCCCCGTTTATTGGGAAGCGGACCAGCCTGTTACTGCTTAGTCCTGGCCGAGACCTGCAGCTGAGGTCTTCTTGCCTTCAACCTCGTTCAATGTGCGAAGGTCGAAGATGCCGTTGATATCGGCCTTCTGAGTGGTTCCGGCTTTGACGCCGTCTTCCAGGAGCTTGTTGTAGGTTCCAGCCAGCGGATCGGTGGTGAACTTGATGTTCTGCAGAGCGCGTTCAATCACGTTCGCGGGAAGCGGCTTGCCTGCCGTGTCCTTGAGAACCGCGTTGATGGTGGTCGCCTTCTCCTCAGCCGAGGCCGAGTTGAGCCAGTTCACGGATTCAACGTGGCCCTTCAGGAGCGCCTTCACGGTTTCCGGGTGTTCGGCAGCGAACTTCTTGTTCACGATCAGGATGGTGGTAGTGAAGTCACCGTTCTCCCAGAGGTCCTTCTCGTCAACCAACACCTTCGCTCCGGCTTCGAGCACCAGACGGGAGGCCCAAGGCTCAGGCAACCACGCGCCGTCGAGCTTTCCGTCTTGGAAGAGCTTCAGCGACTGGGCGTTCTCGGTGGGGTTGATGTTCACGTCGCCGCTGCCATCGGTGTTGGTCTTGAAGCCTTGATCGCCCAACCAGGCTCGGAGGGCCACATCCTGGGTTCCGCCGAGCTGCGGGGAGCTGAGGATCTTGCCTTTGAGGTCGGCTGCGGAGGTGATCTCCGGCTTGACCACCAGCTGGGCACCGCCTGAAGCGGCACCGGCGATGATGCTGATGGACTCGCCCTTGCTCTTGACGAAGGAGTTGATGGCCGGGTTCGGGCCGATGTACGTGGCGTCGATGGCGCCGGCGTTCAAGGCTTCGATTGCGGCGGGGCCGGCGTTGAAGACCTGGGTGCTGAGCTTGGTTTCGCCAAGTTCCTTGGCAATGAGGCCCTGGCTGGTGCCTACCAGCGCGGGGCCGTGCGTGACGTTGCTGAAGTATCCGAGTTTGAGTTCGGCTGCAGGCGTGGTGGTGGGTGCCGGTGCAGCTTGGTTGTTTTGCGAGACAGCGGAAGCAACTGCAGCGCCTGCACCGATCAGCAGCACGAGGCCGACAGCCAAGCCGATCTCTAATGTGCGGCGGCGCTTGGGCTTGGATGCGGATTCACCGGCGACGATGCGGGTGGTGCCCGTGTTGGGCGACTCGGGTGTGTTAGCCATGGGGGTGGGTCCTTAGGAGATGTGGGATGCGAGAGGGGCGAAGATCAGGCCCCGTGACATCGCCCGTCGAGGGCAAGCAAGGACCATTCCGGAGAGGTCATGCCTTCACAGTAGGGACTGTCATATTTCGGCTTCAATCCCGTAGAAATCAAGGTTCACGCAGGTTCACGTGGCGTCATATTCGCTGCCAGGCCTTCAATGTCGCGTGGAGTTGTGCGGCAGCATCCACCTATGAGATGGGCGCCCCGGTCAAGCCAAAAAGCTGCGTTGCCCGCCAAAGTTCCGTTACCTTGAACGCCCTCCGAAGGACCCCACGTCTTGGTCACAGCATCGTAGGTCTCCCCCGAATTCGGGTACGCCACCAGCGGCTTGGTCGAGGACTTCTGAAGGTTGCCAAGCGCTTCGGTCACCAGTTCCAGCGGCACGCAATTGACGCCGACGGCGGCCACCCGCGGTTCCGCGCTGAGCAACGCAGCCACGTCCGCGATCGGCGTTCCGTCACTGATGTGGCCGCTGTCCCGCAGCGTGAACGTAAACCAGGATTCGACGTCGAACTCCGCCACGAGCGCCAAGAGCGCCTCTGCTTCGGCGTACGACGGCAGGGTCTCGCATGCCAGGAAATCCGCACCGGCCTCCACGAGCGCAGAGATGCGCGGGCGGTGGAAGTCCCGGAATTCCGCGGCGGAAAGCGTGTAATCGCCGCGGTATTCAGAGCCATCAGCGAGGTAGGCGCCGTACGGGCCAACGGATCCGGCCACCAATAAAGGCCCACTCGCTGAACCTTCCGCCAAGGCTTCCTGTCGGGCTTCATCGGCCAGCCGGAAGCTCAACGCCACCAGCTCCAATGACTCTTCAACGGACAATCCGCGCCGCGCAAAACCCAGCGGCGTCGCCTGGTAGCTGGCCGTAATGGCCACAGAGGCACCGGCGTCGAAGTAGTCGCGGTGGACCTGTTTGATCAGGTGCGGCTGCTCCAGCAGGACCTTGGCCGACCACAATGCGTCCTCCAGATCGCAGCCGTGGGCTTCCAGTTCCGTGGCCAACGCACCGTCCAGGACCAGATCCTTGCCGGCGTTGAGGAGAGTGCTGAGCGAGGTGTTCTGTGGCATGGGTCCTTCCCCAAAAAGAAAACCGCAGCCTGTTCGAAATTCCCGCCGTACAACGTGAGGAGTCGCGAACAAGCTGCGGTTTTGTGACTGTGTGTGACCCTAGATGACGTAACGTTCGTCTTCGTGGTCGCCCGGGTGGTCCTTCACAAGACCGGCGGCGAGAGTATTGCCGTCGATGGGGTCGATCACCAGGAAAGCGCCGGTGCGGCGGTGGTGCAGGTAGTTCTCCAGCGGCAGCGGAGCGGACAGGCGCAGCTGTGCGTGCCCAATGTCGTTGAGCTCCAGATTGGTCGCGGGCTCCACGTTGAACGTGGCCAGGTCAAGCTTGCCCGTGACGTTGCGAACCAGTGCCTGGACGGTGCGCGTACCGTGCTTCACCAGGACCTTCTGGCCTTCGCGGAGCGGCTTCGGTGAAAGCCATGCGAGCGAGGCATACAGGTCAGCTGTGCTTTCGCGGACAGTTCCGGCAGCGGCGATAGTGTCGCCACGGGCGATGTCGATCTCGTCGGCCAAACGGACGGCCACTGACTGCGGAGCAGCAGCTTCCTCCAGCGACTGACCGGCAAAGTCGATGCCGATCACCGTGGTGGTGCGAGGTTCGTGGCCCGGGCTGATCACAGAAACTTCGTCGCCAACCTTCACGGAGCCTTCGGTGATCTGGCCTGCGTAGGCGCGGTAATCGCGGTACGCCTCCACATCGAGCCCACCAGCTACAGCGTCGGGAGCGAGGGCACCCTGCGGGCGGATGACCAGCTGGACCGGGAAGCGGAAGCTCTCCAGTTCGGCCTCAAGCTCGTCAGCAGCAGGGAGGGTTTCTAGGACCTCCAGCAGTGCCGGGCCCGTGTACCAAGGGGTG
The DNA here is from genome assembly GCF_011605365.1 of Paenarthrobacter sp. MSM-2-10-13. Taxonomy (NCBI): domain Bacteria; kingdom Bacillati; phylum Actinomycetota; class Actinomycetes; order Micrococcales; family Micrococcaceae; genus Paenarthrobacter; species Paenarthrobacter sp. MSM-2-10-13. Next base: position 21,696 of record NZ_JAAOXO010000001.1, on the reverse strand, counting down.
CGCTCAGAGCGGTCCACCACGTTGTCGCCGTCAAGCGCCGAAACGGGAACCACCAGCAGATCAGCAACACCATCGGAACCAAGACCCAGCTCTCGGGCAACCTTCTGCACGTCCGCTTCGATGTCGCGGAACACCTGCTCGCTGAAGTCCACCAGGTCGATCTTGTTCACGGCCACAATGACGTGGGCAACCCGAAGCAGTTGCAGCACGGACAGGTGCCGGCGGGTCTGCTCCAGCACACCCTTGCGGGCGTCAATGAGTACGACGACGGCATCCGCAGTGGACGCGCCGGTCACCGTGTTCTTGGTGTACTGAACGTGCCCGGGGCAGTCCGCCAGGATGAAGCTGCGGCGGTCCGTAGCGAAGTAGCGGTAGGCGACATCGATGGTGATGCCCTGCTCGCGCTCGGCACGCAGGCCGTCGGTCAGGAGGGCCAGGTCAATCCCACCTTTTTCCCCGCCGAAGCCGCGGTCCGCAGAGGTGCGGGCAACGGCGTCGAGCGTGTCAGCAAGAATGGCCTTGGAATCGTGGAGGAGGCGGCCCACCAAAGTGGACTTGCCGTCGTCCACCGAGCCGGCGGTAGCGAAGCGGAAGAGGGTTGTGGGCAGGGCTGTTTCCAGCCCGGCAGCCAATGTTTCGGTGCTCATTTAGAAGTAGCCGTCCTTCTTGCGGTCTTCCATGGCTGCCTCGGAGATGCGGTCATCTGCTCGGGTGGCGCCACGTTCGGTCAGGGTGGAGGCAGCGACTTCAACAACGACGTCGGCCACGGTGCGTGCGTCGGACTCGACAGCACCTGTGCAGGACATGTCGCCCACCGTGCGGTAGCGCACCAGCTTGGTGATGACTTCCTCGTGCGGCAGCGGCTGGGAAACCTCGCCCACAGCGCGCCACATGCCTTCGCGGGCGAAGACTTCGCGCTCGTGGGCGTAGTACAGGCTGGGAAGCTCGATGTTCTCACGCTCGATGTAGCGCCAAATGTCCAGCTCGGTCCAGTTGCTGATGGGGAACGCACGGACGTGCTGGCCCACAGTGTGGCGGCCGTTGTACAGGTTCCACAGTTCGGGGCGCTGGTTGCGCGGGTCCCACTGGCCGAACTCGTCACGGAGGCTCAGGATGCGTTCTTTGGCGCGGGCCTTGTCCTCGTCGCGACGGCCGCCGCCGAACACGGCGTCGAACTTGTTGCGCTGGATCGCATCCAACAGCGGAACGGTCTGCAGCGGGTTCCGGGTCCCATCGGCACGCTCAGCCAACTCGCCGCGGTCGATGAATTCCTGGACTGAGCCAACAACCAGCTTCAGGCCCAGACGCTCAACGGTGCGGTCACGGAAGTCGATGACCTCCGGGAAGTTGTGGCCGGTGTCCACGTGAAGGACCGGAAACGGAACCTTGCCCGGCCAGAACGCCTTGGTGGCCAGGTGCAGCATGACCACGGAATCCTTGCCGCCGGAGAACAGCAGCGCAGGCTTCTCGAACTCGGCAACAACCTCGCGGATGATGTGAATAGCTTCGGACTCGAGGGTGTCCAGTGACGAAAGGCGAGTTGACTGCAGAGCCGAAGCAGCAGATGCCGCCCCGGGAGTGGCATCGGGCCTGTCGAAGCTGGACGCAATGCTGCCTGCAGCATTGCCGTCCAGCGAAGGGGCGGGGGCGGCATCTGCTGCGTAGGCGTCCGTTGACGTTGTTTGGGTGCTCATGTGTGTAGTCCGCATTCTGTCTTGTCGGATCCTGCCCAACGGCCGGCGCGGGGGTCTTCACCCGGGGCCACTTTGCGGGTGCAGGGCTGGCAGCCGATGGACGGGTAGCCCTGGCTCAGGAGGGGGTTGACGGGAAGGATATTGTCCTCGGAGTACTCGATCAGCTGATCGAAGGTCCAGTCCACCATCGGGTTCACCTTGACCAGGCCGAAGCCCTCATCCCAGGTGACCACGGGCGTGTTGGTGCGGGTGGGTGCTTCATCTCGGCGGACACCGGTGAACCACACCTCGTAGCCGGCCAGCGAGCGGCGCAACGGCTGGACCTTGCGCAGCGCACAGCACTGGGCGGGGTCGCGGGCAAACAGGTCCTTGCCCAAGAGCCGGTCCTGCTGTTCCACAGTGGTTTCGGGAAGGACGTCCACCACGTTGACGCGGAGATTCGCCGCGACTTCGTCGCGCGTCTTGTACGTTTCCTTGAAGTGGTAGCCGGTTTCCAGGAACAAGACGTCGACGCCGGGAAGCTGGTCCGCGACCAAAGCCGGCAGGACGGCGTCGGCCATGGAGCAGGCGACCGTGACCGTAGGCAGCTCGAAGTTGCGGGCCACCCAGGCGATGACATCCCGGGCAGGAGCGTTCCAGCCGAGCTCAGCGGCGCCGGATTCGGCCAGGGCCTTAAGTTCCTCATGGGAACGAAGCGCCGGACGGGCTGGTGCGCTGGCGAGGTTGGTAATGGTGACGGGATCTGTCATTGGAGATCTCCTTCATCTGCCGAGTGTGCCCACTCTGCGAAGGTCTGGCCCTCGGCGCCAACGGCGACGAACTTACGGACCACGCGCTCCACATAGTCGGGCAGGTCTTCCACCGTGACCTTGAGGCCGCGGACGGTACGTCCCAAACCGGCTTCCTCGCGCTCGTTGTTGGCCAGCCCGCCACCGAGGTGGACCTGGAAACCCGGGGTGGGGTCGCCGTCGGGCGTTGGCAGCATCATGCCCTTCAGGCCGATATCGGCCGTCTGGATACGGGCGCAGGAGTTGGGGCAGCCGTTGATGTGGAGGGACAGTGCCGACGGGAGCTGCTTGGTTTCCACGAGGTCGGCCAAGCGGCGCTCCAGCTCAGCGATGGCCGTAGCAGCTGTGACCTTGGTTTCCACGATGGCCAGCTTGCAGAACTCGATGCCCGTGCAGGCGATGGTGCCGCGGCGGAACACGGACGGACGAGCCGAGAGGCCCAAAGTGTCCAGTTCGGCGATGAGCGGCTCAACCTGCTCTTTGGCCACGTCCAGGATGACCAGCTTCTGGTGAGGAGTAGTGCGCAGGCGGTAGCTGCCGTGCTTCTCCAAAGTGTCTGCCAGCGTAACGAGTGCCTCGCCGGACGTGCGTCCCACAGTCGGGGTCACGCCGATGAAGAACTTGCCGTCCTTCTGCTCATGAACACCAATGTGGTCACCGGGAGCCGTGGGCTTGGGAGCTGCAGGGCCGTCCGGGAGCTTGAAGCCGAGGTATTCGTCCTCAAGGACCTGGCGGAACTTGGCCGGTCCCCAGTCGTTCATGAGGAACTTCAGGCGGGCCTTGGTGCGCATGCGGCGGTAACCGTAATCGCGGAAGATGCTGGTGACGCCGAGCCACACTTCAGCGGCAACGTCGGCGGAAACGAACACACCCAGGCGTTCGGCCAGACGCGGGTTGGTTGACAGGCCGCCGCCAACCCAGAGGTCGTAGCCCGCACCGAGTTCGGGGTGGACGACGCCCACCAAGGCGAAGTCGTTGATCTCATGCACCACGTCCTGGGACGGGTGGCCCGTGATGGCGGTCTTGTACTTGCGCGGCAGGTTGGCCAGCTCGGGGTCGCCGATGAAACGCTCGGCGAGCTCGTGGATCAGCGGTGTGGGATCGATGATCTCGTCCTTGGCAATGCCCGCAACCGGGGAGCCGAGGATAACGCGGGGAACGTCACCGCAAGCTTCTGTGGTGGACAGTCCAATACCTTCAAGGCGGCGCCAGATCTCCGGCACGTCCTCAACACGGATCCAGTGCAGCTGGATGTTCTGACGGTCCGTCAGGTCGGCCGAGCCGCGGGCGAAGTCCACGGAGATCTGGCCGATGACCCGGAGTTGCTCAGTGGTAAGTGCACCGCCGTCGATGCGCACGCGCAGCATGAAGTACTTGTCTTCGAGCTCGTGCGGTTCAAGCGTTGCGGTCTTGCCGCCGTCGATCCCGGGCTTGCGCTGGGTGTAGAGGCCCCACCAACGGAAGCGGCCGTGAAGGTCCGTGCCGTCGATCGAATCAAAGCCTTCTTTGGAGTAGACAGACTCAATGCGCTCACGGACGTTCAGCCCGTTGTCTTCCTGTTTCCAGGTTTCGTTGGCGTTGAGTGGAGCGGTGCCGTCAACCTTCCACTGGCCGTGGGGCTTGGCGGCAGGGCGGGTGCGCGCCGGACGCGAGGGGACTGCGGTGTCCGCGGACGCACCGGCTACAGCTGTATCTGTCATACATCGACTGTAGGTCTGGCCAGATTTCGCCAGCAAAGGTCCGGAAATGCTAAGTCACCTAGGGAAACATTTCGTCACGAAGGCGTCATTGGCCTTGTTGCTGAGGGCTTCTTGTGCAGGTTCCTATTGTGGCGCTCTGGGCCTTTTCGTGACGTTTTTTGGGGACTTTTTCTGGGCTGCGATGCCGGCCCTGCGAATTAGTAGCATCCTCTCAAGTCTTGCTTTTCCGGTCCCGGAGGAGCCGTTTTGGGGGGGATTTGGTGACGATCAGCTGGGATATTGACCCTGCCGGTACGCGGGCTGTGCTGGCTACCGCGGCGGCGGATGCGGACGGGCAGAACCAAGCTGCCACACGGTTGGGCGCCTCGCTCGATGGCGCAGGCACCGTGGTGGGCGGTGGTCTGGTGGGCAAGGCCCTTCATGAGTACGCCGAGATCTCCGCACTCCCCCACCTCACAGCCATCGCCGGACGGTCCAACCGCATCATCGAAGGCGCAACGGTCGCGTTGACGGCTTATGTACGGGCCGACGCCGACATGGCGCGACAGGCGCAGGCCTCGGCATCCACCCTGGCAGCCGACGGATCAGGGTTGGGTCGTGTCTCGGGGCTCGACGGCGGCGGCTCGCTGTCGTGGGGCGGTCGCCGTTCGCCCGAGCGCGGCTGAGTACGGCATGGCAGACAACTTTGGCAGGTGTATCGCCCCGCAGGGCGGCGTCCCGGGCCTGGACTTAGCGGCGTTGCCGATGGTCCCGGATCCCGCCGCACTCGATTTGGCGGCAAAGGACCTACACGCCGCAGGAGCCGGACTCCGGGATGCTGTCACCACAACCGCAACGAACTGGAACGCTCTGGCCGTCCCGTTCCACACCCCGGAACTCCCTGACCTCCTGGCCGCTTTCACCCCGGTGAGAGTCATGGCCGGCACAGTCAACGACGGCACGTCCGTGGCCGCCGCGGCTTTGTCCGAATTTGCCACTGCCTGCCAAGCCGTGAAGACCCTGTCCGGGAATCTCACGGAGGACGCCTCGAAGCTCAGTAGTCGCATCGACCTCAAAGGTGATGACTGGGGGACCGTCCCGGCGATCGTGGACGAACAGCACCGGCTCCTCGCCGAACTCAACAAGATCAAAGCCTGGTTCGCAGAAGCCGAGCAGGACTGCGCGAACAAGATCCGCGGAGTGTACGGCGGAACCCGCTACGTCAGCGCCACCGACGCCGCGGCCCGAGCCGATGGTTCCAACGTCTACGCGGTGGACGCCCCCACCCTGGATGCCTTGGGCGAGGAAGGCAAACTCCCCTGGGGTGCACCCGTTGAACGGGCAAAACTGCACGGTTGGGCAGGAGCCGCGCAGGGCGCCCTGGACACCCTGTGGGAAACCGCGGCCACGGCATACTCGCTGTCCTGGATGTCAGCCGTGGCGAGGCCTTCCGTGCCCGAACTGGGCCTCGAAGAGACGCCCAGCGGCGAGGACACCCTGAAAGGAATCGGCAAGACCCTCTGGAACATTGGCACTTTCATCTCCCCCGGCGTCTGGCTGGATCGTGCCATCACCGGCAAACAAGAGGACCAGGAAGCAGCTGCCGCCGAGCTCAGCCAGGCCCTGCCCGCCATGCTCCATGCCGAGGCGTGGGCGAAGGGCGAATGGGAATACGCGCTGACCCGCAACACCACCGACCTCGGCGCAGCGCTGGCCACCGGCGGCGGAACAACAGCAGTACGCGCCGGCGCCCTCCTCGAAAAGGTTCTGGCGGACCTCGCGCCCGCAACTAGCGCCAAAATCTCCGATGCCATGGCCGGCGTCAAGGTCGCCACCTTGGAACATGCCCTCAAACCAGCACTCCAAGGGATGGCCAACGTCCTGGATCACCTCGACGACGGCGGAGGTGCCGTCCGCGTAGCCGACGGGTTCTCCGGGGTGGGCCGTGGCCCCCTCGGTGGCTTGGCAGAGGACCTGCTCCAAGGCATAGAACGCCTGGACCAGGCCGCCCACCGGCCCCCGGCGATCGGCACGCTAGGCAGGGCCGCGGAACACCACCAAGCCACCACCGATCTGGTCTCCACTCCGCACCACAACCCGTCCAAACCATCGGTCCAGCAAGACCGACGAAAACGGACACACCAAACACGTGGCGGTGGTAGGGCTGGAACTTGGTGACGGCCAACGATCCCCGTACATCCAAGGTTCCGTTGGCAGGGAATCAACGGCCGAAATAGGCGACTGGGACCCCGACGTCGTTCCGCCCGACTACGACGGCGGGCACCTCATCGCGCGACTCCTCGACGGAATCGGCGAACGCATCAACACCGTCGGCATGCTCAAGGAACTCAACCGAAGTTCGGTTAACCGGAAGAACTTCTACAGGATCGAGATGCAATTACGCGACAAGTTGCTCGAAGTACCGCCGCCTAAGATTAATCTGCAAATAGATGTCCTTCGACGGCCGTCCATGAAGACACCCGAAAAATTCATCGTCCAAGCCTGGGCCGACGGCAAAGGTTTTGTTGATGAAACCTTCAATAACATAGTAGAAAGAGGCAGTCGATGACGGCGTCGCAACCGGCCAAGGACCCGTTCGAGCAGGCGCGCGAATACGAACGAATCATCGCAGAGGCAATGTGGTCCGTCCGTCCGGCAGATACAGCTTGGGATTCGCTGGTGTATGTCCACAATCAAATAGGCAGCCGGGGCAGCTCAATAACTAAGATCTTCCATCGCGGAGACTTGATCGACCGTAAGAGCATCATCAAAGAGATCGCATTCACGGTCGACGACCTTCGAGAATTAATGTACAAGCCCGGCAAAGGCACATGGTTCTCCATGACCATCAAAATCACTCGCGAAGGTGATGGTTGGGAGGCAGATTACAACTACACCGAAAAGCCCGTCTGGGAACTCGGCGAACCGGTCAACGACACCTACGCCCAGGAGCTGTACCTCTTCCCCCGCGACGAGGAACACATCCCCGACTGGTTTAAAGAAGAAATACGGGGATCCACTTGGACCCCTGAAACGGATTAAGGCGACGAACAGGATGACTCAGCACTCCGTCGCAACGGACCCATTCGAACAAAACTTGGCTGTCCATGACTCTGACCATCGCCCCTGCTGGCATCGGCTGGGAGGCCAGCTACAACTACAACCAGAAGCCTGCGTGGGAGTCTCCGGAACCCGCAGAAGCGGACTACTCCGACGAACTTACGTATTTCCCCAGAAACGAGGACCACATTCCGGACTGGTTCAGGGAAGAACTCAAAGGGGTCAAGACCCCTTCACAAAAGCAACAGGTTGGGAGAAGGACTTGAGGTCTATCTTGCAAGCGCGGCTTTGGTCGGGAAGGGCATCCATGAGCTGGACAGGCTTTGGCAGTTCGAACTTCTGTACCTAGCTGCCCAATCAGTGGCCATGAACCCAGGACTTTACAGAGCAGTAGAGCATCCCGGGGGCTTGACCCTGCGGGAAATCAACTGCACAAGCACACCGCGGCGCTGGCGCAACGCAGCTGGACTGGTTGACCTCATCGTGGGTGTGAAACATCCGCACGTACCTCGGATGGTCGGTACGCCGAACGGGGATGTTGCGCTGCTTGGCATTGTTCTGCTGCATCCCAAGGAGTCGGCCTACATAGAGTGGGGCGGGCCGGACGCTGGTTCGGTGATCGCACAGAGACTGGAGGCGTTGCCCCCGGAACTAGTCAACAACCCTCGCCGCAAACCTGTCGTCAGCGGCTAGCCACCACTGCGTCATACCGTTCCAGCGCGATCTCCGCCAACACAGGAGAAGGCAGCAAAGGTGCCGCCACAACGTCCGCGCCCGCCTTCGCCAACTGATCGTGGAAATAGCCGGTAGCCAACAGGTATGAGGCAATGAAAACCCTGCCTGTCCCACCGTCTGCGGCGAGTTCGGCACGCAAGGAGGCGACGCCGTCGGGCACTGTTGGCTGGGCACTGGCGCCATAGGCGACGCGCACTTTGTTCGGCAGCAGCTCGCCGAGGAGCCTCCCCTGCTCTTCCGAGTCAACCGAGCCGTCCGGAAGGGACGATCCAGCGGCGGCCAGCAGCACGCCGTCGTTCTCAGTCAGCCCGGCCGCACGCAGGTGGGTGGCCAACAGCTCTGCCAACCGAGGGTCCGGACCCAGGGGCCTGGCGGCAATTACCTCAGGGCGGCTCTTGATGGCTTTGGGCACGTCCACTTTGATGTGGAAGCCGGTAGAGAGCAAAAGCGGTACGACGACGGCGGCAGTCCCCTCCGGCAGGCCCTCCACCACGCCGCCCAGCTCCGGTTCCTGAACGTCAACGTACGCCTCAACAACACGCAAACCGGGGCGGAGAGTTTCAATGTCTGCCATCACGCGCCGGATGGCAGCCTGGCCTTCGGCGTTGCGGGTTCCATGGGCGCAAGCGATCAAAACGGGGCTGTTCATGGGAGCTAGCGTAACGTTGAGCCAGCACCTGTTGTTAAGCGCGTTAAGAAAGAACCCGTCCACTTGATTTCCTTTGACATTGTTCTTCTTTGGCTTGACCTCATCGGCGTGTTCTTTTTTGCTGTGTCAGGCTCGTTGTTGGCGGCCCGGAAGCAGTTCGACTTCGTGGGCTCCATACTTCTCGCGTCCATCGCGGCACTGGGCGGTGGCGTAATCCGTGACATCGTGATCAACGCCGGTCCCCCTATCGCTTTCACCAACCCCGCGTACCTGGCCCCGCCGTTGTTGGCTGCGCTGCTGGTTTACTACTTGTTTTCCTCCGTGCAGCGCTTCACCTCTCTGCTGACCCTGTTCGACGCCGGCGGGCTGGCCTTGTTCTGCATCACGGGCACGCTGAAGGCAATCGGCGCGGGCATGAATCCGGTGGCTGCGATCCTGCTGGGGGTCACCACTGCCGTGGGCGGAGGCCTGCTCCGTGACATCACCGCGAACGAAATCCCTACCCTGTTCAACAACCGCGACATCTATGCGCTGCCGGCCTTCGCGGGTGCCGGCTTGACCACCTTGTTGTGGAACCTTGGCCTGTTCAATGGGGTTACCGCTTGTGTCATCGCTGGCGTTGTTTTCGCTTTCCGGGTGACCGCGTGGCGGCGCAGTTGGTATGTGCCGTTGGCTGTGCGCGGATGGCATCGAGCAGCCACCGGTGGGGGCGCAATTTCGGGCCCCCGGGATTAGCTAGGATAAGAGCATGACTGACATGTTCCTCGAGAAGTTCCGCGCGCTGGTCCCAAAGTATCTCGAGGATGAATGGCAGGAAGAAGACGGCCTCACGCCGGCCGAGCTGGACGACGCCCTGGCCGATCACTCCTTCACCATCCCGCTGGTTCTGCGCGAGTTCTACCTTGCTATCGGCGGCTGCGAGGACCTCATGGAGGCTTACCACTACTTCTGGGACCCTGAGGAACTCGAAGTTGATGACGAAGGCTTCCTCATGTTCCTCGAAGACGAGGACGAGCAATTCACGTGGGGCTTCCGCACCGCCGATCTCAGCATCCCGGACCCCATCGTCTGGCGCCGCAATAACGCCCGCGGCCAGTGGAAGAGCGAAGAAGGTACGTTCTCCGAGTTCGTGTTCGACATGTTCGAGTGGGCATTCAACGACGACGAAGACTAAGTCTTCAGTTTTCGACGGGGTTCCTGACCCCGTTTGATCTACTATCAGCCCCTATGCAACCTTCATTGGTTGCATAGGGGCTGATTTGTGTTCAGAGGGGGTCACGAAGCCACAGGGTTTCAGAGTGAGGCCTCGGGTTTCCGGGCTAAAAACGGAATGGCCCCGGCTCGCTGCAACGTTACGAGTCATACGCTGCACCGAACCGGGACCACAATCTCCGTTCGCATCAGACCCACCGGAGGCATTTAGTGGATCCGTGAATAGCTTATGACAAACCTGTCATATGTGCAACTCTTGGGGTCAATGAAATTTCGAGGTCACCGCGCGCTCTTTACGGCCTCGTGGAGTTATCCACATAGACCGAAATACCGGTTCCGGGCAGTCTCCAGCGCAGCAAGCATGGATGATGGACCTCACCGAATTCCTCCGAATCAGACACGGTGCCGCCAAGACCGCGGACTTGAAGCGGGCCGGCTTCTCAGAAAGAGCACTGGCAACGGCTGTGGCCTCCGGATCGGTGTCTAAGCTGCAGCGCGGCGTCTACACACTCAAAGGAGCGGACCCCGACGTCGTAGCCGCCTTTCGCACGAATGGGCGCCTGACGTGCATCTCGGCGGCGAGGTTCTACAGCCTATGGGTGCTTCGTAAACCAACAACCCTGCATCTGAGTTGCGGAAACGGGCTGTCCAAACCTGACATTGTTGACCACGCCTCCATGACCCATCCCCCACATTCCTACCTGCCTGTTGCCGGTGTAGCCGACGTTCTGATCCATGCGCTCAGATGCCTCCCGGAATTGGAATCACTGGTCATGGTTCAAAGCGCAGTGAGCCAGGCGCTACTTGGCCCGGACTATCTGAGATCAAAGCTGCCAGGTACGCGGAATGGACGGGCGCGGGCAGTTCTGGGGTTGGTTATTCCGAGGTCTGATTCGTTACTTGAAATTTTGGCTCATACGCATTTCACCAGGGCCGGACTGAGGGTGAGCATGCACGTTCAGCTGCAAGGTGTTGGCGAAGTCGACTGTCTGATCAACGGTTGCCTGGTGATCGAGTTGGATGGCGGTACTCACTTGGAAGGCAGGCAAGTGAAAAAGGACCAGTACCGAAACAATGCCAGCATCCGTGGCGGGCCGCTGGTCCTTCGCTATTACTATTCCGACGTCGTCCATCACCCTGAAAAAATGGTGGCTGAAGTGCTCGCAGTCCTGGGCAACAGGGAAGCAGGCCACTTCGGACCGTCGCGCTGGACGCCCAAGTGGGTACCGGCGTCGTGATCCAAGTGGCATCCTGACCCTGTTTGAAACGGCAACGGCCGCTATACAACCCATTTAGGGTGCATAGCGGCCGTCAGGCGCTCAAACAGGGTCAGGAAGCCACAAACGCGCAAAGCAAAGAGAAACCTAGCTACTGCGGTCCACCACAGCATGGGCGAAGTTGGTCAGCGACGCCTTCACGACGCCCTCCGGCAGCGGCTCCAATGCCGCAACGGCTTCGGCGGACCACTGGCGGGCAATCTTCCAGGACTCGTTGGTGACCGGGTGCTCGCGCAGGCCAGCAACGGCTTCAGCCAAAGCCGCGTCGGAAGACAGATCGCCGTCGATCAGTTCAAGGAGGGCAGTAGCGGAGGCATCCCCTGCACCAGCATCCCGGCGAAGCAGCAGGACAGGCAAAGTGGGAACACCTTCGCGGAGGTCAGTGCCCGGGGACTTACCGGACTTGACCTTCACACCGGTGACATCAATGACGTCGTCGGCAAGCTGGAAAGCCACACCAACTTTCTCGCCGTATTCCACCAGCAGGTCCTCGTAGGACTCATCGGCGCCGGCGAAGATCGCTCCGAGCTGGCCGGACGCTGCCACCAGTGAGCCGGTCTTGTCTGCGATGACGGACAGGTAGTGCTCCACGGGATCTTCGTCTTCGCGCGGGCCCACGGTTTCGTGGAGCTGGCCGAGGCACAAGCGCTCGAAGGTCCGCGCTTGGATGCCCAACGCGCGGGAACCGAGCTCGGACACCAGGATGGAGGCACGGGCAAAGATGAGGTCACCGGTGAGGATGGCGACGGAGTTGCCCCATACTTCGTGGGCCGTGGGAGCACCGCGGCGGAAGGGTGCGGAGTCCATGACGTCGTCGTGGTACAGCGTGGCGAGGTGTGTCAGTTCCACCACAACAGCGGCCTGAACAACCTCGGGGCGGGAAGCATCGCCAAGGTGGGCGCACAGCAGGGTCAACAGCGGACGAATGCGCTTGCCGCCGGCTTCCACCAGGTGGCGCGACGTCGCGTCAGCCAGGGGGTCCGAGTTGGAAATGGCTTCGCGGAGCTTTTTCTCAACCCGTGCAAGGTTGGTGGTGATGGCCGGTCCGAGCTCGGCATCGCCGGCAATGGCGGCGAATCCGGCGGGCAGCTGGAGTCCCGTTGCTATTGCGGTGGTGTTGGGAGCAGGCTCAACGGCCTGCGGCAAGCCGTGCCCGGCATGAGTCCAGCTGTGTTCGGCAGAGTTCGTCACGGGTTAACCCTAACTAGTTGTTGCGGAAACCGCGGTGTTGGAGCCTGCCGGCGTAAGGGCGCGGGCAGGCGAAGTGTTGGAGGTGGCCGGAACCAGCATTTCGAGGACCCGGATAACCCGGTCTTCGAAGCCCTTCGCGGACGGATCCGTGAGGTTCGCGAGCATTCGAACCACAAAGCGCATGAGCACAGGAATGGGCATACCCGTGCGCAGTGCCAGCTTCATCACGGCGGGCTTCCCGATCAGGGAGGCAAACATGCGGCCCAGTGTGAAGTGTGAACCCCACTGGTCCCGCACATAGTCCGCGTACCGCGAAAGGTGAGCATCGGCGTCGTGCGTTGTCCAACCGGCGGAAGCCGAGCGCGACGACGCGTCAATCAGGAACTCAGCCGCGAACCGGGCCGACTCCATGGCGTAGGAAATGCCCTCTCCGTTGAACGGGGACACCATTCCGCCGGCGTCACCCAACAGGAGAAGCCCGGGTGAGTAGTGCGGGGTGCGGTTGAAGCCCATGGGCAGCGCGGCACCGCGGATCTCCCCCACCTGGTTTTCCGGTGTGAAGCCCCAATCGGACGGCATGCCGGCGGTCCATTCGCGCAGGACCTGCTTGTAGTCGAGTTTGCCGAATTCCTTGGACGAGTTCAGTATCCCCAGGCCCACGTTGGAGGTTCCGTCGCCAACCCCGAACACCCAACCGTATCCGGGCAGCGGTTTACCGGACTTGCCGGGGAGTTCCAGCCAGCCCTCCATCCAGTCATCGTCATGCCTGGGCGAAGTGAAATAGGTGCGCACTGCGACGCCCAGCGGACGGTCGTCGCGTTTGTGCATACCCAACGACACCGCAGTTCGCGTTGAGTTGCCGTCCGCGGCGAGGACGACGTCGGCGTGGAAGTCGCGCGTTTCGCCCGTCTTGCGTCCGGACTCGTCAAGGATGGAAGCCTGGACGCCGATCACGCGGCCGTCTTCTGCGGTCAACGCGGAGGTGACGCTGTGGCGTTCAAGCACGACGGCGCCCGCGGACTCGGCGTGGCGGGCCAGGTCCTCGTCAAAACCGAGTCGGGTCCGGATCAGGCCGTAGGTGGGGAAGTCGGCAACCTCGGGCCACGGCAATTCGATGGTGCGGCCACCGGCAATAAGGCGAAGGCCCTTGTTCCGGCGCCAACCCTCCGAGACAGCATGGGGCAGCCCAAGCTTCTGGATCTCGCGGACCGCGCGTGGAGTGAGCCCATCGCCGCAGACTTTTTCACGGGGAAAAGAGGTCTTTTCCAGCACCGTGACATCGATGCCCTGCTGGGCGAGGTAATACGCGGCGGTGGACCCGGCAGGGCCCGCGCCAACAATCAGTACTTTCACGACGTCCTAATCAACGGGCTGTGCTGGTTAGCCGGCCTGGTGGCGCGGCTTGATCTGGCGGCGAAGCTTTGCCACGGGAACACTTTCGCGGTGATCGGCGGGCTTCTGCGCACGGTGCACGGCAACAATGCCGCCGCTGAGGTTCCGGTAAGTTACGTCCGTCCAGCCGGCGTCGCTGAGCCACTGGGCCAGGTGGTCCTGGTCCGGCCAGGCGCGGATGGATTCGGCGAGGTACACGTAGGCGTCCGGGTTGGAGGAGACCTTGGTGGCGATGGCCGGAAGCGCACGCATCAGGTACTCGGTGTAGAGGTTGCGCCACAAGGGAACCACGGGGTGCGAGAACTCGGCGATGACCAGCCGCCCGCCAGGCTTGGTGACGCGCAGCATCTCTTCAAGAGCCTTGCGCGGTTCCACCACGTTGCGGAGGCCGAAGGAGATGGTGGAGGCATCGAAGCTGTTGTCAGCGAACGGCAGGTTAGTGGCGTCGCCGGCAATGAAGTCGATGTCCGGGCGGCGGCGCTTGCCTACTTTGAGCATGCCCAGGGAAAAGTCGCAGGCCACAACGTCCACGCCTGCGTCGGCGTAGGGTTCGCTGGATGTTCCCGTTCCGGCGGCGAGGTCCAGGACCTTCTGGCCTTTTTTCACATCCATGGCGTCCACCACGATCCGGCGCCAACGCCGGGTCTGTCCCATGGACAGGACATCATTGACGACGTCGTATTTTGGGGCGACATCATCAAACATCGTCGCAACTTCGTCCGGACGCTTTTCCAAGGATGCTCGGTTCACCCTGTAATTGTCTCAGACATTCAACCGACTTTGCTGCGCTGTAGAAGTCGGCTCAGATTCTGGCTGGGCACGGGAGTACTGTTGTTCCATCATGACGAGCACGCTCCGCACCTTGACAGTCCCCCTGAATGTTGAATCATCCTCCGGGGGGCTGCCGTCGTTTCTGGTGCGGGACGACGTCCTGTGCTGGTCCCGCAGGGAGGCCGGCCTGGTTGGCTATGGCGAGCTGACCCGCTTCAACGCCACCGGGCCCGAGCGATTCCTTGAGGCCGATATCTGGTGGCGACACCTCATTATTGAGGCGGACATCACGGATCTTGTGGAGGTCCCGGGCACCGGTCCGGTGGCCTTCGGCTCCTTTGCCTTCTCCAAAACCTCCCCGCATGTGTCCCGCTTGATCCTCCCCGAACTAGTGATCGGCATCCGTGATGGCCGCGCCTGGGCCACCCAGTTGACGTTCGACGACGGCCCCCTCACCGAGGCCGGCGTCCTCGCCTCCGTGGACCGCTGGCTTACCCAGCCGGAGCCCAACGGCGACGCTTCAGCCACCGGAGGGCCCGACGTCGGACTCTCACCGGAGGCTGTTAATGCGGACGGTTCCGCCGGTCACCTCAGCCGCGGGTCCCTGAGTGAGGCCGCTTGGATGCAGGCCGTTTCCAACGGTGTGGAGGAGATCCGAGCCGGAAAACTGGAGAAGCTGGTGCTGGCGCGCGACGTCGTCGCCAACCTTCCGGAGGGCGTCAATGCTGCGGAGGTTCTTCGTCAGCTTGCTGCGAGATACCGCGAATGCTGGACGTACGGCGTGGACGGTCTGGTCGGAGCTACGCCGGAGATGCTGATTCAAGTGGAGGGCCGGACTGCGCAGGCGCGGGTGTTGGCAGGAACACTGGATCGCCGCGACGCGGATGGCATGGACGGGTCCCCCATGGAGTACGCCGAGCGGGTCCTGGCCGGTTCAGAAAAGCAACGCCACGAACACGAGATCGCCATTGATTCATTGACGCGGCAGCTCGCTCCTTTCTCCGAGGCGATGAATTCCCACAGCGAGCCCTTCATTCTGGAGCTGCCCAATGTGTGGCATCTGGCCTCGGACGTGAAGGCGGAGCTGGCTGACATCGAGGGACACGTTCCTACCTGCCTGGCCCTGATCAACGCCCTGCATCCCACAGCGGCGGTCTGCGGAACGCCCACATTGGTAGCCGGTGCCCTGATCCGCAAACTGGAGCATTTGGACCGCGGCCCTTACGCCGGCCCCGTAGGTTGGCTGGACGCTGCCGGGAATGGTGAATGGGGCATCGCACTCCGTGGCGCTGTGATTGAGGACGCCAATACCGTGCGCCTGTATGCGGGCTGCGGGATTGTGGAAGGCTCCGTGCCGGAGGTCGAACTGGCCGAAACGTGGGCCAAATTCCGGCCGATGCTGGAAGCCCTGGGCATCAAGGGCTGAATCTGGGATTTCAGACACCATCACTTCTGCAGTGGTTGATTAGTGCGTAAACTTGTTATCCAATAGTGAAACTTCGTTTCCTGTGATGCACATCTCACGTTCGGCGCTACACTAAAACCGACTCAGTTCAGCATCCACTGCAACAAAAGGTAAACAACATGCAGATCTCCCGTTCGGTTCTGTCCGGCACCAAGATTGCCGCCGTGCTCGCCGCCGGCGCCCTGGCCCTCACCGCCTGTGGTGGTTCCTCCACCCCGGCTTCGTCCTCGGACTCCGGCCTCAAGCTCATCAACGCCGGCAAGCTGACCGTTTGCTCGGACGTGCCTTACGAGCCCTTCGAATTCCAGAAGGATGGCAAGATCGTGGGCTTCGACATGGACATCGCCGCCGAGATCGCCAAGGACGTCAAGGCCGAACTCAACGTGGTGGACAGCTCCTTCGAAGCAATCGAGACCGGCACCGCACTGACCGGCTGCGATGTCTCCATCTCCTCGATCTCCATTACGGACGTCCGCAAGAACGTCATGGACTTCTCCAACCCCTACCTGGACGACGACCTGACCCTCGTGGCCACGTCCTCCTCCGGCATCAACAACCTCGACGGCGCCAAGGGCAAGAAGGTAGGCGTCCAGCAGGCCACTACCGGCGCCCAGTACGCCAAGGACAAGGGAATCGACGCCCAGCAGTTCGAAGACTCCGGCCTCCTGGTTCAGGCCCTCAAGGCCGGCACCATCGACGCCGCAGTGGGTAACGGCTCCGTCCTGGGCTACGCCATCAAGGACGACTCCAACCTCAAGCGCGTTGAAGACTTTGCAACGGGTGAGAAACTGGGCATCTCCATCAAGAAGGGGAACACCGCCATGGCTGATGCCGTGAACGCCACCCTCAAGCGCATCACCGACGACGGATCCATGAAGAAGTTCGAGACCACCTGGTTCGGCGAAGCCAGCAAGTAGTCCGAGCCCCGGCTCCCCAGATCCACGCAGGCGGGCCCCGAAACCACATGTTGTTTCGGGGCCCCACCTGCGCAACATGAATGTGAGAACCCCATGGCAATGACTGCACGTCAACGAGCCAAAGTCAGTTTGTACGTCCAGGCCGGAATCTTCGTAGTGGCCGTGGTCGCAGTGATCCTTGCTGTGGACTGGAAGACCATTGGTACCAGCGTCTTCAACTTCGCCAAGATCGGGCCGATGTTCCCGGACATCTTCCTGGTGGGCCTCAAGAACACCCTCATTTACACGGCACTGGCTTTCATAGTGGGCTTGTCCGGCGGCCTTCTGCTGGCCCTGATGAAGCTCTCCTCGTTCCCGCTGTACCGCTGGCTCGCCACCGGATACATCGAGTTCTTCCGAGGCGTTCCCGCGCTTCTGGTGTTCATCGCTTTCGGCTACGGCGTACCGCTGGCGTTCGGCGTGCAGTGGGACGTCAACATCGTGGTCATGGTTTCGTTGGGCATGGTGGCCTCGGCCTATATCGCTGAAACACTCCGCGCCGGCCTTCAGGCTGTGCCCAAGGGCCAGATGGAAGCAGCCCGCTCACTGGGCATGCCGCACTGGCGGGCCATGATCTCAATCGTCATCCCCCAGGCATTCAAAATCGTCCTGCCGCCGCTGACCAACGAGATCATCCTGCTCACCAAGGACTCCTCGCTGATCTACGTTCTGGGTCTCACCGCGTCCCAGTACGAGCTCACCAAGTTTGGCCGTGACGGCATCTCCAGCCTCGGCGCCGGCCTCACGCCGCTGCTCGTAGCCGGTGCTTTCTACCTGGTCATCACCATCCCGTTGAGCCTCCTGGCACGGAAGTTCGAAAGCCGCTCCGCGCGGACTAAGCGATAGGCAGGACAGTCATGAATAACTCCACTGGGAGCACGGCCACCGTTCAAGCCGCCGGCGTAAACATCAAGGATCTGCGCAAGTCCTACGGCAGCAATGAGGTCCTCAAAGGCATCTCGCTGACCGTTGAACCAGGCCAGGTTGTTTGCCTGATTGGGCCTTCGGGTTCGGGTAAATCCACCCTCCTGCGCTGCGTCAACCTGCTCGAACAGCCCAACGGCGGCACCATCAACGTGGGTGAGTTCGAGGCAACAGACCCGGACGTGGACCTCAACAGGATGCGCCGGAACGTTGGGATGGTGTTCCAGCACTTCAACCTGTTCCCGCACTTGAGCGTGCTGGACAACTGCACCATCTCGCAGGTGAAGGTTCTCAAACGGTCCAAGTCCGAGGCTGGCGAAGTAGCGCGCCACAACCTCGAGCGCGTCGGCCTGGGTCACCTTGCCGACCGTTTCCCGGACCAGCTCTCCGGTGGCCAGCAGCAGCGTGTGGCCATTGCCCGGGCCCTCTCCATGGACCCGCAGCTCATGCTTTTCGATGAGCCCACGTCAGCCCTGGACCCGGAAACAGTGGGCGACGTCCTGGCCGTCATGCGCAAGCTGGCCCAAGAAGGCATGACCATGCTGGTGGTCACCCACGAGATGGGCTTCGCCCGCGAAGTGGCAGACCGCGTGGTGTTCATGGACGCCGGTGTTGTGGTGGAAGAAGGGCCGGCGGAGAACGTCATCAGTGCTCCCACCCAGCCGCGCACCAAGGAATTCCTACGCCGCGTCCTGGACCCTACACACATTGACGTGGTGGAGGACTAACCCCGCGCATAGTCGTTAGCACCACCCAAACGGGAGGGCGACACCCACATTTGGGTGTCGCCCTCCCGTTTTGCGTCACCGTCGAATTGTGGGTGTCTGTCCCTAGTGAAGTACGACGGCGGGCGGCGCACCCCTTCGCGCTCGGCGCGCCACTCCTTCACCCGCGGCGCACCCCTTCGCGCCATTCGCACCAGCGGTTACGGGTGCGATCGGCGGTAACGGTAGCGAGGTGGGGCGGAGCGGGTTAGCCCGCCGTCAGGACTTGGCCCACCGCAGCCGATATGGCTTCTTTGATCCGTGCATGGAGCTGGCGGAGGCCTGCCCGGTCCACGCGCACTTCAACAATGGTGCGGCCCTTCACAGGCGACTTGAGGGCCGCGGCGAGTTCCGCCGTCGTGGTTACTGCTTGGTGTCCGACGCCGTAAGCCGCCGCGAGTGCCGCAATGTCCACTGAGTGCGGGGTAGCGAAGAGGCGCTCGACGGCGGTGCCGTAGGCCCCTGAGTCCTCCACCACACCGTGCTCGAGAAGGCTGAAAATGGCACCGCCGGAGTCGTTGAGCACCACGATCCGGAGATCCGGCACGGGTTCTCCGTGACCGATAAGGAGTCCCCCGGCATCGTGAAGGAAGGTGACATCGCCAAGCAGGACCGTGGTTTCACGGCCGCTGCCCAGGGCAATTCCGGTGGCTGTGGCGATGGTTCCATCGATGCCGGCGAGGCCGCGGTTGGCGTGAACCGCAGCAATGGGTTCGGGGTGAGGTGCTCCCGCGAGGTCGACGTCGCGGATGCCGTTGGAAGAACCCAGCACCAACTGACCGCGGGAGTGCTCCCAGACGGTAGCGCCAACCGAGGGACCGGTTGCAAGGCTCTCCCCCGCGAGCACCCCGTCGAGGCCATGCTGTGCGGCCGCGCCGGCGAGCAGCCAGGAATCGAGCCATTCGGCAGACCCACGTCCGGCAAAGTCGGCGAGCTCGGGAAGAGTTTCGATGGGTGTTTCGCGGCGCCGCCCTGCTTCATACCAGGCAACCGGGACGGGCTGGTAGATGGCGGATTCAACAGACTCACGCGCCAGCAGGGCAGCCACAGGACGGGAGAGCGTTGCCCGTCCGAACAGGACAACGCGTTCGATCGGTGTGGGTGAATCCGGACCAAAGTGGGCCAGCAAGACCCGGTAAGGTCCAATAGCGTTCGGCCCGAAGCGTGCGTTGGACGAAGGTTCCGCCAACAGTGGCAGACCGTGGGCGCGGGCAAAGGCTTCAGCTACGGGGCCGGCGTCATGGCCGGCAAGGACCACGGTTCGTCTTTCGGCGAGTTGCTGGGAAGCTGCCGGAAGATCCAGTGCCTGGGGACCGGCGTCGTAATGGAACACGCCGCGACCGGCGGTCTCGGGAAGAGCGTCGCCTGCGTCCGGAACCAGCGGATCCCGGAACGCGAGGTTCACCTGGACAGGGCCGGGCGGGGTGTCTTCGAGGGCCCCCGTGGCGGCGTAAAGTGCTGTGGCAACCGCCTTTTGGGGGTGATCACCTGCCGGGACGTCGACGGCGAATCTCACGTGATCGCCGAAAAGGTCCATTTGGGTGGTGGTCTGGTTTGCCCCGGTGCCGTGGAGTTCTTCGGGACGGTCAGCGGAAATCACCACCACGGGGACGGCGGAATGATTGGCCTCCATGACAGCGGGAAGCAGGTTGCCCACCGCTGTCCCGGAAGTGGTCACCACTGCCACGGGAGCTTGGGTGGAGAGAGCAAGCCCCAGGGCCGTGAATCCAGCATCCCTCTCATCTATGCGGACGTGGATCCGAACCCGGCCTTCAGCTTCAGCTTCCGCGAGCGCGTAGGCCATGGGCGCCGAAC
Organism: Paenarthrobacter sp. MSM-2-10-13; assembly: GCF_011605365.1. NCBI lineage: Bacteria > Bacillati > Actinomycetota > Actinomycetes > Micrococcales > Micrococcaceae > Paenarthrobacter > Paenarthrobacter sp. MSM-2-10-13. Next base: position 1,324 of record NZ_JAAOXO010000001.1, on the reverse strand, counting down.
GCGAACCAGGCGCCACCACCACGTGCCGCACACCGCCGTCGAGCAGTGCCGTAACGGCGATCCGGGCGGCGCCTATGGATGTCAGAGAGTCCTGGGAAGTCACCGTTCCAGTCTATTGGGGCGTCCGGACCCAAACGCTCGCTCACATCCCGAGCCCTCCCGGCCAACCATCGCTCACATCCCGAGCCCTCCCGGCCAACCATCTCTCACATCCCGAGCCCTCCCGGCCAACCATCTCTCACATCGGTCAGGTTAGGGTTCCTTAACGTCAAGGACTACCTCGTTGTGGCGGAGGAACCAAGGTTTGAAAGGTGGGTCGAAGCGCGCGAACCTGGGCGAACCGATGGGAGTCAGATCAGCCAGTTGAAGAGCCTCCATCAGCGCTACAGTATGGCGTTGAAAGGCCGCGGCTGAGCCATTGCCTGTGAATCGTGCTACAGCAGATAACGCCCCCGGTACCTCACGGATTTTGACCCTGGGCTCTTCAGGTTTTGGAGCAGTCTCTGCTGTCAGTCCTGCTGGCAGGACGAAAGCAACAACGTAGTCATCATCTGCAGCCCCAGAGATCGGTCCGCTTTGCAAGACCGGCGCCGTCATGACCAGTTCCTCCGACGTTCCGCTTTCTTGAATGACAGGCGCGGTCATGGACAGCTTCTGCCTGCTGGTGTTGTTGCCGCTGATGTAGTTGAAAAGGTAACGGAAGGCCTCGTTCCCGGCGCGATCGAACGCCGCGTGGACTTGCACCTCCGCGAGGACATGCGCGGGGTAGCGACGAAGCTCGAAGTGCGGATACTGCTGGACCAGATCGTACGGCTGCTGTTCAGTCATGGTCCAATCGACCCTACGCCGCCGCGGCACTAGCCGCCAGAGAGCAGTGGAATGTGAGAGAAGGTCCCGCCGCAAGCACGCGGGACGTGATAGAGGGTTTGTGCGGCCGTATGGTTTTCTGAGACAGGTTGATGGGAGATCGACTTCAGAATGACTGGTCCTAGAAGAAAATATGATGCGGCTTTCCGTGAGGAAGCTGTGCAGCTGGTGTTGTCCTCGGATCGTTCAGTGAAGCAAGTCGCTGACGAGCTCGGGGTGAAGGAGAGCACGTTGGGGAACTGGCTTCATCGGCACCGGGGAAAACATCAGGACGGTCCTGCTCTAGAGCCTGTGGACCGGGGCCCGGTGTCCTGGGATGAACACCGGAAGGCCTTGGCTGAGAACGAGAGATTGAAGGCCGAGGTCGAGTTCTTGGGAAAAGTCAGCGCCTTCTTTGCCGCGAAGCAAAAGTAGAGGACTTCTACGAGTTCATCGAAGCGGAGAAGGCCAACCATTC